>CBDCJN010000052.1:0-112937 GCA_965217855.1 Actinoplanes sp. | reverse complement strand
ACGCGGAACGCGGCCGAGCGACTAGGTCTCACGTCGGCCACGTTCGCCGTCATGGATGCGGAAAACCTGACCTTCTCCGATGCGACGTTCGACGCCGTCGCCGGCTCGGGCATCTTGCATCACCTCGACCTCCGGCGGTCGTTCAATGAGCTGGCTCGCGTTCTCAAGAAGGACGGCGTCGCCGTCTTCGCGGAGCCGCTCGGACACAACCCGTTGATCAACGCATATCGCGACCGCACACCGCAGTACCGCACACCGGACGAGCATCCTCTGCTGATGCGGGATCTCGCGCTGGCCCGGCGATACTTCTCGTCAGTTGAGTGCGAATATTTCAGCCTGAGTACGCTGGCCGCCGTCCCGCTCCATTCGACCCGCGTGTTCACGCCGGTTCTCCGGGCCGGTGAAGTCTTTGACAAGACGCTGTTCAAGGCAATTCCAGCTGCCCGCAGGCTCGCCTGGACAGTGGTCATCCGTTGCAGTGGTGTCCGAACGCGCCGGTGAGGAACGCTTCTTGCCCCAAGCGGAAGCCACCGTCGCGTCCTGTCCGGTCCTCACGACCACAGGTACGACGGTGGCTCCCGGCCGCTTGCCCGACGTCAGCCGATAACGTCGATCCGGGCACAGGACGACGGCACGATGGCGTACTTGACCTTTGCCTGCTGCGTGCCGGTTTTCAGCACCCGGAACCGGTTGACCGGGATCTTGTTGAGCAGGACGGTGGGGTCACTGGGCAGCAGGCCTGCGTACGGGTTGGTGGCGAAGCTCTGCGGGTTGACGGCGTAGAGCGAGAGCGCGCCGCCGGTGTCGCCGAGATACATTCCGTACCGTTGCAGGGCCTTGGCGATGGTGCGTTCGGTGGCGGTCAGTTTCAGCGTGTCGAGGTTGAGGGCGGGGTCGAGCTGGACCCGGGCCCCTTCCGGCAGGGCCGCGGCCAGGGTCGTGCGGCCGTCGCTGGAGGTGGCCGGGGCCACGGGTCCGCCGGAACGGGTGTAGGGGTAGGCGAAGACCAAGGCGTGGTCGATGCGGCCGTTGCGCAACTCGGTGGGCCAGATCATGCCGGCCAGGGGCGCGAACCCGGTGGCTCGTGACGACAGGCCGTACGGGTAGATCGCGCTGTCCGCGGTCGAGGTGACGTTGCCCCATTTGGCGGTCCAGCCGGCTGAGGTCTTCGATGCGCCCCAGAAGTCGTACTCGCAGCGGGTGACCGGGTCGATCACCGTGAGGTGGGCGTCCTCTTCCGGATCGGGCTTCGCGTTGTCCGGAATCGGGACACCACGCATGACCCGGCGCACCTCGTCGAATCCTTCGATCTGAATGTCGTGTCGCGTCGTGTCCTGCTGAGCGAAGTAGGCCGGCACGGTCCACTCGCTGAGCGCCATGCTGAAACCCTTCTCCTTCTGGCTGCGAACCAGCAGCTGCACCGAGGCCGCGGAGCGCGGATCGAGCTGGGGATTTACCGGAATGAGCTGGTTGAACGGGCTGGTCGAAGAGTAGAGGCGCCCACCGATACGCGGATCCGCGGCGGCCGCCTGGAATTGCGACCCGGCGGGCGCCTCCGCGGCGCCGGCCGCCTCGGCGCTACGAGGGACGATCGTGGCCGCGCTTGCCACCGCGAGCAGGCCCACCAGCATCGGGCGATATTTGTGCAACCTCCGACGACGCAATTCGTTCTCCCCCACCTTTCCAACCGCGATTCGGCTGGGCCTGTGAAAGAGATTCAGGGTCGGACGGTGCGCCTCCGGTGCCCCTCCGGGTGCTGCTCGGTAGCGGTGGATGCCGTCCCGTCACCTGGCCTGCGGAGGCTTCGTTGAACGATGGTGACGCTTACTGTTCGTCCGATGGCGACTGGCCGCACGCGCCTCGGTGTTTACGTTGACGCGGTGGTCGACGTCAACCACGGCACTGTCCAGACCAACGGGCCCGCCTTGGGGTTTCTGACCTTCGTCTGCGAGGTCGGATCCGGTTTCCCCAGCCTGACGTTATTTGCCCGGCAGTCGAGCGACGGCGGCGCTGATTTCCCGCTGCCGGTCAACCCGGCCGTCGCCGGTCTGCCCTACTATCCAGCGGTTTCGCCGGGCGCTCTGACGACCAATGCCCTGGCGACCGCCCGCGCCATGTGGCGACATCTCGACAATGTCGATCACCTGTGGGTTTTCGGGCCGCATCCCTTCGGAATCCTGCTCGTGGCCCTGGCCGCTGTCCGGCGCCGGAGGGTGACGCTCGGCGTCCGGCAGGAGACCATGCCCTACTTCGTCAACCGCATGCGGCCGGGAGCCCGCTACACCGGGCTGACCGTTGCCCTGCGGCTGATGGACGCGTGCTGGCGGCTCCTGGCGCGGAAGCTGCCGGCGACGGTCGTCGGCGAAAGCCTCGAGAAGGAGTACGGAGGACCACGGGCTGGTGTGCATCAGATGAGCGTCTCGCTTATGCGACAAGCTGATCTGCGGCCGGCCGTCCCTCGGCGTCAGCTGACTGGTCCGATCAATCTTCTGGCCGTAAGCCGGCTGGCACCGGAGAAGAATCCGATGCTCATGCTCGACGTGCTCGCCATGTTGCACTCGCGTCACCCGGGCCGGTTCCGGCTTACCTGGGTCGGCGAGGGCGAGTCGCGGCCGGCCATCCACCAGAGGGTGGCTGAGCTCGGTCTCGAGGATGTCGTTTCGCTACCGGGATTCGTGCCGATCGGCCCGGACCTGATGGAGTACTTCCATCGCGCTGATCTGTTCGTCATCGCCTCGATCACCGAGGGCCTGCCCCAGGCTCTCATCGAGGCTCAAGCGAACGCCCTTCCCATCGTGTCGACCGACGTCGGCGCGATCGGCATGGTTCTCGACAACGGCCGGGCCGGCGTTCTGGTGCCGTCCGGCGACGCAACGGCGCTGGCCGATTCGGTCGAGGGACTGGTGGCCGATCCCGACCGCATGTACGCCCTGGTCAAACGAGGGCGAGAACTGGCGGAAATGCGGACCTTGGAAGCGACTTCGGGGGCGGCGGCCGCCTTCCTGGCCACCGGCACCCGAGCAACGGCTGAGGTCTGAACCATGTCTTACGGCTGAATCGGATCGCCCGTACCGCCACCGCCGTCGGTGGTGGTACGGGCAGCACAGTCACGATGAGAGCGGCTCCCCGACCAACCTCGAGGAGCTGCGACGGGTAGCCGTACGGGCCAGGTGTGCGAAGGCGCCGAGGGGCGGCCCGAACCGGCCACAACCGACGAGGAAGCCCGCGCCCCAGGTCAGGTGCATGACGGCGAAAACCACGGGCAGCAGCGCACAGTCGTACGGGCGCCGCCCGCGACCGATCTCGCGGCCGGCGATCATCGCCGCGACCACGATCCAGATCGCGACGCCGGCCTGCGGCAGCCAGCCGTAGGGTTCGGGCAGGAACGCCAGGACGGTGACGAGCGCGAACGCCGGTGGCAGGACGTGTGACCGCCGCATGCTCGTCGGATGGCGACGACTGGTCTTCGCCCGGTACTGCCCGTAACGCCAATACTGACGAGCCAGCGAGGGCAGGCTGTTCCGGGGGATGTAGGTGGCCGCCATCTCGGGAAGACACACGATGCGGCCGCCGGCCGCCCGTACGCGCGCGGCCAGTTCGCCGTCCTCGTTGATCGGCCAGTCTTCGTCCCACCCCTGGACGTTCTCCAGGGTTGTCCGGTGCAGGATGCCGGTGAACCCGGTGTCGACCTCCCGTTCCGGGCCGGCCTTCCGGTAGGTGGCGCCGCCGATGCCCATCGGGGTGTTGAGTGCCATGCCCACGCGCCTCGACCATCGGCCGTCACCGACCGCGAGCGAGGGTCCGCTCACCCACTCGACGTCCCCGGCTTGGAGCCGACTCAACCCGGCCGCCAGATATTCCGGCGGATACAGGGAATGCGCATCCATTCGCGCGATATAGCTACCTCGGGCGGCGCGTAGACCGATGTTGAGCGCGATGGGAATCTGCCGGGCCGGGTTCGCCAGGACCCTGATGCGCCGATCCCGGGCCGAGACGTTCTCGATGATTTCGCGGCTCCCGTCGGTGGATCCCCCGTCGATCACCAGGATCTCGAGCCCGCCGGGCACCTTCTGGTCGCACATCTTCGCCAGCGAGGCCTCGATGTGTGACGCCTCATTGAAGACGGGCACCAGCACCGATACCGCCGGATTGCCATCGCTCTGCAGCATGTCATCCTTTCCGTCTGGGCAACGCCCGTAGCAGATCTGCGGTGTCGGACCACCGCGGCAACAGCGATTGGTACGGCAGGCCAAGGGTTCGGTGGACGAGTGCGATGGCGACGGCTCCGCACAGCAGATAGGAGAACGCCGAGGCGAGCGACGCCCCGACCGCGCCGAACGGCGGAATCAGCACCACGTAGAGGATGATCGCGACCGCGAATCCGATACCGTTCGCGGTCGACTCGAGAGTCGGCTGCCGCTGGGCGACCAGAGTGGTGCCGAAGATGTTCAACGCCATCACGCCCAAGGCGCCGGCGGCCAGAATCCGAAGGTCGAGCACGGAATCCTGGAACTCCGGACCGAAGACCGTCACACAGAGCATCGGCGCGGCCAGCACGGTTCCGCCCATGAGGATCAGAACGAGGACAGCACAGATACGAAAGATGCGAGCCGCCTGCCGACCGGCATCCTCGGTCGAGGCCCGCAGCAGGTCGGGCCGGAAGGTCAGACTCACCGCCCGGGACAGGTGGAGCATAGCGTCGAACCAAGCCACGGCGACGCTGTAGGTGCCGACATCGCGGGCGCTCCCGAGCACGCCGAGCAGCCAGTTGTCGACCCGGTAGGTGCCGGCCATCAGGACGCCGCCGAGGTGACTACGGAGTCCGAACCTCAGGATCTCCCGGAGCAGTTGCACCGTCGGAAAGGCGAACCCGGATGTACGGCCGACCTGGATGACGACCACTCCGGCGGAGACGGCGAGACCGATGCCCCAGTCCAGGACGGCGACACGCATCGTCATGCGGTCCGCCAGCACGAAGAACACGTTGCAGGCCAGGGTCGCCAGCGGCGCGCTGACCCAGGCGATGCTGGCCATCGCCAGGTCGTACGAACCCCGGGCCAGATAGAGGAAATTGAGCTGCAGGATCCAGATCGGTATCACGCTGATCGCGAGGACGATGTCGATATTGTCCAACGGAATTCCCGCGTGCGGGATGACCCGGAAAACGATCCAGGCTGCGATCGCGCCGAGCGTGCCCAGCACCACCGCGAGCACCACACCGGCACCGGCGAGTGCCGGTCGCTCGCCCGGGCGCGCTCCGCTGATGTTGATCATGGCCTCATTGGCGCCGAGGCTGGCCAGGAACGCGATCAGGCCCGTGGCGCTCATGAGGAAGGCAAGCTCACCGCGACCGCTGACGCCGAGCATGCGCGCGGTCAGCACCACGTTGACCAAGCCACCCGCCGACGCGGCGATATACGACCCGTAAGTCTGCATCGCCGCGCGCAACATCGGTGGCCGGCGGTCCGCCGACAGGGTCTGTGCGCCTTTCATGAAGCGGGGCACGATTCGGCGAGTGGCGTCATTTCCGCTCGGTGTGCGCGGCGCCGTTGTGTCTCGGCCCGGGCCAGCGACAGCAGGATCGGCCCGAGGGCCAGCAGAAGCCACAGCCGGAGGTCGCGCGGAATGGTGAGAAATGCGGCCGACCCGAGCATCGAGAAGACGGCGACCGCCGCGGCCCGGCTCAGCGCGGCGAGGTCGGGACGACCGGCCGCGCCGAACTCGCGAGCGGCGCGCAGAAGAGACCAGATGCAGAAGGAGACAATCGCGAGGAACAGCGCGAGGCCGATCACTCCGGTATCCACCCAGAGCTGCAGGTAGGTGTTGTGGACCACCAGCGGTTGTTCGGCAACGACGGAAGCATTCTTCACCTCGCCGATCTTCAGCGCGATCGCTGGTTTTTGAACCTGAAAGTTGACCAGCCCCAGACCCACGATCGGATTCTCCTGCGCCAAGTGGACGGCGGCCCGCCACAGATCTTCCCGACCGTTGCCACCGTCGCCGGACGCCTTCATCCGTTGCCAGGCCGGCGGGAAGCTGAAAAACCACAATCCGGCCGGCAGGAGCACGCACACCGACGCGGCCAGCACCCGTCCGATCACGTGCCGGAAGATCACCAACGCCGCGACGAACGCGACGCCGGCCGAGATCGGCACCATTCGTGACGCCGTGCCGGCCGCGGCCACCGCCATGGCCAGAATCGCCGCGACAATGACGGCCCGGTGCCAAGCCCGGCGGACTGCACAGATCAGACCGAACGCCAGGATCGAGGCGGCGACGAGACCCGCGCCCAAATAGTTCGGGTCCCCGGCGGCGCCCGAGACGCGGTTATCCACAGTGGTCAGCGGGTTCGCCGCGGCGGAGGCGGTCGAGCGCAGGACGATCAGGCCGGTCACGGCGGCCAGCGTTGCCGACGCGACAAATGCGCCGACCAGGAACAGGAGGCGCCGGGTGGAGGTAATACGGGTCAGGAACAGCACGAAGTACGCCAGCGGGATCGGCCACCACCGGTACTCTTGAACGGCGGTCGTCGTGTCCGACGCCCACAGCATCGTCGCCCCGAACCACAAAAACATCGCGATCATGAGGGCGACCAGCCAACGGAATTCCCGGAGCCGTTCGTCCGTGATCGACCGGCGCCGGATCGCATCGAAAGCCCACGCCGCGACAGACAGCACGAAGCCCGCTCTCCACAGCGCGCCACCGACTGCGCTGGCGGGGGCGAACACGGCCGGCATCCAGCACAGCAGGCCCGCGGTCGGCTTCAGGAAGCAGCAGGCCACCAGGGCCACTACGCCCAGTGCACCGAAGGCAATCCGCTCATCGAAGCCGACCAACGCTCCGAGGGCCACCGCTGCGCAGGTCACGACGGCAGCCAAGGGCAAGCCGTGTAGTTGCGCGGGACGCGTGCGGAGAGCCGACGTCACCTGTTCCAACCATTGTCGTCCGGGGCCTGGGCCGGCACCCGCATTCCGTCCCCGGGCCTGCTACCGCGAGCTCGGGCCCACACTCCGGCGATCGCGAGGCAAAGTCCGAGGACTACCGACAGCGCGATCTTGTACTGCGTCGGCAACCCGACCGGGGAAGTCGGTGGAACCGCGGGCTGAGCCATCGACAGTGAGGGATCGCCGCCTCGGGCGATCAGTTGGAGCCGCGCTCCCGTGGTCGAGTTCAGTTCGCTCCTCATGCCGGCCGGCAAACTGGTGCGCAAGGCAAGCTGGGCCGCGGCCCGCTGCTTGATCATCGAATTCCTTGTTGCGAGGGCGCTTTCCACGTACGTCGTGGCCAGACGGGCGGCGGCCGAAGGCGAATCCGCCTGCGCCTTCACGTCGACGACATAGCTTTCCCCCAACGGCTCGAGAACGACGCTTCGATCGACGGATGCCGGGCTCCAGGGCGCGCCCAACCTGACGGCAGTCGCAGCGTCGGCGGCCGGCGTGTCGAGCAGCGCGACGGCCGTCTGCAGGGACCGTGCGGGATCGGTGGACCCGCTGATGAGGCCCAGTCCCGGGAGGTCAGCATCCGCCGCGGACGGCGCGACCAGGATGTGAGCGGAAGCCTCCCACCGCGGCGGCACGATATAGACAAAGCCGGCCGTGGCCGCGACACATGCCGTGACGACCACGGCAATGAACTTCCAGTGGCGGACGATTCCTTGCAGCGCTGGTACCGACACTGGCGCCTGGTCAGCGTTCGAGACCGACCGGCCTTGAGCCAACGTGCTCGGTTTGTCTTTGACTTGGTGATTGATCACTAGGGCGCGCCTACTCGACTGGGTTCGGGGGGAAAGGGAGTCGTCGTCTCGCTCGAGAGCGCGCCGAGGCTGCCTCGGAAGGCCAAGGCCCGATAGTCGCCGGCATTTTGCCACTGACGATCGAAGACCAGGGTTCGGACGGTCTCCAACAGAATGACGAAATCAACGGAGAGCGAGCGATTCTTGATGTAGTAAAGGTCGTAGCAGACCTTCAAGGCGGATCCACCCTCGGATCCCGCGTAACCGCCACGCACCTGGGCCCAACCGGTCAGGCCCGGCCGCACCAGATGCCGTACGTCATAGTAGGGAATCGTCGACCGTAAAAGTTCGGCGAGGGCCGTTTGTTCCGGTCGCGGGCCGACGATGCTCATGTCACCACGAAGCACGTTGACGATCTGCGGCAGTTCGTCGAGGTGGGTCCGGCGCATGAACCGCCCGATCCAGGTGACCCGGGGATCAGCCCGGGACGACCACTGCGGGCGCTCGTCGGCGGAACGCATCGAACGCAGTTTCAGGATCTCGAAAGGCCGGCCACGCTCGCCGATCCGGATCTGACGGTAGAGGGCTGAACCACCGTCGAGTTTCACCAGGAGGACGAGAGGGATGAGTACGGGAATCGCGACGAGGCCCGCCAGGAGACCGACGACCACGTCGAAGATCCGTTTGCTCCGAGGGGTCCCCTGTCGATAACCCGGGTGCAAGACCGATTCGAGCCAACACGGCTCGATGGCCGCCAGCGGGGTCAGCCCGAACGTGTCCTCGCAGAACGAGGCCAGTTCCAGCACCCGAACCTTCGGGTCGAGACAGTTGGCGGCCAGAAATTCGAAGACGGTGCGGCGGGCCTCCTCCGAAGAGACCAGAAGGAGGTCGATCCCGTGCCTGTCGACAATGTCCGGCAGCTCACTTCGCGGTCCCAAGTAGTAATCGTCACTGTGGAGCGGATCGGCTGACTGCTGGCCGACGTATCCGACGATATGACCGGCCGCGGGATGAACTGCCAGCTCTTGGGCCAGCACCGTGGCCAGCTCCGAGTTGCCCAGAAGCGCAATGCGGACCACCTTGCCTGTCGACTGCCGCCGGAAAGACAGCAGAACTATGCCCAGGCTGCCGATCAGACAGACCACGGCGAGCCCGCGGGACGGGATGTGCACTCGCTGCGCGAAGAGGCCCGAGACCAGTGTCATCACCAGGATCATCAGTGGTGCGCTGGCCGGCACCAGTCGCTTCGCCAAGGGTAGAAAATAGGCAAACGGACGACCGGAACGAATGATGAAAATGGATGCACACATGGCCGCCAGGACAGCCGGGGTTTCATACCAGGTCAGCGATTGGGTCATGGCGGCAAGCCCGATCGTGGCCACCAGGACGAGCGGCGCAATTTCGATGCCTCCCACGTCCAGTGCGCTACGGAATCGTCCACGCAAAGCGGCTTACTCCTGGTTCGGTTTCTGGGGCTCGGCTCCATCTGTGACGTACGGGCCGGGCGTCGACACTTTCACTGGATTGTGCATGCCGACGACGCCGGCAATAGCCTCGGGCCACGACATTCACCCGGCCGGGATCAGCCGAACCGCCAACCACGCCAACCGGGTGGCGACGTCACCTGGAAGCTTCCGGGAAATGCATTTGATAGCGATCCGGAAAGGCCGATAGGTGGCTGATCAGGCGGGCTGGACGAGAGCCGACCTCGCATTATTCGAGAGCTCCGTCTTGCCGTAACTAAGCCAGTCGATGGTCGCCCGAAGTCCGAGATCCAGGGTAGAATCGCACGCTTCCGGCATGAGCATCCGCAACCGGTTGTTGTCCGCCTGCGAATCTCGAACATCGCCGGGCCGGGTCCGAGCGAATTCGAAATCGATTGACCGCCCGGTGAGCAGTTCGATCTTCTTGGCCAGGTCGATGATCGTCGTCCGCGTACCGAAAGCCAGGTTGACAGGTGACGGACTGGTCAATCCTTTCAGCGCCGCGTCAGCCAGTACCGCAACCAGGGATCCGACATAGGTGAAGTCCCTGGACTGGGCCCCGTCACCGTAGATGACAAGTGGCCGGCCATGAAGCGCCGCGTCGATGAAGGAGGGAATGACTGCCGCGTAGGGGTGATCCGGCGACTGAAGGGGGCCGTAGACGTTGAAGAATCTGAACGCCACCACGGGGAAGTGGTAGGTCGACGCGTACGCCAGCGCATAAGACTCGGCCGCCAGCTTGTTAGCAGCATACGGGCTCGCCGGCGCGGCGGCGTCGTCCTCACTGACCGGCAGCTTTCGGGTCTGACCGTACACGGCCGAGGACGAGGCGAAAATGAATGCCTTGTGGAATTTTCGGCAGGCTTCCAGAATGCCGACCGTGCCGTTCATGTTCACTTCATGACTAGAAACGGGATCCATGATCGAAAGAGGAACGGAGGGCTGTGCGGCGAGATGAACAACGGCGTCGCTTCGACTGACCAATTCGGCCACCGTGTCGTGGCTGAGGATGCTGTCCTTGACCACCTCGACACGAAGCAGATCGATGTTGGAAATATGTCCGGTGCTGAAGTCGTCGAGAACCGTAACGCTTTCGACTTCGGGCCTCGTGAGAAGCTCGTTGCACAGATTCGCACCAATGAAGCCGGCTCCGCCGGTTACCAGAACCCTCATCTTCAATCCCCCGTAAAAAGCCATTACAGATCGAGTCTTGACACAGCGAGAGATACCCGTCCACCATGGCCACTGCGATTCCGGCGCCTTTGCCAGTCATATTCACGACAGCTCTTCCGGCTCTCGGCAGTCTTACGCTCTCTCAGCCGGACGGCGTTGAGGTTTGGCCGTTCATGAGATTTCTTCCCATGCCCCACCGCCCGAGGCACGGGTGGGCATCGTTCACGAACGATCTATTTCAAAGTTGATCAACGACGCCTCGGCGTCCCGGTGACGGACGATGCGGCGGCGATTCAGCCGGGCGCGGCGGGTCGTGCGGAATACACCGGTGAGGGCTAAGCCGACCATCCGCCCCGAATGGCGGCACGGTCACAAAGCACAGGCGTTCGGCCGACCTTTGCCCTCGATCCACCGCCGCGGCCGGCGCCTGAGGCGTACCGACCGATCCACTGTTGAGCGGTTCGGTGAGAGCGTGGGTCGGCGTCATCACGACCGGGTTGACGACGTTGGCGCGGATCAGTGCTGCGCCCGTTCCAGGGCCCACGTGCGGCTGCTCACGGCACCCTTGGTGGCCGAGAACGAGTGGGAGTGAAGGGGCACATCAATGAGGGCGGCGCCCGAGGCGAAATTCGCCACGGCGCCGCCCTTCTTACGCAGTGCGGACAGGCTCAGCGGCACTCCGGTGGGGCGGTCGGCTCGCCCAGGGTGACCAGGCTCTGGTTGATCTCGGTGGGGGTGGCGAGACGGGTGAAGGACGGTCCGAGGATCAGGTCGATCGTGTCGTCGCGGCGGGCGGGGTCGAACCGCATGGCGATCTCGCCGCGCAGCTCGGCTTGCACGAAGGCCGCCGCGCCGATCGTGGCCGGACCGTAGCGCAGGGCGGTGGCATCGCCGGAATTGCCGTCACCCTTCTGGACGACGAAGCCGCGGGCCTGCAGCTGGGAGACCGTCGCGTCCAGCCGGCCGGCCGATTCTCCGCCCTGGAACAGCCTGAGCTTGACCGCGGCCGGGCTGTCCGGAAGGGAAAGCACGCAGGTCACGTCCGGGCGCTCGGCGCTGGTGATGGGCGCGGTGCTGTGATGCGGCCAGGCAAACGGGACGCCGACCGCGACGACCGCCGCCACCGCTATCAACGCGGCCCGCTGTCGACGGACCCGGCTGTGGCCGCGGGCCCGGACGGCCGCCGCCGGCCGGACCTGGAGGTCTCGCACCTCGGTTTCGAGCTCGCGCAGTCGCTCATGCACGGAAGGGGGCATCGCTGATCTCCTGATCGTGGTCGTCGAGGAGCCGGGCCAGGGCGGTTCGGGCCCTCGAGAGCCGCGCCTTGACCGTCCCCTCGGGGACGCCGAGGCTCACGGCGATGTCGTGGACCGGCAGGTCCAGCAGGTAGTGCAAGGCGATGACCTGCCGCTGCGGCTTCGGCAGCTGCTGCAGCGCGCCGACGATGGCCACCCTGTCCGGCGACGGGCTGCCGGTCACCTCGTCGGGTGGACCCATCCGGGCCCGGGCCGCGAGCCGGCGTCGCAGGCTGCGCCATCGGTTGACCATCAGGCGCCAGCCGACCCGGCGTACCCAGGCCTCGGGGTCGTCGTAGCGGGAAACCCGGGGCCAGTGCTGCCAGGCGCGCGCGAACGCCTCCTGGGCGATATCCTGAGCCTCGGCCCGATCACCGCAGCTGGCGTAGAGGTAGAGCACGACGCGCCGAACCGCCGCGATGTAGAACGTGTCGAAGTCGGCGCTGTCGTCGCCCGCCATGGTTCCCGCTTCCCGTCGGTGCTTGCACACCTGGAAACACACCGCACCCGGCCATCGGGTTACCTGCAGGGGTGAAGTTTCTTCGGCGCGACAGCCGTCAGATGACGTGCGCCATGTGCTCGCGCAGGTTGACCACGGCCTCGACCCGGCTGTGCGCGCCGAGCTTGCCGAACGCGTTCTCCAGATGCTTGTCGACGGTGCGCGGGGCCAGCCCGAGGCGGCGGCCGATCTGCTGGTTGGCCAGTCCGGCGGCGACCAGGGCGAGAACTTCGAGCTCCCGAGCGGTCAGCGACAGGGCGGTCGCGGCGGCGATGGCCGGACCGGAGCGTACGGCCCACCGCACCGACTGGCGGCGCGTCTGCACCACCCGGTAGGCGTCGGGCGCTTCCAACGAACGGCGGACGGCCGCGCGGACATGCGGTTCGACCAGCCGCAGCAGGTCGGCGTCGCGACGGCCGAACCCCGAACCGGAGCGGCCGAGCGAGACGGCGTGCCCGTTCCCGTCGTTGAGCGAGAACATCAGCACCAGCTGGTCGTCGAAGCCGAGATGCCGCAGCGCCTCGCGGTAGACCGCATTTTCCCACCACTCGCGCCGGGACACGAGGTCGGTGACGCCGATGACGCCCGGCCCGGGGTGCCGGACGAAGTGCCGGATCAGCGGCGACTCGTGCATGACCAGGGGGTACGGCGCGAGCAAGGTCGCGAACGCATCGTCGTCCGGCCACGGGGTGCCGTACTCCTCCATCTCGCGACCCATCGCGATCTGATGGTAGACCGCGATCTCGGCGTGGGTGGCCGCCGCCAGAGTGGGAAGCAACTGCGACTGCACGGCGCCGACCGTGCGGCATTCGGCGGCGACGGCAGCGATGTCAAGGGCGAGCAACGCGCCGGACCGTACGGGCATTTAGCCAGCGTACGGGGGCCGGGCGATACGTAGAACTACGCATTTTCCGGCCCGTCGCCGGAGCCGAGACTGTGCCGACAATCCTGGCCCGGCAATGAGGATGCAATGACCGACAACAAGCCCTGGGGCGTCATCGCCGCCATCGTCATAGCCGTCGTGCTCGGCGCTTGCGGAGTGGGCGGCGGAGACGAACCGCCGTCACCCCCGCGCAGCAAGCCCGCAAAGATCAGCGACCGGCCGGACCCGCCGGCGCCGACCGGCCTGGTGATCGCCCAGAACGGCCTGCCGGGCCTGGAACTGAACCGGCGCGTGTACGACGTCAGCACGTCCGACATGGAGGAGGCGTTCGACAACCACGACTTCGTCAACGCCGGTCAGACCGACGAATGCGGGCTGGCCGCGAACGAAAGCCTCGGCGTCGCCGCCATCACCAACTCCGACCTGGCCGTAGTCGGTTTCGTCGTCGAACGCGACGACGCCGTGACCCGAGAGGGCATCCGCCTCGGCAGCACCACCGACGACATCATCGAGGCCTACGGCAAGGACGCCGTCTACGCCCGCGACGTCCCGTCCCGCTCCGGCGGCCAGCTCGTCTGGGTGACCGACCTCGACTCCCCCGGCGAGGAACCGACGAAGTCGTCCTTCCACTACGCCTTCGACACGAACGCAGCCGGCGCCGTAACCCGCATCCGAGCCGGCTTCTGGCCCCACGTAGCCGACATCGACTACTGCTCCGACAAGGCCGGCCACAGCCGCCAGACAGGCTGGCCCCTCGCCTAACCGGAGGCGTCGGCCGCGGACCGCAGGCCTAACCGGCGCTCCCGCAGACCGGACACCCACCCAGCGCAACCGACCGCACCGTGGGTTTCAGGGGGCTCGGCCCCCTGAGCAGACATGACGAGGGGCCGCGGTCCGCGCTTCTCAGCGGACACACGGCCCCCGGTCTCTCGTGGAGGTGCTGTCTGCTTACTTGAACCTCAGCGAGCAGGGTCGACGGCTACCGTCCCAGCAACTACATCTGATCACGAAGCGATGCAAGACGAACCCCGTCACGAAGACGGGCCCAGTTGCGCCAACCGTTGACTCATAGCCGGCCAGCGCGCGAGCAGCGCCTGAGGGCGACTCGAAAATCCGAGCGTCCTCAAGTTCGAGTGTTCCCTCGGATGTGACTACTGCGTGATGGGTAACCCCTCGACGTTTCCAGATCAGCTCCTCACCCGCATGAAGAAGACCGGCCTGGACCAGGGCGCTCAGTTCTCCCGTACGGCCAAGTGGGGCGGGCGCCGCTACCGCACCGATCTTCAACTCACGCCGCAGCACGCTGTTCGGTGTGTCGACGAACGGCTTAGCTCGCCGTTGAAGCCAGTCGTACACATCATCGTCAACCCTGATGGTCGGCATCATCGGAACCTCCTCGCGACCGACACAAAGTCGGAACGTCACAGTCAGACAGACAAATGTTCGTTCTGAAGATCCGTAACGGCTGAAGCTCGCCCGGCACCTCGCCATCGGGCTAACCTCCTAGCTAAGGAGGGCCGTCATGTCCGACGCAGCTGCGCAGTTCAACATCCACGACGCTAAGACAAACCTCTCGCGGATCATCGACCGAGTTGAGCACGGTGAAGAGATCATCATCAGCCGAGCCGGCACCCCAGTCGCAAAGGTGATCCCGTTGAACCGCAGGGTCGACAGAGTCGGTCGGGGCTCCCTGAGCGGCCAACTCACGATGGCCGAGGACTGGGACTCCCCCGAGGTGAACGAGTCCATCGCACGGGATTTCGGCCTAACATGAGCCTGCTTCTCGACACTCATGTCGTGCTTTGGTGGCTTACGGACGATTCCACACTCGCCGCCGAGATCAAGGAACGGCTCGACCACGAACCGGACGTCTACGTCAGTCCCGCGACGATCTGGGAAGTGGCCATCAAGCAGTCGATCGGCAAGCTCGACAAACCAGCCGATCTACCTGAGCGCATCCGCGACAGCGGCTTCCGGCATCTGAATATCACTGTTGAGCACGGCATCGTCGCCGGACGACTTCCACTCATCCACAGAGATCCGTTCGACCGTATGCTCATCGCCCAAGCTCAGGTAGAACAACTGACGCTGGTCACCCGTGACGCAGAGATCCCGAAGTACGCCGTCGACACGCTGGCCGTCTGACGTACGACACGCGCCGACTCTCACGGCTGCCAACACGACCAGCTAACCACCGGAACGCGCTCATCCGCTTCCGCAGCGAGCGCGAACTCCTCGAGCGATCTGCCACGGAACATGGCCCCGACCCGGCGTCGATGCTTGGCAGGCTCGTCCAGCCAGAGCCGCTGGTCGTTCTCGGGATCGAGGAGACACACACAGAGACCCTCAACAAAAGTTAAGCCCCGGCCTGCCAGCCGGGGCTTGACTTTGATCTTGTAGTGGAGGTGCTGTCCGCTTACTTGAACCCGACGGACCCGGAACACCTGCACTCCGTGCTCGAGAAGCTGAGAACTGCCGACCCTCGCATACGATAGGAACACCAGCCATAGCCTCGCGGGAGACACCTGATGACCCGAACGCTGACCGCAGCAGTCCATCAAGAAGATGACTGGTACGTCGCGCGGTGCTTGGAACTCGACGTGGCCAGCCAAGGAGAGTCACTCGAGGAAGCGCTGGAGAACCTCCGCGAGGCAGTCGAGCTGTATTTGGAACAAGTCTCTCGCCCTCAAATCGAGTCGACCCCGTTCGTCACGTCGTTCCAGATCGCCTCGGCGGCATGAGCCCTGCGCTCGCCGATCTCCCTCTTCGCAAGGTCGTAAACGCTCTCACCAAGGCGGGATTCGCCCACGTCCGCACCAAGGGCAGCCACGCTGTCTATCAGCACCCAAACGGCCGGGTTGTCATAGTTCCCCAGCACTCGACGATCAAGCGCGGGACGCTCGCCTCGATCCTTCGCCAGGCCGGCCTCACCACAGCCGAGTTCCTGCAGCTGCTCCGATAGGGCACCCGGGGCGCTCGCCGCAGCTGACCAACTACCGAGTGCAACATGCCGCGCGCGGGGAGAGGCTCGGCCAGCGCAACCACCCACCCAGCGCAACCGACCGCACCGTGGGGTTTCAGGGGGCTCGGCCCCCTGAGCAGGAATACGGAACGGCCCCCGGTTCGCGCTTTCCGCGAACAGGGGGCCGTCAGCCGTGGAGGTGCCGGGAATCGAACCCGGGTCCTTCGTCGCTTCGTCAGGGCTTCTCCGAGCGCAGCTCACTATGCCTCTACTCGGCCCCGCAAATCACGTGAGCAAGTTCGCGTGACGGGCCCAGTCGCTGATTAATCTCGCCGCAAGGTCCCCGCGACCGGGACCTGTTGGCCAACCTCCTAGCTGATGCCGGAAATCCGGGACGGAGGTACTCCCGGTCCGACAGACTCACTACTCGCCTCAGGCGGCGAGAGCGAAGTCAGCGCGATTGGTATCGGCGCTTATAGTTTTCCGACGACCGATTCTCGAGACGACGTCGGCTTCCTCGGCTCGCTTCCCCTGTCTCCACATTCGAAGTCGAAACCAGTCACCCCCTGGGAAAAAACACAACTGGGCCATCTTACCTGACGCTGCAGGAGCCGCCCACCGCATTACAGCCCGCCGGGCGGAGGTTGCCGCGGCCGGCCGCCGAGGTCTGGTAGCCGAAGCTCGCGGTCGCTCCCGGGGCCAGCGTGCCGCCGGTGAAGACGAGGCTGCTGCCCTGCTGGTCGCCGCGCGCGTTCCACACGCCGCGCAATTGCAGGTTGTCCAGGCCGGAGTGGCTGACTGTCACCTTCCACTCCATCGGCTTGTCGCCGTCGTTGACGACGCGGACCGCGGCCACGTAGCCCGAGTCCCAGCTCGCGCCGACCCGCAGGCTCGCCTCGACGTCGGTTCGCGCCACCGGCGCGGTGGTCCGGGGCGGTTTGGTGGTCGGCTTCCGGGTTTTCTCGGGCGCGGGGCTGGTGGTGCGAGCGGCGGCCGGGGTTTGCGACGGAGTGGGCGATGGCGTCGGTGAGAGCGACGGTGGAGCGGCCAGCGTGGCGCGCGGGATGGACGGCAGGACGACCGTGGGTGGCTTGGACGCCTCGGCCGGGCCGACCGCGCGGACGGCGATCCACATCACCAGGAGCACCAGGATCGCGACGGCGAAGCTCAGGACGAACCGGGCCGTGCCGAACACGCGAACGGAGTGCTTGGCAGCCACCCTTGCGTCCCCTCCCCCTGGCCGGCACGGCGATGATCAGAAGTGCCGGCGGGGAAGACTACCTGTCAGGCCATGCCTTTGGCACGCCGGCCGAGGGAGCGGTTGATCTCCTTCTGCGCGTCCCGGTTGGCCAGGTCCTGCCGCTTGTCGTAGCTCTTCTTGCCCTTCGCGAGGCCGATCTCGACCTTGGCGTACCCGTTCTCGAAGTAGACCTGGAGCGGGACGAGGGTGACACCGTCGTCGCGCAGCTTGGTGCGCATCTTGAGGATCTCCTCGCGGTGCAGCAGCAGCTTGCGGACGCGCCGGGGCTCGTGGTTGGTCCAGGTGCCCTGCGTGTACTCGGGGATGTGCATCCCGTGCAGGAAGATCTCGCCCGCGTCCTCGTGGCCGAACGCGTCGACCAGCGACGCCCGGCCGGCCCGCAGCGATTTCACCTCGGTGCCGGTGAGCACCATGCCCGCCACGTACGTGTCGGTGATGCTGTAGTCGTGGTAGGCCTTGCGGTTGGAGGCGACGACCTTGCGCCCCTGTTCGCGTGGCATGCCGACGACCCCCTGCTGACGAGTGGAAAAGACCAACCCCACAACTCTACTCGCGTACGCGGGAAGGCCTGTCAGCAGAGGCAGGGCGGCAGATAGTTGACCGGGTCGCGCGGTGCGCCGTCGAACCGCGTCTCGAAGTGCAGATGGTTGCCGGTCGAGGCGCCCGTCGTGCCGACTTGCCCGATCACCTCGCCGCGGCGCACGTACTCCCCGACGTGCACGAGGATCGCCGACTGGTGGCCGTAACAGGTCTGGAAGCCGACCCCGTTGATCCGGCCGTGGCTGATGCAGGTGTAGCGGCCGTACCCGCCGGCCCATCCGGCCCTGATCACCCGCCCGAAGGCGGCCGCGTGGATGGGGGTGCCGCCGCCGGCCGCGATGTCCATCCCGGCGTGCAGTTGCCACACTCGGTAATACGGGTCGTATCGCTCTCCGAAGTCGCTCGATTTCCACCCCGCGACCGGCATGAGCAGCCGGCCGCCGCCGTACTTGGTGTCGCCCGACTTGATCGAGTAACCCCGCAGCGCCGCCTCGATCCGCGCTTCCTCGGCCTTGGCCGCCTGGTAGCGGGCGAGCACGGCGGAGCGCTGGGCGTTCGCCACGCGGAGCGCCGCCGACCGGCTGCGGGTGAGCTCGGCCAGGGCCTGTTGGGCCTGCTGGGCGGCGGACTGGGCGGCTCGCGCATCGGCCAGCCGGTCGCGCGCGGCGGCTGCGGTCTCTTCGGCGGCCCGCTTGGCCAGCCCGGCCCGGTCCTGTTCGGTCCGGGCCTCGCGGCGGGCACCGACCAGGGTGTCGACGTCGTGCTGCTGGCTGCGCATGAGCTGGTCGACGAGGCTGAGCCGGTCCATGATGTCGGCCGGGCCGGTCGCCTCGACCAGCATGTTGAGCGAGGCGAAGTTGCCGCCCATGTAGCTGGCCGTGGCGATCTCGTCGACCCGGTCGCGCGCGTCCGAGACCCGGTCCTGGGCCTGCTGGAAACGGCCGGCGACCTTGGCGTACGCGTCCTGGGCGGTTTTAGCCTTCCGACCGGCGGTGTTGGCGGCGGCCAGGGCGGCGGCGACGGCTCCGCGCGAGGTCGCCACCTTCCTCTGCGCGGCGGGCATCGCGACGGTCGCGGCCTCGAGGCGCAGCGCGGCCGCTCGGGCCAGGTCGGTGGCGTGTTCGAGGACGGCCTCGGCGCGTTGCACCGCTTTGCCGGCGCGCGTCGCGTCGTTGCCGCCCGGCTCGGCCTGAACGGGGTGCGGTGCGATCAGCAGACCAGCGCAAAAGACCAGAAGGGCGTATTTACGACTATGTCGACGTTTGGACCACACGAAAAGCACCGTACTCCGCTGAGGGTGTCTTACCTCCTAAAACGCCCAACGGCCGCATCCCCGTGCAGGGGATGCGGCCGTGTGTGACTTCAGCGAGAAGGGCGTCAGACCTTGAGGTAGAAGCGCAGGGTGACCCACGCCGTGACGGCGCTGACCAGCGCGCCGACACCGGCCAGCAGCGGCAGCATGAGCCACACGTTGCCGTTGTCGATCGGCGTCAAAATGTTGGTCAGGGCCTGCAGCTTGTTGTCGAACAGCACGAGCTTGCTGACGAAGAGCGCGACGAAACCGAGGATCGCGCCGATCAGGCCGGCCACCACCGCCTCGAGCACGAACGGCGCCTGGATGAACCAGTTCGACGCACCGACCAGCTTCATGACCGCGACCTCACGGCGCTTGCTGTACGCCGCCACCTGGATCGTGTTGCCGACCAGGAGCAGCGCGGCCAGCGCCATCACCCCCGCGACCACCAGCGCACCGACCTGGATGGCGTTGAAGATGTTGAAGACCTTGTCGAGCAGCGCACGCTGATCGATGATGTCCTGAATGCCCTGCATCCCGGTCATCTGATCGGTGAACGTCTTGTAGGTCTCCGGGTTCTTCAGCTTCACCCGGAACGACTCGGGCAGGCTGTTCGGGCCGACCGACTTGACGAACTCCGGCGAGTCCTTCCAGAGCTGCTTGAACCGCTCGAGCGCCTGCTCCCGGGTCTCGTAAGTGCGCTCGAGGACCAGAGGGTTGGCCGAGATGGCGGTGTCGACCGCCTGGCGCTGGGCGTCGGTGACGTCCGTGCGCAGGAAGATCGAGACCTCGACCTGGCCGTAGTAGTAGTTCTTCATCTGGTCGACCTGCAGGTACAGCAGCACACTCGCGCCCAGCATGGTCAGCGAGACCGACATGGTGATGATCATGGCGACCGTCATCGTGACGTTTCGCCACAGGCCCACCAAGACCTCGTTGAGGACGTACTTCAAGCGCATCGGGGGGTTCCTTCCGGGACTCCGCGCAAATCAGGTTCAGGTCGGGGAACGGTGCCGGAGCCGGGGTCAGCCGTAGACGCCACGCGCCTGGTCACGCACGATGCGGCCGCTCTCGATCTCGATGACGCGGCGGCGCATCTGGTTGACGATGTTGGAGTCGTGGGTGACCATCACGACCGTCGTGCCGGTCCGGTTGATCCGGTCGAGCAGTCGCATGATCTCGATCGACGTGTCCGGGTCGAGGTTTCCGGTCGGCTCGTCGGCCAGCAGGATCAGCGGCCGGTTGACGAACGCCCGGGCCACCGCGACACGCTGCTGCTCACCACCGGAGAGCTCGTGGGGGTAGCGGTGCTCCTTGCCGCCGAGGCCGACCAGTTCGAGAACCTCGGGCACGACCCGCCGGGACACGGCCTTGGTCTTGCCGATGACCTCCAAGGCGAAGGCCACGTTCTCATACGCGGTGCGGTTGGGCAGCAGGCGGAAATCCTGGAACACACAGCCGATGGAGCGGCGGAAGTGGGGGATCTTCCAGGACCGGATGGAGGTCACGTCTTTGGCGTTCACCGTCACTTTGCCCTGGGTCGGAGCGACCTCATGCAGCAGAAGCTTGATGATCGTCGACTTGCCGGAACCGGAGGGGCCGATGAAGAAGACGAACTCACCCTTCTCGATACCGACGCTGACATCGTCCAACGACGGCCGAGACGCCTTCGGGTACGTCTTCGTCACGTTCTCGAGCTGAATCACGGGAACGGAGTCTACGCGGTGTAACGAAAACGCCAACCCCGCCGGGTCGGCCAATCTGCACCGAGGGTGGAGAAACCCGCGGGCGGACGGGCGGCGCCTGACCGAACGTTCAGACGCCGTGGCCGTCCGTACCGAAAGCTCGCGGCGAGGTGACTCAGCCGGCTTTCTCGGTCTGCTTGCGCCAGCGGATGCCGGCCTCGATGAACTCGTCGAGCTCGCCGTCGAAAACCGACGACGGGTTGCCCGTCTCCTGCTCAGTGCGCAGATCCTTGACCATCTGATAGGGGTGCAGCACGTACGACCGCATCTGGTCGCCCCATGATCCAGTGGTGTCGTGCTTGAGGCCGGCCATCTTGGCCTCCTCCTCGTGGCGCTTGCGTTCGAGCAGTCGCGCCTGGAGCACGCGCATCGCGGAGGCCTTGTTCTGAAGCTGGCTCTTCTCGTTCTGACACGTGACGACGATGCCGGTCGGAATGTGCGTGAGGCGCACAGCGGAGTCGGTCGTGTTAACGCTCTGTCCACCAGGACCCGACGAACGGTAGACGTCGGTGCGGAGTTCGTTCTCCGGGATGTCGATGTGATCGGTCTGCTCGACCACCGGCAGCACCTCGACACCGGCGAAGCTCGTCTGGCGCCGGCCCTGGTTGTCGAACGGGCTGATCCGGACCAGCCGGTGGGTGCCCGACTCGACGCTGAGGGTGCCGTAGGCGTACGGAGCCTTGACCGCGAAGGTGGCGGACTTGAGCCCGGCCTCTTCGGCGTACGACGTCTCGTAGACCTCGGTGGGGTAGCCGTGCCGCTCGGCCCAGCGCAGGTACATCCGCATGAGCATCTCGGCGAAGTCGGCCGCGTCGACGCCGCCGGCGCCGGCCCGGATCGCCACCACGGCCTCGCGGGCGTCGTACTCGCCCGACAGCAGGGTGCGTACTTCCATCTCCTCGATGGCCTTGCTCAGGCCGACGAGTTCCTCACCGACCTCGTTGACCGAGGCTTCGTCGTCCTCGGCCTGAGCCATCTCGAGCAGGAGGCCGGCGTCGTCGAGCCGGGAGCGCAGACGCTCCATGCGGTTGATCTCGCCGGACGCGTACGACAGGCGACTGTTGACCTCTTGTGCCCGGGCCTGGTCGTCCCACAGGTCGGGTGCGGAGGCCTGCTCCTCGAGGTCGGCCTTGTCCCGGCGCAGCTGGTCGACGTCCAGCACGTTCTCGATGTTGCGGAGGGTGGCGTCGAGGGCTTTGAGTTGCTCGGGATAGTCGGCAGCAGTCACAACAATCAAGACTACGCCGCCCCGGACAGAAGTCAGGCCGGGGCGGCCCGCAATCAGTTGGCCGGAGCGATCTTGAGCCAGCTCAGCGCGGCCTTGTGGTAAGCGACGGCGAACTCGAGGGCTGCGGCGCCGTACTGGTCGCCCGCCTTCTTCGCCTCCTTCGCCTGCTCCTTGGCCATCGCGAGGGCTTCCGAGTGGTATTCGCTCGCACCGGTATAGAGGGTCTGCAGCTGGTTGCCACTGTGCTGATCACCGAAGGCGACGCGCAGGGCGACCGGATTACGCAGAGCATCCCGTCCGGGGGACTCTGCAAGCCACCGGCTGAAGGCTCGCTTGCCGGAGGCGGTGATGGCGTAGGGCTGGCTGGATCGGGGGCCGGGCTTACCGAGACGGACGTAGCCCATTTCGGCTAGAACCGGCAATTCGCGGTAGACCTGGCTCCGCGTCATCGACCAGTATGGCCCGAGACGGCGTTCGGCAGCCGCCATGAGCTGTCCGCCGGTCATCGGCCCCTCGTGAAGCAGGCCGAGCAGAGCGGCAGCCGTGGGATTGATTTGAGAGTCGGGCATGCCTTCTAAGCTGCCACTTTGTCGCGCCGACGTCCAGGATTTCGCCCGATCCGTCCAGTTTGCGTCTCCACAAGCGACTGTCCCGCACAGACAGTCCGACCTCGAGGGTCGAGACGGCGCGTTCTCCCGGAAATCTGGCCGCTGACCAGCTAAAATGGCGCTAGCCAAACGGTCAGACGGCGATGCCGGGCAGGAAACCCCCGAAAACCGGACACAAAGGCGCTGCGGAACGCCTACGTTCCTAACAAAAACGACAATCGGCTCAGTTTCGCTGTCGGATGCCCCCTCGGCCGCCTGATACCGCCGCGTACCCTGAGCCTCATGAGTGAGCAGGAGGTCGCACCGGCCCCGAAACCGGCCGCAGCCGCCTCGTCGCAGGGTTTTGCGCTGGCTGCCGTCACCGTGATCTGGATGGGCGCCATGCTGTGGTCGGCGCGGGCCACCATCACGGGCCGCCTCGACGCCGAGATGGAAGTGACCTCCACGGCGTACGCGTTGCCCGGCGCCATCTCGGCCTCCATCGTCACCGGGTCCACAGTCGCGCTCGCCGTCCTGGCCCTGCTCGGCCGGCGCCGCGAACTCGGCGCCAGCACCCGTTTCGCGATCGCCACCGGCAGCGGCCTGCTCATCGGCGTGCTCGGCGCCCTCTCGATCGTCACGATCAACACCGAGGGCTGGCTGTACGCAGTGGTGGGCGGCACCGTGGCGGCCGCGGCGACCATCGGCGGGGCCCTGGCCGGTTTCCGCATCCCCCGGGTCGTGAACGCGGTCGGCTGGGCCGCGGTGGCCGTCTTCGTGGTCGGCTTCGTGCTCAACCTGTTCCAAAGCCCGCTGCTCTCCGCGCTCGGCTCGGACAACACCCAGTCCCAGGCGAGCGCTACACAGTGGTTCTCCTACGGCCAGTCACTGATCAGCGGCCTGGCCGCCGGCCTGCTCTCCTACCGCGTGTTGCGCCGCGCCCGCCGCCGCACGGCCGGGCTCGACGTGCCGTGGCCCCTCTACAGCCTCGCCGGCGCCGGCCCCGGCATCCTGCTGGTGATCGCCGAGATCCTGACCCGCACCGCGGGCAGCCGGGTGCTCGAGCTGGCCGGCAAGGTCAGCGACCTGGAACTGGTGGTGCAACAGATGCTCAGCGGCGCCCGCCTCAACAGCGCCCTGATCGTCCTCTTCGTCGGCGCCATCAGCGCCACGATCGCCGTCGGCCGCACCATCACCCCTCGCCGCGACGACGAGGACCAGCCCGAGGAAGCCCCGGCCCCCTCTTCCACAGCCGAGGCGACGACCCCGAAGTCTTGATCGCAGCCGCCGGTCGCCCGCTTCGACCCCTCACCCGTGCGGCCGTCCAGCGCTCAGCGTTCAAACCTCAGGCGAGCTCGTCGATCTCGGTCACCGAATACCACTCGAGCTCGTGGTCCTCGGCGCCGTCGACGGTGAACTGGGCGTCCGGATCCCCTGCGGCCGCCTCGTCGACCACGCCGGCCGCAGCCGCCACAGCCTCGGCCGCGTCGGCACTGTCCACATGGATCGAGGCGACCTCCTTGAGCGACACCGGCTGGGGCAGGCGGACGGTGCTCGATCCCAGCTCCACGTTTTCCCGCACGAGCGCCGTGGACGGCACGTCGGCCGAGACCACGACCCGGCGGCGCGGCGCACCGGGATCGAGCCGCAGCAGGTGGAGCGCGCCCTGGGCAGCCCGGGTGAAGGCCACGTACTCGAGCTCTTCCTCGTCGCCCTCCGCATACCACTCGCGCAGCGCGGGGGTCACGGCGTGCGCCTCCAAGGGGCCGGAGCCGAGCTGCCCCTCGGCGCGCAGGGCCACGAGCATCGGCATGGTGGCCGGCAGATAGACCCGGACCAGCTCGGTGATCGGCACGTCTTTCCTCCTGCGGTGGGGACCATCCCCGGTAGTACACCGCCGAGGCGGCGCCGGGTAGGCCCATTCCACCAGCCGCCCCCGGATCGTGGCGTCCCGGGGCAACACCTCTGTGGATAACCCCCGCCCTGTGGATAACCCAGGCCTGCCCCCCGCCATCCCATAGGCTCAGACCCCTGGGTGGGCGGGGGCTAGGGATGGCTGCTCAGAAAACCGGCAATAATCGCAAATAGCCGCGAGTACTGATGAAGGCCACAAATCACGAGCAGCCCCAGTCAGCAGCCGCACGCTTCGGCCAGCGGGGCGTTGTGCGGGTCCAAAGCCACCACCAGCGAGGTGCGGAGGCCAGGGGCGACGGGCGCGGTGCGGGGGTCGGTGACAGCCGTGACGTCGCCGTCAGGGGTGCGGACCGGGAAGCCCTCCCGGATCCAATACTCCATGCCACCGATCATCTCCTTGACCGAGTAGCCGGCCACGGCCAGCGCCAGCGCCGCCCGCGTCGCGCCGTCACACCCCGGACCCCAGCAGTACGTCACCACGGGCGCCGCCGGGTCCAGTTCGGCCGTGGCGCGGGTGGCGATCTCCGCGGTCGGCAGGTGCACGGCCCCGGGGATGTGGCCCTGGTCCCACGCCGCCCGGGAGCGGGAGTCGATCAGCACGAAGCCCGGCGCCCCACCGGCCAGCGCCGCCCGTACATCCGACACGTCGGTCTGGAAGGTGAGCCGGCCCGCGAAGAAGGCCGCGGCAGCCTGGGGGGCGTTGCGGGTGGCGGGTCCGTAAGTCGTCATGGCACATCACGCTAGGCACCAGCACGCATCCGTTACATGGTCGTTCCCCGGCACATCTGGCGCCTGGCCGGGGAAACGCGCTTAGATGGCGGCCATGACGACGGATATCGCGCTGGACAGCACGGACTGGCGGTTGCTGACCGAACTGCAGAAGGATGGCCGCTCGTCGTTCGCCGAGCTGGCACGGGCGGTGGCGATGTCGCCCAGCGCCGTCGCCGAGCGGATCCGCCGCCTCGAGGAGGCCGGCGTGATCGCCGGTTACCGGGCCAGCCTCGACCCGGAACGCGTCGGTTTGCAGGTGATGGCCTTCGTCCGCCTGCGTTACCCGACGGGCAACTATCGCCCATTCCACGCGCTGCTCGACTCCACCCCCGAGATCATCGAGGCGCATCACGTCACCGGTGAGGATTGTTTCGTGCTGAAGGTGCTGACCCGGTCGATGCGCCACCTCGAGGAGGTGACCGGCCGCATCTCGGGGCTCGGCGCGGTCACCACCAGCGTGGTCTACTCAAGCCCGCTGACGGGCCGGGCCCTCTCCCCGCCCTCGTAGTCAGGGGCGGCCGTCGGGCGTAAACGGTGGCAAACTTAAGGAGTGACCATGACGGAACCACGTTTCCTCGTGCTCTCCGACGTCGCGACCGAGCTCAACGTCTCGGAGTCGCAGGTCTATCACATGGTCCGCAGCGGCGAGCTCCCCGCGATCAAGATCGGCGGCCGGGGCCAGTGGCGGGTCGAGCGCGCCCGCCTCGAGCAATACATCGAAGAGAAATACGCCGAGACGGCCGCCTGGGTGGCGCAAAATCCGCTGACCTCGACGGATCCCGAGTAAGCCCCCCGCGCCCGTTTCATCCTTCTTCCCGTCTGGTCGAGATGGATCTCGGCCGGCATTGCCCTGCTCGAAAATCTCTCGTAAGAATCGCTGTCACAGGCAAACGTAGGCAAACGCAAGATCTTCGAGAAGGAGCGGTCCGGGATGCAGAGGACGTTGGAGGCCAGACCCACGATCAGCCTGCGCCGCACTCCACGCTGCGAGCCACCCTTCGACGACGAGCTCGACCCGAACGACTGGGCCGGCGCCCATCAGCTGGCGCTCAACTGGCCCCAGCCCGCCTCGGCCGGCCCCGACACCACCGAGGCGCCACCCCCGCCACCGGGGCCGGGCGACGTCACCGACGCCTCCGGGGAGGCGAAACTCGCCGTCCGCCGCTTCGTGCGCACCTGCGTCGAGGTTCTCAACGGTCATCGCCCCGCCGCCCACCTACGCCGCCTGGCCCGCCCCATGGAGGCCTCGTCGGTGGTGGCCCAGGGCATGGCGGCCGCTCACCGGGTGGCCGAGCTGAGAAAGGCCGCCCAGCCACCGGGCCGCCGCCGTCCGCGACGCCTCTCCCCTGTGGCGGTGATCCACGTCCGGCTCTGCGAGCCCCGCCCGGGCGCCGTCGAGGCCGCGGTGGCTCTGCTGACCGGCGACCGCACCTGGGCGATGGCCATGCGCCTGGAGCTGCACGAGGACACCTGGCGCGCCACCGCCCTGCGCCTGGTCTGATGACCCCCGGGGCGTCCACCGACCACGCCCGGCAGCGGGCGTCCCGGGCCGATCAATACACGCAGAACGGCCCGCCGACAGAACGTCGGCGGGCCGTCGTAAGACGGATCAGACTGCTCCGGGAGCCCCGTGGCAGCGCTTGTACTTCTTACCCGAGCCGCAGTAGCAGGGCGCGTTCCGGGACGGTCCGTTCGACTCGGACTGGCCCGAGGCGGAGTGCGCCGCTCGCCGGCCGCCCGGCGGGTTGCCCGGGCCGGCCGGGACGGGCGAGCCGCCGGGGCCGATGCCCAGCGCCGGCGCCTGCGGCGACGGCTGCTGCTGGATCACCGGCGAACCTTCACCGGCCTCGCCGTCGATCGCCGGTGCGGTGTATTGCAGGTTCTGCGGGCGACGGTCACCGCCCAGACCCTTGGCCCGGACCTCGACGCGGTCGGAATCGGTCTGGTTCTCATCGGTCATCACGCCGCCGGCCGGCAGCGGCACCGCCTTGCTCGGGTCGACGGTCACCGTGGGCTGCTCCTCGACCTGGACCTCCAGGTTGAAGAGGAACCCGACGGCTTCCTCCTTGATGCCGTCCATCATCTGGTTGAACATGTCGAAGCCCTCGCGCTGGTATTCGACCACCGGGTCGCGCTGGGCGTACGCCCGCAGGTTGATGCCTTCCTGCAGGTAGTCCATCTCGTAGAGGTGCTCGCGCCACTTGCGGTCGATCACGCTGAGCAGCACCTGACGCTCGAGCTCGCGCAGCGCTTCCGCCCCGAGCTCGTCCTCGCGCGCCTTGTAGGCCGCCTGGGCGTCCTCCTTCAGCTGCGCGACGAGGTAGTCCTGGTCGAGCGTTCCCCGCTCGCCGCCGGAGTCCTCGATCAGGTCGTCGATCGTGACCGAGACCGGGTAGAGCCGCTTGAGGCCCGTCCACAGCTGGTCGAGATCCCAGTCCTCGGCGTAACCGTCCGCGGTCGCCGCGGTCACGTAGTCGTTGACCGTGTCGTCGATCATGTTGCCGACCTGGTCATGCATGTCCTCGCCGTCGAGCACGCGCTTGCGCTCGGCGTAGACGACCTGGCGCTGCTTGTTGAGCACCTCGTCGTACTTGAGGACGTTCTTGCGGATCTCGGCGTTCTGACCCTCGATCTGGGTCTGCGCGCTGCGGATCTGCCGGGTCACCATCTTGGACTCGATCGGCACATCCTCGGGGATGTTGAACCGCTCCATGACGGCCTCGACCGCACCGGCCCGGAACCGCTTCATCAGGTCGTCCTGCAGCGACAGGTAGAACCGGGACTCGCCCGGGTCGCCCTGCCGGCCGGAGCGGCCGCGCAGCTGGTTGTCGATGCGGCGGGAGTCGTGCCGTTCGGTGCCGAGCACGTAGAGCCCGCCGGCGGCCGTGACCTCGGACGCCTCCTCCTCGCAGGCTTCCTTCCAGATCGGCAGGACCTCTTCGAGCGCCTTCGCGTACTCGTCCTCGTTCTCGGCCGGGTCGAGGCCGCGCTGGGCCAGCTCGCTGGCCGCGAGGAACTCGGGGTTGCCACCGAGCAGGATGTCGGTGCCGCGGCCGGCCATGTTGGTGGCGACCGTGACGCCGCCCTTGCGCCCGGCCTGCGCGATGATCGTGGCTTCCTGCGCGTGGAACTTCGCGTTCAGCACGCTGTGCGGGATGCCGCGGCGGCGCAGCAGCTGGGACAGGATCTCCGAGTTTTCCACCGAGACCGTGCCGACCAGGACGGGCTGACCGGTGGCGTGCCGCTCGGCGATGTCCTCGATGACCGCATTGAACTTGGCCTTCTCGGTCTTGTAGATGACGTCGGGGTGGTCGATGCGGACCATCGGCCGGTGCGTCGGGATGCTCACGACGCCGACCTTGTAGACGCTGTTGAAC
Source organism: Actinoplanes sp. (assembly GCA_965217855.1). GTDB lineage: Bacteria > Actinomycetota > Actinomycetes > Mycobacteriales > Micromonosporaceae > Actinoplanes. The sequence continues at coordinate 84,192 of CBDCJN010000052.1, read as the reverse complement.
TCGCCGGCCTCGGTCTGCGCCGTACCGGTCATGCCGCCGAGCTTCTCGTAGAGGCGGAAGTAGTTCTGCAGCGTGATGGTCGCCAGGGTCTGATTTTCCTGCTTGACCTCGACGCCCTCTTTCGCCTCGATGGCCTGGTGCATGCCCTCGTTGTAGCGGCGGCCGTGCAGGATGCGACCGGTGAACTCGTCGACGATCAGGACCTCGCCGGCCTCGTCGACGATGTAGTCCTTGTCCCGCTTGTAGAGCTCTTTGGCCTTGATCGCGTTGTTCAGATAGCCGACCAGCGGGGTGTTCACCGACTCGTAGAGGTTGTCGATGCCGATCCGGTCCTCGACCTTGGCCACGCCGCGCTCGGTGATCGCGATGGTGCGCTTGGCCACGTCGACGTCGTAGTCGGCCTCGCCGTCGCTGCCCTTCTGCAGGCGGCCGACGATCGCCGCGAACTCCCCGTACCAGCGGGCCGAGTGCTCGGCCGGGCCGGAGATGATCAACGGGGTACGCGCTTCGTCGATCAGGATCGAGTCGACCTCGTCGACGATCGCGAAGTTGTGGCCGCGCTGCACCAGCTCGTCCTTCGACCACGCCATGTTGTCGCGCAGGTAGTCGAAGCCGAACTCGTTGTTGGTGCCGTAGGTGATGTCGCACTGGTACGCCGCGCGGTGATCGGCGGCGGGCCGGTTCGGCAGGATCACCCCGACGGTCAGGCCGAGGAACACGTGCACCCGGCCGACCCACTCGGCGTCGCGCTGGGCGAGGTAGTCGTTGACCGTGATGATGTGCACGCCCTTGCCGCTCAACGCGTTGAGGTAGGCCGGGAACACGCCGGTCAGGGTCTTGCCCTCACCGGTCTTCATCTCGGGGATGTTGCCGAAGTGCAGCGCGGCGCCGCCCATCAGCTGGACGTCGTACGCCCTCTGGCCGAGCACCCGCTTGGCACCCTCACGAGCGACCGCGAACGCCTCGGGGAGCAGCGAGTCGAGCGACTCGCCGTCCTGCACCCGTTCCTGGAACGTCTGGGTGCACTCCCGCAACTCGTCATCGGTCAGGTCGACATAGTCGTCCTCGATCGAATTGACCGCGTCAGCGATCGCCTTGAGCCGGCGCACCATGCGGCCTTCGCCGGCACGTAGGACCTTTTCCAAAATCGACACGGGTCAGCGCTCCCCTAGACAGTCTGCGGAACCATCGTAGGCACCTCTCGTCGGAAGCTGTGACCCGAGCCTCCGGTTAACCGCACAAAGATGGTGAAACGTCGCATCAGGTTCGCTGAGAGCGGAGCTTTTCCGGCAGGATGAGGCCAGGTTGAGGAGAGGGACAGGACCATCGCACAGATCAACGGCACGGGGGTACGCCTTCGGGCGTTTCGCGTCGACGACGCCGAGGCGCTCGCGGCTGGTTTCGACGATCCGCTCGCGCAACGCTTCCTGCCTCCCCTGCCGTCGCCGTTCACCGTCTCGCACGCCGAGCGCTACATCACCGAACGCATCGAGGCCCTCTTCGCCGAGGGTGGCGCGCTCTACGCCATCGCCGATCCCGAGACCGACGAGCTGCTCGGCGGCATCGGTTTCGACAAGGCGGTGCCGGCCCGCCGGCAGGCCGAGATCGGTTACTGGGTCGGGCCCTGGGCGCGCCGCCGCGGGGTCGCCACGGCTGCCCTGCGGGCCCTCAGCGTCCATGCCTTCGGCCACGGCCTGGAACGCCTCGAACTGCTCACGCACTGGGACAACCCGATCAGCCAGCGGGTCGCGCTGGCGGCGGGCTACCAGCGCGAGGGCGTACGCCGGGGCGCCCTGCCGGGCCGTGACGGCGGCCGGGAGGACATGGTCGCCTTCGTCCGGCTCGCCGGTGACGCGGGTGAACCCGTTCCGCGTCTGCTGCCCGATCTGCCCGGCGGCGAGCTCACCGACGGCGTGGTGCGGCTGCGCCCGCTCGGCCCGGGCGACGTCGGTTTCCTGGCCGAGTTGCAGGGACAGCCCGATGTGGTCGCCACGAGCGTCCCGCCGGTGCCGCCGACGCCGGAGAAAATCCATCAGCGGTGTTTCTGGGCGGCGTCGCACTGGCTCGCCGGCACCCGCGCCGACCTGGTGATCGAGGAAGTCGCGACCGGTGCGCCGGCCGGCGACATCGGCCTGTTCTACGACGAGCCGATCACCCAGCAGGCGATGATCGGCTACAGCATGCTGCCGGCGTACCGCGGGCGGGGTTTCCCCACTCGGGCCGCCCAGTTGCTGTCGTTGTGGGTCTTCGCCGAGACCGACGTGGCCCGGCTCATCGCCGGCGCGGTGCCAACGAACGCGGGGTCGCAGCGGGTGCTCGAGAAGGCCGGGTTCCACCGGGAGGCGTACCTGCGCTCGCGGTTGCCCGGCCCGGACGGGTCGCGCTCCGACGACGTGCAGTTCGTCCTCCTCGCCGAGGACCTTCTGGCCGAAGGCCCTCGGCTGGATGGGTGACTAACCCGTGGTCTCCAGCGACAGGATTCCGTAGTCGTAGCCGCGGCGCCGATAGACGACGCTGGGACGGCCGCTCTCCTTGTCGAGGAAGAGATAGAAGTCGTGGCCGACGAGCTCCATCTGGAAGAGGGCGTCGTCGACGGTCATCGGGTCGGCGGGATGTTCCTTCTCCCGCACGATGCGCCACGGCTGATCCTCGTCATGTTCCGCGAGGGCGGTGGCGACCGATGAGCTTTCTTCGGCCGGTTGGGCCAGGCTGAGGTCGGTGGGCAGGCCGGCGGTCGCCGCTGCCACCGAGAGGGGCGCGTGCCGCCCGCGGTGCACCCGGCGCCGGTCGGCGGAACGCCGCAGCCGGCCGTCGAGCTTGGTGATGGCCAGGTCGAGAGCGGCGTAGAAGTCTTTGGCGCAAGCCTCGGCGCGAATGACCGGGCCTCTCGTCATGACGGTGATCTCGACGCGCTGGCAGGTGTCCGCTTGACGCGGATTGCGCTCGTGAAACAGTTCGACGTCGGCCCGGATGAGTTTCTGGTCGTAGCGCTCGACCTTGCTCAGCTTCTCGGCGACGTGTTCCCGGTAGTGAGCGGGAACCTCTACGTTGCGGCCCTTGACGACAATGTCCACTCGTGACCTCCCCCAACGTGTTTCTGTTCAACGGGCGCCCAACGACGGGAGCCGGGGGCGCCGAAAATGCGACGCGTTTGGCTTGATGCACGGCACGCCAGGTCAACTCACTGGGCGTAACCGATCGCTGATGAGACGACTCCTTTCCGGTGCGGCAGTTCGCGGAACGCTGCGCCTGAACGTGGAGCGGGTGGAGCCGGAACTCATACCCTCGTCACCAAGACGCTAACGTGCCGATGCTCCCGCGTCACCCCTCGTTCGGGATACCAGATCCCCGACGTTCCACCTTTTCTCTACCCCCAGGTGGTAATCCGCCGAAATTACCCGCGGAGGATCGCCGCAGGCGGGTGGCGGCAAGCACGGCAACCCCCGCGACCTGCATCTTCGCCTCCTCGAGCCGGCCCGTCACCACGGCCAGCGTGGCCCCTGTGGTGACGATGTCGTCGACCACCACCAGCGTGCCTTTCCGCGGCGTGGCGCGCCGCGGAACGCCGATTCGGGGCCTGCGAATTCGCAGCGAATCCTCAGCCGCGGAGCGTCGGCCGGCCACTGTCAGTGACGTAGAGTCAGGGCGGGGTAACGCTTCGAGCTGATGGCTGACCTCAGCCTGCCAACCGGCCCCGCGCAGCCGCCGCACAGTGTGTGCGGCCAGTCGCGCCATGTGGTCGCCGTGCCTCTCCCGGACCGCCGCGGCGGTCGACGGCACAGGCACGAGCGTCACCGGCGTGCCGCGTGGGGCGACCGCGGCCACCGCCGTGGCGAGCAGCGCGCCGAGCGGTTTCGCGAGCCGGTGCCGCCCCTTCTCCTTGTAGGCCAGCAACGCACCCCGCAGGGCCCCCTCGTACGGCCCCACGGCCACGCAGAACGGGAAACCGGGTGGCGGTGGCTCCGGTGCCGTCCGGAAGGGTCTCAGGGCTTCCAGGCGGGCGGCGCAGGCCACGCAGACGCCGTAGCGCAGCGGCACCCGGTCGGCCTCGCAGCCCGCGCACGGGGCGGGCAGCACGAGATCGGCGAGGTCACCGAGCAGACCGATCACGCGCGGACCGGTCAGTCGAGGAAGAAGGGCGCGGTCGGCGCCGTGGCGGGCGGGTTCAGCACCGGGCCGACGAGCTGCTGCGGCGTGATCGGCACCGGCTCGCTGAGCACGTCGTAGGCGGAGTTGCCGGCCATGAACGACTTCGTGTCCGACTGCTCGCTGCCGGTCGAGTTGACCGGGCTCGACGGGTACGCCGTCAGATAGGTGACCGGCTCGGCGCCGATGTCGTCCAGCCGGATCGGCCCGGCGAGCGCGCCGTCGATGGTCACGTCGAGGATGGCGACCCGGTCGTTGGGCCGCACGCCGGCCACGGTCAGATAGGTCTCGCTGCTCCAGGACACCGCGGTCGCGGTCTTGAGGACAGGCGGGAGCACCTGCTCGGGCGAGCTCAACGTGATGCCGTCACCGCTGGCGTTGAGCACCGTGCGGTAGAGCCGGCCCCCGCTGACCAGGGCCACCCGGTGCCCGTCGGGCGCGACCGAGATCGCGGTGACCGCGCCCGGGACGCCCTGCCACTCGACGCGCTGCGCGTTCGCCCCGTCGGTGCCGAAGCTGTAGATCACGCCGTCCATCGTGATCAGCCCGACGGCGCCGGGATCGTCGGCCACTGGCACCTGGGCCCACACCGGGGCGCCGAGCGAGCCCGAGACCCCGCGGACCTCTCTCAGGTCGGACTGTTGCCCGAGAGGCGCCTGGGCCACCCGCAGCTTTTGTCCGCCACCCGTGCCGGTCACCACCGCCGCGTACGACCGGGTGGCCGAGGCGGCGATCGCGGCCGACGCGATGTTCTTGTTGGCGGCGGGCTTGATCACCGGCACCGGGTCGTTGGCATGCGGCGCATCCTTGAGCCGGCGGATCGTGTTGCCGTAGAGGGCGAACCGCTCGGGCGTGTCGGCCAGCCGGTAGGCCGCGTTGCTGCTCAGGTATTCGCCGTCGGTCGTGCGGACCGGATCGTCGTGACCGATCTTGATCTCGATCTTGCTGGGCGGGTCGGGCGGCCGCAGCGACCACTGCAGTTGCCGCCGGAGCCGATCGAGCGCCTTCGGGTCGCTGCCCTGCGGGATGGTCTGCGCGTTGAGGCTGATCTGGAGGGTGTCGTTGCTGATCGCGGGCACGTTGTCGGAGGCCTGCGAGCCCTGGGGCAGCGCCTGCACGGCGCCGGTGAGCCAGGGCGCAGGCCCGCCGGTGAGCCAGCCGAGAATGGTCGTCGGCTGCTGCACGGTCGGCACGGCGCGCGGCATGTAGCGCAGGTCGGGCACGAGACCGGTGTTCTCGTTGTCCCACCAGTAGATGGTGCGGCGCTGGTAGAACGAGCCGAGCGCCTCGTCGGTCAGCACCATGATCGGCGGCGCTTCGAGGATGAAGAGGCCGTCCTCGCCGTTGACCGGGCCGACCCGGAACCGGTACGCGATCGGCTTGGAGCTCGGGTCGGCCGGCTCGAGCACGCCGTTGCTCTTCAGCGTGCCGATCGCCTGGACGTAGTAGGTGACCTCGCTCGTGCTGCGGTTGTAGAGCGCGTTCTCTACCTCGCGGACGACCTTGACGTCGGTCGTCGCCTGGAAGCGGTTGGCCTGGGTGGGCGACAGGAATGCCTTGACCCGGGTCAGCGCGGTCTCGGGGTCACCGGCCGCGGCCTGCAGGTAGTACTCGACCAGGGTCTCGGGGTCTTCCGTGTCCTCGCGGGTGCTCTGCACCGGGGAGCCGCCGTCGAGACCGCCGCCCGAGACACCGCTCGACGGCCCGTCGTCGACGACCGTGACATCGCTGCGGTCGGGGATGCCGCAACCGCCGGCCAGCAGCGTGGCCATCGCGACGGCCACGCAGAGCAGGCGTTTCACCTCAGATCACCTCGGCCTTCGGCTCGTCCGCGTGCTCGTCGGCCGGTTGCCCGGCCACCGCGGGCAGGCGGTCGCGCGGGATCAGCGGCAGCGGAGCCGCCAGCAGCCGGTCGCCCGACCGCACCGGCAACGTCAGCCGGAACTGGGCGCCCTCGCCCGGCGCGCCCCACGCCTCGAGCCAGCCGCCATGGAGGCGCGCGTCCTCGGCGCTGATCGACAGGCCCAGACCGGTGCCGCCGGTCTGCCGGGCCCGGGACGGGTCGGCCCGCCAGAAGCGGTTGAAGACCAGCCTTTCCTCGCCCGGCTTGAGGCCGATGCCGTGGTCGCGCACGGTGATCGCCACGGCCGCGTCGTCGGCGGCCAGGGTGACCTGCACCGGTTTGGCCTCGCCGTGCTCGACCGCGTTGCCGACCAGGTTGCGCAGCACCCGCTCGACCCGGCGCGGATCGACCTCGGCGATCACCGGGCCGTCGGGCAGCCGGAGCTCGAGCGCCACCCCCACCCGCTCGGCCAGGCCGGCCAGCCGGTCGGCGACCCGCTCGCAGACCGGCACCAGGTCGGTGTGCTCGGCGTCGAGCGCGGCGAAGCCGGCATCGAAGCGGCTGATCTCGAGCAGGTCGGTGAGCAGGCTCTCGAACCTGTCCAGCTCGGCCTGCAGCAGCTCGGCGCTGCGGGCCACGGCCGGGTCGAACTCGTCGCGCTCGGCGAAGATCAGGTCGGCCGCCATCCGGACGGTGGTCAGCGGGGTGCGCAACTCGTGCGAGACGTCGGAGGTGAACCGGCGCTGCAGGCGGGACAGCTCCTCGAGGCGGACGATCTGGCGCTGGAGGTTGGCCGCCATCTGGTTGAACGAGGCGGCCAGCAGGGCCAGGTCGTCCTCGCCGTCGACCTTCATGCGCTGGTCGAGCAGGCCCGCGCTGAGCCGCTGGGCGGTGCGCGCGGCCACCCGCACCGGCGTCACCACCAGCCGCGTGACCAGCCCGGCGATCACTCCGAGCATGATGACCAGGGCCAGGCCGGTGGCCAGCACCGTCGTCCGGATCTGGTTGGCCGCGCTGTCCTCGGTGGTCAGCGGGACCAGGTAGTAGAGCTCGACGTGGCCGAAGCTGGTCGGCACGGGCGAGCCGGTGGCCAGGTATTTCGTCGTGCGCCCGTTGACCCGGGCGGTGACGATCTGGCGGGCCACCTTGCGGTCGTCGGAGACGGTGTGGATCAGCGACGGGGTGATCAGCTCGGCCGTGGGCACGTTGGGCGAGGTGACCGAGGGCAGATCGGGGTATTGCTCGGCCCGCATCGAGACCAGCGAGCCACCGGACTCGGCCGGGTCACCGTCGGCGAGCTGGCTGACGATCAGCTCGAAGGTCTGCGGCAGCTTGGGGTCGCGCGCCTGCGGGTTCACGGTGAGCTGCTGTTCCGCGTACGCCACCTTGTTGCTCATCGAATTGCTCACCTCGTCCTGCGCCCGGCTCAGCAGGATCTTGGCGCTGCGTTCGGCGATGAACCAGCCGAACGCGCCGACCAGCAGGCTGGAGGCGACGAGGGTGAGCGCGACGACGCGCAACTGGAGCGAGCGCCGCCAGGCCCGGCGGGCCGGCGACGACCAGGTCTCGAAGCGGCGCACGAGCACACGCCAATAACGCCGTACGACCCGTAGGGTGCGGCGGACGGGGAGCGGAAGCCAGGCTGGAGCGCGCATCTCGCGGCAAGGTTAGCCGCTCGGGGCGGCTATCCGGTGCCGGCCTTGTAACCGACCCCCCGGACGGTCAGGATGATCTCCGGCCGCTCGGGATCCGGCTCGATCTTGGCGCGCAACCGCTGCACGTGGACGTTGACCAACCGCGTGTCGGCGGCATGCCGGTAACCCCAGACCTGCTCGAGCAGCACCTCGCGGGTGAAGACCTGGCGGGGCTTGCGGGCCAGGGCCACCAGCAGGTCGAACTCGAGCGGCGTGAGCTTGACCTCTTCGCCGTCGCGGGACACGGTGTGGGCCGGCACGTCGATGGTGATCTGGTTGCCGGGCGGGCCGATGGTCAGCATCTCGGGCGCCGCGTCCTCGCCCCGGCGCAACCGGGCGCGCATCCGCGCCACCAGTTCCTTGGGCTTGAACGGCTTGACCACGTAGTCGTCGGCGCCGGACTCGAGGCCGAGCACCACGTCCACCGTGTCGCTCTTGGCGGTCAGCATCACGATCGGGACACCGGACTCGCCGCGGATCGCCCGCGCCACATCGATCCCGCTCATGCCGGGCAGCATCAGGTCGAGCAGGACGATGTCCGGCCGGCTTTCCCGGAAGGCAGCGAGGGCACGTTCACCGTCGGCGACGAACGAGGGCAGGAACCCCTCGCTCCGCAGAACGATGCCGAGCATCTCGGCCAGCGCTGGATCGTCATCGACGACGAGTACCCGGGCTCTCATGCGGTCCAATATTGCACTGTCCTCCCGAACCCCACCCACCCCGGGGGCGATCTTGCATAAAACAAGGGCAAGCTTAGGCGACCCGAACCCCGGAAGCGATAGTGCAGGTCCGGCCAAACCGGGCCGGAAGCCAGGAAAGCGGGCGGCCCCTGGTCGGGACCGCCCGTTCAGTGCCTGGCTACGCGCCGGGGCGGTCGAACTCCCCCGCCCGGACACCGGCGATGAAGCCGGCCCAATCCGTGTCGCCGAAGGCGAGCATCGGACCAGCGGCGTCCTTCGAGTCGCGCACCAGCACGCTCGTCGGAACGGTCGCAACCTCGACGCAGTGGCCGGCGGCTCCGCTTCGAGTGCTCTTGCGCCAGGTGAGAGTGGCGTCCTGCATCGTGGGTCCCCTTTCCAGGATGGAATGCGCTTCCATTGGAGCTCACGAAGCGGTCGACAGACGCAGCGCTTCCTCCTTCTCAGCGATAGCCGTTCGGCTGTCTTCTGCGGACAATGAGCGTTCCCGCAGGTCAGAGAGCGCGTCCCGATAGACGTCGACGTCGGTCGGCTTCACTCGGAAGAGACCGCCCATGAGCCCCTCGATGTGCACGATCGGGGCCCGCGTGCCCTCCGGGAACTCCAGAACCATGAACGGCTCGGTCAACCCGGCATGCGCGCCGGCCGTGAACGGCAGCACCAGGAGCTCGACGCCGGGGCGGTCGGTCGCCTCGACCAGCCGGCCCAGCTGACGGCGCAACACCTCGGGCCCGCCGACCTGACGATGCAGCACGGCCTCGTCGAGAACGACGGAGAGCATCGGGGGCGGATCGCGGGTCAGCACAGCCTGCCGGGCCATCCGCAGGGCGAGCCGGCGCTGAATCGTCTCGGCCGCGCCGACATCCGCACCGACTTCGATCACGGCCCGGGCGTACTCGTCGGTCTGCAGCAGGCCGGGCACGACCTGCGACTCCCACTCCATGATGAAGACCGCCTCGGCCTCCAGCGCGACGTATTCGTCGTAGGGATCGGGCACCGACGATCGGTACGGTGTCCACCACGCCCGCTCACGGCCCTGGCTGGCCAGGTCACGCAGGCGGTTGCGGTCTTCCACCCGGACGCCGTAAGCGGTGAGGAGGCGGTCGAGATCGGGCTCGGTGATGCCGGTGTGCGCGGTCTCGATGCGACTCACCTTGGACTCGGACCACCCCAGCGCCGTGGCCACATCGGCCGCCCGCCGGTCACCACGAAGCCGGCGCAGCTCGTTACCGAGCTCGCGCCGCGCCGTCGACGTCGCCCTAGCCACGGAGAACACCATAACGGTCATCTGGTCGCCCTCTGCAACTTGCATCGCACGCTATGCACTTGCACGCAGGTCAGCGGCCATGAATGAATAACCACGACGACGGGTTCGACGGTGGCGGCAAACACCTTCGACCCGGAGAACGGGCTCCCGTCCGGCGGGCGGACGGGAGCCCGGCACTTTCCGACCAACCCGATCAAAACGCCGGACGTACGCCAAGTCGCGCGCGCCAACCGCAGCCCGGAGCAGAACCCGCGATGCCGCGCCGCGACCTCCCGTCGCGGTCACTCCTCTGCCGCCTCCACGCCGTGGCGCGGGGCGCCTCCAGGGCACATAGCGAACGGGACGGCAGGCCGAAGCCCACCGTCCCGTTCATCCCCCCGGTTTGGTACCGCGCGCGTCCGTGGGACCCCCCGATCACCAATGACGCTGCGTGTTTATAGATTCACACTCCGCACACGCCGTGTCAAGCGAATCCGGAAATTTCGTATCTTGATTGCCCGAACGACAGCGCAGAGTGCACGTCCGCCACTCCCGCAGAGTGCACACTCCGCGCAACCCAAGCAGCCCTGACGCCACGCGTCAGGGCTGCAGGTAGTTATCCGCTCAGGTCAGGCTGGGACGGCGGCCACGAAGGCCTGGCCGGTACCCGCGATCTTGATGGCCCCGGCGTCGGCGGGAGCGAAGGCGGCCGTCCCCGGGGTCAGCTCGACCGGCGTGCCGTCGACGGCCTCCCCCACGTAGAGGTCGCCCGAGACGGCCAGCACGATGCGGGGGCCACCCACCGGGACCTCGGTCGGCGCCCGGGTGCCGTCGACCTCGATGCTGAACAGCGAGAAGTCGGGGACCGGGACCGACCAGGTGGTCACGCCGGGCGCCACGGTCGTGCCGGCCAGGATCGGGTCGTCGAGGACCTCGAAGCGCAGGACGTTGAGGAGCTCGCCGACGTCGACCCGCTTGGGGGTCAGCCCGCCGCGCAGGACGTTGTCGCTCGCGGCCATCAGCTCGACGCCGGCGCCGCGCAGATAGGCGTGCAGGTTGCCCGCGGGCATCCAGATCGCCTGGCCGGGAGCCAGGCGCACGTGGTTGAGCAGCAGCGCCACCAGCACGCCGGGGTCGCCCGGGTAATAATCGGCCAGGTACGAGGCCAGGTCGTCCGCGCCCGACTCGACCACCGCGGCGATCAGGGCCTCGCGCTCCGAAGCCGGCCACGTCAGCAGGGTCTCGACCGCGGTGCGCAGGTCGCCGCCGCGGAGGGCGGCGACCACCGGCGCCAGCGACTCGATGCCGAACGCCTCGATCGCGTCGGCCGAGGCGTCCGGCGCGCGGAAACCGCACAGGGCCTCGAACGGCGTGATCGCGACCAGCATCTCGGGCTTGTGGTTGGGGTCGGTGTAGTTGCGCGGCAGGCTCGGGTCGGCCTCCTGCTTCGCGTACGCCTGCTTCGCGTACTCGGGATCGGGGTGGGCCTGCAACGACAACGGCGTCTCGGCCGCCAGCACCTTGAGCAGGAACGGCAGCCGCGGGCCGAACGCCTCCAGCACCGGGCCGCCGAGCTGGGCCTTGGGGTCGTCGGTGATGAGCGCCTCGAGGCTGACCGGGCCGTCGGGGCCCTTCACTATGGCCGGGTCGCCGGGGTGGGCGCCCAGCCACAGCTCGGCCTCGGGGAGGTCGGTGGGCGCCGACCGGCCCTGGAGCTCGGCGATGACGGTGCGGGAACCCCAGGCGTACGGCCGGACGACCCCGGTCAGCGGATAAACGCTCATAACGGGAAACTATCCTTCGGACCGGTGGCGGATGCGGGAAAGTGCGGTCAGGCGGTCACCGACGGCGTCGCGGCCACCGTCGACGACGGGTCGGAGCCGTTCGGGCGGGCGGAGCCGTTGGGGCGGTAGATGTCGGGCTCGATGTAGATGACCCGGGCGATCGGCACGGCCTCGCGGATGCGCGACTCGGCCTCGTCGATGTGCTGGGCCAGCTCGTCGGCCCGCTCGGCGCCCGGCACCGCGATCTTCACCGCGACCAGCAGCTCGTCCGGGCCGAGGTGCAGCGTCTTCATGTGGATGATCCGCTCGACGCCCTCGCCGGCCAGCACGGCCTGCTCGATCTGGCGGGTCGACTCGGGGCTCGCGCCCTCACCCAGAAGCAGGCTCTTGGTCTCGACGGCCAGGATCGCCGCGATGGTCACCAGCAGCAGGCCGATGGCCAGGGTGCCGATGCCGTCCCACACGCCGTTGCCGGTGATAAGCGTGAGCACCACGCCGAACAGGGCGAAGACCAAGCCGACGAGCGCGCCCGAGTCTTCCAGCAGCACCACCGGGAGCTCGGGCGCCTTGGCCCGGCGCACGAAGTTGACCCACGACGTCTTGCCGCGGGTGTGGTTCGACTCCTTGATGGCGGTGTAGAACGAGTACGACTCGAGGCAGATCGCCACGACCAGGACGGTGACCGGGACCCACTGCCACGAGTGGATCCCCTCCCGGTGCTGGACCTTGTGGTAACCCTCGTAGAGCGCGAAGAGGCCACCCAGGCTGAACAGCACGATCGACACGATGAAGGCGTAGATGTAACGCTCACGCCCGTACCCGAAGGGGTGTTCGGGGGTGGCCTGGCGCTTGGCCCGCTTGCCGCCGATCAGCAGCAGCAACTGATTGCCGGAGTCGGCCAGCGAGTGGATCGACTCCGCCAGCATCGACGAGGAGCTGGTCAGCAGCCACGCGACGAACTTGGTGACCGCGATACCGAGATTTGCCGCCAGCGCAGCCAGGATCGCCCTGGTGCCGCCTTCAGCGCTCATGTGGTGACTCCCCGATCGAAAAGCGGAAAAGTCACTGCATTCCCTCGGGCAACGGGTTTGAAAGCTCTTTCATCTCGCTGATCGCGGGCACAGCCATCGGGTCGAGCCCGTGGGCCAGGGCCAGGTAGAGCGAGGCGAAGTCGGGCACCGCGGTCAGCGAGGCGAGCCGCTCCAGAGCGGAGCCACCCTCGGCCGTGAGCACGTCGCAGCGCACGCCCCGGCGCTCGGCCAGGGTCTGCACGGCGTCGGCCCGACGTTCTTCGACAGCGACCGGCTCGTCCGCGTCCTCCTCGGGGTTGAGCCCGCCGTCGCGGAACAGCACGAGCCGCAGCCGGGTCGAGTCGGTCTCCTCGGCGTCGGAGTCGGCGAAGATGTCGCGGGACGACTCGGCCAGCCCGCCGAAGACGCCGTCGAGCAGGCCCACCCGGCCGCGACCGGCCTCGCCCAGCGCGCCGGCCATCACCGGGTAGCGCGCGTTGGCCGCCAGCGTCTCGGCGAAGCGACGGGCGCCCACCGTGGCCAGCGGGGACGAGCCCCAGACGATCGGGATCGAGCCGGCCAGCCCGAGCGCGAGCGCCTTGGCCGGGTTGACGAACGAGTCGGCGCCCGGACGGCAGCGCTCGGCGTCGGCGTCGAGCCGGGTCGCGGTCTCGGCCAGGTCGGCCTCGTTGACCTTGACCAGGCCGATCGCGCGGGCGGCCAGGAGCACCGGCACGGCCAGGCCCCAGAGGCTGGCCCGGGCGGGCGCGCGCCGCGGCACCGGGAAGAACGGCGCCCGGGCCCGGGCCGCCACGGCCTCGAGCTCGGAGTCGGGGTTGCCCACGGCGACCAGGCGGGCGCCCCGACGGGCGGCTGCCTCGGCCGCGGCCAGGGCCTCGGGGCTGCGGCCGGAGGCGGAGACGGCGATGACCACGTCGGCCGCGCCGACCCAGCCGGGAACGCCGGCGCTGCGGTGGCCGATGATCGGGACCGGGCAGCGCGGACCGGCCACGGTCGACAGGATGCTGCCGGTCAGCCCGGCCGTGCCGATGCCGGCCACGACGACCGCGCGCGGGCGGCCCTCGTCGGCGAGCATGCTGAGGTCGGTCTCCGCGGCGAGCCCGGCGGCCTCACGCACCTGGGCGCCGGCCGACGCGGTGGCCCGCAGCATGCCGCCCGGGTCGTTGGCCAGCATCGATTTCTCGTCGTCGAGCAGCGACTCGTCGACGTGCCGGTGACCGTGCACGCCGGCCGCGCCACCCTCGAGCGGGCCCGCCATCAGGCCGCCCCCGCCGAGTCGGTGCCGGTGGAGGGCAGGCGCGCCTCGTCGAGCAGCAGCACCGGGATGTCGTCGCGGACCTCGAAGATACGCCCGCACTCGGTGCAGGTGAGGGTCTGCGCGTCGGCGTCGTGGGTGAGCGGCGCGTGATGCGTGTCCGGACAGGCCAGGATGTCCAACAACTGCGGATCGAGGGCCACCGAACGGCTCCTTACATAAAGGATGACTAGAGGCCCGATCCTAACCGCGGACGATCGCCAGCACTTCGTCCCTCAGCGACGCCATGCGGTCGGGCTTGGCCGCCTCGACGTTGAGCCGCAGCAAGGGCTCGGTGTTCGAGGCGCGCAGGTTGAACCAGGCGCCGTCGGAGAGCGTCACGGTGAGGCCGTCGAGCTCGTCGAAGGTCGCGCCCGCGAACGTGGCCCGCACCTCGGCCGTCTTGGCCTTGGCGTCGGCCACGGTCGAGTTGATCTCGCCGGAGGCGCTGTAGCGCTCGAACTCGGCGGCGAACTCGGACAGCGTGCTCGCCTGACCACCCAGCGCGGCCAGCACGTGCATCGCGGCCAGCATGCCGGTGTCGGCGAACCAGAAATCGCGGAAGTAGTAGTGCGCCGAGTGCTCGCCACCGAAGACCGCGTTCGTCCGGGCCATCTCGGCCTTGATGAACGAGTGGCCGACCCGGCTGCGCACCGGGTGACCACCGTTCTCGGTGATGATCTCGGGGACCGCGATCGAGGTGATCAGGTTGTGGATCACGGTGCTGCCGGGGAACTTGGCCAGTTCCCGCTTGGCGACCAGCGCGGTGACCGCCGACGGCGAGACCGGGTCGCCATTCTCGTCGATGATGAAGCAGCGGTCGGCGTCGCCGTCGAACGCGACACCGATGTCGGCGCCCTGCTCGCGGATCGCATTTTGCAGGTCGACCAGGTTGGCCGGGTCGAGCGGGTTGGCCTCGTGGTTGGGGAACGAGCCGTCGAGCTCGAAGTAGAGCGGGACGATCTCGAGCGGCAGCGCGGGCAGCACCTGGTCGCCGAGCACGGCCGGCACGGTGTAACCGCCCATGCCGTTGCCCGCGTCCACGATCACCTTGAGCGGCCGGATGCCGGAGAGATCGACCAGGGACCGAAGGTGCTCCGCGTACGCGGTCAGCAGGTCACGCGTCTCGATCCGGGACGGGCCGTCGGCCCCGGCGTTCAGGTCGTCGAGCAGGGCCTCGGCGCGCTGCCGGACGACCGCGAGACCGCTGTCCTGACCGACCGGCTTGGCGCCCGCGCGGCACAGCTTGATGCCGTTGTATTGCGCCGGGTTGTGGCTGGCGGTGAACATCGCGCCGGGCAGGCCGAGCGAGCCGGACGCGTAGTAGAGCTCGTCGGTCGAGCCGAGACCGATGTTGATCACCGCGGCGCCGCTGGCGTTGGCCCCGCGGGCGAACGCGGCGGCCAGGCCGGGGCCGGACTCGCGCATGTCGTGGGCGATCACGATCTCGTCGGCGTTGTCGCCCGACTCGCGCAGCATCTCGACGAATGCCGTGCCCAGGGCCTTCGCGACCGCCTCGTCGAACTGGTCCGGGACCACTCCCCGGACGTCGTACGCCTTGACGATGTTGGTCAGGTCAGACACCGCTCCCCCTCAGCCCCCACTGGATGACCCGCTGAGAGTAGCGGAGCGATAAAGACAGCAAGGTGGCAACGAGGCAGCATCACTGTTACGTGATCCGATCGCGGCAAATCGACCTCAGCCGAACAGAGCTTGTCGCCAGGCGTGATGCGGGTCACGATGGGGTCTGGAGGTGTCTCCTTGCCCAATCCGTGGCTCGCCCTGGACGCCGGCGCCGACCCGGCCGAACGCATCCGACAGGTCGGGCGCGCCCATGAGCTGTTCGTGGCGGGTGACCCCGCGGCCGGAGCGCCCATGCGGTCGGTCGTGACCGACTCCTGGCGCCGCTCGGCCGTCGCGCTGCCCGGCGGCCCCGACGCCACGGCCCCGATCGACATCACCGACGACGACCTCGAGTCGTACCGGGCGGCCCACCCGCTGGCCCGGGTCCTGCCGATCTTCCGCGACCTGCTGGGCGGGCTGGCCGAGGACGGCGAGCACCTGATGGCGGTCTGCGACGCGTACGGGCGGCTCCTCTGGGTCGAGGGGACGGCCTCGGTGCTGCGCGGGGCCGAGCGGATGAACTTCGTTCCGGGCGCCCGCTGGGACGAGGCGCACGCCGGCACCAACGCCCCGGGCACGGCGCTGGCCATCGACCACCCGTTGCAGATCTTCGCGACCGAGCACTTCAGCCGCTCGGTGCAGCGCTGGACGTGCGCCGCCGCGCCGATCCACGACCCGGCGACCGGCCGGCTGCTGGGCGCGATCGACGTCACCGGCGGCGACCACCTGGCCAACCCGCACAGCCTGGCGCTCGTCCGGGCCACCGCGCTGGCCGCCGAGGCCTACCTGCGCGGGCAGGTCTCGACCGCGGCCACGGCGGGCTCGGTGGTCGCGCTCGGCCGCAACGAGGTGCTGCTGACCTTCGAGGGCCGGCGCCGGCGTCTGGGCCGCCGCCACTCCGAGCTGCTGGTGCTGCTGCTGTCGCACCCCGAGGGCAGCACGGGGGACGAGCTCGGGGTCGCGCTCTACGGCGACGACGCGAGCCCGGTGACCGTGCGGGCCGAGCTGTCCCGGCTGCGGCGGGCGCTGGGGCCCGAGCTGATGGAGTCGCGGCCCTACCGGCTGCGGGCCGAGGTCGAAGCCGACTTCCGGACGGTGGTGCGGCGGCTCGAGCAGGGGCGGCCGGCCGAGGCCCTGCAGGCGTACGCGGGACCGCTGTTGCCCTCCTCGGACGCGCCGGGCGTGGTGCGGCTGCGCCGGCTCGTCGACGACCGGCTGCGCTCGGCGCTGCTGGCCGCCCGCGATCGCGAACTGCTGCACACCTGGCTGCACTCGCCCTGGGGGGCCGACGACCTGGAGGTCTGGGAGGCGTACGCCCAGCTGTTGCCGCCGGGCGCCCCGGCCCGTCCGCTGGCCCTGGGGCGGGTCCGCGAACTCCAGCTCGAATACGGGCTTGCAACGTCGTTGCAACGTCCGCGTAACTAACGTCGGCCGTACCCCAGAGGTACGGAGGCTGCCATGACCGTATATTCCGCGCCCGGAACCGACGGCGCGATCGTCAATTACGAATCCCGGTACGACCACTACATCGGCGGCGAGTACGTGCCGCCGGCCAAGGGTCAGTACTTCACCAACCCGAGCCCCGTGACCGGCCAGGACTTCTGCGAGATCGCCCGCGGCACCGCCGAGGACGTCGAGAAGGCGCTGGACGCCGCGCACGGCGCCGCCCCCGCCTGGGGCCGCACGTCGACGGCCGAGCGGGCCAACATCCTGAACAAGATCGCCGACCGGATGGAGGCGAACCTCGAGAAGATCGCGGTCGCCGAGTCCTGGGAGAACGGCAAGCCGGTGCGCGAGACGCTGGCCGCCGACATCCCGCTGGCGATCGACCACTTCCGGTACTTCGCCGGCGCCATCCGGGCCCAGGAGGGCACCGCGGGCCAGATCGACGACGACACCGTGGCGTACCACTTCCACGAGCCGCTCGGCGTGGTCGCCCAGATCATCCCGTGGAACTTCCCGATCCTGATGGCGGTCTGGAAGCTCGCGCCGGCGCTCGCGGCCGGCAACGCGGTCGTGCTCAAGCCGGCCGAGCAGACCCCGGCCAGCATCCACTACCTGATCTCGCTGATCGGCGACCTCATCCCGGCCGGCGTGCTCAACATCGTCAACGGGTTCGGCGTCGAGGCCGGCAAGCCGCTCGCCTCGTCCAACCGGGTCGCCAAGGTCGCCTTCACCGGTGAGACCACCACCGGCCGGCTGATCATGCAGTACGCCTCGGAGAACCTGATCCCGGTCACCCTCGAACTGGGCGGCAAGAGCCCGAACATCTTCTTCGAGGACGTCAACCGGCTCGACGACGACTTCTACGACAAGTCGCTCGAGGGCTTCTCGATGTTCGCGCTCAACCAGGGCGAGGTCTGCACCTGCCCGTCGCGCGCGCTCATCCAGCAGAGCATCTACTCCGACTTCCTGGCCGCCGGCGTGAAGCGGGTCGAGAACCTCAAGCAAGGCAACCCGCTGGACACCGACACCCAGGTCGGCGCGCAGGCGTCCAACGACCAGCTCGAGAAGATCCTCTCGTACATGGACATCGGCAAGCAGGAGGGCGCGAAGATCCTCACCGGTGGCGCGCGGGCCGACCTGGGCGGCAACCTGTCCGGCGGCTACTACGTCCAGCCGACGATCTTCGAGGGCAACAACGCCATGCGGATCTTCCAGGAGGAGATCTTCGGGCCGGTCGTCTCGGTGACCTCGTTCGCCGACTACGCGGACGCGATCAAGATCGCCAACGACACCCTGTACGGCCTCGGCGCCGGCGTGTGGACCCGGGACATCAACACCGCGTACCGGGCGGGCCGGGCCATCCAGGCCGGGCGCGTGTGGACGAACTCGTACCACCTCTACCCGGCGCACGCCGCGTTCGGTGGCTACAAGCAGTCCGGCATCGGCCGCGAGAACCACAAGATGATGCTGGACCACTACCAGCAGACCAAGAACCTGCTGGTCTCGTATAGCCCAAAGGCCATGGGATTCTTTTAGGACTTGGGAGAAACGAGAGGCTAGGCCATGCCGGCTACGAGAGTTGACGTGACCCCCGCGGCGGCCGACATGATGCGGCAGCTGCGGGGTCAGCACGGGCCGCTGATGTTCCACCAGTCCGGCGGGTGCTGTGACGGCAGCTCGCCGATGTGCTACCTCGAGGGCGAGTTCCGCACCGGACAGTCCGACGTGCTGCTCGAGTCCCTGAAGATCGAAGGGGTCGACGAGCCGATCACGTTCTGGATGTCGTCCTCGCAGTTCGCGCTCTGGAAGCACACGCACCTGACGGTGGACGTGGTCCCCGGTCGTGGCTCCGGCTTCTCGCTGGAGGCGCCCGAGGGCGTACGGTTCCTGATCCGATCGCGGCTGCTCAGTGAGCAGGAGATCGCAGAATTGTCCTGATCGGAGATAGTGAAGGATCATTTGATCCTCGACACAAAGTGATCCGCGCACCGCCGCCGTCCCGTATCAATGAGGACGGCGGCGGTTGTCGTCGCCGGCACGCGCCCTGTTGCCGACCTCCGAGGATCTGAGTGCAAGCCCCCCTCCTTCGCTTCCTGACCGCCCTCTGGCTGCGGCTGCTCCGGCACTGGCCCGCGCGCGTCACCGCCGCTCTGGACGCCCTGGACCGCCGCGCCCTGGCCGTCTTCCACCGGATGACCGAGATGGGTCAAGCCCCCAAACCGGACCAATCCGGCGACGATCGGCCGGTTGACGTCTCCCCCGACCGTGCCGAATCCCGGCGCGAGGTGGTGGAACGAGCCTTCCGGACGGCAATGTCGGCAGGAGGACGGTATGGGGAGGCTTTGATGCGATTGACGCGCGCCAGGAAGGCGGTCCTGATCGGTGTCGTGCTGCTCGCCGTGGGTCTGACCGGCCGCGCGTCCGCCCAGTCGACCCCGTCCGACACCGGCACCCTGAGCGCGGCGAAAGCGCCCGCCTCGTCCAAACCGACGCCTTCCAAGCCGGCCCAGCCGAAGCCCAAGCCTTCGAAGAAGAAGCCCCAGCCTCGTACGGTCAGCAACCCGCGCTTCGGCGGCCCCGCGGGCAGCCACATGCTGACCGGTGGCAAGGGTGTGGCGCTCACCTTCGACGATGGCCCCGACCCGGCCGAGACCCCGAAACTGCTGAAGCTGCTGTCCCAGCATCACGTGAAGGCCACCTTCTGCCTGGTCGGCAGCAACGCCAAGCGGCACCCCGAGCTGGTCCGCAAGATCGTCGCGGGCGGTCACACGCTCTGCAACCACACCTGGGACCACAACCTGAAACTGGGCAAGCAACCGGCCGACAAGATCCGTATCGACCTGGTGCGCACCAACGAGGCGATCCTCAAGGCCGCGCCCGGCGCCAAGGTCAAGTATTTCCGCGCGCCCGGCGGCAACTTCACGCCCCGGCTGGTGGCCGAGGCCAAGCAGCTGCACATGACGTCGATCTACTGGAAGGTCGACCCGCGCGACTGGGACCACCCCAAGGGCGAGACCGACGCGGCCCACCGCGACCGGGTGATCTCACGGATCGCGCAGCACTGCCGGCCCGGGGCGATCGTGCTCTCGCACGACTATGCGCAGCCGGACACGATCGCGGCGTACCGCAAGCTCATCCCGTGGCTCAAGAAGCGCTACACGCTGGTCGCGCTGCCCTAGACGGCCAGCCAGTGGGACGGCGCTCAGTGGGACGGCGGGATCACTCGCAGGTGGCCGCGGCGGCCGGTCTGGTGACCCGGCAGGTGCTGGTCGTCGTCGCTGCGCGGGGGTGGCGCGGGCGGACGGGCGGCCTCGCGGACGGCGTCGGCCAGGGCGACCAGATCGTCGGTCGTGGGCGGCGGCGGCGCGAAATCGCCGTCGTGCCGGACGAGTTCCCAGCCTCGCGGGGCGGTGAGGCTGCGGGCGTGCGGCTCACACAGGTCGTACGTGTGGGGTTCGGCGAAGGCTGCCAAGGGACCGACGACCGCCGTGGAGTCGCTGTAGACGTAGGTCAGAGTGGCGACCGCCTGTCGGGGACAGCCGTTCCGGGAGCAGCGCCGTGGTGACCTCACGGCGGC
The DNA here is from genome assembly GCA_965217855.1 of Actinoplanes sp. Lineage (GTDB taxonomy): Bacteria > Actinomycetota > Actinomycetes > Mycobacteriales > Micromonosporaceae > Actinoplanes. Next base: position 63,810 of record CBDCJN010000052.1, on the reverse strand, counting down.
ACGTTATCGCTCCGGCGGCCCGCTCGGGCGCGGAAGGGCCGCGACACGCCGACCCACGATGCATCACGATTCGGCCATGAACGGCCGACACGCCGCCCTCGATGGGACGAATTACGGGCGTACGGACCCGAAGGGACGAATTAACGACGCGGACACGCGCCGGAACCGGTCTGACTCCGTGTCACACCGTCGGAGGACTACAGTTGCGCCGTGACCACCAGTCCTGAACGCCGCCGCAGCGATCCGTCCCGGGCGGCGCGCAAGGCCGGCCCGGGGCATCCCGCGCGTCGCGACCGGCACGGCCGGGGGCTGCGCGGCCGACTGGTGCCGGCGACCGTCCCGCTGGCCCGCACCAAGGCCGAGATCTTCGACGACCTGGTGCTGGACACGGTCGAGGGCCTCGAGCGCCGCTACGCCAAAGAGCTGGCCGGCGTCGAGTTCGCGGTCGAGGACGTGCCGCCCGACCTGAACGTCTACGACTCCGACGTGCTCGAGGACGGCGAGGTGCCACTGGCCCGCCTGCTGCCCGGTCGCCCCGGCCGGCAGGAGCTTCCCCCACGGATCGTGCTCTACCGGCGGCCGCTGGAATTCCGGGCGATGGACCGCGAAGACCTCGCCGACCTCGTCCACGATGTGATCATCGAGCAGGTAGCCAACCTGCTCGGGGTGGATCCTGACGAACTGTCCTAGGCGACGCGCCGCTTCAGCTTGCGACGCTCCCGCTCGGACAGTCCACCCCAGATACCGAAACGCTCGTCATGCCCCAGCGCGTATTCCAAGCACTCGGACTTGACCTCGCAACGACCGCAGATCCTCTTCGCCTCCCGGGTGGACCCCCCCTTTTCCGGGAAGAAGGCTTCCGGGTCGGTCTGCGAACACAGCGCCCGTTCCTGCCACTCGGGCGCGTCCCCGAGCAGGTCGACCCCTTCAACCTGCGCTTCCATCGGCGTGCCTCCCAATTTCCGCGCCGGCAGCAATGCCGACGCTGACCCCCCACGCACGCAGCGTGTTTTTTGTGAACTGAATTCGCATGCTCGCGGACCCCTCAGCTCACAACCCCACCGAAATTACACGCGTGTAAGACGTGCGTCGTCAAGCCGAACCTGATAAATAGGCCTGTTTCCACGGCGCGCCTTCGGCGCGCCGTGGTCCCGTTCCTGCCCTATCTGTCCGGAGGACCGGAAGGTAACGCGGTCCGGCCAGCATGAGTCCAATTTAACCCGTTTTGTGACCTAGCGTCGAGCGTAGGTCGTCGTACGCTCCACGGCCGGGCGACCGGCCGCCGCGGCCAGCTCCTTGAGCTCGGCGACCGTACGCGCCGATCCGTGCTCGGAACCGGCCATCCGGGAGATGGTTTCCTCCATCAGGGTGCCGCCGAGGTCGTTGCAGCCCCCGTTCAGCATCACCTGGGTGCCGTCGTCGCCCAATTTCACCCAGGAGCACTGGATGTTGTCGATGCGGCCGTGCAGCAGGACGCGGGCCATCGCGTGGACCACCCGGTTTTCCCGCCAGCTGGCGCCGTTGCGCGCGATGCCGGCCAGATAGATCGGCGCGTTGGTGTGGATGAACGGCAGCGCCACGAACTCGGTGAAGCCACCCGTCCTGTCCTGGATGCCGGCCAGCACGCGGAAGTGACCCAGCCACTGCCGGGGGTGGTCGACATGGCCGTACATCATGGTCGAGCTCGACCGGATGCCCAGCTCGTGAGCCGTGCTCACGACGTCGACCCAGGCGCTCGCGGGCAGCTTGCCCTTGGTCAGCACCCAGCGCACCTCGTCGTCGAGGATCTCGGCCGCGGTGCCCGGGATCGTGCCGAGGCCCGCCTCCTTGAGGTCGGCCAGCCACTCGCGCACCGGGACGCCCGCCTTGGCCGCGGCGGTGACGATCTCCATCGGCGAGTAGGCGTGGACGTGCATGCCGGGGACGCGCTGCTTGATCGCGCGGATCAGGTCGGCATAGGCGGTCACCGGCATCTTGGGGTCGATGCCGCCCTGCATGCAGACCTCGGAGGCGCCGTCCTGCCAGGCCTGCTCGGCCCGGTCGGCCACCTGGTCGACCGACAGCCGGTAGGCGTCCGCGTCCTGCTCGCGCTGGGCGAACGCGCAGAACCGGCAGCCCACGTAACAGACGTTGGTGAAGTTGATGTTCCGGTTGACCACGTACGTGATGTCGTCGCCGTTGACCTTTTTGCGCAGGCCGTCGGCGATCCGGGCCAGCTCGTCGAGCGCGTCACCGTCCGAGTTGAACAGCGCCATGGCCGCGTCCTCATTTTCGGGGAGCAGCAGCTTGGCCGGGTCGCTCTCGGCCAGCTTGAGGCCGGCCAGCACGTCGGCCGGCAGATGTCGGGGCGTCTCGGTGGTGATGTGCGCGGCGACCTCGTCCCAGTCGCCGTAGACGTTGTCGAAATCGGAGCGACGATCGGCGGTACGCCCGTCGGTGTCGATCGTGGCGAACAGGTCGGTGCGGCCCGAGCCGTACACGTCGTCGGGCTCCTGCCACGGACGGCCGACCACCTCGGCCGCCTCGTCGGCCAGACCGTCCGGCCCGGACAGCGCGGCCACGTGGGCCGCCAGACGCGGGTCGAGCCAGCCCTCGCCACCCCGCCGCACGTACTCCGGGTAGATCGTCAGCCGCTCGCGCAGCTCGAAGCCCGCGGCGGCCGATTTCTCGCGCAGCAGGTCGATCTGGGGCCACGGGCGCTCGGGGTTGACGTGGTCGGGGGTCACCGGCGAAACGCCGCCCCAGTCGTCGATGCCGGACCGCAGCAGCAGCGCGAACTCGGTGTCGATCAGGTTGGGCGGCGCCTGGATGCGGGCCCGGGGACCCATGATGATGCGGCCCACGGCCACCGTGGCGGCCAGCTCGCGCAGCTCGGCGTCGGGCATGCCGCGCATCGCCGTGTCCGGCTTGGCGCGGAAGTTCTGGATGATGACCTCTTGGATGTGCCCGTACTCGCGGGCGGCGCGGCGCATCGCGAACAGCGCGTCGACCCGCTCGGCGGCGGTCTCGCCGATGCCGATCAGAATGCCGGTCGTGAACGGGACGCCCACCCGGCCGGCGTCGTCGAGCACGCGAAGCCGGACGGCCGGCTCCTTGTCGGGGGAACCGAAGTGCGGGCCGCCGGGCTCGGACCACAGGCGGGTCGCCGTGGTCTCGAGCATCATGCCCATGCTGGGCGCGACCGGCTTGAGACGCTGCAGCTCGGCCCAGCTCATCACGCCCGGGTTGAGGTGCGGCAGCAGGCCGGTCTCCTCGAGGACGGCGATCGCGCAGGCACGCACGTAGTCGAGCGTCGAGTCGTAGCCGCGCTCGTCGAGCCACTGCCGGGCCGCGGGCCAGCGTTCCTCGGGCCGGTCGCCCAGCGTGAAGAGAGCTTCCTTGCACCCCTGGGCGGCGCCCTGCCGGGCGATCTCGAGGACCTCGTCGCGCTCGAGGAAGGCGGCGGGCAGCCGATGCGGCACCGTCGCGAACGTGCAGTAGTGGCACCTGTCCTGGCACAGGCGCGTCAGCGGAATGAAGACCTTGCGCGAATACGTCACCACGCCCGGCCGCCCGGCCTCACGCAGACCCGCGTCCCGGATGCCGCCGGCGATGGCGAGCAACTCGTCGAAGCGTTCACCGGTCGCGGCCAGCAGGGCAGTCGCCTCGTCGGCGTCCACCGCCTTACCGTCGGCCGCGCGGCGCAGTGCCCGCTTGATGCTCGCGTCCGTGGGCTTGTTCTCGACCGTGTTGACCTGTGCCACCCCAGCAGCCTAGGCCGGAAATCTGTCGGTTGCCCCGGCCGTGCCCGGGCGCTCGCAGTGGGATAGGACACGGCGCCCGGGCGTTCGGCTCGTCTATGAGCCCTATCGGCGCGGCGGGTCCTCGTCGGCCGGGCCGAAACCGGGTCGGTCGTCGCCGAGCTTCTCGGTGCGGTCGTCGGCCGGCGGCGGGGTGCGCGGGACGGCCTGGGTCGGCTCGGAGAAGTTAGGGAAAGCCGTGGTGGGGGCCGGGTGGGGCGCGAACGGGCCGGGCGGGCTCTGCGCCGGCGGGCCCGAGGCCGGGATCGGCGCCGAGGGCTGGGCCCAGGCCGGCGGCTGCTGCTGCTGCTGCTGCGGGTAGCCCGGCTGAGCCGGCCCGGGGTAGGGCTGGCCCTGCGGCGGGCCCTGCGGCTGGCCCTGCGGCTGGCCGTACTGCGGCGGCGGGTAAGCGCCCGGGGCGAAGCCCGGCTGCGGCGGCTGGCCGTAACCCGGCTGACCGGGGTAGGTGCCCGGCTGACCGTACGCGGGCTGGCCGTAGACGCCCTGCTGCTGCGGGGGCTTCGGCACGGTGTAGAGACCCTGCCAGAGGCGGAACACCGCGTACGCCGCCACGCCGAGCACGGCGAGCCAGGCCGCACGGACCAGCAGCTCCTCGAACGCGACCCGCGCGCCGTTGTTGCCGGCGTGGTTGATCAGGCCGATCAGCAGGCCGAACAGCACCCCGAAGAGGGCCATCACCGCGTACTCGACGACCGCGATCATCGTGATCAGCTTGGCCTTGGGGTGCCGGGGCTGCACCAGCAGCGAGAGCAGCACCGCGGCCAGCGGCATGAAGATCGTCGGTGTGTTGACGAAGCCGTAGAAGCTGTCCTGCGTGCGGTAACCGAACTGGTTCTCGCCATCCGGAATCAACCGGATGATCGCCACGAAGAGCAGCAGTGCGGGGGCGCCGACGAGCACGTAAGCCGCGAGATCACGCAGCGGGCTGAGGAACGGGCCGGCCGGTTTGCCCTCGCCCGGCGTGGGCTGCGGTTGGCTGGTCACGGGTTGTCTCCCTGACGGACGATGGAAAGATCGGCTCAGCGTAGTCGGACTACGCATGCGGGCCGGATACCCCGGCAGCGCGTTCTGTCATACCCGTGGGGAAGGATGTCGGTATGCGGATCGTGGTCCTCTCCGGTGGCATCGGCGGTGCCAAATTCCTCGTCGGCGTGCGCGCCCAGGCTCGCGCGCTCGGCGCCGACGTCACCGCGGTGGTCAACGTGGGCGACGACGTGCGCATGCACGGCCTGCAGATCTGCCCCGACCTCGACAGTGTGATGTACACGCTGGGTGGCGCCCACGACGTCGAGCGCGGCTGGGGCCGCACCGGCGAGACGTGGGTGGTCAAGGAGGAACTGGCCGCCTACGGCGCCGAGCCGTCGTGGTTCGGCCTGGGCGACAAAGACACCGCCACCCATCTCGTACGCACCCAGATGCTCAACGCGGGCTATCCGCTCTCCGCCGTCACGGCCGCCCTGTGCGCCCGCTGGCAGCCCGGCGTCACGATGCTGCCCGCCACCGACGACCGCCTCGAGACCCACGTGGTGGTCGACGTCGAGGGCGAGCGCAAGGCCATCCACTTCCAGGAGTGGTGGGTGCGCTACCGCGGCGACCTGCCCACCCACCGGTTCGTCTTCGTGGGCGCCGAGACCGCCAAGCCCGCGCCCGGTGTGCTCGAGGCGATCGCCGAGGCCGACGTCGTGCTGGTCGCGCCGAGCAACCCGGTGGTCAGCATCGCCCCGATCCTGGCCGTGAGCGCGCTCCGCGACGCCGTGGCTACCGGTTCGGCCCCGGTCATCGGCGTCTCCCCCATCATCGGCGAGTCCCCGATCCGCGGCATGGCCGACAAATGCCTGGCCACCCTGGGTGTCGAGGTGTCCCCGGCCGGGGTCGGCGCGCTCTACGGCCCCCGCTCCGACAACGGCATCCTCGACGGCTGGCTGATCGACGCGTCCGACGCCGGCATCGAGGTCCCGGGCGTGCCCACCCGGGCGGTCCCGCTGTGGATGAGCTCCGAGGAGGCCACCGCCCAGATGGTCAAGGACGCGCTGGCCCTGGCCGGCGTGGCTTGAACCCGATGGCGCGGGCGGGCAAGCTGATTCGGAGATCTCACGCAGAGGGGACGACGTCGTGACTGACGGGCTCGAAATCCTGCCGGTGCGCGGGATCGGTCACATCGTGGCCGGCGACGACCTGGCCGAACTGATCACCGCAGCCGCGCCCTGGCTGGCCGACGGCGACGTGCTGGTCGTCACCAGCAAGATCGTGTCGAAGGCCGAGGGCCGCCTGGTCGAGGTGCCCGCCGACGGGCCGGAACGCGACGAGGCCCGCGCGGCGGCCCTGGTCGCCGAGACCGCCCGCGTGGTCGCGCGGCGCGGGCCGACGACGATCGTGCAGACCCACCACGGCTTCGTGATGGCGGCCGCCGGCATCGACGCCTCGAACGTCGACAAGACCCACCTGGTCCTGCTGCCCACCGACCCCGACGCGTCGGCCCGCCAGTTGCGGGCCGACTTCCTCGAGCGCGGCCTCGACGTCGGCATCATCGTCTCCGACACGATGGGCCGGGCCTGGCGCAACGGCCTGACCGACGTGGCCCTGGGCGCAGCCGGCATCGAGCCGGTCCGCGACCACCGGGGCGAGACCGATCCGTACGGCAATCAGCTCGAGATCACCCAGATGGCCGTGATCGACGAGCTGGCCGCGGCCGGTGAGCTGGTCAAGGGCAAGTGCGACCAGGTGCCGGTGGCCGTGGTCCGCGGCTATCCCCGTTCCGGCATCCGCGACGCCGAGGGTGCTTCGGTGCTGCTGCGCGACGCCGCCTCCGACATGTTCAGCCTCGGCACCGCCGAGGCCCGAGCGATCGGGCTGCGCGCCGCGGCCCAGCTTCCGGACGGCGCCGAGGCCGCCCTGCCCGGCCTGCCGTTCGACCCCGCGGCGGCCGACCGGGCCGCGGTCGCCGTCGCCGACTCGATCTCCCAGGCGACCACGATCGAACCGGCCGAGGCCATCACCGGCAGCGGCGCCACGGCCGCCCTGCACCTGCGCACCCGCGACACCTCCCCCGAGGGCCTGATGCGGCTGGGCGCCGACGCCCACCGCCTGCGGTCGGCCCTGGCCGCCGAGTCGATCGCCACACTGTCACTCCCCCACGAGGACGGCATCCGCCTAGAACTCTCCGGAACCTGACCCCCTCATGACCACCCCGACCAACCTCGCAACCACCTCCGGGGTCCTTCTGACCGCCCCTGCCGACCTCGTAACCGCCCCTGCCGACCTCGTGTCCGCCCTGACGACCTCGTGACTGCCTGTGCGGGCCTTGCGATCGCCTGTGCAGACTTTGTGATCGCTCCCTTGGGCCTTGTGTTCGCCCCGGTGGGCCTTGTGATCGCTCCCGTGGGCCTTGTGACTGCCTCTGCCGACCCTGTGAGGACCTTGTGACCGTCGACGAATTGCACGCGGACGCCATGCGGGTGCTGGAGGGCTGGTCGGCGACATCCGACGAGGCCGAGCCGGCCCGCAAGCGGACGCTGGAGTTGCTGGCGGAGGGCCCAGCGGTCATGACCCGCGCGCACCGGGCCGGCCACGTCACGGCCAGCGCCTTGATCGTCGACGGCGACGGCCAGGTGCTGCTATGCCTGCACGGCCGCCTGGGCCTATGGATGCAGCTGGGCGGCCACTGCGAACCCGACGACCCTTCGCTGGCTGCAGCCGCTTACCGGGAAGCCACCGAAGAGTCCGGCATTCCAGATCTAACGCTGGATCCAACGCCGATCGACATCGACATCCACGAGGTCCGCTGCGGCTCCGCCGACGGCGCCCCCGCCACCCCTTCGGTCCACTTCGACGTGCGCTACCTGCTGCGCTGCCCCGCCAACACCCGCGAACAAATCAGCGCCGAATCCGAAAAACTGGCCTGGTTCATTCCGGACGCGCTCCCGACCCCGTTGGCCTCCGGCACCGCCCGCCAGATCCCCCCAGCCCTAGCACGCCTCCCCTGACCACCGCGTTATCCACAGGTCGGATCCTGTCCCCAACCGCCCCGCAGTGATCAACAAATTCCGCCACAATCATGGCGTGGTCGGAGGCCCCCCTGGGTGGGCGGCCTCTGCGTGACGGCCTCTGCGTGACTGGGCATCGCGGTAATCGGGCCTGGCGCTGACAGCAGGATCCGCAGTCACGGGATCCACTGCCACGGCTTCTGCCGGTTGCACCCTCTCAGCGAGGGCTCTGCGGTAGCGAGCTTCATCGGATCGGCGAGACCCGGATGAAAGCAGGACCGCGCAGACGTCTTCCTGAACACCTGCGATGCGTGGGCAGACGGCGAGGGCCTCGGAGGCATCGTCGATCGGGTGGGCGCCACGCTGACGTGGGCGTGTTCGGTGCCGCCGGCCAGGCGATCATCGAGCCCGGCCGACCTGATGCTCGCGTAGGGCGACACGCTCCGGGTCGCCGCCAACAAGCGGATGCCACGGCAATGCCCATTTGTAGGGCGAAGCCCGGCCGCAACCGGCACGGTGCGAACGCGCAACCACCCACCCAGCCCGGCCTGGGTGACCAAGCCCCCAGCCGCAACCACCATCGCGACAGCGCAGACCACCCACCGCAACAGGCCACGCCTCGCTGGCGCCGCCCCTGTGCCCGCGCGCAACCCCGCGCTACCCGCCACGGAAGACCATGCAAGGTCGAGGGCCGGGAGTGCCCAAGATCGATATCAAGCCTGACGGTCGACCTTGGGCACTCCCGGCCCTCGACCGTCAACCGCAACCGACACCACAAAGCCCGCCCAACCGCAGCCGGGCTGAAGGCAACCAGGACGCAGCCCGGCCGGGTCAGCAGCCGGGCTTGGGAAACCACGACGCAGCCAGGATCAGCAACCGGCCCGGAGAACCAAGACGCAGCCCGGCCGGATCAGCAGCCGACCGGGGGAACCCAAGACGCAGCCCCGCCATGTCAGCAGCCGACCTGGGGAACCGAGACGGAGCCCGGCCACACCAGCAGCCGGCCTGGGGGAACTTAGATGTAGCCGAGCTCGCCGAGTTCCTTGAGCTCGTCGACCAGGTGCTTGACCTCCTGGGCCCGCTCCCGCGGGATGACCAGCACGGCGTCCGGCGTGTCGACGATGACCAGGTCGCGTACGCCCATGGCCGCGATCAGCCGGCCCTGGGTCGGCACCACCACCAGGCCTTCGGTGTCGCGCAGCAGCACGCCCGACTTCTGGGAGTTGTCGCGCCCCACGATGACGTTGCCCGACGGGTCGGCCGCCAGCACCGCGCCCAGGGTGTGGAAGTCGCCGACATCGTTCCAGCCGAAGTCGCCCGGGACCGTGCCGACGCGGCCGGCCGTGGCCGCGCCTTCCATCACTGCGTAGTCGACCGAGATGCGCGGCAGGGTCGGCCAGACCTCACCCAGCACCTCTTCGCGCTCCGGCGTCTCCCACGCGGCCGCAATGCGGGAGATCCCCGCCGCCAGCTGGGGCTGTTGACGGGACAGCTCGGCCAGGAACGCGTCGGCCCGCCAGACGAACATGCCGGCGTTCCACAGGTAGTTGCCCGACTTGACGTAGCTTTCGGCCACGTCGTACGTCGGCTTCTCCTTGAATTCCTCGACCGCCAGCACCGGCCCGTCGCCGACCGCCGCGCCGCACTGCAGGTAGCCGTAGCCGGTCTCGGGGCGGGTCGGCGTGATACCGAGCGTCATGAGCAGGCCCTGCTGGGCGCCGACCATGGCCTGCCGGATGACCTCGCTGAAGCGTTCCTTCTCGGAGATCAGGTGGTCGGAGGCGAACGACCCCATGATCGCCTCGGGGTCGCGGCGGGCGATCACGGCCGCGGCCAGGGCGATCGCCGCGCAGGAGTCCCTCGGTGACGGCTCGATGAGCACGTTCGCGTCGGGGATGCTCTCGAGCTGGCGGGACACCGCGGCGGCGTGCGCGACCCCGGTGACCACGAAGATGTGGTCCATCGGGGCGAGCAGGTCGAGCCGGTCAACCGTGGCCTGGAGCAGCGACGCGTCCGTCCCGGTCAGGGGATGCAGGAACTTGGGGTGACCGGCGCGGGACAGCGGCCAGAGGCGGGTTCCTGTGCCGCCGGCCAGCACGACCCCGTAGAGGGCACCGAGTTGATCGCTCATGCGGACCGAGTGTAAAGGGTCAGACGGCGGCGACTCGTTTCCAGGTTGTGACATGCACTTCGGCGCTCGACTGCCAGGTGAATTCCTTGGCCCGGTCGAAGCCCGCCTTGGCCAGCGTGGCCCGGCGCGGCTCGTCGTGCAGCAGGTCAGCCAGGTCGGTGGCGATGCGGTCGGGGTCTTCGGTCGTGTAGGCCACCGCGTCGCCGCCGACCTCGGGCAGGGACAGCCGCGGGGTGGTGAGGACCGGGGTCGCGCAGGCCATCGCCTCCAGGATCGGCAGGCCGAAGCCCTCGCCGAACGAGGGGTAGCAGGCGACCAGCGCACCGCCCAGGAAACCGGGCAGATCGGTGTAACGCAGATAACCCGGGCGAAGCAGGCGCAGGTGGGGCGGCACCTCGGCGACGGCGCGGTCGATCTCGTCGTCGTGGCCCTGGCCGCCGGCGATCACCAGCGCGGGCGGGTGCGGCCAGTCGGCCACCGCGCGGGCCCAGCCGCGGATCAGGTTGGGCACGTTCTTACGCGGTTCCTTGGCGCCGAGGAACGCCACGTAGCCCGAGTCGCCGAGGCCGAGGCGGGCCCGGACGCGGGCCTTTTCCTCCTCGGTGGGCGCGTGGAAGGCCGCCTGGTCGACACCGTGGTAGGCCACGTCGATGCGGGTCGGGTCGGCGTCGAGGAGCCGGATCAGCTCGTCACGGGTCGCCTTGCTGGGCACGATGACCCGGGCCGCCCGGCGCAGCGACGTCTTGATCGCGCTGCGGAAGAACGTCCGCTTGGTGTTGTCGTAGTGCTCAGGCTCGGTGAAGAACGTCGCGTCGTGCACGGTCACCGTGACCGGGCAGCCGGCCCGCAGCGGGCACGTGTAGAACGGCGAGTGCAGCACCTGGGCGCCGACCTGCTGGGCCAGCAGCGGAAGACCCGTCTGCTCCCAGGCCAGGCGCGCGGGCCGATGGGCGACGGCGGCCGGGCCGGCGATCACCTCGGCCTTGTTGTCGAGCATGCGGCTGTAACGCTCCGCATCCGACCGCTGGGCCACGACGGCCAGATCGACCCGGTCAGGGTCGATCTGCCCGAGGGCGCCGAGCAAGCCGTCGACGTATCTGCCGACTCCTCCTCGGTCTGCGGGGACGCTGGTGGCGTCGACGAGCACTCGCGGGGGGCGACCGGCGGTCACGAGGCAACTCCCAAAGAGGTTGTAATTCAGACCACTGGCAAGGGTACGCCCGTGATGCATCGCGCATGTGACCGCGACACCGCCTTGTTGGAAGCGTTTCGCGGTTCTCATCACCCGTTCAGGGTCAACTACGCTCAGTGACCGCGCTAACGTCGTCACGGTGCAGACCACGATCCCGCAGGTGCTGGCGGCCGCGGTGCGCCGCGACCCGGCCAGCCCGCTGCTGACGTTCTACGACGACACGAGCGGCGATCGGACCGAATTGTCCGGTGCGACGCTGGACAACTGGGTCTCCAAGACCGCAAACCTGCTGGTGGACGGGCTGGGGCTGAGCACTGGCGACACCGCCGCGGTGACATTGCCCCCGCATTGGCAGACCGCGGCGATCCTGCTCGGAGTCTTCTCGGCGGGCGTGGCCGCGGCGACGGACGACCCTACTGCCGCCGATGTCGTGTTTGCCGCGCCGTCCTCGGCGATCCTGACAAAAGCCTCAGAAAGGTACGCGACGGGCCTGCTGCCGTTCGCGATGCCGCTGCGCGAGCTGCCGGACGGCTTCGCCGATTTCGTGCTCGAGGTACGCCAGTTCGGCGACTACTTCCCGGGTCAACCGGTCAGCGCGGACGATCCGGCGCTCGACGGGCGTACCCACGCCGAAGTTTTGTCGGCGGCCACCGGGCGCGCCGCCGACCACAACATCGTGCCGGGCGGCCGGGTGCTGATCGACGCGTCGGCCCACCCCGACCCGATCGACTGGCTGCTCGCGCCCCTGATCGGCGGGGCCTCGATCGTGCTCTGCGCCAACCTGGACCCGGCGAAGGTCACCGCCCGCGCCGAGTCCGAGAAGGTCACGCTGACCTACTGAGCGCGCTCGGCCGCCAGCTTTTGGAAAGCCGCGAGCGACTCCGGGTTGGCCAGGGCGCCCTTGGCCGCCGCGTCCTCGACCGGGGTGCCGGTGAGGATGCGCTTGACCGGCACCTCGAGCTTCTTGGCGGACAGGGTGCGGGGCACGGCGCGTACGGCGTGGATCTCGTCGGGAACGTGCCGCGGGGACAGCGCGCCCCGGAGCTCGGTCGCGATCCGCCGGCGCAGGCCGTCGTCGAGCTCCTGGCCCTCGGCGAGCACCACGAAGAGGAGCAGCTCGCCGTTGGGGTTGTCGTCCTGTTCGAGGTGCACGACGACCGAGTCGACGATCTCGGGCAGGCTCTCCACGACCGAGTAGAACTCGGCGGTGCCCAGCCGTACGCCGCCCCGGTTGAGGGTGGCGTCGGAGCGGCCGGTGATCACGCAGGTGCCGTCGGCGCCGATCGTGATCCAGTCGCCGTGCCGCCAGACGCCCGGGAAATAGTCGAAGTAGGCCTCGCGGTAGCGCTTGCCGTCCGGGTCGTTCCAGAACCCGACCGGCATGCTGGGCATGGGTGCGGTGATGACCAGCTCACCGAGCTCGTCGACGACCGGGCGGCCGACCGGGTCGTACGCCTCGACCCGGGCCCCCAGCGCACGGCAGGCGATCTTGCCCTCGGTCACCGGGAGCAGCGGGACCGAGCCGACGAAGCCGGTGCACACGTCGGTGCCGCCGGACAAGGACTGCAGCTGCAACTGGGTGCCGACCGCCTCGTACACCCAATCGAAGCCCTCGCTCGGAAGCGGCGCCCCGGTCGAGCCCATGCCCTTGAGCCGGGTCTTCTTCGGGGTCAGGCCGGCTTTGCGGCAGGCCATGAGGAAGGGCGCGCTCGTCCCGAAATAGGTGATGCCGGCCTCGTCGACCAGATCCCACAACGTCGACAGGCTCGGGTACGCCGGGTTGCCGTCGAACAGGACGATCGCGGCGCCGACGGCCGGGCCGCTGACCAGGAAGTTCCACATCATCCAGCCGGTGGTGGTGAACCAGAAGAAGCGGTCCCCCGGGCCCAGGTCGTGGTGCAGGGCCAGCATCTTCAGGTGTTCCAGCAGGATGCCGCCGTGGCCGTGGACGATCGGCTTGGGCAGCCCGGTGGTGCCCGAGCTGTAGAGCACATACAGGGGATGGTCGAACGGCACCCGGGCGTACGCCATGGGGTCGTCGCCCTGAAGGTCGTCGAAGTCGCCGCCGCCGTGCAGGTAACCGATCGTGATGACGTGCTCGAGCGACGGCAGCGCCTCGGTGATGGCCGCGACCTCCTCGCGCCGGTCGACCGCCTTGTCGCCGTAGCGGTAGCCATCCACCGCGACCAGGATCTTGGGTTCGATCTGCTGCCAGCGGTCGATCACACTGCGTACGCCGAACTCGGGCGCGCAGGACGAGAAGATCGCGCCCAGGCTGGCCGTGGCGAGCATCAGGACGTACGTCTCGGGGATGTTCGGTGCGTAAGCCGCAACCCGGTCGCCTTCTTTGACCCCGCGTGCCTGGAGCCCAGCCCTGACGTTTTGGACTTTTTCTCTGAGCCCGGCGGCCGTCAGCGTGGTCGGAGCACGGCTCTGCGAATAGGCCAGGACGACCGGATCGTCATCGGCCAGGCCGGGCATGCGCAGCACGTGCTCGGCGTAGTTGACCGTGGTGCCCGGGAACCACTCGGCGCCGGGCATCGACGCGTCGGCCAACGGCGTCGTGGGACGGCCGAGGACCTCGAAGTAATCCCAGATCGACTGCCAGAACGCGGGCACGTCGTCGACGGACCACTGCCAGAGCCCGGCATAGTCGGCGAACGCCAGGCCGCGCTCGCGCTCCAGCCAGGCCAGGTAATGCCCGATGCGGGAGGTCTCCCGGATGTCGGCCGGTGGCTGCCACAACACTGCGCCCGTCATGCCCTCACCTTAACGTTCATTCAGCTGTCGACTGCTCGGCCCTGGCCTGTTGGATGGCGGCCCGGCGTGACAGACGATGTTCCCGCCGGATCAGAGCCTCGCGGAAACGACGCTCGTCGTCCACGTTCTCCGGCAACACCGGCGGGACGTTTCTTGGGTGGCCGGCCACGTCCACCGCGACAAATACCAGGTATGCCGTGGCCACGGTCAACGGCTCGAGGGCGACCACGTCCCAGCGCTCGGCGGCCAGCTTGACGCCCACCTCCATCGAGCTGGTGCCGGTCCAGTTCACCTGCGCGTACGCGTGCACGAGATCGCCGACCCGCACCGGCTCGAGAAACAGGATCTCGTCGATCGCGGCCGTGACGGCGGTGCCGCCGCTGTGCCGGGCCGCGGCCGCGCCGGCCACGTCGTCCACGAACTTCATCAGCACGCCGCCGTGCACGGTGCCGTAGAGATTGACGTCGATCGCGGTCATGATGCGGCTCAGGGTGACCCGGGAATGGCTGGTCGGACGACCGGGGAGCTGCTCATTCATGCGGCGTACGTTACGTCTTCCTTCCGCCCGGTTGCCCGTCGACGGTACGGTTCCGGGGCAGCTGAGGACGTGTCTCGCAGATTGCGCGGGGGTTCGGGGAGAAGAGTCGTGCGCCACTTCAGATCGATCTTGTACGTCCTCGTGCTGGCCCCCGCCGTGTGGGTGCTGGCCGGCGTCGGCCTTACCCACGATCTGACCACGCGGGGGCGCGGCGACTTCGCGGTCGAGTCAGCGACCGGCCTGCTCCTGCTGGTGCTGGCCGGGGCGGCGTACGCCATCCTGCTCTTCGCCCCGATCTCGCCGGCCGGGCCGCTGGCCGGAGGGGTGGGCTATCTGGGCGTCTCGCTGTGGGCGCTGGTGTCCCCGTCGGGCTACGCGGGCGCATGGCCGGCCGCCGTGGCCAAGGAAAGCTTCGACCTGAGCCGGCCGGGCTACGGTTTGGCCGCGTTGTTGGCCGTTCCGTTGATTTGTACGGCTTTGAGCGCCAAACGGTGGGCCCGCTTCGAAGCGCCGGTGCTGCCCCTGGTCGGCCAGCTCGGCCGAGCCCGGGGCAAGGCCACCGTCGCCGCGCCGGCCTGGGCCACCCAGGTGTCAGGTTCGACACCGGTCCTGCGCCCCACCGACCCGGACCCGACCGCCGCGCTCCGCCTCCCGGTCGTCCCCGGCGCCAACGACCCCACCGTCGTCGTGCCAGCCGCAGTCCTCCCCGCGGAAGAACCAACCGCGGCAGTCGCAGCTCACGCGACCGACGAGGGCAACGCCACCACCGTCTTGCCCTCGGCAGAGCCGACCACCTCCGGCATGCGTGCCGAAACGATCGATCACGACGAGCCCACCGCGGCCGGAGAAGACGGGCCCTCTGAGGCAGCCACGGTGCATGCGACCGATCACGAAGAGACGACCGCGGTCTTCCCCTCGAAAGAACCAACCGGCGATGTCACCACAGGTCTCCCAACCGGGAAGTCAGCCGCTGCTGAAGCGCACGTCGAGACCGCCGGCGTGACAACTGTCGAGCACGCGGCCGACACGACCGCGAGCCTCTCCGCAGACAAATCAACCGCCGACGGAACGCAGGTCGATGCGGCTGTCGAAGAAGCGGTTGCTTCGAGCACGAGGGCGGCAACGGCCGGCGACGACGAGCCGACTGCGGATGTGGCGTCGGCCGGTCCGACGGCTCCGGGCGAGAACGCGGCGCCGGCGTCTGACGACGATGAATACGACACGTCGGAGGACGAGGCCACTTACGCCATGCCGATCCGCCGCCACGAGCGGCAGACGGCCGTCGTGGTTTCGTCGGACGAGGCCGCTGTTGTGGTGGCCCTCTACAACGGCCAGGCGTCGACCAAACGAACTTGGATTCAGCGGCCGCCCACAGCGCCCGCGGTCAACGCTGTCACGCCGGGCGCCTTCGACCCCGTCGATCCGGCCCCGGCCAACGACTCTCTCGCCGCAATCGAGGCCGTCGCGGTCAAATACGCCGAGTTCGAGGCCGGGAAGGACATCACGGCCGACCTCACCACGGGAGAGATAGTCGCTGAGCCGGCCCCGGCCAACGCCACCCCCGGAAACGCGACGGTCAACGCGATTGCCGACAACGCGACGGCCGACATCACCGCAGCAAACGCGATCTCCGACCGCATCGCCGAAGACGTGATCACGGCCGCGACCGCCGACATCGCAACCTCCGACGGCACCGCGGAAATCGCGACCACCGACGGCACCGCCGACAAGCCGGCCACTCACGGCATCGCGGCAAACGCGACCACGACCGTGGGCAACGCGACTACCGACGCCACTGCGGAGAACGCGACTACCCGCGGCCTTGCCGAGACCGCGATTACGAACGGCGCCACTGACAACGCGACGGCAGAGGTCGCCGGCGATCGAGTCGCGGCTGTTGCCCCTGTGCGGGAGAGCGACGTCACACCCGTGGTAGCCGCGAGCGCCGCCGAAGGTGTCCGTGGCGACTTCGAAGCGGCCCACTCCGACTCCGTCGACGAGACGGCAGCCCTGCGACTCAATGCCGATGGCGAGACCGGCCAGGCCGAGGACACCGGCCTCGAGACTGCGGTTTCCCGGGCCGAAGCCACGCCTGCTGACAAGCCCGACGCCCGCCGAGTCCACGCAGCCGATCGTGGGCAGCGGAACGGCATGCGTGCTGATGCTCAGAGCACGAAGGCGGACACGATTCTGGCTGGAGACGCAGAGACCAAGCCTGCCGAAATCAACTTTGCCCGCGCGGAGGCAGCACCCGCGGAGACAGTGGACAGGGCCGGCCGAGTGGGTGCTGCGGCCGTAGCCGACCAGTCGCTGGATGAGCTCTCCGACCCGAAGAAGGTCGGCGAGACCGGACCCGAAGACTCCGCAGCCGAAGCAGTACCGAGCAGCGACCTCGACTCCACCATCACCAGCGACGCCGCCGAAGAACCGGACACCAATCCCGCCGCCTCGACGCAGGTCGACGACTCCGCACCGCAAGCTGGGGATGCCGAGGCTCCGGCCCTGCAGCAGGGTGAAGGCAGCGAGGCCACGGCCGACCTGATTGGTGCGGGGACCGCTTCTGGGGGCGACGCCGATGAGGGTGGCGCCGCTGGAGAAGTTACGGCTGACGTCTCGGAGCGGCAGGTCGCTGAGGATGACGGCGCTGGTGCGGGTGAGAGTGCTGCGGGGGAGGTCGGGCGGGGCGAGCAGGGTGACGATGACGAAGGTGACGCTGCGGGCGGGGAGCCTGTTGCGGACATTTTCTATGTCACTGCGCGAGCCAAGCCGGCGCCGCATTCGCGGGGGGTGCCGCCTGAGTTGGAGGAGACGCGGTCGCTCGAGGCGCCTGATCCGGAGCGGACTCGGGCGATCAATCTGCGGGAGCTGACGACCAAGCTGCAGATCACGCCGGGCGGTGAGACGGAGCCGGAACGGGCTGCGGCGAACGAACCGGTGAAGGCTCGCGCGTCTGCCGCCGTACCGGAAGATCTTTTTGACCCGGAGAGGACGCGGTCGTTGAGCGCGCCGGATCCGGAGCGGACGCAGACGATCCAGCTCGCCACAGCTCACCAGACGCCGGCCGACCCGGACCGGACGCACGCGATCACGATCGTCACGTCGGACGACGCCGAGGTCACCCGGTCGTTCAGCGCGCCTGATCCCGAGCGGACGCAGACGATCCACCTGGCGCCGGCCGACGACACCGAGGTCACGCGGTCGTTCAGCGCGCCCGACCCGGATCAGACCCAGGCGCTCAGGATCGTGACCTCGCAGGGTGAGGTCACGGGGTCGGTGACGGCGCCCGACCCGGAGCACACGACGGTCGTGCGGATCGGCGAGCTGGCCGAGGCGATGCGGCTGCTGCCGCCGGTGCCGCCGGCGGACATCGCCACGCATCCCGGGCGGGTCGAGGAGAGCCGGGCGGGCGGCGCGTTCACGGGGGACCTGGGTGGCGACGAGACGCAGGTGATTCGGCTCGACCCGGACCGTACCCAGATCATCCGGCCGGGGTCGGTCGAGCCGCCCGGCGAACGGACTGAGTTCATCCGGCTGCCGGCTCCGGTGGCCGCGCCGCCGGAGGAGACGGCGGGGAAGCCCGCACCGGCTTCGATCGCCGACGCCGAGCGTCCGAATTTCGCCGAGGATCCGACCAGCCGAATCGTTCCGCCGGGAGCCGATGGCGAGCCTGAGAACGGCGGCTCCGGGCGGCGCGAGATGACCGTGATGAGCATGGAGCGCCCGCCCGAGGACGACGAGCCCGAGATCCCGGCGCAGCGCCGGCCGTCGGCGGCCGAAAGCTGATCACGGCTGCTTCCAGGAAGGTTACGGGCGGTCATCCGTACGAGTCGTACAAATGATCGAAGAATGTAGTATCATCACCGCATGTCCACGGACGGCGTGCCCCTGAGCAAACGTCAACGACAGATCCTCTCGATGATTCGCGAGTGGATCGACAATCACGGCTACCCGCCGACGATCCGCGAGATCGGTGCGGCGGTCGGGCTCGACTCGCCTTCGTCGGTGGCCCACCAGCTCAAGGTGCTCGAGGATCGCGGCCACATCCGGCGCGGTGCCCGCGGTTCGCGCGCGATCGACGTGCGCAGTCCGGGCGAGCAGCAAAACGTTCCGGTTCCCGTGCTCGGCACGATCGCCGCCGGTGCCCCGATCCTGGCCGACGAGCACATCGACGAGGAGCTCACGCTGCCGCAGAGCCTGGTTGGCCACGGCACCCTGTTCGCCCTCAAGGTCAAGGGTGACTCGATGATCGAGGCCGCCATCTGCGACGGCGACACGGTCGTGGTCCGCCAGCAGCAGGTCGCCGACAACGGCGACATCGTCGCGGCCATGATCGACGGTGAGGCCACCGTCAAGGTCCTGCGCCGCAACGGCCGCCACATCGAGCTGGTCCCCTGCAACCCCGCCTACGACGTCATCCCCGGCGACGACGCCGTCATCCTCGGCAAGGTCGTCACCGTCCTGCGCCGCCTCTGATTCGCCGGTCGCCCCACCCAGCCGCACTTCGTCGCGGATGTCCACGCCCGCACGGCCAACGCGAGACACCTACGGCGGAGGTCCCCGGCGATGGCGGCGGTGTCGTCGGTCAGGGGAATCACAGCGGGCTCGTCCACGGTGCGATCGTTCTCGCGGTGGGAATTGTCGGCGCTGTCGGTCGAGGGGTTCGGCGGCTGCGCCGGCCGCGTACGGTTGATCCATGACCGCTCCTCGGACGGTCGTCCTCAATGGCGACCTCGGCAGTGGCAAGTCGACGGTGTCGGTCGCGCTGGCCGAACGGCTGGGAGTGCGCCGGGTCAGCATCGGCGACCTCTACCGGCAAATGGCAGCCGAGCACGGCATGACCGCGCTCCAGTTCAACCTGCACGCCGAACTCGACGACAAAATCGATAATTACATCGATCAGCTCCAGCACGACATCGCCGCCTCGGGCGAACCCTTGGTCGTCGACAGCCGCCTGGCCTGGCATTTCTTCAGGGGCGCGTACAAGGTCCATCTAGTCACCGACCCTGTGGTGGCGGCCCGTCGGGTGCTCGGCCGCCCGGGCGGCCCAGTCGAGCAATACACCAGCCTCGAGGATGCGTGCACGCAGCTGGCGGCGCGCAGCGAGAGCGAGCGGCAGCGATTCCTCACCCGCTATGGGGCCGACAAGACCCGGTTGCAGAACTACGACCTGATCTGCGACACCACCAGCGCCACCCCGGCCGACATCGTTACTCGCATCGTCGAATTCGCGGCGGTGCCGACATGTTTCCTCGACCCCCGTCGAGTCGGGCGGACGTCGTCCACCGAGAGCGACGGCGAGATCGAGGTCCTTCACCACAACCCACATTTCTTCGCCGTACGCGGTGGGCTCCGCCTCGACGCAGCCGTGCGGGCCGGCGAACCCTTGATCCCCATGAAGCTTGTGAACGAAGCCGGGAAGTAACGCAAGCGGCAAATTCGGCATGCAACGTTGTTCCGACCGCGGTTGTCACGTGGTGGGCTGGTTGAGGTCTATGGCGTAAAACTCCAGGGGGCCGCGGTCGTCGTGGGTGGTTCGGGTGAGGTGCAGGCCCAGGCGTTCGGCGATTCGGCGGGACGGGGTGTTGTGGGGGCGGATGCTGGCCCACACCCGGGCGAGGCCGGCTGAGCGGCATTCGGCCAGTACGGCCTGGGCTGCTTCCTCGGCGTAGCCCTGACCGCGGTGAGCCTGGCCGATCAGGTAGCCGATCTCGGGTTCGGAGTGGCCGGTGCGGCCCTCGAGCAGTCCGCAGTTGCCGACCAGCGTGCCCGTCTCGTTCTCCCGCAGCGCGTACCAGCACAGGCCGTACCGTTGCTCGGTGTTGATCCGGTGGCGGATCCACCGCTCGGTCTGGGCCGGCGAAGTGAACGGTCCGGACCCGATGGTGTGGGTCAGTGGGTCGGCGAAGAGCGCGTGCAGCTCGTCGAGGTCGGTGAGCCGGAACGCGTGCAGCCGCAATCTCGGCGTGGCCAAGGTGGTGCGCACCGCTTCACGATACGGGCGCGACGAAAAGCGCTCGGGCCGCATCTTGTGGACGCGGCCCGAGCACCGGGG
Source organism: Actinoplanes sp. (assembly GCA_965217855.1). Classification (GTDB taxonomy): domain Bacteria; phylum Actinomycetota; class Actinomycetes; order Mycobacteriales; family Micromonosporaceae; genus Actinoplanes. The sequence goes on along the minus strand of CBDCJN010000052.1, from coordinate 43,354 downwards.
TGGTTCGTGGCGGCGGGTCGAGAGCATGGACGGAACTCTCGATCTCGCTGCCCGCCATTTTCTGAACGGCTGGCCGCCGGGACGGTTCGGGGCGTCACGGCTTCCGGTCATTCCGGCCGGCGCGGTGGCGGGGCCGCCGCTACCGAGTTGGGTCGATCAGCCGGGGCGGTGGATGCCGCGGCCGGTCGAGGTGGAGCTCAGCGACGCGGGCCGTGGTGGCCGCCGTGGTGACCGCCACCGCCGTGACCGCCGTGGCCGCCACCGAACGGGCCGTGGCCGTGGCCGCCGCCGCGCCAGTTCTGCTCGACCTCGAGGGCCCACAGGCCACGCTTGAAGCCGAAGCGAACCCGGTCGCAGTCGTAGTCGTCCCAGCGGTCACGCCACTCGCCGATGCGGCCGGCCTGCTCGCAGGAGCGCAGGGTGCGGAAGTAGCCAACGACCCGGTCACGGTCGCGGAACTGCTGAACCTTGGTGGTCGTCGAGGTCGCAGGCTTGGCGGCCTGCGAGCTCGTGCTGTCCGCGGCCAGCGCCGGGCCGGCGCCGATCGTCGCGCCGGCCATTAGACCCATGCCCAGCATGGTGAGCATCCGAGCTGCCTTGTTCATTACTACCTCCCGAGTGATTGCTGCCTTACAAGACAGATCGTTGCATAGCGGACTTAGATACCCTGAATAGGCCGATACGTACTTTCGGCTGATCTTGGCTGACCGTTTGTGCTGACGGTCACACCATCTGTCGAGGGCCCCGCCGCGCCACCAGCGAAGATGCACGACTGGCAATGGCCGAGACGACAAGGAAACCGGCGGAAACGAGGCGATGGTGGCGAGGATGAACGGATGAGTCGTCGATGGTCTGTGCGGGGGGCGCCGTCGAGTGTTCGTCATCGGTGGGGATTGCAGCATCACGGTGGGGGTAATGGCCGGGTTTGCCCGCGCCGCCCAGGATCCGGCACTGCTCTATATGGACGGTGGACCGGACCTCTTCACCCCCGAGACCCGCGCGAACGGCAATCTGGACGCGATGGGCGTGGGTCACCTGCTACGGCTTCCGGGGCATCTGCCCGAGGTGGCCGCGGTCGGGCCACCGCTCGCCGTCGGGCGCTTCGTGTCCTATGGGGACGCCCTGCCCGAGGACCGCCCGGACGTCGAGCGTGACCTGCTGGAGGAGCTGTCGCTCACCCGGATCACGGCCCTGGAGGTGCATCAGGATCCGCGGGCGGCGGCCGTCAGGGCCGTCGAGGCGGCGGGCGACTTCTTCGTTCTGCACCTCGATGTCGACGTACTGCGTTTCTCGGACATGCCGATCGCCGACGTCCCCGATTCCGGCGGCGAGCCGATCGGCCCGACCCTGCACGAGGCGATGATCAGCCTGTCGCCCGGAGCCCGAAGCTCGTCGCCCTGGTCCTCACCGAGGTCAATCCCGATCACGCGCCGGAGGCCGACGTGCTGAGCGATTTCACCACTGCCATGGCCACCGCTCTCGCCGCATAAGGGCGGACCGCGAACGGCGTTGGCCGCTGCGTGAGATCGGCCGTCACCGCAGCAGGTCAGCCGGCACCGCGAGATCTTCGGAGGCGTAGAGATCGGCGAGGGCGCCCGGATCGTCGGCGGCGCAGACAGCGGTGATCGTGTCGATCAGCTCGTCGTAGTCGGCGCCGGTCTCGCCCTGGTAGGCGGCGGTCATCCGGCCCCATTCATCCCACGGCAGCATCTCCACCTTGTTGAGCGCGGCCAGGTCTTTGACGACGTTTCCCCGGATCTCCGCCGACCCCCAGTTCTCGGTGCCGTACACGCCGAACTGGGTGGCATCGATACTCCCGGCGCGGAAGGCGCTCCACGCTTCCCCGGCGGTGAGGAACTCGCCGGGAGCGAGGTCGTCGGGCTGGGCCACCAGCGATCCGCCCAGGATCTCGGAGTCGATCCGCACCCAGCGGTTGCCCCGCCGGTACTCGGTGATCCAGTGGTCGAGGCCCTGCCCCGGCTGGAAGTAGGTGGCGAACCCGCAGCGGGCCCGGGCGGCGATCCCGCGGTGGCGCAGGAGGGCACAGCTGAGCACGGCGAAATGGCGGCAGGTCCCGACGACGCGCTCTTCAGGCGGACGAGCCACCGTCAGCGGAGCCGGGCTCACCGCGAGGAGGGCGTCGATTATCTGCTCGATCGGGCGCAGCTGGTTCTCGGCGAACCGGTCCTCGGCCAGCCCGAGCTTCTGCGCGTCCGGGGGCTGAATGACGAGGTGCCGAGCAAGCTGGCAGATCTCGACGGGCGTGTGCGGCACGTCGTCCAGCGCATGGTGGCCGACCGTCGTCAGTGGACCCGCGGCAGCGTACTGAATCGTCCCCGTCATGGGCAGAATCGTAGACGCCGTCACGGCTCGGGGTAGTGGGCCAGCCGCAGCCGCCAGGCGAAGACGGCCATCGTGCCGGCCGTGCAGAGCAGCCAGGTGACGCCGGCGTGGGCCAGGCCCCGCCCGATCAGGTCGAGCGAGCCGCCGTCGACGGCGTAGTTGCCGACCTCGCGGGCCGACCAGAACGGCATCAGCTTGGCGATCAGGCCGGCCGGGTCGGCCAGCATCTGCACCGAGGAGATGCTGAGCAGGGCCAGCGCGCCGTCCAGCTCGCGGGGCAGGACGGCGCCGATCAGGCTGCCCAGCGGGGCGGCCACCAGGGCGGACAGCAGCATCATCAGACCGGCCGCCCACAGATGCGGCAGGTCTTGATCAAAAGCGACCATCGTCCAGTAGCCGAGCGCGAGGGCCACGCCGACGCCGGTCATCGCGAGCAGGCGGCCGCCGATGATGCTGAGGACCGAGGCGCCGGTGAGCCGCAGGCGGGGGTCGACGTGGCGGGAGGCGTTGACCACGAAGAGTGTGAGCGTGGAGACGGCCCAGCCGATGCCCAGGGTCAGGGCCCGGGTCGACTGGCCGGAGAGGTCGCGGCGCACCAGGTGGAACCAGAACGGCGGGGTGACCACCAGGAGGAGCGCGGCTCGGCGCCGGCCGACCTCATGGGCCGACAGCGTGGCCACCACGAGTGTCGTCATCGCTCCCCCAGCTCGAGCACGTGGTCGACGTTCTGCAGGTCGTGCAGCAGGTGGGTGACCACCACGACGGCCCGGCCGGCGTCGCGCCAGGCGAGGACCTGCTGCCAGAAATCCACATAGGTGCCCTGGTCGAAGCCCTGGTAGGGCTCGTCGAGCAGCAGCAGGTCGGGGGCGTGCAGCTCGCCCAGCACGAGGTTGAGCTTCTGCCGGGTGCCGCCCGACATCTGCTGGGCGCGTTGCCGGTCGCCGGGCCGCCAGGACAGGCGACCGGCCAGGTGGAGGCCCGTGGACCGGGCCCGCCCGGGCACCATGCCGGCGGCCGAGCCGAACAGGGTGAAGTGTTCCTCCGCGGTCAGCCACCCGACCGTGCCGCCGTCCTGCGGGACGAAGCCGACCCGCCGGGTGCGCTTGACCGTGCCCGAGCTGGGTCGGGTCAGGCCGGCGCAAATGCGCAGCAACGTGGACTTGCCGCAGCCGTTGGCGCCGACGATCGCAGCGACCTCTCCCCCGCGGACGGTCAGGTCGACGCCGTCGAGGACGGTCTGGCGGCGATATCTCTTGGTCACCCCGGCCAGGCTGAGCATCACCGGACCGTCCCGGAAGCGGGCCGGCGACGAGGCCGGCACCTGCAGCGAAGCCACCAGGTGACGCGCGTAGAGGTGCGCCGGGCCGAAGACGTCGGACGGGGTCGCCGCGTGCTCGGCGGCCTGATGGCAGGTCTCGTTGGCCAGCCGGCGGGCCCGCTCGGGTGGCAGGCCGAGGCGCAGCAGTTCGGCCTCGAAGGCGGCCGGCCAGTCACTCATGCGGCACCGCGCTGAGCAGCGCGTCCACGCCGTTGCGGAAGGTCTGCCAGTCGTCGGCCTGGGCGGCGAGCACGTCGAGACCGGCCGCGGTGATCGCGTAGTACTTGCGGCGCGGGCCGGCCTCGGACGGCATCCAGCTGGGCGTGGCCAGGCCCTGCTCCTCGAGCCGGAGCAGCGCCGGGTAGAGCGTGCCGCCGGGGATCTCGGCGACCCCGGCCGCGGCCAGCCGTCGACCCGGTAGATCTCGTCGGCCACCAAGCCGTGCGCCTTGCGGTGCACGGCCGCCGCCGCCGCGTCCGCCGACGGCGCGTCGACCAGGCAGAAGATCTTGCCCCGGGCCTCGTCGACCCAGTAGCGCAGATAGCTGACGTCGTAGTCGCCCTGCGCCTCGAGGTCGGCTTGGTGGGCCTCGACGACATCGTCGAGGCTGACGCCTCCGCTGATGGTGTGCACCCATGAAAATGCTCATGCGTAGACGCTAGAAAGAACTGGCGCCACGGAGATCGGGAGCGGCTACCCAGATTTCGGGGCGCGCTACCTAGACACCAGGTCGCGGCACTCAGCCCGGTCGCGCGGCCCGGCGGGCAGAACTAGCCAGTCGGATATGCGCGCTGACCGGACCAGGCATGCCAGAGGGCGGCGTACGGGCCGTCCTGGGTGATCAGCTCGGCGTGCGGTCCGATCTGGACGACCCGGCCGTGCTCGAGCACGACGACCCGGTCGGCCGTCACGGCCTGGGTCAGGCGGTGGGCGACGATCACGGCGGTGCGGCCCTGCAACGCGGCCGTGGCCACCCGTTCCAGCAGGCGGGCGCCGGCGCTCCCGGCCTCGGCGGTGGCCTCGTCGAGGATGGCGACCGGCGGGTCGGCCAGGATCAGGCGGGCGAAGGCCAACTGCTGGGCCTGCGCGGCGGTGAGCACGTGACCGCCCGCGCCGACCTCGGTCTCCAGCCCCTCGGGCAGTTGCGAGACCCAGCCCAGCGCGTCGACGGCTTCGAGGGCGGCCCGCACCTCGTCGCCGGTCGCCGCCGGACGAGCCAGGCGCAGGTCGTCGCCGAGCGGACCGGCGAAGACGTGCACCTCCTGGGTGATCAGCGCGACCTCGCCCGCGGGCACCTCGACGCTGCCCCCGGTCGGCTCGTGCACGCCCGCGATCACCTTGGCCAGGCTGGTCTTCCCGGCACCGGTCGAGCCGACGACGGCCACCCGCTCGCCCCGGCGCACGGTCAGGTCGACGCCGTGCAGGACAGGCCGATCCTTCCGGTACGCGAAATCGAGCCCCCGCACCTCGATGGCGACCGGGGCGTCGGTGGTCTCGGCCCGACCCACCAACGACGTGTCCAGATCGGCCACACCGACCAGCCGGTCGAGTCCCGAGGCCGCGGCCTGCGCGTCGTCGACCAGGGCGAGCGCGGTGTTGATCGGGTTGAACAGACCGTGGAAGTAGAGGGCGGCGGCGGTCGCCGTGCCGATGCTGATGGTGTCACCGCGTACGAGAGAGAAGCCCGTGGCCAGCACGGCGGCCAGCCCGGCGAACTCGGCGACGTGCAGCCGCGCGTAGAACCTGGTCTGCAGCGCAACCCCCTGCAGCAGCAGGTCGACGGCCTGCTGCGAGCGGGTGGCGACGCGTCCACTGTGCTCACCGGCGATGCGGAAGGTGCGGATCGTCCGCGCGCCGTCGATCGTGGCCAGCAGGTGGTGCTGCTGGGTGGCCACGGCGACCCGCTGCTGGGCGTAGAGCGGAACGGCGCGGCGGGCGTACCAGCGGACGGTGTGCGCCTGCACCGGCACCGCGATCAGCGCCGCGACCAGGAAACGCCAGTCGAGCACGGCCATCCCGGCGAGTGTCAGCACGATGACGAACATGGCCCGGGCGAACTCGGGCACCGCCGACCGGGCCGCCTCGGCGACGACCGCCACGTCGTTGGTGACGCGCGAGGTCAGGTCGCCCGCACCGGCCTGTTCGACCTGCTCGAGCGGCATCCGCAGGGCCGACTCGACGAACCGCTCCCGCAGCCGGGCCAGCGTGTCCTCGCCGACCTGGGCCAGCAGCGCGAAGCCGAGGCCGGCCAGGAGCGCCTCGACCAGCGCGGCCACGACCAGGCCGGCCCCGGCCAGCACGATCTCGCCGGTGGCGCCGCCGCCGGAGGCGACGTTGACGATGTGGCCGAGCAGCGGCGGCGCGACCAGCCCGGCGACCGTGCCCGCGATCAGCAGGATGAGCGCGCCGGCCAGCCGTTTCCGTTGCGGCCGGAGAAAAAGGACCAAAGCGGCCCGGGTACGCCGCCCGGTCGCGATCGGAAGCAGGGTGGTCGTCATGCCAGCACCGTCTCCCGGTAGGTCTCGTCCTTGGCCGCCAGGTCGCCGTGCGTCCCGTCGGCCCGCACCACGCCCTCGTGCAGCATGATCACCCGATCGGTGACCGCGAGCAGGGCCGGGCTGGTGGTGATCAGGATCGTCGTGCGCCCGGCCCGCATCGCGCGCAGCCGCTCGGCTATCCGGGCCTCGGTCACGGCGTCGACGGCCGTGGTCGGGTCGTGCATCACCAGCACCGGCGCGTCGGCGGCCAGGGCCCGGGCCAGCGCGATCCGTTGCCGTTGACCGCCCGACAGGGTGCGGGCGCCGTCGTCGAGCGCCGCGTCCAGGCCGTCGGGCAGCGTTCGGGCGACCTCGTCGGCGTCGGCGGCGGCCATCGCCCGGTCGACGATGCCGGGCTCGGCGCGGCCGGAGAGCGAGACGCCCTCGCGGAGGGTGCCGCCGAACAGGTCGGTGTGATGCTCGACGGAGAGCACCGCGGAACGCAGCTGCTCGGGCGCCAGCTCGGACAGTGCGACCCCGTCCAGCTCGACGATGCCGTCCTCGGGGTCGAACGAGCGGTTGAGCAGGCGGACCAGCTCGGCCGCCTGCGCCGGGTCGGTGGTGACCACGCCGACGATCTGGCCCGGCGTGAGCTCGAGGGTCACGTCGCGTACGCGAAGGTCGATCGCTCCTCGCACCGGCGTGACCGGAGCGGCCTCACCCCGGGTGACGGCGACCGGCGCGGCCAGCACTGCCGCGACCCGCTTGGCCGAGGCGCGGCCCTGCGCGAGGTCGGCGCCCACCCAGCCGAAGGTCGACAGCGGGCCGACCAGGAACTGGGCCAGACCGACCGACGAGATCAGCTGCCCCACGGTGATGCTGCCGCGCAGCGCGAGGATGCCGCCGACCACCGCGATCACGGCCAGGAACAACCCACTCACGATCAACACCACGCCCTGGTACGCGGCCTGGGCGCGCGCCGCCCGCACGGTCGCCGTCAGCGCACCCTGGCTGCGCACCCGGTAGCGCGCGACCGCGGCCTCCTCGGCCCGCAGCCCCTTGACCACGCGCAGCCCGGCGACCAGGTCGGCGGCGATGCCCGAGGCCTGCGCGCCATGCTCCTGCTCGGTCTCGCTGCGCTCCTCGAGCGGCTTGCCGATCAGCCGGGTGAGCCACATCAGCGGCGGCAGGCCGAGCAGCACGAGCAGGCCGAGCGGCACCGAGATCCACAGCAGCAGAACGGCCGTGAAGATCACCGCGACGACGGCCGCGCTGCCGTACACGATCGCGACGGCGACCGCGCCCACCCGGGCCGTGTCACTGGTAGCCACCGAGACCAGGGCGCCGGGCAGCCGGCCGGCCTCGGCGCCGCCCCGGTCGTGCAGCACCCTCCGGGTCACCCGCAGACGCAGGTCGTGGGCGGCCTGCTCGGCCGCGCGCTCGGCGGACCGCATGCCGTACCGGAAGCTGAAGCTCAGTCCGATGTAGATAGCGCCGAGCACGCCCAGCCAGAAGAACAGGTCACCCACGCCGCCGTCGACGGCCCGGTCGATGATCACGCCGATCAGGAACGGGACCGCCGCCTCGCCGGCCTGGTGGCCCATGGCCAGCAACGCGCTCGCGACGATCAGGCGACGCTGCCGCGAAAGCGCCTCCCTCACGCGCTCGCCGCCTCGGGCGTACGGGATCCGCGCCGGCGGTGCCGGTCGGCCGGGACCACCATCGGGGTGCCGGTCTCGGGGTCGTCGATCACCCGGCACGGCATCGCGAACACGTCCTCGACCAGCTGGGCCGTCATCACCTCGGCTGGCGGACCCTGAGCCACGACCGTGCCCGCCTTCATCACGATCAGCTCCGTCGCATAGCGGCACGCATGGTTGAGGTCGTGCAGCACCGCGACGATCGTGCGGCCCTGCGGTCCGAGAACGAGCCGACGTCCCAGTGCCGGTAGCGGTCGAACGCCTCCCGTCGCAGCACCAGGATCGCCCAGACGATCGCGCCGAGCGCCGCGGTGATCGAGACGCCGGCGAGGATCTGCCGTTCCGGGGTGGGATGGCGGCCGACGCCTCCGAGGGCTCAGGGCGATCACGACAAATAGGATGGTGATCGCCGCGGCCAAGCCGATCCAGCGCCGCTTGGCTCGCCTCAGGTGCGGGCTGGCGGAAGGAGCCGTCAGCACGGCGGTCAACGTGGGCTCCGTCCCTCAGGCTCGGGTTCTCGTCAGACTCGGGTTCTGCGTTAGGTGAGGCTAACCTACTCCCTCGACTCCCCGGAACCGGCGGCCGGCAGCAGCGCGCCGTCCGGCGCCTTCCCCGTTTCGCTCCCCCACAAATTCGGCACCACCGAGATCAAGGCCGAGCCCAAACGGGTCGTCACCGTCGGCCTGGTCGATCAGGACGCCCTGCTGACCCCTGGGCGTCGTGCCGGTCGCCACCTCCGAGTGGTTCGGCGAGAAGCCGGGCGCGATCTGGCCGTGGCCGAGGCGGCTCTCGGTCGTCCGAGCCGGCTGAGCCCGGCGGATGTGGCCAGGCCGACCAGCCTGGCCCACATCGGTCAGCCCCCGAGATGCTCGTCCGGGTTCGACTGCAAGAGCCAAGCGAGAGGCACCTTCGCCACCACCTCATAGGTGCCGTCCGCGCCGAGGACGTGCTGGGTGACGGTCTGCGCAGCGTCCTGATCGACGATCCAGTAACGCGAGATGCCGGCCGCGGCGTACTCCCGCAGCTTGACCACCTGATCCATCATCACGGAACTGGGCGAGACGATTTCCACCACGAGCAGGAGATCGGCCGGCCCGATCCAGACGGTGGAAGCAAGGGGCCGAGCCCACAGGGTCAGATCGGGGATTCGCCCGCCGTCGGAGGCCGAACCCGGGACGCGGATGCCCAGCGCCTGAAGCACCTGCTCGGCGGGCCAGCCCCCCATGACCAGCCACACCAGGAGTTTGCTGGCGACAATCGCATGGTCGCTCCCCGGGGGCGGCATGACCGACAACACTCCCTCCGGGCTCAGCTCATAACGATGGCCGTGCTCGTCGGCAGCATTCATCACCGCCAGGTCGGACAGCGTCACGACGGGCGGAAAGTTCTTGCCGATGACCTCGGCGCTCATGCCAACCATCCTAGAGCGGGGGACGCCCCGGCCGACCCGCCAACTCTCTGCCTGTGGATAACCGCTGCGGCGGCGGAGTGGTATCGCTGGCGATAGTATCTTCGGAGATACTAAGTCGTGGGTGACTGGCGGGAGAGCCTGTGGTTGCGTTCGTTGGTCGGGAGCACCAGCTGGCACTGCTCGGCGAGATCCTTGCGGAGGTGGCGGGGGCCGCCGCGGGTGCGGATCCGCGGCCGGGGCAGTGCCTGCTCATCCGGGGACGCCGGCGGATCGGCAAATCCAGCCTCGTGGAGGCCTTCGTCGACCGTACGGCAGCGCCCGCGGTGTTCTTCACTGCGGCCGGCGCCTCGGCCGAGGCCGAACTGGAAGCGTTCATCGAGGCCGTGAGCTCGTCGAACCTGCCGGAACGGGCGATCTTCGATGATGCGACCCCGGGCAACTGGAGTGCCGCGCTCCGCCAGCTCGCCGGCGTCCTCCCGGATGACCGACCGAGCGTTGTCGTCATCGACGAGGTGCCCTACCTCGTCGACCGCGTGGACGCGTTCGAGGGGATCCTGCAGCGCGCGTGGGACCGGGAGCTGAGCCGCAAACCGGTGCTGCTCGTTCTGATCGGCTCCGACCTGTCCATGATGGAGGCCTTGAGTTCGTACGGCCGGCCGTTCCACCAACGGGGCAAGGAGATGGTGCTCGGACCGCTGAACCCGGCCGAGGTCGGCGACATGCTTCAGCTGGCCCCGGCCGAAGCCTTCGACGCGGCCCTGGTGACCGGCGGCCTCCCGCTGATCTGTGCCGGCTGGCGGCCGGGCGCCGACCTGTGGCAATTCCTGGCCGCGGAGCTTTCCAATCCCGTTTCGCCGCTGCTGGTGTCGGCCGAGCGGTCCCTGGCGGCGGAGTTCCCGGAGTCCGCCATGGCCCGATCGGTCCTGTCGGCGATCGGCAGCGGTGAGCGCACGTTCACAAACATCGCCCGGGCCGCCGGCGGCATCTCCCACTCGACCCTGGCCCGCGCCGCCGAGGTGCTGACCGGCAAGCGCATAGTGGCCGCGGAAAGCCCTGTCTCGCTCGGGCCGTCGAAGGACCGGCGCTATCGGGTCACCGATCCCTACCTGCGGTTCTGGCTGACCTTCGTGGCGCCGCACCTGGCCGAGATCGAGCGCTTACGCGGTGACCTCACGCTGCACCGGATCGAGGCCGGTTGGACGAGTTGGCGCGGCCGCGCCGTCGAGCCGCTTCTGAGGGAGTCACTGGCGCGGCTGTTGCCGGACGAGACGCTGCCCTCGGCGCCGGTCATCGGTTCCTACTGGACCCGGTCCAACAGTGTCGAGATCGACGTCGTCGGCGCCGATCGTGAACCCGTGGCCCGGCACCTGCTCTTCTTCGGCTCCATCAAGTGGCTGGAACGCTCGGCCTTCGACAACCACGACCTGCTCGCACTTCAGCGGCACCGCGCGGCCGTCACCGACGAACCGATACCCCTGCTGGCGATCAGCCGCAGCGGCGTGGAAGCCAAGGGCCTGGACGCCTCCTACGGCCCCGCGGAACTGCTTCACGGGTGGCGGTGAACCTCTTCGGGTTGGCCCGGCTGACCCAGCTGGTCCTGCCGGGGATGCGGCAGCGCGGAGCCGGAAAGATCGTGAACATCTCATCCATGGGCGGCAAGGTCTACACGCCGCTCGGTGCCTGGTATCACGCCACCAAGCACGCCCTCGAGGGCTGGTCCGACTGCCTGCGGCTGGAGCTGGCGCCGCTGGGGATCGACGTGATCGTGATCGAGCCCGGCCTGATCGACACCGAGTTCGCCGACGTGGTCTCGGCGCCGATGCTGGAGCGGTCCGGGTCGGGGGCGTACGCGACGCTCGCCCGGAAGGTCGCCGACGGCACCCGGCGGAACTACTCCGGCGGGGCCACCCCGCCATCCGTGATCGCCGATGTCATCGCCCAGGCGATCGCGGCCAAGCGACCCCGGACCCGGTACGCGGCCGGCAAGTACGCGAAGATGCTGATATCCCTGCGGAAGTGGCTCGGCGACCGGGTGTACGACCGCTCGATCATGGCTCAGTTGTAGGTGGCGGTGATGGATCGCTTCACGGTCGGCCCCTCGGGGCGGGCGCTGCTGGCCGACCTCGGCGTCAACGTGCCCGACGTGCTGCGCCGGGCCGCGCTGCCGATGGCGGTCTACGCCCACGAGACCGCCGAGCTGAGCACGGCCGAGTATTACGCGTTCTGGCGGGCGCTGGACGAGGTGACCGGCGATCCGTTGCTGCCGATCCGGATCGGTCAGGCCTACCGCGCGGAAGTCTTCGACCCACCGTTGTTCTCCGCCTTCTGCAGCCCCGATCTCGGCGTCGCCGCGGCCCGGGTGATGACCTACAAGAAACTGATCGGGCCGCTGCGGATGGCGGTCGACACCAGCGGCGGGACCACCACGATCGAGATGCACTGGCCACGCGGCGAGCCGGCTCCGGGCGTACTGGTGCTCATGGAATTGATCTTCTGGGTGGCGCTGGTGCGGATAGCGACGCGGGCGGACGTACGGCCGCTACGGTTCGCCGCCCCGGTCGAGCCGACGAAAGCGCAGGCCGCGGCGTACCGGGACTATCTGGGCACGCCGCTCGAGCCGGCCGCCGTCCCGTCCGTCACCTTCGCCCGGGCCGACGCCGAGCGTCCGTTCCTGACCGCGAACGACCGGATGTGGGAGTACTTCGAGCCCGGCCTGCGGCAGCGGCTCACCCAGTTCGAGACCGAGCCGTCGGCCACCGAGCTCGCGCGTCAGGCGTTGCTGCGGCTGCTGCCGGCCGGCTCGGCCACGGTCGACGCCGTGGCCCGGGAACTGGCCGTCAGCACCCGCACGCTCCAACGCCGGCTACGCCTGGAGGAGAGCAGTTTCCAGGCCGTGCTCCGGGACACCCGCGAGGCGCTGGCCCGGCATTACCTGTCCAGCTCGCCGATGAGCACCGCCGAGATCCTCGTACCTGCTCGGCTACGACGACACCAACTCCTTCTACCGAGCCTTCCACGCCTGGACCGGCCACACCCCGGAGCAGCTGAGGGTCAGTCCTTGAGGAGCTGGCGGGCCATGACGACGCGCTGGACCTGGTTGGTGCCCTCGTAGATCTGGGTGATCTTGGCGTCGCGCATCATCCGCTCGACCGGGTAGTCGCGGGTGTAGCCGTAGCCGCCGAGGAGTTGGACGGCGTCGGTCGTGATCTCCATGGCGGCGTCGGAGGCGAAGCACTTGGCCGCGGCGCCGAAGTAGGTCAGGTCGGCGTCGCCGCGCTCGCTCTTGCCGGCCGCGACGTAGGTGAGCTGCCGCGCCGCCTCGAGCTTCATGCCCATGTCGGCGATCATGAACTGGATGCCCTGGAAGTCGGCGACCGGCTTGCCGAACTGCTTGCGCTCCTTGATGTAGCCCATCGCGAAGTCGAGTGCGCCCTGCGCGATGCCCAGCGCCTGCGCGGCGATCGTCACGCGGGTGTGGTCGAGGGTCTTCATCGCGGTCGCGAAGCCCGTCCCCTCCTCGCCGATCATGCGGTCGGCCGGGATGCGGACGTTGTCGAAGTAGACCTCGCGGGTCGGCGAGCCCTTGATGCCGAGCTTCTTCTCGGGGCGCCGAAGCTGACCCCCCGTCGGACTTCTCCACCACGAAGGCCGAGATGCCCTTCGAACGCTTCGTCGGGTCGGTGACCGCGAAGACCGTGTAGAACTCCGAGACGCCGGCGTTGGTGATCCAGCGCTTGACCCCGTTGAGCACCCAGAAGTCGCCGTCGCGGACGGCCTTGGTGGTCATCGAGGCCGCGTCCGAGCCGGCCTCGGGCTCGGAGAGGCAGTACGAGAACATGGCCTCGCCGGACGCGACCTTGGGCAGATAGCGACGCTTGAGGTCCTCGGAAGCGGCGATGAGCAGCGGCATCGTGCCGAGCTTGTTGACCGCGGGGATCAGCGAGGACGAGCCGCAGGCGCGCGCCACCTCCTCGATGACGATCGCCGTGGCCAGGGCGCTCCGCGCCGGCGCCGCCGTACTCGACCGGGTGTGCGGCGCGTGGAAGTCCGACGACCGCAGCGCGTCGTAGGACGCCTTCGGGAACTCGCCGGTCTCGTCGGCCTCGGCCGCGTTCGGCGCCACTCGCGCGTCGCAGACCTCGCGGACCGCGGCCCGGATGGTCTCGTGGTCCTCCGCCAGCCGGTAGACGTCGAACTCGCTCATGGCCTGGCCCCTTCGCTCAAGCAGTGTCCCGCTATGTTACTGGCGCGTAGCGTACGCCCACCAGAGGTCGGCCGTTTCCGATGGTCCGCGCGCGGTGTGACGCCGTCGGGCGTTTTCTATAGATCTAGGCCCGCGTGAGCCTGTTCTAATGAGGTGTCGTACCGGCATGCTCTAGTAAGACGGGTGGCCGGCAGGTCGAGGAGGTTCCGTGGCGCAGGCTGAACAGCCCGACGGCTACGACGATGAGCTGGGCCGGATCGAGGCCTCGATCGCGGATCTCAAGATCCGTGACATGGCCGCGGCCAAGGAGCGCACGCAGATCGCTGCCAAGATCCAGGCAGCGCAGTTCCAGCGTGACATCCTGTCCCACGCCAACCAGCAGAAAAAGGCCTCCAAAGCGGGAAAGAGCCGCCGCGTACGCCGCCGCACCGCCGAAGAGTTCCCCCCGCCTCCGCCGGCCGGCAGCCTCCCGGTCGACGCGCCCCCACCACCGCCGCCCGGCTCGCGCTCGCGCCCGGCGTCGTCCCGCCCCCCGGCCCACGCCCCGACTGGGCGCCCACCGGCTCGCCGCACACCGGCCCGCCCCGGCGTCGCCACCGACGGGGTGACCGTGCTGGTCGACGACCCGCCGCCGACCGAGCGGGTCGCCCCGCCGCCGCGCCGGTCCGCGGGCTTCAGCGGCGCCGAGCACCACCCGCCCCGAGGCGTCCTCGCAGCAGGTGCAAAACATCCCTGCTCGCCCTGGGCGCCCTGCTCATCGGCGTGGCCGCGGTGGTCTTCGCGGGCGTCGCGGTCAGCAACCCGTTCGCCCGGGCCTTCATCCTCGCCCTGGGCACCGCGACCGCGCTGGTGGCCGCGCCCGGCATCGCCCGCCGCGGCCTCAGCTCGACCGGCGAGACCGTCTCCTGGGTCGGCCTGATCCTGTTCCCGCTGACCCTGTTCGCGCTGCACGGCAGCTCGGTGACCGGCGGCGCGAGCGTGCCCGTCCCGCTCTATCTGGGCCTCACCTTCGGCGATCACCGCGGTCGCCGCCTTCCTCTACGCGGGGATCACCCGGCTCGCCGCGCCGCGCTACGCGACCGTGGTGGCCGTCCAGCCGGTTCCGCTGCTGCTGGCTGACCCGCTGATCCAGAGCCCGGCCGGCTGGGGCATGGCGCTGACCGTCGTCGCCGTGCTCGACCTGTTGCTGCTGACCACCGTGATCCGCCAGGGCCGGCTGGTGCCCCGCTGGCCCTTCGGCCGCCGGTGCCCGCCGACCGCCAGGCACAAGATCCGGTCGAGTTCGTCGAGGACGCCCCGCCCCGGCCCGAGTCGGCCGGCGAGGAACCGACCTGATCATCGGTGGCCTGGCCGGCTCGCGCCGCCCGGGCCTGGCTGCGCACCCGCATCTTCCCCGGCCCGCGCCCGGCCGACGCGCCGGCCGCCGGTTCGGTGCCGGTCGAGCTGCCGGCCACCCCGCCGTCGGCCGACTGGCTGCGTGAGCTGACCTTCGCCCTGCTCTGCGTGGCCAGCGCGGGCGCGCTGCTTTACTCGTCGGTGGCCCTGCTGCAGGCCCGGGTGCTGCCCGACGCGCTGCGCTCCGGGCTGGTCCTGGTGCTGGCCGCGCTGACCGCGGCCGCGCGCCCGCCTGCTCGACAACCTGACCGCCCGCAACATCGCCGGCGGCGTCCTGGCCCTGGCCGTGATCGGCGCGACCGCCCGCATCGCCGACGTCATCTCGCCGCACTGGACGCTGGCCGTGGCCGCCGCCGTCGTCGCGGTCACCGGGGCCGTGGTCGCCCTGCTCCGGCCCGAGGTCCGTCGCGGGCCGCAGATCGCCTCGGCGGTCGCGCTCGGCATCATCGGCCTGATCCTGGTCGTCGGCTGCCTGCGGGCCGCCCTGGCCCCGCTGCAGGCCGCCCGCCCGGTCTGGCACGCCGACATGACCGGTTACGCCCAGCAGATGGCCGACGCCGCCGGCGACCTGGGCTGGCTGCTCGCGTTCAGCGCGCTGCTGGTCACCGTCGCCGCCGCGCTCGCCCTGCCGCCGAGCGTGCGGCACGAGGGCGCGGTCGCCGGCATCGCCCTGACCGCCCTCGCCCTGCCCGCCTCGCTCGGCCTCAACTGGTCCGAGGCGCCCTGGCCGCTGGTCATCGCCTCCGTCGGCCTCGGCGCCGCCGGCCTGGCCGCGGCCACCCGCCGCATCGCCATCGTGCACGTGGCCGCGGCCGGCGTGGTCGGCCTCTTCGGCGCCGGTGCCGCCCTGGGTGCGGCCTGGCTGACCGCGGCCGTGCTCACCGCCCTGGCCGGGGCCGGCGTCATGATCGCCGTCGCCGCCCGGCAGATCCCGATCCGGCTCTACGCGTGGCTGGTCGGCGACTGGGCCTCCGGCGCGGCCGCGCTGGCCCTGCCCGGCGCCGTGGTCACCGCTGCGCTCGCGATCTCCGACGAGGGCAACGGTCCCCTGCCCACCGAGGGGGTCACCGTGCCCGCGCTGGCCGTCGGCTTCCTCGCCGTCGCGGCCACGCTCAGCTACGCGGCCGTCTTCCAGGTGGCCCGGCGTGACATCAGCCTGCCGCTGACCGTCGGCACCGGTCTGGGCGCGATCTCGCTGGCCGCGGCGGCCCTGCTCGCGCCGGGCGCCACCGCGCCCGACGTCTGGGTCGGCGCCCTCCTGCTGGTCGCGGCCGGCCTGCTGTTCTTCTCCAAGTCGATCGACAACGGGCGGCGCAGCGACAGCACCCTCGACGGCCCCGACATCGCCGCCGCGGCGGCCACGGTCGCGATCTGCGGCGCGCTGGCCCGGGTGTTCGCGCTGGCCTTCCCCGCGGCGCCGCTCGCCGTGGCCGGCGTGGTGGTGCTGATCGTCGCGCTGGGCGTCGCCCTGCTGCCGGAGGACTGGAGCCGCGGCCCGCACCGGGGGCTCGCCGTCGCCGGTGTGGTGATCGGTGCGATCGCCGGTTATCTGGCGCTGGCCGGGGCCATCCGCATGCTGGCCGTTCCGACCGACCTCTGGTCGGCCGACCTGACCGCCTATCCCAGCCCCGGGCCGGGGGCCTGGCAGGCCCCGTTCACCCTGGTCGCGATCGCGATCGCCGCCGCCGTCGCGGCTCCCCGCCCGTGGTCGCACCTACTCTCGGCGATCGCCGGCGCGCTGGCCGCGATCGGGGCGCCGTTCGCGCTCGGCCTGCCCTGGTGGTCACCGCTGCTGCTCGGCGGCGCGGTCGGGGTGGCGTACGCGATGGCCGCCGTGGCCGCCCTCGAGCCGACCGCCGCCCTCTGCCGGGCCGGCGCCGCCGCAGTCGTCCTGCTGCACGCGGTGACGGCCTCGCTGGCCCGGCCCTGGTCGACCGCGCTCGCCCTGCTGCTGGTCGTGATGGTCGGCGCCCTCACCGCGGTCATGGCCCGCACCAGGGTCGCCACCATCGAGGATCCGCCGCCCGGCACCCCGCTGCCGACGCCCGGCCGGTTCTGGTCGCCGTCCACCGTCACCGAGCCCGACCTGGCCCGCGACGACACCGGCATGCCCCGCCACCGCGCCCAGATCGGCGGCGCGGCCACCGGCGCGATCATGCTCGCGCTGCCCGGCGTGCTCGCCTCGACCGCGGCCGACCAGGGTCACAACTCCCAGGTCGTGCTCACGGCCGCGCTCGCCGCCTCCAGCCTGAGCCTGGCCATGCTCGCCCTGGCCGGCCGGTACATTGCGCAGTTCCTGCCCTGGGCCACGGTCGGGCTGGTGCTCGGAGCCACGATCACCGCGTTCACGTCGATCCCGACCCCGCACCCGACGGCCCTCTACGCCGCGGCCGCGGCCCTGCTCGGCGTCCTGTCCGAGCTGCTGCGCGGTTCGATCCCCGCCCCCGGCCTCACGCTGGCCCGCGAGGGCGTCTTCTCGGGCAGCCGATACCGGCCCCGCCGCTGGACGTCGGCCCGCCCGCTCGGCCTCACCAACCGCTGGCTGGTCGACCCGGCCACCAGCGCGGTCGTGCTGGCCCTGGTGCCCACGATCCTGGCCCTCTTCTCGATCGCCCCGGCCCTGCGCGCCGCCCTGATCGACCCGCTGGCCCAGGCCGCCCACATCTGGGACGGCCCGGTCCTGGCCCTGTCGCAGCCATCGTCGGGCTACGTCGACGGCACCAGCGTCCTGGCGATCGTGCTGCTCACCGGGGCCGCCGCGCTGGCCGCGATCGGCTTCGGCGGCCGGGCGTCGGAGGCCGTGCCGGTGATCCTGCCCGGCCTGGCGATCACCATCCTGATCACCCCGATCGCCCTGCACGCCTCGTTCCCGACGGCCACCACCGCGGCCCTGGTCGTCTTCACGATCGCGATGCTCGGCCTGGCCCTCACCCCGCCGCCGGCCGGCCGCCGCTCGTCACTGCTGGGCACCACCCGCACGATCGTCTTCGTGATCGGCCTGCTGGCCGGCAACGCGGGCCTGGCCGGCAGCCTCGCCGAGCAGCGCCTCACGCTGCTCACCCTGGGCAGCGCCATCTTCGTCGGCCTGGCCGCCGCGCTCAGCGGCCGCAGCCGTTTCGCCCGCATCCTGGGCTGGGTCTTCGCCGCCGTGATGGCCCAGTTCTTCGTGCTCACGGCCGCGATCGCGGCCGGGGTCGAGCGCCCGTGGGCCGCGTTCGGCGTGCTGGCCGTCGGCGCCGCCCTGCTCATCCTCGAAGCCACCGTGCCGCGCATGGGCCTCCCGCAATACCGCGCCGAAGCGACCACCGTGGAGTGGAGCGGCTACGCGTCGGCCGTGATCGCCGGCGTCATGGCCTTCGACTCCCCCGCCCACCTGGCCGCCATGCTGGCCGCCTGGGGCGCCGTCCTCGGCCTGGCCGCCGCCCGCGTCGGCCGCCCGCCCAACCAGCGCCGCGCCCTCTTCTGGACGGCCATCGGCTTCGAGATCGTCGGCTGGTGGCTCTTCATCGCGCTGGCCGACGTGGGTCTGACCGAGGCCTACACGCTGCCCTTCGCGGCCCTGGCCCTGCTGGTCGGCGTGGTCGAGTCGCGCGACCGCCCCGACCTGAGCAGCTGGGCCGCCTACGGCCCGGCGTTGCTGGCCGCCTTCGTCCCCACGATCGGCATCGTCCTGGCCGGCAACGGCGGCGAGCTGCGCGAGGTCCTGCTCCTGCTGGGCGCGGTGGCCACCCTGATCGTCGGCTCCCGCAACCGCCAGCAGGCGCCCGTGGTCATCGGCGCCGTTGCCACCATCTTCGCCGCCATCTTCTTCGCGGTCACGCTGGTCGGCCCGTGGCTGGTCCTCGTGCCCCTCGGCGTCATCCTGCTCTACGTCGGCGCCACCAACGAAAACCGCCGCCGCACCCGCGAAGGCCTGCGCGGCGCCCTGGTCCGCATGCGATAAAGGCTTAGCGATACGAGATTTTCCGACCGGCTCCGCTTCGACAGCCCCGGCTGGGTGGGTGGTCCCGCTCCGCGGCCCGCTGCGGGCGGGCCCGTCAGGAAGGCGGCAGGGAGCGGCCGCATAAAGGTGCGCTCGTAACGCAGGACGCATCGCGACTCGTCCCGGCCGCGACAGACTCGCCGATCGTGACGGCGGCCCGGCCGTTCGCCGAGCGCGGCCACGAGAGAACCGACCGCCTCGGCCCGGTCGCCGTGATGGGCCACGAGCCGCGTCCACTCTTGGCGAAGCGTTCGAACGCCTCGATCTGCTCGGATCAATCGTTCAGTACACCGATCTTTGTTACGGTCCCTCGCCATGAGAACGCTCTACGTCGTCACTCATCCCGAGGCGACCCATCACGTCGACGGGCTGGTCGGGGGCTGGTTCGACTCCGACCTCACGGCGCGGGGGCTGACCCGTGCCGCGCAGATCGCCGAATCCCTGGCCGGCCGGTTGCCGGAGGGGGATGCGGCCGAGGTCTACTCGTCGGATCTGCTGCGCACCCGGCGTACGGCGGAGGTCGTGGCCGTTCGGCTCAGGGCCGAGCTCATCCTCGACGGCGACCTGCGCGAGAAGTCGTACGGCGAAGCGGGTGGCCGTCCTCAGTCCTGGTTGGACGAACGCTTCGTCCCGCCGCCGGCCACCGGCGAGCGGATGCGTCACGACGAGGGCCTGCCCGGGGCCGAGACCAAGTGGGATCTGGCCGTCCGGGTCTACGCGGCGGTCGACCGGATCCTGAAGTCCACCGCGACCCACCAGGTGATCGTGACCCACGGCATGGCCGCCACGTTTGTGCTGGCCGCGTGGATCGAGATGCCGCTCGAGGCCGCCGGGCGGGTCGCGTTCCGTTTCTCCGCGGGCGGCATCACCACGCTGACCGAGGACGACAAATATCACAACCACGCCGTGACCCGGCTGAACGACCTCTCCCACCTGTCCTGACCCAGGCCAAGGCCGCGACCCAGAGCTAGCCGCGGACGGCGTACCGGTGCATGGTGACGCCCTGCTTGAACGATTGCTGCTCGAGCAGATCGAGCTCGACCGGGACGTCGTAGTCGTCGAACAGCGGCCGCCCGAAACCGAGGATCGCCGGGTGGGTGAAGAGCAGCAACTCGTCGAGCAGACCGGCCCGGAGCAGCTGGGTCGCCAGCGTCGCGCCACCCACCCCGATGGTGCCGTCGGTCTCGGCCCGCAGGGTGGCGAGCTGCCCGATCGCGTCGTCGCCCCCGATGATCCGGGTGTCGTGGCCGGCGCTGTGCCGGGTGCGGGAGACGAGCACCTTGGGCTTGGCCGTCCAGATCTCGCCGTACTCCTGCATGAAATCCGGGAGCGACGCGTCCTCGCGGGCCCGGGGCCAGAACTCCTCCATCGTCTCGTAGATGACCCGGCCCTGAACCATCATCGCGAGCGCCCGCGCCCGCACGTTGAACTCGCGGTGCAGCTCCTCGTCGATACGCATCCACTCGCCCGCGCCGTTGTCACCGGGAACCTGCTCGATCCGCAGGTCGAGGGACACGTTCATCCAGTACGTGAAGCGGCCCATCCGCGTACCCTCTCGTAGTGATTGCATTTTGCAACTACTGTAGTGAGAGCGCATTACCTGTCAAGGAGGAGTCGTGGAACCACGGTCCGGATGCCCGATCAACGCCGCCGTCGAGGTGCTCGGCGACCGCTGGTCGCTGCTCGTGCTGCGCGACGTCATCTTCGGCGACCGCCGCTATTTCCGGGCCCTGCTCACCGGCTCGATCGAGGGCATCGCCTCGAACATCCTGGCCGACCGCCTCAAGCGGCTCCTCGACGCCGGCATCCTCACCCGCGGCGCCGCCGGCCGCGGACAGCGCGCGCGCTTCAGCCTGACCGAGGCCGGCATCCAGACCGTGCCGGTCATCTACGCCCTGGGCAACTGGGGCCTCGACTGGCGCCCCGGCACCCCCGAACTCCAGACCCGCCAACACCTCATGCGCGCCGAGGGCCCGGCCTTCGTCGAGGAACTGATGGACGAACTCCGCGTCCGCCACCTCGGCGCCCCACCCAAGCCCCACCAGGGCCCAACCCCCCTCGAACGCCTGAACGCCGCCCACGCCGCCGACCAGCAAGACGTCCCGGCGGATCCATCAGGAGCTTGACGAGACATCCGCGAATCAGATCGTCGGCCCCTTCATAGTTGGCCCACCACTTCTCGCGCCGGTGCTTGACGACGGTGCCGTTCAGCCGGGTCAGCAAGAGGATGTCGCCATCGAGGATGAACGCCGCATCCTCCGTCCCGGCGATCAGCACACGTCGGACGACGGTCAGCATGCTTGTCACCTGACCGACGACATCCTCGGCCCATTTGTCCATGCGAAAGCTGACCGACGAATAGGGCCGACAGGTCACCTCTCCAATCCTCCAGGTTGATGACCACACGCTGCGTCTGCAGTGGTTCGATTTTCTCGTCCCGCACGTAGCCCCAGATGCCGTAAGGAGTCTTGGCCGGGTTCCTCGGCGAGTAACAGTCAAAAACCCTGCCCTCGATCAGGTAGTCGGGATTCTTGGCGGGGTGGCCCCGATCGCCTGACTCCGAACGGGCCCTGGCCACCTCGTCGGGCGTGGGGTTCTGCCTGATCAACCACCCCTCCTGAGCAAGAGTCACGGCAGCCGAGTTCTCCAGATCGAGGGCCCGCACACCGTCCTCGTCCAGGTCCCGCCCCGGAATGGCCTTCTGCCCTTCGGGCATCCCGCCCGGCTCGCCGTGGCGATAGGTGACGAAGTCGGTGGACTGATTTGTGGCCCCCGCGCCGACCCGACCGCCGTGGGCGTCGCCGGCCACGACGGTTTCGGCACCGCGGATGCTGCCTGCGTCCCTGGATTTGCCACGAGGTTTCGCGCCGAACTCTTCGTCGCCGCCGTGGGGCCGCTTCGCCATCCGCCACCATCACCCCGCACCGCCGGCAACGGGTTGAATCGCCCGCCTACGTCATTGAAATTGGTCGGCGCAAATGGCCGGTCACCGCTAGAACCGTGGTTTGGAACTGAGCGGTTGGGCCGGGCCCGCCCGGCGCGGGTGCACGGAGGGTGGGCCGACGCCTGGCCGGGTCTGCTGGGCGGAACTGGTTGGGGAGCACCGTATTTATGGATTTGGGGGTGTTGCGGGCTGGCCCGGATGCCGGCTTTGTCGTCCTCGCCGAGGGTTCAGCGGGGGTTCAAGCTGCGGACCAGCTGGGGTGCGGGGTTTACATGGGACTGGTCGATGGCGACGACGGTCGGCACTGTTTCGTCGCCGCCGGTTACGGCGCGGACGGAGGCGGCGGCCTCCGGGTCGGCCCAGATGTCGACCCAGTGGAAGTCGGCGGCGTCGCGGGCCAGGGAGGTGCGCAGCCGCAGGCAGAACGGGCAGCCCGGACGCCAGTAGATGATCGGGTGGCCGTCGCGGGACTGGGCCGCGCGGGCCTCGGCGTCGGTGATCGAGTCGGGGAAGGCCGACGGCGAGGTCAGCACGGCCAGCACGGTGAAGATCGCCAGGAAGACCAGGCCGAAGACGACCGAGCCGTCGACGATGAGCAGCACGCCGCCGACGAGGCCGGCCGCGAGCAGGAAAACCGACGAGCGCCAGCGCCGAGTCATGGGGCGAGGTTACCCCAGCAGTTGCTCGCGCAGCGCAGCGTCCTTTTCGGCCACCAGCTTTTCCAGGCCGGCCTGGAAGTTGGTCATCCTGGTGCGCAGCACGGGGTTGGAGGCGCCGAGGATGCGGACGGCGAGCAGGCCGGCGTTGCGCGCGCCGCCGATCGACACGGTCGCCACCGGGACGCCGGCCGGCATCTGCACGATCGAGAGCAGCGAGTCCATGCCGTCGAGGTACTTGAGCGGCACCGGCACACCGATCACCGGCAGCGGGGTCAGCGCGGCCACCATGCCGGGCAGGTGGGCGGCGCCACCGGCCCCGGCGATGATCGTCTGGAGGCCACGGTCGGCCGCGCTCTCGGCGTAATCGACCATCTTGCGGACCGTCCGGTGGGCCGACACGACACCGACCTCGAACGGCACCTCGAACTCGGCCAGCGCGACGGCCGCGGCCTCCATCGTGGGCCAGTCCGAGTCGCTGCCCATGATGATCCCGACGAGCGGTGCCATTTACCGGCCTTCCTGGAGCCACTGGGCGGCCCGGGCCGCGCGGGCCCGGACCGAGGTCATGTCGTCGCCGAGCACGGTCACGTGCCCGATCTTGCGGCCGGGCCGGACCTGCTTGCCGTACAGGTGCACCCGGGCCCCGGGGTCCTGGGCGAAGAGGTGGTGCAGCCGCTCGTCGATCGAAATGCCGCCCGGCTCGCCCCCGAGGACGTTGGCCATCACGACCGCGGGCGCTGTGAGCGCGGTCTCGCCCATCGGGTAGTCGAGCACGGCCCGCAGGTGCTGCTCGAACTGCGAGGTGCGGGCGCCCTCGATGGTCCAGTGACCGGAGTTGTGCGGGCGCATCGCGAGCTCGTTGACCACGATGCCGTCGGCGGTCTCGAACAGCTCGACGGCCAGCAGGCCGACCACCCCCAGTTCGTGGGCCAGGTCGATCGCGAGTTGCTGGGCCTTGATCGCCAGATCCTCGGGAAGGCCGGGCGCGGGGGCCAGCACCTCGACGCAGATGCCGTCCTTCTGAACGGTCTCGACGACCGGGTAGGCCGCCACCTGGCCGAACGGGGAGCGAGCGACCAGGGCCGCCAGCTCCCGGCGCAGGGGCACCCGTTCCTCCACGATCAGCGGGGTGCCGGTCTTGAACAGCTCTTCCGCTTCCTCGGCGGAGTTGAGCATCCAGACGCCGCGGCCGTCATAGCCGCCCCGGGTCGCCTTGGCCACGACCGGCCAGTCGCCGCCGGCGAACGTCGCCATGTCGGAGATCTCGGCCACGCGACCCCACCGAGGGACCGGGGCCCCCAGGGCGGCGAGCCGTTCGCGCATCATGCCCTTGTCCTGGGCGAAGACAAGCGCCTGGGAACCGGGGAAGATCTTGACGCCCTCGGCCTCGAGCGCCTGGATGTGCTCGGTCGGCACATGCTCGTGGTCGAAGGTGACGGCCTCGCAGCCCTTGGCGAACTCACGCAGCGCCGCGAGATCGGTGTGTGTGCCGAGGCGCACATCGGCCGCGACCAGGGCGGCGCTGTCATCGGGCGACTCACTGAGCACGCGCAGTGACTGGCCGAGGGAAATGGCGGCCTGGTGGGTCATCCGGGCCAGCTGGCCACCGCCCACCATGCCGACTACAGGCAGACCGGTTCGGGTATCCATCGCCTGCCCAGCCTAGCCAAGCCCCAGCTCACGCCAGGCGGGTGGTCAGCTCTTCCGGACTGGTCACCGGTCGATCACAGACAAAACCGCGGCAGATGTACGCCGTGGGGACCCCGTTCTGCAGGGGGCGGTCGGCCAGCAGCGGTACGCCGGGCAGGTCGGGCTCGCCCGCGACGATGACCGTGCCCGGAGGGGCGTGCCGGTGGGCCGCGGCCAGCAGCGGGCCCTCCTGCCCGGCCGGGGCCGCGATGGCGATCTCGTACGGCCCGGTGAGCGCCGCCTCGGCGACGGCCGCCGAGTAGCCCGCGAAGCGTGGGTGCCCGCCGATCACCGGACCGGCCGTGGCCAGGGCTTCGTCGGCCGCCTCGCGATAGCTGGGCTCACCGCTCAGCGCCGCGTACGCGACCAGCGCCGCACAGATCGCCGACAGCCCCGACGGCGTCGCGTTGTCGGTCGGGTCAGCCGGACGGGTGACCAGCCGCTCGGCGTCGTCAGCGGTGTCGTAGAAGCCGCCGTCGCCACTGCCGAAGCGGGCCAGCGCCACGTCGATCAGCTCGCGCGCCCGCTCGAGCCAGACCCCGTCGGCGGTGAGCTGGTGGACGGCCAGGAACGCCTCGGCGACGCAGCCGTAGTCTTCGAGGACGCCGGCCGGCTCGCCCACCTTGCCGTCCCGCGAGACCCGGCGCAGGCGGCCGTCAACCACGTGGCGCTCGGCGAGCACGGTGGCGATCTCGATGGCCGCGTCCCGGGTCGTGGTGTCGCCGGTCAGGATGCCGTGCTCGGCCAGCGCGGTCACCGCCAGGCCGTTCCACGAGGCCACGACCTTGTCGTCGCGGGCGGGCTGGGGGCGCTCGGCGCGCGCCGTCAGGAGGCGTTCACGCACGTCACGCCAGCGGTCGACCAGCTCCGGGGCGGCGGCGTCGATGTCACGGGCCAGGACGAGCACGCTGCTGCCGTGCTCGAACGTGCCCTCGGGGGTGACCCGGAACAGGTCGGCCGCCCAGGCGCCGTCGTCGTCGCCGAGCACCTCGGTGAGCTGGGCCGGCGTCCAGGCGTAGGTCAGGCCCTCGACCCCCGCGGCGTCGGCGTCGAGCGCCGAGGCCAGCCCACCGGCCGGGGTGCCCAGGTCGCGCCGGAGGAACTCGGCCGTCTCGTCGGCGATTCGCCGGGCGAACGGGTCGCCGGTGAGACGCCAGAGCTGGGTATACGCCCGCAGGAGCAGGGCGTTGTCGTAGAGCATCTTTTCGAAGTGCGGCACTGTCCACGTCGCGTCGACCGAGTAGCGCGCGAACCCGCCCGCGAGCTGGTCGTAGATGCCGCCCCGGCCCATCTGCTCGGCGGCGTGCCGGACGACCTCGATCGCCTCGTCGGAGCCGGTGCGCTGGTGGTGGCGCAGCAGGAAGAGCAGGTTCATGTGCGGCGGGAATTTCGGGGCGCCGCCGAACCCGCCGTTCACCGTGTCTTGGTCTTTGAGCAGGCCGTTGGCGGCGGCGGTGAGCAGCTCGGCCGAGATCGGGGCCTTGGGCCCGCCGACCAGTTGAGCCCCGCCGATGGCCTCGACCACGGAGGCGCCCTGGTCGATCACCTGCTGGCGCTGGTCACGCCAGGCGGTGGTGACGGAGTCGAGCAGGCGGGCGAAGTTGGCCTGGGGAAAATACGTCCCGCAGAAGAAGGGTTCACCCGAGGGAGTGGCGAAGACCGTCATCGGCCAGCCGCCCTGCCCGGTCATGGCCTGGGTGGCGGTCATGTAGACGGCGTCGACGTCGGGCCGCTCCTCACGATCCACCTTGATCGCGACGAAGCCCTCGTTCATCAACCGGGCGATCTGCTCGTCCTCGAAGGACTCGTGCGCCATGACGTGACACCAGTGACAGGCCGCGTAGCCGACCGAGATCAGCACCGGCACGTCCCGGCGTTTCGCCTCGGCGAAAGCTTCGTCGGACCACTCGAACCAGTCGACCGGGTTGTCGGCGTGCTGGAGCAGATAGGGCGAGGTAGCCCGAGCGAGACGGTTGGCCATGCCCCCAGCGTCTCACTCCGAGCCGCCCGGAGCGCGCGGGCAGGCCGATGTTGTGGATTTACGAGGCGTCGTCGGCGCGCAGAGGGCGGATGTTGGCCGGGGCGGCCTCGGCCAGCTGGGTGAGGGCCTGGACGATGCGGTCGGCCGGCATCGGCTTGCAGAAGTGGTAGCCCTGGGCCGAGGGGCAGTTGAGGGCGATGAGGGCCGCGCGCTGTTCCGTGGTCTCCACGCCCTCGGCGACCACCCGCACGCCCAGGCGGGCGCCCAGCTCGACCGCGCCGCGGACGACGGCCTCGGCTGCCGGGAGCTCGATCATGTCGTCGACGAAGGAGCGGTCGATCTTGATTTCGTCGACCGGGGCTCTGGTCACTATTGAGAGTGACGAGTAACCGGTGCCGAAGTCGTCCAGGGAGAGCTGGACGCCGTTGTCGCGCAGCTCGGCCAGCACCTCGTCGACGATGCGCTCGCCGCTGACCGCGACCGACTCGGTGATCTCAAGGACCAGGCGGGTGGCGGGCGCGTGGTGCCGCCGCAGCGCCTCGTTGACCTGGGCCGGGAAGCCGGGGTCGAGCAGGCTGCGGGCCGAGACGTTGACCGACACCGGCACCTCGACGCCGGCCGCGTGCCAGCTGCCCGCGGCGTCGAGGGCCAGGTCGAGGACCCGGGCGGTGAACGCGGTGTGCAGCTCGGCCGAGTGCTCGACGGCCGG
Source organism: Actinoplanes sp. (assembly GCA_965217855.1). Lineage (GTDB taxonomy): Bacteria > Actinomycetota > Actinomycetes > Mycobacteriales > Micromonosporaceae > Actinoplanes. The sequence continues at coordinate 16,542 of CBDCJN010000052.1, read as the reverse complement.
GATGAACTCGTTGGGTGACAGCTGGCCGCGGCGCGGGTGCCGCCAGCGGACCAGCGCCTCGACGCCGGTCGGGGCGGCGGTGACCAGGTCGACCGCGGGCTGCAGGTGCAGCAGGATCTGGTCGTCGGCGGCCAGCGCGTCCTGCAGCTCGGCCAGCAGGGCCAGGCCGTCGGTGGTGACCGCGTCCTGGCTGGCGTCGAAGGCGGTGACCGCGAGCTGCTGCCGTTTCGCCTGGTGCAGGGCCAGCGACGCCCGGCGTACCAGCTCGCCGAGGTCGGCCCGGCCGACGGCGCTGGCCGCGACCCCGATCGCCACCTCGACGGCGAGCCGCACCCCGGAGACCTCCATCGGCCGGATCAGGTGTTCGGCCAGCTCGCGGGCCCGGCGCAGCGCCATGGGCAGCGGGCCGGGCTGTTGCGCGGCCGGGGCGGCCGAGTCGGTGAGGGTGGCGACGGTGGGGATGAGCAGCGCGAACTCGTCGTCGCCGGTGCGCGCGACCAGCTCGCCGTCGCGGGCCAGCTCGGTGAGCCGGTCGGCCACCACCCGCAGCACCTCGTCGCCTTGCCGGTGCCCGAGGGTGCCGTTGACCTCGCGGAAATCGTTGATGTCGAGGAGCAGCAGGGCGACCGGGCGTTCCCGGTCGAACGAGCGCAGCAGCCGGTCGCCGTCGCTCACCAGCGTGCCCCGGTTGAGCAGGCCGGTCAGTCTGTCCCGGGCGAGGTCGCGGGCGATTCTCTCCTCGAGCTCGGCCACTCGGGTGCGGGTCGCCGCGTCGTGCAGCGCGCCGGCCAGGGCGTCGCCGAAGGCCGAGATGGCCGCCTCGTCGCGGGGCGCCGGCAGGGTCGGCTCGGAGAGCCAGACCGTCAGCTCACCGACCTCGTCGCCCGCCACCGCCATGGGCCGGGTGATCGCCGGGCCGGGCAGGCCGGCCACCGCGTTGTCCTGACCGGGGCCGTCCTCGGCGTAACGGCGGACGTCCTCGCCGCTGTGCACCTCGAGCTCGACCCGGCGGGCGCCGAAGACGTCGAGCGCGGCGCGCAGCCCGGCCCGCACGACCTCGGCCTCGGTGCGGGCCGGCAAGGTCGCCGTGGCCGACGAGAACGTCTCCCACATGCGGCGTTCTTCCTCGGCCCGCAGGTGGAAGCGGTAGGTGCGTTGCAGGAGCCAGAGCCCGGGGGCGAATGCGAGCAGCCACATCGGGCCGTCGACGAGCGCGCGGATCGCGGCCAGACCGACCACCACGTTGCCGACGAACATCGGGATCTTGGCGTACGAGGCCCGGAGCAGGATCTGCCGGGCCGGCGCATCCCGGTGCAGGGTGAGGGTCAGCGTCGCGAGCCCGAACGTGATGAGCAGGTAGGTCAGGGCGCCGAGGATCAGCCCGGCCGTCGTGCGCGTGCTCAGCACCGGGGAGTCGCCCGCGACCAGGGCAGCCACCGTGGTGGCGCCGGCCGCGCCGAGGCTCAGCGAGGCCGCCAGGTGGGCGACCTCGGCGATGTTTCGGTGCGAGTCCCACCAGGAGAGCAGAGCCCAGGCGCCGAGCGCGCCGAGCAGGGTCGCGGCGGGCAGCCAACCGGGCGGCGCGACGACGAAACCGATGATGAACGCGGCCTCGCCCCAGCTGACCGACACCATGCCCCGGCCGAGACGGAAGCGCAGCCGGGCCAGTTGAGCGGCGGCGACGAGCACCACGGCCAGCGCGACCCCGGCGACCGAGGTGAGTGGACGGTCGGCGGGCCGGTCGGCGGGCAGCAGGAGGCCGAGGACAGCCACCACAAGGGCCGAACCGATCACCGCCACGGCGAGCGCGCGGACCCCTCGGGAGCGGCCGGCCAGGCCCGCCGCGTCGATCCAGGAACGACGGACGCGGGGCCGGACGGGCGGCGGGGCGGTCACGGAAAACCCCACTTGAGCAGCGGCACTCGCGGATGCACGTGCATCTGCAGTGGAGAAAACGGAGGGCGGGGAATGGTCATTTTCGGCGCCCCCTTCCGCGCAGGGATCGGGGGCGGTTAAGCCCCCGGCGGAAGGCTAAATCAATACCGATGAACAGAACAGGGCTTGACGCACGACGCGTATCACTCTTACGTCAGACCGATACGGTGAGTGCTGTCGATGCCGCGGGTCAGACCGCCTGCCACGAGGTCAGACGCGGCGCGTATCGCCGTCCGACGATCCGCCGTCACCCTGCGTAGTAACGCCTGTGACCTCGTTCTCCGCACCGGCGCCGGCCGGGGCCGATCGACCCGCGTCGACGTCCGAAGAGGCCTCACCGGCACCGGAACGGTCGAGATCCGCATTCAGGCGAGCAATCTCAGCCTCACGCTGCGTCTGCTCCACGTCAGGAAAACTGTCGGGAAGCCGACGCAAGCGCTTGTTCATGTTGCGGATCAACAGAACAGTCGCTATGGACATGAGCACGATGACGAACAACCCCATCGGGCCGGCCAGGCCGCCCGACCGGGTGTCGCCGAAGTTGTTGACCGCGAAAACGTCCATACGCTGAGGGTACTGCGGCTGAGGGCCGCTCAGACGCAGGGTGCCAGGGTTAGGTTTCGACCGGTCAGGCGTCGACCGACTCGCGGATGCCCGCGAAGAGGTCGGACTCGGGGACCGGGCTGTCGACGAACGACCGGGCCAGCTCGAAGTCTTCGGTGGGCCAGACCTTCTGCTGGAGCTCGAGCGGGATCTTGAACCAGAACCCGTCCGGGTCGACCTGGGTGGCGTGCGCCCGCAGCGCCTCGTCCCGGGTCTCGAAGTACTCCCCGCACTCGACCCGGGTCGTGATCTTGTCGCCGCGGTCGTCGCGGTCGGACCATTTCTCGAGCCATTCCGCGTACGGCGACTCGAGGCCCGCCGCCAGCATGCCCTCGTGCAGAGCGAGCATGCGCGCCCGCGTCCAGCCGGAGTTGTAGTAGAGCTTCCGCGGCTGCCACGGCTCGCCCAGCTCGGGGTAGCGCTCGGGGTCGCCGGCCGCGTCGAAGGCCACCACCGCGATCTTGTGGCACATGATGTGGTCGGGGTGGGGGTAACCGCCGTTTTCGTCATAGGTGGTCATGACGTGCGGCCGGAACTCGCGGATCAGCTTGATCAGCGGCACCGCGGCCGTCTCGGGGTCCTCCAGACCGAAGGCGCCCTCGGGCAGCGGGGGCAGCGGGTCGCCCTCGGGCAGCCCCGAGTCGACGAAGCCGAGCCAGGACTGCTCGACACCGAGGATCTCGCGCGCCTTGTCCATCTCGGCGCGACGGATGTTGGAGATGTCGGCGAGCACCTCGGGGCGGTCCATCTTCGGGTTGAGGATGCTGCCGCGCTCCCCACCCGTGCACGTCGCGACCATCACCCGGACACCCTCGGCGACATAACGCGCCATGGTCGCGGCGCCCTTGCTGGACTCGTCGTCGGGGTGCGCGTGCACCGCCATGAGACGCAACTGCTCAGCCACTGAAGACTCCTCGGACCTGGCCCACGGCACGGTGGGCCGGTGTCTGCTGCGAAGATGGACCCTGCCATTCTTGCGGATCCCCCCGACAAGAAACGCACGAGAGGTGCCCAGGTGAGCGAGACGCACACCACAAACCCGGTTTTCCCGCCGGGCCGGTACGGACGGCGCCGCTCCGGCCGCCGCCGGGCGGTGCTGCCGATCGTGCTCCTGGCGCTGGTGGTCGGGGCGTCTCTGGTGCTGTCGATCAAGCTTTTCCAGCAGTTCGGCGAGACCGATTACGAACCCCAGATCGTCGGCTGGCAGGAACCGTCGGACGCCGAGATGGTCATCAAGTTCACGGTGCGGGTGCCGGCCGGTGGCGCGGCCCAGTGCATGCTGCGGGCTCGCGACTACGACGGTTTCGACGTCGGGCAGCGCACGGTCGTGGTCCGCGCGGCGGCCGGCGAGACGATGATCAACGCACAGGAGTCCGTGCCGACCACGGCCCGGGCGGCCGTCGGTGACGTGCCGGGGTGCCAGGCGGCGCGATAACTGCCGCGTTTCAACCAGTGCCATTTTCAGCAATTCTGGCGGGATGCGTACCGCTGGTAAGCTTGGTAATTCGCTCCGTTCAGCATCCCCACCAGTGATGCTGAACGTTTTCAGTTTCCGCCATAACGGCAGTCGTGCCCCGTTCCAGCAAGGAGATCGACCGTGTCCAGTTCAGAGGCGCCCAAGACTTGGCTATCTCAGGACGCTCACGACCGGCTGCAGGCCGAGCTCGACGAGTTGATCGCCGCCCGCCCCGAGGTCGCTGCCGAGATCAACGCGCGCCGCGAGGAGGGTGACCTCCGGGAGAACGGCGGCTATCACGCTGCCCGCGAGGAGCAGAGCCGCCAGGAAGGCCGGATCCTTTATTTGAAGGAGTTCCTGCGCACGTCCGAGGTCGGCGAGGCGCCCACCGCCGACAAGGTCGCTCCCGGGTCCGTCGTGACGATCTACTTCGACGACGACGCGAGCGACACCGAGACGTTCCTGCTCGGCTCGCGCGAGATCTCCTCCACCACCGACCTCACCGTCTACAGCCCCGAGTCGGCGCTGGGCGTGGCGATCCTCGGTGCGAGCGAGGGCCAGACCGTCACCTACACGGCGCCCAGCGGCTCCGACATCAAGGTGACCGTCGTGAAGTTCGGCCCCTTCGAGGGCTGATCTCTCCTACTTAAGAAGAAGGGCGGGTCCGCGGGCCTGCCCTTCTTCTTTAGGGCGTCGTGTCGGCCAACAGCGACACCCGGTATCCGGAGTCGCGCAGCGTGCTGATCAGCGCGGCCGAGTGGTCCGGGCCCCGGGTCTCGACCGACAGCGCCACCTCGGCCTCGCCGAAACTGAGCCGCGGGCTCTGCCGCGAGTGGGCCACGTCGACCACGTTCGCCCGCTGCTCCGCGATCTCGCCGAGCAGTCGGGCCAGCTCGCCCGGCCGGTCGGTGCAGCGCACGGCCAGCCGCAGGAAACGCCCGGCCGAGGCCAGCCCGTGCTCGATCACCCGCAGCAACAGCATCGGGTCGATGTTGCCGCCGGAGAGGATCGCCACCACCGGGCCGTCGGCGGGCGGGGCGTAGGCGCCGGTGAGCAACGCCGCCACGGCCGCTCCCCCAGCCGGCTCGACCACCGTCTTGTGCCGTTCGAGCAGCACCAGCAGGGCCGCCGACAGATCCTCGTCGTTGACCGTGACGACCTCGTCGACGAGCTTGCTGACGTGCGCGAACGTGAGGTCACCGGGCCGCAGCACGTTGATGCCGTCGGCGATCGTGACCCCGCGGCGCAACTTCTGGGGCGAACCGGCGGCCAGTGAGGGCGGGTACGCCGCCGCGCCGCTGGCCTGCACCCCGATGATCCGGATGTCCGGCCGCAACGCCTTGGCCGCGACCGCGACGCCCGAGATCAGCCCGCCGCCGCCCACCGCGGTGACGATCGTGGTCGCCGCCGGGCACTGCTCGAGGATCTCCAGGGCCACCGTGCCCTGCCCGGCGATCACGTCGGGGTGGTCGAACGGGTGGATCAGCACGGCGCCGGTGCGGTCGGCGAAGTCGCGGGCCGCCTCCAGCGAGTCGTCGACGCTCGTGCCGGCGTACTCGATCGCGGCGCCGTAGCCCCGGGTCGCGGTGACCTTGGGCAGCGGCGCCCCCTCGGGCATGAAGACCGTGGACCGCGCGCCGAGCATCTCGGCGGCGAGCGCGACCCCCTGGGCGTGGTTGCCGGCGCTGGCCGCGACGACCCCGCGGGCGCGCTCGGCGGCGGAGAGGCGGGCGATCCGGGTGTACGCGCCGCGGACCTTGTAGGAGCCGGCGCGCTGCTGGTTCTCACACTTGAGCCAGGCCGGGGTGCCGGTGATCTCGGTGAGCGGGCGGGACGGGATCAGCGGAGTCTCTTTGACCACGCCGCTGAGCAGCTCACGCGCGGCCCGGACGTCGGCGAGCGAGAGCAGATCGAGCGGAAGGGGGGCGCCATTCATGCCCTGAATGCTGCCACCAGCCCTCAGTAGGCGTGCCGCTGCCAGGGGTTCAGCACCTCGAAGAGCCCCGCCACGGCGAGCAGCAGCGTCTCGGAGTCGGGCGGCCCGACCAGCTGCACGGCCAGCGGCAGGCCGTCCGGGCGGGTGCCGACCGGCACGACGATGGCCGGCAGACCCGCGATGTTCCAGGGCGCCGCGTACGGGGCGTACCGCATGCTCACCGACATGTTGTGCCGCCACGACCCGGTCGCGTAGCCCTCGGCCAGCGGCGGCGCCGAGGCCAGGGCCGGCGTGAGCAGCAGGTCGAGCGAGTTGTCGGCGAAGAACTGGATCGACGACTCGCGGAACGCGTCCCGCTGCGACTGCCGCACCAGGCCGCTGCGCAGGGCCCACTTGCCTAGCCGGATGTGACGCTGGGTGCGCGGCTGCAGCTCGGCCAGCTGATAGGTCTCGGACTCGCGGTAGGCCGACGCGAACCAGGTGGCCAGCGTGCCGAGGCCGAGCGTCGACGGGTATTTCGGGTTGGCGGTGATCGTGTCGTGCCCGGCCTGCACCAGCAGCTTGGACGCGGTGGTCACGGCCGAGGCGTTCGGCTCGTCGGCTCGGACGCCCGGCAGGGGTGACCGGACCGAGACGCCGACCCGCAGCCGGCCCGGCTCGACCAACTTGATCGGATCGCGGCCGGCCAGCACCGCGAAGCCCAGCGCGGCGTCGGCCACCGTGGTGGTGAGCACGCCGTTCTCGACCAGGCCGTACCAGTTGGTGATGCCCAGATCGACCGGGACGACGCCGCGACCGGGCTTGAGACCGACCAGCCCGCAGCAGGCGGCCGGGATGCGGATCGAGCCGAGCCCGTCGTTGCACTGCGCGATCGGCACCAGGCCCGCGGCGACCGCGGCAGCCGCGCCACCGGACGAACCTCCCGGCGTACGGTCTCTGTCCCAGGGGTTGCGGGTCGGCGCGTCGCCGTCGTCGGTGACCGCCCACAGACCCATCTCGGGCATCCGGGTCGTGCCGACCACCACCGCACCGGCGCCGCGCAGACGCCGGACGACCTCGTGGTCCTCCTCGGCGACGGCGGCCGACCGCGCGGCCACCGAGCCCGACCAGGTCGGCAGGCCGGCCACCGGGGTGTTCTCCTTGACCGCGACGGGCACCCCGGCCAGCGGCAGGTTGGCCAGATCTTCCTGGTCGTCGACCTTTTCGGCCTCGGTCATCGCCTCGCCCCCGCGGATCACCCGGAAGGCGTCCAGCGAGGGGTCGATGACGTCGATCTGCTCCAGATGGTCGGCGACGACCTGGGTGGCGGTCGCGTCACCGCGTCGAACTGCGCGCGAGATCTGCTTCGCGGTGGCGCCAACCCAGGTCGTCGCGTCCGTCATTCCGAGCTCCGTTTTTCCTCAGCCGAGTGCCTGCTCCAGATCCGCGAGCAGATCGTCAACGGTTTCGATGCCGACAGACAGTCGCACGAGATCGCTGGGGACTTCAAGCGCTGAGCCCGCAGCCGACAGGTGTGTCATCTGGCCGGGGTGCTCGATCAGCGACTCGATGCCGCCGAGCGACTCGGCGAGCACGAAGAGCTTTGTCCGGTTGCAGATGTCGACGGCCTTTTCCATACCTCCCACGGCCCGGAACGACACCATGCCGCCGAAGCGCTGCATCTGCTTTGCCGCGATCTCGTGACCCGGGTGCGTCTCCAGGCCCGGATAGAGGACGCTCGCCACGGCCGGGTGCTCGCTGAGATAGCCGACGACGCGCTCCGCGTTGTCACAGTGCCGCTCCATGCGTACGCCCAGGGTCTTGATGCCCCGCAGGGTCAGCCACGCGTCGAACGGGCCGTTGACCGCACCCATCGCGTTCTGGTGGAAGGCCAGCGTCTCGCCCAGCTCGTCGTCGCCGGTGATCAGCGCACCGCCGACCACATCGGAGTGGCCGCCGAGATACTTGGTGGTCGAGTGCACGATCACGTCGGCGCCGAGGGCCAGCGGCTGCTGGAGGTAGGGCGAGGCGAAGGTGTTGTCGACCACGAGCAGGGCTTCGTACTCGTGGGCGAGACCGGCCAGCGCGGCGATGTCGGCGATGTTGAGCAGCGGGTTGGTCGGCGTCTCGGCCCAGATCATCCGGGTGTGGCCGGGGCGGAACGCGGCCCGCACCTGGTCGAGGTCGTCCAGCGGCACGGCCGTCCAGTCCAGGCCCCAGTTCTCGGCGACCTTGGCGAAAAGACGATAGGTGCCGCCGTACGCGTCCCCGGGGATGACGACGTGGTCGCCCGGGCGGCAGACGGCGCGCAGCAGGGTGTCCTCGGCGGCGAGACCGCTGGCGAAGGCCAGGCCGCGACGGCCGCCCTCGATCGCGGCCAGGCACTCCTGGAGGGCGTCGCGGGTGGGGTTGCCGGAGCGGCTGTACTCATAGCCGAGCCGGGGCGCGCCGACGGCGTCCTGGGCGTACGTGCTCGTCTGATAGATCGGAGGAACCACCGCACCGGTCCGGGGGTCCGGTTCCTGGCCGGCGTGGATGGCGAGGGTGTCGAACCCGTAGTCGTTAGCCGTCATGCTGCGCAAGGCTAGTCTCACCTGGTGGCATCGTGCGTCTTCTGTGACATCGTGGCGGGGTCGGTGCCCGCTTTCAAGGTCATCGACTCGCCCTTCGGCGTCGGGTTCCTTGACGTGCGACCAGTGTTCAAGGGGCACGTGCTGATCGTTCCCCGGGCCCATATCGTGACTTTGACCGATTTGCCCGCCGAGGATCTGCCCGGATATTTCGGGCTTGTGCAGCGGGTGGCGGTTGCGGTGCCGGCGGCGCTCGGGGCGCAGGGGACATTTGTGGCGAACAACAACATCGTCTCGCAGTCGGTGGCCCACCTGCATTTCCACGTGGTGCCGCGTACGAAGGGCGACGGTTTGCGGGGTTTCTTCTGGCCCCGCACCCGCTATGCCGATGACGACGAGGCCACCTCCTACGCGGCCCGCATCGCCAAGGAGCTCGGGTAAGGGTTGGGCGCCCCCCGGCGTTACACAGACCGGATGAAGGGAGTGACCGTGTTCCTGCGGCACAAGAAGCTCGAGCTGATTACCCCCGACCAGGCCCTGCCGGGCCACCCCCTGGAGATGCCGGTGGCCGACCAGCACGTCGTGCTCGGCACCCCGCTCAAGGGTCCGTGGCCGGCCGGTCTCGAGGTCGCGGTGTTCGGAATGGGATGTTTCTGGGGCGCCGAGCGGATCTTCTGGCAGCTGCCGGGGGTCTACTCGACCTCGGTCGGCTACGCGGGCGGGTTCACCCGGAACCCGACCTACGAGGAGGCCTGCTCCGGATCGACCGGCCACGCCGAGGTGGTTCAGGTCGTCTACCACCCCAGCCGGATCAAGTACGAGGACCTGCTGAAGGCCTTCTGGGAGAACCACGACCCGACCCAGGGCATGCGCCAGGGCAACGACTCCGGCACCCAGTACCGTTCCGCGATCTACACGACCACGGACGACCAGGCCCGGATCGCCCAGCACTCGCTGGACGCCTTCCAGCCGGTGGTCACCGCCGCCCGGCGCGGCACGATCACCACCGAGGTCCGCCCGCTCGGCGCGTACTACTACGCCGAGGACTACCACCAGCAGTACCTCTCGGACGCCAAGAACCCGTACGGCTACTGCAACCACGGCCCGAACGGCATGACCTGCCCCGTCGGCGTGGCCAAGACCGCCGGCTGATCACTCGGTCACCTTGGGATGGGACGGGCTTGCCGCCACCACCCAGACGACCCGCCGATCGGGGTCGGGCAATACCAGATGCGCCCGCCGGCGGTGACCTCGTATTGCCACTGCTCGAGAACCTTGCCACCCACATCGCGGGTGGCGAGTGCACCACGGAGACGATGCTGTCGCGCTGGATTTTCCGGCGCGGCAGGTCGCTCGGTGAGGACGAAGCAAGCCTCCCAGGTATTGGAACGGGCGGTCTGGCAAAGCTGCTCCCATCACTTGGCGGCATCGGAGGTCGCAAACCTCGCCTCCCATCCGCCAGGTCGTCCGGGCGGAGCAACGCGGTCACCGCGTTTACTCGGCATCGCCGTCGGCCTCGACCGGGACCGGCACCGCACCATGATCCTCTTCCAACGGTGCGGTGAGCTGATGCAGCAAAGCGGGGTCGGCGTAGACCGCCGCCGTTGCCTTCCACTCCCGCACTGTCCGGGCCAACACGGACCACTGGCTCAACTCGGCTGCGCTCATGGCCGCCCTCGTGAAATCCGCGACGAACTGAGCGAGTTCCGTGGGCGGCAGCAGATCGAGCCACGGAAATTCTTCGGCCAGGGCCGCCGTGGCCACGTCGATCGGTGAGTGAACGAGGACGTTGCGCAGTGCCCGCACGGCCGCGAAGGCGCCCTCGCCCGCGGCGTCGGCGCGATCCTCACGGATGAGCAGCAGCGAAGCGCCGTCACGACGCCGAACTCGGACATCGCCGGCGTCCGCGAGTGCCGCCACGCTCTTCGGATCTCGCTGAAGCTCGCTCCACTGCACTTCTCTCGAGGCGTCCACGCATTCAATTCTGAACTTTTTCAGAAGTATCCGCAAGCGGGCCTGACCACGTGACACAGCGCCTGACAAACCGGCGGGGGCTGTTTTCATGCCTGGGGGTGTAAAAGATCGACATGTCCCGACATGTTTCGCACACTGGAGATCGACGGCGGTACAGCGGGAGGTGCATCATGCCGACCTTTTACAACAACGACGAACGCGCTGCCTGGAACCTTGCCGAGACGCTGGCCGAGCAGGCCGAAGAGATGATGCGCGAGGCGGAGTCGGCGCTCAACACCTGGAAGACCGGCAAGGAGATGAACCGGCTGCGCTGCGCCCGTAAGGGGATCAGCGAGTCGGACGCGGAGATTCGCTGGTCAGCGTCGGCCAATGCGAAGAACGCGCTGACCAACAACAGCTTCCACGTCGGGCTGGCCACCATGTATTACGGCGCGGCCTCGGCGCATTACTCGCGGGCTCTCTATCTGCGCAGCCTGGGCGGCCGGCCGATGGCCGCCTAGGACGGCTCCTGCTCGGCGACCGGGACGGGGCGCGACGGGGCCTGAGACTGGTCGGACGGCGCCGCCGAGGCGGGAGCCGCGAGCGCCAGGCCGAGCACGGCACCCGCGCCGATCAGGCCGAGGCCGGCCAGGGAAACGGGTCGGCGGTCGGGCTTCTCCATGCGGTACCCCTCTGATCTCGGCTGACCGGATCTCTACGGTGCCAGCGGTTCCTGTGATCTGGCTGTGCACAACCTGCCAATCACTTGGCCTGTGTAAGACCCCATTGGTCGGGCACGATGAACGGATGGAGATCGCGAGCGAAACCGAGCGTAAATACGACGTCCCCGCCGAGTTTCAGCTGCCCGATCTCACCGGCAAGGCGGGGATCAGCAGTGCTGACGGCGCCGAGACGCACGACCTCGATGCCACCTACTTCGACACCGGCGAGCTCACCTTGATGCAAAACCGCCGGACGTTGCGGCGGCGCACGGGCGGCAGCGACGCGGGCTGGCATCTGAAGACGCCGGGCGAGGGCACCAGCCGCACCGAGCACCGCGTGCCGCTCGACGGCGACCCCGACACGGTGCCGGCCGAGCTGACCGGTCAGGTCCGCGCGATCATCCGGCGGCAGGAGCTCAAGCCCATCGCCCGCCTCCGCACGCACCGGGTCGAGACGCCGCTGCGCGACGCCGACGGCACCACGCTCGCCCTGGTCGCGCAGGATCAGGTGATCGCCGAGAACGACGGCCGCGAGCAGCGCTGGCAGGAGGTCGAGGTCGAGCTGGTCGACGGCGGCCCCAAGCTGCTGGCCGCGGTCGAAAAAGTGCTTCTCAAGGCGGGCGCCACTCCCGCGGCGGGGCCGTCCAAGGTCGCCCGCGCCCTGCGCTACGAGCCCAAGCCGGCCGGCCAGACCAACGGCAAGATCAACCCCGTGCTCCGGTACGTCCAGGAGCAGCGCGACGCCATCGAAGCCTACGACCCGGGCGTACGCCAGGGTGACGCGGAAGCCGTGCACAAGATGCGCGTCGGCACGCGTCGCCTGCGCAGCACCCTGAAGACGTTCAAGCGAACCTTCCCCGAGGCGGCCGATCTCCACGACGAGCTCAAGTGGCTGGCCGACCTGCTCGGTCAGGTGCGCGACGGCCAGGTGCAGGAGGGCAAGCTGCTCGCGGGTCTCGACGAGGCCGGCCCGCAGTTCGTCCCGGTCGCCGCCCGCATCCGGGAGCACCTCGACGCCCAGGTCGCCGAGGGCCGGGCCGCGCTCGACGAGTCGCTCGAGAGCGAGCGCTACCTGACCCTGCTCGACCGCATCGACCAGCTCGCCGCGCAGGAGACGGTCGAGGACGACCCGATCAAGCGGGCCCGCCAGAGCCTGGCCAAGGCGGACGGCCTGCTCGACGAGGCGCTGGCCCACGGCGAGGACCACGAGCTGCACGATGCCCGCAAGGCCTACAAGCGGGCGCGGTACGCGGTCGAGGTCTTCGAACCCGACGAGGGCAAGGACGCCAAGCAGCTGGTCAAGTCGCTGACCGATCTGCAGGACGTGCTCGGCGCGCACCAGGATTCGGTGGTCGCCCGCGAGCTGCTGCACGAGCTCGGTCAGGACAGCTTCTGGTTCGGCGTCCTGTGGGCCCGGCAGGAGCAGGTGGGCAAGGAGACGTACCAGGAATTGCCGGTGGTTGTGGAATCGTCCCGGAAGAAGAAGCTTCGCAGCTGGCTAGGCTGAATGTTCATCTCACGGCTCGTTGTCTCGTCACCCGAACTGGGTATGTAGTCGGGACATGCAGTCGGAGGCGGAACACGTGCAGCAGAACGGCCAGCTGGAAGACCCGGAGGCCGCGACCGAGCCCTACGATGGCCCGATCTCGAAATTGAACGGCTATCGGGTCGCCGATGACGATGACGACGACCCGATCCTGCTCAACGTCGACGGCAGCCCGGTCGACACGTGGCGCGAGGAGTATCCGTACGACGAGCGTCTGCCCCGCAACGAGTACGACCACCAGAAGCGGCTGCTCCAGATCGAGCTGCTGAAGCTGCAGAACTGGTGCAAGAGCACCGGTGAGCGGCTCGTGATCCTCTTCGAGGGCCGCGACGCCGCCGGCAAGGGCGGCACGATCAAGCGGTTCATGGAACACCTGAACCCGCGCGGCGCCAACGTGGTGGCTCTCGAGAAGCCCAACGAGCGCGAGAGCACCCAGTGGTATTACCAGCGCTACGTCAACCACCTGCCGGCGGCCGGCGAGATCATGCTGTTCGACCGGTCCTGGTACAACCGGGCCGGCGTCGAGCGCGTGATGGGTTTTTGCACCCGCGCCGAATACCTCGAGTTCATGCGTCAGACCCCGGAGCTGGAGCGGATGCTCGTACGCTCCGGCATCCACCTGGTCAAGTTCTGGTTCTCGGTGACCCAGGGCGAGCAGCGCACCCGCTTCGCCATCCGCCAGGTCGACCCGGTCCGCCAGTGGAAGCTCTCCCCCAACGACCTCGCGTCGCTCGACAAGTGGGAGGACTACACCGAGGCCAAGGAGGCGATGTTCTTCTACACCGACACGGCCGACGCGCCGTGGACCGTGGTGAAGAGCAACGACAAGAAGCGCGCCCGCCTCGAGGCCATGCGGCACGTGCTCGACCGCTTCGACTACGACAACAAGGATTTCGAGATCGTGGGTACGCCCGACCCGCTGATCGTGGGACCGGCCGCGCTGGCGGTCGAAGGCACCCAGATGTCGCCGCGGGTATTCCCTCGCCTCTAGTGATTTAAAAAGCCTTGGCGGCCGCTCCTTCGGCTGGTTAATGTGGCCGTACACGTGAAGGGAGGTGGTCCGAAGTTGTATAGCAACGGGACTCGTGAGGTGGCTGTCCGCTAGCCGCTGTCCTCGACAGCTTCGTAGTACGTCGAGACCGTGTGGCAGCGGTGCGGCGAATTTCAGATAGCCACCCGACCCCTGGGGATCCGGCCTTGTCCGACCGGACCGCGCATAAGTGTGCGGAAGTCCCCAGGGGTCGCTTTTATGTCCGGGGGCTTTTCCAGTGCGCGAGTTGGTCGTTCTAGGCACGGCGAGCCAGGTGCCCACCCGGCACCGCAACCACAACGGCTACCTGCTGCGCTGGGACGACGAGGTGATCCTCTTCGACCCGGGCGAGGGCACCCAGCGCCAGATGCTGATGGCCGGGCTCGCGGTCACCCCGATCAAGCGCATCTGCATCACCCACTTCCACGGCGATCACAGCCTCGGCCTGCCCGGCATCCTGCAGCGGATCTCGCTCGACAGGGTGCCGCACCCGGTGACCGTCCACTACCCCGGCGCCGGCCAGGAGTTCTACGACCGGCTGCGGCACGCCACCAGCTACTGGGACAATGCCGAGATCGTGGCTTCGCCGATCAGCGGCGCGAGCTTCGCGGTGGAAACGCCGGCCGGGCGGCTGACGGCCCGGCCGTTGTGGCACTCCCTTCCCACGTACGGATATCGCCTGGACGAACCGAGTGGGCATCGCCTGGTTCCCGAGCTGCTGGCCGCGCACGGCATCGCCGGGCCCGCGGTCGGCGAGCTGCAGCGCACCGGGCGCCTCGGCGACGTGACGCTCGACCAGGTCAGCGTCGAACGGCCGGGGCAGAGCTTCGCCTTCATCATGGACACCGGGCTGTGCGACAACGTGCACGCGCTCGCGGCCGGGGTCGACCTGCTCGTGATGGAGTCGACCTTCCTGACCGAGGACGCCGAGATGGCGGCCCAGGTGGGGCATCTGACGGCGGCGCAGGCGGGCGCGGTGGCGCGCGAGGCGGGCGTACGCACCCTGGTGCTGACCCATTTCTCGCAGCGCTATCCCGAGGCGTCGCGGTTCCTCGACGAGGCGCGGCCCGAGTTCGACGGCGAGATCGTCATCGCGGAGGACCTGGGACGCGTGCGGGTGCCACCACGGCGGACGGTTACCGTCGGCTGATGAGCCTCCTCCTGCGTACGGCGAAAGACTCTGACCTTGTCGCGGTCGGCGCCGTGCACCAGCGTTCGCGGGTCGCTGCTTACGCCCACATCCTGCCGGCCGAGACGTTGGAGGCGCGGTCGGCGGAGGCGTTCGGCGAGTGGTGGAGCGAGCGCTACAAGTGGGAGCGGGAAACGCACCTGATGACGGTGGCCGAGCAGGACGGCGAAGTGGTCGGCTTCAGCTACGTCGGGCCTTCGGAGACGGACGGAGCGGCCGAGCTGTACGCGATCCACGTGGCGCCGGAACTGGTCGGCACGGGCGTGGGGCGGCTGCTGATGGTCGACGCGGTGGTCGGGCTGGCCACGATCGGCGAGGCGCGGGCCGTGCTGTGGGTGCTCGAGGACAACGCTCGGGCCCGGCGCTTCTACGAGGCCGGCGGGTGGGTCGCGGACGGTGCGACCCGTAACGAGCCGATCAACGACGTGCCGGTGGCCCAGTTGCGCTACAGCCTCAGTTTGCTTAGGTTACCCTAACTAAGGACGCCGCCCAGGCCGCCACGTCGGGGCGCGATCCCTGGTGGGCGATGCGCTGCCGCTGTCACGGCCGGCCATCGAACATGCTCCGGCGCGCGTCCGGTCTTGCCGGGTCGGACGCGCGCCGGGACTTTACCGTTCTTCGTTGGCTTTTGTCGTGTTCGGCCGGGCTGTCGTGTTCGGCCGGGCTGTCGTGTTCGGCCGGGCTGTCGTGTTCGGCCGGGCTGTCGCGTTTGGCTGGGCGGGAGCGCAAGACCGATGTGGAACGGGGGAACCTGTGGTCTCGCGCTCCCGCCAACCGTCCCGCCCGAACCGGGGTTCGCGTCTGGCCGGAGACGCTGGACCAGCGGAGGCGTGCCGGTCCTGATCCAGTTCAAGGGCGGGTCCTGAAGGCGGGAGATCGCGACGCTGGCGGGGCGCAGCGGACTCACCGCCGAGGTGACGTCGACCGGGCCGGGGGGCCAGGGCCTGCCGGGGGAGGTCAAGCTGGCGGGCGACGTCTGAAGCCTGTGAAATTTGCTATTCGAAGTAGCCGCTGTTGGGCGGACGTCGACGGTCCTCGTTGCCGGCCCGCAGCCCCGGCATGGCCCGGATGCTGTTCAGGTCGTGCCGCACCGTCCACGACTCCCGCCAGGGGCGCCGGGAGGCTATGTCGGCACGCTCGGCGAGCCGTCTCGGTGCACATGGCCAACGCCATCCACACCAGACACAGTTGCCGTCACCGCCCGGCTCCGCGTGTCGCCCGAGCATCTGCTGGGCGTCCCGCCAGAGCAGGTGGTCCACGATGTCGTCCGGTTCCAGTTCGGTCGGCATCGGCATCGGCTGGTCGGCGATGACCATTCCCTTACCCCTCCGTCGGCGATTTCGGGTGTCGGTCGGGTCGTCATACGTCCGTCACGACCCATACAACCGCCCACCGCCCTCCGCCGGTCGGACTTTCTGTGCGATTGTCGCGACTAAGCGTGACGGACACGTGTTCGCCGTGGGCGGACGGCATGCGGGCATCGACCCTTCTCGGCGCGGCGTTGAAGTCGCCATGGATACCGAACACACGGGTGTCGATTCACAGGCGCTCGATGCCTACAGCCGTGTGGTGACCGGCGTCGCCACCAGCCTGCTGCCGTCGGTCGCTGCCCTCTCCGTACGA
>CBDCJN010000051.1:0-6301 GCA_965217855.1 Actinoplanes sp. | reverse complement strand
GGCGGCCCGGCCGGCGTCGGCCTGCTGGTGGTCCGCAAAGGTGTGCGCTGGATCTCCCCGCACCCGCAGGATGATCTTTATCGCCCGGGGATGCCCGGTGCCGTCGACCTGCCCGCGGTGGTCGCCGCCGCGGCGAGCCTGCGCGCCGTCCAGGCCGAGGCCCAGACCGAGGCGGTACGGCTGAGCGCGCTGGTCGACCGCATCCGCGAGCGTGTCCCGGCCACCGTGCCGGACGTCGAGGTGGTCGGCGATCCGGTGCAGCGGCTGCCGCACCTGGTGACCTTCTCCTGCCTCTACGTCGACGGGGAGGCGCTGCTGCACGCGCTCGACCGGGCCGGGTTCGCGGTGTCGTCCGGCTCGTCGTGCACCGCGTCGACGCTGCAGCCGAGCCACGTGCTCGAGGCGATGGGCGTGCTCAGCCACGGCAACGTGCGGGTCTCGCTGCACCGGGACACGACCGAGGCCGACGTCGACCGGTTCCTCGGCGTGCTGCCGGGGATCGTCGAAGGCATCCGCCAGGAGGTGGGCATGTGACGGATCTGGTGCTGGACTGCCTCGGTCAGAAATGCCCGCTGCCGATCATCCGGCTCGCCCAGCGGATCGGCGAGGTGCCGGTGGGCGGGGTGGTGCGGGTGCTGGCCGACGACCCGGCGGCGGCCAACGACGTGCCGGCCTGGTGCCGGATGAAGGGCCAGGACTACCTGGGCTCCCCCGAGCCGGAGGCGTTCGACGTCCGCAGGGTGAGGTAGTCGACCACGGCCTCCACGGGTTCGCGGGCCAGGAAGGTGTCGACGACCAGGCGGGGGCCCAGGTAGGGCTCGTACTCGGCCTGGCGTTCGAGGACGCGCACCCAGTCGGGGACGCCGTCGTGGTCGCGCGTCTCGTAGCGTTTCTCGACCCGGCGGCGGTGCTCGGTGTCGTCGCCGCAGACCACCTCGACGACCCGCAGCGGCACGCCGGTGCGCTCGGCCAGGTCGACCCAGAGCTGACGGGCCGCCTTGACCGGGCTCACCGCGTCGATGATCACGTGGTGGCCGAGGCCGAGCTGGGTCTCGGCGATCGCGGCCACCGCGCCGTACGCGGCGAAGCCCGGTCGTGGCTCCTGGACCTCGTAGCGCTGAAGCGCGAAGTCGACCGTGTCCACCGCGAGCACGCAGGCGGGCAGCTCGACGGCCACCCGTCCCGCGAGCGTGCTCTTCCCGACACCGGGCAGACCGGCGAACACAGCCAGAACCATGAGACCCCCGAGCTCAGGAAGGCAGGAACGCCTTGATCTCGGCGGCCGCCTCATCACCGTACGAGTCGGCGAAGCGCTTGGCGAAGTCTTCAGCGCGGATGTCGTACTCCTGCGGGCCGACCGACTCGAGCACGAGCGCCGCCACCAGCGAGCCGACCTGCGCGGCCCGCTCGAGGCCGAGGCCCCACGAGACGGCCGAGAAGAAGCCGGCCCGGAAGCCGTCGCCGACACCGGTCGGGTCCTCGGCGATCACGTCCCGGGCGACCGGCACGTGGATGCGCTCGATGCCGCGTCCGGTGATCTCGACGCCGTCCTTGCCGAGCGTGGTGACCCGGATCTTGACCTGGTCGAGGATCTGGTCGGCGGTGAGGCCGGCCTTGGTCTCCAGCAGGGAGCGCTCGTAGTCGTTGGTGAGCAGGTAGTCGGCCCCGCTGATCAGGGTCAGCACGTCGCTGCCGTCCATGCGGGCGAGCTGCTGGGACGGGTCGGCGGCGAACTTGAAGCCGCGGGCCCGGCACTCCTGCGAGTGGCGGATCATGGCGGCCGGGTCGTTCGCGCTGATCAGCACGAGGTCGAGGCCCCCCGCGCGCCGGTCGACCGGGGAGAGCTCGATGTTGCGGGCCTCGGACATCGCGCCGGCGTAGAACGACGCGATCTGGTTGAGGTCGTCGTCGGTGGTGCAGACGAAACGGGCGGTATGCGCCACCTCGCTGATGTGCACCGAGTCGCAGTCGACCCCGTGCCGCTCGAGCCAGGAGCGGTAGTCGGCGAAGTCGGCGCCGACCGCGCCGACCAGGATCGGGCGCAGGCCGAGCTTGCCCATGCCGAACGAGATGTTGCTGGCCACGCCGCCGCGCCGCACCACGAGGTCGTCGACGAGGAACGACAGGGACACCTTGTGCAGCTGGTCCGCGATGAGCTGGTCGGCGAACCGCCCCGGGAAGTGCATCAGATGGTCGGTGGCGATCGAGCCGGTCACGGCGATCTTCATGTGGGGCCCTCGGGTTTTGGGGAGCGGGGGGCTTACATAGGCAGCCTACCGGCACGTTACGCGCAGCAGGCCGCCCCGTTAACGGAGCGGCCTGCTGGGAGGTTCTGGTGTGACTAGGTGTTACTGGGCGATCAGTGGAACGAGTCGCCGCAGGCGCAGGAGTTCTGCGCGTTCGGGTTGTCGATCGTGAAACCCTGAGCGTCGATGCGGTCGGCGAAGTCGATCGAGGCGCCGGCCAGGTAGGGCGAGCTCATCCGGTCGACGACGACCTCGACACCGCCGAAGTCGCTGACGACGTCGCCGTCGAGCGACCGCTCGTCGAAGAAGAGCTGGTAACGCAGGCCGGAACAGCCACCGGGCTGAACGGCGATGCGCAGGCGCAGGTCATCGCGCCCTTCCTGCTCGATCAGGGCCTTGACCTTAACCGCGGCGAAGTCGGTCAGAATGACGCCGGACGGGGCAGTCGCCTCGGCCGACTCGGTGTGCGCTTCAGTGGTCACTAGGTAATCTCCCTGCCAGGTGCGGACCTTGCCGTACTGGCCAACGCTAGCCCCATTCCCGAAGATTCCCAATCGGGGTGGCTTACTTCACCGGCTCCACTGCTGGGCAATCCGCTCAGCCAGTTCACGCAGGCCGCGGGCGGGCTCGTTCATCGCCGTCTCGGTGCTGCCGAAGTGCTCGGTCAGGGAATACGTCTCGGTGACCCCGGCCGACGCGGCCTCGCGATAGCCGGTTTCGTTGCGTCCCGCGAGCACGATGCAGGGCAGTCCCCGGTCACGGGCGGCGTTGGCGATGCCGGCCACCACTTTGCCGCGCAGCGACTGGTGGTCGAAAGATCCCTCTCCGGTGATCACCAGGTCGGCCGCGTCCAGCTCTTTCTCGAGGCCGATCGCCGTGCTGACCAGGCCGATGCCCGAGACCACGCGGCCGCCGAGGGCGATCAGCGCCGCCCCGATCCCGCCCGCGGCGCCCCCACCGGGCACCCGTTGCAGATCGGAAACCCCGAAGGCCTTCTCCAGTACGCCGGCAAACTGCTCGAGGGCGGCGTCGAGGCGATAGACGTCCTCGCGGCTGGCGCCCTTCTGCGGGCCGAAGACGGCGCTGGCCCCCTGGAGGCCGGTGAGCGGGTTGTCGACATCCGTGGCGGCGACCAGGCTCACCTGTCGCAGCCGGGGCACGCCACCGAGGGCGGCCGCCGCATTGAGATAGGCGCCGCCGTACGGGAGGGCGTAGCCGGCGATGTCGACCGGCGCGGCGCCCAGCGCGGCCAGCATGCCCGCCCCGGCGTCGTTGGTCGCGGAGCCGCCGAGCCCGATGACCACCTCGGCCGCGCCGGCCTCGACCGCCGCCAGCAGGAGCAGGCCCAGGCCGTACGAGCTGGCCGCATTGGGGTCTCGTTCGTCCGGGGCAAGCAGGTGCAGGCCACAGGCGTGCGCGCTCTCCACGTACGCCGTATTGCCGGCCAGCAGGATCTCGCCCTGCACCGGCCGGCCCAGCGGGTCGACCGTCGGCGCCTGGATCCGCCGGCCGGCGAGCGACCCGGCCAGCACCTCGACGAAACCGGGCCCGCCGTCGGAGAGCGGCCGCCTCACCAGGTCGTCGGGCTTGGCCCACCCCTCGACGACCGCCTCGACCACCTGGGGGGCCGAGAGGGTGCCGGCGAACTTGTCCGGACAGATCAGTACGCGCACGCGATGAGTGTGGCAGGCCACTGTTCACGAGGGAGATGCCCGTCCCGCGCTGTGCGACGATGATTTTGTGACGTCGACCTGGACCGAACCCTCGAACACCGCCACCGCCCTGCTGCTGCTCGGCCGAGCCACCGACCCGGCCTCCGAGCGCGGCGTGGACTGCCCGGGCGATCTGCCCGCCCCCAGCGACCCCGACCTGGTGGCCCGCGCGACGGCGGCCAAGGCCACGCTCGGCGACCGCGTCTTCGTGCTCGGCCACCACTACCAGCGCGACGAGGTCATCCAGTTCGCCGATGTCACGGGCGACTCGTTCAAGCTCGCCCAGCAGGCCGCGGCCCGCCCGGACGCCGAGTTCATCGTCTTCTGCGGCGTGCACTTCATGGCCGAGAGCGCCGACATCCTCACCACCCCCGCGCAGCAGGTGCTCCTGCCCGACCTGGCGGCCGGCTGCTCGATGGCCGACATGGCCGTGCTGGGCCAGGTCGAGACCGCGTGGGAGCGCTTCGAGGATCTGGGCATCACCGGGGAGGTCGTCCCGGTCACCTACATGAACTCGTCGGCCGACATCAAGGGCTTCGTCGGCCGCAACAAGGGCGTGGTCTGCACGTCCTCCAACGCCAAGCGCGCCCTGGACTGGTCGTTCGAGCACGGCAGCAAGGTCTTCTTCCTGCCCGACCAGCACCTGGGCCGCAACACCGCGGTGCTCGAGATGGGCCTCGACCTCGACGACTGCGTGCTCTACGACCCGCACAAGCCGGGCGGCGGGCTCACCGACGACCAGCTGCGCGACGCCAAGATGATCCTCTGGCGCGGGCACTGCTCGGTGCACGGCCGGTTCACCATCGACAGCGTGCGCGAGGTGCGCGAGCGGGTGCCCGGGGTCAACGTGCTGGTCCACCCCGAGTGCCGGCACGAGGTCGTGCGCGCGGCCGACTACGTGGGCTCGACCGAATACATCATCAAGGCGCTGGACGCGGCCCCGGCCGGGTCGGCCTGGGCGGTCGGCACGGAGCTCAATCTCGTACGCCGGATGGCTCTGGCCCACCCCGACAAGCAGATCATGTTCCTCGACCGGGCGGTCTGCTACTGCTCGACCATGAACCGCATCGACCTGCCGCACCTGGTGTGGACGCTCGAGGAGCTGGTGGCGGGCCGGGTCCCCAACGTGATCTCAGTGGATGAGGACACGGCCCGTAACGCGCGCGTCGCGCTGGATCAGATGCTCGCTTTGCCGTAACTCTCCGTCATGATCAAGCTTCGTTCCGCGTGAGCGAATCTTTTTCTTGTCTTAATCCTCAGCATTTTGCCCGAGTCTGGCGTTGTGATGACTGGCGCCCTTGTCACTCAGGGCTATGCTTCCCCGGTTGCAGGAACGGGTACCCCGCCCGGTCCTGCCCCCTCGATCATCTTCGGGCGCCCCCCGCGCCCGCCGGCTGGAGGTTACGTTGACCGACGATGTCCTGGTCGTGCACGGCGGTACGCCGTTGCAGGGCCAGATCCGGGTCCGTGGCGCCAAGAACCTCGTTTCCAAGGCGATGGTGGCCGCCCTGCTGGGCGAGTCGCCGAGCCGCCTGCACGACGTACCGCGGATTCGCGACGTCGAGGTCGTCCGTGGCCTCCTCGAGCTGCACGGCGTCAAGGTCATCGACGGGGCCGACGACGGCGAGCTGGTGATGGACCCCACCAACGTGGAGAGCGCCACCACCGACGAGATCAACGTGCACGCCGGCTCGAGCCGGATCCCGATCCTGTTCTGCGGCCCGTTGCTGCACCGCCTCGGGCACGCGTTCATCCCGGACCTCGGCGGCTGCCACATCGGCCCGCGCCCGATCGACTTCCACATCCAGGCACTGCGCGAGTTCGGCGCGGTCGTCGAGAAGACGCCCGAGGGCATGCACCTCAGCGCGCCCAACGGCCTGCACGGGGCCAAGCTCGAACTGCCCTACCCGAGCGTCGGGGCGACCGAGCAGGTGCTGCTCACCGCCGTCCGCGCCGAGGGCGTCACCGAGCTGCGCAACGCCGCCATCGAGCCCGAGATCATCGACCTGATCTGCGTGCTGCAGAAAATGGGCGCGATCATCACGGTGCACACCGACCGGGTCATCGAGATCCAGGGCGTGCCGCGTCTGCACGGCTACCAGCACCGCCCGATCCCGGACCGGATCGAGGCCGCCAGCTGGGCCGCGGCCGCGCTCGCGACCAAGGGCGAGATCGAGGTGCTCGGCGCCCGCCAGGCCGACATGATGACCTTCCTGAACGTGTTCCGCTCGATCGGTGGCGAGTGCGAGATCACCGACGACCGGGTCGGCCGGCCCGGCGTGACCTCGGCCGAGGGCGGCATCAAGTTCTGGCACCCCGGCCACGAACTGCGGGCCGTCGCGC
>CBDCJN010000050.1:0-106895 GCA_965217855.1 Actinoplanes sp. | reverse complement strand
ATGACGCTTGAGTCACTGCAGGTACTATACCTTCCGAGTCATCCATGGCATTGCCAACAGGGCTGTGGAAAACCATGACAAACTTCTACCCTACCTTCCAAAAGAGTCTCAGGTCAGTTGCTTTAAGATTTTTCAGTCTGATCTTCTATGTATTCCCATCATGCAGCTATTTCATAACCTGAACACAGGACCACAGCAGGATGCAAAATGCGACCTTGCTGTTACATTCTATCATATGAATTAGTCCATTTTTGCTGACCAAGCTCTGAGCGTTTAGGTCAGTCCAGAGGAGCTGGCAAAGCGTGTGTACATCCTTTTGTCACAAGCCAAGCCCCTCACTGACGGCCCCCAGCCGCCTGCTGCGCTGCCTGAGGGTGAAGAAAACGATGAACCTGAGTCCTGCTCTTGGTGTGGAGCACTGGAAAGTGGGGATGTCAAGCCTTCATACATGTCCGAAGGCCCCAAGCAGAGGAGGAAGCGCAAGCGCCTGCAAGCAGCCGAGGTGAGGCCCTCAATCCTTCCAGAGAACAGCTCGCAGCTCCTTGGGCTGAAGTAAGGATGTGTCATAAGACAGGTATCTGTTGCACATGTCATTGAATAGAATGGTAGGGAAAATTACTGGGATGCAAAGCTGGCACTGCTCCTTACGGTTTTGCGGAGGTTGAGGCCTTGAAACTTTGCAGGAGCCTTCTGAAGGCACAGGAGACAATGCAACAGAGGATGCCAAAGACAGGACACAAAGCGCCAAATGGGTGACACCCTACTTCCAGAAGAAGGCCTTCAGCGAGGCCTGGCTGGCCTTCTACAGAATGCAGATTCCTGATGACGTCTTCAGAAAGGTGATCCAAAAAAACCAACTCAAAATTTGTTGAGCCATACATGAGTTTTCATAATTTAGAGGGGCAATATTGACACAGCGCTGTCCCTATACTTGCGGACAAGCTGGAATTGAGACTTTCTGGCCTGCTGGTCATCAACTTTCCACTGGCAGTAATTGAATGGGTTTTACTTTGAGGCACTGGGGCAGAGTAGGGTTGATCAGGGATGAAGACAGCCAATTGTGTGGAACCGCACGCTTGCTCGGGTCCCTGCTTTGGCAGGATCGAACCTACTCAGGCAGCGTTGCAGAGCCAGTCCTCCTGTCTCTCTGGTGCCTTCACGGCACCACTGGGCAGCCAGACCTGCAGGCTTCTGGCCTTGCATTCGGTGGGCACTGAGGTCTGGCTCGGGATGCCACACCTGGCGCAGTCTTACTGCAGTCTGAGATCAACATCCTCTACCCTTGTTCTGAGAACCTGAAAGCTACATGTGTTTTTGGCTCCTTATCTTGCTTGTAGTGCTGCGCTCACTGAAGGGGAGCTGAGTCATTCTTTTTCATGAGAATTGGGCAGAGCTTTTACTTGCTCTTGGGCCAAGAATGATTCAGGGGCTTGCCGAATTACTGCCAGGGTGCGCATGTTTCCTTTTGGAATTCCTGTATGCTGCCCTCGCAATTGTACACTAATTCAGCCCTGGAAAGTATTTGTCCCTTGGATGGGGATTTGAGGTCCTATGATGAAGGCAGCCGCCTTTGTGCACCGCATGTCTTGCTGGGTCCCTGCTTCAGCAGGATTGAACCTACTCAGCATGCATGCCGACAATCCCCGCCAGCTCTGGCTCCAGACTCTAGAGTCCTGCACCAGAGCTTTCCTGCTGAAGCACTTGCTTTTATACAGCAGGGGTTGGGTTCTGCTCGGAAAGACACACATGGCGCAGCAATGCTGCAGTCTGAGGACTTTACAACCTGCAATCTGCACCATTGAACAGATTTCTCTTAGATCTTGCAGTCAAGCATGGACAGATAGGCTGGCTTGTACATCCAGGGTTGTATTCCTCATTCATCAATGCTGCTGGTAGACAGCCTTGACTTACTACACCAATCTGTGCATTGCTGGTGCTGATTCTAGCCTGCTCATGGTTCTGCTCCAGGTAGCTGTTGTGTGCAGGCATTGGTGCGGACACATGAGCAAGTCATACCCCACCTCAGCAAACCCCACCTGCTGGCAGATCTGCTTGCCGGTGCCCTGGACTCTGGTGGCTTGCTAGGCATGCTTGCCCTGCACGCCATTTTTGTCATGGTGACCAAGTATGGCCTGGAATACCCGCAATTCTATGCGCGCCTGTACCAGTTGCTGCATCCCTCTTCCCTGATGGTGAGGCCCAATATGTACAGTCTCTCAATCTCTGCTGTGTTGAATAATCGAAATCATGTTGCAATGCTCCCGCACCGCCAATCAACACCACTGTGACAACTGCAATGAGCATGTCTTGCTGCGCCCTTTAGGAGAGGCATCCTCACGGGAGGCACGTATTGTAAGCTGTTTCCAGTTGACATGTACCATGTGCAAATGTATAAGCAAAAGAAGATCATATGGACTCATAACTTGCAGGCAAAGCACAGAAGCAGGTTCTTCCAGCTGGCAGATATCTTCCTATCTTCACAGCTCGTTCCAGCATACACCATGGCTGCGTTCGCCAAGCGCTTCGCTCGACTGGCTTTGACAGCACCTCCCGCAGGTGGAACAAAGGATGTACATGAATCACCCATTTGCAGGCATAATCAAGCAGTTTGGCCAGTAGCAGTGCAATGAGATCTGCTTGATGCTTTTGGGGCGTTGAGCAACCCTTGAAAACCAAGTATTTCCTTGACTTTGGAGCTTTTTATAAGTACCAATGAGGCTGGACCAGGCTTTCAGCCTTAGATAAAATTGCCTGTTACCAGTCAAGCAGGCCTGGCAGGTACTTTGTTTTGGCTTTACCACGTGCACTTGCAGGTGCTCTGTTGTGCCTGGCATTCATCCACAACATTCTGCGGCGGCATCGAGCATGCAATGTGCTGTTGAATCGCGCAAGCCAGGAGGTAGGGCCAGATTCTGCCTCACAGGCTGGCAAGGATCCATACCTCGACACCGACCCAGATCCAGCATCCAGCCGGGCCATAGACAGCAGTCTGTGGGAGGTCAAATCCCTATGTGACCACTACTATGTGCAGGTAGACATCCATCTGCCCACCCTAGGATTGCTAGTGTATTGTCTGTATGGCAGGGTTTCTTGCCTGCTGCTCCTTCTAGCTGATGTAGGGAATTGTTGCTTGATAAGGTGAAGATTGATGAATCTCCTGGGACTCTTGAAGACCTTGGTGCCACAATCTCTTAGAAGTCCACTCTGGCCAGTAAGGCAAGTCGTGGGTGTAAAACTTGAGCATTCCAGTTCGCCTGGCTGCAGGTAGCAGTGGTAGCGAAGCAGATTCTCGATAAGGATCTGACAGACAGAAAGAAGACGGCTGAGCTGGACATTGGACCTCTGATTGGTGGATCATACCAAGGCCTGGCTGTGAGTGAGTTGAATAAGCGCATCAAACAGTTGTCGACGGCATTCTATGGCACACTGCCAACCAAGCTCTTTGGGCAATATGGCTCCTCGGAATTTTCTGCTTGGGCATTCTAATTGATCCAACACAGTGTTCTTCTGTATAAATGATTCTGTATCCTAATTTGAGGAGTATTTATGAGGACATCTGCCCTGTACCAGTATTCAGACAATGTCGAGAGTAATGTAAGGTAGAACTTGCATTGAAGATTCAGTCAGCCTGACAATAGAAGCTGTCATTGATTGCATGGACTGACTGTCTGTAATGAGTCTATTGAGAAGCACTACATTCCACGAGTTCATGTCGTGCACCAGCGTTTTCTTTGCTGCCCCTGATTTTGATGGTTTCTGCCGCAAATTGCATCCGCAAGTAGCCTTCATGCTTTACATTGCTGAAAATCTTTACAGGATAAGAACAATTTTATCCATTGCTCACTTCAATCAGACACTGTAACTTGCTCATTCCCCCAGCTGACTCAATAATGTAGCAAAGCCCTCAGTGGGGAGAAGTGATGTCCTAATATATAAGGGCTCAGACCTGTATATGAGAGCACTATATGTAGTCAATCTAAATGCAATAATCAGTCTCTGCTGCGCAGCGTGCATACAGGAAGCAGTACTGCAGGGCTACTAAAGTATTGATGCATGAGTCAGTTGCATCATGAAAGCAGAGCCAAGAATGAAAGGAAGTCCAATAACACCAGCTTAATGGTCTGATCAGTGGTGCCGAACAAGACAAAGCTGCAAAATGCTAGTCTTTTTCTACTCTCTATGCGTTGCTACTGCATGATTCAGGCTTTGCCAGACTTTGTAAAGCTCTGAGTCAGCTGTGATTGACGCTCTGAGCTGACAGGCTGATGATTGAAGTATTCCATTGTGAACTCGCCCTTCCCTTGAGTCATGCTGCGCAAACCGGTGCTATATCCAAACATATCGCTCAAAGGGACCTGCACAAAATATTGGGGACACTGAGCCTTGATCAGCATCACCTAACATCATAGAAAATTTGAGATGGTGGATGGCGTGGTCTTGCCACCTCATTGTCTGCATGCAACGGTGAAAAGTCTTTCGCCCTCTGAGGCCATCAATGATATGCCACAATCTGTCACCAACTTGGAACAGATTTTCCGCAACAAGTTTGCAGTCAGAGTTTCAATCGGCAAGGTGATGCTGGTCATTCAGCATTCAAAATCATTCATTTCTCTGCCTTTGCTGCTGCCGGCTTGCACTCCTAGCTTAGTAGAAATTGTACATGTCGTGCAATATTTGGCTCATGAGATAATGCAAATTGCAAGAGTCAATGCACCTGGGCGTCAATGATAGCATCGTCTCCCTGAGTCTCACTGTTCAGTATGAGACCCTTCCGTCGATTCAAGTCACCAATCACTGTCCCTTGGAATTCGGTGGGTGCTTGCACCTGCATGCATTACTGTCAGTGTCCAAATGCCCTCACTGTGAAGCAATGATTGCTGTCTGTCCAAGACTCTATAGCAATTCTCAGCTCTGGCAATGCGACTGGATGATAGCAGGCTGATGACTCTGCTTGGCTGGTGGCATTGATTTCCAGGGGCAGAGGACTGTGAGCTTCTGATAAGATAATCGACCTCAAAGAATGGACAATGTGCTCTATATTGTCAAACATTGAAAACGTGGCCAAGACAGTTCAGGCCATGCTTCAACATTGTAGACTTTGCTACCGACCTGAACATTCATCATGGGCTCCAGGATGACAGGGCTGGCCTTCAGGAATGCACTGCGGAATGCGTACTGTGCCGCGAGCTTGAAAGCCAATTCACTACTGTCCACTGCATGGGCAGCACCATCCTCCAGAGCCACTGTGATACCCTGCACAGCACCTTTTCAGCTGAACAGCCTGTAGAGGGAGTTGTGGGGTTATCACCCTGAGCTGGTAGTGAATATTCCAATGATCAGATGTGCACCGCATGAACATGGACGTCAATCATACTCTGAAGACATCAACAAGTCTTGTGAGACATTGCCATGGCCCTGACTGGCAAAACCAACTTACTTTTGCAGGCGCAACAGCTTATCGGCCAATGCACACTAGAGGCACAACCCTGACCTTGCTGTGCCTTTCTGTACCAAATAAACCAAGAATTTGCTGTAGGGTACGAGCAGTACCTCGACTGGATGGCCAATGAGGCTCCCAGAGTTGCAGGCATCCATGAAGCCCTTCTCAACTGCCGCAACGTAGCCAGGTGGGATGGCATTGCCGATCATGCGGTTCTCAAAGCGGACCTTCTCACCAGGTTCAGCGTCTTCCAGGGGCTCTATGTAGCCAACAACTCGCCCATACTGGCCCTGCCCACCTGAACAGTGCATGCGCTTCTGTCAGCTGCTGGACTACCAAATGTGCTAAATGCTGCAAAGCAAGCTGCTGACGTGGCTTGTCAGCTCCATTTCTGGACAAGGCATTGAAGCAGTTGATTACATTCACGTATAAATAGAGGCGCGCAAGAGCTGGCAAAAGCCCACGCTGTCCGCTGCAGCTTCAAGGTGGCACCTTGACGATGGCAACTTGACAATGTCACCTCTAGCAGTCAAATTTGATTGTCACTCTTAGCCTTGGATTTAGGTCTTTGGTCGTCTGCCTATACTGGGTGCAATATCTCACCTGACTGCTTCTTGTGCAGGTAGTCGTAGGCAGCCCTCTTGGTGATGGCTTCCCTGTAGTTCACGCGCGGCTGCCCAACTTCCACCTCAACCTTGTACTCCCGTCTCATGCGCTCCACATAGATGTCCAGATGCAGCTCGCCCATGCCACTGATGATGGTCTGGCCAGCATCCTCATCAAACGCCACCTGCATGTCAGTGATGCATGTTCATGACTGCAAGTTGATCACATGCTGGAGGTCCCCATCCAGCTTGTAATTCTAGCCTGTACTCCTGTAATGCATGCTTTGTACCCATTGGCAAATCCAGATCAGCAAAGAGTACCATTGGGGCAGATTAAGACCATTTTCCCAGAGATTGCCTGACTGAGATGTGCTTGTTTACTCTGCAATTTGTGCCTTTCTGGGCAGCCAAAATGTGTCTCTATATGTCATGCCGACTGCACAAGCCAAAGGCTGCCAAACAGCCTTGTTCTCCAGCTTCCGGCCATGCTGCTTGAGATCTTCTGTGATGCCCTGCTGGATGTCCTGGGATGAACTTTCTGAGGGGTGCACTGACCTTGAAGGTCGGGTCCTCTCGCGTGAAGCGGCTCAAGGCTTTGCTGAAGTTGGCGCTGGCCTCCCTGTTTCTGGCCATGATGGCCAGAGACATCACCGGCTGAGGCACATTCATGGGCAGCATAGAATACCTGCATGTGACACTTGATCTATTACTACCTATCAATTGGTATTAGCTACCCAATGCCCTGACTGTTGAACATCATCACTGATGATACTACTGTAAGGAAAAGCTCTTTCGTGAGAGGCTGCCGCTCTGCGCAACAAAAAGGCAGGCAATCAGTCTCGCATGACTAGAGATATCTCTGTTGTGTTCAGTGCAAGATATGCAAAAGATGTGCTCCAGCATGGGCATTTTGAGGGCTGCAGATCATGTCACCTGGTGGTGCCGTCTGTGAAGGTACATGTCGGTCGACTATCTGGTGCGGCTGGAGCAGGCGCGGGGGCCGGGCCCGTCGCCCCGCATCCTGGACGGGCTGACCAGGGCGTTACGGCTGGACGCGGCCGAGCGGCAGCATCTTTTCCGGCTCGCGGGCAGCAACTCCACCCCACCCCCAGGCCCGGCCCGGCGGGTACGCCCGTACGTCGCGAACCTCATGAACCGCCTGCCCGAGACCGCGGCCGTGGTGACCGACGCCTCGTACAACGTGATCGCCTGGAACCCGCTGGCCGAAGCTCTGCTGGGGCAGCTGGCCGCGCGGCCCAGCCTGGCCCGTCGGCGTTTTCTCGGCGACGACCGGCCGCTCAGCTCGGGCGCCGAGGAGTTCGGCGTAATCGCGGTGGCGCGGCTGCGGGCGGCCACCGTCCGCTATCCGCACGACGATCAGCAGGTCGTCCTCGTCACGGCCGACCCGGGCTCACGGTCGGCCCGGGGTCTGCGTCAGCTGGCGTCGGGCGTGGGACGGCGGTAGAGCTCCCGGGAGCGGGCGGCCAGGTCTTTGGTGGCGGCCGAGTTGACCCAGGTGCCCAGGATGACCGCGGCGCCGGGGATCATCTTGGCGAACATGCGCTTGGCCGCCCGGACGCCGGCCATCTGGGCCAGCTTGAGGCCCAGCCGCATCATCACGCCGCTCAGCGGGCGCGAGGCCGACCCGACGAAGAGCATGGCGGCTCGCTCGCGCCCGGCGGCGACGCCGAGGGCCAGGCGGGCCGTCTGGGCCACCTTGTGCACGCGCTGGAGCACCAGCAGATCGGTGGCCCGCTCGGAGGCGGACGGGTCGTGGCCGTAGGCGGCGGCGATGTGCAGCACCATACGGGCCTGGTTCCAGGCCAGGACGCCCACGTCGAGCACCGCGCCGGGCAGGCCGGTGGCGCCGGAGACCGTGCCCGAGATGCGGGCGAGCGTGGTGAAACGCTTGATGGCCATGTCGGCCAGCTGGTCGGGGGTGCGCTCGGGGTGGTCGGCCCGCGTGCGCTCGGCCCACGCCGCGGCCTCGGGGCCGAGCCGGCGCACCGCCTCGAGCGCGAGGTGTTCCGGTGCGTACTGCGGGTCGGCCTTCATCCGCGACCAGAGGGTGCCGGGAGGGGCGTCGGTTTCGGAGATCACGTCGGGAAGGTTCGAGGAAGGACTCACCAGATCGCTCCGTTGGGGTAGGGAACGTTCCTGTGCCATTGTGCCGTGCGAATGCACGTGCACGCGAGTCCTGGTGATCGTTGTACTCAGGCTGAGACCTGTTCTTCCGATATCTCGGAGCGTGACGAGCGAACACCCGGTGGCCCGGCTCCGTCCGACGCCGCTGCTGGTGACCGGGGCGGTCCTGCAGGTACTGGCCATCGTGCTGTACGCGATCAACGCCGCGCATCAGCACTTCGGTCCGGCCTGGGGCTGGCTGCCCGGCGTCTTCATCAGCATCGTGACGGCAATCACATGCGTGCAGACCGCGCGCACCCCCGGCCTGGACAAGGTCGCCGCGCGGCTGTGGCGCTCGATCGCGTGGTGTGCCGGGCTGGTGGCCCTGGGCACGGCCGGCGACGCCCGGCTGTCGATGATCGATCCGCCGCGGGTCACCGAGCAGCAGCACGACCTGCCGACCTCGCTCTGCTACGGCGGAGCCATCGCGATCATCCTCTGGGCCATGCTGCGGCTGCCGGTCGGCCGGAACGGCACCATCACCCGCTTCGTGATCGACGCGGTCACCATCGGCGTCACGGTCAGCGTCTTCGCCTGGTATTTCATGACCCAGGCGGCCGACGCCGGCAACGCCCACCGCACCACCGTGCCGACGTTGATGCTGGCCGTGCTGGGCCTGATCGTGCTGCTGACCATGGTCAAGGTCGCGGTGACCGGCATGGGCGGCCTCGAGCGGGGCACGGTGCGCTGGTTCGCCACGGCCGCCCTGACCGGTGTCATCGGCGGCGGCGTGTTCCCGCTCGTCATCACCGCGCCGCCCGGGATGAGCGGCTCGCAGATGTTCGCGCCGATGACGATGCTGTGCGTGGCGCTGGCCGCCGATCGGCAACGTCGCGCGGTCGCGATCCGGAACCGCCTGCCCCGCCGCCGGCTGTTCAGCGTGGTCCCGTACGCCGCGGTGGCCGCCACCGACGGCCTGCTGCTCTGGGTCGGCGCCGAGACGAGCGACACCGTGCTGGTCGTCGCGCTGGCCGCCACGCTGCTGACCGGGCTGGTCGCGGCCCGGCAGATCGGCGCGCTGCGCGACAACGGCCGGCTGCTGCACCGCGTCGACCAGCAGCTCAACCAGCTCAACCAGTACCAGGACCAGCTCACCCACCGGGCCAACCACGACGCCCTGACCGGCCTGGCCAACCGCTCCCTGTTCGAGCAGTCGGCCCAGGAGCTGCTGGCCGGCGAGGAGCGGCTCTGCCTGGCCCTGGTCGACCTGGACGACTTCAAGGCGATCAACGACCGGCTCGGGCACGCGGTCGGCGACGCCCTGCTGGCCGCGCTGGCCGCGCGGCTGCGCGACTGCGTGCGGGCCGGCGACGTCACGGCCCGCCTCGGCGGCGACGAGTTCGGCCTGCTGTTCCCGGGCCTGACCAGCGCCGAGGGCGTCGAGCTGCTCCATCGCATCGACCAGGCGATGCGCCGACCGCTTCAGGCTGGCGGGCACAACCTCATGATGCGGGCCAGCATCGGGCTGGCCGAGGCGTCGCCCGGCGTCACCGCGGCCGAGCTGCTGCGCCGCGCCGACCTCGCGATGTACGCGGCCAAGGACAGCGGCAAGGGTCGTTTCGCGATCTACGACGCCGCGCTGGAACGCAGCCACGAGGCCGACCAGCAACTCGGCGCCGACCTGCGCCTGGCCCTCGACGCGGGCGAGTTCACCCTGGTCTACCAGCCGATCGTGCGGCTGCCCGACGGCGCCTGGTTCGGCCTCGAGACGCTGGTCCGCTGGCCGCGGCCGGGACGCGACTTCGTCGGGCCGGACACCTTCATCCCGATCGCCGAGCGGACCGGGCTGATCGTCCCGCTGGGCAGCTGGATCCTCTGCACCGCGCTGAGCCAGCTGGCCGACTGGGACGCCGAGTTCGGCGAGGCCGCCCCGCGTGAGCTGGGCGTCAACGTCTCGGCCCGGCAGCTGCGCGAGCCGGGTTTCGCGGCCGAGGTCCGCAACGCGCTGAGCGACTTCGGCGTACGCCCGGACCGGCTGGTCGTCGAGGTGACCGAGACCGCGGTGTTCGACGGCGGGGTGGCGCTGGAGACGCTGCTCGAGATCGCCGCGCTCGGGGTCAAGGTGGCCCTGGACGACTTCGGCACCGGGCACTCGTCGCTCGGCCTGCTGCGTACCGTCCCGGCCGACACCCTCAAGGTCGACAAGTCGTTCGTGGCCGGCATCGGCGGCTCCTCCGAGGAGGCGGTGATCGCCACCGCCATGATTCAGATCACCGACGGGCTGCACCTCAAGGCCGTGGCCGAGGGCGTCGAGACCGCCGAGCAGGCCGGCACTCTTTACGACCTGGGATACCGTTTCGCACAGGGGTACCACTTCTCGCGCCCGCTGCCGCCGGCCGAGGTGCGCTCGCGACTCACCGAGGACAACTTGGCAAGATCGACGGGCGTACGGAATTAATCGCCTGACCCGGTTGTTCGCACGTTTTACCCCTTACGGAACCCCAGGAGGTCCTCGACGTGCTCGATCCGACCGAGCTCTACGAGCTGGCCGACGACCTGCCGGAGCTGGACGAGCCGGTCTTGGTCCAGGCTCTCACCGGATTCGTCGACGCGGGCAGCGCGATCCAGCTGGCCCGGGAAAACCTGCTGGATCGGCTCGAGAACAGCGTCGTCGCGACGTTCGACCTCGACCAGCTGCTCGACTACCGCTCCCGCCGCCCCTCGATGATCTTCGACGAGGACCACTGGGTCAGCTACGAGCAGCCCAGCCTCGCCCTGTACCTGGTGCGTGACCAGCTCGGCACCGAGTTCCTGCTGCTGGCCGGCCCCGAGCCCGACCTGCAGTGGGAACGCTTCATCGCCGCCGTCACCGGCCTGGTCGACAGGTTCGGCGTCCGGCTGACGGTCGGGCTCAACGCGATCCCGATGGCCGTGCCGCACACCCGCCCGGTCAGCGTCACCGCCCACGCCACCGACAAGTCGCTGCTCGGCGACCGCGAGCCGTGGCTGCAGCGGGTGCAGGTGCCGGCCAGCGTGGGCAACCTGCTCGAGTTCCGGCTGGGCGAGAGCGGTCACGACGCCATGGGCTACGCGGCGCACGTGCCGCACTACCTGGCCCAGACGACCTTCCCGGCCGCCTCCGAGCTGCTGCTCGACTCGGTCTCGCAGACCACCGGCCTGGCCCTGCCCACCGGCGACCTGCGCGAGGCGGCCAAGGTCGTCCGCGAGGACGTCGACAAGCAGGTCGCCGACGACGAGCAGGCCAGCCGCTTGGTGACCTCGCTCGAGGCGCAGTACGACGCGTTCCTGCGCGGCCGCGAGGGCAACCTGCTGGCCGACAACGACCGCCCGCTGCCCACGGCCGAGGAGCTGGGGGCCGAGCTCGAACGCTTCCTGGCCGAGCAGCAGAGAGACACCGAATAGCCGTTTTGCCCGCTCGTGGTGCGTCTTTCCCTGACAATGGGGGAAAGACAACCTAGGAGTGTCCCGTGGCGTTCTTCCGGACCCGGGCCGACCAGTCGCGCGAGACCCGCCCGATCCCGCGCGACGTGGAGAGCCTGGAAAAGCTCATCCACGATCTGGAGGCCGCGACCGACGAGCCGTCCACCTGGCGGATCCTGGTGGACAGCACGGTCGCCTCGAACAATTTCGCGTACGGCGCGGCCTGGCTGCCGGACGGCCAGGGCAGCCTGAGGATCGCCTACGAGACCGGCGCGGTCGCCCCGGCCGTGCGCGCCGTGATCGGCGGGGACCGGCTGGAGGCCGACGCCGGGCTGGTCGGCCGGGCCCACCGCCAGCGCAAGCCGGTCCTGATCGACGACATGACCGCCTGCGTTGACTGCAAGCGCTGCCAGGCCGCCGCCCGGGCCGGGATGTCGGCCGCCGTGATCACCCCGGTGGTGCGCGAGCAGCAGGTGATCGCGATCCTCGAGTACTACTCGCCCCAGCCGCTCTACATCGACGGGCCGCGCAGCGAGAAGTGGGCGGCCATCGGCCGGATCGCCGAGCGGGCCCGGTGGAGCATGGTCGCCGCGGCCGAGCTGCGCCAGATCGCCGACGACCGGCTGGCCGTCACCCAGGTGGTCACCGCGCTCGGCGAGGCCCGCGACTCCTCGCACGCGATCAATCTGGCCCTCAACACCGTACGCAGCGCGTTCGGCTGGGCCTACGGGTCGTACTGGCAGGTCGACGAGCAGGAGCGGGTGCTCAAGTTCAAGCTCGAGTCGGGCTCGGCCGGCGAGGAGTTCCGCAAGGTCACGCTGGCCGCCACCTTCGCCGAGGGGGTGGGCCTCTCCGGCCGGGCGTGGCGGGCCCGGGACCTGGTCTTCGTGCCCGACATCGGCCAGCTCACCGACTGTGTGCGGGCCCCCGCCGCGACCCGGGCCGGCGTCCGCTCCGGGGTCTGTTTCCCGCTGCTGTTCCACGGCCAGATCCTGGGCACGATGGACTTCTTCACCACCGAGACGATCGACCTCTCCGAGTCGCGCGCGTCGGCGCTGCGCAACGTGCAGCAGCTCGTGTCGCAGCGGCTCGAGGTGATCCGGGCCGCCGAGGCCGCGGCCGAGAACTCGCGGGCGCTGATGGAGACGGTGACCCGGCTGCGCTCGGCCAGCCAGGACGCGACCCGGGTGGCCGAGGACGCGGTGGCCCGCGCCTCCGAGATGACCCAGGAGGTCGACGCGCTCGGCCAGGCCTCGACCGCGATCGGCGACGTCATCAAAATCATCTCGTCGATCGCCGACCAGACCAACCTGCTCGCCCTGAACGCGACCATCGAGGCGGCCCGAGCGGGCGAGATCGGCAAGGGCTTCGCGGTGGTCGCGGGCGAGGTCAAGGACCTGGCCCGGGAGACTGCCGAGGCCACCCAGAAGGTCTCCGAGCAGATCACCGGCATCCAGAACAGCGCTCGCACGGTCGCCGCCGGCATCCACGTCACGGGCGAGACGATCGGCCAGATGGACGCCGTGCAGGCCGCGATGAACCAGGTGCTCGAGGAGCAGGCCCGGCTGGCCGAGAACCTGCAGACCTAGCGCTGACCCATCCCGGTCAGGAAGGTCAGGGCGGGCCGGATGTGGGTGTCCCAGTAACCCCACTCGTGCTCGCCCGGGCCGAAACCGCTGTCCAGCGGCACCCCGGCCTCGGCGCAGGCGGCCACGAAGCGTTCGTTCTGGTGCAGCAGGTGGTCGCCGGTGCCGCAGCGCAGCATCAGCCGCGGCAGCGTCGCCGGGTCGGCCGTGCGCAGCAGGTGGAACAGGTCGTCGTCGCTGCCGGTGACGTCGCGCCCGGCGTAGACGTCGGCCATGACCTTGCGGATGTGCGGGCGGTCGTCGTGGCGTTGCAGCCAGGCCAGGTCGAGCGCGCCCGAGAGGCTCACGGCCGCGGCGAAGCGGTGCGGCTCGCGCAGGGCCCACTTGAAGGCGCCGTAGCCGCCCATCGACAGCCCGGCGACGAACGTGTCCTCGCGCCGGGACGAGACCTGGAAGAAGCGCTCGACCACCCGGGGCAGTTCCTCGGAGAGAAACGTCCAGAACTTCATCCCGTACGCCTCGTCGGCGTAGAAGCTGCGGTGCACCTGGGGCATGACCACGGCGAGCCCGTGGTCGTCGGCGTACCGCTCGATCGAGGTGAACCGCGTCCACGCGGTGTGGTCGTCGGTGAGGCCGTGCAGCAGGTAGAGCACCGGCGGCGGCGTGCCACCCTCCTGCGGCAGCACGACCGTCATCGACGTGCTCAGCTCGAGCGACTCGGCAAAGAAATCAACCCGGATCATGGCCATCGCCCCAGTCTCGCGCCTTGGCGCCCGGGCCGCTACAACAGGGCTCGCAGGCCGGCGGCGAAACCCTCCGGGTCGGTGAGGTGGGCGAAAGCGTTCTCGGGTTCCGCCGCGGCCGCGGCCAGGCCGGCTCCGGCGACGGCCAGACGGCGGGTGGGTGGTTGCGCTTTCCAGCCCGCGTACGCCTGGAGCAGCACCGGATCGCGGCGGGGCTCGGCGAACGGGCGGTAGTGCTCGGGCACCGCGGCCAGCCCGGCCGCCTCGACGAGGTCGTCGACCGTGCCGGGCATGCGGCCGGCCGGCTCGTCCAGGGTGAGCAGGCAGTGCGTCGCGTACCCGTCGGCGAACGCGACCGCCAGCCAGGCCGCCGTGCCGTGGCCGACCACGATCGGCGCCCGGCGCAGCTGCAGGTCGTCGACGAGGCCGGCCAGGTCGGCGGCGATCTGCTCGAGGCTGTAGTCGGCCCGCTGCGGGCACTGGCCGTGCCCGGGCAGGTCGGGCGCGATCACGGTGCAGTCGGTGGCCAGCTCGGCGGCGACCGGCCACCACATCGTGCGGTCGAAGAGCAGGCCGTGGAGCAGGACGACGGGACGGCCGAACTCGCCCCAGCGGTCATACACGAGCCGGTTGATCGGTTTGTTGGTGGCGTGGGTCGAGCGGCGCGGGGGCAGCGGTCGGGACATGGCGAGGTCTTTTCTCTGCGCAAGAGGACACGGGCCGGGGTTTTTGACCCGGCCTATACCCGCAGAACCTCGATCGACGCCGAAGGGACACGCTCGTCCGGCGACGGGACGACGAGACCACCCGGCGGGGTCGATGCGGCCGGGGCGGCCAGGGCGCACAGGACGGTGAGGCCGGCCATCGGGCGCAGACGTTTGCCCGGGGTCGGCGTCCACTCGTTGCCGTGGTCGTGATCGTCGGCCGACGCGTCGAAGGCGCTCACCGGGGCGCTCACCGACGGCTCGGCTGCCACCTCGTGGTGGGCGGCGCCAGCCGACACCAATGCGACCGCCGCCAAGGTCAACAGCAGCATCAGGACGGCCACCAGCTGTGCCGCCGCCAATGCCTGGTCCTTCGGACGGCAGGAGAACCCACTGCGGATGCCGTCGGCCCGGGTCATGCGGCCAAGCGTAGCCGGTGTGTCAGGCGGTAAGGGCGATCGTCAGGGCGCCCGCGCCGACCATCACCCCGGCCCAGAGCCGGTCCATGTTGAACCAGGCCCTGCGCAGGATGTTGACGCCGACGAAGCCGTACTCCAGGGTCTGCCCGCCCCGGTCGGCCTCCCACTGCCCGCGCACGTCGAACGTGGTGTGATCGAGCACGGTGATGCCACCCGGCCCGCCGCCGTCGCGCCCGTTGCCCAGCGCGGAGACGTAGATGCCGTCCGGCCCGCAGTGGATCGTGTGCGGCCGCGAGTAGTCGGCCTTGGCCGCCAGCTCCTCGGCCGGGATCTCCTTGACGATCCTGGGCGCGCGCGGGTCGTCCTTGGTGTCGCGCACGACTGTCAACACATTGTCAACGAGCTTCCATCGGCAGCCGGACGAGGACGGTCGTGCCCGGTCCTTCGTGGTCGACCAGCTCGATGCTGCCGTGGTGCCGGCTGACCACGGCCCGGCTCAGCGTCATGCCCAGCCCGCTGCCGGGGATGGCCGAGTCGCGGGCCCGGCTGGTGCGGTAGAGCCCGGTGAACAGCTTCTCGCGCTCCTCGATCGAGACGCCCAGCCCGGTGTCCGAGACGGCCAGTTCGGCCGCCCGGCCCGCGGCCCGCAGAGTCACCCCGATGTGGCCGCCGTCCGGGCTGTACTTGACCGCGTTGCCGAGCAGGTTGTCGACCACCTGGCGCAGCCGCTTGCGGTCGCCCGGCAGCACGAGTTGCTCGGGCAGCTCGTCCTCGATCACCAGCGGGGCGTCGATCACGGCGGCCCGCGCCTTGGCCAGCGAGTCGCGCACCACCTCGGCCAGGTCCATCGGCGCCAGGTGGACGTCGGCGTGCCCGGTGTCCAGGGCGGACAGCTCCA
The DNA here is from genome assembly GCA_965217855.1 of Actinoplanes sp. Classification (GTDB taxonomy): domain Bacteria; phylum Actinomycetota; class Actinomycetes; order Mycobacteriales; family Micromonosporaceae; genus Actinoplanes. The sequence continues at coordinate 90,935 of CBDCJN010000050.1, read as the reverse complement.
TCAGCTCGTTGATGATGTCGCGCAGCTGGTTGGTGTTGCGCTCGATCACCTCGAGCAGCCGCGGCCCGTCGGTGACCAGGCTGACCTCGTCGGCCTCGCGCAGCAGCTCGGTGTAGGCGCTGATCGAGGTGAGCGGGGTGCGCAGCTCGTGCCCGACCAGCGCCAGATATTCGTTCTTGCTCCGGGTGAGCTGTCGCTGCAGATCCTCGACCAGGCGTTTCTCGACGAACTGGCCGATGTGCGCGGCGATCCCGGCCATCAGGGCGAGCAGCTCGTCCTCGGGCTCCTCGATCGTGTCGGCGAAGACGGTGAGCACGCCCAGCATCTCGAAGCCCTCGCGGACCGGCACGGCCAGCGCCGCGTGCAGCTCGCCCGAGGCGGCGGTCTCGGGCGAGATCAGGCTCTGCGGGCGGCCCACGTCCCGGATCCACAGCGGCTTGGCCACCTGCCAGGCCCGGCCGGCCAGCCCCACCCCGAACGGCAGGTCGACCGGCACCTCGATGTCGGACTGCCAGCCCGGCGCGCTCCACCGCGCAGCCGACCGGACGACGCTCGCGGTCTCGTCGACCAGCCACAGTTCGGCGTGCACCCATTCGAGGGTGTTGACCACGGCCTCGAGCACGCGCGGCCCGGCCGCCTCGATGCTCGGCGCGTCGGCCAGCGCCGTGGTGACCGCCAGCTCGCAGGTGCGGAACCGCTCCACCCGTTTGCGCCGGGTGACGTCCTGCACGGCCTGGACCGCACCCAGCGTCTGCCCGCCCGGCCCGGCGATCGGGTGCGCGTCGACCAGGTAGTGCCGGGCGCGGCGGTTGTCGCCCTGCAACATCACCTCGCTGTCGCGCAGGTTGTCGCCGAGCAGGGCCCGGGTCAGCCCGAGGTCGGCCACCTTGGTCAGCCCGGTCTCCTCCCAGATCCGGCGCATCCGCTCGTTGACGAAGACGATCCGGCCCTGCTCGTCGCAGGCGGTCACGCCGTCGTGCAGGCTGTCGAGCGCCGCGTCCAGGAAGCGGTGCTGGCGGTCGATCTCGTAGCGGGCGAGCTGCTCGGTGATCAGCAGCGTGCCGACCCGCGCGGCCTGGGCCACCGAGGCGGCGTCCTCGTCGGTCCAGGGCCGGGGCTCGACGTCGGCCGCCCCGCAGACCGCGAGCACCACGCCGTTCTGATCGCGCATGGGATGACCCAGATAGGCGCCGGTCAGCCCGCGGCCGGTCAGGTCGTCGATCACCAGCGGGGCGCCGGATTCGATCACCGCGGCGGCCAGGGTGCCGGCGAGCGGTTGTTCCGTCCGGCTCCAGAAGTCGGTCAGCCCGTGCCCGCCGTACAGCCGGAGGGTGTCGCCCTGGACCAGATGGATCACGCCGACCGGGGCGTGCGCGGCCCGCGCCAGAAGCCCGGCCAGCTCGTCGGCGCCCCCGCCGGTCAGCGCGTCGGGATGCAGCGCGGAGACCTCGCTCAGCAGCCCCTCGTTGAGGCCACCGGGCCGCCACGAGAGACCGGCGTCGCGGCCGGAGTCGTCTCGCCGCATCGCCCACCTCCGGACCGCTTACTCAACACCGTCAGCCTATAAGGTGCGAATTGCGGGAAAGCGGCAAATCATCAGGTACGGCGCCGGTAGCGCAGGTCCGTGATAGGCCGCCCGGCCCCGCTGCCCCGCCGCTCGAACTTCGTCTCCGGCCGATCGGCCCGGTCGTCGCCCGCGAACTCGAGCCCCGGGTCGCCGTCGAGGGTCACCGCCATCTCGTCGGCGTAGTGCGGCCAGTCGGTGGCGCAGTGCAGGATGCCGCCCGGACGCAGCCGGTCGCGCAGCAGGGCGACATTGGCCGGGCGGACCAGGCGGCGCTTGTGGTGACGGGCCTTGGGCCACGGGTCGGGGAAGAAGACGTGCACGGCGTCGAGCGACCCGGGCGCCAGGCGCTGCACCAGCCAGAGGGCGTCACCGCGGGCCACGCGTACGTTGGTCAGGCTCTGCTCCCCGATCAGGGCGAGCAGGCTGGCGATGCCGGGCGTGTGCACCTCGACGGCCAGATAGTCACGGGCCGGGTCGGCGGCCGCCATCGCCGCCGTTGCGTCGCCCATGCCGAAGCCGATCTCCAGCACCCGGGGCGCGGACCGCCCGAAAAGATCGTCCAGGTCGAGCGGGGTACGGTCGCCGTCCTCGACGGTCAGGCCGACCTCGGGCCAGAGGGCGTCGCGGGCGCCGGTGCGGCGGGCGCTCATCCGGCCCCGGCGCGGGTGGAAGGTGCGGATCGGAGGGTGGGCTGCTTCAGTCATCGCAGCCCGATCTTAGGCAGAGACGTCGATCCGGCTCGCTCCGCCCTGGGCCAGGTAGTCGAGGGCCTTGGGGAGGTAGCCGGCCACCGGGTTGGGGCCGCCGGTCTGCTCGTACCGCCGGTTGAGGTCTTTGAGGTAGAGCGCCGAGGCCTCCTGCCCGAGGGCGAGCCGGCCGGAGGCGCGCTCGGCGGCCAGGATCGAGGCCAGCGCCGAGGGCGACTGCTTGGCCGGGTCGAAGCCCGCCCCGATCCGCTGCCCGGTGACCTGGAGGATCAGCTCCCGGTCGCGCCCGGTCAGCTGGTCGAAGTCGTTACGGGCGGCCGGCTTCTCGACCCGCGCGGCCCGGTTGACCGGCGTGCTCGGCGAGTGCGGGGTGCGGGCGGTGCCCAGGCCGGAGACGGACATACGTTCTCCCCTCGATCGTGAAGGCAACCTCGTTGCTCCCGGTCACCATCCTCATCGGCACCCCCGCCAGGCCTGCTTAGCGCACCGGTTGCACACTGGGCTGCGAGCCCTCGTGGAACGGCGTACGCGTGCCGGAACCCAGTCCGACCACGATCACCCACGACCCGTTGCTGTGCTGACCGGTGGCCACGGCCCGGCTGCTGTCGAGGTACGCCATCTCCCGGTCCAGCGTTCCGCCCACGGTCCGCTTGGTCTTGGTCTTCGTGTCGAACTCGACCAGGTGCAAGGGCTGGTCGTCGGCCTTGGTCTCGCCCTTCTGATAGGCGGTCCAGGCCAGCTTGGCCCCGTCGGCCCGCCAGCTCGGCACCACGGCGAAACCGCTGGTCTGCAGGCTGCCCCCGCCGAACGCGGCCACGGTCTGCTCGCCCCCGGTGGCGACGGTGCCCACGCTCAGGCAGGCGTCGTAGACCGACTCGCAGTCACCGCCCCGGAAGGCGACCTTGGCCCCGTCCGGCGACCAGGCGACGGCGTCGTCGGTGCGCAGCCGCTCGCTGAGCGACCCGGCGCGCGCGGTCACCGGGGCCGGCTCGGCCGGCAGGTCCTCGCCCCGGCAGTCGCGGGGAAAGAGCACCTCGGGGGTGGCCTTGCCGGCGACGGCCGAGATCCGGTAGACGCCGGGGCCACCCGAGCAGGAGAGGGAGGCGAAGGCGATCGACTTGCCGTCCGGCGACCACGACGGCCCGGCCGCGGGCCGGGTGGTGAGGCGGCGCTGACCGGTGCCGTCCGCGCGCATCACCCACAGGTAGCCGGTCTTGAGATACGCGATCGACTTGCCGTCCGGGGACCACCGCGGCCGGGCGTGCGTGCCGCCGGTGGTGAGCCTCTTCTCCGGGACGCCCTTGCTCACATAGATGTCCCCGTTGCGCACGTAGGCGACCAGGCTCGGCAGGCTCTTGCTCGCGGGGGTGCCGGCGGCCGCGATCGTGGGCTGCGAAAACGCCCCGGCAACGACCCCGGCCAAGGCGAGACCCCGGACAAAAACCTTCATGACGAACGCCCCCCGACGCGTCTAGCCTGCTTCGTTCATCGAGAGCATCGTCGCAACCGTTCTGCTCCTAAGAGATTCCCGGGCGGAAACCCCGGAATTCCCACCTTTGAGGTGAAGGGGGCCTCAGGGGCGGGTGGGGTCGGCCTCGGCGATCCGCTTGATGGCGGCCAGCCGGGTGTCCCAGCGCCGGGCGGCGGCAGCCATCCAGGCGGCGGTCTCGGTGAGACGGTCGGCCCGCACGGCGTAACGCATCTCGCGGCCCTCGCGCCGGCCGTGGACCAGACCGGCCCGTTCGAGGACGGCCAGGTGCTTCACCACCGCCTGCCGGGTCACGGGCAGGGCGGTGGCGAGCACGGTCGCGGTCGCCTCGGTGCGGGCGGCCAGCTGGTCGAGCAGCTGCCAGCGGGTCGGGTCGGCCAGGGCCGCGAGCACCTCGAGTTCGGCGATCATTTCTCGGCGTACGCCCGAAGGTTGTCGACCATCTCCGTCCAGCCCTCGCTGTGGCTGTCGAAGCCGGCGGTGCTCTCGCGCCCGGCCGGAATGGTCAGGGCCGCGAAGCCGGTCTCGACCACGCGGACCCGGGTGCCGCCGGCCTCGGTCTCGAGGAAGAGCTCGACCAGCGTCGCCTCTGCTCTTCGTCATGCTTTGGCCTTCGTGTGCAACTCCAGGGTTGCACATCTCTCGCCATGTGCAACCCTGCGGTTGCGCATTGCCCGGCATCGTGACCGCGTGGGGCGCCCGGGCACGAAGTAGCGGAACGCGTCGTTCGATACGTCGACTCCGGTCAGTGGCGAGGGAGGCAACGGTGACCGCGACCGGTGCAGAATGGCCTGTGCACAACATGGAAACCGAACGGCTGACCTTGCGCGGCTGGCGGGACGACGACCTCGACGCTCTCGCCGCGATGAACGCCGACCCCGAGGTGATGCGCTACATCCTCGACGGGTCGGTGCGCTCTCGCGAGAAGAGCGCCGAGGGCCTGCAGAAGATGATGCGGCACTGGCCGGAGCACGGTTTCGGCCTCTTCGCCGTCGAGGTCAGGGAGACCGGCGCGCTGATCGGCTGGGCCGGTCTGGCCGTCCCCGACTTCCTGCCCGAGGTGCTGCCGGCGGTCGAGATCGGCTGGCGCCTGAACCGCCAGTCATGGGGCCACGGCTACGCCACCGAGGCCGCCGCCGCGGCGCTGCGGTTCGGCTTCGAGGAGGCCGGCCTGGACCGCATCATCAGCATCCGTCACCCGGAGAACACCCGGTCGGCCCGCGTCATGGAAAAGCTGGGCCTCACCTACGCCTACGACACCGTCATCCCCTCCCACAACCAGCCGGTAGCCATCCACGCCATCACCCGCCCCTGACCCACCGCGAGCGCAGGGAACGACGGCGCGAGGCGAGCTTTCTGACGGCTACGGCGGGCGGCGAGCAGTGCGACCGCCCCGGCCGGGTGGGGCCGGGGTGGTCCCGGGTTGTGGGGTCAGGCGGCGGGGGTGCTCCACATGGCGGTGAAGGCAGCGGCCTCGCCGGACAGCCAGGTCTCGATGTCGGTGGGCTTGACGGACGGGTCGAGCCGGAGGACCTGGCCGCGGCGCAGGTCGACCAGGACGGGCTCGGCGTTCGGGAGGATCTGGTCCATGTGGCGGGCCATCAGGTGGAGCATGGCCGTGGCGGCCTCGGGGGTGGGCGGAGCCTCGTCGAAGTGCAGCCGGACGGCCTCGCGGCGACCGTCCTCGTACTTCAGCCCGAAGTGGGGGTTGATCTTGACGACCAGCGGGCCCACCGAGGCGAGCGCGTCGCGGGTCTGGGCCAGGCCGACCTGCTCGGGGTCGCCCAGCGAGGCCAGGTAGGTCTTGGCGCCCGCGCTGACCGACTCGTAGAGCGGCTTCCACCGCTCCTTGACCAGATCGACCACGCCGGACAGATAGCTGCCCCCGGTACGGAACGCGATGTCGGCCTTGAGCGCCTTGACGAGCTGGCCGTGCGGATTGAAGCCGGACCGGCGCTCCCGCTGGCGGCGCAGACCGCCGACGAACGTGGCCTTGGCCGGCCCCGTGCGGGTCACGTAACGGGTGAAGCCGAGCATGGTCGCGTAGGGCGGGATGACGGGCACGGGATTGGTCGCCGGGACACTCAGGACGGGCGCAGTCACGTCGATCTCCTAACTGGACCTCACAAGATCAACAACGCACTCGACGCGTTGAAGATCCGCAGCTCACGGGCCCTCGTTCGTACATACATTCTAATCGACGGGTACGACATTCCCAACCCCGCAGCCGCGTACCGGAGGCCTTGTTCGGCAAAGATCTTCAGGTGTCCGGAGCGCCTCGGCGCGGAGCCCGCCCGGGACAAGATCGTCATGCCGGACGTTGATCTCGGCGGGCCCGGCCACGCCTGAACACGCAACCTCGCCAACCCTCACGCGTGGCTGACAGCGACGCTCCGGATGGCCTCACGATCCTCGTTGGCATGTCCGATCGGGATCTGATCGACGAGGCCCGCCGGCGGCGACGGGCAGCCGATCTCGCAGCGAACGCGAACGGACCCCGCCAGGGTGGAAGGGCGGGTAAATCCGTTGCTGATCGGTTGGGGGCGCTGGACCATGCGGGCATGACTGTCGCACGGATGGATTCGGCCGACTCAGAGGCGATGGGTCAGTGGTACGACCTGATGGTGGCCGTCTCCCGGCACGATGTGCCGGACCTTCCTGCGCCCGGCCGGCGGAACCACACGGCCCGATTCGACCATCCGTGGCCCGGATCGGCCGAGGAGACGTTCCTCGCCCGGGACGGTGACCGGGTGGTCGGGGCGGCGTCGTGCGTACTGCCTCAGACCGAAAATCTGAGCACGCTCCAGCTGGAGCTGATCGTGCACCCGCAGCACCGGCGGCGCGGCGTCGGCACCAGGCTGCTGGAAGAGGTCTACGCGACGGCCCGGCAGCACGGCCGGAGCCTGATCGAGGTCGAGACTGTCCGGGCCCTTCCCGGTGGCGTGCCGCGTGATGAGGCCGGTTATCACTTTCTCACCGCGCTCGGCCACCGGCCGGGCATGACCAGCCTCCGGTCGCGGTGCCGACCGTCGGGTGACTACGTGCCGGCCGAGGCGGACGGTTACTCGCTGGTGCAGTGGCGGGACGTGGTGCCCGAAGAGATCGTCAAGGATGTCGCGGCGCTGCAGAGCCGGCTCATGACCGACGCCCCGACCGGCGACCTGGCGATCGAGCAGATCTCGTACGACACCGATCGGGTGCGCCACCAGGAGGCGACCGAGCTCGGGCGCGGGCACCGGTCTTTCTCGACGGCAGCCCGGCACGACGCGACCGGCCAGATCGTCGCTCGCACCAAGCTGGCGTTCGAGACGGACGACGACTCGCACGCGCGGCAGCGGGTCACGATCGTCGAGCCGGCCCACCGCGGGCGACGTCTCGGCCTGCTCGTGAAGTCGGCCAACCACAGCTTCGCACTGACCACATGCCGGCGCTGCGAGTAATCGACGCGTGGAATGCCGAGGAGAACACTCACATGCGGGCGGTCAACGCCTCACTCGGCTTCGAGCCGGTGGACGGCTGGTCGGTCTTCCAGCTGCCGGTGCCACTCGACGTCGATGACGGCCGTCCCCTCTCGGGGTGAGACGATCACGTCCGCGCGCCGCACCGGAGGCTTCGGGTGACCGGGGATGAGAGTTCCTCCACCCCGACACTTTCCGTAGGTTCCTCGGTGGACAGTTGATCTCGCTGGCCGGAGCTCCATGTCACCGGTCGCCGGCCCGATCTGGCTGGCCACGGCGGCCTTTGCCGCGGGCGCGGCCGCCGAACTCTTCACCGTCGTCTGGATCACCGTCACCACCACGCACATCCCAGAACGGATGCTCTCCCGGGTCGGCGCCCATGACGAATTCTGGTCGACCGCGCCCATCCCGCTCGGCCAGCTGGCCACTCCCCTCCTGGCGGCGACCTTCGGAACGGCGGCCGTCGCCGTCGCCGGAGGCGGCATAGCGGCCGTCGCCGTCCTGGCGCCCTTGCTGGTTCCCGCCCTGCGGAGCATCGAGATCAACCGGAACGACGGCTGACGCGGGGTGCCGCCGGGTCAGCGCGTCATGAGGAGCTCGCGGCCAGGTGGCGTTTCAGGAAGGCGGCCTGATGGTCGAGGAGGGCCTCCTGGCCGGGGGCGCCGATCGCGTGGTGGCCGACACCGGGCCGGAGCAGCACCTCGTGCGGGCGGCCGGCGGCGAGCAGGGCCTGGGACAGCCGGATGGTGTGCAGCGGGTGGACGTTGTCGTCGTCGAGGCCGTGCAGGAGCAGCAGCGGGCGGGTCAGCGCGCCGGCCTCGGCGATCAGGGACCACGCCGCGTAGCGGTCGGGGTGGGTGGCCGGGTCGCCGAGGAAACGCTCGCGGACATGGGCGTGGTAGAGCAGTTGGTCGGTGACGCCGGCGCCGGCGACCGCGGCGTGGAAGACGTCGGGGCGGCGCAGCACGGCCAGCGCGGCCAGGGTGGCGCCGAACGACCAGCCGCGGATGCCGACCCGGCTCAGGTCGAGCTCGGGGTGCCGGCGGGCGGCCTCGTGCAGCCCGGTCACCTGGTCGTCGAGCACCGGGTCGAACAGGTCGCCGTGCACTGCCCTCTCCCAGGCCGGGCCGCGGCCGGGGGTGCCGTGGCCGTCGATGACCAGCACCGCGAAACCCTGCTCGGCGAACCACTGCGAGACCAGCGTCCGCCAGTCGAGCTCGGCGGTGACCCGCTGGCGGCTCGCTCCACCGTACGGGTCGAGCAGCACCGGAAGCAGCCCCTGACCGGGCCGGTGCCAGGACGGGAGGTGCAGCCGCGCCCGCAGCCGGTCGAGGCCGAGCACCAGCGGCGTGGCCCGGACGGCCAGAACCGGAGACTCCACTGTCGAGCGGATCGCCAGTTTCGGCATCGCCGGCCGCCGCACGGTGACCCGGCAGCCCACCTGACCGGGAAGCCGGGCGACGTGGACGAGAGTGCTGCCTCTCCGCGCCCCGTCGTGGACGCCCGCCTCGCTGGTCAGCCGGAGCAGCCGATCGCCGGGGCCGTGCTGCCACAGGTGGGTCTCGACCGGATCCTCGGACGCGGCGAACAGCACCTCTTCCCCCGTCACGGCCAGCACGGCCCGCAGCTGCAGGCTGGCCGGGGTGACCAGGACGCCGCCGACGCGCAGATGCCGGGTGCCAGCCCGGTCGGCGTGCGTGACGACCTGGCCCGAGCCGGTGCGCCGGGGCAGGCCGGGCACCACCTGGACCCAGCAGTCGTCGCGCTGCTCGCTCAGCACCACCGGGTCGCCCGGGCCGACGGCGAGGAACTGGACCGTGCGCTGGTCGCGGGACTGCACCGCGGCCCAGGGGCCGTGCTCGTCCCAGCCCGCGTCGAGCAGGTAGGGGAACCGGGTCGCGTCGAAGCGCGCTTCGACCCACGAACCGTCGAGCCCGGCGATCCACAATGTCATCGCGGGCAGGGCCTCGCCGGCGGCCGAATAACGCACCGGGCGGGGCTCGGCCCAGGGGGTGGCCGGGTCGCTCAGGTGCCAGATCGGGACGGAGGCGACGTCGGCCCGGGTGACCAGCAGCGATGTGCCATCCGGAGCCCACCAGAAGCCCCGCGGGCACAACGGTGTGGCCGCGCCGGTCGGCACCGGACTCGGCGGAGAGATCGACCGGTCACCGGCGCCGTCGGCCGCGACCACGCGCAGGCCGTCGTGGCCCAGGTAGGCGATCTGGCCGCCCGCCGGATCGGGCCGCGGATCGGTGGCCAGGCCATCCACGGGCAGACGGCGAGCGCCGGAGCCGAGGTCGGCGACCCACAACTCCCCCGCCAGCGAGAAAGCGGCCAGAGAGCCGCTCGCGTCGGTGGCGTAGTCGTGCAGCCGCTCGTCGGCGATCAGGCGGCGCTCGGCCCCGGAGCGCAGGTCGAGAGCCCACAGACCGGGCACCGGATCGCCCCGCAGGAACAACACGGACGACTCGCCGATGGTGAACCGGGTCGGAACGCCCACCGAGAACCGCCGGGTGCGGCTCAGCTGCTCGGGGAACGTCGTCACGCAAGCTATCGTACACATGTTCTAATTGATCGAACGCTATGATCTTGAGGTGCTGAGGAGGCCGGATGCCGCTGACCAACCCCTGGCTCGCCGAGCCGATGCCGGCCGGCCGGCTGCCGCGGGAACGGCTCGAGGAGCGCATCCTCAACCTGCTGTCCGCGCAGAACATGTGCGTGCTGGCCACCACCGGCCCGGACGGCCCGCTGGCCACCCCGGTCCGGTACGCGTCACTCGGCTTCGCGGTCATGTTCACCGCCGCGCCCCGCTCCCCCAAGGTGCGCAACCTCGAGGCCGACCCGCGGGTCTCGGTGGGGGTCTTCGCCCCGCTCACCGGTCTGGCCGGCAGCCGCGGCGCTCAGCTCTTCGGCGAGGCCCGCGTGCTCCCGCCCGGCCATCGCGACCAGCCGCCCTACTGGGCCGCGCTCCGGTGGGAAAATGAGCATGTGGAACGCGGCCGTGACGTCACCGAGCCCCCGGCGGAGACGCTCGTGGTGATCGAGGCGACCCGGATCGTCTACACCGAGCACTGGCTGCGCCGCGAGGGGTTCGCCGCCCGCCAGTTCTGGAAACGGTCGCCTGATGCCTGAGATACGGCCCCGGCGAGCCGCCGATCTCGACCAGTGTGCCGAGGCGTTGTGGCCGGTCCACGAGCTCGACGCGTACCCGTTGGAGTGGCCGGCCGACCCGCTGGCCTGGCTGGCGGTGGGCGACGCGGCCTGGGTGGCCGAACTCCCGGCGGGCACGATCGCCGGCCACCTCGCGGTCTACGAGACGCCCGACGGGTTCGCCGAGATCTCGCGGCTCTTCGTCACCCCCGCGGCCCGTGGTCACCGGATAGCGCAGGCCCTGATCGGCGAGGCCCGCGTGTGGGCCGCCGCTCACGAGCGGAGCCTGAAACTGAACGTCGTCGAGGGGAACCGCTCGCCCGCGATCGCCTTCTACGAGGCCACCGGGTGGCGGCACACCCACACCACGACGGCCGACTGGACCACTTCGGACGGTGGTGCCGTCCGGCTGCGCCACTACGTGCTCTAGCCCCAACGCCGCTCGGTTAGGGCGGGTGGCTGGTCAGCAAGGGTTTGTGATGATGTCTATAGCTATGGTGGCTTTGTAGCTGTGTCGGTCTATGTTGGGTCCGCGGGCCTGGTATTTGGAGTTCGAGCGTTTGATCATGCGGGTTTTCACCCGGATCCGGCGGTCAGGTAGTAGATGGGCCAGGACCGCGCGGCCGATGGCGCCGACCAGGTCGATGACGGTGTCGGCGATCACTCCGGCGGCGTTGGTGAGTTGGTCGCGGGCAGTGTTCAGGGCGGTGGTGAAGCTGGCCCGGTCGGGGTCGAGGCCGGGGATACTGTCGGTGGCGTCGGTCATGGCGGTGCGCAGGATCTGGTAGACGACCAGCAGGGCGTGGACTTCCTGGTCGATGCCGTCGGGGGTACGGGCGCGCAGGACCCGTCCGCCGAGGATGCTGGACTTGATCTCCAGGTAGGCGGTCTCCACTTCCCAGCGGCGGTGATACAGCTTGATCAGTTCACCGGCGGGATGGGCGTGCGGGTCGAGCAGGGTGGTGATCAGCCGGTAGCCGCTGGTGTGGGTGCCGTCGCTGGTTCTGACGCTGATCTGGGCGTCGATGATCCGGACCCGGACGGTGCCGATGACCGACAGCCAGGACCCGTCGTGGTAGCGGCTGATGACCGGTAGGCGGCGGCCGTTCTTGCAGCGGATCAGCAGGTCCGTGCCGGTGGCGGCGATGGTTTTGATCAGGTCGGCGGCGGCGTAGTTACGGTCGGCCAGCAGCAACATCCCCGGCCGCAGGCTGCGGGCCAGGGTGCGGGCGTGGTCGAGTTCGCCGGTGCTGGTCGGGCTGAACACGGCGTCGATGATCGAGCGGGTGCCGCCGGTGAGCAGGACACTGAGTCGTAGTGCCGGGTAGCCGGCCCCGCCGTTGTTGCCGCGTTGTTTGCGGTAACGGACCCGCACCTTTTCAGCGTCGGCGACCGACATGGTGGTCCCGTCGATCACGGTCACCAGCAGGTTCCGCCAGTACACGGCGTGTTTGGCGGTGGTCGCGGCCGGGCCGCGGAGCAGGTCGAACAGTGCCCGCAACGGTGCCGGCCCGAGTCGCTGCCGGGCGTCGTGCAGCGTGCCCGAGGACGGCTCGGTCAGGTCCAGCCCGTCCAGCCCGGCGGTCAGTTTCTGCCAGACCAGGGGATAGCCGAGTTCGGCGAACAGGCACCCGGCCAGGATCAAGTAGACCGTCACCCGGGCCGGGAGCAGCCGGATGCGTTGCTGGGTTCGGCGGGTCGCGGCGAGGACCTCGTCGACCATCTCGAAGGGTATGAACCGGGTCAGCTCACCCAGATGGCCCGGCGCGAACACGCCCGCGGCTACCCGCACCGTCCGGGTTATGGCAATCTGATCGACCAAAGCGGAGTTCCTGGTCTCGAGGCTGTCTTGGAGTGACTCACCTCAATACCGGAACTCCGCTTTCCTGTGCCCGACCGACACACCCACCCCTTGACGGCCACCACACCGCCTTAACCGAGCGGCGTTGGCTCTAGCCCACGCGAAAGGGCCGGGCCCGTCGAGGCCCGGCCCTTTCCTACGTGCGTCAGCGGCCGGGGTGCACCACTCCCGCCGCTCCGCTGCCCCGGCGAACGGGTTCGGCCGAGGCGATCATGCCGCCGCCGCGGGTGAACTCGATCGCCGTCGCCGCGCCCAGCTCGGGCACGTCGGGGCCGAAGGTGTGCCCCAGGGCGGTCAGCGCCGGACCGTACGTGGTGTGGAACGCCGGCTCGGCCTGGATGCCGGCCGTGTTGCGCTGCGAGGCCCGCGGTGCGGCCATCGCCTCGGGCAGCGACTGCCCGAGCACCACCCGGTTGAGCAGGATCTGCAGGACCGTCGTGATGATCGTCGCGCCGCCGGGCGAGCCGAGCGCCAGGAACGGCCGGCCGTCCTTCAACACGATCGTCGGTGACATCGAGCTGCGGGGCCGCTTGTTGGGGCCGGGCAGGTTGGGGTCGGGCGCGCTCCCCTGCGTACCGGTGAAGTTGAAGTCGGTCAGTTCGTTGTTGAGCAGGAAGCCGCGGCCCGGCACGACCATGGCGTTGCCGCCGGTCTGCTCGATCGTGAACGTGTATTCGACGATGTTGCCCCAGCGGTCGGCGACCGTCAGGTTGGTGGTGCTCTGACCCTGCTCGACCGGGCCGCCGACCGTCGCGGGCGTGCAGCCGGAGGCGGTGATGTCACCGGGCGCGACCGGCTTGACCAGCGCCGCCGCGGGCTTGATCTGGCAGGCGCGCTGCCCCGCCCACTGATCCGAGATCAGCTTGTCGAGGATCGACTGCGGCGTGTACGCCCCCACGTAGCGGTTGCGGTCGGCGAACGACAGCGCCGTCGCCTCGAGGTAGTAGTGCAGCGCCTTGGTCACGTCGGCCTTGCTGAGGCCCGCGGTCTCGAGGATGTTGAGCGCCTCGCCCACCGCCACGCCGCCGCTGGACGGGGTCGACATGCCGTACACGGTGAGGTCACGGAATTTCGACTTGGTCGGCTGCGGGAAACGGAGCCGGTAGTCGGCCAGATCCTTGGCCGTCAGGGTGCCCGGGCGGATCGGGTAGGCCCAGGTGCCGATCGGGGTGTCGGAGACGGGCGGGTGCTGCACGGTCCTGACGATGTCGCGGGCGACCGGGCCCTCGTACAGGACGTCGATGCCCTTGCGGGCGATCAGCCGGTAGGTGTCGGCCAGGTCGGGGTTGCGCTGGGTCGAGCCGACGGCCGGGGGCGCGCCGCCGGGCAGGTAGAGGTCGGCGGTCGCGTCGAACTGGCCGAACGCGGCGGCGTTGTCGGCGATCTGCTGACGGAACGTGGCGTCGACCGGGAAGCCCTTGTCGGCGACCCGGGCGGCCGGTTGGAGCAGGGCCGCCAGCGACTTGGTGCCCCACTTGCGAGCCGCGGAATCCCAGGTGGCGAGGGTGCCGGGGGTGCCGACCGAGAGGCCCGAGACGCGGGCTTCGGCGAAATCGTACGGCAGGTTGTCGGTCGGGTCGACGAAATGGGTCTCTTTCATCGTGGCCGGGCCGGACTCGCGGCCGTCGATGGTCGAGACGCTGCGCTTGCGGGCGTCGTAGTAGACGAAGAAGCCGCCGCCGCCGATGCCGGCCGAGAAGGGCTCGGTGACGCCGAGGGTGGCCGCGGCGGCGACTGCGGCGTCGACCGCGTTGCCGCCGCGGCGCAGGACGTCGAGGCCCACCGACGTGGCGGTGGGGTCGACCGTGGAGACTGCGCCGCCGTAACCGGTGGCGGTGGGGCCGAGCGTGGGGGTGTAGCCGCCGGCCATGGCCGGCGAGGGCGCGACGAGCAGCGCCGCGGTCAGGGGTAGCACGCCTAGGAACGGCAGAATCCGCATTGACCCTCCGAAGTCGACATTCTTCATGATCGTCTGAGCTTTTCTGGAGCAGCCATCCCTAACCCCCACCCGCCCGGGGAGCTGGAGGTGAAAGTTACGCGGCTGTCAAGGGCGGAAGCCCTGTTGTCCACAGGCGCGGGTGCCCGCGGTGCGCGGGGTGTCGAGGTTGTCCACAGGGACGGCTGATGAAGCTGGTCTATCTCTGCCTACCAGATCCGTCAGGAATGCGCCGCCCAAGTCGCGAACATCGCCGCATAGGGACCGCCCGCCGCGACCAGCTCCGCGTGCGACCCGGTCTCCACGATCCGGTGCTCGTCGACCACGATGATCCGGTCCGCGCGCATGGCCGTCGACAACCGATGCGCCACCAGAATCGCCGTACGCCCGTCCAGCAGCGCGTCCAGCGCCGCCTCGACCCGCAGCTCGGAGCGCAGGTCGAGGCTCGACGTCGCCTCGTCGAGCACGACCACCCGCGGCTCGGCCAGGAACGCCCGGGCCAGCGCCAGCAGCTGCCTCTCCCCCGACGAGACCGACTGGCCGCGTTCGTGCAGTGGTGTCTCCAACCCCTCGGGCGAGCGTTCCACCAGGTCGCGCAGCCCGACCGCGTCGACGGCGGCCCAGACCTCGTCGTCCGTGGCGCCGGGGCGGGCGAACGCGATGTTGTCGCGCAGCGTGCCGGCGAACAGGAACGGTTCCTGCGGCACGACCCCGATCTGCGTCCGCAAGGATCCGAGCGTGACCGTACGAAGGTCGTGCCCGTCAATCGTGATGACGCCCGAGGACGGGTCGTAGAAGCGGGTCACCAGCTTGGCGATGGTCGACTTGCCGGCGCCGGTCGGGCCCACGCAGGCCACCGTCTCGCCGGGTGCGATGCGCAGCGTGACGCCCTTGAGCACCGGCCGGTCGGCGAGGTAGCCGAAGGTCACGTCGTCGAAGAGGATCTCGCCCTGGACCGGGGGCAGTTCGGACGCGTCCGGCCGCGGCGGGACCGACGGCGGGTCGGCCAGCAGCCCGCGGATCTTGCCGATGGCCGCCTTGCCCTGCTGATACTGCGTGTAGAGCTGGACCAGCTGCTGCACGGGCTGGAAGAACGAGTTGATGTAGAGCACGAACGCGGTGAGCTCGCCGATGGTCAGCTCGCCCCGCAGCACCATGCGGCCGCCGATGAGCAGCAGCACGGCCATGGCGATCAGGCCGACGACCGACGTGCCGGGGCCGTAGATGGCGCTGATCCGGCCGGTCCAGTCGTTGGCGTCGCGGTAGCTGCCGACGACCTCGCGGTGCGCGACGACGTTGCGTTCCTGCCGGTTGTGGGCGGTCACCACGCGGACGCCGTTGAGGCTCTCGGCCAGGTCGGCGAACATCGCGGCGATGGTGTCGCGCTGGCGGTTGTAGCCGCGGTCGGCGGCGTGCCGGAACCACAGCGACGCGGCCGTCAGCGGCGGCACGACCAGCACCAGGGTGATGACGGCGAGCGAGGCGTTGTAGTGGAACAGCAGCCCGGTGACGACCACCATGGTCAGGCCCTGGATGAGGAACTGGGCGAAGCCGTCCTGCAGCAGGCTCTGCAACGACTCGACGTCCGAGGTCATCCGGGTCATCGTGACCCCGGCCTTCTCGCGGGTGTAATAGTCGAGCGACATCCGCTGCAGGTGGGCGAAGATGCGGATGCGCAGGTCGCGGGTGGCGGCCGCGGCGAGCAGGCCGCTCTTGCGCATGCGGACGGCGGTGGCCACGC
Source organism: Actinoplanes sp. (assembly GCA_965217855.1). Taxonomy (GTDB): domain Bacteria; phylum Actinomycetota; class Actinomycetes; order Mycobacteriales; family Micromonosporaceae; genus Actinoplanes. The sequence continues at coordinate 75,026 of CBDCJN010000050.1, read as the reverse complement.
CGGTCAGCAGCACGGCCGCGACGAAGCAGGCGGTCGCGATGATGACCACGCGCAGGTTGCGGTCGGCGATGCCGTGGTCGATGCCGACCTGGACGAGGTAGGGGCCGGCCTGCAGCAGCAGCGTCTCGACCAGGATCGCGATCGACGCGGCGAGCAGCAGACCGGGCCGCCCGATCAGCAGCCGGCTCAGCGAGATCGGCCCGCCGGTGTCGGCGACCGGGTCGAAGTGGACGCCCGGGTCGCCGTGGTCGGGTTCGCGCGACTCGAGCTTGGCCACGCCCTCGCGCATGTCGTCGGGCACCCCGGCGAACGGCTGCCCGCTGCCCTTGCGCCCGGCCGCACCCATCGTGGGCCGCCCGCCGACGTTGAAGCCCCCGAACCCGCCCCCGAACATGCTCATGCTGAACTCACCATGGCGTGCCCTCCTGGCCCTACGACCGCTTCGCTCACTCCGGTGCAGTCGGTCACGCCGAGCTCACCATGGCGTGCCCTCCTGGCCCTACGACCGCTTCGCTCACTCCGGTGCAGTCGGTCACGCCGTCACCTCCGTGGAAGCGAGAACCTCCGCGTAGCGCGGCTCGGAGACCAGCAGGGAGGCGTGGGTGCCGTCGGCGATGACCCGGCCCGCCTCCATCAGGACGACCCGGTCGGCCAGGCCGATGGTCGAGAGCCGATGCGCCACGATCAGCGTCGTCCGGCCGCGCATCAGCTCGCGCAGCGACCCGTGGATCCGCTGCTCCACGGTGACGTCGATGGCGCTGGTGGCGTCGTCGAGCACCAGCACCGGCGGGTTGACCAGCAGCGCCCGCGCGATCGCGACCCGCTGCCGCTGCCCGCCGCTCAGCGTGTAGCCGCGCTCCCCGACCACCGTGTCGTACCCCTCGGGCAGGTCGCGGATGAACTCGTCGGCGCCGGCGGCCACCGCGGCCGCCTCGACCTCCGTACGCGAGGCCGCGGGCCGGCCGTACGCGATGTTGTCGTGGATCGACAGCGAGAACAGGAACGGCTCGTCGGGCACGATGCCCACCTGTTCGCGCAGTGAGGCCAGCGAGAGCGACCGCACGTCGTGCCCGTCGATCGTGATGTGCCCCTCGGTCACGTCGTAGAAGCGCGCCACGAGCCGCCCCAGCGTCGATTTCCCCGACCCCGTGCCGCCGACCACGGCCACCGTCTCACCGGCGCGGATGCGCAGGTCAAGGCCGTTGAGGGCCACGGTCCCATTCGGGTACGCGAAGTGGACGCCGGCAAACTCGAGATCCCCGCGCAGCGGCACGACGAGCGGGTCCGGCCCGTCCACGACGTCGCTCGGGGTATCGAGGATCTCGTAGATCCGGCGAGCCGACGCCGAGGCCCGCTGCCCCATCGTGATCATGAGGCCGAGCAGCCGGAACGGCGGCTGGAGCATCAGCACGTACGAGTTGAAGGCGACGATCGTGCCCACCGTGGTGTGCCCGTCGATCACCATGATCCCGCCGAACAGCAGCACCAGGGCGAGGCTGAGCCGGGGCAGGTTGTCGAGCAGCGGGTTCCAGCGGCTGCGGATCCGCGCGTCCTGCCGGTAGGCCCATCGGATGCGGTCGGCGCTCTCGGCCAGCAGCCGCAGCTGGCGTCCCTCGGCGGCGAAGGCCTTCACGATGCGGACGCCCTGGATGTTCTCGTCGACGACGGTGGCCAGCTGGGCCAGGCGGGCCTGGATGAGCCAGGAGACGGGGAAGATCGCCTTGCGCATGCTGACGCCGAGGATGCCGATGACCGGCATGGTGACCATGGCGATGATCGCCAGCGGCACGTTGATCGAGAGCATCAGCCCGAACGCGACGACCGCGATGAGGCACTGGACCAGGATGGACGGGCCGAACGAGAGGTAGAGCTGCACGTTGCGGATGTCGGAGCCGGACCGCGACATCAGCTCGCCGGTCTGCACCCGGTCGTAGAAGCCGAACGGCATCCGCACCAGGTGGGTGTAGACGATGTTGCGCAGGTCGTACTCGAGCTCGTAGGCCGTCCGCAGCAGGTAGAGCCGGGCCAGAAAGTTGATCAGGCCTTGCAGCAGGGCGAACCCGATGATCCACCAGACGTACGAGGCGAGGTTGCCGGTCTTCTCGACGATCGCGTCGTCGATGCCGAGGCGCACCAGGTTGGGGATCTGCACCTGCACGATGAGGCCGAGGAACGACATCACCAGCGACGTGATCAGCAGCGCCCGATGGGCCTTGACCAGCGGCATCGCCCGGCGCAGCCAGCTCTTGTGAAGATCGGGATCGATGGACGCCCGGGGAGCGCGGCGGCTCAACGGCGCCTCCTGAAGGTAGCGATCTAGTTAGCCTGGCTAACAATACCCCGCGGCGCCGGACTCGCCGGGGTGACCCGGCCCACGAGGATCACGGCGGATGAAGGCCCCCTCCCCGGTACGGTCGGGCACCCCGAAGCGGGTCAGCCCACTCCGAACGGCTCCGGCTCGACCGCGGGGCAGGACGCGCCGGGCGGGGCCGGGCGCAGGGTCAGCAGGTATTTGTCGACGACCCCGGCCACGCACGGGCTGCGGCCGTAGATGACGTGACCCCAGCCTAGGTAGGTGAGCAGGCTCGACGGCCGGCCGAGCTGGGCGGCGACGTTCTGCGCCCAGGGGTAGGCGGTGGCCGGGTCGTGCCGCGAGTTGATCAGCAGGATCGGGCCGAGGCCACGCGGCGGCACGAGCTTGCGCTGCGGGTTGCCGGGGGCCGACGGCCAGCCCAGACAGCCGGTCATCGCGGTCAGGGCCAGCGGCGAGACCAGCATCTGGGGCGCCCGGGCGGCCAGCCGCTTCAGCCGGCGCTGCAGGTCGGGGAAGCCGGTCACGCGCATGTCCCAGTCCTCGCAGAAGACCGGGGCGAAGCTGTAGTCGATCAGGTCGACCGGCGGTGGGGCGGCCCGCCGGGCGGACTCCGTGGCCGGCGGGGTGATCGCGTCGCGCAGGTAGTAGGCGAACGAATACCACTGCGGCTCGTAGAACGCCGCGAAGGCCGCCGCGAGCAGGTCGGAGAGGCGCAACTTCTTGGGCGGGTCGTAGGGGTTGGTGAGCTGACCGGCGCGCGCCTTGACCATCGCCGACGCCCAGAGCTGGTAGAGATCCTGGCCGCGCAGCACGCACCGGGCGTCCCGGTCGCACCACCGCACGAACTCGCCGAACGCGTCCTGCGCGGCGTCGGTCTCGCGGGTCAGGAAGGTGTCCAGGTCGGCGCTGTGGTCCATCACACTGTCGAGCACCAGCCCGCGCAGCCGCTGGGGGTAGCGCTCGGCGTACTCCTGGCCGATCAGGGTCCCGTACGAGGCGCCGTAGAAATTGATCTTCGCTTCGCCCAGTGCGGCCCGCACCGCGTCCATGTCGCGCACGACGCCGGCCGTGTCGACGTGACCGAAGACCGGGCCGGTGCGGGCGGCGCAGTCGGCGGCCAGCTTGCGGTTGTAGGCGACCGTGGCCGCGTACTGCTGCTCGGTCTCGATCAGCGGGTCGGGCTTGGCGTCGACCAGGTCGCGCGAGCAGAGCACCGGGGAACTGCGGCCGACCCCGCGCGGGTCCATGCCGACGATGTCGAACCGCTTACGCACGTCCTCGCCGAAGAAACCGGTCGCGCCGAAGGTGAAGTCGACGGCCGAGCCGCCCGGGCCGCCCGGGTTGACCAGCAGCGCACCGAGCCGATGGGCCGGGTCGGTGGCCTGGCGCCGGGCGATCGTCAGGGTCGTGGTCGGGCCGGCCGGATTCGCCCAGTCGGCGGGCACCTTCATCGTGCCGCACTGCACCTGGGCATCCTCGGGGCAGACGGCCCAGGTGATCGTGTTCGGCGGGGCCTGGGTCCGGGCCTGGGCCGGCCCCGTCCCGTACGCCAGCACTGTGATGACCGTGAGGACCGCGGCCCGGAACGGTCGCGTCGAAGCTCGCACGCGCTGTCTCTCCGCCCTGCACGGCCGTCGTACCGCGCGGCCCTCATCTTCGACCGGACCCGGATCAGCAGTCTGGTAAACCGGTGAAGTTCGCCGGGGCGTGGCACCGTGGAGCGATGACTCCCCCCGCCCGGACACGTCTCGTTCTCGCCACGGCCGGCGCCTTCCTGCTGGTCGCCTGCTCCGACGGCGAGGCCGCGCCGCGTGGTGGGGAGACCTTTGCGCCGACCAGTGCCGTGCCCACGAGTGCCGCTCCGGCCGAGGCCAAGGAGCCCGATCTCGGAAAGGCGCAGGTCATCGCCACGGGGCTCGAGGTGCCGTGGGGGCTCGCCTTCCGGCCCGACGGCTCGGCGCTGGTCAGCGAGCGGGACAGCGGGGACATCCTGCAGATCCCGGCCGACGGGGGCACCCCGAAGAAGGTCCACCAGGTCGACGGGGTCGACGCCGGGGGCGAGGGCGGCCTGCTCGGCATCGCGGTCGACCCGAATTACGACGAGAACGCCTACGTCTATGCGTATTTCACCGCGTCCTCCGACAACCGGATCGTCCGGTTCAAGCTCTCCGGCGGCACCCAGCAGGTGATCTTCAAGGGGATCGACAAGGCGGGCATCCACAACGGCGGGCGGATCGCCTTCGGGCCGGACGGTTTCCTCTACGTGGGGACGGGCGACGCCGGCAACGGCCGCGACTCGCAGGACCGCAAGGACGTCAACGGCAAGATTCTGCGGATCACCCGGGACGGGAAGGCAGCGCCCGGCAACCCCGACCAGGGCTCCCCGGTCTGGTCGCGGGGGCACCGCAACGTGCAGGGCCTGGCCTGGGGGCCGGACAAGACGATGTACGGCATCGAGTTCGGCCAGAACACGTGGGACGAGGTCAACGTGATCAAGCCGGGGAAGAACTACGGCTGGCCGGAGGTCGAGGGCAAACAGGGCGATCCCGCGTACGTCGACCCGCTCGTGCAGTGGAGCACCGATGACGCCTCGCCGTCCGGGGCGGCCGTGGCCGGCGACACGCTCTACGTCGCGGGGCTGCGCGGGGAACGACTCTGGACGGTCCCGCTGGGCGGCGGCACACCGAAGGCCGAGCTGACCGGCAAATACGGACGACTGCGGACGGTGGCCGTGGCGCCGGACGGCGCGCTGTGGGTCACCACCTCGAACCGCGACGGCCGGGGCGACCCGAAGGACGGCGACGACAGGATCCTGCGGTTCCCGGCCCGATAGCCGGGTGGCCCGGCTTCGAGGGAGGCCGGGCCACGACGATCGTCATCGGTTGTTGGGCGGGAGCTCGGGCAGGGACGCGATCGCGGCGGCGTACTGCGCGATCTGGCGTCCGTTGGGCACCACGCCGACGGCGCGGAGCTGGTCGTGAATGGCCTGCGCGACCTGATCCTCGTTCTGGCCGCGGTGGGTCTGCATGACCTTGTTCACGGCGTAGTCGACTCGGACCTGTACCTGCCAACCAGCGGTTCGATAACCGCCGGCTCTGGCGTTGCTGATGGGGGCGATGGCTTCCATGCCGTGTGTATCGGTCGCCGGGTGCCCCCACCAGCAGGATTCTCCAGGCGGTGCAACCCGGAGGCAACCGGGTCACACCGCCTCGGCCATCAATGCGCCGGGGGCCGGTCGTCATCCTCGGTCAGATCGGACGGATCGGGCGCTTTGGGCGGGTTGAGCCGGAGCCAGAGCAGGAACAGCAGCCCCAGCACGAGCATCCCGAGGCCCATCCAGAGGTTGATCCGGACGCCCTGCGCCTTGTCGATCTCGGCCTGGTTGTCGAAGAGTCCGATGATCGTGACGATCACGCCGTAGACGACGAACAGGCCACCGATCACCCGCCGTACGTCGAAGAGCCGTGCCGCCGCCGACAGCTTTTTCTCGTCCACCGCGTCGGGCTGGTCGTTCTCAGCCATCGTCAGACCTCCTTTACCAGACCGGGATGTACAGGGCGAGGGCCAGCACGACCGCGGTCACGCCGAGCACGACGGGGTTGCGCCACCAGACCTTGTCGCCCGAGACGACCACCGCGCCGCCCGAGGTGCCGCCGAGGCCGTAGACCAGGCCGCGCAGCTCGTCGTCCGGCTTCGAGGGGGTGAAGAAGGTGACCGCGACCGCGACCACCACCGCCGTCACGAAGGCCACACCGGCGCCCCAGAAGCTCTGCTCCAGCGCCGAGTTGAAGGTGACGGCGTCGGTCAGGTAGAGGACGTAGAGCGTGAGCGAGGCGATGAAGCCCAGGAACAGCGACCAGAAGCCGGCCCAGGGGGTCATCCGCTTCCAGAACATGCCCACGATGAAGGTGGCGAAAAGGGGCGCATTGAACAAAGAGAACAATTGCTGAATGTATTCCATGATGTTGCCATAACCGGACGCAATGAATGCCGTGCCGATGCCGATCACCACGCCACCGACCGTCGCCCACCGGCCGATCCGCAGGTAGTAGTCGTCGCTGCGGCCCTTCTTGATGTAGGCCTGCCAGATGTCGTACGTGAAGACGGTGTTGAAGCCGCTCACGTTGGCCGCCATGCCCGCCATGAAGGAGGCCAGCAGACCGGTGACCGCGATGCCTAGCACGCCGTTGGGCAGCAGATCGCGCATCAGCAGCGGGATCGCGTTGTTGTAGGTCAGGTCGCCCTCGTCGGCACCCAGACCCTTGACCGTGAGCACGGCGATAAGACCAGGGATGACGGTCACGGCCGGGATCAGCAGCTTCGGGAAGGCCGCGATGATCGGCGTACGCCGGGCCGCGTTCATGTCCTTGGCCGACAGGGCCCGCTGGACCTCGGCGAAGTTGGTCGTCCAGTAGCCGAACGACAGCACGAAGCCGAGGCCGAACAGGATGCCGATCCAGTTGGCCCCGAGCGGGTTGTCGGCACTGCTGCCCGTGTTCGACCACGTGTGCAGGGCGGCGTCGCCGAGCGGGGTCTCGCGGATCTTGTCGAACAGGCCGTTGATGCCGCCGACCTTGACCAGGCCGATGATCGTGAGCGGGATCAGGCCGGCCAGGATCACGAAGAACTGCAGCACCTCGTTGTAGATGGCCGAGGACAGCCCGCCGATGGTGATGTAGGTCAGCACGATCGCGGCGCCGACCAGGATCGACACCCACAGCGACCAGCCGAGCAGCGCGTCCAGGATCAGCGCCAGGGCGAACAGGTTGACGCCGGCGATCAGCACCTGGGCCACCGCGAAGCTGACCGCGTTGAACAGGTGGGTCGAGTTGTTGAAGCGCCGTCGCAGGAACTCGGGGACGCTGCGCACTTTGGAGCCGTAGTAGAACGGCATCATCACGATGCCGAGGAACACCATGGCCGGCACCGCGCCGATCCAGTAGTAGTGCAGCGTGAGGAGGCCGTACTGGGCGCCGTTGGCGGCCATGCCCAGGATCTCCAGCGCGCCCAGGTTGGCCGACACGAAGGCCAGACCGGTCACCCAGGCCGGCAGGGATCGGCCGGAGAGAAAGAAGTCGGCACTTGTCTTGATCGCCCGCCGGGCCGCGAAGCCCACCCCCAGCACGGTGCCGAAGTAGAGGATCAGGATCAAGTAGTCGAAGATGTCGAGATCGAGCCGAAGCCCGCTCTCCGCGGCAAGCACCACAGGCCACCTCCAAGGGGAACGTCGCCTGCCCGTCTACCCGAGCTGAAGATCTTTCACACCTGAATGTGTCCTCTGCGTTAAACGACAGCTCAGCGCAGGTTCTCGACCAGCTCCGGAGTCAGCTCGGAAACGCTCGTGACCACCATGGAGGCCAGCGTCAGGGCATCGGCCGCCGGTGGGTAGACGCCGTGCGGGACGGCGATCACCGCCAGCCCGGCCGCCCCGGCCGAGCGCAGGCCGTTGCTCGAATCCTCGACCGCGGCGCAGACGGCCGGGGCCAGGCCCAGCTTGTCGCAGGCCGCGAGGTAGACGTCGGGGGCCGGCTTGCCACGCGGCACCTCCTCGGTCGACAACGTGACCTGGAACGCGCCGGTCAGCCCGGCCGTCTCGAGCACCTGGTCGATCAGGAGGCGGGCCGACGAGCTGGCCAGCGCCAGGGGAAAACGACTGCCGAGACGGCGGACGGCCTCGGTCGAGCCCGGGATGAGCGGCAGCGACGTGCGGTAGCGATCGGCCATCCGGCTCAGCACGTCGTCGGCCACCTGCTCCGGCGTCCGCGGGACGCCGACGTCGTTCGCCAGGTGCCCGGACCACTCGGGGGTGCTCATCCCCATCATCCTGTCCTGGCTGTCGGGGAGGAACTCGCGGCCGTACTCGGCGACGTAGCCGCGCCGGACCTCCTCCCACACCTCCTCGGTGTCGATGATGACGCCGTCCAGGTCGAAGACCACCGCTTGAATGCTCATGCTCAGAAGCTCTCCGCGGCCGGGATGATCTCCTTGGCGAAGATCTCGAACTGCCGGACGTCCCAGGCGTCGCGCAGACCGCCGTGCCCGACCTCGACGCCCGAGGCGGCCAGGGCGCGCAGGTCGTCGATCGTCTCGCCCACCCGCGAACCGTTCTCGCCCAGGTCGTACCTATACATCACGGTCTTCTGGATCTCGTCGTAGTCGCGGCCGACGTCGTCGCAGTGCTGCTTGAGCACGTCGAGCTTGTGCTGCAGCTCGGGCCCGCCGAACAGGTTGCAGGCGTCGGCATATTGAGCGACCAGCCGCAGCGTCTTCTTCTCGCCACCGCCGCCGATCAGGATCGGCAGGTGCGGGCGGCTCAGCGGCAGCGGATGGTTGAGCGTGCGGGCCAGCTGGTAGTGCGCGCCCTGGAAGCCGGACTCGTCGCCGGAGAACATCAGCCGGCAGATCTGGAGGGCTTCCTCGAGCCGCTCGAACCGCTCCTTGGTGGGCGGGAACGGCAGGCCGAGGCCGCGCGACTCCTCGTCGTTCCAGGCCGCGCCGATGCCCAGGATGGCCCGGCCGCCGCTGAGGACGTCGAGCGTCGTGACCGCCTTGGCCAGCAGACCCGGCTCGCGGTAGACGACGCCCGTAACCATGGTGAACAGCTTCGCGTTCTTCGTGTGGGCGGCCAGGAAGCCCAGCGCCGTGTAGGCCTCGAGCATGTCCCACTCGGGCGGGCCGATCGGGCCGATCTGCCAGAAGTGGTCCATCACGCTGATGCGCTCGAAGCCGGCCTCGTCGGCCGCCGTGGCCACCTCGGCGAGCACCGGGCCGAGCCTCGGCGCGCCTTCGGGCCAGGTGAAGTTCGAGATGTGCAGGCCAAGTTTCACAGCTGTTCCCCTCGCAGGTATCACTCCACCAGGACATACCCCGCAACGGAGCAAACCCTACCCGCAAACCCCCATTCCCGTACGCAGCGTAGTGACGAAACGGCTTTATCGGACGGCCTGATCCTTCGGTCGGGCACCCGCGGCACCTCGAAGACGATCTCCCTCCACCGTTCCGGTGAGTTGCTGTTCGGTTGCCGACCGGTAGTTTCGTTGATCAGGAACAAGCTTGAGGAGCACCGCCCATGCCTCCTTCGCCGCTTTCCGCAGCGACGACCCCCTACCGATCTTCGTCACCCTCCGTAAGCGTCGTGATCCCGGTCCGCGATCCCGCCGGACTGCAGCTGATCATGCGCGGGCTGCCCCGGGTGGACGAGGTCGTGGTGGTGGCGGCCGCCGGCGACGGCGTCGGAGCCCTGGCCACCCGGCCCGACGCGGTGCTGGTCCGGCCGTCCCGGCCCGGCCTCGGCCACGCGTTGGCCTGCGGCATCCGGGCGGCCCGGGGCGACGTGGTGGTGACCCTCAACGGCGACGGCTCGACCGACCCGGCCGAGATCCCGCGCTTCGTGGACGCGCTGGTCGCGGGGGCCGACGTGGCGCTGGGCTCGCGCTACTCGGCCGGCGGGCGCGACCTGAGCGGCGGCCGGTTCCGCCGGTGGGCCAACCTGCTGCTGATCTGGTGGGTGAACACTGGTGTTCGGCACTGCACCGCACCGATCCGGGCTTCGGGTACGCCGCCTTCTGGCGCGACGCCGTGGGCAGCCTCGGCCTGCCCGACCTCCAGACCGCGGGCGCCTGGGGCGCCGGCCCCGAGATCGGGCCGTTGCTGGCGCTGCGCCCGGCCGCGCGGGGCTGGACCGTGGCCGAGGTGGCCAGCGTCGCCTATCCCCCGGTGCGCCGGGCCGGACGGGCCGACCGGGCCCGGCTGCGCCATTGGCTGCGGACCGCCGTCCGCGAGCTCGGCCACTCCCGCGGCCGTCATGCCGCCACCGGCCCGGCCCCGAGCGCGCCGGCCCGGCCGCTCGACAACGGATCCGGCTACCGACCGGTCATGGCCCGCCCGCCCCTGGTCAGCGACGAGACCGGGGCCGGACGGCGGGCTCTGGATCGGCGGGCCGTCGAAGCCCTCACCGCCGAACGGCAGGCCGGCGCGCGCCTGGCCCGCGAGCGCACGACCCTGCGCCTGCGGAACACGCCCTTCCCGGCCTGGCGCGACGGCCACCCCGAGCGGCTCGGCGGCCCCGACATCCAGCAGGTCAGCTGGCGGCCGGCGATCGGCACCCCGCAGCCGCCGCACGTCGGCCGCGAGGTGGGCGTCCGGCGGCGGCGGATCCAGGGGAACCGTCAGTCGCAGCCCGACCTGCGGGTGATCCCCGCACGTTTTCCACGGCGAGGGCTCGGGCCCGACGACGGGTCGCCGGGCCCGGCTGCGCTCGGTGAAGAAGCCGGACTGACCGGTCAGCCGCGGTTGCGCAGCTCCGGCAGGATCTGCTCGGAGTAGAGCTTGAGGAACCGCTCCTGGTCGGGGCCGGGCGCGTGGAAGACCAGGTGCTTGAAGCCCATGTCGAGGTATTCGGCGACCTTGGCCACGTGCTCGCCGGGGTCGGACGAGCAGATCCAGCGGGACGCGGTGCGCTCGACCGGCAGCGCGTCGGAGAGCCGCTGCATCTCGATCGGGTCCTCGACGCCGGTCTTCTCGTCGGGCGAGAGGGCCAGCGCACCCCAGTGCTGGGTGTCGTTGAGCGCCTTCTCCATGTCCTCGTCAAAGCTGACCTTGACCTCGATCAGCAGGTCGAGGTCGTCGATCTTGCGGCCGGCCTTCTCCGCGCCCTCGGTGACGGCGGGCAGCAGGGTGTCGGTGTAGAGCGCGTGACCCTTGCCGCTGGTGGTGATGAAGCCGTCGGCGATGCGGCCGGCCAGCCGGGTCGCGGCGGGGCCGGAGGCGCCGATGTAGATCGGGACCGGCGTCTCGGGCTTGTCGTAGATGGTGGCGTTCTCGGTGCGGTAGAACTGCCCGTCGTACGTCACCCGGTCTTCCGTCCACAGCTTCTGGATCAGCAGCACCGCCTCCTTGAGACGGGCGAACCGCTCCTTGCCGTCCGGCCACTCCAGGCCCAGGGGCACCTCGTTGAGCGACTCGCCCGAGCCGACGCCGAGCACCGTCCGGCCGGGCGCGAGGCAGCCGAGGGTGGCGAACGCCTGCGCGACCACGGCCGGGTGGTAGCGGAACGTCGGGGTGAGCACGCTGGTGCCGATCAGCACGCGCTCCGTCCGGGCGGCGAGCGCGCCCAGCCACGGCAGCGCAGCGGGGGCGTGCCCGCCGTCGTGCCGCCACGGCTGCAGGTGGTCGCTGATGAAGACCGAGTCGAAGCCGAGCTCCTCAGCCAGCACGCCGTATTTGAGCAGTTCCACCGGCGGGAACTGTTCCGCCGAAGCCTTGTACCCGAACCGAATCATGAAACGACGTTACCCTGCGGCCTTGTACGCCTTCCCGGCCTCGGTGGGACTGTTGCCGTCCTTGTAGAGGCCGAAATCGACGCTGTCGCCCACGGCGGGCAGGCCGAACCATGCGTACCGCTCGACGTACGACCGTTTCTCCATGCCCTTGGTCGTGCCGTTGATGAACGTCACGAGCTGGGCCTGGGTCGGGTATTTGGGCGAGCCGCCGAAGTTCATCAGGCCGTACTCGGTGACCCAGATCGGCTTGTTGTAGCGCTTGTGCACCGCGTCGACATAGCCGAGGAACTGGTTGACCGCCGCCGGCGAGAAGTCGGATCCGTACCAGTGCAGGGTGATGAAGTCGACGCGGTAGTTCTTCGCCTTGGCCCCGGTCATGAAACGGTCGAGCCAGCCGCCTGCCGTGTCCCCGCCGAAGGCGACGGCCGGGCTGCCCAGCCGCTGGTTGTTGGCCTGCAGCTTGGGCCAGTCGGCCAGCGCGTCCTCGACCGGCATCTTGGCCTGGCCGTCCATGTCCGGCTCGTTGAAGCCGAGCAGGACGTCGCCCTCTTTCTTGGCCTCGGCCAGGGTGCCGTCGGTGACGTTGGCCTTGCCCCAGATCATCGGCACGAACTCGACGTCGGCCGGGCCCGGCATGCTCTTGTTGGTCGACGACCAGTTGTAATACCAACCGGCGCCGAGGTCGGCCAGGGCCGGCTTGGCCGAGGCGAACTCCCAGACGCCGACGCCCTTCTTCTTGCTCGTCTTCGCGGTGATCACCACGGGCGCCTTGGTGGTGGGCTTGGGCTTCTGCGTGGTCGGCGCGGGCGTCGGCTTGCTCGGCGTCGGCTTGGCACGGGCCGGGGTGGCCCGGGGCGCGGTGGTCGGCGCGACCACGGCGGCCGCGGTGACCGGCGGCGGGTCGGCCTGCTGGGTGACGACGACGGCCGCCGCCCCACCGGCGACCGCGGTCGTGGAGAGCGCGGCGGTGAGGACCTTGCGGGAGACGCTGAAGCCGATCTTGGCGGCGAGCTTGGTGGTGATCACCCCGCCCGACTTGGCGGTGACCAGGTGGGCGGCGCCGAACTGGGCCAGCGCCCCCTTGCCGAGCAGCCCGGCCGGCAGCGGCACCAGGGCCATGCCGGCCAGCAGCCGCTCGGCCGCGACCAGCCCGTTCCAGGCGGGTGAGCAGTAACGGCACTCGCGGGTGTGCCGGGCGATCCGCTTGCGCCACAGCGGGCTGGGCCGCCCGTCCCACTCGGTGGTGAGCAGCTGCAGGTCGGGGCAGGGCGGGCTCGCGCTGAGCGTGCGCACGACCACCCGGGCCGTCTCGAGCTGGCCCTTCATCCGCTGGATGCGCACCGCGGCGTGCTGGCGGGTGACATCGGTGGCCGCGACGATCTCGTCCCGGGTGAGCTCGCCGGAGGCCTCGAGCCACCACAGCGAGAGCAGCTCGCGGTTGTCCTCGTCGAGCCAGCGGGTCGCCTCGGCGGTCTCGCGGCGCTGACCGGAGAGCTCGAGCCGGGTGATGGCGAGGTCGGTGAAGTCGGCCCCGGGGTCACGGATGTCCTCGTGCAGCAGCGCCTCGGGGGCGCCGCGCCGGGCCCGGAACCGCTCGCGCACCTGGCGGACCGTGATGGCCACCAGCCATGACCGGAAGGCCTCGGGCTCGCGCAGGTCACCCAGGTTGCGCAGGACCCGCAGCATGACGTCCTGCACCACGTCGTCGACGTCCGCGTGGCCCTCGAGCGCCCGCCCGACGATCGTGTAGACCAGCGGCAGGTAACCGGCGACCAGCCGGTCGACCGCCACCGGGTCGCCGGCCCGCGCGGCGATCACGATCGCGATGTCGGGTTGCTCCGCCATTGTCCAACCTCTCGTCGGGCGTCAGTGCCGTGGCTTTCATCAGCCACGGGAAGGGAGACGCCCAGGCCATCCATGGATAACACGTTTTTCCGGGGCGATCGGATGAGGTCCTGCGGTGTGGGCCACGATTAGCACCGGGTCCGAGCGGGAACCACAGAGCCATGCGTATGACAGTCCGGCTCGATCTGCCCCGCGAGGCGGGCAGTGTGCCCACCGTGCGCCGGCTGCTGCGCTCAGCCCTGGCCGTGCTGCACGTCGACCGCGACGCCCAGGAGGACCTGGAGATCGCCATCACCGAGGCCTGCTCGAACGTCGTCCGGCACGCCGGCGGGACCGAGAACTTCGAGGTCTCGCTGGACGTGGCCGAGAAGCACTGCTCGATCGACGTGCGCGACAACGGCCCCGGGTTCGACACCGAGGCGGCCGGCGCCGCGGCCGACGGCACCAGCGAGAGCGGCCGGGGTCTTCATCTCATCAAGGCCCTGGGCGAGAACGTCCGGATGTCGTCCGTGCCGAAGCACGGCAGCTTGATCCATTTCGAGAAGTCGTTCGCCTAGACCCGCCCGGCGGAGTTCGCCTGACCCGCCCGGCGGAGTTCGCGATGCCAGAGCCTATGATTCTTGCTCTCCGGCAACTATTGCCTCGCGGGTGCGCGATATTCGTGTGTCTGCGTTCGTGCGAGGAGAAGAAGGGAGATCGACAGTGTCCGGCCGTCCGGCATCCATCGGCGCGATTCTGCGCGCGGCGCCGCCCGATCGGCTTCCCGAGGCGGTGGACGAACATCTGCGCGCCTCGCACCCGGTGACCTCGGCCGAGGTGTTCCTGAGCGACCTGACGATCAGCTCCCTGTGGCCCGTGCTCGACCCGGAAACACCCGCGGGCGGTCCGCTCGAGCAGCGCTGCTTCGGCAGCCAGCAGCCGGTGACCGACAACGCCTCGGGCCGCGTGCTGCTGCCGCTGTCCACCTGGGGCGACCGCGTCGGCGTGCTGCGGGTCGAGCTCACCGGACCGGCCGGCCCCGACCTGGTGGCCGAGCTCACCGAGATCGCCTGCAGCCTGGCCCTCGCGTTGCGGGCCGCCGACAAGGACACCGACCGCTACCGTCAGGTCGCGCGCCGGCAGCGCCTCACCATGGCCGCCGAGCTGCAGTGGGATCTCCTGCCGGGCCGGTCCCTGGGCGGCGAGCGCTTCCAGCTGGCCGGTCAGCTCGAGCCGGCGTACACGATGTACGGCGACCACTACGACTGGGCCGTGACCGACGACCGGCTCACCCTGACGGTGCTCAACGGCGACGGCGACGGCATCGAGGCCGCACTGCTGACCACCGTGGCGGTCAACGCCATGCGCAACGCCCGCCGCTCCGGCGCCGGCATCGTCGAGCAGGCCGAGCTGGCCTCCGACGCGGTCTACTCGCGGCACGGCGGCAAGATGCACGTGGCCACGCTGCTGCTCGAGATCGACCTGGCCGGCGGGACGGTCGAGGCGGTCGACGCGGGCTCACCCAAGGCGCTGATCGCGCACGAGGGCGACATCCGCCCGGTCAGCCTCGACCAGCAACTGCCGCTCGGCATGTTCGGCGACAGCCGCTACGAGACCCAGAAGTTTCAGCTCGAACCGGGCGACCGGTTGCTCGTGGTCAGCGACGGCGTGCACGCGGCGGCCCCCGATGGACGTTCCCCGTACGGTGATACCGCGCTGCTCAGCGCGTTACGCCGGACGCGCCTGCAGCCACCGACCGAGGCAGTCGGTACCGTGATCCGCGCGCTCCGCGATTACCACGGCGGTGCCGAGCAGGAGGACGACGCCGTCATCGTCTGCCTCGATTGGCTCCGGCGCATCGCATGATTTTCTCGTCATGCGGGTAGTGGCATGGCGCGTGCAGGGCCGTGCACGTCTGACGAACAGGGAAACATCCGCCATGGATCGGGTCACCGACGTCGCCGCCGCCGTTGAATCGACGGTCGACGCGCTGATGTCTGTCCTCGACGGCGCCGGCCAGTCGCAGAGCCCGAGTGTTCCGCCGGCCCAACTGCGGGTGCTCGCGATCCTCGCCGAGAACAGCCAGACCAACATGAGCCGGCTCGCCGAGACGCTCGAAGTGGTGCCCTCGTCGGCCAGCCGGCTGTGCGACCGGCTCGAAGCGACCGGGCTGCTGCGCCGCGTGCCCGACCCGCGCGACCGGCGCGAGGTGCGGCTCATGGTCACCCCGGCCGGGCGCCGGCTGCTCGAACGGCTGCGCGAGAGCCGCCGGGAAGCCCTGGCCGAGGTGCTCGAGCGGATGCCGGCCACCGACCGTCAGGATCTCGTCCGGTCACTGCGTTCCTTCGCCGAGGCGGCGGGCAACGCGACCGAGGAGTCGTCCGACGGGAACCTGCGCACGGCGTGAGGCGGCCGCTTCCCGGCGCCCGTAGGTCCCGGCGCCCGTAAGGAAATGGCACCGCGAAAGACGCGCAGGGAATTTCTGACCGCGGCGCAATTGACGCCGGCGGGCGGCGCTCAGCGGCCGTTCGCCGCCCGGTATGCCTCGGTCACGCTCTGCGGAATGCGGCCGCGCTCGGAAATCTGATGGCCGTTGGCGATCGCCCACTCGCGGATCAGGCGGTTTTCGTCGCGGGAACCGGCGGTGCGGCCCGAGCCCGGACGGCGGGGCGGGATGCGACCGGTCGAACGGCCGAGCCGGGTGCCCGCGTTGATGTAGGGGTCGAGGGCCTTACGCAGCTTTCCCGCATTGGCCTCGGAAAGGTCGATCGTGTAGTTGGTGCCGTCCAGACTGAACTCGACCGTTCGATCGGCCTTCTTTCCGTCCAGATCGTCGATCAGAGTGGTGATTACCTGCCGCGCCATGACGACTCCCCAGTTCAACCGACCAAACCGCGCTCAGTGTTGCTCGCCACGGGGTTCGCGCGCAACTGTCCCGGGCGAATTCGCCATTCTTTCCACGCCCGCGGCCGACTGCCATTCCCGTCGCCTCGGCCGCCACCCAAGACCAGGGTCCGGGCAAAAATTCAAATGACGGGACGGCATTCATGGGAATCAGCGCGGAAAGCTCGGCTTGGCCGGGCGGCGGGGTGTCACCTAGTCTCGCTGCCATGGACTCCGACGCCGACTGGCAGGAGCAGCGACAGCGGGCCATCGACAGCCACGCCGCCGCGCTCGAGGCCGGCCGGGCCGCCGAGGCCCGCGAGGCCGCGGCCCTGATCGACGACTTCGTGCACCACGCCGCCGAGCGCGGTCTGGCCCCGCACACCTTGGTGGCTCGAACCTTCGACGGCCGCGCCACGTACAAGACGCATGTGCGGGGTTGGTATCTGAAGTCGAACCGGTCGGTCGGCGTGGGCGAGGACGGTGAGTACTACGTGCTGACGGTGCCGGCCTCGCTGCGCGCCCGGTTCGCCGGGGCCGACCTCAACCCGAGCACCCCGCGGCTGATCGTGGGCGCCGGCGGCGGTGACGGCGAGACGGTCCCGCTCAAGCAGCTGCTCGAGAAGCGGCTCGAGGCGGGAGTCTCCTGGCCTTGATCCGCACCGTCGTCGCGGCCGCCCTCCTCGCCGTCACCGTTCCCGCCTCGGCCCACGCGGTCGTTTCCGCACATGCCGCCGCCTCCGCGGCGGAGATCCCTTGCCCGAAGCCCAAGGTCGCGCCGCCGCCCAACCGGCCGCCGCGACCCGTGCCGCCGCCCGACGACCCGGTGGGCAGCGCGATCGGCGGGGACGCGCTCGCCACCCACGGACTGGTCGTCCCGGCCGGGGCCAAGGCGCCGCCGGCCGTCACCGCGACCACCTGGATGGTCGCCGACCTCGACACCGGCGAGGTGCTCGGCGGCTGCGGCCCGCACGTCTTCCAGACCCCGGCCAGCGTGCAGAAGACGCTGCTGGCGGCGACCGTGATCGACAAGCTCGACCCGGACAAGCGGATCGTGGTCGCCCCGAGCGACCTCGACATCGAACGCGGCAGCTCGGCCGTCGGCCTGCTGCCGGGCGGCAAATACCCGATCTCCACGCTCTGGCTGGGCCTGCTGCTCAACTCGGGCAACGACGCCGCGAACGCGCTGGCCCGGCTGGCCGGTGGCGGCGGCTCCGACGGGGTGGCCAACACGGTCGCCGCGATGAACGCCAACGCGCGGCGGATCGGCGCCTTCCAGACCCACGCCGTGACCCCCTCCGGCCTGGACGGCAAGGGCCAGTTCACCAGCGCGTACGACCTGGCCCTGATCGCCCGGATCTGTTTCGCCAACGCCGACTTCCGCCGTTTCGCCCTTACGAAATCGGCCCAGATGCCGGCCCAGCCGCAGCTGAAGAAGGGCGGCTTCCAGTTCCAGAACGAGAACAAGCTGATCTTCAATTACCCGGGTGCGCTGGGCGGCAAGACCGGTTTCACCACCGTGGCCCGGCACAGCTATGTGGGCGGGGCCCAACGTAACGGCCGCCGTCTCGTGGTGACCCTGCTGGGCGCCGAGGCGCGACCGATGCGCGGCTGGCAGCAGGGGGCGGCGCTGCTCGACTGGGGCTTCTCGCTGCCGCGCGACGAGTCGGTCGGCAAGCTGGTCTCGCCCCAGGACGTGACGGCGGCCAAGCCCGCACCGGCCGGCACCGCCGTCTCGGGCGCCCCGCTGGCCCAGCCGGGCCGGCCCTCGAAGGCCCTGTCGGTCGCCGCGGCGGCCGCGGTCGCCGTGGTGCTGGTGGCCACCCCGCTGCTGCTCCTGCTCACCCAGCGCCGCCGCCGGCCCCGTTACGGCAACAGGTAGTCGGACCAGAGCAGGCCGAAGACCCAGATCACGGCCACGGCCAGGGCGCTGGTGAACTCGATCAGCATGGCCATGCCCGCCGCGTGCAGGGCGTGCTTGGTCGAGGACCAGGCCCGGTCGGCCCCCAGGCGGGCCCGCTCGACCAGGTAGACGCCGAGCACGAAGCCCAGCGGCAGGCCCAGCACCGGGATCACGAAGAAGCCGATCACGCCCAGCACGCCGCCGGCCAGCAGGGCCGAGTTGGGGACGCCGGCGCTCTTGAGGCGGCGGCCCGGGACCATGTATTTGATCAGGGCTCCGAGCAGGGCCACGGCGGTGGCCACGCCCAGCACCAGCCAGCGGACGGCGCTGCTGCCCTCGCCGAAGATGGCCCAGAACAGCACCCCGGCCCAGCTCAGCAGCAGGCCCGGCACCACGGGCACGACCACCCCGACGACACCGACGGCGATGGCCAGGCCGGCGATCAGATTGATCAGCCATGCGCTGTCGGTGAGGCTCATGCGCCAAAGGTGCCAGCCCGCCGCAACGGACGGAAGAGCGGGCTCCTCTTTCTCAACGGACCCACAGCCTGTCGACGCCACACCAGCCGGACCCCCGCGATCGCCGCCGGTGATCGCTCGCGGAGCGGAGCGACGCCATGTAACAGCAACTGTTGCGCACCCGAGATCGCCTCAATCGGCACCCACCCGTGGACGAACTTCCTCATGTCAGCCGGAGAGCCCAACACACGGGCCGCCGACAACGGGGGGAACCACATATGACCAGCACCGCGACGCACGTTGCCGACATCACTGCCGACACCGCCGCCACCACGGTGCTGACCGCCGCCGAGCAGGAAGAGATCATCCGCACCCACATGCCGCTCGTCGGTCACCTGGTGCGCGACATGCTCAGCCGCATCCCCAACCACATCCACCGCGACGACCTGACCAGCGCCGGCCTGCACGCCCTGGTCACCGCCGCCCGCAGCTGGGACCAGAGCCGCGGCATCCCGTTCCACCGCTTCGCCAGCACCCGCATCCGCGGCGCCATCCTGGACGAGCTGCGCGCCCTCGACTGGGCGACCCGCTCGGTGCGCACCAAGGCCCGCGCCACCGACACCACCCGCCAGGCGCTGACCACCACGCTGGGCCGCACGCCCACCGCCGACGAGCTGGCCCAGGCGCTCGGCACCACCACCAGCGAGCTCAAGCAGACCGACACCGACGTGCAGCGCGCGACCGTGCTGTCGCTGCAGGGCTTCACCACGAGCAGCGCCGACGACCTGGTGACCGAGAAGACCCCGGGCCCGGAGGACATGCTGCTGCGCCGGGAGCAGATCGGCTACCTGCACCACGCGATCAGCTCGCTGCCCGAGCGCCTGCAGACCGTCATCACCGAGTACTTCCTCAAGGAGCGCCCGATGGCGGACATCGCCGCCGACCTGGGGGTCACCGAGTCGCGGGTGTCGCAGCTGCGCGCCGAGGCGCTGTCGCTGCTCAAGGACGGCCTGAACACGCACCTGAACCCGGATCTGGCCCCGGTGCCGGACAACCCGGAGAGCATCACCGCGCGCCGCCGGGCGAGCTACTACGCCAACATCGCCGAGAGCACCTCGATGAACAGCCGGCTCGCGATGACCAACGCGCACGGCCACACCACGTACAGCCGGGTCTCCCCGGCGGGGTCGCCGGTGGCGGCGGCCTGATCCAGAGATGAAGCAGGGGCTCGGCGACATCGCCGAGCCCCTGTTCCTGTCGTCAGGCCAGGGCGCTGAGCACCTTGGGCAGGTCGGCCGTGTGCAGCACGCCGAGCCGCCGGGTGGCCCGGGTGACCGCCACGTAGAGGTCGGACAGCCCGCGCGGGCTCTCGGCGATGATCTGGTCGGGCTCGACCACGATCACCGAGTCGAACTCGAGGCCCTTGGCCTGCCGCACGGTCATCAGCACGACCTGGTTGAGCAGGTCGGGCTGCTCCCCCACGGCCGCGCCGGGCACCGCCTCGACCAGGGCCCGGCCCAGATCGGCCTGCCGGGCCTCGGGCACCAGGACACCCACGCGACCCTCACCCGCCTCGGCCGCCTCCACGCGGACCGCGGCGATCACCTCGGCCGGCAGCGCGACCGGGGGCACCCGCAGCGCCCACGGCTCGACGCCGGAGCTGCGCACCGACCGGGGTGGCTCGAGCGCCGGGTCGACGGCCGCCAGCACGTCGGCCGCCACCGCCATCACCTCGGCCGGGGTGCGGTAGTTGACGGTCAGCTCGACCAGGTTCCAGCGCTGCGCCACGTACGGCTCGAAGACCTGTTCCCAGGTCGTGGTGCCGGCCAGCTCCGAGGTCTGCGCGACGTCGCCCACCACGGTCATCGAGCGGCTCGGGCAGCGCCGCATGAGCAGCCGCCACGCCATCGGGGACAGCTCCTGCGCCTCGTCGACGATCACGTGCCCGAACGCCCAGCTGCGATCGGCCGCGGCCCGCTCGGCGGCAGTGCGGGTGTCGAGCACCTCGTGCCGTTCGACGAAGGCACTCGCGTCGACGACGTCGATCGCGGACAGGACCTCCTCCTCCTGGTCCTCGAAGTCGAGCGAACGCGAGCCCTCGACGATCTCGAGCACGCCCTCGGCGTACTCGATGGCCTCCCGCCTCTCCTGCGCCACCTGCCGCGCCTTGAGCGTGTCGTCGACGCCCAGCAGCTCGGCCAGCTCGTCCAGCAGCGGCACGTCGGCCGGGGTCCAGCGCGATTCGTGGTCCCGCCGGAGCAGCGCCCGCTCGGCCGCGGTCAGCGCCGCGGCGGCCGACTCGACCCGATCGGGGTCGCTGAACAGCTCACGCAGCACCCGGCGCGGGGTCAGCACCGGCCAGAAGTCGAACAGCGTCTGCTGGACGTCGACGTCCTCGCGCAGCTCGCGGCGGGTCTCGGCCAGGTCGGACTCGGAGAGCAGGTTGTCACCGCCGAGCGGGTCGGCGCCGATCCGCTCGGCGATCTGCAGCGAGAGCGCGTGGATCGCCTCGGTCACGAAGATCGACCGGGCCACATTGTGCGGACGGCCGGTGTGCCGGGCGGCGGCCCGCGCGTCCTCGAGCACCGATCGTTCGATGCGCAACGGGTAACCGTCGTGGTCGACCTCGGCGTACTCGTCGGGGACGGTCTGCCAGTCGGCGACCGCCTGGGCCAGCACGCCGAGCATCGCCGGGTTGCCCTTGAGGGCCGCGGCGGCCGGCGGCTCGACGGCCCGCGCGCGGACGCCCGGGAACATGTCGCCCAGGGTGGCCAGCAGCACCCCGGTCTCGGCCAGCGACGGCAGCACCTGCGAGATGTAGCGCAGGAACGTCGGGTTCGGCCCGAGGATCAGCACACCCTGCTTGGTCAACTGCCCGCGGTACGTATAGAGCAGGTAGGCCGCCCGGTGCAGGGCGACCGCCGTCTTGCCGGTGCCCGGGCCGCCCTGCACGACCATGACGCCGGGCAACCCGGCCCGGATCACCTCGTCCTGCTCGGTCTGGATGGTCTCGACGATGTCGCGCATCCGGCCCGTGCGGTTCGCGGTGAGCGCCGCGAGCAGGGCCGCCTCGCCCGTCACGTCCTCCCGGCCGCGGCTGTCGCCGGCCTCGAGGTCGAGCACCTCGTCGTCGATCGCGGTCAGCACCCGGCCTTTGGTGCGCAGGTGCCGGCGCCGGGTCACGCCGTCGGGCGACACCGCGGTGGCCAGATAGAACGCGCGGGAGGCCGGGGCCCGCCAGTCGACCAGGAGCGGATCACGATCGTGTTCCTCGGCCGACAGCCCGATGCGGCCGATGTAGCGCGGCTGGTCGGCGGCGAAATCGAGCCGGCCGAAACAGAGACCGTTTTCCACCGCATTCATCTGCGCCAGTTGTTCGGCGTAATGGCTGCGGGTGGCCTCGCGCTGGGCGCGGCCCTGCGGGGTGCCGCCGGCCTCCAGCAGAATGCCGCGCAGGCGGTCGTCGGCCTGTTCACGCAGGCTGTCCAGCCGGTGGTAGAGGGTGGTGAGGTACGCCTGTTCGGCACGGAGGTCGTCATCTCGCGTCACCGCGGCGGAGCTTGACAAAGCCACTCCCCTTTGTGTTATCATTCCTCGGTCAGCGGCCCTAGGGTCGCTTTTTTCGTGCCCTTTTGAGAAGGCACGGCAAACGCTCAGATTAGCCCATCGATCGGCGTTGTCCCACCTTTGTCGCGCAGGTTACGGCTCGCCGGTGAACTGTCGGCAATCAGTCAAGATTCCCGGCGAGCCGTTACGCGTAGCCCTCGATCCGAATTAACCCCGGCATGACCCACACCCACCCGATCCGACGTCTCGGCGCGCTGGCCCTCATCGCTGCCGCCACCCTCGCCTTCTCCTCGGCGTGCACCGGCGACGACGAGGCCCCGGCCGGCAACCCCGCCCAGGCGGCCGCGGGCGGCCCCGAGGCCAAGACCATCGACGGCGCCCGCCAGGCGGCGCAGACCGTCTTCGACCGCTTCGCCGGCGGTGACTTCGCCGGCGCCTGGGACATGTACACCGCGGCCGGCAAGCAGTCGATCAGCAAGGTCGACTACGTCAAGCTCAACCAGGCCTGCTCCCGCAAGGGCCTGGCGATCACGCTCTCCAGCGCCCGCATGGAGGGCACCGACCGGGCGGTCGTGATCGCCAAGCAGCTGGTCGCCGCGCAGTCGTACACGATGGTCTACGAGGCCGACGCCTGGAAGCTCGAGCCGGCCAAGGAGGGTCTGGCCCTCTACAAGCAGGGCGCGGCCAAGGCGATCGCGGCCCAGAAGAAGGCCGGCACCTGCGCCAACCAGTAACCCCGGAACGCACCGGTGCCCGCCGCGAACCGCGGCGGGCACCGTCCTACCTGTATGTGACGTTCGTTATGCGGCGACCGGGAGCCCGTCGGGCCCGGTCAGGGCGAGACGGGTGGCCAGCGTCCCCCGGGTCGCGATCTGGTCGTAGTAAGAGGCCCGGCGGCGGGCCACGCAGCCCTCCTTCTGGGGAGCCGCGAGCGACGGCTCGAGGTGCGTGTTCAGGCCGTCCCGGAGAAGGGTCAGCGCCTCGGCCCGCAGCTGCGACACCCGCGACTCGGTGACGCCGAGATCCTCGGCGATCCGGGCCATCGGCCGCTCCTCGAAGAAGTAGCCCTGCACCACCGCGCGCAGCCGCTCGGGCAGCGCCTCGATCGCGTGCCGGAGGTAGCCGAGCCGCTCCCGCATGATCAGCATGTCCTCGGGGCCGGCGCTCGGCTCGGTCACCATGTCGTCCGCACCCGCCGTGGCGAAGCCCTGAAGGCTGAACACCACGGCCCGCTGGACGTCGTCGTCGGCATGCTCGATGTCCTCGACCGAGCAGCCGAGCCGGTCCGCCACCTCGCGCACGCTGGGCGTACGGCCCAGTTCGGCGGTCAGCTCCTGGCGCGCCGAGTCGGTCCGGCGGGCGCGCTGCCGCACCGAGCGGCTGGCCCAGTCGAGGCCGCGCAGCTCGTCCAGCAGCGCACCGCGGACCCGGGCCGCGGCGAAGCGGGCGAACGGCACGCCCCGGTCGGCGTCGAAGCCGCGGGCGGCGTGCACCAGGGCGGCATAGCCTGCGGAAAGCAGGTCGTCCCGGTTCACATGGGCCGGCACCCGCGCCAGCATCTCGCGGACCAGATGGCCGACCAGCGGCATGTGGTCCTGGACGATGTCCTCGCGACGGCGATCGGCAGCAAAAGTGGCACCACTCATCAGGGGGGTCTCCTCGCGTACCTGGCCGGTGGGGGAATTTCCGGCGCTGAGGAGAAAGGTGATCCCGCTAAAGTGCGAAATAGGTCCCGTAGGGGTGCAGGAGGGTTGCATCACGGCCCGGCATGCACGGGATCAAACACCAGGTATGCTTGATCACGCGGCCCGCACAGTCTTGCCTCGGGCCGCCTGTTGACCGGTGCACCAGGCTTCACCGTGCACGGTCTTTCGGATCGGCCACCACGCTGCGCGACTGAGTTGAAAGTCGGCGCCGGGCAGGACGACCTTCTGAGCGTTTGGGAGTTCCCGCTACATGACCACCTTCACCGACTTCGGTGTGCCCGCCGTGCTGACCACGGCCCTCGCCGAACTCGGCATCACCACCCCGTTCCCTATCCAGGCCGCCACGCTGCCCGATTCGCTGGCCGGCCGTGACGTGCTGGGCCGGGGCCGCACCGGCTCCGGCAAGACGTACGCGTTCGTGCTGCCCGTGCTGGCCCGTCTCGCCGCCTCGAAGTCGCAGCGCCGGCCGGGCCGGCCGCGCGCGCTGATCCTGGCGCCGACCCGCGAGCTGGCCACCCAGATCGACGCGACGATCGCGCCGCTGGCCGCCAAGCTCGGCATGCGCACCATCACCATCTTCGGTGGCGTGGGCGCGAACCCGCAGATCAAGGGCCTCAAGGCCGGCGTCGACATCGTCGTCGCCTGCCCCGGCCGGCTCGACGACCACCTGCGCAGCGGCCACGCGTCGCTCGACGCGGTCGAGATCACCGTGCTGGACGAGGCCGACCACATGGCCGACCTCGGCTTCCTGCCGGTGGTTCGGCGGATCATGGACCAGACCCCGCGCCAGGGGCAGCGCATGCTGTTCTCGGCGACCCTCGACAACGGCGTCGACGTGCTGGTCAAGCGGTTCATGGACAAGCCGGTCACGCACTCCGTCGACTCGGCCACCGAGGCGCCGATCGAGATGTCGCACCACGTGCTGCACGTGCGCGGCGACGACCGCTTCCCGGTGCTGGTCGACCTGCTCTCGGCCCCGGGCCGTTCGGTCGTCTTCACCCGCACCAAGCGCCGGGCCAAGGTGCTGACCCGCCAGCTGGTGCAGGCCGGCGTGCCCGCGGTCGAGCTGCACGGCAACCTCGCGCAGAACGCCCGCAACCGCAACATGGCGGCGTTCTCCGACGGCAGCGCCGAGACCCTGGTCGCGACCGACATCGCGGCCCGTGGCATCCACGTCGACGACGTCGCCCTGGTGATCCACGCCGACCCGCCGGTCGAGCACAAGGCCTACCTGCACCGCTCCGGCCGTACGGCCCGGGCCGGCGCCGCGGGCACGGTCATCACGCTGATGACCGACGACCAGCAGTCCGAGGTCCGCGACCTCACCCGCAAGGCCGGCGTACGCCCGACCACCAGCCGCACCCGTCCGGGTGACCCGCTGCTGGCCGAGCTCGCCCCGGGCGAGCGCACCTTCGTGAAGCCGTCCGCCGCGGCGGTGGCGGCCGCGACCGACGACGCCCCCGCCCGCACCGGAGCGCCTCGCGCCCGGCACGGCCGCGGTGGCCGCCCGGCACGTCCCGAGGGCGCAGTGCCCGAGCAGACCGGTGGTCGTGGCCGGCGCGGCGGGTCCTCCCAGCCGCGGGCCGGTCAGGCCCGCACGGGTCAGCCGCGCTCGTCGCAGGCCCGCACGGGTTCGGCGCCGGTGCACACCAGCCAGTCCCGCAGCAGCACCAGCACCAGCGGTGCGGCCGCCTTCTCGTCGGGCACCCGGGTGGGTGGCCGGCGCGCGGGCCGCTAGTTCGTAGAGATTCGACGTAACGATGACGGGCCGGGCGATGATCGCCCGGCCCGTGCTCGTTTCGCTCCACCGCGTCTGTCAGGCGTCGGGCCCGTCAGGCGTCGGGGATGTCGACCTCGATCTCGTCGGAGAGGGTGAAACCTTCGCCGAGCTCGAGGTCGTCGCCGCTCCAGAAACGGCCCGGGTCGTACCAGTTGGGCTGGCGGCCGGGCGGCAGCAGGCCCATGTCCTCGTAGGTCACCGCGACGACCTCGGCGCAGTAGGCCGTCTCAAGGGCCGAGTCGGTCGCCGGGCCCTTGCCGCCACGGATGCGCCACCGGGGGCGGACCTGAGGCACCCGGCCGCGCACCCAGCGCCACGCCAGCTGGGCCGAGGACGGGAACGGCGTGCCGTCGAGGCGGGCCACCGTCTTGAGCGCCCTGTCCTCCATGTCGCTGGGCACGCCCGGCTCGAGCTGGCGCAACCAGCCACGCTGGCCGTAACGGTGGGCCCAGATCGTGACCGCGTCCCGCAGGTCGTGCAGCTGGACCCCGCGCTGGAACGTGCCGGACCACAGGTCGGGCAGCGATTTGCCGAGCTCGGCGTGCCACATCAGCGGCGGCATGTCCTCGACGACGATCGACATGCCGACGTGGTTGACCGGGCTGTTGGTCAGCGTCTGGATCGCCCGGTCGGCGCCCGTGCGGCCCCGGAAAATCCAGATATCCCCTGTCCGGGTCAGGTCGATGGCCTCATCGAGGCTGATGGCGGCGGTCACGTGTCTATCCTCAAGTGATGCGTTGGTGGAAAGTAGTGGGATTGGCCGGTCTCGCCGGTGTCGCAGCAACGGGTGCCGTCGTGGCGCGGGCCGAGCGCAAGCGCCGGCAATACACCCCCGACGAGATCCGCGACCGGTTGCACCAGCGGGTGGCCGAGGCTGCGGCCGCGGAGTCAGACGACATCAGTATCGCGGAGTAACGACCAGAGGCCGGCCCCGTCGGGCGCGGAAAACCAGGTCTTGCCCCCGGAGCCGACGGCTTCGGGGTTGCCCGACGGCCCCGGCACGGCGCCGGCCAGCACCGACTGGGTGGGCGACAGCCGGCGGATCGCGACGGCGGCCACGTTTTCCGGGTGGGCGTGCGCGAACTCGGAGTAGATCTCCTGGTCGTGCTGCCCGTCGTCGCCGATCAGCAGCCAGCGGATGTGCGGGAACTCCTGCGACAGCCGCTGCAGCGTCGAGCGCTTGTGCTCCTGGCCGCTGCGGAACCAGCGGTCGGGGGTGGGCCCCCAGTCGGTGAGCAGCAGCGGGCCCGCCGGGTAGAGGTGGCGGGACAGGAAGCGGGTCAGCGTGGGTGCGACGTTCCACGCGCCGGTCGACAGGTAGAAGACCGGCGCCCCCGCGTTGGCCGTGATCAACCGTTCGTAGAGGACGGCCATGCCCGGCACCGCCATGCGGGCGTGCTCGTCGAGGACGAACGTGTTCCAGGCCGCGAGCAGCGGACGCGGCAGCGCGGTCACCATCACCGTGTCGTCGATGTCGGAGACGACGCCGAAGCGGCACTGCGGATCGACCACCCGGATCGGCGCCTCGACCGGGGCCGCGCCCTCGGTCGACAGGCGCGCACTGCTCCAGCCCGGCTCGAGGTCGCCCTTGACCCGCGCGTCGATGTAACCGCTGCGGTCGGTGCGGGTCTCGGTGACGCTCTCCCCGATCTGGATCTTGACCAGGGTGTTGTTGACGGGTGAGCTGGTGAAGCTGCGCCAGCCCCGTACTTTGTCCAGTTGTTTGCGACCCTGGTTGCCGCGGGTGAGCACGACCCGGCCCATCACGCGGGCCCACCCGGGCGCGCCGTAGCCCGTATAAGCGGTGATCACCGGCCGCCAGCCGCGCTTGACCAGCCGCCGCTCGATGATCTCGTGGAGGGCGTCCTCCACCCGCGCAGCCCGGTGCAGCCGGATCGCGGGCGGCTGCCCGCCCGCCGGAGTTGATGCCACGCTTGGCCCCCTGCCCGTAAGGTGTCGGCGGTCATCCTGCCCGGTTACGGTACCCGGAGTCCCTGTGACTTGCGGGCGAACAGCCCACCAGATGATCACCCTCCACAGCGGACCGGGCGATCGGTCAGGCCACGGCCTTGGCCATCGCCGGAAGCTCGGTCGTCGTCCACTGATCGGCGAACCACTGTTCATCGGCGACCGGTTGCTCGGCGACGCTGCTGCGCACAATGGCCGCCGCCGCCTCGGCCCGCAGGCTGCGCAACGCGTCGGCGGCCAGCTCGGCCTCGGTCCAGGCGGCCTGCTCGCGTTTCTGGGCATCCTCGTATTGCGACATTCGGTGGGCGCGGATCGCGTTGCGCAGCAATCCCTCCTGCACGACCGGGTGCAGGCGCGGGTTCCAGCCCCGGTGCGCGAGCACGTCGTTGAGCTGAGCCATCGAGATCTCGCGATTGCGGCAGGCGGCCGTCGCGGCGTGGTGCAGGTAGCGCTGGCGGTCGACATTTTCCCCCGGCTTGCGGCGCCGGCTCATCAACGGGAAGGCGGCGGCCTGGGCGGCCTGCCGGGCCACCCGGTCGGCCTCGTCGAAGGCCAGCCAGGCCGCGTCGACCTGCTCCTGGGCGGTGGCCCACTCGGCCCGGCGGCGGGCGGCCATCGAGGCGGCCCGCTCGGCCGCCACCACGACCTCGTCGGCGAAACGGATCGCATCGGCCTGGGCCGCGGTCATCGGCGGCACGGGCGCCTTGCGGGGCACGGCCATGACCGCGGCGGCGACCGCGATGGCGAGCAGGATGAGCAGCCACAGCGCGGCGGCCTGCGGGAGAGAGACGAAGAAACTTTGCAGGGCGGATTCCATCGCAACCTCACATGCAGACGCGGTCTTCGGTGGTGACGACGCTGGGTGAGCGGGAACAGGCCGTGGGGCCCGTCCGCCACGGGCGGGAGTCACCCCGCCGGTGCAGTCAGAAAGCCGGAGAAGGGGGCGGCCCGCGAACCTTGCGAACCCGGGTCGCCAGCGCGGCGACCAGGACAACCACCACGACCACGACCGGTGCCGCGGGCGCCGTGGGCGCCGGGGCCGGCTCGGCCCCGATCGTGGCGGCAGGAATCGGTGCGGCCCGGGCCGCCTCGGCGACGACAGCCGGGGCCGGGGCGGCCGTTTCGAGCGGCGCGGGGGCGAGGTGAGCGCCGAAGGTCAGGGCCAGCAGGGCCATCCCGGCGAGAAAGCGCAGCAAGCGGTGCACATCCCAGTCGCTGGGGAGCACTCGCGCCACGGCCGTCACACCGATCAACGTACCTTTTCCTCGCGAAAGGTGCATGGCTCATCCGAGTTACGGCCAGTCGGGCACAATCGCCCCAAACCACCCACCCGGGGGACTTGACGGCCGCGGCTTCCGGTGATCACTTCTCAGCTCTGATAGACGTCTGCTCAGCATCTAGCCGGCGGCCAAGGCTGCGTGGAGGTCGGCCGTCGCCGCGTCGAGGCAGGCGGCGAATGTCTGTCGGCCCTGCGCCTCGATCCATTGCTCCCACGCGTTCGTGAAGGCGAACGTGGCGAGCTGGGCGGTCGCCCGCGCGAGGCCGGGCGTGCACCCCCGCTCTTCCAACGCGGCGCGGACCGCCGTGTCGACGGCGGCGAGCTTGGTGCGCTCGCGCTCTTGCAACTCGGTGCTCGACCGGATCACCGCACGACGCTCCGCGGCCTGCTCGGCGTGGGCGGTCAGGTATGCCGAGATTCGCCGATCAACTGCGGCCGCCGACGCGGGATCTGTGGACAGAACCCGACATGTGGACAACCAGGCTGATTGGCAGAACGCCGTGACCAGCCGAAAGCCAGACGACCGACAAGCATCCCCCCGTGGCCGACGACACGAGACGGCAGCCGGCGAACGTCGACCACGGACAGCCGGCGATGCGGCGGCTCGGCGGCACCGCGCAGATGCCCACGTTCAGAGCCGGCGAACGAGACGAGCAGGCCCCTTGCGAGGTGGCGGCATCAGCAGTGGCCGGCGCGAAAAGCCCGGCGAGGAGCGTGGATCTGCTTCGCCGACGAATGCCGCCGAACCAGAAGGCGGGCACCTGGGCACCACCCGATCGTCGCGGTGACCGCTGCGGGCAACGTCCGGGTGTCGGTGGCCGGGCTGGTCTGTCGTCGCGCGGGTGAGCGCAGCCGGCCGATCTACCGCACGGACGCCTGGTCGCGGAGAGCGACCCGCACACAGCAAGAGCGGCCCCGGGAAAGATCCAGGGGCCGCTCTTGGTCGCTGTGGGTTACTTGCTGGGCTCGGGGATGTCGCACGTGACTTTCGGGTTGACGCCGACCCAGTTGAGCGGTCCGGCGACCACGGTGACCGCGATCGTGCCGAATTCCGCGCAGCTGGTGTCGCTGGTGTCGGAGAAGTAGCCGCGTTCGTAGGCGGCCACGCCGCCGAGAACCAGCCAAATGATGAGAATCAGCCCGCCGATCGAGCCTGCGCGCATCGGGGCCTCCTAAGTCGTGGGGATGCCCACCGATACCCCGAATCGTTCGATCTTTAAACGGCTTTGACCGCCTGGAGCGTGTACGTGTGTGGCAGCCGCTCGGGCCGCGAGGCGAGCTGGAACTCGCCGTCGCCGATGTCGATCATCCGCCCGGGCAGCGCGTCCCACGGCACGCTGGTGTGTTCGACCAGGCCGGTCAGGGTGAGCCCGGCCTCGAGCACCGCTGTCACGATGTCGCCGAGCCCGTGATTCCACTCGTGGGTGGTGTTGTGGGTGAACTCGACATCCGTCTCGACGTAGGTTCCGCCTTCTTCGTAGACCTGCGGCTCTTTCATCTCGAAGTACGGCTCCTGCAGGGCGAGGACGTCGTCGCTCCGGTCGTAGTCGAGCGACCACAGCACCGGGTGCCCCTCGCGGATGAAGAGCCGGCCGCCCGGTCGCAGCAGGGCCACCACGGTCTGGGCCCAGCGCCGCACGTCGGGCAGCCAGCACAGCGCCCCGACGCCGGTGTAGACGAGGTCGTAGCCGTCGCCGACTGCGGCGACCGCGTCGTAGACGTCGGACTGCACGAAGCGGATGTCGGCCTTGGCCTCGGCGGCGAGGCGGCGGGCCTCGTCGAGCGACTTCGGGGAGAAGTCGAGGCCGGTCATCGTGGCGCCGAGGCGGGACAACGAGATCGTGTCGGTGCCGATGTGGCACTGCAGGTGGACGCCGCGCAGCCCCGCGATGTCGCCGAGCAGCCGCCGGTCGAACCGGACCACGTGGCTGAGATGGCCCGGGTCGGTGGCGAAGTGGCTCGTGGCGTAGCCGGGCGAGGCGGCGTGCGCGGCCGCGCGCTCGTCCCAGCTGGCGCGGTTCAGGTCGCGGTAGTCGGTCACTCGGGCACGATATGCCGCGCCCGGCGCCCTCGGCTTACGATTTTCCGGCCACGTAGCGTTAGATGGCAGTTCAGCGCCGAGCAAACGGCGATGAGACCGCGGAGGTACGGGGCTTGGAGACCAGGCGTACGACGGTGCGTGACGTGCGCCGGGCTAACCGGGCCGGCCTGCTCACCGACCTCTTCCACGGCGGTCTGCAGAGCCGCCAGCAGCTCGCGGAGAGCACCGCGCTGAGCCAGGCCAGTGTCAGCAACCTGATCGGCGAGATGATCGAGGAAGGGCTGGTCGAGGAGGCGGGGCTGGTCGGCTCGGACGGCGGCCGTCCGCGGGTGCTCCTCCGGGTCCGCCCCGGTTTCCGGTACGTGGTGGGCGCCGACGTCGGCGAGACCCGGGTGCTGGTCGAGCTGTACGACCTCGAGATGTCCCGGCTGGCCGCGGTGACGCTCGAGCACGACGACCGGCCCGAGCAGGTGGCCGGCCGGGTGCTCTCCGGGCTGACCGCCGTGCTCGACGAGACCGGGGTCGCGCCGGCCGACGTGCTCGGCTTCGGGGTCGGGGTGCCGGGCGTCGTGGGCAAGGACGGCGTGGTCGACTCGCAGTCCACCGGCTGGGATTCGGTGCCGCTGGGCGAGATGCTGCGGGCCGGCACCGAGGTCCCGATCTTCGTCGAGAACGGCGCCAAGACGCACGGCCAGGCCGAGATGTGGTTCGGCGCCGGGCGCGGGGCCCGGCACGCGGTCATCGTCATGATCGGTACGGGGGTGGGCGCGGCCGTCGTGATGGACGGGCGCAGCTACTACCGCGGCGCGAACAGCAACGCCGGCGAGTGGGGGCACACCACGCTCGTCTACGACGGCGACGAGTGCCGCTGCGGGGCGCGGGGCTGTCTGGAGGCGTACATCGGCGCCCACCGCATCGGCCGCCGGTTGGCCGCCGCGACCGGGGAGGCGTACACGGCAAGCCTTTTGCCCCGCCGCCTGGCCGAGGAGCAGCTGTCGCCCGAGGCCACCGCGGTCTTCGAGCAGACGGCCGGTTACCTGGGCGCGGGCATCGCCGATCTGATCAACCTGTTCAGCCCGGAACGGATCGTGGTCGGCGGCGACACCGGGTCGGTCTTCGGGGCCCGGTTCCTGCCCGAGATCCGGGCCGCCGCGGCCCGGCACGCGCTGCGCCGGCCGTACGCGCAGACCAGCATCACCGTCTGTGAGCTGGGCACCGACGCGGTGGCCATGGGCGCCGCGACGCTGCCGATCGCGCAGTTGCTGGCCGAGGGCGGGATGATCGACATCGCCGAGCCGGTGCTCGCGTTCACCCCACGCCGGCGCAAGCCTGGAGACCGGGCCCGCCGGTAAATTCCGCCAGGCCCGGCCCCGTTCAGGGCCCGAAGGTCAGGCGCGCAGGGCCGCGATCGAGTCGCGGAACCAGTGCGCGCTCTGCTTCGGCGTGCGGGCTTGAGTCTCGTAGTCGACGGCGACGATGCCGAACCGCTTGGCGTAGCCCTCGGCCCACTCGAAGTTGTCGAGCAACGACCAGGCGAAATAGCCGCGTACGTCGGCACCCTGCGCGCGCGCCTCGACCACGGCCGCGATGTGCGTGGCCAGGTACGACGTACGGTCGTCGTCGGCCACGTAGCCCGTCTCGTCCGGCTGGTCGTCGAAGGCGGCGCCGTTCTCGGTGATCACCAACGGCAGCCCGGGGTAGTCACGGTGCAGGCGCACCAGCAACTGGGTGAAGCGCTCGGGCGTGATCGGCCAGTCCATCGCCGTACGCGGAGTGTCCGGCAGCACGGCCCGCACAACCGGCTCGCCGTCCGCGTCGTGGGTGCTGCCGTCGACGTCCGTGCCGCTGAAGTCCTGTCCGAAGTAGAAGTTCACGCCGAGCACGTCGAACGGCGTCGAGATGATCTCGAGGTCGTCGTCCTGGACGGGCATGGCCGAGCCGCGGGCGGCCAGGTCGGCCACCATGTCGGCCGGGTAGTGACCGTGCCGCAGCGGGTCGAGGTAGAGCCGCAGCCCCATGCCGTCGGCGCGGCGGGTGGCCTCCCGGTCGAGCTCGGTGTCGCCGGCCGGGTCCGCGGTGCCCATGTTCAGCGTGATCCCGTACGTGTGGGGCCGGGTCTCGGCGGCCCGCATCCGCTGCGTGGCCAGGCCGTGGCCGAGTAGCAGGTGGTGGGTGGCGGCGAGCGAGGCGTCGAACTCCTTGCGGCCCGGCGCGTGCACGCCGATGTTGTAGCCGAGGAAGGCCGAGCACCACGGCTCGTTCATCGTCGTGAAGGTGTCGACGCGGTCCTGCAGCCGGTCGAAGACGAGCATCGAGTAGTCGGCGAAACGGTAGGCGGTGTCCCGGTTCGGCCAGCCGCCGGCGTCCTCGAGCTCCTGCGGCAGGTCCCAGTGGTAGAGCGTCACCCAGGGGGCGATCCCGTTCTCCAGCAGCTCGTCCACGAGGCGTTCGTAGAAGCCCAGCCCGGCCTCGTTGACCGGTCCGCGGCCGCCCGGCTGCACCCGCGGCCAGGCCACCGAGAACCGGTAGCTGTCCACGCCGAGGCTCTTGATCAGCGCCACGTCCTGCGGCATCCGGTGGTAGTGGTCGCAGGCCACGTCGCCGTTGTCGGCGTTGACCACCGCGCCGGGCACCCGCGAGAAGGTGTCCCAGATGGACGGCGTACGGCCGTCCTCGGTGGCGGCGCCCTCGATCTGGTACGAGGCGGTCGCCACTCCCCAGACGAACTTGGGCGGCAGGCCGGTGGCGAGCGGGATGCGGGTGGTGGTGGGGTTCATGGATTTTCTCCAGAGGGGGATACGGAGAGGGCCGGTCCGCGTGCGGCGGACCGGCCCCCGTGTTCATCCGACGGGTTGCTCCGTGGGATGCAGCCAGCACGCGACGGAACGCGCGGCTCCGTCCGGGGTGCCGGGGCGGCCGAGCAATGGGATGTTGCCCGAGCAGGGCTCGAACGCCTTGGCACAGCGGGGGTGGAATGAGCAGCCGGTGGGCATGCCGGCCAGGTCCGGGGGCGACCCGGGGATGCCGGACAGCTCGCGGCGGGGACCGCGCAGGGCCGGGAAGGAACTGAGCAGACCCTTCGAGTACGGGTGGAGGGCGTCGCGGTAGATGGTGGCCGCCGGCGCCTCCTCGACGATCCGGCCGCCGTACATGATCGCGATCCGGTTGGAGAACTCGACCAGCAGCGACAGGTCGTGCGTGATGAAGATGACCGAGAAGCCGAGCCGCTCGCGCAGTTCGATCAGCTGGCCCAGGATCTGCCGCTGCATCACCACGTCCAGGGCCGTGGTCGGCTCGTCCATGATGACGACCTGCGGCTGCAGGATCAGCGCCATGCCGATCATGACGCGCTGCCGCATGCCGCCGGAGAGCTGATGCGGGTACGCGTCCATCCGGTCGGGCGAGATGCCGACCAGCTTGAGCATCTCGCGGGCCCGGGCGTTGCGGCTGTGGTCGCTCATTTTGGGCTCGTGCGCCTTGAGCACGTCGGTCAGCTGGGTCGCGATCTTGTGCACCGGGTTGAGCGAGTTCATCGCGCCCTGGAACACGATCGCCGTCTCGGCCCACCGGAACGAGCGCAGCGCATTGTCGCTGAGCCCGAGGACGTCGTACGGCTCGCCCTTCTCGGGGTGGTAGATGACCTCGCCGCCGGTGATGACCCCCGGCGGGGCGAGCAGCCGGGTCAGCCCGTAGGCCAGGGTCGACTTGCCGGAGCCGCTCTCCCCGGCCAGGCCGAGGACCTCGCCCTTGTGCAGGGTCAGGTTGACGTCGCGGACCGCCCGGACGGCCTTGTCACCCAGGCCGTAATCGACGTTCAGATTGCGGATCTCGAGAACTGGTTCATTCATGATTGCTGCACCCCATGTCATGCCCTCCTGGCCCTGCGAACGCTTCGCTGACTCCGGTGCAGTCGCTCATAACCGGCCCTCTCGGACCACCGGCGTCGCGCCGTTCGTGTTGACCAGAGGAGTCGGCGTGGCGTGGGTTCGGGGCTCGGCCGAGTTCGACAGCACCGGGGTGAAGCCGATCCGCATCCGTACGGTGTTGCCGGAGGCCGTCTTCAGCTTGGTCTTGCCCGCACTGCGCAGGCGAGGGCTGACGAACTCGTCGATGCCGAAGTTGATCAGGGAAAGGGCGGTGCCGAGGATCGCGATCGCGAGACCAGCCGGCACGAACCACCACCACGCGCCCTGGCCGAGCGCCTGCTGGCCCTGGGCCCAGAAGAGGATCGTGCCCCAGTTCCAGCCGCTGTTCGACGTGATGCCGATGAAGGCCAGGGTGATCTCGGACAGCACCGCGAAGATGATCGTCCCGATGAGACCGGACGCGATCACCGCGGTCAGGTTGGGCAGCAGCTCGAAGATGACGATGCGCCAGGTCTTCTCGCCGTTGGCCCGCGAGGCCTCGACGTAGTCGCGCCGGCGCAGCGACAGGGTCTGCGCCCTCAGCACGCGGGCGTTCCACGACCACGAGGTGAACCCGATGACCAGCGCGATCAGGGTGTCGCTGGCGTTCTCCAGGGCCGAGGTGATGATGATCATCAGCGGTACGGCCGGGATCACCAGCACCACGTTGGACAGGGCCGAGAGAGCGTCGTCGGTCTTGCCGCCCAGATAACCGGCGGTGACCCCGATCAGCACCGACAGGGTGGTGGCGATCAGGCCGGCCACCAGACCCACGTACATGACGCTGCGGGTGCCGTCCAGGATCTGGCTGAAGACGTCCTGGCCCAGGTGGGTGGTGCCGAACCAGTGTGAGCCGGACGGCGGCTGGATCAGGTCGTTGCTGCGCGCCCCCGGGTCGTACGGGGCCACCCAGGGCCCGATGACCGCGAACAGCAGATAGACGCTGAACACGGCCAGGCCGATGGCCGCTTTCTTGTTCTTGAGGAACAGGAAGCGCTGCCGCTTGGCCTTGGTCGGCTTGGCGCTCTGCGGCTGGGCCATCGTGCCCTGGCCGGGAATGACCTGGTCGATGCTCGAGGTGGGGATCGTCATCGCTCAGCCCTCCTTGCGGGTACGCGGGTCGAGGAGCATGTAGGCCACGTCCGCGAGCAGGTTCGCGACCAGCACCGAGATCGTGATGACCAGGAAGATGCCCTGCATGAGCGGGTAGTCCTTGGCCCCCAGCGCCTGCAGCAGGATGAAGCCGAGACCCGGGTACGAGAAGACGATCTCGACCAGCAGGGTGCCGCCGACGATGAAGCCGAGCGACAGCGCGAAGCCGGAGACGTTGGGCAGCAACGCGTTGCGCGCCGCGTAGCTCAGCGCGACCCGCCGTTCGGAGAGACCCTTGGCGTGCGCGACGGTGATGTAGTCCTCGGACGACACCGTGATCATCATGTTGCGCATACTCAGGATCCAGCCGCTGACCGACGAGATCAGGATGGTCAGCGCCGGCAGCAGACTATGCTGGATGGCGCTCGGGATGAAGTACTGGTCCCAGGCCGGGACCAGGCCCGCGTCGAAACCGCCGGAGGCCGGGAAGAAGCTGCCCGGTCCGGTGAGCAGGTAGATCGCGATGATGCCGAGCCAGAAGTACGGCACCGACGAGAGGAACGTCGTGACCGGCAGCAGGCCGTCGGTCCATGAGCCGCGTCGCCAGCCGGCGACCACCCCCAGGCCGGTGCCGAGGAAGAAGCTGATGATCGTGGTGATGCCGACCAGCAGCACGGTCCACGGCAGCGCCTGGCCGATGATCTGCGAGACCGGCGCTGGGAAGAACGTGAAGGACAGTCCCAGGTCGCCCCGGAAGATCTGCTTCCAGTAGTCCAGGTACTGGCTCCACAGGCTGCCCTGTTTGTCCAACCCGAAGAGCACGTAGAGCGACTGGATGGCCTGGGTGCTGATCCGGCCCTGGTACTTGGCGATCAGCGACTGCACCGGGTCGCCCGGCACCATCCGGGGGATGAAGAAGTTGAGGGTGATCGCCGCCCACGCGGTGAACAGATAGAACCCGATGCGCTGCAGGAAGTACTTCACGACACGGTCTCCTTGGCGGCGGCCGAGCCGGGCTGCTGGGCCGCGACGGTCGCCTCGTCGTACAGCCAGCAGGCCGCCCAGTGTCCGGGCTTGTCGCCGATCTCGAGGCGGACCGGCAGATCGGTGGTGCACCGCGGCATCGCCATCGGGCAGCGCGGGTGAAAGCGGCAACCCGACGGCGGGCGGATGAGGCTGGGCGGCTCGCCGTTGCCCCGGTCCTCCTCGGCTGCGCCGACGTCGGTGACCAGCCGGTCCGGGTCGGGCGCGGAGTCGATCAGCAGCCGGGTGTACGGGTGGGCGGGCGTCTGGGTGACGGTCTCGCTGTCGCCGCCCTCGACCATCCGGCCCGCGTACATCACCAGGGTCTCGTCGGCGAAGTAGCGGGCCGAGGCGATGTCGTGGGTGATGTAGAGGATCGCCAGGTTCAGCTTCTCCTTGAGGTCGCGCAGCAGGTTCAGCACGCCGAGCCGGATCGAGACGTCCAGCATGGAGACCGGCTCGTCGGCCAGCAGGGCCTCGGGTTCGGCGCCGAGAGCGCGCGCGATCGACACCCGCTGGCGCTGGCCGCCGGACAGTTCGTGCGGGAACTTGTCCAGGTAGCGCTCGGGCGGGGTGAGGCTGACCCGGTTGAGCAGGCTGGTCAGCGCGGCCTCGAGATCCTCGTCGGTCTTGCCGGCGTGACCGTGGATCTTGAGCGACCGGGTGAGAATGTAGCGGATCGTGTGCACCGGGTTCAGCGAGGCGAACGGGTCCTGGAAGATCATTTGGACCCGGGCCGCGTACGCGCGGAACGGTGACCCGCCCTTGACCTTGGTCGGTTCGCCGTGCAGCCGCAGCTCGCCCGCGGTGCGCGGGTAGAGCTGGGCGAGCAGGCGGGCCACAGTGGACTTGCCCGAGCCGGACTCGCCGACCAGGGCGACCACCTGGCCACGGCGGAGCACGATGTTCACGTCATCGACAGCGTGAACGGCGTCGTGCTCTTTGGAGAAGAGCTGCCGCAGTTTTCGGCGTACGGGGAAGTGCTTGGTCAGGCCGACAGCCTCGAGCACTGTGTCATTGCCGACGCCTAATCCTTCGGACGGCGCGGAGAACGCTGTGTCACTTCCGACGCCTGGTCCTCCGGACGGCGCGGAGAACCCGGGCCCGTTGGCGGAGGCTCCGGCGTCCTGGGTCGACGTCATGAGCGCAGATCCTTTGTGGAAGGGGAGCGCCGCCCCTCGCCCGGATGAGCGAGGAGCGGCGTTTCCGGTCAGGCGGTGGGCTTGAGCTTCAGGATGATCTGAAGCGAGTACGGCTGTGTCGGCTGCTGGCCCGCGTAGGGGTCGGCGTCGGTCGGCCAGCCGGTCCAGTTCTTGTCGCTGTAGAAGGCACCGACGTTGTCGGCGCCGACCGGCAGCATCGGCACCTGCTCCACGAAGACCTTCTGGATCTTGTTCATCTGCGCGGTGCGGTCGGCGTCGCTGGTGGCGTTGGCGTACGCCTTGAGCGCCGCGGTCGCCTCCGGGCTCTTGAAGCGGCCGAAGTTGCCCTGCTGAGCGGCGGTGCCGATCGGCTTGAGCAGGGCGCCGTCCATGACCGTCTGGTAGATGTCGTACGGCGTGGCGCCGCCGTTCGTCCACCGCATGCTGCCCTCGAAGTCACCCTTCTGGATGTTCGCGTCCCAGGTGTCCTGGTTGGGCTTCTCGACGGTCGCCTTGATGCCGATCTTGGCCAGGTTGCTCTTGATGATCTCGAGCGTGGTCTGGTAGTCGGACCACGGCGCCGGGTCGCTGAGCTTGATCGTGACCGGCTTGCCCGAGGGCGCGGTCAGCGTGTCGCCATTGAGCTTGTAGCCGGCCCCGGTGAGCAGGGTCTTGGCGCCCTCGACGTCGACCGAGAACTCCTTGCCCTTGTACTCAGGCGCGATGAACGCGTCGCCGGCGCCCGGCGGCAGACCGGTCACGCTCTTGATCTCGGGGTGGAAGTAGCCGGCCTCGGCCTGGTTGAAGATGTCCGTCCGGTTGATGACCATGTTCATGGCCTGACGGAGCTTCGGGTCGTCGAGCGGCTTGATCGTGGTGTTGAGGTACAGGCCGTGGATGCCGAGAACGCCGGGCGCCCAGACCTTGTTGTGCTGCGGGTCCTTGTCGACGAAGGTCGCCTTCGGGTTCGGGATGAACACGAAGGACCACTCGGCGTCGCCGTTGGCCAGGGCGGTCGCCTGCGCGTTGTTGTCCGCGTAGGAGACGTACCGCAGCTCCTTGACCTTGGGCAGCTCGCCCCAGTAACCCTCGGTGCGGGCCGACAGCGTGACGCCGGCCTGGGTGAAGGACTTCAGCGTGTACGGGCCGGAGCCGATCGGGTTCTTGTTGATGTCGATCGCCGGGTCCTTGATCTTCTCCCAGATGTGCTTGGGGACGATCGGGGTGTTCGCCATGATCTTGTTCTGGTTGACGAACTGCGGCGTCTTGAAGGTCAGCTTGACCACGTTGCCGGCGACCGTGATCTGGTCGTAGGGCACCGCGTACTGGTTGAGCGCCTCGTTGCCCTTGATCAGGGTGAACGTGTAGGCGACGTCCTCGGCGGTGAGCTTCTGCCCGTCCGACCAGGTCGCGTTGTCGCGCACGGTGACGTCGGCCGACTTGTAGTCGTCGGCCCACTTGACCGAGCTGGCCAGCCACGGGGTGGCGGGCTCGGCCGGCCGCACCGGGTTCCACTGGGTCAGCGGCTCGTAGATGACCCACTTGTAACCGAGGGCGTTGGCCGAGGACGTACCGGCGAACGGGTTGTGGTTCTCGGTCTGCGTGCCGTTCGGCATGCCGATCTTGAGGAAGTCGACCGAGCTCTTGTTCGCGTTGTTGGCGTTGTCGGCGTTCGGCGAGTCGCCGCACGCGGCCAGCCCGCCCGTGGCGAGCGCACCCGCCAGGGCGACCGCGAACAGTTTCCTTCTCTGCATCGCAAAATCTCCTCAGATGTGACGGAATCAGGTGAGAGGGGTGCCCGAGGAGGGCGTGCGGTATCGCGGCGCGGCCCAGGGCCGCCACCGTGATCTCGCCGGGTTTTCCGAGCCGGCCAGGAGCCCGGCCGGACGCTTTATGGGGTCAGGCGACTGTGGAAGCTCGCGTCGTGAATGACGTGGGGATGACGGTCGGACGGTTGGGCAGGGGTGTGCCCTCGAAATGGGCCAGCAGCGTACGAGCCGCGGCCTCGCCCATCTCACGCAGCGGTTGGTGCACGGTCGTCAGCGGCGGCTGGGTGTGCGCCGCGGACGGTATGTCGTCGAAGCCGACCACCGCGACGTCCTCGGGAATGCGGCGGCCGTTGTCACGCAGCCCCTGCATCGCACCCAGGGCGGAGAGGTCGTTGTGGGCGAAGACCGCGTCGAACTTCACCCCGGAGTCGATCGCGGCCTGCACACCGTCGGCCCCGCAAGCGAACGTGAAGTCGCCCGGGCGCAGCCGGTCCTCGTCGATCGGGTGCCCGGCCTCGGCGAACACCGAGGCGAAGCCGGCCGAACGCTGCTGCGTGCAGCCGAAGCGCTCCGGGCCGGCGATCACCAGCGGCCGGGTGCGCCCGATCTCGAGCAGGTGGCGCGCGGCCGAACCGGCGCCGTGGTGGTTGGTGGTGCCGACACTCGGGATCTCCCCCGAGGTCTGGTCACGGTCGTCGATGAGCACGACCGGCAGGCCCCGGCGGTGCAGCGTGTGGATGTAGTCGAGGGTCCCCTCGGGCTCGATGACCAGCAGGCCGTCGAACGATTTGGCGGACACCTGCGCGCCGAACTGGCGCATCGACTCCTCGCCGCGGTTACAGGTGAACAGGAGCAGGCCGTACCGCTCGGTCTCGAGCACGTCGACGGCGCCCTGGAGCACGTCGCCGATCCACGGCCAGGTGAGCGAGGGTACGAGCATGCCGACCACCCGGGTGCGTCCGCGGGCGAGGCCGACGGCGCGGGAACTCGGCACGTAACCCAGTTCGTCGATCACCGCACGGACCCGGGCGGCGGTCGATTCGTCCAGCTCACCCTTGCCGTTGAGCACTCGGGACACGGTCGTCTTGCTGACCTTGGCCCGGGCCGCCACATCGGCGATGGTGATTGGCACTGGTCCTCCGCATGTCTGCCTCGTGTGTCACCGCTTCGTTGCGCCGGGATTTCGGAACCGGTTTCGGAAGCGGTTTCGGCAGTTAACTTCAGTGAGGCCAGTCACGTCAACGGGACGTGTGAATTATTTAGGTTTCAGTGCGATAACCGTCGGGCGCCCACCCCGTTGAGCGCGGGTTAAATGCGCACCTGTCCGGACGAAACCGTCGCGACCTCCCGGGCCAGGTTCGGCAGAACAATGCCCAATGGGGCATCGACGATGAGCCCTGCGTACGGCTCGCCCCGTGTCACGCCCCGGTTGACGATCGCGACCCGGATCCCGTCCTTGACGGCCCGCAGCACGAAGCGCCGGCCCGACATCACGGTCAACGACGAACCGAGGACCAGCAGCGTACGGGCGGCGCCGACCAGCGCGAAGCTGCGCGAGACCCGGTCCGGCGGCACGGTCTCGCCGAAATAGACCACGTCCGGCTTGAGCATCCCGCCGCAGCCCAGACAGTCGACCAGCCGGAACCCGTCGAGGTCGGTGTCGTCGAGCTCGGCGTCACCGTCGGCGTTGATCGCGATCGCGGCCGCCGCGAAGTCGGGATTGACCGCGTCGAGCCGCTCGGCCAGCAGCTCGCGCGCGGTGAGCTCGCCGCACTCCAGGCAGGTGATGCGGGCCAGGTTGCCGTGCAGCTCGACGACGTCGCCGGCGCCGGCCGCCTGGTGCAGCCCGTCGACGTTCTGGGTGATGATCCCGTCGACCGCGCCCAGGCGCTGCAGCTCGGCCACGGCGCGGTGGCCGTCGTTGGGCCGGGCCTCGCCGATGGTGCGCCAGCCGAGGTGGGAGCGGGCCCAGTAACGGCGGCGGGCGATCGGATCGCGGGTGAACGCCTGATAGGTCATCGGCGTGCTGCGCCGGGCCGACCCGGACGGGCCGCGATAATCCGGAATGCCGGAATCGGTCGAGAGGCCCGCACCGCTGAGAATCACCACGCCGCCCTCGGACACCCACGTGCCGAGCTCGGCCACCTGCTGCACCACCTGTAGGTCCACCCGTCCATGGTCCCTCGCGCGGCCGGGTTAGCGGAGCGGCTGAGGCTATCGTTACGCCGGTGAGCCTGCCTTCCGGACCGGCGACCCTGCCCGAGTGGGAGCGTCTGCGGGTGCTGCGCGCCGAGGCCGAGTTCGACTCCGTGCGCAAGGACCCCCGCATCGCGTACGCCCTGTGGGCCCTCCTGGGCCTCCTCGGCGGCCACCGGTTCTCTCTCGGCGACACCGGCCGGTCGATCGCGATGCTGTTCACGCTGGGTGGTCTCGGCGTCTGGACGTTACTCGACGTGTTCTTCGTGGGGCGGCGGGTCCGGGCCGTCAACCGCTCCCGCCGGGCCACGATCATGGGCCGTTACGGGATCGTCGACGGCAGTCTCTGAGAAAGCCGTCGCGCCGCCATGGGATCTTGCCGCCCGAGCTGGCAGTCTCATGGTCATGGGGCTTTTCACGCTGGAGGAGGCGCGGGCGGAGCTCGAGCGGCTGCGGCCCGTGCTGGAGGAGATCGTCGTGCTGAGGGCCGACGCGGCCGAGCTCGGGGCGGTGATCGGAGCCGCGGGCGGGCCACCGACGCCGCTGGGCGGGCTGCCCGAGTGGAAGGCGGCCACCGCGCGGCTGGACGACCTGATGACCGAGGTGCAGCAGACGGGCGCGGTGCTGAAAGGCCTCGCGCCGCTGCTGGTCGACTTCCCCGGCGAGCTCGACGGGGTCGACGTCGACCTCTGCTGGCTCGAGGGCGACACCGGGCTCGACTGGTATCACCGGTCGGATCTGGGTTTTGCCGGGCGCCGGAGGCTGCCG
This sequence comes from Actinoplanes sp., assembly GCA_965217855.1. GTDB lineage: Bacteria > Actinomycetota > Actinomycetes > Mycobacteriales > Micromonosporaceae > Actinoplanes. The sequence continues at coordinate 32,127 of CBDCJN010000050.1, read as the reverse complement.
TAAATCGCCCGGATCACTACGCTGGTCGATAATGGTCACGATAGCCGGGCTCGTCCTGCTCTTCCTGCTGATCGGCTTCGGCGTTCTCGGCACGTGGTATCCGATGCCCGGGCTGGTGGGCGCCCTCGCCGTGCTGCTGGTGCCGCTGGCCGCGCTGCCGGTCTCGCTGGTGCGGCGCAGCTTCGGGCTGGGCCGCTGGACGTCGCAGAACGGCTGGCGCGCGGTCGCCCGCGACAGCCGGCCGTGGCCCTGGGAGGGGCTCGCGCTCAGCGGCCGGGCCGAGGTGGGCCGGGCCTGGTCGCGCTCCGTGGAGGGCTTTCCGGTGACGGTCGGCGAGGTGCGCTGGTCCGGCGGCGCGTTCGCGGGCGCCGTCCGCGAGCGGGAGAGCCGGGGCCTCTTCGTGGTGGTCGAGCTGCCCGGGCCGCAGCCGGGGATGGCGATGCGGCTGCCCCAGGTGGTCGTCGGCGACTCGCCGATGCTCGCGTCGCCCGAGCTGGGCGCGGCCTTCCTGACCGGCGAGATTCCCCCGTGGACCGTGCGTGACGACGAGTTGTTCACCGTCGAGATCGTCGCGGTCGATCCGGCCCATGTCACCCACGCCGTCTCGCGGGCCCTGCGGGCCGTGCGGTTGCTCGGCCTGGCCCCTGCCGCCTGATCCCGTGAGCCGCGAGAAGAAGCCCAACTGGCCGAAGATCGGTGTCCTGGTCGGCGGCGCGTTGACGATCGCCGTGTTCGCCCTGAAGGACACCTATCCCCAGGCCGGCTGCTCGGTCCTCGTGTCCCTGCTGATCGCCGCCGTCGCGGCCCAATTAATCGCCCGGGCCCGCACCCGCCGGGCTCTGGAGAGCTGGGCCGCGTGATTGTCCGGCTGCCGATGGCCCAGCCGCCGATGGCGATGCGGCTGCCTTTCAGCTTCGTCGGCCCGTCGCCCGCCTCGAGCAGCCGGCGCTGCGCCAGGCCTACCTCGAAGGACAGATCCCGCCCTGCACGGTGCAGGGCGACCAGCTGTTCACGGTCGAGGCGAGGGCGGCCCGGCTCCGACCGCCGGATGGCCGAACGGGCCGTAGAGCAGGCGTTGCTGATGGTGCGGTTGCTCGACCTGGGGCCGGACACCGTCATCCAGGAGTGACGACGACGCCGGCCTCGCCGGTCAGCCGCGTTCGATCTGGTGGCCGACGATCTGCGGGCCCATCAGCACGGCCACGCCCGAGCCGTCCCGGCGCGTGTCGGCGTCGGGCAGGTCGATCGGGTCACCGGTGGTGCTGGAGGCGACCGGGCGCGGCCCCACCCAGGCCACCGTCAGCCGGGTCTCGCCCTGGAGGAACCGCTGCACCCGGACGCCGCCGGTAGCCCGGCCCTTGGCCGGGTAGCTCGCGAACGGCGTCACCTTGACCTGGGTGCCGGTCGAGGTCACGACCATCGGCTCGCCGTGGTCGTGGTCGGCCGTGCTCACCACGTTGAACGAGATCACCTCGGCCTCGGCGGTCAGGTTGATGCCGGCCATGCCGCCGCCCTTGAGGCCCTGCGGCCGCACGGTCTTGGCCGGGAAGCGCAGCATCGACGCGTCGGAGGTGACGAACGCGAACGACTCGGAGCCGTCGGCCAGCCAGGTGGCCTGCAGGACCTCGTCGCCCTCCTTGAGCGTGATCACCTCGAACTCGTCGGACCGCACCGGCCACTCGGGGGCGCAGACCTTGATCACGCCGTGCCGGGTGCCCATCGCGATGCCCGGCGAGTCGCCCGCGGTCAGCGGGGCCAGGCCGACCACCTTTTCGCCCTTCTCGAGCGGCACCACCTCGGAGGCGGACATGCCGCCGCGGATCGACACCGTGCCGGTCTGCTCGGGCAGCACCGGCAGCGGCAGCACGTCAGTCTTGAAGGCGCGGCCCCGGTTGGTGATCAGCAGGATGCGGCCCCGGGCGGTCGAGTGCACCACGGCCCGGACGGCGTCGTGCTTTATCCGGCCCGAACGGCGCCGCGCCTCGGTCGCCTCCTCGCTCTCGGCCGCGGTGCGGGCGATCAGCCCGGTCGCCGAGAGGATCACCTGGCACGGGTCGTCGGCCACCTCGAGCGGGCCGGCCGGCACGGAGGCGGCGAGCACCTCCTTGAGGTCGCCGTCGATGAGCGTGGTGCGCCGGGGCGTGCCGAACGAGCTCGCCACCTCGGCCAGCTCGTCCGAGACGACCTGCTTGAGCACGTCGACGTCGTCGAGGATGCGGCTCAGCTCGGCGATCTCGGCCCGCAGGCGTTCCTGCTCGGTCTCGAGCTCGATGCGGTCGAAGCGGGTGAGCCGGCGCAGCGGCGTGTCCAGGATGTAGGTCGCCTGGATGTCGGACAGGCTGAACTCGCTCATCAGCGACGCCTTGGCCGCGGCCGCGTCGTCGCTGCCCCGGATGATCGCGACCACCCGGTCGATGTCGATCAGGGCGACCAGCAGGCCGTCGACCAGGTGCAGACGGTCCTGGCGCTTGGTCCGGCGGAACTCGGTGCGCCGGGTGACCACGTCGTAGCGGTGCTGCAGGAAAACCTCGAGCAGCGATTTCAGGCCGAGCGTCTGCGGCTGGCCGTCGACGAGCACCAGGTTGTTGATGCCGAACGAGCTCTCGAGCGGGGTAAGGCGATAGAGGTCGGCCAGCAGTGCCTGCGGATTGACGCCGACCTTGCACTCGATCACGAGGCGAGTGCCGTGCTCACGGTCGGTCAGGTCCTTCACGTCGGAGATGCCCTGCAGTCGGGCCGCCTGGCGCTGGCCGCGTTTCGGCCCCGACACGACGAGTTTGCCCTTTACCTCCTCGGTGATCGCTTCGATGATCTTTTCGGTGCCCACGCCGTAAGGCAGCTCGGTCACCGTGATCGCCTGCCGGCCGCGACCGCCCTCGAGCAGGCCGGTCTGCGCCCGGGCGCGCATGCGCACCACGCCGCGACCAGTCTCGTACGCTCGGCGCACCTCGTCGAGGCCGAGCAGCTGCCCGCCGGTCGGCAGGTCAGGCCCCGGCACGAAGCGCATGAGGGCGTCAAGGTCGGCCTCCGGGGCGGCGATCAGATGCCGGACGGCGGCGACCACCTCGCCGAGATTGTGCGGGATCATATTGGTCGCCATACCGACCGCGATGCCCGACGTGCCGTTGACCAGCAGGTTGGGAAAAGCGGCGGGCAGCACCTTCGGCTCCAGCGCGGACCCGTCGTACGTGGCCTTGAAGTCGACCGTGCCTTCGCCCAGCTCCCCGACGAGCAGCATCGCCTCGGGCGACATCCGCGCTTCGGTATAGCGGCTCGCGGCCGGGCCGTCGTCCGGGCTTCCGAAGTTTCCGTGCCCGTCGATAAGCGGGGCATTCAGAGAGAAATCCTGGGCCAGCCGGACCATGGCGTCATAGATGGCCACGTCGCCGTGCGGGTGATATTTACCCATGCAGTTGTGCACGACGCTGCCCTCGGCGACGAAGGCGTGCTCACTGCTGCTGACTTGGATGTCATAGGTGGTGTCATTCGGCAACGACTCGACCGATTCGACCGTCAAGAAGGAGAACCCGGAAAGTGCGGCCAGGCGCGAGCCGAGTGGTGAACCGATCCGGTCCAGCTTCTCGATCCAGCCCTCGCGCTCGGCCAGCCGCAAGGGGAAATGCCGCTCGGCCAGTGGAATACCGTGGCGGTTCTTTCCATAACGAGCCTCGATCCGGGCCCGGAACGCCTGGCCATCGGCACCTCGGAACCACCCGCCGCCCAGGTGGGCCGCGCTGAACTCTTCGAAGAGCCGGCCCCCGGGCAGCCGATCGCTGCCTTGCTTCTTGCCGTACCGATACGTCACGGAGAGGATGGCGCTCAGCCCATCCTGTTTGTAGCCGACCTGGACGAACGGCAGCAGTGCGTCGGCCAGAGCTCCGGCGTCATCGCCCGACATCGACAAACCGAACAATGTCTTGCGGGCGGAATTCTGTCCGCTGGACCAGTGGTGACCGATGATGCCGAGATCGGCCAGCATCGCGTAAAGCTGGCCGATCAACGTCTCGCTGGTGCTGACCAGAACGATCTCGCGGCGAGTCTTCCGAACGTATCCGTCGCCATCGAAAAAGCCGGCCAGGAAGGGCAGCCAGGCGCCGCGGTCGGCCATGACGTCGGCCGGAACGCATTTCTCATCGCTCAGCGGTGAGCCGACCTCGAGCAGTCCATCATGCCGGGCGAACGTCACGATGTGCTGATCGCGATGGGTGGGCTGGGCCCGCTTCCGCTTGCCCCGGCTCACATTCACGCCGGCCTCGATGGCCCAGCCATGCGCGAAGTCCAGAGGCTCCACGTCGCACATGTGGAGGCGAACCCGCCCGTCAGCAGACCGCTTCCGGTCGACGGCGAATCCCTCTGCCACGACCAGCCCACGTACGTAGGCATAGGGATGATCGCTCGCGGTGCGAGGCATCACTGCCCGGACCGCACTCGCCGTGACGACCATGCGACCGGGCAGATCCTTCGCATCGATCCACTCGGTGCGATAGTCGTCGGTGACGACCCGGAAACGCTGACCGGGCGTGACGGTCATCGTGTGGCCGTTGGCCCACCGAAGCCTGACGAGCGACGAGTTCGGGTTCTCGTAGACACCTGTCACCGGGACGGCCCGGCCGGCCGGGTCGAGGACCAGGTCGCCGACATCGAAGGTCTCGATCGGCCGAAGTCCGTCCGGCGTCGACACGAGACTGCCGCGCACGAAGCAGTCACCGACCACCCGGGCGGATTTCACGTAGGCCCGGTCAGGACGGTGGCCCTGCTCGGACATCGACCAGAGGATGCGGCGGTGCACCGGCTTGAGGCCGTCCCGCGCGTCCGGCAGGGCCCGCGAGTGGATCACCGAGTAGGCGTACTCCAGGTAGGAGTCCTCCACCTCGGTGGTCAGCGGGTTGTCGATGATGTGAGCGCCGGCCCGGTCGAACGCGGACAGGTCGACGCGGTTGTCGGAGGAGTTCTTGCGACGTGCCATGGAACAGCGACCTCTCAGGCGTCGATCGTGTCTTGGTCGATGCGGCCCGCCGCCTCGATCAGCCAGTTCTTCCGCGGCTCGACCCGCTCGCCCATCAGCAGCTCGAGGGTGGCCTCGGCGCGTTCGGCGTCGTCGAGCGTGATGCGCCGGACGGTGCGGGTGGCCGGGTTCATCGTGGTGTCCCACAGCTCGTCGGCGTCCATCTCGCCGAGGCCCTTGAACCGGCTCACCGGCTTGTTGACCGCACCGCCGCCGCGCTCGATCCGGCTGACGGTCGTGTCCATCTCCTGCTGGGTGTAGGTGAAGATGGTCTCGGAGTTGCGGCCCTTGGTGACCACCTTGTGCAGCGGCGGCATGGCCGCGAACAACCGGCCCTCCTCGATCACCGGGCGCATGTATTTCGCGAACAGGGTGATCAGCAGCGTGCGGATGTGCGAGCCGTCGACGTCGGCGTCCGCCATGATCATGACGCGGCCGTAGCGCATCGCGGCCAGCTCGAACGTGCGGCCGGAGCCGGCCCCGAGCACCTGCACGATCGCCGAGCACTCGTTGTTGTCGAGGACCTGCTGCAGCGACGCTTTCTGCACGTTGAGGATCTTGCCGCGGATGGGCAGCAACGCCTGGTATTCCGAGCTGCGGGCCATCCGGGCGGTGCCGAGCGCGCTGTCACCCTCGACGATGTAGAGCTCGCTGCGGGCGATGCCGGTGGAGCGGCAGTCGACCAGCTTGGGCGGCATCGACGCGCCCTCGAGCGCGGTCTTGCGACGGGCCGCGTCCTTCTGCTGTTTCTGGGTCAGGCGCACGCGGGCGGCGTCGACCACCTTTTGCAGCACCGTGCGGGCCTCGGCCTTGGTGCGCCGGCCGTCGACCCACTCCTTGATGAAGGACTCGACCAGGCCCTGCAGGACCCGGGTGATGCCCGCCGTGGAGAGCTCGTCCTTGGTCTGCGAGGTGAACTGCGGCTCGGGCAGGCGCACGTGGATGACCGCGGTCATGCCCTCGAGCAGGTCGTCGAGGACCGGCGGCTCCTCCTTGGGCTTGAGCAGGCCGCGGGTGTTGCGGATGGCGTCGCCCAGGGCACGGACGAGCGCGCGCTCGAAGCCCTTGCGGTGGGTGCCGCCGTGGTTGTTGCGGATCGTGTTGGTGAAGCTCTCGACCGTGCGCTCGTAGCCCGTGCCCCAGCGGAACGCGATCTCGACCTCGGCCCGGCGCACGACGTTGGACTGCATCACGCCGTTGGCGTCGGCCGCGTTTTCCTTGTAGGTGCCCTCGCCGGTGACCATCAGGATGCCCGAGACCGGCTTGTCGCCCGCGTGGGTCAGGAACTCGACCATGTCGGTCAGCCCGTGCGGGAAGTGGAAGGTCTCGTTCGTCGTCTCCTCGGCGGTCTCGTCGCGCAGCGAGTAGAGCACGCCGGGGACGAGGAAGGCCGTGTTGCGCAGCTTGGCCCGGACGGCGTCGACGTCGAGCCGGGCGCCGGTCTCGAAGTAGCGGGCGTCGTACCAATAGCGGATGGACGTGCCGGTGGGCTCGCCACGTTTCATCTTGCGCACGACCCGCAGCCCGGACTCGGGGTGAAAACGGGCCTGCGGCCCGGGGCCGTCGAAGGCGCCGGGGACGCCGCGCTGGAACGAGATCTCGTGGACCTTGCCGTCGCGCTTGACGGTGACGTCGAAACGCAGGGCCAGCGCGTTGACCGCGGAGGCGCCGACGCCGTGCAGACCGCCGGAGGTCTTGTAGCCCGAGCCGCCGAACTTGCCGCCGGCGTGCAGACGGGTCAGCACCAGCTCGACGCCGTTGAGCCCGGACTTGGTGTTGATCGCGGTCGGGATGCCCCGGCCGTCGTCGTCGACCTGCACCGAGCCGTCGGCGTGCAGGAGCACCGAGACCTTGGTGGCGTGGCCGCCCACACCCTCGTCGGTGCAGTTGTCGATGATCTCGTTGGCGAGATGGTTGACGCCTCGGCTGTCGGTCGAGCCGATGTACATGCCCGGGCGTTTCCGGACGGCGTCCAGCCCCTCCAGGTGCGTGAGGTCATCGGCTCCGTACAGGATCTCCGCGGTCACTCTGCTGGCACTCCCGATCGGCCCAGGTGGTGGTCAGGTCGCGGCGAGCCTACCGGGCGCCTCCGACACTTCCCTTCAACCGAGCCGGGACGGGCCGGACATTGAACCGGATGATGTGGGCAAAAGGTACGGCTTCGTGAGGTAGGACACGGGCGCGAGGCCTCTGACGTACCCGTGTCGTGTCTCCGCTAAGCCGCGACTGCCCACAACCGGCGGGATTCGCCGGCCATCCGGTCGCGCCGCGGGTCGATCGCCCGCCACAGCCCGAGCGGGTTCTTCTTGCCCGAGACCCGGACGGGCGGGAGCTCCTGGAAGGCGATCAGCTCGCCGGCCACCGACCGGGTCTGCTCGCAGACCACCACGGTGTCGTGCGGGGCGTACGCCTGCAGGCGCGCCGCCGTGTTGACCACGCTGCCGCTGATCATCCCGTGCCCGAAGTCGCGGGTCGCGGCGACGTCCACGATCACGTCGCCGGTCGCGAGACCGACCCGGGTCCGTACGGCGAACCTGCCGGCCAGGAGCTGCCCCCTCAACGCCTCCTGGACCGACAGGCCCACCCGGACCGCCGAAGCGGCCGCCTCCGCGCCGAAGCCGTCACCGCCGGTGCCGAACACCGCCATGACCGCGTCTCCGACGTACTTCTCCACCACTCCGCCGCCCGCGCGGACCACCTCGGACACGATCCCGAAGTAGTCGCGCTGCAGGGCGCGGACCTCCGCACAGTCCAGGTCGTCGACCAGCGAGGTGAACCCCACGATGTCGATGAAAAGGACGGTGACGGTCTGACGCCGCTCCTGCTCCGCCATAGCGATTGCGGTCATGTTTTTCACGCTCCCCCTGGTCACTGCTGTGCCCGGGGAGAACGGTGCCAGCCGCAGTCCAGGAGCGGATCCGCAGAACGACGTATCTCTGACAGCGCCGATACCCGTCACTTTTGTGACGCAGAACAGACCGAACCGCCGACAACGTGGTAGGTCGATGGGCACTAGGGTGGCCTTCATGCCCAGCAAGGAGGAGGACGGGCCGCTTGTCGGACGCGCCGGCACGCTGAGCCAAGTCCAGTCCGATCTGCGCAACGCAGGCCCAGGCGGCACGTCCGCGGTGTTCGTCACCGGGGAGAGCGGAGTCGGCAAGAGCCGGCTGCTGCGCGAGACCGCCGCCGCCATGCGTGACGCCGGTTTCTCCGTGCTGTCCGGCATCTGCCTCGACATCGGTGACGCCTCCCCGCTGCACCCCGTGCTGCAGGCCCTGCGCCAGGCCGGCCACAGTGGCCCGGCGGCCGCGGCGGCCGACGCCGGCGCGCTGCTCGACCGGGTGTCGCACGACCTGCTCACCGTGGCCGGCAACCGGCGTCTGCTGCTGGTCCTCGACGATCTGCAGTGGGCCGACCGCAGCACCCGTCAGCTGCTGCTCTACCTGCTGGCCGGGCTGGGCGACGTGCAGATCGCGGTGCTGGCCGCCGTCCGGGCCGAGGCGCTGCAGGGCACCCACCCGCTGCGCAAGGTGCTGGCCGAGCTGCGCCGCCTGCGCTCGGTCAAGGTCGTCGAGCTGTCCCCGCTCGACCGCGACCAGACCGTCGAGCTGGTCACCGCGATCGCCGGTGACACGGTCGAGACCGAGGACGCCGACCGGGTCTTCAAGCGCAGCGGCGGCAACCCGTTCGTGGCCGAGGAACTGGCCCGTGACCTGCGCGACGGCCGCATCGAGCTGTCCGACACGCTGCGCGAGATCTTCCTGTCCCGGGTCGACGAGCTGCCTCCCACGGCCCACTCCGTGGTGCACGCGATCGCCGCCGGCGTCGAGCCGATCGACCACGCCGTGCTGGCCCGGGTCGTCCCGGTGGCCGAGGCCGAGCTGCTCGACGCCGTCCGGGCCGCGGTCTTCCATCGGTTCGTGATCAGCGACCCGGACGGTTACCGCCTGCGGCACCGGCTTGTCGCCGAGATCCTGGCCGACGAGGTGCTGCCGGCCGAGGCCACCGCCCGGCACCGCAAGTTCGCCGAGGCCCTCGAGGCAGGCGGTGCCGCCGATCACGCGCGGCTGGCCCACCACTGGCAGCGGGCCGGCGAGCCCGCCCGCGCGCTGCCGTCGGTGGTCGCCGCCGCGCGCTCGGCCGAGGAGCTCTACGGCTTCACGGAAGCGCATCGATACTGGTCGTCCGCGCTCGAACTGATCACCGACGACGCCCCCGAGCGCACCGAGCTGCTGGCCCACGCGGCCGAGTCGGCTCACCAGTGCGGCGAGCACCTGCGGGCCCTGTCCCGGCTCGACGAGCTGTCCCACCGCCCCGACGCGCCCAACGAGTGCGACCTGCACCTGCGGCGCGCGCGTTACCTGGCCGCGGCCGGGCGCACGGCCACCGCCGAGGCGGAGTACGAGCTCGTCCTGGCCGCCCCCGACTGCTCGCCCCGGCAGCGCGCCTCGGCCGCCGCCTACCTGGCCGAGCTGCTGCTCCACCTGGGCCGGTACGCCGACGCCAACGCTCGCGCGGTCGACGCGCTCGAGATGGCCGAGATCAACGGGTCCACGGCCGACCTGGTCCGGGCCAGCGCCGCGCTCGGTTTCAGCGCCGCCTTCCGCGAGGACCCGGACGCGGGCCTGGCCGTGATCCGCAACGCGGTCGACATCGCCGAGCGCAGCGGCCGCCCCGACGAGCTCGGCGTGGCCTATCTGCACCTGGCCGAGCTGCTGGCCGGCCCGCTCAACAACGTCGAGGAAGGCGTGCTGGTCGCCCGGCGCGGCGCCGACCGGCTGGCCTCGCTGGGAGCCGGCCGCACCTATCAGACCCGGCTGCTGGCCATCGCGGCCAACGGACTGTTCCGGGTCGGGCAGTGGGCCGAGGCCGACGCCGTGCTCGACGACGCGATGCGGCACCGGCCGTCCGGCGCCGAGGCGGTCGAGCTGCTGCTCTCCCGCTGCCGGCTCTGGGTCGGCTTCGGCGACGTCGACGCGGCCCACCGAGACCTGGACGCCGTGGCCACGCTGCTGGCCGGCGGCGGCGCGCGGCACGTGCTGCCGATGCTCACCCTGCGCGCCGGGCTGGCGATGTGGCAGGCCCGGCACCCCGAGGCCCGGGCCGCGGTGCAGCGCGGGCTCCTCGAGACCCGCTCCGACGACCTGGTTCTGATCGGCATCCTGGCCTGGCACGGCCTGCGGGCCGAGGCCGAGGCGCACGCGGCCGGCGACGCGGTCGACCCGGGGGCGCTGCGCCGGCTCAAGGTGGCCGTCGAGCGGATGGCGGCCGGGGTCGGCAACGCGGCCGCGCCGGTCCGCGCGACGATCGACGGCTATCTCGACCTGTGCACCGGCGAGATCAGCCGCCTCGAGGACAAGCAGGACCCGGCGCCCTGGGCCCGGGCCGCCGCCTCGTGGGACAGGCGCCGGCAGCCCTACCCGGCCGCCTATTCGCGGCTGCGGCAGGCCGAGGCCGTCCTGCAGCGCAAGGCCCGCAAGTCGACGGCGACCGGGCCGCTGCGCGAGGCGTACGCCACGGCGATCGCGATGGGCGCCCGCCCGTTCGCCGCCGAGATCGTCTCGGTGGCCCGCCGCTACAAGGTGGCGCTGGCCGACGACATCCCGACGATGCCGATGGCCGTGCCGTCCCCCGAGGAGACGGACGAGCTGGGCCTGCTCACCACGCGCGAGCGCGAGGTGCTGGCCGCGCTGGCCGAGGGCCTGACCAACCGCGAGATCGGCGAGCGCCTGTTCATCAGCGAGCGCACGGTCGGCGTCCACGTCGGGCACATCTTCGACAAGCTCCAGGTGCGGACGCGAGTGCAGGCCAGCCGGGTTTTCCTCACCGCGGCGTGACCTGTTCGTTATCTTCACGCGCGGAATACGTAGATCTACCGATCCCCGCGTAGGCCGCCTTTGGCAGGCTGGCCGCACGGGGGAGCACCACCCGGCGGCCACCGCCGCCGGGTGGTGCTGGGGGGCCCTCCGCCGATGTTTGTGGAGGAGAACCGATGAACCAGTCGGTCTGGGGACCTGTGCAACGGGAGATGACGGATCTCCTGCAGGGCCACCCCGACGACGTCCCCGCCGTGGTCGATCAGCTGAAATCGCTGCAGATGATCCTGGACAGGGTGCCACCGCTGCTGGGCGAGAACCCGCTCTGCGATTTCAACAAGCTGTATCTGACCATCACCGAGGGTGTCCTCGAGCGCCTGTACGCCGGCAAGTTCAAGGATCCGGCGTTCCTGTCCCAGCTCGACGTCGAGTTCGCGGCGCGCTACTTCGACGCCCTGCGGGCCTGGGCCGGCGCCGGGTCGAGCCCGCGCTGCCCGCAGGTCTGGGGCACGCTGTTCGAACGCATCCCGGGGCCGGACTGCCGCCCGCTGCCCTCGGCCTGCGCCGGGGTCAACGCGCACATCAACTTCGACCTGCCGTTCGCCCTGGTGACGACGTTCGACCACCTCGGCTCGGACCCGGTCGACGACAGCGACCAGCACCACGACTACCTCGAGATCAACGAGATCTTCGCCGAGGCGATCCCCGGCCTGCGGCGCGGCTACCTGGAGAAATGGCAGCTGCTGATCGACACGATGAACGGCTGCCTGGACGACTGGTGGCAGGGCGAGGCGGTCGAGTACACGCGCAACGTGGCCTGGCGCAACGCGCAGAAACTCTGGGGCATCCGGCACGACATGCTGGCCACCGACCGGGAAAGGCTGAGCCTCGACCGGACGGCCACCGGCCTCAACAAGCTGCTGCTGTCACCGATGGGCGCGTTTCTTCAGTAGTTTCGCGGGGGTAGCTCCACAGTGAACATGGCGCCGCCTTCTGGGGCGTGACCAGCGGTGATCCGGCCGCCGAGCCGGATGACGAGCCGGGCCGCCAGCGCTAGACCGAGACCGCTGCCCACCTTGCGGATCCCCTTGTAACGATGGTTGAGCGCGCCACGGTCGAAGGCCACGGCCAGGTCGTCGTCGGTGAAGCCGGGGCCACCGTCGCGTACCTGGATCGTGGCGCCTTGCACAGCCAGGATCAAAGGCTGACCGGCCGGTACGACCCGCAGGGCGTTCTCGCACAGGCCGTCGATCACTTGGCGGATCCGGCCCGGGTCGGTGTGCACCACGACCGGGTGCGACGGCAGCTCGACGCGCAGCACCGGGCCGTCCGGGCCGCAGCGGGCGGTCCACGCCTCCCCCGCCGCGCCGACCAGCTCGACCAGGTCGACCGGCACGATGTCCAGCGGCAGGTCGGCCGCCTCCAGCCGGGACAGCACCAGCAGGTCGGAGATCAGCCGGTCGAGCCGGTCGGCCTCGGCCAGCATGGTCGCGCCGGCCTTCTCGGTCTCGTGCGGGCCGACCACCCCGTCGGCCAGCGCCTCGGCATAACCCCGCAAGGTCGCCAGCGGCGTACGCAGCTCGTGCGACACCGACAGCAGGAACTCACGCTCCCGGCCCTCGCTGACCTGCAACGCGCTGGCCAGCTGGTTGACGGCGTCGGCCAGCTCGGCCGACTCGGCCGGGCCGCTGCGGGCGATCCGTACCGAATGGTCGCCGGCGGTCAGCCGGCTCGCCGCACCCGCGGCCAGCCGGATCGGCCGCGCGATGAACCGGGCCAGCAGGGCGCCGGCCAGGATGCCGCCGAGCAGGCCGGCCAGCAGGGCGATCCAGATCGTGCTCAGCACCTTGCCCGCGGTGCCGGTGGCGACCACCCGGGTGAGCACGACGCCGCTGTTGACGCCGGAGAGCGGACGGCCCGCGATGAACGCCGCCCGCCCGTCGACCTGGCCCCGGGTGTCGACCAGCGTGCCCCCGGCCACCTGGCGGACGACCCGGTCGGGCAGCCCGGCCTGGTCGACGACCCCGCGCCGGATCAGATAGAGCTTGATGCCGTCGCGGCGCAACGATTGGACGATGCGTTCGCGGGCGGCCGGACGCTCGGTGGCCAGCAGCTCGACGGCGATCGCACTCTTTTCGAGCAGTTCGGCCCGCAGCTGGGTGTTCACCGTGCGCGCGGCGACCGGGATGGCGACGGCCGCGGTGATCAGCACGGCGATCACCGCGGTGGCCACGGTGACCAGGACGACCCGGGCGGTCAGGGTCCTAAGCATCGGCGGTGTATCCGACGCCGCGGACCGTGCGGATCAGCGAGGCGGCGCCGCCCAGCTTGGCCCGCACCTGGGCCACGTGCACGTCGACCGTGCGGGTGCCGGCCGCCGGGGCGTACCCCCAGACGCCCGAGAGCAGCTCGTCGCGGGTGAAGACCCGGCCCGGCCGCGCGAGCAGGTGCTGCAGCAGCTCGAACTCGGTCGGGGTGAGCGCCAGCGGCACGCCGTCGACGGTGACCTCGCGGCGGCCCGGGTCGAGACGCAGCGGGCCGAGCGAACGCACCCGCTCCCCGTCGGGCGGGCCGGCGGCCCGGCGCAACAGGGCGCGTACGCGGGTCACCAGCTCGCGCGGGCTGAACGGCTTGGTCACGTAGTCGTCGGCGCCCAGCTCCAGACCGAGGATCCGATCGACCTCGTCGTCGCGCGCGGTGAGCAGGATGACCGGCGTCCAGTCGCCGTCGGCCCGCATCCGCCGCACGATCTCGGTGCCCTCCAGACCCGGCAGCGCGATGTCGAGGATGCAGGCGACCGGCCGCACCCGGCGCGCGGCGGCCAGCCCGGCCGGGCCGTCGTGCTCGACGTGCACGCCGAACCCGTCGCGGCTCAGATAGAGGCGCACCAGGTCGGCGATCGGGCGCTCGTCCTCGACCACGAGGACCAGGCCCTTGTCATCTTTCACGGACCCATCATGCCGGGGCCCGGGCACCCGCGGTGTTCGGGAAATGTAAAGGCCCGCCCAGGGTCGCCCGCGCCCGGGCCACGGCGGCTCCCGCCGCCGGGTCAGCTCGGCCCTGGGCCACCGCTCGCCGTGCAGCCCGCAGAGGGGAGAGGATTTCCGGTGCCGAGCCCGCACGCCACCGCCATGTGGACAACGGGCGCTCGGAGAACGCTCTCCAAGAGAGGCTCACAGGTTACGGAACCTGCCGTTATCGTCCCGTTTTAGGAGGGCTACCGGGGCAGGACTCGCGGGCGGCTATTGACACGCGTGAAAGCCCGGCGTAACACTTCGGCCATTCATGGAGAGCGCTTTCCCCGAGCGTCCCGACATCCCCAGGAGTCCCCGTGAAGACGGCTTCCTCTCCGCCACAAGTGTGGCGGCGCCTCGTCATCCCCCTCGTGATCGGCCTCGTCGCCGCCTACGTCGCCGTGTCCCCACACGGCGCCGCGTATGCCGCCGACGCGCTCCTCTCGCAGGGCAAACCCACCACCGCCTCGTCGAACGAGACCGCCGACACCGTGGCCGCCAACGCGACCGACGGCAACGCGGGCACCCGCTGGTCGAGCCAGTTCTCCGATCCTCAGTGGATCCGGATCGACCTGGGCGCCACCGCGACCATCACCTCGGTGGTCCTGCAGTGGGAGGCGGCCTACGGCACGGCGTACCAGATCCAGACCTCGCCCGACGGCAACGCCTGGACGAGCATCTACACCAGGACGAACGGCACCGGCGGCACCGAGACGCTCACCGTGAGCGGCAGCGGGCGGTACGTGCGGCTCAACGGAACGCAGCGCAACGGCGGCTACGGCTACTCGCTGTGGGAGTTCAAGGTCTACGGCACGACCGGGACGAGCACGCCGCCCACCACCCCGCCGACGACACCCCCGACCCAGCCGCCCGGCAACTTCACGACGGTCTGGCAGGACACGTTCGACGGGGCGGCCGGCACCTCGCCGTCCGCGGCCAACTGGCTGCTGCGCACCGGCACCCAATACCCGGGCGGCGCCGCCAACTGGGGCACCGGTGAGGTCGAGACGGCCAGCAACAGCACGGCCAACGTCTCGCTGGACGGCGCGGGCAAGCTGTCGATCAAGGCGATCAAGGACGGCGCCGGCAACTGGACGTCGGGCCGGCTGGAGACCCAGCGCACCGACTTCGAGCCGCTCGCGGGTCAGCAGACCAAGTTCACCGCCGTCCTCAAGCAGCCGGACGTGGCCAACGCGCTCGGCTACTGGCCGGGCTTCCGGGCGACCGGAGCGGCGTACCGCGGCAACTACACCAACTGGCCGGGCGTCGGCGAGACCGACATCATGACCAACGTCAACGGCCGCAGCCAGCTCGCCCAGACCCTGCACTGCGGCACCGCCCCCGACGGGGTGTGCGCCGAGTACAACGGTCGCTCGTCCGGCTTCGCGACCTGCACCGGCTGCCAGACCGGCTACCACGAGTACACGCAGATCATCGACCGCACCAAGACCGACGAGGAGATCCGCTTCTACCTCGACGGTCGGCAGACCTGGGTCGTCCGGGAATCGCAGGTCGGCGTGGCGGCCTGGAAGGCGGCCGTGCACCACGGGTTCTTCCTGCGGCTCGACCTCGCGATCGGCGGCTCGCTGCCCAACGCGATCGCCGGGCGTACGACCCCGACCAGCGACACGACCTCGGGCGGCGTGCTCAGCGTCGACTCGGTCAGCGTGGCCCGCACGGCGACCGGCACCGTCCCGGCCGCGATGACCGACCCGGCCGCACCCACCGGGGCCGGCGTGGTCAAGGTGACCGGCAGCCAGGGCAACTGGCACCTGCAGGTCAACGGGGCCAACTACCAGGTCAAGGGACTGACGTACGGTCCTCCGCAGGCCGCCGCGGACGGCTACATGCGCGACCTGAAGAACATGGGCGTCAACACGATCCGCACCTGGGGCGTGGACGACGCGAACACCCCGACGCTGCTCGACCGGGCCTCCCGGCAGGGCATCAAGGTGATCGTCGGGCACTGGCTCAACCAGGGCGCCGACTACGCCAACGACACCGCGTACAAGAACTCGGTCAAGGCCGAGATCGTGGCCCGGGTCAACACGCTGAAGAACAACCCCGGCGTGCTGATGTGGGACGTCGGCAACGAGGTCATCCTGACCATGCAGGACCACGGGCTGTCAGCGGCCGAGGTCGAGGCACGGCGGGTCGCCTACGCGAAGTTCGTGAACGAGGTCGCGCAGGCCATCCACGCGGTCGACCCCAACCACCCGGTGACGTCGACCGACGCGTACACGGGAGCCTGGCCCTACTACAAGCAGTACTCGCCCGACCTCGACCTGCTCGCGGTCAACTCGTACGGCGCGATCGGCAACATCTACCCCGACTGGGTGGCGGGCGGATACACCAAGCCGTACATCGTCACCGAAGCCGGCCCGGCCGGCGAGTGGGAGGTGCCCAACGACGTCAACGGGGTGCCGACCGAGCCCACCGACCTGCAGAAACGTGACCAGTACGCGAGCAGCTGGGCCACCATCAACGCCCATCCGACGGTGGCGCTGGGCGCGACCGAGTTCCACTACGGACTCGAGAACGACTTCGGCGGGGTGTGGCTCAACACGACCACCGGCGGGTGGCGGCGGCACGGCTACTACTCCCTCAGCAAGGCCTGGACGGGACAGACGCCGGCCAACACTCCGCCGGAGATCACCGCGATGACCGTCGCCAACCAGACCGCCGTACCCGCGGGTGGGAATGTGACTGTCGGTGTTTCGGTGTCGGATCCGCAGGGTGACCTGATCCGGTACAACCTGATGTACTCCGACAAGCACGCGGGCGGAGGCACCGGCTTCACCAACGTGACGTTCACCGACAACGGCAACGGCACGTTCACGGCCAAGGCGCCCGACAAGCTCGGCGTGTGGAAGGTCTACGTGTACGCCTTCGACGGTCACGGCAACGTCGGCATCGAGCAGAAGTCGATGCGCGTGGTCGCCCCGGCCGAGATCGGCACCAACCTGTCCCGCGGGAAGACGGCAACCGCCTCGACCTACCAGCCGACCGGAACGAACGGACCACAGCTGCCCGCATACGCCGTCGACGGCGACTACGGCACCCGCTGGGCGAGCGAGTGGGTCGGCACGGCGTGGATGCAGGTCGACCTGGGTTCGGTCCAGTCGTTCAACCACGTGCGGCTGGCCTGGGAGGCGGCGTACGCGACCGGCTACCAGATCCAGACGTCCAACGACGGCACCAACTGGACGAACGTCTACTCGACCACCGCCGGCGACGGCGGCCTGGACGAGCTGAGCATCTCGGGCTCAGGCCGCTACGTCCGCATGAACGGCACCGCGCGGGCCACCACGTACGGCTATTCGCTCTACGAGTTCGGCGTCTACCGCCGCTGACCGGCTCGACCCGCTCCGGAAGGGCGTCACGGCAGTAGCCGGGGCGCCCTTCCCCTTCCCGGTGACCCCGTACCTTCGACCCTTCTGCCGCCGTAGCCCGAGGCCTAGGGTCGAGCCGAGGAGGTGACCCGATGGACAAAGTGATCCATTTCGAGGTGCCGTTCGAGGACGGCGAGCGCGCCATGGCGTTCTACCGCGAGGCGTTCGGCTGGCAGCTCAACTCGATGCCCGGCTACCAATACACGACGGTCACGACGACCCCCACCGACGACCAGGGCCGTCCGGCCGAGCCCGGCATCAACGGCGGCATGCTGGCCCGCCAGGGCCCGATCAGCGCACCCGTCATCACCGTGGACGTCGCCAGCATCGACGAGTCCCTGGCCAAGGTCGAGAAACTGGGCGGCCAGGTGGCGATCGGCCGCTCCCCCGTGGGCGACATGGGGTTCAGCGCCTACTTCTACGACACCGAGGGCAACCTGATCGGCCTCTGGGAGAACGCGTGAGGCCCGAAGGAGACCAGAATAACAAAAACTGAGAGCGCTCTATAGCTCGGCGTCATTGTTACGGGCCTGTTGCCATCCATCAATATCGAATCGTTGACAGGGGTGCCATTAAAAGGCCAGACTCTCGAACGTGAATGCTATTCCCCGCCTCCTGCTCGTCGGTGTGCTCGCGTTGACGGGCTGCACGATCGGCTGCACGGCGGCGGGGAGCGCGTCCACCGGCGCACCGGCCACGGCCTCGTCGGCCCAAGCCGCCGCGGCCGGCTTCGGCGGCACCGACCTGGCCTGGATCGAAATCAACATCGCCATGGACGAGCAGTTGCAGCCACTCCTCGACCTGGCCCCCAAACACACCGCCGACCCCGCCACGCTGGCCATGGTTGCGCAGGTCAAAGCCTTCAACGACGCCGAGCTGAGCGTGCTGCGCCAGCTGCACACGCGCGCCGGCCTGCCCACCGAGAACCCGCACGAGGGCATGCCGATGCCCGGCATGGTTACCCCCGAGCAGGTCACCGACGCCTCGAAGCTGGCCGGCCCGGCCTTCGACGAGACGGTCACCAAGCTCATCAAAGCCCACCTCGTCCAGGGCCAGAGCCTGGCCCGCAGCGAGGACAAATCGGGGGCCGAGTCACAGACCCGGGCGTTGGCATTACAGATTCTGCGCACCCGCCAAGCGGCGCTGTCCACAATGCCCAGCGCCGACCCCGGGGAATGAGGAAGAACACCTTCTTTCCCTCTCCTCACTTACCCCGCCGCCGGCCCCGACGAAATGGCGTGGTGTGTGGTGCAGGTGAGGGCGGTCAGGGTGAGGTCGACGGCAACGGTCATGCGGGCGACGAACTCCTCCCGGGTGGCTGCCTGGTGCTTGAGGCCGAGCGCGGTGCTCACCAGTGTCCGGGTCACCTGATCCGGCTGGACGGCGGACGGTTCGGCATCGGGAAAGGCGGCGGCGATCGCCTCGGTCAGCATCGCGGCGAAGCGGCGGGGGTAGTCGGCGACGACGAGGCCCAGCAGCTCGGGGTTGGTCTCTCTCAGCACGGCGACCTCTTGGGCCATCGGGCCGATGTACCGGCCGGTCCACCGGTCGAACGCCTCGATCAACCGGTCGTGGAGGGGGCGGCGGGTGTCGGCCAGGGCCTGCCGAGCGGCGGCCACGTCCTCGTCGAGCGCCTGGACGACCGCGGCCCGGAACAGGCTGGGCTTCGACGAGAAGAGGAAGTAGAGCCCGGGGCGGGAGATGTCGGCGGCCCGGGCGACGTCTTCCATCGACGTCTTCCGGTAGCCGAAGCGCGCGAAGGTCATCAGCGCCACGGCGAGCACGTGTTCGCGCCGGCCGCCCTCCGTCTCGTCGTCGATCACGCTCGAAATGCTAACACTCGGCTAACCTAACTATACAGTTTTGGTTTAGTGAGTATAGTTCGGCCGGGAGGCAATGATGATCACTACTCGCTTCGACGCGGCCAGCACCGCTGATGACGTCGTGGCCGGGCTCGACCTCGGCGGCGTCCGCGCGGTCGTCACCGGGGCCTCGTCCGGGATCGGGGTCGAGACGGCCCGTTCGCTCGCCCGGGCCGGGGCCGAGGTGACGCTCGCGGTCCGTGACACCGACGCCGGCGCCCGCACGGCCGAGGACATCGCCCGGACGACCGGCAATGATCGGTTGCCGGTCCGCCGGCTCGATCTGGCCGACCGGTCGTCGGTCGCCGAGTTCGCGCGGCGGTGGTCCGGCCCGCTGCACCTGCTGATCAACAACGCCGGCCTGGTCGTCAGCACGCTCCAGCGCACGCCCGAGGGCTGGGAGCTGCAGTTCGCCACCAACCATCTCGGCCACTTCGCGCTCAGCCTGGGTCTGCACGACGCCCTCGCCGCAGGGGCGCACGACCGGGGCGAGGCCCGCATCGTCGCGCTCACCTCGGGCGCGCACATGAGGTCGCCCGTCGTCTTCGACGACCTGCACTTCGAACGGCGCGACTACGACCCCCAGGCCGCGTACGCCCAGTCGAAGACCGCCAACGTGCTGTTCGCGGTCGAGGCCACCCGCCGCTGGGCCGCCGACGGCATCGTCGCGAACGCGGCCAACCCCGGCGGTGTCGCCACGGGTCTGCAGCGCGACTTCACGCCGGCGCAGAAGGACTATCTCGTCAAGGCGGAGGCGGCCGGCGTCTTCACTTACAAGACCACCCAGCAGGGCGCGGCCACCACGCTGGTCGCCGCGGTCGCCCCCGAGTTCGCCGCCACCGGCGGCCACTATCTCGACGACGGCATCGAGGCACACACCGTGCCCGACGACGCCGACCTTTTCGAGAACAGCCACGGTGTCAAGCAGTGGGCCCTCGACCCCGACTCCGCCCGTCGCCTGTGGACGGTCTCCGAGACGCTCCTCGAATCTCCCGCCAACCGGTGACGCGGAACGGAGCGCCGCCCGAGTGGCGACGCCCCGTTCGGTGCGCTGGGTGTTACGGCAGTTGGTAGTTCTCGTTGAGGGCGGCGCCCCGGTCGGGCTTGTAGAGGTCGAAACCGCGCGGGTCGCACTGCAGGCCGCCGTTGATGCAGTGGCGGGTGAGGGCGGCCAGCGTGGCCGGGTCGAAGGCGTTGAAGACGTCGTAGTGGAACGAGAAGCCGCGGCCGCTGGAGAATCGGACGTTGCTCATGTTGCCGCTGACGGGCCACGCCATCTTGAACTCGATCATCGGAACGGCGACCGGGTGGGACGCCGGGCAGACCCCGAGCACCGGGTACGCCATGTGGCTCTTGTGGTCGGGCACGTCCAGGTACTGCCCGTTCCAGCAGCTCGGGGCCTGGAAGCGGACGTTGAGCTGGCTACCCGGCGCGCAGTTGGCGGGGATGTCCCAGTTGAAGGTCAGGTCGCCGCACTCGAAGCCTTCCACCGCGCCCGGGTGGTTGCGGAAGTCGTCGATGGTGGCGGTCGGGCTGCCGACCACGTAACGCAGGCCCTCGGGGAACGGGCGCACGCTGCGGTAGTCGATGACGCCGGACTTGTAGTAGATGGTCTGGCGGCCGACGGGCTGCACGGCGGTGTCCCCGTTGAGCAGCGTCGGCATCCAGTAACCGGTCTTGTCACCGGGCGTGATGCACGAGGTGCTGCCGGACTTGAGGCTGCCGACCGTGGTGGCGGCGTTCGTCGTCGTGTTGCCCATGAACGTGTGCGAGTGCGAGGCACCCGGCAGACCCGGGAAGACGATCGGGTCGTCGTTCAGGTTGGTGCGGCTCACCGAGCAGTTCATCTGGAACTCGTGGTGAGTCGTGGGCGGGCTGGTGTCCGGCGGCGTGGCCGTCGACGGAACCACCCCGGTGACCGGCGGGTTGGCCGGCACATAGCCGGGACCGCCGGTGGGCGGCGGCGTGGTGAGCGTGCCGTAGACCTGGAACTCGTACAGCGAGTAGCCGTAGCCGGTGCCACGCTGCGTTCCGTACATGCGGACGTAACGACCGGAGCCGCTCACCGCCAGGGTCTGCGTGCCGCCCGCGGAGGTGGTCGTGCTGTAGACGGTCGTCCAGGCGTTGCCGTCGGCCGAGGTCTGGACCTGGAAGGCCTTCGCGTACGCCGCCTCCCAGGTGAGCTTGACCTGGCTGATCGTGGCCGTGCTGCCGAGGTCGACGCGCAGCCACTGCGGGTCGGTCCACGCGCTGCCCCACCGGGTGGTGAGGTTGCCGTCGACGGCTCCGGCGGCCGGGGCGCCGCCGTTCTCGGTCGACGACGCCAGGGTGGGCCGGTTCTGCGAGAGCAGGGTGTCGGCGGCCTGGGCCGCCTGCATACCGGTGAGGACCGCGGTCGCGGTGAGGGCCGCGACCGCGCTCATGGTCAGGAAGCGCCTAGGTCTCATATCGGAGCGCCTTACGTCGTTGGGGATTCACGAGGTCTCCTCGGGGTTGGAGAGCGCTTTCCGAGTGTTACGCCGAGATGTCAAGGACGTCAATACGTACGCGGGTTTCCGCTGGTTCCGGAACTTCGGACGGCCCGGATCCGCGGCCTAGGGAGAGCGCTCTCCACCTGTGCTATAAAGACGTCTATGCGAACCGAGCGGCTCCCGACCCTCGAGGACGTGGCCCGCATCGCCGGGGTGTCCCGAGCCACCGTCTCCCGGGTGATCAACGGGATCCGCAACGTCGACCCGCAGATCCACGAGGTCGTGTGGGAAGCCGTCGGCCGCACCGGTTACGTGCCCAACCGGCTGGCCCGTTCGCTGGTCACCCGCCGGACGGGGACGGTCGCGCTGGTCGTCTCCGACTCCGAGTCGCACGACGACGACCCGTTCATGGGCCGCTTCTTCGCCGACCCCTACTTCGGCCGCGTGGTCGGCGGCCTGATGAGCGTGCTGCGCGCGCAGGGCGTCCAGCTGGCCCTGCAGATCGTCGGCACCGACGACGCCCGCAAACGCCTCGTCGGCGACCTGCGCAACGGCCAGGCCGACGGCGCGATCATCCTGTCCCTGCCCGCGATCGACCCGCTGCCGCGCATGCTCACCGAGGGCGGGGTGCCGGCCGTGTTGATAGGACGCCCCGCCGAGCCGGTCCCGATCGACTACGTAGACCTGGCCAACGACACCGGCGCCGCACTGGCCGCCGAACACCTGCTCAACCGAGGCTGCCAGCGCATCGCCATGATCTCGGGCCCGGCCGACGTCCCCGCGAGCACCGACCGCGTCGCCGGCTTCCGTCGCTCACTGGCCCGCCACGGCCACGGCTGGGTGCCCACCGAAACCGGCAACTTCACCCGCGACAGCGGCGAGACCGCCATGCGCAAACTGCTCACGGAAACCCCCCAACTGGACGGCGTCTTCGTAGCCAACGACCTGATGGCCCTGGGCGCCCTGTCCGCCCTGCGCGAGGCCACCCGCCGAGTCCCCCACGACGTAGCCGTAGTCGGCTTCGACGACAGCAGCGCCGCGGTGGCCGCATCACCGGCCCTGACCACGATCCGCCACCCCCTCGAAGACATGGCCGCCGAAGCCGCCCGCCTCCTCCTGGCCCGCATCGAAGACCCCGCCATGCGAGTCTCCTCAGTCATCTACGAACCAGCCCTGATCGAACGAGACTCAGCCTGACCCGACACCGCCGGCCCAACCGAACAAGGCCCAGCCGGACTGCGCCCGCCGCTCCAGACCCGGAACGGCCAGGCCAGGCTCAGATCGGAAACGGCCAGACCCGGACGGCCAGGCCAGACCCGGAACGGCAACGGCCAGGCCAGACGAGGTCCGGCTCGTTCGGAGCAGTGGAGATTCGCCCTAGTCTCGGGCGGAGCGCCGACCACGGGGCGGCGCTCCGCCCGCACCTGATCGGGCCGGCCAGGCGGTCTCCGGAACCGGGCACTGCGGACTGCCGGCGTCGATGGTGAAACTGCGGCCTACGTTTCGCACCGCTGGGTCATCTGTTCCGTCACGGAGAGACGCGCCGCCGAGGCCCGGTGCCGCGCTTCGCTGTGCTCGACGAGCCGCACCGGAGCAGGGCGTTCGCCAAGGCGTAGACGCGGCCTGACCGTCCACTGGTACCGCGTGGGGGCTGATCTCCGCCGTGGTGCGGACCGCCTTGTCCATGATCTCCGGCGTGGTGAAGGTCGGGGCGGCGCTGATCCAGGGCGTGATCCGGGTGGCCTCGGCGGCCATCTCTGGCAACTGGTCGGCCACCTGGGCCGCGATCAAGGCCACCGTGTCCAACGTGATGAACGCGGTCCGCTCGCTGGTCTTTCCGCGATCTCCGGCGTTCGCTCGATCATCAGCTCCGGGATCGCCTACGTCCGAACCGTGTGGACGGCCGGGTGGAACGGCCTCTCCTCGGTAGTCTCCGCCGCCGCCGCCGGGCGGGTCCGGTCCGTGGTCTCGGGCCTGATCAGCACGATCCGGGGCATGTTCGCGGCGGCCGGGTCCTGGCTGGTCGGTGCTGGCCAGGCCATCATCAACTGTCTGATCTCCGGCATCCAGGCCGGGTTCGGCCGGGTGAAGTCGCTCCTGGGTTCGCTGACCTCGATGCTGCCCGACTGGAAGGGTCCGGCTGAGGTGGACAAGAAGATCCTGGAGGACTCGGGCCGGATGGTCATCGCCGGGTTCGGCCGGGGTATGGCGTCCGAGTTCGACTCGATCAAGAAGCAACTGGCCGAGCTGACCGGCGACCTCCCCACGTTCACGGCTGGACCGGTGCGGGGCGGGGACGGCGCGACGGCGGCGGCCGGTGGCACCAACATGGGCGGGGTGACGTTCAACATCTACGTGTCCGGCGCGACCGGCCGCGAGGCCGGGGAAGAGGCCACCGCGCGCGTACTGGAGCGGCCGGCACAGGCGACGGCGGTCCGCTGATCCCAACTTTGCAGGCGTGCCGGCTCTAGCGTCGCGCCTGGTCGGAGGACCGGCCTAGCTCTCCCCCTCCCGGACGATCTGGCGGACCCGCTCGCGGCTCAATCCCGTGGCGGCCACGATGTCCACCTGGCGCATCCCGTCCGCGTCGGCCACCCGGATCTCCTTCGCCAGCTCAGCGCGCGCCTGGGCCACCTTCCCGCGGGCCTCGGCGACAATCTGGGCAGCCCTCTCCTGGGCGCGCGGTACCCCGGCTTCCGCCGTACGGAGCTTCCTGACCGCCGATTCGAGACTCACAGGTGCATCGTTCCTGGTTACCTGGTAGGCCAACTCAGCTATCCCGCAACTAGGCCAACTTGCAGGTTGACGTTTGGCCTACTGCAAGGTTTGCTGGTTGGCATACGGCAGGTAGGTAACCGGTCCGCCGACCGGGGCTGGTCAGCCGTACGAAAGAGAGGCCACGCACGCTCACCCGTGCGGGGCTTCGTCGTTGCAAGGGGCCTGGGCGTCACGCCCTACCGTGGGGACCGTGAATCTCCTCCTCGGTGGACTCATCACCCTTGCCGTGACGGCCCTCGTCCAAATCCTGATCATCCCGTGGGTACAGCGGCGGAACCGCCGTATGGAACGGTGGGAGGACGACCTCATCGAGTTGGCGAACATTCTCCGCGAGGAGATCCCGCCCGCTTACTGGAAGGTGAGCGTGTCTGTCGCCGCGTATCACACCGCACGTCTGAAAGAACCCTCCGAGCAGGGCGCGGCCGAGCTGGAGCGAACATCCGAGGCGTTCGATCGGGACCGGGATGAACTGTGGGGGCTAGTCACCAAAGCGAACCGCCTCAAGCAGAGAGTCCGGCTCATTGAGCGGGATTCGCCCTACTGGCCGGAGCTAAGCGACTCGATCTCGAAGGTGAGCCGCACAGTCGCCCAGACCACGCTCCGGAACTACGAGCAAGGGCCGGGCGAAATCGACGCTCTCCTCCTCCACAACGAGCAGGAACACGGCAAGGCGATGAAGCGGGCACGGGATCTGCTCGACGTGATCGCCATCCCGATGAAGCCGCCACCCGGCCGGGTGGCGCGTTGGGTCACGTCCGTCATTGGACGGTCTTCACGCGAGATAGCGCCCGACTGACTCCAGCGCGATCGAGCCCCCGGCGTGATGCCGGGAGCTCGCCATTGGGACGCTACCGCTGTTTCGGAACCGGCACCCACTTGCGGACGCTCTGGCTCTCGGCCTTCACGTCAGTGATCCACTTGTTGTGCTCCTTAGCCGTGAACGCGACATGGAGAGCGGCATTCTCGGAGTGGCACTTGGTGGCGCTGCCCGGCGCGATAGTGAAGGGTGCACCGGACCACAACGCTTCACCAAGAACACCGAGACCGCCGGTACGGAGTACGACCATCTGCTGGACGAGGCCCACCGGCGCAACGGCCTCATTTACGCCACCCTGACCTACACGATCGATCCACTGGAGCCACCCAGGGCGCGCCCTCTGGGAAGGCCGCGCCACTGGCTCAGCGACCGCCGGTGTCGGATCGCGGGAAAACTGCTTCGGGGTGAGTCGCTCACGGCCAACCCACCTGACGCATCCCCGGACCCCGGCTGACGGGGGCTACGGACTCGCGGCCAGGAAGAGGAAGGCGGCCAGGAGGGCTAGGTGGACGCCGCCCTGGAGGACGTTGGCTCGGCCGGGGACGATGGTGAGGGTGCCGACCACGACGGTGAGGGCCAGCAGGACCATCTGGGTGCCGCCCAGGCCCAGGAGCAGGGGGCCGTCGAGCCAGATCATGGCGATGGCGATGGCCGGGATGGTCAGGCCGATGCTGGCCATGGCCGAGCCGATGGCGAGGTTGAGGCTGGTCTGCACGCGGTCACGGGCGGCGGCCCGGGCGGCGGCGATCGTTTCCGGCAGCAGCACCAGCAGGGCGATGACCACGCCGACCACGGCCTGGGGCAGGCCGATCGACGCCACGCCGGCCTCGATGGACGGGGAGACGCCTTTGGCCAGGCCGACCACGGCGATCAGCGCGACCATGAGGACGCCGACGCTGGCCAGCGCCAGGCGGCCGCTCGGCGGGTCGAGGTGTTCCTCGACCTCGACGACCTTGCCGGTGGAGGTGATCGGCAGGAAGTAGTCGCGGTGGCGGCGGGTCTGGACCGCCACGAAGAGGAGGTAGAGAGCCAGGGAGGCGACCGCGGCGAAGGCCAGCTGGGCGGGCGAGAGCTCCGGGCCAGGGCGGCTGGTCGTGAAGCTGGGCACGACCAGGCTGAGGGTGGCGATGGTCGCGACCGTGGCGAAGGCGCCGCCGGTGCCTTCGGCGTTGAAGACCGAGACGTGCCGGCGGAGCGCACCGACCAGGATGGAGAGCCCGAGCAGGCCGTTACAGGTGATCATGAAGGCCGCGAAGACGGTGTCCCGGGCCAGGGACTGAGCCTTCTCACCGCCGCTGATCATCAGCGTGACGATCAGGGCGACCTCGATGATGGTCACCGCCACGGCGAGGACGAGCGAGCCGAACGGCTCGCCGACCCGGTGCGCGACGACTTCGGCGTGGTGGACGGCGGCCAGCACGGCCCCGCCGAGCAGCACCGCGGCCAGCACGACCACCGCTGAGGGCAGGTCGCGGCCCCACGTGAAGATCAGGGCGATGATCGCGATGATCGGGACGAAGACAGTCCACTGCGAGAGGTAATTCCGGATCTTGGCAGCCACCGGTTTACTCTGCCAGACCCATGGCCTTACTGCCCGTCAATGCTGGAGCCTCGTTCCCTGCCTTCCCACCCCGCTCGGGGCCCACCCCCGGGCGTGTGTCGTGAGGTGTCACTGGCTGTTCGCCGAGCGCGATCGGCCGGTGGACCGCAGGATGGAGGCATGGCCTATGTGAACCCGACGGGCGAATTCAGCCGGGACCAGCGCTACATCGCGACCCGGATCACCGCGGACGGCCGGGACGGTTACCCGGTCGAGCCTGGACGTTATCGCCTGGCGGTCGCCCGGGCCTGCCCGTGGGCCAACCGGGCCATCATCGTCCGGCGGCTGCTCGGCCTCGAGGACGTGCTCTCGATGGGCATCGCCGGCCCGACCCACGACGAGCGCAGCTGGACCTTCGACCTGGACCCGGGCGGCCGCGACCCGGTGCTCGGCATCGAACGCCTCCAGGAGGCCTACTTCAAACGTTTCCCCGGCTACGAGAAGGGCATCACCGTGCCCGCGATGGTCGAGATCGCGACGGGCGAGGTGGTCACGAACGACTTCGCCCAGATGACCATCGACCTGTCCCTGGAGTGGAAGCAGTACCACCGGGACGGCGCGCCCGAACTCTACCCAGAGGAGTTGCGCGACCAGATCGACAAGGTGAACAACGTCGTCTTCGCCGACGTCAACAACGGCGTCTACCGCGCCGGTTTCGCGGGGGCGCAGGAGGCCTACGACAAGGCCTACGCGAGGCTCTTCGCCCGCCTCGACAAGCTCTCAGACTTGTTGGAAGGGCAGCGTTATCTCGTCGGCGACACGATCACCGAGGCGGACGTCCGCCTCTTCACGACGCTGGCCCGTTTCGACGCGGCCTATAACGGCCACTTCAAGTGCAACCGCTCGAAACTGACCGAGATGCCGGTGCTCTGGGCCTATGCCCGCGATCTCTTCCAGACGCCCGGCTTCGGCGACACGATCGACTTTGTAGATATCAAGAAGCATTACTACATCGTCCACAAGGACATCAATCCGACCCGCATCGTGCCGGCCGGCCCCGATCTGAGCGGCTGGCTGACCGAGCACGGGCGCGAGAAGCTGGGCGGCCGCCCCTTCGGCGACGGCACTCCCCCGCCACCCCCGAAGCCCGCCGAGGTTGTGCCGGCCGGGCACGGCGCTGTGGCCTGATCACCCACCAACAGGGTCGTCGGTGGCGGAGGCGCGGCCCTGCTTGGTGGCGGCAGCGTGCCGTGGGGCCCGCTTGGTCGCGCCGTGCTGCAGCGGCTCCTCGATTTCGACCTGGACGGTCGACCCGGGACCGAGCCAGCGGAAGTCGGTGGTGTCACGGCCGCCATGGAGCACCTCGCGTAGCAGAGCGTCGAGCTGACGCTGGCTCTCCACCGGCAGGTGGGCGAGCAAGCGCTGCTGCTCGGCCAGCCCGGCACCGACCGCCTGATCGACGATGTCGAAGCCCCTCGTCGTCAGCCGGACCAGGACACCACGCCGGTCATTGGGCGACGGCAGGCGCTCGATCAACCCAGCTTTCTCGAGCCGGTCGAGGCGGGCCGTGGTGCCGCCCGTGCTCAGCATCATCGAGGCGGCGAGCTCGCCCGCGGAGAGCCGGTAGGGATCACCGGACCGTCGCAGCGTGGCGAGCACGTCGAACTCGGGCCGGCCTATCCCGAATCCGGCGTAGACCTGCTCGACGCGGTCGCCGGCCAAGCGGGCCAACCGGAAGATCCGGCCGAAGACCGACATCGCACCGGTCTCGAGGTCGGGCCTCTCCCGGGCCCACTGATCGATGATGCGGTCGACGTCGTCAAATGCTGTTTCACGCTGCTCCACCCCTCCATTGTCTCGATGTCGAGCTTCTTGACAACGAGAGACTAGCGAGGTTTTATCTCGATGTCGAGATACTTTGCGTCGAGGGAGTTCAAGATGCG
Organism: Actinoplanes sp.; assembly: GCA_965217855.1. Lineage (GTDB taxonomy): Bacteria > Actinomycetota > Actinomycetes > Mycobacteriales > Micromonosporaceae > Actinoplanes. The sequence goes on along the minus strand of CBDCJN010000050.1, from coordinate 3,489 downwards.
TTCTCCGGTTCTGCTTCTCACCGCGGTCACCCCGGCCGTCTGGGGCACGACCTACGCGGTGACCACCGAGTTCCTTCCACCGGGTCGCCCCTTGCTGGCCGGCGTGCTGCGGGCGCTGCCCGCGGGTCTGGTGCTTCTCGCGCTGACCCGCCGTTTACCGACCGGCATCTGGTGGTGGCGGTCGGCCGTGCTGGGCTTTCTCAACATCGGTCTGTTCTTCGCCCTGCTCTTCGTCAGCGCCTACCGGCTGCCCGGCGGCATGGCCGCGGTGCTCGGCGCCGCCCAGCCGCTGGTCGTCGCCGGGCTGACCGTCCTGCTGCTGACCGAGAGGGTGGCCCTGCGCACAGTGGTCGCGGCCGTGATCGGCGCCGGCGGCGTGGCGTTGGCCGTGCTCACCGCGACCGCCCGGCTCGACACCTTGGGTCTCGCGGCCGGCCTGGCCGGCACCGCTTCCATGGGGTTCGGCCTGGTGCTGACCAAGCGCTGGGGCCGGCCCGGCGTGTCCCTGCTGACCGCCACAGGCTGGCAACTGACGGCCGGCGGCCTCCTGCTCGTCCCGGCCGCCCTGGCCGTCGAGGGTCTTCCGCCCCGGCTGACGGCGGAAAACCTGATGGGCTACGCCTACCTCTCACTGATCGGCACCGCGCTGGCCTACTCGTTGTGGTTCTGGGGCCTCGAGCGGCGGCCGGCCGCGCGGATCGCCCTGCTGGGCCTGCTCTCCCCGGTCGTCGCGACCGCCGTCGGCTGGGCCGCGCTGGGCCAGCAACTGACTCCGCTGCAGCTGGCCGGCATGGTTCTGGCCTTCGCCGCCGTGACCTGGGGGCAGCTGGCTCCCGCGACAGCGCCGCGGGCAGGCACGTCAGCGGAGAGCGGCGTTCTCGACGATGTGGTCGGGAAAACCGACCCGCGCCGCGCGCAGCATGGCCTGCCCGACGTGATCGGTGGTCGTGACGTATTTGGGCGCCACCCGCTCGAGCAGCGGGATCAGGGGCCCCACGGCGGTGTAGATGGCGTTGTACCAGCCGGTCTTCGAGCGGACACCCCGCGTCGGCTGGATCATGCCGGGGCGAAAGGCATACCCGTTGGGCAGCAACGCGATGACGTCCCGCTCGGCGCGCCCCTTGACGCGGGCCCACATCTGGCGGCCCTGCAGGTTGGTGCCGGCCCCCGAGACGTACACGAAGGTGGTCTGGGGGTTGAGCTCGGCGAAAGTGCGGGCGGCCGCCATCGGGTAGTCGTAGGAGACACGGGTGTAGGCCGCCTCGTCCATCCCCACCGAGGAGACTCCGAGGCAGTAGAAGCAGGCGTCGTACCCGCGTAGTTCGTCCTTGATCGGCGTCAGGTCGGCGAAATCGTCCAGCCGGATCTCGCGCAGGCGGGGGTGCGACATCCCGGTCGGCGTGCGGATCACGGCGAGCACCTGTTCGACGTCCGGCGCGAGCAGGCTCTCGCGCAGGGTGCCCTGGCCGACCATGCCGGTCGCACCGAAGATCACGACCTTCATTGTTTTTCCCTCTCGGTGAGCAGGCGCACGGCTTCGACCACCGAGCGGCGGCGTTGCTCTTGATCATTGGCGACGCCCAGGAACGGCGCGCCGAGGATCGCCAATCCCGTGATCATCTCCATCAGGTCGCCGGGCGGGAAGCGGTCGCTCACCCGGCCGTCCCGCTGCGCCTCGGCGAGCGCGGCGATCTTGTCACGGTTGGCCGAGGCCACCGCCTTCTCGGAGAGCGAGCCACGTTCCAGCGAGCGCCAGATCGCCAGACGCAGGGCATGCGGGTGGCTGATGTTGCGATCGAAGAGCCGGCCCGCGTACGCCGGAAGGTCGTCGACGTCGATCGGGACGTCGTTGACCGAGTCGACCACCAGGGCATTGAACACCGAGTCGAAGAGATCTTCCTTGTTGCCGAAGTAGCTGTAGATCAACGCCTTGTTGGCGTTAGCCGCGGCAGCGATGCGATCGACCCGGGCCCCGGCGATGCCGCGCTCGGCGAACTCCTCGGCCGCGGCATCGAGCAGGCGGCGTTTGGTGGCTTCGGAGTCGCGAGGCATGTGCACCAGCTTACATTCCTAACCGTTTAGTTAGATCTTGTGCTTCACTCTTACTAACTAACTGGTTAGAAAGGATTCACCATGGCACTCGCCGTCGTCACCGGCGCCAACAGCGGGGTCGGGCTCGAAACCGCCCGCGCCCTCGCGTCGTCCGGGTTCACCGTCGTTCTCGCCGTTCGCTCGGCGGAGCGGGGCCGGGCCGCCGCAGCCGGCATCGCGGGCGACACCCGCGTCGCCGAGCTCGATCTCGCCTCGCTCACCTCGGTGAGCACGTTCGCCGGCCGTCTGCTCGCGACGGGCGAGCCGATCGATCTGCTGATCAACAACGCCGGCGTGATGGCGGTGCCCAACCGGCACACCACGGCCGACGGCTTCGAGCTCCAGTTCGGCACCAACTACCTGGGCCACTTCGCGCTGACCGCGCGGTTGCTCCCGCTGCTGACCGCGGCGACGGCGCCGCGGGTGGTCTCGCTCAGCAGCGGTACGCACTGGGCCGGCCGCATCGACCTCGACGACCTGCAGAGCGAGCGCGCCTACTCCCCCAGCCGGGCCTACGCCCAGTCGAAGCTGGCCATGCTCCTGTTCGCCGGTGAGCTGCAGCGCCGCAGCGACGCGGCCGGCTGGGGTCTGCTCAGCGCCGCCGCGCACCCCGGGGCGTCCCGCACCAACCTGCAGAGCAGCGGCCCGACGCTCGGCACCGACCGCACCGGCGACGACTTTCTCTCCCGGCTGACCATGCACATCCCGGGCATGTGGCAGGACGCCGCGGGCGGGGCACTTCCGACGCTGTACGCGGCCACCTCGCCCGACGCCGTTCCGGACGGTTATTACGGGCCGCAGCGCTTCCTCGGGATGAACGGTCCGGGCGGTCCCGCGCGCCGTTCGCGCCGGGCCCAGGACGCGGCCATGGCGGCCCGCCTGTGGGGCGTCTCGACGACCCTCACCGGGGTGACCTGGGACGACGAAATTGTCGTACCTCCCGCCTAGTGTTTTGATGTGCCCGTTGAACGATGGTCGGCCGCTCAGGTCGAGACACTCGCCCCCGATCCCTCGTCGGTCAAGGCCGCCCGTGCCCTGTCCGCCCCCACCGCCTGGTCGGCCACCGGGCGGCTCGACGACATCCTCTGGGGTCAGTGCCGCACCTACCAGGTCGGCGTCGACCTGGCCGGTCCCGCGTTCAAGTGCAACTGCCCGAGCCGCAAGATCCCGTGCAAGCACGCGCTCGGCCTGCTGCTGCTCTGGGCCGAGTCCGATGTGGCCGACGGGCCGCCCGCCGAGTTCGCCCGGGAGTGGCAAGCCGCGCGGGCGGCCCGGGCCGCGGTCAAGCCCAAGGCCGCCACCACACCCGATCCGGTCGCAGCTTCGAAACGGGTCGAGCAGCGGGCCGAGCGGGTCGCCGGCGGCATGGCCGAGCTGAGCCGATGGCTCGACGATCAG
>CBDCJN010000049.1:0-688491 GCA_965217855.1 Actinoplanes sp. | reverse complement strand
ACAGCCGGCGACCAAAACATGGTAAGGACTACCTGTAAAGCACATGCACCGGAGGTCGGTCATCGCCGGGTGGGTGATGTGCCATATTGCCGGACCAGTGCGGCTCATGAAGTGCACACTCCTTCCGGCGATAGAGAGGATGCCTTTCTCATGGGACAAGAGTTGTTTGATTGGGCCTTCTCCCATGTGGGCTTTGGCTGAGGTGTAGCGCTGCAAGTCCGGACCTTTGAAAGACGCCACTCTGCCGTCGCCATTGCCAATCCAGACGAGTTCCTGAACATCGTCGAAGATTATTGCTGTAGCCGGGTTGGAGAGTTGGTGTAAGTTACCTGTCGAAGAAGGGACAGGGATTCGGGCGATCTCATCCCAATCAGCCGCCATCGGCACAATTGTTCATGGATGGGAATCATCGATCAGCTGGAAGCAATGACATATGCAGAAGCTAGGCAATGCTCCGGCAAGCAAACAATTACCTTATAATAGCCATAGAGAGAAAGGAGTTAGATGTTTGTCTGGGGAAGAAGAAGGAAGTGATGATTGGGCTCCAGAAAGCCTTGGCGAGGGTTCATGAAGTGAAGTCGCGATCATTCAATGTTTGCAATCTGACTACAGCTTCATTCAGAAACGTAGGGCACAGTCGTCACTCGCCCATGCATATAGTGGCTCGCTACAGTTGATTGTAATGCTGTTCGACTCAGACGCGAGTTTAGACACAATCTGCTCTATCAGTCCGTAAGAGCCCGGAAGATTCTGCCACGCCAGCGTCGCCTGCCTGCTCGTTGACAGAGTCTCCTACCACCTGCTGTCTTCTTCACACTACATCTGCTTCATTCTCCTGGTGTGACTAATACTATTCAGCTCACATAGACCGCCCGTACGTCTTCTGTGTTGATGGCTAGCTACGAATGTAAACCTCCTTTACGGTGCTCCGGAGGAGACTGTTGGCTGACTACGATACAGCAGAGCATGCCTCCGACCCTCAGAATGCCTCACAGGCGACACCTCGACGGCCTGACATGTCATCTCTCCTGAGCCTCCTCTCCGAGATCACGCCAGAAAGACCCGAGAACCGTGCGAGGGAGGGAGCAGTGCCCGTGCCTGGTGATGTGTCGGCAGCGTTCAGGTCATTGGCAGAGGTGTTTCAAGTCATGCAACGAGACAATGACAATGCGGATTCGGATCTTTTGGACAACATGATTCAGACTCTCATGACCTCCGCCGAGCACCCTCCGACGGAAGTGAAGGGTGTTGACGAGGAATACATTGCAGCACTCGAGCGTGTCAATGTCAAGAAAGTCAAGAAGGATGCGGAATGTCCAATATGTGGCAATCCGTTTGTCGAGGACCCTCACCCACTACTTGTTCGACTTCCTTGCCACCCAAAGCACATCTACGATCTGGAATGCGTTCGTCCTTGGCTTCTTCTGAACGGCACCTGCCCGCTCGACAGAGTTGACTTGGCGAAGAAGGTACGTGAGCGGCGTCAGAAGCAACTCGAGGAGATCAAGAAGAATGCGGCACCAGAAGATGAGGAGGAAGAGTGGGATGGACTGTACGGATGATGTCCCAATCTGCACCGGCACTCCCGGAGATTTATCAATCAAAGACTATCAACCAACATGGATCTTCTATCAGGTGATTCAACGTCTCTGCATCATACCGCCGCCTTCACTGTGACGAGGTGTGACGAAGCAAGTGACGTACAGGGATTTTTCCGGGAGGGTGTGGAAGCCATAATGGATGCTGTCTCCCGTCGGAGATTTAGTAACAGAGAGGTTCTCGGCGAGCAAACTCGGGGGGGAGCATGCGCACACAGAGTTCAGACAATTCCAAGATCCTACATTCGCAGTTGCTGCACCTTCCTGCGAAGAAGCGGAAGCTGTAACCGTGTTGAGGTCTGCTCATAAGGAATCCGACCTCAACCTCGTACAGTAATTGGCCAGCTGGTGAAAATGCACGTAGGCAAATGAACACCTTCAAATCATGAGGGTGCTGCAAAAGTGCTGATCAGTGCACTCATTGGCCAGAAGGTAAGCAAATCAAATGTCGTGGAGATGGGAAAAACAAGCTTGGACGGGGAGAGGGCCATCCCCTTGCTTCCCGCAAGATGGGGTTCCAGAAATCCAGATGGGCAAGATGCAAAGCATGGGTTGTCGGACTGACACGTGTTTGAAGATGCCTATCTTCAGCTGTGAGATCTCTACAATTGAGATCTGGACGACTCGATGAGGAAAGGCTGGAGCTTGCGGCTGAGAATCAACGCTTAATCTAGAACTACCGCAGGCAGCCTTTCATGCCCCAGAGAACAAGGCTGGCTGTCAAGGGAACGCCGAGATCTTCAAGTTTAAGCTAAGAGTGCAGCGCCCAAGTATCTTGACCCAGGCTCCACTCGACGGCTACTCCCACGCCTGTCCGAAAAATTCAACGGCCTCTAAAATTCTCATCTTGTTCGTTCGCCACTGTGCAGTTTTCTGTATCTCCACAGGGATAACGAGTGGTCCTGAGTGTTCCCACTAAAACATACCAAAATCTCAGCCCTGGTTCACGACCCAGTATCGCGATTCTCTCTGGCAAAGCGCAATTACGACGACGCCAGTAGCCCGCCCGTTTTCGCTGTGCTGCGCCGCCTCGCCTGCAGTTGACGAGCATTGCAACTCGCTCGCCGTGCCGCCTGCCGCGGTGGCCTCTTCGGCGGCCCTCGATATGCAGGAAAACATGCCTGTCATATGCTTCTTTCCCCGAGTCACCTTGACATTGGACTGTCGCATGCTGCACATGACAGTGTACTTTCCCCAACCAGGGCTCTTGGAGCTATTTGACTTCTGATCGGGGATCTCCCATGCTCCCGCATGACATAAAGGATTTCGTGTCAGAGCTGACGTCCTCCATCATTATTCCTCGCAAAGCAGGTTCTCTACATTGACTCTGGTGGCGTTGAGTCCACGCAGCGTGACCCGAGCTGGTGGACCTAGCAGACCACATTCCGCCACACTGCTCCGGCTCGGATTCCAGGGCTGTTCTTAGCGCCATCAGTCCTCCATCAACTCTCTCCCCACTACTTCTCACATACACGTAACACTATTTCCTTCATATCCCATCATCAGGCTCTGTCTATCTCGTCTCACAAGGCTCTCCAGCAACGTCCGCTATAACAGTCTACTGCTTCACAACGTACTCCTGAGATAGTCTATCAACTGCCAGGCATTGGCCCCACTTCTAAATTTGCCTCGGAGAGCCCGATTTCGCCTCTGGACATATGCATGGTCGATCCGACTGGCAATACGCCTAACCCTGCCTCGAATCCTCAAGCATTGCGCAAACAGGGCACAAATAATCTTCCCTGTCTCGGCCTTTTGGCTCTCTGTGCCACCTGCTCAAAAGAACACTCGGCTGTTCAACTCTAAGCATTAACGACCTTTTCAACTCGAGCACGCAAAGTCTCTAACCAGACATCCGTTTCTCACCTGGTTCATCGCGCTAACCTCTGGAGCCTTGAAAACGAATGTCTGGTTGAATTCGGGATGATGGTACCTTCACCACGACAGGATTTGGATTTGAGGATTGACTGCGAGGAGGATACTAGAGGGAGTCAGCCATGTTGCACAGAAAATCGACTAGAGACGCTCAGCGCAATGCTCTCGCCGGTGCCAGTACTACCGTTCCACGAAGGCCAGCACCAATGCATCCCTCTTTCCCAACTCCGAAGTCCCCAGAGCTCACGGCTACAACGTCTCGGGCAGCACAACCTAAAGTAAAGGAATCCGAGCCCTCGATGACAGGACTTAACCCGGTGTCGTCGAAGCGACCCTCAGCGCTTCCAAGATCGACTTCTGGCCGGTCTAGTCAGAGACTGGACGCTCTCGCATCTTCGAGAGCCTTTGCGCTTTCGAATCCTTCTCAAAGCTCGCCCCGACATTCTCGCATTAGTTCAGAGGACGTTCCTCTCATCTACGACGACAAACTGGACCAATCTACTTACCCACATACGGGCGATCGAAGACTGCATTCGCCGCATGAAAGTATGTCGAAGAGGGCAGCAGCTTCGTCGGGGTTGGACACGGCACAGGATACAGTCCTCGGTATCGCTGTTCCACAGAAGCAGAGGTCAATAAAGCATAATGCTCTACCACCTCGATTGATCCCAGAACTTCAGGCGCTCAGTACTCATCAATACAAGTCAACACACCCTCCACCTCCGCCATCTGTCAGCACGGTCAGTAGTCCATCAACTCGACTCACAGAGTCGCCTGCTCCTTGGAGTGCCTCAACAACTACGACCACTCCTTTATCCTGGCCCTCAAGCTCCCCAGCCATCGTCCAAACCTCCGGATTACCCGGCAGAAAGTCCAAAACCGTACCTCAACCCACCGTACCCCGGTCAAGGCTGCCAAAGCTACCAACAATCTCCCAGGCGTCCTCGCAATTGAAGCCGATCCCAGCAAGGGAAGCGGACAAGTATGAGGCCGCAACGAGTGAGAAGAGGTCAAAAAGGAAGCCTATCGCACAGAGCCCTGCTCCAACCCCGCCTCCACGAAAATCCTCCAGCCAGCGCTCTGCAGGTCGTGGGGACAGGAGTGGTGCCAGTAGCATCGACGAGACACTGTCGAGGGCTGACCCCTCTGCAGCTCCTTCATCTTCAGGGGTTGAACCCAGTCCTTTAGCAAGTCGGACTCGTCAGCGAGTGGACCAGATAGGCGACTCGCTGAGAAAACCCAACACCCAAGAAGTACACGCTAGTCTCCAACATTCCATCAGCACCGGCCCCAGCAGACCAAGCCGGGAAGGGACAACAGATCTTGGTGAAAGTCGTCCCATGGTCAGAAACGAGCACACGGCAGGCTTTAGCAGTAAGCACCGTCGACTTCTAGCGTCTGCTTTCGAAGAGCCATCAAGCAGCAAAGCCCCAGCCACTTCTTCTCAACGAAATGCATCTGACAGTAGCTTGTCTGACTCTGGCAAACCTCGCAGATCCCCAAGCAAACTTGGAAAGCTCGCTCGCCTAGGACTGTTTACTCGGCGCGGCACTACTCCTTCATCAGATGTGGAGAAAAGTCCCAAAAAGCTACAGAGACGGGGTCCATCCGCTGGTACAGGTCATGAGGGATATGGCAAATATGCTCGGCGAACTCGCAAGCCCTCGACTGCCAGCTCTGGCGCTCCAAGCGACAGTGAGCAGTCTGTGAGCAGCGCGGGACGAACACCTCTAATTGGAACTGCAAGAAAAAGTAGCATCAGCAGTTCTCAGCACAATAGGTCAAGTCAATCAGACTTGGACGAGTTTGCCGCATCAAGGCTCAAGCCAGTAGTCATGCGAGGTGGTTCTCAGACCAGCATACCTCAGCCTCCTGACCCTACTCGCGCTAGGACACGAATGGCCACGCCTGAGCAGACCCCTAGCCGGGAGTCTTCGGCGTCGCCTGGGGCGGGAATCCTTCAAGTTGATGACCGGCCACGACTCCGATCTCCTCGGGGTCACATAGGGAGGCCTGGAGAACAGCTTTCCGAGCGTTCAGACTATGTGCCGAGTCTTGCTATGCGACGGTCACAGAAATTTGGTACGGGACATGAAGGCTTCCCAATACCCACACCAATCTACACCGATGACCTTGTGGCCCCTACTCAGATCACAAGCCACGATACAAGTTGGTCGTCGAACGTGCCCGAGTCCATTGCACCCTCTAGCTCAGCGCCGGAGATGTATCGCATAGATCCAAGCCTATCCTGCGCCTCGGCGAGATCTCCGGTCAGCGCGTAGGCGTAGCGAAGCAGCCGCGCCGAGGTGTCCCGGTAGAACTCGTCGAAGTTGTCCGCATCGCGCATCCGCGAAATCCCCCGCTGGTCCTCGTGTTGTCTACCGGAAACGGCCGGCGTGGCAACAATGCTGCATCCCTGGGGATATTTCTTCCCGGATTCGGGCCACAGCGAAGAAGGCCGGCACCCCCGCCAAGGGGTACCGGCCTTCTCCAGGAGGGGATGAACGGGTCAGTCGGAGCTACGGGCGTCCAGGTCGCCGCCGTGCGGGGCGGCGCCGGCCGCGGCGGGCTCGGCGTCGAGCAGGTAGAGCAGCGTGTCGCGGTGCATCTCGGCCACCGGCTCGAGCAGGTCGGGGTGGCGCAGCAGGATCGAGGCCTCCGAGTCCCGGCGGTCCGGATCGAGCAGCCGGCGGAACTCGGCGGGCGCCGAGCCGAGCTTGCGGGGGTAGGGCAGCGGCCGGTCACCGATCGGCGGCACCGCGGCGATCACGGCGTCGACGCCCCGGCGGGCCAGGGCGGGGTCGGCCAGCAGGCACGCGGCCCAGCTGACGACGACCTCGTCGACCCAGGTGCGCCAGCCCTCCTCCTCGGCCTCCTCGTTCTCGGGCTCGCTGCCGACACGCCAGTCGAGGACCGCGGAGCCACCGGGGCCGGCGATCGCGACCAGGGCGGCGTCGACCTCGGTGGGGTAACGCAGCCACGCCGCGACCGTCACGGCCTGGCGGGCCTGGAGCTCGGCCAGGGTGTGCGAGATCGTGTCGGGGCTGCCCGCCGGGTAGGCACGCGAGAGCCAGTGCGTGCTTGCCGCGATGACGGGCGACAGCTCGACAGACGGTCCGGCCACGTAGGTGCTCCTCCGCTCTGGCGCGGCACCGGTCGGCGCAGCGTCACGGGATACCTCTCGGCGGAGCGGGAGCAGGATCTGAGTGGGGTGACCGGGAAGGGACCGCACGGCAACCGACGCGCTCCCGTCAGCGCCGGAGCTGGGTCGCGTGGTGAAGTCGGTGCGCCCGTGACCCGTGGTGCGCCACGGCCGGGCCGACGAGCGGAAACGTTATTTTGCCGGCCGGTAACGTTGCGATGATCAGACTCGGTAAGCATGAGCGGGCAGTCGGCCGGGCCGAATTGGCGGAATTCATCGGGGGCGCAACGCCTCGCCTGGATGAGCCCGCCGCAACGGTCTCCGGTAGGTTGAGCGCATCGGCACGCCACCGTTTGCGGCGCCTCCACCGCGGAGAAGTATGCCCTGACGGCGGTCTGGTTCGCCGAACCCGCCCGCGCCCTTGAAGATTACGGTGGAGATCATGACCGGTCGCTTTCCCATCGAAGACGTGACGCCATCCGTGTCCTGCGGCCGTTATCCGGCCAAGGCGGTCGTCGGCGAATTCGTGCCGGTTTCCGCCGTGTCCTATCGCGAAGGTCATAACTCGCTCGGGGTCAACGTGGTATGGCGTGGACCCGACGGCGAGACGGAGCCGTTCACCCGCATGCGTCCCGGCGAGCCGGGCCTCGACCAGTGGCACGGCGTGATCCGTCCCGACCGGGTCGGCCGCTGGACGTTCACCGTGGAGGCGTTCGACGATCCCTACCGGACGTGGCGCGACGCCGTGGTCAAGAAGATCGGCGCCGGCCAGGGTCTGGAGGACCTCGCGAACGACCTGGCCGAGGGGGCCGAAGTCCTCGACCTGGCCACCAAGATCGTTTCGCACGAGGACGAGGAACGGATCCGCGACGCCGCCGCGGCCCTGCGCGACGACCAGCGGTCGCTGTTCGCCCGCGTCTCCCCCGCGCTCGACCTCGAGGAGTTGCTCTGGCACAACCCGGTGCGCCAGTTGGTGACGACCACCCGGTCGTACGCGATCTGGGTCGACCGCAAGCGGGCCCTCTACTCGGCGTGGTACGAATTCTTCCCGCGTTCCGAGGGCGCCGAGATCGGCCCCGACTCCACGCCGATCAAGCACGGCACCTTCGCCACCGCGGCCGAGCGCATCCCGGCCGTCGCGGCGATGGGCTTCAACGTGCTCTACCTGCCCCCGATCCACCCGATCGGCAAGATCAACCGCAAGGGCCGGAACAACACGCTCGTGCCACGTCCCGACGACGTGGGCTCGCCGTGGGCGATCGGCTCCGACGAGGGCGGCCACGACGCGATCCACCCGGAGCTCGGCACGCTCGAGGACTTCCGCGCCTTCATCGCCACGGCGCACCGGCACGGCCTCGAGATCGCCATGGACCTGGCCCTGCAGGCCGCGCCCGACCACCCTTGGGTCAAGACGAACCCCGAGTTCTTCACCCGGCGGGCCGACGGCACCATCGCGTACGCCGAGAACCCGCCCAAGAAATACCAGGACATCTACCCGATCAACTGGGACAACGACTACAAGGCGCTGCGCGAGGAGGTCTACCGCGTCGTCATGCACTGGGTCGACAACGGCGTCAAGATCTTCCGCGTCGACAACCCGCACACCAAGGCGCTCAACTTCTGGCAGTGGCTGATCGCCAAGATCAAGGAAACCGACCCGGATGTGCTGTTCCTGGCCGAGGCGTTCACCCGACCGGCGATGATGAACGGGCTGGGCAAGGTCGGCTTCACACAGTCGTACACGTACTTCACCTGGCGCACGACGGCCTGGGAGATGCGTCAGTACATGGAAACCCTGCTCACCACGATCGACTGGATGCGGCCCAACTTCTGGCCCAACACCCCCGACATCCTGCACGAGTCGCTGCAGCACGGTGGCCCGCCGATGTTCAAGATTCGGGCGGTCCTGGCGAGCATGCTCACGCCGTCCTGGGGCATGTATGCGGGGTACGAGCTGTTCGAGCACGTCCCTCGGCCCGGCGCCGAGGAGTACATCGACAACGAGAAGTTCGAGCTCAAGCCGCGCGACTGGGCGGCCGCCGAACGCGCGGGGCGATCGCTCGCGCCTTATCTGACAAAGCTCAACCGGATCCGCGACGAGAACCCGGCTCTGCACTGGTTACGCAACCTGAAATTCCACGAGATCGACAACGGCTCGCTGCTCTGCTTCTCCAAGCGTGACCCCGAGACCGGTAACACGGTTCTTGTGGTGGTCAGCTTCGACTCGACCAGCGTGCAGTGGGGAAACACCGTGCTGAACATGCCGGAGCTCGGCATGGACTGGCACGACCGGTTCACGGTGACCGACGGGATCACCGGAGCCACGTACGAGTGGGGACAGCACAACGCCGTACGGATCGATCCGTACGTCGAGCCGGCGCACGTCTTCGTGATCCAGCCGGTTAGTTAAATAGTTACTGCGGGTGGGTAGGTGGGGAACTGATGGACCTGGAAAATGATCTCGACCTCGATGCCTCGGCCGAGCACGACCCGGCCGAGGGCAGCCACGTCGAGGACGGGGTGGTCGAACACCCCACCGCGGACGATTTCGAGCACGCCCGGGCACTTCCGGCCGACCGCACCTGGTTCCAGCGCGCGGTCTTCTACGAGGTGCTGGTCCGGGCGTTCTACGACTCGAGCTCGGACGGCGCGGGCGACCTGCGCGGCCTGATCGAGCGGCTCGACTACCTGCAGTGGCTCGGCGTCGACTGCCTCTGGCTCCCGCCGTTCTACCAGTCGCCGCTGCGCGACGGCGGCTACGACATCAGCGACTTCTACCAGGTGCTGCCCGAGTTCGGCACGGTCGAGGACTTCGTGGCGCTACTCGACGCGGCCCACAAGCGGGGCATCCGGGTCATCACCGACCTGGTCATGAACCACACCTCGGACCAGCACGCGTGGTTCCAGGAGTCGCGGCGTGACCCCGACGGCCCGTACGGCGACTTCTACGTCTGGAGCGACACCAGCGACAAGTACGCCGACGCCCGGGTCATCTTCGTCGACACCGAGGAGTCGAACTGGACGTTCGACCCGGTGCGCCGGCAGTTCTTCTGGCACCGGTTCTTCTCGCACCAGCCCGACCTGAACTACGACAACCCGGCCGTGCAGGAGGCGATGCTCGACGTCCTGCGCTTCTGGCTCGACCTGGGCATCGACGGTTTCCGGCTGGACGCCGTGCCCTACCTCTTCGAGCGCGAGGGCACCAACGGGGAAAACCTGCCCGAGACGCACGCCTTCCTCAAGCACTGCCGCAAGGTGATCGACGACGAGTTCCCGGGCCGGGTGCTGCTGGCCGAGGCCAACCAGTGGCCGGCCGACGTGGTGGAGTATTTCGGCGACCCCAAGGCGGGCGGCGACGAGTGCCACATGGCGTTCCACTTCCCGCTGATGCCGCGCATCTTCATGGCGGTCCGGCGCGAGTCGCGCTTCCCCATCTCGGAGATCATGGCGCAGACGCCGGCCATTCCGGACAACTGCCAGTGGGGCATCTTCCTGCGCAACCACGACGAGCTCACGCTCGAGATGGTGACCGACGAAGAGCGCGACTACATGTACTCGGAGTACGCGAAAGACCCGCGGATGAAGGCCAACGTGGGCATCCGCCGGCGGCTCGCCCCGCTGCTGGAGAACGACCGCAACCAGATCGAGTTGTTCACCGCGATGCTGCTGTCGCTGCCCGGCTCGCCCGTTCTCTACTACGGCGACGAGATCGGCATGGGCGACAACATCTGGCTGGGTGACCGTGACGGGGTGCGGACCCCGATGCAGTGGACGCCGGACCGCAACGCCGGCTTCTCCACCGCCCACCCCGGCCGCCTCTACCTGCCGGCCAACCAGGACCCGGTGTACGGCTACCAGGCCGTCAACGTCGAGGCCCAGCGGGACAGCTCCACCTCGCTGCTCAACTGGACGCGTACGATGCTGGCCGTGCGACGCCGCCACGAAGCGTTCGCCGTCGGCACCTTCCGCGAACTCGGCGGATCGAACCCGTCGGTGCTGGCCTACCTGCGCGAGGACGGCGACGACGTGGTCCTCTGCGTCAACAACCTGTCGCGCTTCCCGCAACCGATCGAGCTGAACCTGCAGCACTGGAACGGGTACACGCCTGTCGAACTGACCGGACACGTGAACTTCCCGCGCATCGGCCAGCTGCCGTACCTCCTGACCCTCCCCGGGCACGGCTTCTACTGGTTCCAGCTGTGCGGGTCCGAGGAGAAGCAATGACGTTGCCTTTCGCTGAGTGGCTGCCCGAGCAGCGGTGGTACGCCGGACGCACCCGCACCCTGTCGTCGGTCAAGGAGGCGTCGACCACGGCGCTGGCCGACGACCTCGACCTGGTGCTGATCGACGTCGAGTACACCGACGGCAGCTCGGAGCGGTACCAGGTGGTCGTGGCCTGGGATTCCGGCCCGATCGTCGAGTACAGCGCGGTGGCGACGATCGGCACCGCCGGTGACCGCACCGGGTACGACGCTCTCTACGACCCCGGCGCCGCGCGCAAGCTGCTGGCCCTGATCGCCGGCGGCGGCACGGCCGGTGACGTGATCTTCACCCCCGAGCCGGGCGCGACGTTCCCGATCGAGTCCTGGCCGCGCGTCTTCGACGCCGAGCAGAGCAACACCAGTGTGATCTTCGAGCAGGACGCCATCCTCAAGGTGTTCCGGCGTGTCTCCGCGGGCATCAACCCCGACATCGAGCTCAACCGGGTGCTCGGCCGCCGCGACAACACCCACGTGGCCCGGTTGCTCGGCTCGTTCGAGACTGTGCAACGACCGATGCCTGGTCCTTCGGACGGCACGGAGAACTCGGGCAATTTGAGTGAAAGCGGCGAGCCTTGTCCGCTGGGCATGGTGACCGCGTACGCGGCCAACTCGGCCGAGGGCTGGGCGATGGCCACCGCGTCGGCCCGTGACCTGTTCGCCGACTCCGAGATGCGCGCCGACGAGGTGGGCGGCGACTTCCAGGGCGAGTCCTACCGGCTGGGCGAGGCGGTCGCGTCGGTGCACGCCGACCTGGCCGAGGCGCTCGGGGCCGGCCCGGCGCCGTTCCCGGTCGACGCGATGCTGGCCCGGCTGCGCACGGCGGCCCAGGCGGTGGCCGAGATCCAGCAGTACGTGCCGGCCATCGAGGCGGAGTTCCGTGCCGTCACCGGCGAAGAGCTGCAGGTGCAGCGGGTGCACGGCGACCTGCACCTGGGCCAGGTGCTGCGGGTCCCCGAGGGCTGGCTGCTGATCGACTTCGAGGGTGAGCCCGGGCAACCGCTCGACGAGAGGCGGCTGCCCGACTCCCCGCTGCGCGACGTGGCCGGGGTGCTGCGCTCCTACGAGTACGCGGCCTACCAGCTGCTGGTCGACCAGGACGACGACGAGCCGCTGGCCGCCCGGGCGCGCGAGTGGGTCGACCGCAACCGGGCCGCGTTCTGCGACGGCTACGCCCACGTGGCCGGGTTCGACCCGCGCGAGCAGGGTTCACTGCTGGCCGCCTACGAACTGGACAAGGCGGTCTACGAGGCCGCGTACGAAGCCCGGCACCGGCCCGGATGGCTGCGGATCCCGCTGCGGTCCATCGCCCGGCTCGTCGGCTGACCCACTCTTTTAAGGAGACTCCCCCGTGATCGGCCATACCGACCCCTCGCTCGCCGCCGACCAGCGCGCCATGAACAGCGTGGTGGCCGGCGACACCCATGACCCGCACGCCGTCCTCGGGGCCCACCCCAGCGGGGGCAAGACCGTCATCCGCACGCTCCGCAAGGGCGCCAAGGCCGTGGCCGTGGTGCACGAGGGCGAGCGGGTCGAGATGGTCAAGGTGCAGGAGGACGGCATCTTCGCCGCCGAGCTGCCCGGCCTGGTGCTCGACTACCGGCTCGACGTCGACGGCGACCTGGTCGACGACCCGTACCGGCACCTGCCGACGCTGGGCGAGCTCGACCTGCACCTGATCGGTGAGGGCCGGCACGAGAAACTGTGGAAGGTGCTCGGCGCGCAGCCGCGCGGTCCCGAGGGCCAGGGGGTCGGCTTCGCGGTCTGGGCCCCGGGCGCCCGCGGCGTGCAGGTGATCGGCGACTTCACCGGCTGGGGCCCGTTCGACGGCTGGCCGATGCGCTCGCTCGGCTCCAGCGGCGTCTGGGAGGTCTACCTGCCCGACGCGCACGCCGGCAGCAAGTACAAATTCAAGATCCTCGGCCGGGACGGGGTGTGGCGCGAGCACGCCGACCCGCTGGCCCACCACACCGAGGTCCCGCCGGCCACGGCCTCGGTCGTCTACGAGTCGGCCTACGAGTGGGCCGACGGCGACTGGATGGCCGAGCGCGCGACCAAGACCTGGCACCAGGAGCCGATGAGCGCGTACGAGGTGCACCTCGGCTCGTGGCGCCCGGGCCTGTCCTACCAGGAGCTGGCCACCCAGCTGGTCGACTACGTGGTCGAGACCGGCTTCACCCACGTCGAGCTGATGCCCGTCATGGAGCACCCGTTCGGCGGCTCGTGGGGCTACCAGGTCACCGGCTACTACGCCCCGACCTCGCGGTTCGGCACCCCCGACGAGTTCCGCCACCTGGTCGACAAGCTGCACCAGGCGGGCATCGGCGTCATCCTCGACTGGGTGCCGGCCCACTTCCCCAAGGACGAGTGGGCGCTGGCGCGCTTCGACGGCACCCCGCTCTACGAGCACGGCGACTGGCGGCGCGGCGAGCACCCGGACTGGGGCACGTACGTCTTCGACTTCGGCCGCAAGGAGGTGCGCAACTTCCTGGTCGCCAACGCCGACTACTGGTGCCAGGAGTTCCACGCCGACGGCCTGCGGGTCGACGCGGTCGCCTCGATGCTCTACCTGGACTACTCGCGCAAGGACGGCGAGTGGACCCCCAACCAGTACGGCGGCCGGGAGAACCTGGACGCGATCAGCTTCCTGCAGGAGATGAACGCGACCGTCTACAAGAACAACCCCGGCGTGATGACGATCGCCGAGGAGTCGACAGCGTGGCCGGGCGTCACCCGCCCCACCCACCTGGGCGGCCTCGGGTTCGGCTTCAAGTGGAACATGGGCTGGATGAACGACACGTTGTCGTACATGGAGAAGGAGCCCATCTACCGGCAGTGGCACCACCACCAGATGACGTTCGCGACGGTGTACGCCTGGAGCGAGAACTACATCCTGCCGATCAGCCACGACGAGGTCGTGCACGGCAAGGGCTCGCTGACCGGCAAGATGCCCGGCGACCTGTGGCAGAAACTGGCCAACACGCGGGCGCTGCTGGGCTTCATGTGGGCCTTCACCGGCAAGCAGCTGCTCTTCATGGGCGCCGAGATGGGCGACCTGCGCGAGTGGAGCGAGGAGCGCGGCCTCGACTGGGAGCTGCTGCAGGACCCGCAGTTCGGCGGGGTCAAGAGCCTGGTCACCGACCTCAACCGGGTCTACCGCGAATCCCCGGCCATCTTCACCCAGGACACGTCGCCCAGCGGGTTCCGCTGGATCACCAGCGAGGACTCGCAGCACAACACGTTCTCGTTCGTCCGGTTCGCGCCGGGCGGCGACGCGCTGGCCTGCATCGTCAACTTCTCGGCGGTCCCGCAGGAGGGCTACCGCATCGGCCTGCCGCGGGCCGGCCGGTGGGACGAGGTGGT
Organism: Actinoplanes sp.; assembly: GCA_965217855.1. Taxonomy (GTDB): domain Bacteria; phylum Actinomycetota; class Actinomycetes; order Mycobacteriales; family Micromonosporaceae; genus Actinoplanes. The sequence continues at coordinate 674,254 of CBDCJN010000049.1, read as the reverse complement.
CAACACCGACAGCGAGCTGTACGGCGGGTCGGGCGTCGGCAACCTCGGCGGGGTCGATTCGGACGACCTGCCCTGGCACGGTTTCGACCAGTCGGTGTCGCTGCGGATCCCCCCGCTGGGCGCGGTCTGGCTCCGTCACACCGCGTAGGCATTTGACGCACGCCGGCACAGTGCGGCGCTCACACCATCCACATCGGAGGTGATCTAGGCGCCGCACTGTAGCCATGGACAAGCGCGTCGGAGCGGGGGCCGTCGCGCTGGCCATGGCCGCCCCGGGCGAGGCCCTGCCGCTGGCCGCCCGGCAACGGCACCGGCCCGTCGCTGGCGTCCCGGCTGGGCCCGCCCCGGCCGGCGTCGACGGTCGGCGAGAGTGACTTCGCGTCGTTCGTCTACCACAGCAAGCGCACCGCCATCGATGTCGCGGTCAAGGCGCCACCGATCCGCGACGCGGTGGGCGAGACGGTCGACCTGACCTATCAGGTCGTCAACCACGGCCCGTCGGACGGCAGCGGCCCCGGCATCGTCATCACCGCGCCGAGCGGCACCGTCCTGCTGCCCGCCGAGTGGTGCTGGACGGCCGGCACCGAGCACGAGCAGCGGCCCGAGTCGGCCGGGCTGGAGTGCAACTTCGAGAGCTATTTCCCGACCGTGCACAGCGGTTGCGGCCGGGTCGGCGCGACTGTCCAGCTGAAGATCAAGTCGAAGCCGGGCCGGGACGGATCGATCAGGGTGCGGGGCGAAATCGTGCCCGGCACCGAGTCGCGGCCGGGCAACAACACGGTGCCGATCATCGGAAAAGCACGGTAGGTTCGAACGACATTCGTTCGGCCCGCCAGGGGGAAACTCTCCTGGCGGGCCCGGGCTCACACGGGGGCACCATGATGGACGGTCCGGAGCAGCAGACCATCGAGTTGGCCGACGCCGGTGACGACCTGCTGGCCGAGCTCAGCCCGGCCCTGCGCGCGGCGATCGAGCGGGTCTACTCGCCCGACGCGCTCGAGGTGCCCGGCGGGTTCAATTCGTTCGTGGACGCCGACCTCTAGCCGGCGCCGCCGGGCATGGAACACCCCCTCTGGCCCGACAGCCTCGACGTGACCGCGCTGACCGCGCGCGGGTGGGCGCCGCAGTCGTTCCACCAGTTCGTCGTCAAGGTCCACAGCCGGTGCAACCTGGCCTGCTCCTACTGCTACGTCTACGAGTCGGCCGACCAGGGCTGGCGCGCCCAGCCGAAAGTGATGAGCGAGGCCGTCTTCGCGCGGGCCTGCCGGCAGATCGCCGAGCACGTGCGCGACCACGACGGCACCTCGGTCAGCCTGGTCTTCCACGGCGGCGAGCCGCTGCTGATCGGCGCCGCCCACCTCGACCGGCTGGCCGCGGCGGCCACCGTCGTCATCGGGGCGCCGCTGCGGCTGGGCCTGCAGACCAATGGGCTGCTCCTCGACGACGAGATCGCCGCCGTCTGCCGCCGATGGAGCATCCGGGTGGCGGTGAGCCTGGACGGCGACGAGACGGCCAACGACCGCCATCGCCGTTTCCGGGACGGCCGCGGCAGCCACGCCGGAGTCGTCCGGGGCCTCGGGGTCCTGCGGGAGAATCGGCAGCTGTACGCGGGACTGCTGTGCACAGTGGACCTGGCCAACGACCCGGTGGAGACGTACGAGGCGCTGCTGGCCTTCGACCCGCCGACGATCGACTTCCTGCTCCCGCACGGCAACTGGACGATCCCTCCCCCACAGCGCGAGGCCGGGGCGCCACCCGCGTACGGCCGGTGGCTCGTGGCGATCTTCGACCGGTGGTTCGACGCGCCGGTCCGCGAGACCGGGGTGCGGCTGTTCGACGACATCCTCGCGCTGACGCTGGGCGGCACGGGCCGTTCCGAGTCGGTCGGGCTGCAGCCGATCCGGGTCGCCGTGATCGAGACCGACGGGACGATCGAGCAGGTCGACTCGCTCAAGACGGCGTACGCGGGGGCCACCCGGGTGCGGGCCGTGGCCGAGGGCAATCCGCTGACCCGGGCTCTGTACGAGCCGCCGATCGTCGCGCGGCAACTCGGGCGCGATGCGCTCTGCGACACCTGCCGCGACTGCGCGATCCACCAGATCTGCGGGGCGGGGAACTACGCGCACCGCTTCCGCGCCGGCTCGGGCTTTCGTAATCCGTCCGTCTACTGCCCCGACCTGATGCTCCTCATCGGGCACATCGAGGCTCGGGTGTCCGGCGAGCTGACCCGGATCCGGGTGAGGAGGCCGACCGATGGAGACTGACCTGGCCCGCGATCTCGGGGCGGGGTTCGGCGCGGCCGGGAGCCTGGCCGTGCTGAGCGCCGGCCAGCTGCGCAAACGGTCGGTGCTGCTGCGCATGCTGCTCAACGACGTTCCGCCCGAGGACGCGGCCCGGTCGGGGATCGCCGAGGCCGCCCGGCAGGTGACGGACGACCTGCTCGCGTACCCGAACGTCGGGGTCTGGCTCGTGCACTGCGTCCGGCGCCTGACCCGCCCGCCCACCCCGGGCGAGACGCCGCTCTGGGCCGACCTCGCCTATCCGGGCTGGCTGGCGGCGGCCCGGCGGCTCACCGAGCGGCGCGCGGGCCGCGTCGAGGTCATCGTGCGCGACGGCGTGGTCATGCTGCCGGGGCTGGGCCTGGCCCGGCTCGCGGCGCCCGGCACGCACGGCTCGGCCACCGTGACGCCGGCGGGCGGCGGGGCCGAGCTGACGATGGGCGACACCCGGCTGGTGCTGCGCGACCTGGGTGGTGAGGCGGACGAGCGGTGGCTGCCGCTGCGCAAGCTCGGCACGACCTACTCGAGCATGCGGACGGTCTATCTCGACGACCTCGACCCGTTCCGGGACCTGTCCGATCCGTACACCAGGGCGCAGTTGACCGCCCGGCCGCCGCGGCTGACCTCGGTGCAGGCGGCCGCGTGGACGAGGGCCTTCCACGGCGCCCAGGAGATCCTCCGGCGGCAGTACCAGGATTACTCGGACGGGATCGACGCCGTGCTGCGGGCGGTGGTGCCGCTGACCGCGGAACCGGTGGCCAACGGGGTCAGCAACACCTCCCTGCACGCGTACGGCGGGGTCAATATGAGCGCCGCGGGCGGGTCGCACCAATTCGCCCTGTCGCTGATCCACGAGTGCCAGCACGCCAAGCTCAGCGCGCTCACCGACCTGGTCGAACTGCAGAAACCCTCGACCGTCAAAGACCTGTACGCCCCCTGGCGCGACGATCCGCGGCCGCTGTCCGGCCTGCTCCAGGGCATCTATGCCCGCCTCGGGGTGACCGACTTCTGGCGTACGTACCGGGCGGCGGCCGGGCCGAGGTCGGTGACGGCCGACGTCGAGTTCGCCCGCTGGCGCGCCCAGGTGCGGCAGGCGCTCGCCGTCGCCCGGTCGTCGCCGCTGCTCACCGAGGCCGGCACCGCCTTCGTCGAGGCCATGGCCACGGCCGCCCGGCAGTGGTCGGCCGAGCCGGTGCCGGCCCGTCTCGAGGCGCTCGCCGGCGAGGCGTCGGCCGGGCACCTGGTGGCCTGGCGGGTCCGCAACATGCGGGTCGACGTGCGCGGCCTGCTCGAACGGTGGCGGGCCGGGCACGATCCGGGGCCGCTGCCGGAGTCGCGGGTGGTCGCGGCGTCGCCGGCCGCGCGCACCCGGCTGCCGGTCGGCTACCTCAAGATGAACCGGGCCGCGGGCCATCCCGGCCAGGCGGCCCCGGCGTCGGACGTGGCCTACACCGAGGGCGACTACGAGGGGGCGCTCACGCTCTACCTGGCCGAGCTCGGCGAGACCCCGGGGGCGCCGGAGTCGTGGGCGGGGGTCGCTCTCTGCGTACGCCACCTGGCCGAGGAGGCGTCGGTCGCGGCGCTGTTCCGGCGGCCCGAGGTGGTGGCCGCGCTCCATCAGGCCCAGCTTCATCAGGCCCAGCTTCATCAGGCCCAGCCCGGCGACGTCGTCCAGCTGACGGCCTGGCTGTCAGGGGCCCTGTGAGAGACGACCACATCCTGCGCAACCGCCGTTTCCTGGCCCTGTGGAGCGGCAACGCGCTGTCGCTGGTCGGCACGTCGGGCGTCCGGCTCGCCTATCCGCTGCTGGCCCTGGCCCTCTTCGACTCGCCCGAGCTGGCCGGCTGGATAGCGTTCGCGGCCACCATTCCCATCCTGATCCTGCAGGTGCCGGCCGGTCTCGTCGCCGACACTGTCAACCGCCGGCTGCTCATGCTGGTGGCGCAGGCGGTCGGTCTGGTCGCCACCGCCTCGGTGCTGCTGGCGGCGGCTCTCGACCTGCGCGGCACGGCGATCCTGCTCGTGGTGGCGGCCGTGCTGGAGGGCTCCGCGTTCGTCTTCTTCGGCATCGCCGAGGTCGGGGCGGTGCGCGACGTGGTCGAGGAGAGACACCGCACGGTCGCCTTCTCGTTCCTCGAGGCCGAGCAGCCCATCGGCAACCTCGCCGGGCGGGCCATCGGCGGCGCGCTCTTCGACCTGTCCCGCTGGGCGCCGTTCCTTTTCAACGCCTTCTCGTACGTCTTCTGCCTGATCACCCTGGCCGTCATGCCGAAACGCGTCTTCGACCCACGGCCCTCGTCGTCGCTCGCAGGCAGCGTGGCGCCCGAGACGTCGCGCTGGTGGCGGCGGATGGGCGAGGGCCTGGTCTGGATGTGGCGCATCCCCTACCTGCGCCTCACCACCATCATCACCGGCGTCACCAACGTGCTGTTCCAGTGCCTGCTCCTGCTGATCCTGGTCATCGGCACCCGCGAGGGTCGTCCGGCCTGGACGGTCGGCGTGATCCTGGCCTCGGCCGGCGTGGGCGGCATCCTGGGCTCGTTCCTCGCGCCGCGGCTCGAACGCCGGGCCTCGCCGCGGGCCCTGTTCCTCGGCTGCGTCTGGGCCTGGACGGCGCTGCTGGCCCTGGTCGCGCTGAGCACCCACACCGTCGTGCTGGTGCTCGCGTGGGGCGGCGTGGGCCTGGTCGGCACCGTCTGCGCCGTCACGCTGACCGTGACCCGGGCCGCGGCCGTGCCGGACGCCGCGCTCGGCCGCACGGTCAGCGCCGCCGCCGTCATCACCGACGGCGCCGTCCCGATCGGCGCGGTCATCGGCGGCTACCTGCTGGCCTCTACCGGCCCCGAAACCACCGCCACCATCATCCTGGCCGTCATGCTCGCCGCCGCCCTCCTCTGCACCCGCTTCCTGCGCCCCGCCCCGCCGGCTTCGCCTCCTCCCTGCCCGCTCCCTCCCAGCCGGGTGGGCCGGACGCATGACCCGTGCCGCCGGAGGCGGAGGGCCCGATGCCTCACGTGAGCGGCGGCCGGATCGGCTTCGGCGCGATGCACCTGCCGACGTCGCCGGCCGAGGCCCGGGCGTCGGCCATCGCGGTCGCGCGCCGCGCCGTCGAGCTGGGCGTTCCTCTCATCGACACGGCCCACCTCTACGGCGGCGGCGCGAACGAGGAGCTCCTGGCCGAGGCCCTCCACCCGTACCCGCAGGATCTGATCGTCACGACCAAGGTGGGCGTCAGCGGAACCGGGTCGCTCGACGGCTGGCGGCTCGACGGCCACCCCGCCTCGTTGCGCACCCAGGTCGACGGCTGCCTGACCCGGCTGCGCGTCGATCGGATCGCGCTGCTGCAACTCCATCGCGTCGACCCCGAGGTCCCGCTGGCCGACCAGGTCGGCACGCTCCGCGACCTGCGCGACCAAGGCAAGATCGACCTGATCGGCCTGTCCGAGGTGTCGGTCGCCGAGCTCGACGAGGCCCGCGCGATCGTCGAGATCGCCACCGTGCAGAACCGCTACAACCTGCTCGACCGCGCCCACGAGCCGGTGCTGCAAGCCTGCGCCGCGGCCGGCATCACCTTCCTGCCGTGGCGCCCCATCGCCACCGCCACCCCCGTCGTGGCCGAGGTCGCCGCCGAGCTCGGCGCCACCCCGCCCCAGGTCGCGCTGGCCTGGCTGATCGCCCACTCCCCCGTCATGCTGCCCATTCCCGGCACCGCGAACCCGGCCCACCTGGCCGAGAACCTCGCCGCCTCCCGCCTGCGCCTGACCGCGGACCAGCAGTCCCGGCTCGACCTGGGGCCCGTCCTGCCGATCACGCGGGAGTGAGGCGAGATCCAGGTGGTGGCCGGCGTCGGCCGTCTGGGCCACGCCGCAGCCCCTCGTGATCGGCACGACGGGCCCTAGCATGGGACGGTGCCTGACGACACGACGTACGCCTTCACCACGGCCGGTCCCGTACGCCGTGTCGTGCGCCTCGCGGTGACCAGCCGCCCGGTCGCCTGGCTGTCCGTCCGCTGTCTGGCCACGATCGACCGCCTGGCCCTGCGCGCCACCGGCGGCCGCGGCACCCTCTCCGGCTGGGTCTCCGGCCTGCCCGTGGTCCGCCTGACCACCACCGGCGCCCGCACCGGCCAACCCCGCACCACCCCGGTCCTCGGCATCCCCGGCGGCGACGCCCTGATCGTGATAGCCGCCAACTTCGGCGAGACCAGAAACCCGTCCTGGTACCACAATCTGCGCGCCCACCCGCTGGCCACCATCACCTATCGGGGCACGGCCTGCACCTGCACCGCCACCGAACTGACCGGCGCCGATCGCGACCGCCGCTTCGCCCAGGCCGTCCGCCTGAACCCGGGCTGGCTGCGCTTCCGCGAGCGGGCCGGCCCCCGCCGGATCCCCGTGCTCCGCCTGGCCCCGGCCGCTCCGCCACCCTGAGGGAACTCATCGCTCCGGGCCGGCGCGCAGCTCGGCCAGGGCCTGAGCGGCCTCGGCCTGCAGCTGCGCCGGGCACCCCCAGTAGTCGTAGATGCCGCCGCGGTCGCTGTTGCGGCCACAGATGACGACGACACCCGTGCCCAGACGGCGTTTGAGCTCGGTGGCCAGCCACCCCACGAAGCCGCTGTTGTCCATCTCGGGCGGGAAGTGGAACGAGAAGAGGGCGAAGCGCTCACCACCGTCCGGCCCGGCCGGCGCCAGCCAGGACCATCGGTCGGTGTCGCGGACCACCGCCAGCAGGTCGGTGGTCAGGGCCGGCGGCTCCGGCAGCGGGGCCTCGAAGAACGACCACTCGCCGTCGTACGCGATGAGCTCGGCCGCGGCGATGACCCGGCGCAGCCGCCGCTCGGTCTCGTCGGCCGACTCGTGACTGATGTTGACCATGGGCTGATCCTGCCCGGCCGCGGCCGCCGGCACAGTCGTTCCCGTCACGGTGTCAGCGACGCCACGGCCCGGGGTACGGCCGCCTCGGTGATGTTGCCGTAGCCGAGCACGAGGCCCGGCGGCCCGCCCCCGGCCCGGTAGTCCGCCAGCGTCATCACCGCGACTCCGGCCGTGCGGGCGGCGGCGGTGGCCGCCTCGTCCGGCCCCGGCCACGAGCAGACCAGGTGCAATCCGGCCGAGATGCCCTGAACCGTGGCCGCGGGCACCTGCCGGGCCAGTGCCGCTATCAGCGTGTCGCGTCGGGCTCGGTAACGCTGCCGGGCCCGGTGCAGATGCCGGTCGCAACGGCCGGCGGCCACTAACGAGGCGAAGGCGGCCTGGTCGATCGCCGGCGGACCACCGACGGCCAACGCGGAATGCCAGCGGGCCGGAGCCACCGTCCAGCCGATCCCGAGCGCCGGGGCGAGGGTCTTGTGGGCCGAGCCGAGCAGGATCACGCGCTGCGGGTCGAGACCCTGGAGACAGCCGACCGGTTGACGGTCGTAGCGGAATTCGGCGTCGTACTCGTCCTCGGCGATCACCCCGTCGACCGCGCGGGCCCAGCCGATCAGCGCCGAGCGCCGTCCCGGGGCGAGCACGGCGCCGGTCGGGAACTGGTGGGCCGGGGAGAGCAGCACCGCTCGTACGCCCGTGGGGAGCTCGGCCACGATCAGACCGTCGCGGTCGACCGGGACCGGTACGGCGGTGAGGCCGTTCTGGTGGGCGATGGTCCGTAGGGCACTCCAGCCGGGATCCTCGACGGCGATCGCGCGATGGCCCTCGGCGACCAGCGCACGGCACAGGCGGCCCAAGCCGTCGCGGATCCCGCTGGTGATCGCCACCGTCTCCGAGGTGGCCACCGCACCGCGCGCCCGGTTGAGACAGTCCGCGAGCACCACGCGCAGCGCCGGCAGCCCGGCCGCCGGTGGATGGCCGAGGTCGGTGTCGACGGCCGCCCGCGCCAAGGCCGCCGCCCACGGCCGGCGAGGAAAGAAACGCAGGTCGGGAAGCCCCGGAGCGAGATCGAACCGAGTGCGGGGCGAAGCGGGCAACGGCTCGGGCATGGCCAGATTGGTACGGGTTGCTGCCATGGAATTGGATCATAGAAGCAGACCGATCCCCTCCTAGGGTCGTCTCATGCGTTATCGATTCCTGGGCCGCACCTCTCTGGCGGTCAGCGAACTCTGCCTCGGCGCCATGACCTTCGGCCGGGAGACCGACGACCAGGTCAGCCTCCGCATGCTGGACACGTTCGCCGAAGCGGGCGGCACCTTCGTCGACACCTCGGACGCCTATTCGGACGGACTCTCGGAGGAGATCGTCGGCCGCTGGCTCCCGGGCAGGGAGCGGGCCGACGTCGTCGTCTCCACCAAGGTGCGCTGGGGCCCGGACGGCAACCGCGAGGGCCTGGGCCGCAACTACGACCACGATCGCACCTGGCAGGTCGTGGGCGCCCTGACCGCGGTGGCCGGCGAGGTGGGCCGGACGCCGGCCGAGGCGGCGCTGAACTGGTTGCTGCAACGCCCGGCGGTGACCGCGCCGATCATCGGTGCCCGGAACCCGGAGCAGCTGCAGGCCGATCTCGGCGCGGCCGGCTGGGATCTCGACCCGGTGCTGGTGCAGCTCCTGACCGACATCAGCGAAACGACTCCCCTGCCCTACCTGTACGACATCCTGGCGGGCAGCGCGCACACAGCGCACCGGCACTGAGGGCGTGCGGGATCTTTCACCCGAACCTGGGGACGCCGATCGGGCCGCGGCTGACGTCGAGACCGGCGTAGAGAGCCGCCCGCTCCCGGTGTTTGGGGCTGGTCAGTCGGCGTCCCCGTTCAAGCACCAGCCGGGGATCGCACACGTTGACGTCGACGCCGCCGAGGTCGACGCGGGACGCCCCAGCCAGCAGCTCGTCGGACGTGCCGCACATGCGCATCGGGAGGTCGAGCAGGCCGTGCCGGGTGACGTACAGCCATTCGAGGTTTTCCTCGGTGGCGGGCTCGGGCCGCCACGCCCGGCAGGTCTCGGGGGTGAAGTCGTCGCGCCAGCCCTCGGTGTAGGCCGGGATGGCCTCGGCCGCCCGCAACGCTCCCGCCAGCCGGGCCAGGTTGCCCGGGTCGAGCGCCGGCGTCACGTCGAGGTCGGCCGGGACGAGGTCGGCGCCGTAGAGCGCCAGCACCGTCGACCCGGTCATCACCCAGGCGACCTCGTGGGCGTCGAGCAGGCGCAGCATCGGCAGCAGGGACAGCGGCGGGCGGGCCGCAGGATCGAGCACGCGGCCACGATAACCGGCAGACTGGTCGCGATGGGGTTGCCCGGGGTCGAGCTCGTGCCGTTCACCGAGGATCTGCTGCCCGCCGTGCAGGTCTGGTTCCGCGACGCCCAGGTGCAGCGGTGGCTCGGCGGGCCGGACTGGCCCGCCCGCGAGTTCCGCACCCGGGGCCAGGGGCTCGGCGAGGAGTTTCGCGGGCGGCGGGTGCTGCGCGGGCACTCGTGGGTCGTGCTGGCCGGCGGGGTGCCGGTCGGGCAGATCGGCGGCGAGGTCTACGACCGGTGGTGCCGCTATCGCGAGACGCCCGGCGGGCCGGTGGTCGACCGGGTCGAGCCGGGGCCGGCGATGGGCCTGGCCTACGTGGTCGACCCCCGTCGCCACCGACGCGGTTACGGGACGGCGGCGCTGCTCGCCGTGGTGGGCGCGCCCGACGTGGCGGACGTCGTCGTCGCGGCAGGCATCGAACCGGAGAACACGGCCAGCTTGCGCTGTGCGGCGGCGGCCGGTTTCCACGTCGACGACCCCGAGCCGGACTGGGAGGGGATCGTCCACCACCTGCGGCGGCGCTAGCCCCAGGTCGTCGCCAGGCGGTCGAAGTCGTCGCTGTGCCGCGGGATCACGCAGGCCAGCTGGCCGCCGGGGATGCGCAGGATGTGGCAGTCGATCTGCTCGGCGCCCAGCGCGATCAGGCGGGCCGTCTCGGCCTCGACGTCGTCGGTCTCGAAGTCGACGTGATAGCGCGCGCTGCCGTCGATCGCCTGAACGGCCAGCGTGAGGCCGGGCAAGGCGCCGCGTAGCGAGGTGAACTGCTCCTCGTCGGGGGACGGCCGGGCCTCGACGCCCAGCGCCCGCGACCAGAACGCGGCCGCGGTGGCCGCCTCGGCCCGGGGCACGTCGATCAGGATGGTGGAGAGCCGGCTGCGGTGGGCCATCGGCAGCGTCTTTCAGGCGGCGGCGAGAACTCAGGCGGCGGCGGAGGGGACCGGGAACAGGGCGGTCAGGCGCGGGTAGCGGCGGAACTGCTCGGCCGGGTCGTCGAGGTCGAAGCTGGGGTCCTGCGGGTCGGGTGACGAGCCGAAGACCAAGCCGCGAGCCTCGAGCGCGTCGTCCAGCTCCTCGCCGGTCACCTCCTCGTACGCCTCGGAGGCCACGTAGTCGAGCAGCTCCCAGTCGGGCCACTCGTCCTCGTCCCAGTCGTCGGTGTCGCGGCCGGCCAGGGCCCGGATCTGTGGCAGGAGCGCCAGCGAGTCGGGGTCGGCGGCGGCCCGCTCGAACGCCTGGCGGCCCTGGCCGATCAGCCACGCCTGGAAATACCAGAAGCTGTCGTCGGAGGCGCCGTCGCAGATCAGCACCGCGGCCCCCCACAGCTGCCACGTGTCGATGCGGTCACGCAGGCCGTAATAGAGGACCTCGAACTCCTCGATGTCGCCCGGAGGCATCACGGAGAGCTGATCGGTGAGCCAGTCGGCCCGCTCGTCCTGATTCAATTTCTTGCTCGCGCTGCGCTCGATCAGCGCCCAGAACCCATCGAGATCCACGCCGGTGACTCAACCACACCCGTACGACACTTGTGCTCAAGGGGCAGGCAGAAGCCATTCGGGGGCCAGCAACCCATAGATGAGGTCGTCGGTCCACTCGCCCTTGATGAAGGTCTGCTGGCGCAGCCGACCCTCGAGGGTGAACCCGAGCCGCTCGAGCAGGCCGGCCGACGCGACGTTGCGGGAGTCGCACTCCCCCGCCACCTTGTGCAGGCCCTGCACTTTGAACAGCCGGTCGAGCACGGCGGTGACGGCCTCGAACGCGTACCCCTGGCGCTGGTGCTCTTTGGCCAGGGTGAAGCCGATCTCGGCCTGTTCGAGGTTGTCGTGCAGGTGGACGGCCACGTCGCCGACCAGCACGTGGTCGTCGGTGCGCTCGACCGCCCACTGGAACCAGCCGGGCCGGTCGGGGTCGGAGGCGATGAAGTTGGCCACCGCGGTCTGCGCCCGCAGCAGCGAGAACGGCGCGTCCCAGGACTGGTAACGGGCGATCTCGGGGTCCGACCGGTAGGCGGCCAGCGGCTCGGCGTCGGCCTTCCGGAATCGCCGCAGAAGGAGCCGTTCGGTCGCGAGGAGCATCCGCCCAGGATAGGCGCGCACCGGATCCGGCCGGACGGGGATACACACAGCACGAACTCAGGTGCGGCGCAGCGTGACGCAGCGACGTCACCCGATACAGTGACAGCTTCTGAAATTCTCCGGGACTGGGGGCGGTCATGCGTCCGGAGCCGTTGCGCAAACGCGATCCGGTCCGGCTGGGCTCGTACGAGCTCGTCGGCCGGCTCGGCGAGGGCGGCATGGGCACCGTCTATCTGGCCACCTCGCCGACGGGCGTGCAGGTGGCGGTCAAGGTGGTGCGCGCCGATCTGGCCCCCGACGACGAGTTCCGCCGTCGTTTCCGCAGCGAGGTGGCGCGGGCCCGGCAGGTGCCGCCGTTCTGCACGGCCGAGGTGCTCGACGCCGACCCCGACGCCGAGCATCCCTACCTGGTGGTCGAGTACGTCGACGGTCCCACGCTGGCCGAGGTGGTCGACGAGCGCGGCCCGCTCACCGCCGCCAACCTCCACAGTGTCGCGATCGGGGTGGCCACCGCGCTCACCGCGATCCACGGCGCGGGCGTGATCCACCGGGATCTCAAACCGCGCAACGTGCTGCTCGCACCGGGCACGCCCAAGGTCATCGACTTCGGCATCGCGCGGGCCATCGAGGGCACCAACACCGGCAACACGTCGCCCGAGTTCATGATGGGCACGGTGGCCTACATGGCGCCGGAGCGTTTCAGCGACGACGAGGTGCCGCTCACGGCCGCGGCCGACATCTTCGCCTGGGGCGGCGTGGTGGCGTACGCGGGCACCGGCCGCACCCCGTTCGGCGGCGACTCGGCGCCGGCCACGGCGGGCCGCATCCTGACCCAGCAACCCGATCTGTCCGGCCTGAGCGACCCGCTGCGCGAGCTGGTGGCGTACGCGTTGCAGAAGAACCCGGCCGACCGCCCGTCCGCCCGTGAGCTGCTCGACCTGCTCGTGGCCAGTCCGTCCCGGCCCGCCGCGGCCGTCGCCGCCCTGGCCGACCAGCCCGACCTGCGCGCCGCCGCCAGCCAGGCCCAGTCGGTGACCGGCCTGGTCAAGGCGCCGGCCGGGCCGAAACCGGGCTACTCCGAGGAATCCATCGTCACGGTGCCGATCTCCGCCGTGCCGGGCCTGCGCGACCCCGACCCGGAACCGGGGCCGGCCCGCCGCTGGTTCCTGCCGGCCGCGGTGGCGGCCTTCGTGCTGGCGGTGATCGCCGGCGCGATGATGCTGGTGTTCGACCGCGCGGCCGACCCGGTGTCCGGCCCCTCCGCCGGCGAGCCGGCCGCCGCCTCCTCGTCAGCCCCGCCGCCGGCGCCGGTGCTGATCGCCGACGAACTCGACAAGTCCCGGTTCTGGCTGGCCAAGACCGAGGCCGACGGCCGCTCGGTCTGCGAGTTCACCGACGGCGAGCTGCACGTCCGGGTCGACGACCGGCGGCTCTACAAATGCCGCGGCCCGCAGGACGCTCTCCCGGCCGACCTGCAGATCAACGTGGGCGTCCGGCTGATCCACGACAAGTCGTGCGCCGCGCTCTGGTTCCGCTTCAAGCTGTCGCGGGGCTATCTGGTCCGGGTCTGCCCGTCCAACATCTACGTCGGCACGCACAAGAACGTCGACGTGGACGTGTCGCGCACCCTGCCGCTCGACAACCCGATCGCGATCGGTGGCCCGTCGGTGCGGATCGGCCTGCAGGTCACGGGAGACAAGGTGACGGTGACCCGGGACGGGGTGGCGGTGGGTGACGCGCCGCTGGGCGACGCCGAGATCACCGGCAGCCGGGTGCTGCTGGGCGTCTATCCCGACCGGGACGCGCCCACGGCCGGCCCGTTCGAAGTCGCCTTCGACCACATCGAGATCCTCGGCCCGGGCAACCGCTGAGCAAAAGACCACGGCCCGGGCGTAGGCGAAGAGCGCCGCCCGGGCCGTGGCCCGCCGTCACTCCTTGGTCAGCCCGGCCCGGCGCAGCGCGTCCGCCATCGCCCCGCCGTTGAAGTTGCTCTGCCCCTGCCCCTGCTGCTGCCGCTGGCCGCCACCCTGCCGGCCGCCGCCACCGCCACCGCCGCCGCCGCCGCGCCGATCCTGGCCGCCAGCCGGCCGGCCCTGGCCGCCGCCTTGACGAGGCCGGCCGCCGCCCTGGCCGCCGCCGCTCTGCCCGGCGCCGCTCTGCCCGGCGCCGCTCTGCCCGGCGCCGCTTTGCCCGGGGCGCTCGTCGCGGGGCTCGCGCGGCTTGCGCACCGGCTCGTCGGTGAGCCGCATGGTCAGCGAGATCCGCTTACGCTGCTCGTCGACCTCGACCACCCGCACCTTGACCACGTCGCCCGACTTCACGACCTCGCGCGGGTCCTTGACGAACGTGTTGGACAGCGCCGACACGTGCACCAGGCCGTCCTGGTGGACGCCGATGTCGACGAACGCGCCGAACGCCGCCACGTTGGTCACCACGCCCTCGAGCACCATGCCCGGCTTGAGGTGGCCGATCTTCTCGACGCCCTCGGCGAAGGTCGCCGTGGTGAACCCGGGCCGCGGGTCCCGGCCCGGCTTCTCGAGCTCGCGCAGGATGTCGGTGATCGTGGGCAGGCCGACCGCGTCGGTGACGAACTGCTCGGGCTTGATGCCGCGCAGCAGCGGGCTGTTGCCAATCAGCGATTTCAGGTCGGCCCCGGCCGTGGCCAGGATCGTGCGGACCACCGGGTACGACTCGGGATGCACGCTGGACGAGTCGAGCGGGTCGTCGCCGTCCGGGATGCGCAGGAAGCCGGCGCACTGCTCGAACGCCTTGGGGCCGAGCCGGGCCACCTTCTTGATCTCGGTGCGGTTCCGGAACGGGCCGTTGGCGTCGCGGTGCAGCACGATGTTCTCGGCCAGGCCGGCGCCGATGCCGGAGACCCGGGTCAGCAGCGGCGCCGAGGCGGTGTTGACGTCGACGCCGACCGCGTTCACGCAGTCCTCGACCACGGCGTCCAGCGACTTGGAGAGCTTGGTCTCGGAGAGGTCGTGCTGGTATTGCCCGACGCCGATCGAGCGCGGGTCGATCTTGACCAGCTCGGCCAGCGGGTCCTGCAGGCGGCGGGCGATCGAGACGGCGCCGCGGATCGACACGTCCATGCCCGGGAGCTCCTGGGACGCGTACGCGGAAGCGCTGTAGACCGACGCCCCGGCCTCGGAGACCATCACCTTGGTCAGGTTGGCCTCGGGGTGTTTCTTGATCAGGTCGGCCGCTAGCTTGTCGGTCTCGCGCGAGGCGGTGCCGTTGCCGATCGCGATCAGGTCCACATTGTGCTTGGAGGCCAGCGCGGCCAGCCGGTGGATCGACTCGTCCCACTTGTTCTGCGGCACGTGCGGGTAGATCGTGTCGGTGGCGACGACCTTGCCCGTCGCGTCGACCACGGCCACCTTCACGCCCGTACGAAATCCGGGGTCGAGGCCCATCGTGCTGCGGGTGCCCGCGGGCGCGGCGAGCAGCAGGTCGCGCAGGTTGGCCGCGAAGACCCGGACGGCCTCGTCCTCGGCCGCCTGCCAGAGCCGGACCCGCAGGTCGGCCCCGAGGTGGATGAGGACGCGGGTGCGCCAGGCCCAGCGGACCGTGTCGTTGAGCCAGCGGTCGCCGGGGCGGCCCTGGTCGGTGACGCCGAAGCGGGCGGCGATGCGGGGCTCGAAGGTGGACTCGTCCTCGGGCTCCGGTTCCATCGTGAGGTCGAGGACGTCCTCCTTCTCCCCCCGGAACATCGCCAGGATGCGGTGCGAGGGCAGCTTCGCGTACGGCTCGGCGAAGTCGAAGTAGTCGGCGAACTTGGCGCCGTCCTGCTGCTTGCCGTCGCGCACCTTGGCCACCAGCCGGCCCCGCGTCCACATGCGCTCGCGCAGCTCACCGATGAGGTCGGCGTCCTCGGCGAACCGCTCGATGAGGATCGCCCGCGCGCCGTCGAGGGCCGCCGCCTCGTCGGCCACGCCCTTCTCGGCGTCGACGAAGGCTGCAGCCGTGGCCCGGGGGTCGAGCGTGGGGTCGCCGAACAGCTGGTCGGCCAGCGGCTCCAGACCGGCCTCGCGGGCGATCTGGGCCCGGGTCCGGCGCTTGGGCTTGAACGGCAGGTAGATGTCCTCGAGGCGGGCCTTGGAGTCGGCGGCCAGGATCGCCGATTCCAGCGCGTCGTCGAGTTTGCCCTGCGTGCGGATCGACTCCAGGACCGCGGCGCGCCGGTCCTCCAGTTCGCGCAGGTAACCGAGCCGCTCCTCGAGCGTCCGCAGCTGCGTGTCGTCGAGGGTGCCGGTCACCTCCTTGCGATAGCGGGCGATGAAGGGCACCGTGGCGCCGCCGTCGAGAAGCTCGACCGCCGCGGTGACCTGGCCCTCGCGGACGCCGAGCTCGGAGGCAATGCGCTGATGGATCGCTGTCGTCACGCCCACGATTGTGGCCGACGGCGGCCGCGCTTGTCCCGCCGCCCCGCTCGCGGGCCCCGACTCTTCACCCGCGTGGTGTGCGGGCGGCCAGGTCAGGGGCCCTCTGCAAGGCCCAGAGAGCGGCTTCGGTACGCGACGCGGCGCCGGTCTTGCGCAACAGGTTCGAGACGTGCACGGTCACCGTCCGGACCGAGATGCCGAGCGCCTGCGCGATCTGCTTGTTGGCCATGCCCTCGGCCAGGCAGCCCAGCACTTCGCGCTCGCGGGCGGTCAGGTCGACCGGCTCGGCGAGCAGCGGCGGCGGCCCGTCCGCGCCCTCGACGGCGAGCAGCTCGGCGATCCGGTACGGGTTTCCGTCCGTACGCCGGCAGACCGCGGCCACCAGCTGCGGCGAGACGGCCGAGGCCCCGTACACCTCGGTGAGCAGGTGCCCGACCTCGGCCGGGGCCAGCGCGCCCAGATGGCGCCGGACCGCGCCCGGCTGCCCGGTGAGCCGGGCCAGGGTGCGCGCGACCAGGCTGTCCTCCGGCGGCTGGCTGGTCACCAGCAGCAGCGCGGGCAGGCCGGCCGCGGCCAGCTCGGCCACCAGGTTGAGGCTGGCCGGGTCGAGCGCGTGCAGATCCTCCACCACCAGCACGGCCGGCACGTCGCCGACCAGCGCCCGGACCGCTGTCACGCCGATCCGCAGCAGGGCGTCCGGGGTGTACCGCTCCCGGGGGACATCGGGGTCCTGTTTGAGCCAGGCCAGCGCGTCGGCGGGCACGTCCAGTCCGGTCGTGTCGCGCCCGGCCAGCACGGCGGCGAGCCAGTCGTACGGTGCCGGTGAATGCACGCGGGCCGCCCCGGCCAGCACCGGAACCGGCCCGGCGGCCTGGAGCAGGGCCGTCGCGAGGGTACTTTTCCCAGTTCCGGACGCACCGGTGAGCACCGCGGTGATCGACTGGCCACGATCGCCCACGAGCTGCCACGCGCGGCACAGATCGTCCAGCGCGGGCGCCCGACCCACCATCGGAATCGCCATCACCGATAGAGACTACGTAGGAGGTACTAGAGACATCTCCTCAGCCCTTTGGCAGTCTTGTCACATGACGCTTGTTGTCCGGGCGGTAGCCGCCACCGATCAGGGCCTCGTCCGGTCCAACAACGAGGACGCGGTCTTCGTCGGGAACCGACTCCTCGTGGTGGCGGACGGCATGGGCGGCCTGCCGGCCGGTGAACTGGCCAGCGACATCCTGGTCCAGGCGCTCGGCGTGGTCGACGCGCTGCCCGACACCGGCGAGCCGCTCCAGGATCTGATCGCCGCGCTCGAGACGGCCAACGGCCAGATCGAGGCCGCGGTGGCCGACGACGACGCCCGCGACGGCATGGGCACCACGGTCACCGCGATCCTGCTCGCGGGCGACCGGGTGGCCGCGCTCAACGTGGGCGACTCGCGGTGCTATCTGGTCCGGGACGGCGAGCTGACCCAGCTGACCCGCGACGACACCTACGTGCAGGCGCTGGTCGACCAGGGCGTGCTCAGCGCGGCCGACGCCCGCCGGCACCCGCAGCGGGCGCTGGTGACCCAGGCGGTGCAGGGCGGCCCGTTCCGCCCGGCCGGGCGGATGATCCCGGTCCGGGTCGGTGACCGTTTCCTGCTGTGCAGCGACGGCCTCTCCGACTACGTGGAAGACAGCGTGATCGCCGAGACGCTGCTGGCCAACGCCGACCGCAAGACGGCCGCCGCCGAGCTCGTCCACCGCACCCTCGACAACGGCGCCCCCGACAACGTGACCGTGATCGTCGCCGACATCACCGAGGGCTAGATCTCTCTCATCGTCCGGAGCGGGGAGAACCACGCCCAGAGCACCCCGAGCAGGGCGCCCAGGGTCGCGATCCAGAGCGCCGGCCGCACGCCGAGAGTGGCGCCCAGCGTTCCGCCCAGCAGGGCGCCGATGGGCCGGATGCCGTAGTTGACGGTGCGGGTGAAGCCGGACACCACGGCCAGCATCGACGGCGGGGTGGCCGCCGTCTGCACCGAACCGACCGTGATGTCGAGAAGCATCACGCCGAGAGCGCTGAAAAACTCGGCGGCGAAGAGCGCGGCCAGGATCAGCGGCTGCGGGCCCTCGACCCATGGGATGAGGATCAGCGGGGCCGGGAAGAGCACGAAACCGAGGATCGCGGCCGGGCCGATGCCGATGCGGCGGCTGACCCGGCCGGTCAGCACCGCGCCCAGCAGCCCGCCCGCGGCGCCGAGCCCGATGATCACGCCGAGTGTGCCCGGCGAGACGTGCAGCGAGGTCGTCACGTAGAGCACGAACAGCGCGGCGAAGATGTAGTTGAACAGGTTGAGCGTGGCCGCCCCGAGCAGCACCGCGCGCAGCACGGCGTTGCGGGCCACGAAGCGTACGCCGGCGGTCATGCCCCGGACGGCGTTGCTGTCGTCGCCGACCGGCGTCTCGTCGACCCGCACCCGGGCCAGGAAGGCGGCCGACCCCAGGTAGGTCAGCACGTCGGCGATCAGCGCGACCGGCGCCGAGAGCCACTGCACGAGCAGGCCGCCCAGGCTCGGACCGGCCACGAAGGAGGCGGCCCGGCTGCCGTTGAGCAGAGAGTTGGCGTCCACGTAGTCCGGCCGCCGCACCAGCGCGGCGAACAGGCTGGCGTGCGCCACCTCGAAGAGCAGGGAGAACGTGCCCACCAGGAACGCCACCCCGGCCAGCAGCGGCAGGGTCAGGGCGCCGGCCCACCACAGCGCCGGCACGGCGAGCAGCAGCACCGCCCGGCTCAGATCCGCGACGATCATGATCTGGCGCTTGCCGGGGCGGCGATCGACCCAGGCGCCGGCCGGCAACGACAGGAACAGGTTGGGCACCAGCGCGGCCGCGGTCAGATAGCCCATCTGGGCCGGCCCGGCCCCGACCGCCAGCACCGCCAGAAACGGCACGGCGATGACCGTGATCTGATCACCGACCAGCGACACCGTCTGCGCCGACCAGTAACGCCGGAACGCCGCCTCCCGCAGCAGCCGCCCCGCCCCGCCACCGGCCTCGAACGACTGCCACGCGTGATCGGGCGCCGGCTCCTGCTCCCGGGCGTGATCTGGCCCCGGCTCGCGCTTTCGCGCGGGATCCGCGCCAGAGGTGCGGGCGGTGGGGTCGGTGGCGGTCATGGCTCGGGGACCGGGTCGCGGGGCAGGGCGAGCTGGATCAGCTGGACCGCCCGCGCGCCGGGTGGGCGGGCGGCGGGGTCGACCCGATCCGCGTAGGGCGCCAGCAGCTCGTCGAACTGCTCGGTGAGCTCACTCAGCTCGGCCGCGGTGACGTGCACCAGGGCGTCGCCGAAGCCGGCCGCCACCCGCCACTCGGTGGACTCGTCGCCGCGGACGGCCAGGTAAGCCTGGGCGCGCTCCATGAAGACGCCGAGCAGCACGCTGTTGAGCTGATCGGTGGCCGACCGCATGGCCGGGTCGTCGGAGTCGTCGTCCCAGGCCGTGCTGCGCGCGGTGGCCTGCCAGGGCCGCTCCCGCCCGTCGGCGCCGGGCACCCGCTCGGCCAGCCCGTACTTGGCCAGCTGGCGCAGGTGGAACGAGCAATTCGGCACATTGTCGTCGAGCGCCGCGGCGGCCTGGGTCGCGGTCATCGCGCCCTCGGACCGCAGCAGGCCGATCAGCCTTATACGCAGTGGATGGGCGTAGGCCCGGAGACTGCGGGGGTCGCTGAGCTTCTTCTGTTCGCTCATACCCTAGAGAATGCTTTAGAAAGACTTCTCTAGCAACCCCTGTGGATAACTCAGGTCCACGGCTTGACACCACGTAACGTCTCCCCACACCCCCGGGCGGGTGGGCCGGCAGGGAGTTGCTGGTCGCGAGCCACGCGATGCGGCGGCGGGCGGGCACGGCGGCACGAGCCGCCGACCACGAGCTGCTGCGGGCGGCGGCCTCAGGGTCGGCGGCTCAGGGTCGAGCCAGGGCAGATCCGGATGTTGCGCGACGGCGGCGCGGCCCACCATTGATGTATCAGCGCAGCACCGGAGCAGAAGGAATGAGAGACGACATGAACGCCGTGCACGACAGCATGTCCCGCCAGGGCCTCACCCGGCCGCGCGAGGGCCGGCTCATCGCCGGTGTCTGTGCGGGGCTGGCCCGCCGCTTCGGGATCGACCCGTGGCTGGCCCGCCTGCTCTTCGTCGTGATCCTGCTGGCCATCCCGGGCAGCCAGATCCTGGTCTACCCGATCCTCTGGATCCTGATGCCGTCGGAGAAGCACGCCTACACGAACGCGTACCCGCCGGCCGCCTGACCCCTCGCTTTACCCTTTCGCTGAAGAAGCGGCCGGTCACCGACCGGCCGCTTCTTCTCTGCAAAATCGCGACAGCGCCGGCACTGCGTCACGAGCTGGGCGGCGACGGCAGGTCAACCAGCCCGGAAGCTGCGGGCCGCTCAGCCGCGGCAAGCCTCACCACCGGCCCGGCCTCAGCCGGCGTCGCCGCGGCGCCGGCCGCTGCGGGATTCGCCGGCCGGGCCACCGCGGGCCGCCTCCTCAGGAACAGCACCAGAACCACGGCAAGGACCACGACCAGGACGAACGGGATCGCGCCGGCGCTGCTGACGGCGTCGCTGAGCCGGCGTTGCAGCTCGGCGGCGGCGTTGATCACGGGGTCGGCGCCGGCCAGACGCAGGTTGCCGGCCAGGCGGAGTTCGTACCAGCCGTAGTAGGCGACGTAGAGGCCGCACACCACGAGCATCGCCCCGCCGAGCCGCGGGACAAGGCCGAGCAGGCTGCGCATCCGGGCGATCAGGGACACCCGCACCAGGGCGACGGCCACCGCGGTCGCGCTCACGACCAGAGCCATTCCCCCCGCGTACGCGAGGAAGAGCAGCACGCCCGAGCCGATCGAACCCGCGCGCAGGCTCGAGACGACGAGCGCGAGGAACGGGCCGACCGCGCAGCCCAGCGAAGCCACCGCGTACGCCATCCCGAACAGCACCGTGGACCCGGTCGAGCCGGTCAGCGCGGGCGCCCGGACCGTGGGCGACGGCAGCGACCGGCCGGCCAGCAACCAGACGCCGAGCGCGGCCAGGCCCAGCCCGAGCACCACGGTCAGCCAGGGCAGGCGGGGCTGGAGGATCCCGGCGATCGGGGTGAGCACCAGCCCGAAGGCGCCGAACACCACCGCGTACCCCAGGGCGAGCGCGGCGCCGGCCTTGAGCGCCCGCCCGATGGCTCGGCCCGGACGGTCGGGGTCGGCCGCGACGAGGACCGACAGGTAGGCCGGCAGCAGCGCGAACCCGCAGGGGTTGACCGCGCCGAGCATCCCGGCGGTCAGGGCGAGCAGCAGCTCCGCGCCCATCTCAGGCCACCAGCGATTTCACCTGTTCGGTCAGCTGCAGATCGTCGAGATAGCGGTTCTGGACGATCCTCCCGGCCCGGTCGAGGACGACGTACAGGCTCTGCTCGGTGATCTTGAATTTCTTCCAGATCCGGCCGGCCTGGTCGTCGAGGTGGGTGACCTTCCCGACGTCGAGGTCGGCCACGAACTGGTGCATCTCCTTGTTGCCGCCCATCCCGGCGATGCCCAGGAACGTCAGCCGGCCGCGGAACTCCTCCTCGAGCGAGCTGATGCTCTGCGCCTCGCTCGCGCAGGTCGCGCACCAGGGCGCCCAGAACCAGAGGATCGCGGGCTTGCCGGCCAGCGTGCTGGCGTCGAACGCCTCGCCGTCCAGGGTCTTCCCGCTGAACTTCAGCGTCGCCGGAACCGTGACCGGCACGGTCTCCGCCGCACCCGAAGCCGAAGCCGCACCCGAAGCCGCGGTCGTCGGGGCCGGCCCGGCCGACCCTTCCGTCCAGGCCGCTGGCGCCGCCGGTTCGCTGCCGCATCCCGCGGCCAGCAGCACCCCGGCCGCGGAAAACAGCAGGGCGCGCCGCCTCACTTGATCGTCTCTTCGGTCAGCCGCAGCGCGAGCGCCGGGCAGACGTTGACGGCCTTGCGGGCGCCGTTCTCGAGCCACGGCGGCAGCGGCGTCTGCGGGAACGCCGGGAAGCCGTTCGCGTCGAGCCGGATGATCTCGGGGGCGACGGCCGAGCACAGGCCGTGCCCGTCGCAGCGCGACCAGTCCACCGCGAGCCGCCGGGCGCCCTGCTCCGCCGTGTAGGGCAGCGGGAGGATGCCCCGGGTCTGCTTGCCGCAGCCCTCGCCGTTGGTGTGCGCCTCGACGTCCCGGGCGAACACCTCGAGCGCCGAGAGCGCGAACCGGGCCGTACCGTCCGGGTGGCTGCAGGCGCCGCGGCCCTTGACCACGCCGGCCGCCTGCCGCACGTTCTCGACCGCATTGCCACCGAGTGAGACCAGGGTGACCGCGCGGGCCAGGTCGGGCAGGCCGAGCCGGCACGGGCCGCACTGCCCGGCCGACTCGCCGGCCAGGTATTGCACGACCTGGGAGACCTCACCCAGCGGGCAGGTCTTGGAGCCGATCGGGATGAGCATGCCCGCGCCGAGCGTGCCGCCCACGCCCGCGAAGCCCTTGCGCGAGATCGTCACGGTCTGCGCGGCCTCGGCGGTGATCCACTTGCCGTGGTAGCCGCCGACCAGGAGGCCCGGGCCGATGTCGGCGCCGCACATGTTCAGCACGTCCATCAGCGGGGTGCCGGTGGGCGCCTCGACCACGGCCGGGCTGCTGGCCGAGCCGCCGACGGTGAGCATGACGGTGCCCGGCTCCTCGGGGATGCCGACCGCGTTGTACTCCCACGGGCCGAGCCGGGCGGCGATCGCGAGCTGCGAGAACGTCTCGGCGTTGGACAGCAGGGTGGGCAGGCCCATCACGCCGTTGTCGCTGGAACGCACCTTGCGGCCGGGCGGGATGTGCGCCTCGCCGTTGATGCCGCGGACCAGCGCGCCACCCTCGCCTGAGATGAAACGGTGCGGCACGGTGACGATCCGGGTCGGGCAGGGCATCCGGCGCTCGGCCAGGGCCGCGGTGATCGAGCTCTGGCCGATGCCGTCGTCGGCGATGCCGATCACGATCTCCTCGGCGTCCAGCGCGGCGGCGGCCAGGGCGGCGCCGTCCAGGATCAGGTGCGGGGCCCGGGTCAGGACCGCCTTGTCCTTCCAGGACGGCGGCTCACCCTCGGTGGCGTTGACCACGATCACCGGCGGGAGCTCCTGCCGGCGGCAGGAGTCGAGGACGGCCCGGACCTTGCGGGCGAACGGGAAGCCCGCGCCGCCACGGCCGCGCAGCTCGATGCGGTCGGCCAGGCCGATCAGCTCGCCCGAGGACAGCGCCGCGAACCCGCCGTGCACCTCCTGGTGCGCGACCAGGTCGAGACGGCCGTACTCGTCGAAGCCCGCGGTGATCCGCGGCGTGCCGATCGAGGTGACCGGCGGAACCTGCGACGCGCTCAATTCGCTTCCCCTCGCAGCTGCGACCAGTACGTGTCGTCAGCTGCCTCGTCGTTCGCCCGCGGGCCACCACCTCGGCGGGCTCCCCGCCCGGCCTGGACGCGTGCGGGATCCTGCTCCCGACGGGCGCGGCGCGACGCCATGTCGACCAGCGTCGGCGTCTCGTCCGCCTCGATGTAGCCCGGGCTGTCGAGGTCGACGAACCCACTGCGGCTGTGCCTTCCCGAGTCGGCGCCGTCGATGTCAGCGCCCCGGTCGCGCCGGCCCCGGGGCGCATCCTCGGTCTCCCGGTCGTAACGGGATTCCGAGCGCGAGCGTCGCGGCGGCGGGTCGTCGTCGGCGTACCGCCCGCCGCGCTGGCGGGGCGTCTCGTCGAAGTCGCCGCGGTCGGAGTGCCGGCTGGAGCGCGGCGGCTCGTCGTAGAACGGCATGTCGCCGCCCCGGCGCGAGCGCGGCGCGGGCTCGTCGTCGGCATAGCGCCCGCCCCGGCGGGGCGGCGGGTCCTCGGCGTAACGGGGATCGTCCATCTCGACCCGCCGCATCCGCGTGCCGGTGTCGTCCATCTCGACCCGCCGCATGCGGGTGCTCGTGTCCTCGAGCTCCGGGCGGCGCATCCGGGTGCCGGTGTCGTCCATCTCGACGCGGCGCATGCGGGTGCTCGTGTCCTCGAGCTCGGGGCGGCGCATCCGGGTGCTGGTGTCCTCGCCCGGGTAGCGGCGGCCGCGCGGCTCGTCGTACTCGATCTCGTCCTCGTCGCGGCGGCCCCGGCGCGGACGCTCGTCCTCGTCGTAGCGCGGCATCAGACCGGTCGGCTCGTCGAACATCTCCTCGGCGCGGGCCCGGCGCTGGCGCGGCGCGGCCGGCATGACCAGGTCGTCGGCGAACTGCGGGTCGACCGGCGGGGCGGTGACCGGGTTGGTGGCCGGGCGGAAGCTGTCGAGCGCGGCGACCGGGCCGAGCGTCTCGGGCTCGACGCGGGCCGGCTTGTCACGGTCGCGGCGGCCGGGACGCTTGAGCATCGGCGACGTCGTCGGGACCAACGAGCCGACCGGCTTGACCCCCGACGCGGCGGTCGAGGCGAAGTCCTTGCGGCGGTTGAGCGACACCGAGAGACGCACGGCCAGCCCGACCAGCACGCCCAGCACGCAGATCACGTAGCTCACGGTGACCCAGGTGGCGGCGGGACGACCGGCGCTGAGCCCGTGCAGCAGGGCCAGCGGCCAGATCAGGTAGGCCACGGCGTGGATGCTGCGCCACATCCAGGGCTTGCCCCGGCCGATGAAGCGGGAGCGGGCGATGCCCGACCACATGACCAGGATCATCGTCAGGCCGGACAGCGTCCCGAAGCCCACCCAGATCTTGTTGTTGCCGGGGTAGAGGAACGGGATGAAGGCGTCGACCAGCGAGACGTGCTTCTCGACGACCTTGGTCCAGACATGGAGGAAAAGGGCGGCGACCGCGATCACGCCGGTGGTGCGGTGCGCGGACTGCAGCAGCACCCGCTGCCGGATCGACAGGACCAGCCGGTCGGTGGCGACCAGGCCGATCATGATGGTGATCGACAGCGACACCAGGGTGATCACACCCATGTACCACTCGGCGTACAGGAAGAAGTACATGTAGCCGACGCGACCAGGGATGGTCATCATCGCGACCGCCCAGATGGCGGCGACCACGCTCAAAGCAAGTACTGCGACCGAGCCCCGGGAGGGCGGCCGTGTTCCGGTAGCTCCGACATCGACGGCGACACGATTGGCGGGTCGCTCGGTGTTCTTCGTCCGGGCCATTGACTCCTCGTTCTCCGCAGTGGTCACGTCCCGTGGGCGGTGGGACGCAGGCATCCGTGGGGAATGCCCCCTGCTTCACGTTCTGCCGGGCAGCGATCGGCGTACGGCCGGTCCCTGCCCATCCCCCAACTACGTGCCGCACGCGGGTTCGGATGAACGCCCGGGGCTTCTTTTGTCGGCAAGTTTCCAGCCGACCCCCTCAGAAGGGCGCTGAGCTGGGCAGATACGACAGCGAAACAGTTGGCCAAGTGAAAAATAAGGCGTCACGGACCAGTGACTCATCGCACCGGGTGAACCTTTCGGCCCTCGCGCCCGAACCATCTCGTGTGCAGGCGGATCGACGGCCACGCGAGAAGGAGATGATCGGGATGCGACACCTCACCCTCGGCAGCCCGGGTTCTCCGCGCCGACCGAAGGTCCAGGCATCGGTAGCGGCACTAGTGGCGGTGGCGGTGCTGGGCTCGGGCTCGGCCGCGAAGGCCGACGTGCCCGGGTTCGAGGTCAAGATGGGCCAGGCCCCCGCGACGTTCACGATCGGCAAGAACGCCAAGACCCTCACCGCGGTCGCCTCGACCGATCGCGGCCGGCGCTGCCTCAAGGTGCGCTGGGCCCTGACCATCGAGACCAAGGGCGTCAGCCTCGACCAGATCCGGGTCACCCGGGTCGAGAACGGCCAGTCCTTCGCCGTCCGCACCGCCGTGCAGGGCGAGGCGGCGACGGTCATCGACGAGCGGCTCGACCCCGGCCAGCTGTGCCGCGACCGCACGGTGACCGGCGAGTGGCAGGTCGCCTTCATCGGCCCCGACAACGGCGAGGTCAGCTTCCAGGCGCAGGCCTTCGACGGCACCAACCGGCTGCTCAGCTCGACCGGCGCCCAGGCCCAGGTGGTCACTCCGGTGGCCGCGACGCCCAGCAAGAGCGCGTCCCCCTCGCCCTCCCCCAGCCCGTCCAAGACCCCGGAGGAGGAAGCGGCCGCCGTCGACGACACGCCGCAGGACGAGCCCACCTCGGCCGCCGCGGCCCCGATCAACCCCGTCTCGAGCAGCTCGAACGTGCTGGGCATCGGCCTGATCGTCGGGGCTCTGATGGTCTTCCTCGGCATCGGCATGCTGCTGCGCCTGCGGCTGCGCAACCGGCGCGGCGGCCCAGCTTGGCAGACCGAGACCCAGTCGCTGCCCACCGGCTTCTACAACCTGCCCGACCGTCGCCGCCGGTAGAAGACTCCGGGCAGGTTTGAGGTTTCTTTAAGGCTCAACTGGCGAGTAACCGCTACGGTCGGTCACGAGATCGAATCCGACCGATGTGGAGGACCGTGCTCGCAGGCAACCCTCGGCCCATGCGCCGTACCTTGACGTGGCTCACCGCTTCGCTCGTGCTCCTGAGCGGCTGTGAGTCCGGGCCGACCGAGCCGGCCGGGGTGGGCACCCCGGCGCCGGCCGCATCGGCGACCACTGTCTCCGCCCGGCACGCCGCGGCGGACGTCGAGTTCGTGCAGGCTCTGATCCCGCACCACCAGGCCGGGATCGCGCTCGCGTCCGCCCTGGCCGACGCGAACCCGAAGGCCGGCACACTCGCCTCGGCGATCATCGTGACGCAGCAGGACGAAGTGGTCCGGATGAGCGGCTGGCTCCGCGCGTGGGGCGCGGGCCTGCCGCCGTCCGCCACTCCTCGGGCCGCGGCCAAGGGCGGCGATCTGCTGCGGGCGCTGCTCGACCACCAGCAGGAAGCCATCGAGCTCGCCCAGCAGGAGCAGGCCAACGGCGAGAACCGGCAGGCCCTCGCGTTCGCCAGGCAGCTCATCGAGTCGCGGGCCGGCCAGATCCGGGAACTCGAGGCGTACGCCGGCTAGATCGTCCGCTCGACCCGGATGACCACGGCGGTGGCGTTGTCCCGGCCGCCGGCGGTCAGGGTGTCGTCGAGCAGGGTGTGCGCGGCCGCGGCCGGGTCATCGGTGGCCAGGACGCGGGTCAGCCGCTCGTAACTGAGCTGGTCGGAGACGCCGTCGGTGCAGAGCAGATAGACGTCGCCGGGCCGCAGCGTGACGTTCAGCAGGTCGGGCTCGGGGGCGTCGGGGTGGCCGGCGTACCGGGTCAGCCGGTAGCGGGCGGCGTGCGCCTCGGCCGAGTCGGCGGCGAACCAGCCGTGCAGCAGGCCCACCCAGGCGATGGTGTGGTCGACGGTCAGCAGGTCGAGCAGGCCGTCGCGCAGCCGGTAGACCCGGGAGTCGCCGAGCTGGACGATCCAGGCCGAGGCGTCCTTCTCGTCGGCCGCGGCGGCGAAGGCGGTCAGGGTCGCGCCGGTCAGCTCGTCCAGGTTGCGGCCGGCCTGGCGTACGGCGTCCTGGGCCTGGGCGACCGCGGCCCGCAGGGCAGCCGGCGCGTCACCCGCCCCGGCCTCCCGCAGGAAGACCTCGACGGCGGTGCTGCCGGCGACCGTGCTGCCGGGCCCGTCACCCATGCCGTCGGCCACCACGGCCAGCGGACGCCCGGGGTCGAGGTGCAGCACGTCGTAGTTCTCCTGGTAACGCTCCCCGACGACGCTGCCGGCCGCCGCGGTGAGGCGACGGCCGGCAGCGTTCCAGGCGACCTTGCTGATTTCCACCCAATAGTCATACACCGGCCCCCGCTCCTCGTGGGTTGGAGCGGGGGCCGGCGGTCCTATGCACCCGTCAGGAAAGCGCCGGGTAAGCGTTGGCCATCAGCTGGCGGAACTGAGCCGAGAACCAGGCACCGGAGATCGGTGCGTTGGGCAGGGCACCGGTCAGGCTGTTGCCGTTGCGGGCGTTACCGGTGTAGGTCGGGTCGCACATCCGGTCGAAGCCCTTGCCCTCGTCGTTCGGGATCAGCGAGCTCGAGCCGTCCGACTCGCCCGGGGGCTTGACCCAGACGTAGGCGTCGATGCCACTCGCGGGAGCGGCGGTCGGGCGCTCGCCGAGGCCGGCGCCGGACTGGTTGCACCAGTTGCCGGCGTGGATCCGGCGGTCGATGCGGGACTCGTTGACGAAGGTGTCGATGACCGTGGAGGAGCTGGCCGCGGTCGGGCGGGCCGAGCCACCCCAGCCGTTGCGGCTGGTGTCGATCAGCATGCCGATGTTGGCGTTGAAGCCGATCGAGACCAGCTTCGTACGGAATGCCTGGGCGAAGGTCAGCTCGTCGGTGTACTGGTTCCAGTCCACCCACTTCGACTGCCGGACGCTCTGGCCACCCACCGTGGTGGTCGGCTGCACGAAGGGCTCGCGCAGGGCCGAGTAGTTGGCCGTGTTGGTGATGAAGCCGGCCACGTTGTTGACGCTGCCCGAGGCCTGCGCGGCCTGGAGCATGATGTCGGCGGTGGGGCCGAAGTTCGAGTCCCAGCCGATCCAGCCGTGGTGCGCGGCGTCGACGTAGTTGTAGGTGTTGCCGAGCGCGCCGAGCTTCTGCAGGGCGTACCCGATGCCGTTGACATACCCGCCGTTGGCCTTCATCGTGTCGCAGGTCGCCGTGCCGCCGGCCTGGCCGGAGGTGTTGGTGACGAGGTTCGGCAGCGAGTCGATCTCGACGATGTTGATGATGCGCAGGGCCGCGTACTTCGGGTCGGCCTGGATCGCGGCGATCGGGTCGATGTACTCGGCCTTGTAGCGCGGCAGGTCGTTCGGGCCGAGCTCACCGTTGCTGGCCAGCGCGGCACAGTCGCGGCCGGGCAGGTTGTAGATCACGAACTGGATGTAGCCGGCGTTCTGCGCGAGGGCCGCGTCCAGGTGGTCGCGGACGCCCATCGAGCCGTTCGAGCTGCTGTCCGTCGTGCCCTCGATCGCGGCGATCCGGTCGAGCCAGACGGCGGTCGGGTTGCTCGAGACGCGGCTGCCGCCGGGCTCGGCGTCGGCCTTGGCCTTCCACTCCGGGTTGACGTAGCCCTTGGCCCCCGCGTACGGGTTGTCGACCTTGCTGCCCGTGGGCGGGTTGCTGGTCGGCGGAGTGCTCGTGGGCGGCGTGCTCGTCGGCGGGGTGCTGGTCGGCGGAGTGCTCGTCGGGCCGGTCGTGGGCGTGGTGGCCCCGGTGCAGGCCGTGCCGTTCAGCGAGAACGAGGTGGGCGCCGCGTTCGTGCCGGAGTAGTTGGCGTTGAAGCCGAAGTTCGCGCTGCCGTTCGTGGGCAGCGACGCCGACCAGGTGGGGTTGGTCGCCGTGACGTTCGCGCCCGACTGGGTGATCGTCGCGCTCCAGCCCTGGGTGATCTGCTGGTTGCCCGCGAAGGCCCAGGTCAGGCGCCAGCCGCCCGAGATCGGGTCGCCGAGGTTGGTGACGTTCACCGTGCCGGTGAAGCCGGTGCTCCAGCTGTTGGCGGAATAGTCGACCCGGCAGCCGGCCGCCGCGCTCGCGCTGGTCGCGGCAAAAATGCCGAGACCGGACACGAGCGTGACGGCGGCGGCCGCGGTCAGACCGCGGATGAGGACAGGTCTCATGTGGTGGCTCCTCGAGACATGCGGCGGCGCCCCTGGCGCCGGGGGGATAGGCCGGAGAAACATCGAGGGGCATCGCTCCCCGGCCGTGACGACAGCATGACATGGGAGCGCTCCCACCGCAATCATCAAGCCACGGTTCCGAAATGATGCGTTAACACCGGCCCACCGGACAACAGATCTTGCGGGACGAGGGGTGGGGCGCATGGCGTATAACGGGCGCATGCACGTTTACGAGGTCACCGAGGCGCTGGCCGAGGTTCCGGGTGTCGAGGTCAAGATCCGGCGGGGGCTCCTCACGGTGCACGTCCCCGCGATCGGCGACACCGCCCGGCTGGAACCGGACGAGGTGATGGCCGCGGAATCGGTCTTCGTGCCGACCCGGGCGCCGGCCGTGCAGCTCGACCTGCGGCGCGGCCATGAGGTGCTGCCGCTGATCGTGACCGTGGACGACCTGGTCTTCACCCCGTCCTACGCCGACGACCTGGTCGTCAAGGGCGCCCACCGGCGGCTGCCGGCCCTGCCCAACCTGATCTCGTACGCCGAGATGCACCGGGACGTGCGAGCGCTCGGCACATCGATCGACGACGCGAAGCTCGACCTCGACCCCGAGACCCTCGCGGCGACGCTGCTCGCGCACCGCTGCTTCCTCGCCGGGGCGATGCGGGCCGGTCTCTGGCCGGTACGCGTCGCGGCCTGGTGGGAGTACGCGAACGCCCGCGTCGGCGGCCCGGTCGGCGTGGCGCCGCTGCGCTCCGACCCGGCCTGGGACGACCTGATGGCCGACGTCGCCGAGGCCCGTCGTCAGACCGCCGCCGCCCAGCCCATGCAGCCCGCCACCGAGTAGCCCGAGCCGCTCTGCACCCGAACTGCGACCGTCCGCCCGTCAACCACGGCGGCCCGGTGCCGACCTTGTGGGGCATGAGCGTGAGCAGCGGAGTGCGGCCGGTGGGGGCCGTCCTCGGAGAGACGGTGGGCGCCAAGGCCCTCGACGACCCGCAGGACGCGCTGCTCGCCGATCTCGTGGCGTTCATGACCAAGGACACCCCCTCGGTCCAGCACGTCCTCGACCTCTGCGTCCCCTACCTGCGCGAAGCGGCCGGTCTGACCGCGGCGACCGTCTTCGAGCTCGACTCCGAGACCGGTCTGCTCAACCCGACCGCCCGGGTCGGCTCGCCCGGCAACCGCGACCTGCTCACCGCGGGCAAGGTCTTCCGGATGGCGGCCGGCGCCAAGCCCCTGGTCAGCGGCGAGCAGATGGCCGTCCGGCTGCGCATCGGCGGGCAGACCGTCGGCGTGCTGCTGTTCACCGGCGGCGCCCTCGACACCCTGCGCACCGAGACACTCTCCCCGCTCGCCCTGCACTTCGCGGCCACCCTGCAGGGGCTCGCGGCCGAGAAGCAGCGCCAGTTTCTCTCGCACGCCTCCGGCACCATCCGCCGGCTCTTCGAGCAGGGCATGGGCGCCACCAGCGTCGAGGCCGCGGGCCAGGTGCTGGCCCAGTCGGCCGCCGAGGGCTTCCGCACCGAGCACGCCGCGGTCTTCCTGATCGACGGCGGCGGCGCGGTCCGCTACGTGCACAGTGTCGGCCTGCCCGACGGCGACGCCACCCTGGCCGACCTGGTCGGCAACGCCGCGGCCGACTCGCCCGTCTGGCAGGCGATCAGCGACGGCCGGGCCGCGCTCGTCGCCGACACCACCACTTCCGCCGTACGCCCGTGCGACCTCGCCCGGCTGATGAAGCTCCAGTCGTTCGTCGCCATGCCGCTGATGTCGGCCCAGGGCCCGGTCGGCATGATCATGTGTGGCGACTCGACCGCGACCCGCGAGTGGACGAGCCGCGACCGCATCATGGCCGAGCAGCTCTCGGTCGAAGGCGCCCTGATCGTCGACAGCGCCGGCATGCGGCAGGACGCCCAGGCGCACGTCGCCCAGCTCAGCCACCAGGCGTTCCACGACTCGCTGACCGGACTGCCGAACCGCTCGCACCTGATCGACCGGGCCGAGCGGGCCGTGCAGGACGCCGCGGTCACGCACAGCCGGGTGGCCCTGATGCTGCTCGACCTCAACGGCTTCAAGCAGGTCAACGACACCGCCGGGCACCAGGCCGGCGACGTGCTGCTGCAGCAGGTGGCCAAGCGGCTGCTCGGCGCGGTGCGCGACAACGACGTGGTGTCCCGGCTCGGCGGCGACGAGTTCGCCATCCTGGTCACCCGCGACCCCGACGAGACGGTGGCCGCGGCGGTGGCCGAACGGATCTGCGACCGGATGCGGCAGCCGTTCACGATCGACGGCCGCGAGGTCTCGATCGGGGGCAGCGTGGGCTTCGCGCTCTACCCCGACGACGCCGGCGGCTACGAGGAGCTGATGAAGGGCGCGGACACGGCCATGTACGAGGCCAAGCGCGAGACCAAGGACAGCGGCGGCGGTTACCGCCGGACCGTCGCCCTCAGCTGAAGATCCACGCCACCGTCACGCCGACCAGCGCGCCACTCGCCAGCAGGCCGGCGCCGAAGCGGCGGGTCTCCGGGCGCCAGATCGAGCCGACCCCGAGCAGCAGGTAGAGCGGGATCCAGCCCCAGAACGGCGCGGCCAGGCCGGACAGTGCCGGGAAGAGCGTCATCGGGCCGACCGCCGAGCACGGGCCGATGCAGCCCAGCGCCAGACCGCCGAGCATGCCCGCCAGCAAAGGCGGGTCGATCAGACGGGCCGGCAGCGGCGGCGAGGCCACGGTGAGCATCAGGTCGTCGCCGGGATGGTGGGACAGGGTGATCACGTAGCCGGTCGGATCGTGCACGACCAGGATGCGTCCGTCCGGGCCGGTGGTGTCGTCGATCAGGCAGCCGGCCTGCTCCCACAGGTCACGCGTGGCGTCGTACACCTCGCCGGTGTGTTCGCCGAGGCCGGGCAGGTGGCCACCGCGCAGGACGCGAACACCCGTCCGGGTCGGCGGTGACTTGAGCAGCGCGGCCGGGATAGGGGCGAGGCGCAGGCCGGGGTACGCATGCAGGGTGGTGTCGAGGCGCTGTTCGACGCCCCGGGTCACCTCGCTGCGGCTCACCTTCGAAAGCCTCGCGCATCCCGCCGCGACCGGTCCGGCGTATCCGCAAATCAGGTGGCGCCGTCGGCCACCCGGGCGACCCGGTCGCGCAGGTCGCCGCCGGGCTCGGGACGGCCGGTGATGTTGCCGAGGTCCTCGCGCAGGCCGTCCAGCCAGACCCGCAGGTCGGCGACGATGTAGAGATCCTGGCCCAGGTCGTCGGGCCAGACCGTCGGGGCCGGGCGCTCGGGCGGGCGGGCCGGCGTGCCACCCTGCAGGAGGCGCTCGGCGGAGTGGTCGTAACAGGTGGCGACGTCCGCGGCCAGCGCGGTCAACTGCTCGACACAGGGCAGCAGACCCCCGGCCGGGCACGAACGGACGAGCGCCTCCGACCCCCGCACAGCATGGTGACCGGCGATCAGGGTGGCCTGCCAGTCGAGCACGGCAGTCTGCCGCCGCAGGGCCTGGCGTTCGCTTTGGCGTTCGGCCTGGCGTTCGCTTTGATAGAGGGCGAACGAGGCCTCGGCCAACTGGCCTGCGAAGCGCGCCCGGGGCAGCGCGTCGCCGGGAGTCGTGCCGTTGGCCATCACCGCGACGGTTTCGCGCACCACCGCGGCGGCCGAAGCCAGGAAGGTGCCGGTGGCCCGGTGCAGCTCGCCGGCCCCGCCTCGCGGCCAGGCGAACAGACCGATGAGCACACCGATCGCCGCACCGACCAGGACGTCGGCCACACGCACCTCGGCCAGCCGCCAGTCGACCGGCGTGACCTGGGCGAACACCAGCGTGATGACGAGCGTGAAGAGGGCCTGCGACCAGCCGAGCCCGAGCAGCGGCCCGGCCGCGAACCCGGCGATCATGACCAGCGGCAGAGCCACTACGTAGACGAGCGGATCGAGCCCGAGCAGCAGAAGCAGGGCGGCCACGACCGAACCGGCGACCGTGCCGATCAGCGCCGGCCGCAACGTCGAACGGGTCTCGGCGGCCGAGGCCCGCAGCACGGTCAGGATCGTCAGCAGCACCCAGAAACCGTGCGACAGGTCGAGCTCGCCCGCGATCAGCCGCGCCACCGCCAGGGCGGCGGCCAGGCGCAGCGCGCCCTGGAAGGCGACGGAACGCGGGGTGAGATTTTCCCGCAGGCGGTGCCACCACAGGGCCGGAGTGCGCCGGTACGCGAACCAGAACTGCCCCGGCTGGGCCGGCTCGGGCGTGGGGTCGGGCTTGACCGGCGGCTCCCCGGCGGCGATGCGGACCGCGAAGACCAGCGACTTGGTCCACTCCCCCAGCGACAGGGCCAGCGCCCCGAGCCGCAGCCGCTCGGCCGGCAACCCGTTCGGGTCGGTGTTCATCCGGGCCGCCCGGAAGTCGGTGATCGCCGCCGTGACGTGGGCGGTGTCGGGCAGCGGCCCTTCGCCCCGCAGCCAGGCCCCGGTGGAGCCGACGCAGCCGGCTGTGACACGCAACAGCTTGGTGGCGGCGGGCCGGGTGATCGCCTCCCGATCCTCAGCGAAGTAGAGATCGACAGCCCGCCCGAGGATGAGCCGCGCGGTGCCGGCGGCCGCGCTCAACGCCCGGTCACGCCGACCGGCCGAGGCGGGCCGTTCGGTGGGCGGCAGCCGCGAGGGCCGCAACGCATCGGCCGCCTCGGTCGCCTCGGGCAAAAGCGCGGCGAGCCGGTCGCGGCCGCTCCGGTGGCTGGAATCGCCGTTGGCGTCGCCGGGGATGTCGTCGGAGGACGAGTCACGGCCTCTGCCTGCTGTGTCGCCCGGGCGGCCGGCGGACCTGTCGTCGGCCTCGTCGACGGACCAATCGGTCTTGTCGGCGGACCAGCCGGGCTTGTCGGCGGACCAGTCGTCGGCGAGGGCGTCGAGGCCGGCGGCGAGGGCCGAGACGGCTTCGGCGAGCCGGTGCCGGTAGGGCGGCGGGGTCGGGTCGGGCCAGAGCCACAACTCGGCCGCGGCCAGCAGCAGCACGGCCATCGTGATGCCGGCCAGCCGGGCCGGGAGCGAACCCGGGTCGTACGGCGGGAAGCAGGGCAGGATGTAGAGCAGCTGCATGCCAGCGGCCAGCCCCACCAGGCGCGGCCCGCCGACGCCGACAAAGCTGACCGCGAAGCCCAACACGAACATCCCGCCGGCGGCCGCCCAGTCGTTGACCGACAGCAGGGTCCCGAGCGTGACCAGCAGCCAGCCGACCGGCAGCACGGCGAGCAGCGTGCGGGCCCGCTGCCGCGGCGAGCCGGGAATCTGCGACAGCGCACCGAGCGCCACGACCCCGAACAGCGCGTAGGGCGCCATGGCCGCGCTGCCCAGCACGTAGCGGCAGAAGTAGAACCCCAGGCAGGCGACCAGCGTGATCCGAACCGCCCGCCGAACAACGACCAGCCGCGGATCCCGCTTCCTCACCCAGCTCCACATGAAACGAATTTCTCCCGCTGTAGCGCCATCCCTATCCCCCACCCACCCGGGGGAGATGGGAAGAAGATACGCCCATGTCAAGCGGGGTGGGCGGGGTTGTCCACAGGGGCGGAGCCGAGTGTCGGGCGTCGTCCACAGGGAGCCGGCGCGAGGAACGGGTGGGTCAGACGAAGGCGCTTTCGCCGGTTACGGCTCGGCCTACGATCAGGGTGTTGATTTCTCGGGTGCCTTCATAGGAGTAGAGGGCCTCGGCGTCGGCTACGAAGCGGCCGATGTTGTAGTCGAGGACGATGCCGTTGCCGGCCAGGAGCTCACGGGCCCAGCCGACCACCTCGCGCATGCGGGTGGTGCAATAAGCCTTGGCCAGGGCGGAGTGCTCGTCGCGATACTGGCCCGCGTCCTGCAGCTGGGCCAGGCGCACGCACATGCCGAGCGAGCCGGTGACGTTGCCCAGCATGCGGACCAGCAGGTCCTGGACGAGCTGGAACGAGGCGATCGGCTTGCCGAACTGGTGGCGCTCCTTCGAATAGTTCAGGGCGATCTCGTACGCGGCCAGCATCACCCCGACCGCTTCCCAGGCCACGCCGCTGCGGGTCTGGCGCAGGACCTTCGCGGTGTCCTTGAAACTGGTCGCGTTCTGCAGGCGGTCGGTCTCGGGAACCCGGACGCCGGTCAGCACGATGTCGGCGTTCTGCACCGTACGCAGGGCGATCTTGTTCTCGATCTTGGTAGCCGCGTAGCCGGGGGCGTCACCACGCACCACGAAGCCTTTGACCTGGTCGTCGTCCACGTCGCGGGCCCAGACCACGATCAGGTCGGCGAAGGTCGCGTTGCCGATCCAGCGCTTCTCGCCGTCGAGCACCCAGTCGTCGCCGTCGCGGCGGGCCGTCGTGCGCAGACCGGCCGCCACGTCCGACCCGCCCGTGGGCTCGGTCAGCGCGAACGCGCCGACTTTGTCGAAGGCGGCCATCGAGGGGAGCCAGCGTTCCTGCTGTTCCGGCGAGCCGCAGGTGCGGATGCTGCCCATGGCCAGGCCGGCGTGCACGCCGTAGAAGGTGGCCATCGACGCGTCGGCCCGGGCCATCTCGAGGGCGAGCCAGCCGTTCAGCAGCGACGAGCCTTCGCGGCCGGCGATCTCGAGGTCGGCGTACCGCTTGATCAGGAATTGCGGGAACTCGGCCCGCTGCCAGTGGTCGTTCGCGATGGGCACGACCTCGGCGTCGAGGAAGTCGCGGACGCGGCGCACCACGGCGGCCTCATCGGTGGCGAGCAGGTCCTGAAAGGCGTAAAGATCTCCGGCGAGCATGTTCGGTACCTACCCGCGCGAGGCCCCACCTAGACTTCGGTCCCATGCTCACGATGCAGGACGCGCTCGCGCGGTTGACCGCGTACTGGACGGCTCAGGGATGTCTCACCGTCCAGCCCATGAACACCGAGGTCGGGGCGGGCACGCTGAACCCGGCGACCTTCCTGCGGGTGCTGGGTCCGGAGCCGTGGCGCGTCGTCTACGTCGAGCCCTCGGTGCGGCCCGACGACTCGCGGTACGGCGAGAACCCGAACCGCCTGCAGACGCACACCCAGCTCCAGGTGATCCTCAAGCCCGACCCGGGCAACCCGCAGGAGCTCTACCTGGGCAGCCTGGAGGCGCTGGGCATCGACGTGGCCGCGCACGACGTGCGGTTCGTGGAGGACAACTGGGCCTCGCCGGCGCTCGGCGCGTGGGGCCTGGGCTGGGAGGTCTGGCTCGACGGCCTCGAGATCACCCAGTTCACCTACTTCCAGCAGGCCGGCAACCAGAACCTCGACCCGGTGTCGGTGGAAATCACCTACGGTATCGAGCGCATCATCATGGCTCTGCAGGACAAGAACCACTTCAAGGACATCGTCTACGGGCCCGGGATCTCCGTGCCGTCCGAAGGACCAGGCATCGGTAGCGGCACAGCCAAGGACATCTCGTACGGCGAGGTGTTCGGTCAGAACGAGTACGAGATGTCCCGGTACTACCTGGACGACGCCGACGTGGCCGCCAACCGTCAGCTGCTGGAGATCTACGCGGCCGAGGCACAGCGGCTGATCGACGCCGGCCTGCCCGTCCCCGCCCACACGTACGTGCTCAAGTGCTCGCAGGCCTTCAACGTGCTCGACTCGCGCGGCGCCGTCTCGACCGCCGACCGGGCCGCCGAGTTCGGCCGGATGCGCCGCCTGGCCGGCGAGGTCGCCAAGCTGTGGATCGCCCGCCGGGACGAGCAGGGCCACCCGCTCGGCCTGGTGTCGCCGCTGCCCAGCGCCACCGCGGTGGCCACGCCCGCGGCGAAGACCGGCCCGCGCGCGCTGATCTTCGAGGTCGGCACCGAGGAGCTGCCGCCGTCCGAGGCGCGCGCCGCCCGCGACTTCGTGCAGCGCGCCCTGACCGAGGGGCTGGCCGGCACCCGGCTCGAGCACGACGACGTACGCGTCTTCGCCACCCCCCGGCGGCTGATCGCCCTGGTCACGTCGGTCGCGGCAGCCGAGCCCGACCACGTGCGCCAGGTCAAGGGCCCCCGGGTCGGCGCGCCCGCCAAGGCCGTGGAGGGTTTCGCCCGCGGGCAGGGAGTCGCCGTCGACGAGCTGGCCACGGCGGCCTACAACGGCGTCGAGCACCTGGTCGCCTCGAAGCACGAGGTCGGCGGGTCCGCGGCCGAGGTGCTGGCCCCCGTCCTGGCCAAGGTCGTGACCGGCCTGCGCGGCGCCAAGAACATGCGCTGGAACGACCCGCAGCTCTCGTTCAGCCGCCCGATCCGCTGGCTGACCGCGCTGTGGGGCGACGACGTGGTGCCGGTCGCGGTGGGCACCCTCGCCGCCGGCCGGCAGACCCGGCTGCTGCGCACGGCGGCCGACCCGGTCGTGCCGATCGCGTCGGCCGAGACCTTCATGGAGACCCTGGCCCTGGGCGGCATCGTGGCCGACCCCGACGACCGGCACGACCTGATCGTGACCGGCGCCCAGGACAGCGTCTATCCCGAGGGCCGGGTCGACGTGACCGGCGAGGCCGTGCTGATCGACCAGATCACCTACCTGGTCGAGGCGCCGACGCCGCTGCTGGGCACGTTCGACGAGAGCTACCTGACGCTGCCCGACGCGGTGCTGACCACCGTGATGCGCAAGCACCAGCGCTACCTGCCGGTGCGGGACGCCGAGGGTGCGCTGCTGCCGATGTTCGTGACCGTCGCCAACGGGCCGGTGGACGTCGAGCTGGTGCGCGCGGGCAACGAGGCCGTGCTGCGGGCCCGTTACGAGGACGCGGCGTTCTTCTACCGGGCCGACCGGTCGATGCCCTTGGCCGAGATGCGCGAACGGCTGACCCGGCTCACCTTCACCGACAAGCTCGGCTCGATGGCCGACCGGGCGGGCCGGATCGCCGCGCTGGCCGCCCAGCTCGCCGAGGGGCTGGGCCTGTCGTCGGCCACCCTCGGCCGGGCCTCGCGGCTGGTCAAGTTCGACCTCGGCTCGCAGCTGGTCACCGAGATGACGAGCCTGGCCGGCGTGATGGCGCGGGATTACGCGCTGCACGCGGGTGAGCCGCGGGACGTCGCGCAGGCGGTCTACGAGGCCGAGCTGCCGCGCAACACCGGCGACGTGCTGCCGTCGTCGCTGCCGGGCGCTCTGCTGTCCCTGGCCGACCGGCTCGACCTGGTGACCGGGCTGGCGGCGACGGTCGGCCTGCCCACGGGCAGCAGCGACCCCTTCGCCGTACGGCGGGCCGTGCTCGGTCTTCTCGCGGTGCACCGGGCCCATCCGGCCCTGTCCGGGCTGTCGCTGACGACGGCGCTCGCCGCGGCCGCCGCCCAGCAGCCGGTGCCGGTCCCGGCCGAGGTGCTCGCCGCGGCGGGCGACTTCCTGGCCCGGCGGCTCGAGCAGGCCCTGGTGGAGGAGGGCAAGCCGGTCGACCGGGTGCGGGCCGCGCTGCCGCACTTCGCGCAGCCGTCGGTCGTGGACACGCTGCTGACCCAGCTGAGCACGCTGGTCGGCAACCCGGACTTCGTCGCGGTCGCCTCGGCCATCCAGCGGGCCCGCCGGATCGTGCCCGCCGACACCCCGGCCGGCTACGACGCGTCGGTGCTGACCGAGCCGGCCGAGCTCGCGCTGCACGAGGCGGTGTCCGGCGTGAAGGCCGACTTCGGGGCCGACCTGGTCGCCTTCACCGCGGCCGTCGAGCCGCTGGTCGAGCCGCTGGCCCGGTTCTTCGACGAGGTCTTCGTGATGGCCGAGGAGCCGGCCGTGCGCGCGGCCCGGCTCGGTCTGCTGGCCACCGTGCGTGACCTCGGGGCGGGCCTGCTGGACTGGCCGGAGCTGCGCCTCTGACCCGACCGGCCCGCGGGTCACTGACGGGCGAGCACCAGGCGCAGCAGGGTCTCGCCGTCGGGGCCGTACTGGGCGTGCATCACGAACCAGGGGAAGGCCCACTCGTCCGTCGCGCCCTCGTGCTGGGTGCGGTTGGGGTCGTTGCTGCAGGTGGGCCGGCCCAGCGCGGCCCACAGGCTGCTGCGCCGCGCGATCGAGCCGCCCCGGCCGGGGATCGCGCCGCGGTAGGGGCGGAAGCCGTAGTCGCCGTGGAAGTGCAGCATCACCCAGGCGACCCGCTCCTGGTCGTCCACCGTGACCTCGATGCCGTGCTCGAGGGACACGTAGGAGCGCGCGCCCGGTCGTGCTTTCAGGCCGTACTCGCGGCTGATCGCGAGGGCCGGGCCCTCCAGCAGGTTCTGCCCGAGCATCCGGGTCAGGTCGCTTCGCGGGACGACGTTCGGCGGCATGGTGTCTCTCCCAGGAGAGTGGTTTCGCGGTCACTGTAGGACAGCACGGCCGACGCCGGGTTAACGCTGCGTGAACCCGCAGACGCTTTTCGCGTCGTTCTCCCGGCCGCTACGTCAAGGTCGCCTCTCGGTCGATCGAGTCGCATCGACTTTGCCCCGGGACCCCCGGCGAGAGGCGCCGGCGGCGAGTCCCGTGGAGGATTCGTGGCCGACCGACGTCAGGTGCTGCGCATGGGCGCCGTCGCCGCAGCAGCTCCCGCGCTGGCCGGGGCGGTGGCCTCCCCCGCGCTCGCGCACGGGGCCGGCCGCAGGCAGCCCGAGGTGTTCGGGCACCGGGGTGCTTCCGGCTACCGTCCGGAGCACACGCTCGCGTCGTACGAGCTCGCCGCGCGGATGGGCGCCGACTACATGGAGCCCGACCTGGTCTCCACCAAGGACCACGTGCTGGTCTGCCGGCACGAGCCCGAGATCGGCGGCACCACGAACGTGGCGGCCAAGCCCGAGTTCGCCGCCCGCAAGAAGACGGTGCTGCTCGACGGGGTCAGCGTCACCGGCTGGTTCACCGAGGACTTCACCCTGGCCGAGCTCAAGACCCTGCGCGCGGTCGAGCGGCTGCCCGCCGTGCGCCAGGAGAACACGCTCTACGACGGCCTGTTCGAGGTGCCGACCTTCCAGGAGGTGCTCACCCTCAAGGCCCGGCTCTCGAAGGAACTCGGCCGGGACATCGGCGTCATCCCCGAGACCAAGCACCCCACGTACTTCCGCCGGCTCGGTCTGGAGTTGGAGACCCCGCTGGTGCAGACGCTGCGCAGGAACCGGCTCGACAAGCGCGGCGCCAAGGTGTGGATCCAGTCGTTCGAGGCGGCCAACCTGAAGGTGCTGCACCAGCAGTACCGGGTGCAGGTCAACCTGGTCTTCCTGACCAGCGCGGCGGGCAGCCCGTTCAACGACCCCCAGACGTACGCCCAGCATCTGACGCCGGCCGGGCTCAAGGAGCTGTCGTCGTACGTGGACGGCATCGGCCCCGACAAGAGCCAGATCATCCCGCGCAACGCCGACGCGACCCTGGGCACCCCCACGTCGCTGGTGCGGGACGCGCACCACGCCGGACTCAAGGTCATCCCGTACACGTTCCGCGCGGAGAACCAGTTCCTGCCGGCCGACTACCGGGTGGGCACCGACCCGAACGCGTACGGCCGGGCCATCGACGAGCAGATCACCTTCCTGGCCACCGGCATCGACGGCCTGTTCACCGACCAGCCCGACATCGGCGTGCTCTCCCGCACGCTCGCGGCCTGACCCCCGCGGCCAGGGAGAACATGTCCAGTAGGGTCCGTGGACATGTCCTCCCTGGTGCGGCTGCCCGGTGCGGTGGCGGCCGTCGTGGACAGCCTCGAGGAGGTGCCGGCAGCGGTCGGCTCGCTGGAGTTGGGCGGCCCGCGCCCGGTGGTCGCCGTGGTCGGCGGGGCCGGCAACCTGACCGGCGGGTCGCGCCTGACCGCCGTCTTCACCGACCTGCTGGCCCCGGCCCTGCGCGCCCACGACGCGGTCGCCGTCGACGGCGGCACCGATGCCGGCGTGATGCGCCTGCTGGGCCGGGCCCGCTCCGGTTTCCCGCTCGTCGGCGTCGCGACCCGCGGCACGGTCACCTTTCCCGGCCATCACGGCGCCAACCCCGGGGCGGCCCCACTCGAGGCCCACCACTCACACTTCGTGCTGACGCCCGGCGACACCTGGGGTGACGAGGCCCCCTATCTGGCGGCCGTGGCGGGCGCCATCGCGCGGGACCGCCCGAGCGTGACCGTCCTCATCAACGGGGGCGAGATCGCTCTCTCCGACGCTGAACACAGTCTCGCGCTGGGCCGTCCCGTGCTCGTGCTCGCGGGCAGCGGCCGCGCCGCCGACACCATCGCGGCCGCCGCGTCCGATCCGGCCGGCTGCCGCGACGAGCGCCTGGTCGCCATCGCCGAAAATCCGCTGGTACGCGTCGTCGACCTCACCCACCGCAACGAGGTGGCCGCCGGGCTCGCCGCGTTTCTCTCCGCCCACCCGGCCTGAGCCCCGCCCCGCTTCCAGCCCCGGCCCGGTCACGCTCTCGTCGTGCCCCCTCAGGCCCCGTCACGCTTTCGTCGTGCTCCGTCAGGTTTTGTCGCGCTCTCTCCGCGCGTCCCGTCACGGCTTGTCGTACGCGTTCAGGGCGGGCTCGAGCATCGCGAACGCCCGGACGGTCAGCTCGTGCGGGTCGGCCGAGCCGTCACTGAGCGCCCACCGTTCCATCGCCGCGGTGAACGCCGTGGCCGCCATCCGGGTGGCGAGATCGGGGAACGGTCGCACCTAAGTCGTCACCGGGGCGGACAGTGGCCTCGGCTTCGCCACCACCCAGGCGCTCACCAGCCGCGGCGCCCACGTGATCATGGGCGTACGGGATGAGCGCAAGGCCCGCGAGGCACAAGCCCGCCTCACCGCCGGCACCACCGAGATCCGCGTGATCGACCTGGCCGACCTCGACTCCGTACGAGCTTTCGCCGCCACCCTCGACCCGTTCGACGTGCTGATCAACAACGCCGGCGTGATGGCGCCGCCCCGCACGCTGAGCAAGCAGGGCCACGAGCTCCAGTTCGCGGTCGACCACCTGGCCCACTTCGCCCTGACCGGCCTGCTGCTCGACCGGATCACCGACCGCGTGGTGACCGTGAGCTCAACCCTGCACCGCCGCGGCCGCCTCGACTTCGACGACCTGGACGCCGAACGCTCGTACAGCGCGACCGGCGCCTACAACCACGCGACAAGCCCCGCAGCGTCCGGCGGCGACTTCATCGGCCCGAGCGGCCTCGGCGAGATGCGCGGCGCCCCCGCCCCCATCAAGCCGGCCCCCGCCGCCACCGACCCCGAAACAGCCCGCCGCCTATGGACCATCTCCGAAGACCTGACCGGCGTTCACTACCCACTCCCCCCGGCCGACGGCCTAGCCCGGCCCACCGCACAGCCCGACCACCGCACAGCCCGACCACCGCACAGCCCGCCCTCCCGAGGGGGCCCCCGGCCACGGCCCATTGTGACGGAATTCGCTGGTCGATGCCGCTGGCCGCGGGGCGATCGGTGGACAACCTTGGCCTGTGGACAACCCCGGCACCACAACGACTTTGTGCAACGCCGCCGCCCGGTCGAGGGGGCCGGGCGGCGGCAAGCGACGCGTACGTCAGTCGGTGGGTGG
The DNA here is from genome assembly GCA_965217855.1 of Actinoplanes sp. GTDB lineage: Bacteria > Actinomycetota > Actinomycetes > Mycobacteriales > Micromonosporaceae > Actinoplanes. The sequence goes on along the minus strand of CBDCJN010000049.1, from coordinate 631,228 downwards.
GTCGGCCAGCGGCCAGCCGCCCGCGGCGAGGTGGGCCGAGACGCGGACGATGTCTTCGGGGCCGGCCTCCTGGAGCATCGAGTCGCTGATCATGGCTTCGATGTCCTGGGGGGTGATCGGGTCGTCGGAGAGCTGCGACTGTTCGGCCAGGTCGGCTGCGATCTTGCGGATCTCCTCCTCGGTCAGCCTGCGCCGCAGGAGGCCGAGCAGGGCCACGTAGTCCTGACGCGGCACGCCGGTGGGGTAGCCGGCCCGCAGCCAGCCGACGGTGCGGCTGAGGAAGTTGGAACGGTTGTCGCTCACGTCAGTGTCCCCCGCTCACTTGTCGACGATCGTCGGGTAGATGTGCTCGAAGCTGAGCGCCTTGCCGAAGCCGCTGGCCACGATGAAGATGATGCCCAGAAGCGCGCCGATCACGACGACCGCGAAGAGCGTGTAGCCGAGCACCGTACCGGCCGGGTTGGCCTTCGGGCCGGTCACACCGCTCTCGTGCACCTCGGCATCGCCGCCGGCGCCCCAGGCGAGCGAGCGGATGCCGAGCGCGAACAGCGCGGGCAGCCCGGCGCCGAGCACGAGGCCGGCGAACAGCACCTTCCAGGCCCCCTCGAGGGCGAATCCCAAGTTGTGCATGACAGACCCCTCAGCTCGCGGTTCCGGCGGGGACCCGCTCGTCGGCCGGTGACTCCCACTCGTCGTTGACGTTGTTGTGGTCGACCGGCGTCTTGCGCGAGTGCCAGTACATGTAGCCGGCCGCCCCCAGCAGCAGCACGAAGACGACGACGGCGCCGCCCAGGCCACTGAAGATGTTGCCGATGTACCACATGATGGCGCCGACGACGGCGGCCGACGGCAGGGTGATCAGCCAGGCCGCGACCATGCGGCCGGCCACCCGCCAGCGCACCTGGGCGCCGGGCTTGCCCACGCCGGAACCGAGGATCGAACCGGTCGCCACGTGCGTGGTGGAGAGCGCGAACCCGAGGTGACTGGAGGCCAGGATGACCGCGGCCGACGCCGACTCGGCCGCCATGCCCTGCGGCGGGGCGATCTCGACCAACCCCTTCCCGAGCGTACGGATGATCCGCCACCCGCCCAGGTAGGTGCCCAGCGCGATAGCCAGGGCACAGGACGCCTTGACCCAGAACGGGATGCTCTTGGTGTCGGTCCAGTCGCCCGTGGCGATCAGCGCGAGGGTGATGACCCCCATCGTCTTCTGCGCGTCGTTGGTGCCGTGGGCCAGCGAGACGAGCGAGGCGCTGCCGATCTGGCCCCAGCGGAAACCGTTGTCGGTGAAGCGCTGCGCGACTCCCAGCGTGATCTTGTAGATGATCCAGGTGCCCAGCGCGGCCACGATGCCCGCGATCACCGGGGACATCAGCGCGGGCAGAATGACCTTGCCGATGACGCCGTCCAGCTTGGAGCCGTCGCCGTTCCAGTTGACCCCGGCCCAGCCCAGGCCGGCGATGGAGGCGCCGATCAGCCCGCCGAAGAGGGCGTGCGACGAGCTCGAGGGCAGGCCGAGCAGCCAGGTCAGCAGGTTCCAGACGATGCCGCCGATCAGGCCGCACAGCACGATGAGGAGCAGCGCGGTGCCGCCGTCGGAGGTCAGGGACTCTTTCGGCGTGCCGTCGGAGTTCTGGATGCGGACGACCGCGTTGCTGACGGTGAGGGCGACCTCGACGGAGAGGAACGCGCCGATCAGGTTGAGGATGCCGGAGAGGGCGACAGCCACCTTCGGCCGGAGCGCCCCGGTGGCGATGGAGGTGGCCATCGCGTTCGCCGTGTCGTGGAACCCGTTGGTGAAGTCGAACCCGAGGGCCGTGATCACCACCAGGACCAGGATGATCGTTGTCTCTGTCACCTCGTCAGCGTCACTCCACGGGGCCGGACCTGAAAGGGTGCTGTGAGCACGATTTCAGAGTTCCGCGCCCGTTGCCACGGAGCACACCGGACGTTTGCCGGAACGTCACGCATGGGCATGTTTCACAGAACACCCGGTCATTTGTCGACGATGACCGGAAGAACGTGCTCGAAACTGATGGTCTTGCCGAAGCCGCTGGCCACGATGAACGTGAGGCCGAGCAGCACGCCGAGGACGACGACGGCGAAGAGGGCGTACGCCACGATCTTGCCGGTCGGTGAGGGCCGGACGCTGTCACCACCGTCGTGGGCGAGGGAGCGGATGCCGAGCGCGAACAGGGCCGGCAGCCCGGCGCCGAGGATCAGGCCGGCCGCCAGCACCTTCCACGCGCCGTCGAGGGCGAATCCCAGGTTGCTCATGAGACTGCTCCGGCCGGGACACGGGTGTCGGCCGGCTGCTCCCACTCTTCGTTGACATTGGTGTGGTCGACCGGCTCGCGGCGCGACCGCAGATACATCGCCCCGGCCAGGAACAGCAGCAGCACGAAGATCGCGATCGCTCCCCCGACGCCGCCGATGAAGTCCCCGAGATACCACATCAGCGCGCCGACCAGGGCCGCGGCGGGCAGCGTGACCATCCACGCGGCCACCATCCGGGCGGCCACCCGCCAGCGCACCTTGGCGCCAGGCTTGCCCACGCCGGAACCGAGGATCGAACCGGTCGCCACGTGCGTGGTGGAGAGCGCGAACCCGAGATGGCTGGAGGCGAGAATGACCGCGGCCGACGCCGACTCGGCCGCCATGCCCTGCGGCGGGGCGATCTCGACCAACCCCTTCCCGAGCGTACGGATGATCCGCCACCCGCCCAGGTAGGTGCCCAGCGCGATAGCCAGCGCACAGGACGCCTTGACCCAGAACGGGATGCTCTTGGTGTCGGTCCAGTCGCCCGTGGCGATCAGCGCGAGGGTGATCACGCCCATTGTCTTCTGCGCGTCGTTCGTGCCGTGGGCCAGCGAGACGAGCGAGGCGCTGCCGATCTGGCCCCAGCGGAAACCGTTGTCGGTGAAGCGCTGGGCCACCCCGACCGTAATGCGGTAGATCACCCAGGTGCCGGCCGCGGCCACCACACCGGCGATCACCGGCGAGATCAGCGCGGGCAGGATGACCTTGCCGACCACCCCGTCGAGCTTGGTGCCGTTGCCGTTCCAGTTGACCCCGGCCCAGCCCAGACCCGCGATGGTCGCGCCGACGAGGCCGCCGAACAGGGCGTGCGACGAGCTCGAGGGCAGGCCGAACAGCCAGGTCAGCAGGTTCCAGACGATGCCGCCGACCAGACCGGCGAGCACGATCAGCAGGAGCGCCGTGCCGCCGTCGGCGGTGAGCGATTCCTTCGGGGTGCCGTCGGAGTTCTGGATGCGGACCACCGCGTTGCTGACCGTCAGGGCGACCTCGATCGAGAGGAACGCGCCGATCAGGTTCAGGATGCCGGAGAGGGCGACGGCCGTCTTGGGCTTGAGGGCGCGGGTGGCGATGGAGGTGGCCATCGCGTTCGCCGTGTCGTGGAACCCGTTGGTGAAGTCGAACCCGAGGGCCGTGACCACCACCAGAACCAGGACCACCGATGTTTCTGTCACTCCGTCAGCGTCGCTGGCAAAAGATCAGACCAGAAGAGTTCAGCTAACGTGAACTTGATATTTCGTGCCAGTTACCGTGCCAATCACCGCCTGTTCACTTCCCGTTAAACTTCCGGCCAGGTCCGAAGACCTGGCCGGAAACTCTGTGTGAGGAATCAGTTGGACGGCTCCAGGACGACGGTCGCCGTCCCGGTCTGGGGCGGGGTCCCGGTGTCGGTGTACGACGCGACGAACACCCCGGTCAGGTTGTCCGCCCCGGCGTGACCCGCGTCGAGGAACGTGGTGATCGAGCCGGTGCAGCCGGACGCCGTGGACAGCGGGTGCCCGTGCTGGTCGTGACCCAGGATGTAGGTCACGGTGACCCGCGAGCAGTCGACCGGCGCGTCGTCGGTGACCGTCACCTCGAAGTTGACCACGTCACCGAAGGCGAACGGCTGGCCCTCCTGCGGCGTCGCGAACTCGACCACCGGGGCGAGCGTGCCGACGGGCAAAATGACCTCGGCCGAGGCCGACCGGCCGGTGCTGTCGGTGACCTTCAGCGTCGGACGGTAGTTGCCGTTCGTGGTGAACGTGTAGCTCGGGTTGGGGGCGGTCGAGTCGACCCGGCCGTCACCGTTGAAGTCCCAGGCGTAGCGGATCGCGTCGCCGTCCGGGTCGGTGGTGCCGGCGCTGGAGAACGCGACTGTCAGCGGCGCCTGACCCGAGGTCGGGGTGGCCGACACCTTCGGGATCGGGGTGCGGTTGCCGCGCACGAAGTCGATCCGGGAGAGTTGCGCGTCCGGGTTCTCGGCGAAGTAGCCGTCGCCGTACTCGAGGACGTAGAGCGCGCCGTCCGGGCCGAACTCCAGGTCCATCGGGTTGTCGACGACGATGTCGGGCACCACCGGCTGGATCTTGGTGACCTGGTTGCGGCGGTCGAGCGTGAACGCCTTGATGTAGTCGCGGGTCCACTCGGCGAACAGCGGCAGCCCGTCGAACGCCTCAGGCCACTTGGTCTGCGAGCGCGAGCGCTTGTCGTAGTCGTAGGCCGGCCCACCCATCGGGCCGATGCCGCCGGTGCCCAGCTCGGGGAACTGCGCGCTGAGGCCGTACCCGTAGATGACCTCGGGCTTCTCGACCGGCGGCAGGTTGCGCAGGCCCGTGTTGTTGGGCGACTCGTTGACCGGGGCGGCGCAGTTGAACGGCGCGCCGGAGGTGCCGGTGGCGAAGTCGTAGTCGACGTACGGCTGGTCGGGCGCGACGCAGTAGGGCCAGCCGTAGTTGGCGGGCTTGTCGATCGCCAGCCAGCGGCCCTGACCGCCCGGCCCGCGCGCCGGGTTCGCGTTCTGCGCGTCCGGCGAGTAGTCACCGACGTAGACCACATCGGTCTGCGGGTCGATGGTGAACCGGAACGGGTTGCGCAGGCCCATGGCGTAGATCTCGGGCCGGGTCTTGGCGGTGCCCGGCTTGAAGAGGTTGCCCTTGGGGATCGTGTACTTGCCGCTGCTGTTCACCTTGATGCGCAGCACCTTGCCACGCAGGTCGTTGGTGTTGGCGGCGGAGCGCTGAGCGTCGAAGACCGGGTTGCGGTTGGGGCGCTCGTCGATCGGGGCATAGCCGTCGGAGGAGAACGGGTTGCTGTCGTCGCCGGTCGACAGGTACAGGTTGCCCTTGCTGTCGAAGTCGATCTTGCCGCCGACGTGGCAGCACTGACCGCGGTCGGTGGCGACCTGCATGATCTTCTGCTCGGTGTTCAGCTTGAGGGTGTTGCCCACCAGCTTGTACCGGGACAGTTGCATGTGGCCCTTGAACCGCGCGAAGTCGGCCGCCGTGCCCTCGGTGGGCGCGTCACCTTCGTTCACGGCCGGGGTGGTCGGGTCGTCGGCCGGGGTGCTGAGCGGCGGCGAGTAGTAGAGATAGACCCAGCCGTTGCGCTTGAAGTCGGGGTCGACGGCGACGCCCTGCACGCCCTCCTCGTCGTGGAGGTAGACTCCGATCGTGCCGGCCAGCACGTTGCGGCCGGTGGACGGCTCGTGGATGCGCACCTGGCCGCCGCGGGCGGTGTGCAGCACCCGCTTGTCGGGCAGCACGGCCAGGGCGATCGGCTCGCCGGGGAAATCGTTGAGCGTAACCTTCTGGAAGTCCGAGGACGGCGGGAGCGGGGCGGCCGGCTTGGCCACCGCCACGGCCGGGGTGAGCAGCACGGCCACCCCGACGACACTGAGCATTCCCATACGACGCATCATCAGAAGCGCAGCCCGTCGAGGTAGTCGAACGCGCGCTCGGCCGTGACCAGGGCGTCGGCCGGGGTCCGCGGCGGCGACCCGGCGTCGTCACGCTCCACGATGTACTCGACCAGGCCGGCTTCGCGCGACTTGGCGAAGATGCGGCCGAAGTCGATGAGGCCGTCACCGGCGTCGGCGAAGCTGGCGTTGATGTCGAGATCCTTGACGTGGACCTGCTTGATCCGGCCGCGGTTCTCCTCGATCAGGTCGACCGGGTCGTGGGCCCCGCGGTAGGCCCAGAAGAGGTCCACTTCGAAGTGGACGCACCGGTTGTCGGTCTCGTTGAAGAGAATGTCCATCCCGGTGTGCTTGGTGCCACTCTGCCGGAAGAACTCGGCGTGGTGGTTGTGGTAGCCGAACGAGAGGCCGGCCCGGCGGGCCAGCTTGCCGGCCTTGTTGAGGTCGGCCGCGAAGGCGCGGTAGACGGCCGCGTCCCGGATCGGGCCGTTGGCGCCCTGCCCGAAGAACGGGTGGACGATGAACTTGTTGCCCACGACGTTCGCGTCCTGGAGGGCCTTCTCCCAGGTGGTCGCATCGAACGGCTGCGGGATGCCGACGTGGCCCGAGGTGGCGCGCAGGCCGGCGGCGTCGAGGGCGGCCCGGAACTGGGCGGCGGTGCGCCCGACGAAGCCGGCGTGCTCGACCCGGGTGTAACCGATCTCGGCCAGTTCGGCCAGGCTGGCCTCCAGGTCGATGCTCAGCTGGTTGCGCAGCGTGTAGAGCTGCACGCTGATCTGGTCACGGGGCACCCGGCGGGACGAATGCGAACCGCCCGCGTGCGCGGCGCCCGGAACCGTGAGAGTGGCCGCGGCGCCGGCTGCGGCGGCGGCGCCGAGGAGTTGACGACGGTTGAGTGACTGCGGCATTGCGGTCTCCTTCGAACGACATCGTTCGATACATTACGCACAGGTTTCGCTCAAAAGGAAGAGAAGTTTCTTCTGATCATGCAAAAGTTTGTGACGATCGGACAAAACACCTCGGTCACCTTGAGTAGCCGGATCCGGGCCTGATTCGAAGTCTTTCGACAACTGCAACGAAACCCGCACCCTGCCGCGTCTTAGACAACAAGCGCGCGCCGAACCACCCGGGGAGAAATCAACAGGGGAGCCTTAATGACATTGACCGGATTCGAGGCCATTACGGCCGATCAGCGGGCGGAATTCCTGCGGGACGGAGTTCTGCTCGTCCGGAACGCGCTCGACGAGGAACGCCGCGCCCGGCTCGAGGCCGCGGTCGACCGGGTCTACGCCGAGGAGCGCGAGACGGGCCGGCTCAAGTCCGACGGCACCCTGCACATGCTCGGCTTCCTGCCGCGCGACGAGGAGTTCGGCGAGCTGCTGACGCTGCCGACGACCTTCCCGTACGTGTGGGGGCTGGCCGGCTGGAACATCTACACCCACCACAACCACCTCGACGTGACACCGCCGAAACCGTTCGAAGAGGAGCCGGCGTGGGGCTGGCACCAGGACGGTTACCGGCAGAACTCGGATCCGGAGCGGCTCGACGCCGAGCAGCCGAGGCCGATGCTGTCGCTCAAGGTGGCGTACGTGCTGTCGGATCTGTCGCGCACCGGGCGGGGTGCGACCAAAGTGATCCCGGGCAGCCACCTCAACAACACGCTCGAGCGACCGGCCGACCCCGCCGACCCGCGCGGGTCCATGGAGATCACGGCCAACCCGGGCGACTGCTTCATCTTCGACCGACGGCTGTGGCACTCGCGGTCGGCCAACCGCAGCACGGTCACCCGCAAGATCCTCTTCATCGGGTACACGTACCGGTGGATCCGGCCGCTCGACGACATGCCGATCGACGAGAACTCCGAATGGTGGGCCAATCGCACTCCGGTGCAACGGCAATTGCTCGGTGAGGCGCCGCACACGGCCAATCACTGGGGCGTCGGATGGGACGGCTATATCGACGAGAAAATTCCCCTGCGGCACGAATTGTCAACGCGCGGATTGCTTGACCGGTCGGTCCCCTGGCTCCGCTAGAGATCACTTTGAGTGACAACGGTCGGCCCGGGGCCGGGCCGACCGCTGCGCTTTCACCCGATTCGCACCTCGGCGTCGACCCGGCTGAGAGCGTCCGTCAGGATGCCCAGACCCTCGCGGGCCTCGTCCTCGGTGAGGGTCAGGGCCGGTCCCATCCGCAGCACGTTGCCGTAGAGGCCGCCCTTGCCGACCAGCAGCCCGCCGGCCCGGCACTCGTCGAACACCCGCACGGTGCCGGCCGGGTCGGGCTCGTTCGTGCCTGGCCGCACGATCTCGATGCCGATCATCAGGCCCTTGCCGCGCACCTCGCCCACGATCGGCAGATCCAGCGCGCGCAACCCGTCGAGCAGGATCGCGCCGACCCGGGCCGCGTTCGCCTGCAGGTCGTGGTCGAGCAGATAGTCGAGTACCGCGTTGCCGGCCGCGGCCGAGACCGGGTTGCCGCCGAAGGTCGAGAAGCTGATCGCCGGGACAGCGTTCATCAGCTCGGCCCGGCCCACCACGCCGCCCAGCGCGAACCCGTTGCCGATCCCCTTGGCGAAGGTGATCAGGTCGGGGGTGACGCCGTGCGCCTGGTAACCCCAGAAGTGCTCGCCCGTACGCCCCCAGCCGGTCTGCACCTCGTCGGCGATCAGCAGGATCCCGTGCTCGCCGAGCACCTTCTGGTACGCCCCCAGCAGCCCGTCCGGCCCGGCCACGAAGCCGCCCACGCCCTGGATCGGCTCGGCGATCAGCGCCGCCACGTCGCCCGCGGTGACCGTGGCCAGCACCTCGCGCAGGTCGTCGACCGCCGCGTCGAGGATGTCGCCGTCGGCCAGCCCGGCCATCCGCCCCCGCAGCCGGTCGCCCGAGGCCAGCCACGAGACGTTGAGCGGACTGAGCGCGCTCGACGACCAGCTGCGATGCCCGGTGACGGCCATGGTGGCGAAGGTGCGGCCGTGATAGCTGTTCTTGATGGCCAGGATCTGGTGGGAGCGGCGCAGGTTGGCCGCCATCAGCAGCGCGGTCTCGTTGGCCTCGCTGCCCGAGTTGGTGAAGAACACCCGCGCGTCCGGGATGCCGGAGACCCGGGCGATCTTCTCGGCCAGCTCGACCTGCTGCCGGATGAGATAGAGCGTCGAACTGTGCACCACGCCGGTGGCCAGCTGCCGCTGCACCGCCTCGTTGATCTCGGGGACGTCGTACCCGATCATCGTGGTCAGCACGCCACCGAAGAAGTCGAGGTAGGTGCGGCCGTCGGCGCCGGTGACCCGGCGGCCCGACCCGCTGACGAGCTCGAGCGCGTCGTCGCCGTAGTAGATCGGCATCCAGCCCGGCATCACGGCCCGGTGGCGGGCGAGCAGGTCATCGCTCATGGTCGTTCCTTCCCCCAGAAATCATCGCCAGCCGCGCGGATGCGGGCGGGCTCGGGCGCCGCTGCCGCGGCTGTCCAGCACGGCCGCCGCGGCGAGCGCGTCGGCCAGGTCGTCGATGTCGCCGGCGACCAGCCCGGCGGTGATCCGCACGTGGTCGCTGTCGAGCGGAGTGACGCAGAACGGCGCGCCGGGCGAGACCGCGATGCCGTGCGCGGCCAGCGAGACCATGGCGATCTGCTGGTCGTCGACGGCCATCCACAGGTTGATCCCGTCGGCCGCGGTCGCGGTCACCCCTCGTTCGTGCAGGGCGCCGAGCAGGGCGGCGCGCCGGGTCGCGTACGCGTGCCGGGCCTGAGCGATCTGGGCGATCGCGCCGGGGTCGGTGAAGAGGTCGAGCAGCACCGCCTGCAGCAGACGGCTGGACCAGCCGGGGCCGAGCAGCCGCCGGTCGGCCACCGGGCCGATCACCCGGGCCGGGCCGCCGATCGCCGCGAGCCGCAGGTCGGGGCCGTGGCTCTTGCTGAAGCTGGCGACGTGGATGGTGCGGTCGGGCAGGAACTGGCCGAGGCTCACCGGCCCGGCCGTGGCGATATCGCCCGCGTGGTCGTCCTCGACCACCAGCACGCCGGGAAAGGTGGCCAGCACGGTCGCCAGCTCGCCGGCCCGGCCCGGTGACATGCTCACGCCGGTCGGGTTGTGCGCCCGGGGCTGCAGGAAGAGGGCGACGGCGGGGTAGCCGGCGAGGACGTCGTGCAGCCGGTCGGGCCGCGGGCCGGAGGCGTCCATCGGCACCCCGACCACGGTGGCGCCGACCGCCTGGAGCAGGTCGAGCAGCGGCGGGAAGGCCGGATTCTCGACCACGACGTGGTCGCCGAACCGCACCACCTCGCCGATCACCCGGTCCAGCGCATCCAGGGCGCCGTCGACCACGGTCAGCCGCTCGGGCGGGAAGGGCCACCGGGCGCGCAGCTCGGTCTCGAGCGCGGGCAGCACCGGCGCGTCGAGATAGCTGGAGGTCAGCCGCCCGTCCCCGATCCGCTTGAGCGCGTCGGTCAGGTCGGGCAACAGATCGTGATCCGGTACGCCGGTCGACAAATCACGAACTTGCATTCTGTTTTCCGCCGCGGGCGAGCTCGAGTCCCGCGTGACGGCGCCGGCCCCGCCGCCCAGCTGGGAGTAACGCCACCGCTGGCGGGGCAGCACCGGGGCGGCCACGAAGGTGCCCGACCGGCCGCGGGTCTGGATCGCCCCGGCCCGGGTCAGGCTGCGCCAGGCCTCGCTGACCGTGGTCGGGCTGACCCCCAGCTCGCGCGCGACGTCGCGGACCGTGGGCAGCCGGGTGCCGGCCGGCAGTCGTCCCGCGGTCACCAGACGGCTCACGGCCGCCGCGATGCCCCGGGCGCTGCGGTCGTCGACCGCCCCCGTGATCAGCGCGAGCAAATTACCTCTCCGAAACATTCCGTTACGTTCAGGCAATTGTTCGCCTGAATGTGTGTCGTTAGTGTCCTACGGCATCTGACCGGTTCAGGCAAGGCCTAGCGCAGGGTCTATGACGGGGAGTAGACAGACGATCACGGGCACTTCCACCCTGCCCGCGAGCCGCTGATAAAGATCAATGAAAGGGGCACTCATGAGCGACGTCATTCGTGCCGCCCTCGTCCAGACGACGTGGACGGGCGACAAGGAATCGATGATCAAGGCGCACGAGGACTACGCCCGCGACGCCGCCGCCCAGGGCGCGAAGGTGATCTGCTTCCAGGAGCTTTTCTACGGACCTTACTTCTGCCAGGTCCAGGACGCGGCATACTACGAATACGCCGAGTCCATCCCCGGCCCGACGACCGAGCGCTTCCAGGCGCTGGCCGCCGAGCTGGGCCTGGTCATGGTCCTGCCCATGTACGAAAAGGAGCAGGAGGGCGTCCTCTACAACACCGCGGCCGTGGTCGACGCCGACGGCTCCTATCTGGGCAAGTACCGCAAGCACCACATCCCACAGGTGAACGGGTTCTGGGAGAAGTTCTACTTCCGTCCCGGCAACCTCGGCTTCCCCGTCTTCGACACCGCGGTCGGCAAGGTCGGCGTCTACATCTGCTACGACCGGCACTTCCCGGAGGGCTGGCGTGAGCTCGGCCTGGGCGGGGCGCAGATCGTGTTCAATCCGTCGGCCACCAGCCGCGGCCTGTCCAGCTACCTCTGGCAGCTGGAGCAGCCGGCCAGCGCGGTCGCCAACGAGTACTTCATCGGCGCGATCAACCGGGTCGGCATCGAGCCGCTGGGCGACGACGACTTCTACGGCCAGTCCTACTTCGTCGACCCCGAGGGCAAGTTCGTCGGCGAGGTCGGCGACACGCACCAGCCCGAGCTGATCATCCGCGACCTCGACCTGGGCCTGATCAAGACGGTCCGCGAGCGCTGGCAGTTCTACCGCGACCGCCGCCCGGAGGCCTACACCCGGACGGTGACCCTGTGAGCAAGCTGATCAGGGGTGGGACGGTCATCGGCCCTACCGGGCCGTACCGGGCAGACGTGCTTGTGGATGGCGAGACGATCGCGGCGATCTTCGCGCCCGGTCTCGGCCCCGCGGAGGGGCCCGAGATCATCGACGCGACCGGGAAGTACGTGATCCCCGGGGCGATCGACGCGCACACGCACATGCAGATGCCGTTCGGGGGCACCCAGGCCAGCGACACGTTCGACACCGGCACCAAGGCGGCGGCGATCGGCGGCACGACCACGATCATCGACTTCGCCATCCAGCGGTACGGCGAGGTGGTGCAGGACGGGCTGGCCGCGTGGCACGCCAAGACGTCCGGCCAGTGCCACATCGACTACGGCTTCCACATGATCGTGGGCGGGGTCGACGACGACTCGCTCAAGGCCATGGACCAGCTCGTGGCCACCGAGGGCATCAGCAGCTTCAAGCTGTTCATGGCGTACCCGGGTGTCTTCTACTCCGACGACGGCCAGATCCTGCGGGCCATGCAGAAGGCGCGCGACAACGGCGCCATGATCATGATGCACGCCGAGAACGGTCCGGCCATCGACGTCCTGGTCAAGCAGGCCCTCGAACGCGGCGAGACCGACCCGATCAACCACGGCATCACCCGGCCCCAGGAGCTCGAGGCCGAGGCCACGAGCCGGGCCATCTGGCTGGCCAGCGTGGCCGCCGACTGCCCGCTCTACATCGTGCACCTGAGCGCCTCCAAGGCCCTCGAGCAGGTGAAGAACGCCCGTGACCTGGGCCGCAACGTCTTCGCCGAGACCTGCCCGCAATACCTCTACCTGACGCTGGAGGATCAGCTCGGCGCGCCCGGCTTCGAGGGCGCCAAGTGGGTCTGCTCGACGCCGCTGCGCAGCAAGCACGAGAGCCACCGGGCCGACCTGTGGCAGGGCCTGCGCACCAACGACCTCTCCGTGGTGTCCACCGACCACTGTCCCTTCTGTATGAAGGACCAGAAGGAAATGGGCATCGGCGACTTCTCCAGGATCCCGAACGGCATCGGCAGCGTCGAGCACCGCGTCGACCTGCTCTACCAGGGCGTGGTCGACGGCAAGCTGTCGCTGGCGCGCTGGGTCGAGACGATCGCGACGACGCCGGCCCGGATGTTCGGCATGTACCCCAAGAAGGGCATCATCGCGCCCGGCTCGGATGCCGACATCGCGCTCTACGACCCGAACGGGCGCACCCGGATCAGTGTCGAGACGCACCACATGAACATGGACTACTCGGCCTGGGAGGGCTGGGAGATCGACGGCAAGGTCGACACCGTCCTGTCCCGCGGCGAGGTCATCGCCTCCGGCGGCGAATACACCGGCCGGGCCGGCCGCGGCCAGTACGTCCCCCGTGGTCTCTCGGACTACTTGGTGTGAGGAGGGCCTGTGTCTGACCGCGGCGGAAAACCCCAGAATAAAAGTAATAAAATGGACGTCGGTGTCGTACTGCAGAACAACCCACCGGCGTTACAGGTGGTGGACCTGGCCAAGAAGGCCGAGGCGGCCGGGTTCAGCCACGTCTGGACCTTCGACTCGCACGTGCTCTGGCAGGAGCCGTTCGTCATCTACTCGAAGATTCTGGACGAGACCGAACGCGTCATCGTCGGGCCGATGGTCACCAACCCGGGCACCCGGGACTGGACGGTCCTCGCCTCGCTCTTCGCCACCCTCAACGAGATGTACGGCAACCGGACCATCTGCGGCATCGGCCGGGGCGACTCGGCGCTGCGGGTGCTCGGCGCGCAGCCGCAGAGCCTGGCCCAGCTGCGCGAGTCGGTCGAGGTCATCCGCGGGCTGGCCAACGGCGAGAAGGTGACCCTGCGCGGCAAGGAGCAGCAGCTCGCCTGGGCGGGCGACAGCAGCCTCGAGGTGTGGGTGGCCGCGTACGGGCCGAAGGCTCTGGCCCTGACCGGCGAGGTCGGTGACGGCTACATCCTGCAGCTGGCCGACCCGGACATCGCGGCCTGGATGATCGGCGCCGTCCGCCAGGCGGCCGAGAGGGCCGGGCGTGACCCGATGGCCGTGAAGTTCTGCGTGGCGGCGCCCGCCTACGTCGGCGACGACCTGGCTCACCAGCGCGAGCAGACCCGCTGGTTCGGCGGGATGGTGGGCAACCACGTGGCCGACATCGTCTCCCGTTACGGCGGCGACGGCACGGTGCCGCAGGTGCTGACCGACTACATCAAGGGCCGCGAGGGCTACGACTACGCCGAGCATGGGCGGGCGGGCAACACGCACACCACGTTCGTGCCGGACGAGGTGGTCGACCGGTTCTGCATCCTCGGCCCGGTGGAAAATCACCTCAAGCGACTCGAGGAGTTGCGGGCCCTGGGTGTCGACCAGTTCGCGGTCTACCTGCAGCACGACGCCAAGGAGGAGACGCTCCGGGCGTACGGCGAGCACATCATCCCGGTCGTCTCGTGAGGAAAGTGCTCTACGCGTTGCTGGGCGTCGCGATCTTCGTGCTGCTCTGGGAGGGCTACAAGGTCGTCGGCAATCCGGAGGGGACGGTGCTCTTCGGGGTCCGGATCCTGCCGCGCGCCGACGACCTGTCCATGCCGCACGTGTGGACGGTGGTGCAAAGGCTGGGCCGCCCGGAGCTCACGGGCGGCCGGCCGGTCTGGATCGTGGTGCTCGACGCCTGCCTGTTCACGCTGGGCATCACGGCCGTCGGCTTCCTGATCGGCGCGTTCGTCGGGCTGCTGCTGGCGGTGCTGATGCAGCGCTTCGGTCCGGCCGAGCGCGGGCTGCTGCCGTACGTGATCCTCTCCCAGACTGTCCCGCTGGTGGCGCTGGCGCCGCTGGTGTCCGGGTGGAGCGTGCTCTGGCCGGAGTGGATGACGGTCTCGCTGATCGCGGCCTACCTGGCGTTCTTCCCGGTCGCGGTGGGCATGCTGCGCGGCCTCCAGTCGCCCGCCTCGTCCGGGGTCGAGCTGATGCACAGCTACGCCGCCGGGTGGTGGCGCACGCTGGTCAAGCTGCGTTTCCCGGCCTCGCTGCCCTACCTGTTCCCGGCGCTGCGGCTGGCCGGGGCGGCGGCGGTGGTCGGCGCGGTGGTCGGCGAGATCTCCACCGGCACGCGGGGCGGCGTCGGCCGGCTCATCATCGAATACTCCCGCGAGGCCACCTCGGACCCCGCGAAGGTCTACACCGCGATGCTGGGCGCCGCACTGCTCGGCCTCCTCGTCGCCGGTGCCGTCAGCCTGCTCGAGGTCCCGCTGATGCGGCACCGCCGGCCCGTGGAAGTGGTGACGCTATGAGTGCCGTCGTGGTCGAAAATGTGACCAAGACCTTCAACCACGGGCGTACGGACGAGGTCGTCGCTCTGTCCGACGTGGACCTCCTCGTCGGGGACGGCGAGTTCGTGTCGCTGATCGGGCCGTCCGGCTGCGGCAAGAGCACCCTGCTGCGGCTGATCGCCGACCTGATCCAGCCCTCGACCGGCGCGGTCACCGTGGCCGGCAAGGGCGCCGGGGCGGCCCGCAAGGAGCAGGCCTACGGCATCGCGTTCCAGCAGTCCGGCCTGTTCGAGTGGCGGACCGTGCTCAAGAACGTCGAGCTGCCGCTGGAGCTGCGCGGCCTTTCCCGGGGCGAGCGCAAGGCCAAGGCCGAGGAGATGCTGGCGCTGGTCGGGCTGGCCGACTTCGCCGGGCACTACCCGGCCCAGCTCTCCGGCGGCATGCAGCAGCGGGTGGCGATCGCCCGGGCGCTGGCCGTGCAGCCGCCGCTGCTGCTGATGGACGAGCCGTTCGGCGCGCTCGACGAGATGACCCGCGAGCGGCTGCAGTCGGAGCTGCTCGGCATCTGCGCCAAGACCGGCACCAGCACGGTCTTCGTCACCCACTCGATCTCGGAGGCGGTCTTCCTGTCGAACCGGGTGGTGGTCATGTCGGCCCGGCCGGGCCGGATCACCGCCTCGATCGAGGTCGACCTGCCCTCACGCGACGACGCGGGCCGGCAGTCCCCGCGTTACTTCGAGAAGATCACCGAGGTGCGGCAGGCGCTGCGCGGGGGTGGCGGAACACCGGCGCCCCGTACGCCCGAGGGGTCCGAAGTGACCGCGACGGAGGCCCGATGAAGTGGGCCCGGGCGATCCTGCCGCCGGTGGTCGTCGGCATCGTGGCCCTCGCCGCCTGGCAGCTCGTCGTCACCGCGGGCCGGATAGCGCCGTTCATCCTGCCCTCCCCCTCGTCGATCTGGGCCGAGCTGGTCGAGCAGCGCCGCAACGTGTGGGAGGCGGCCCTGGCCAGCGGCGAGAACGCGCTGATCGGCCTGGTCGGCGGCGCGCTGGTGGGGGTGCTGGTGGCGATGGCGGCCAGCCGGTTCAAGCCGCTGTCCGAGGTGTCGCTGCCGTTCGCGGCCGTGCTCAACGCGCTGCCGATCATCGCGCTGGCCCCGATCCTCAACAACATGTTCGAGTCGACCAGCAGCATCCCGCGGCGGCTGGTGGCCGGGATCATCGTGTTCTTCCCGGTCTTCATCAACACCCTGCGCGGCCTGCGTGAGGTCGACCCCATCCATCAAGAGCTCATGCACACGTACGCGGCCAGTGGCTGGACCTTCGCGGTCAAGGTGCGGCTGCCCGGTGCGCTCCCCCATGTCTTCACCGGCCTGCGGCAGGCGTCGTCGCTGGCCGTGATCGCCGCAGTCGTCGCCGAGTATTTCGGTGGCCTGCAGAACGGGCTCGGCTCGCGGATCACCTCCGCGGCGTCGTTCACCGCCTACCCCCGTGCCTGGGCCTTCGTGGTCGGCGCCTGCCTGCTCGGACTCGTCTTCTACCTCACCACGCTGCTGCTGGAACGGCTCGCCATGCCATGGCGTACCCGGTTGATCGCTTAGTTTCTGGAGGACCCCCCTTGTTCGGATTTCGGAAATTCACCGCCATAGCTGCCACTTCCGTTCTGCTGCTCGCCGGCTGCGGCACGGCCGACGAGACCACCACGCCCACCGCCGGAGCCAGTGGGGGTGCGCTCGTCCCGATCAAGCTTCAGCTCCAGTGGTTCTTCCAGGCCCAGTTCGCCGGCTACATCGCCGCCGTCGACCAGGGCTTCTACCAGGCGCAGGGCCTCGACGTGGAACTGCTCGAGGGCGGCGTCGACATCGTGCCGCAGACCGTGCTGGCCCAGGGCAAGGCCGACTACGCGGTGGCCTGGGTGCCCAAGGCGCTCGCCTCCCGCGAGCAGGGCGCCGGGATCACCGACGTCGGCCAGATCTTCGGCCGCTCCGGCACCTACCAGGTGGCCTGGAAGGACAGCGGCATCACCAAGGCGGCCGACCTCAAGGGCAAGAAGGTCGGCAATTGGGGCTTCGGCAACGAGTACGAGCTGTTCGCCGGCATGACCAAGGCCGGCATCGACCCGGGTAAGGACGTCACCCTGGTCCAGCAGCAGTTCGACATGCAGGCGCTGCTCAAGAAGGAGATCGACGCCGCCCAGGCGATGAGCTACAACGAGTACGCGCAGCTGCTGGAGGCCAAGAACCCGGCCACCGGCAAGCTCTACACCGCGGACGACTTCTCGATCATCGACTGGAAGACCGAGGGCTCCTCGATGCTCCAGGACGCGGTCTGGGCCAACACCGAGAAGCTCAACGACCCGGCGTACCAGCAGCAGACCGTGAAGTTCCTGACCGCCACGATCCAGGGCTGGGCGTTCTGCCGCGACAACGCCGAGAAGTGCCGTGACCTGGTGGTGGCCAAGGGCTCCAAGCTCGGCCAGAGCCACCAGCTGTGGCAGATGAACGAGGTCAACAAGCTGGTCTGGCCGTCGACCGGCGGGGTCGGCGTGATCGACGACGCGGCCTGGAAGCAGACCGTGGACATCTCGATGACCACCAAGAACCAGACCGGCGACACGGTGCTCAAGAAGGCGCCGGAGGGTCTGGCCTTCACCAACGACTACATCAACCAGGCGATCACCGCGGCCAAGACGGCCGGGGTCGACGTCAACGGCACGGCGTTCCAGCCGACCGAGGTCACCCTGACCGAGGGCGGCGCCTAGTCCCGCCGGCCGTGCGGATGGTTCCGCCCGCTCTCAGAGGGGGACCATCCGCGCGGCCAGGGCGACCGCCATCAGGTCGCCGTCCCGCAGCTTGCCCGCCGCGGCGAAGGCGCCCATGCTCTCCAGCCGCTGGGCGGCGCCCTCGATGAGCTGCCCGTCGGCGCTGAGCATCCGGCGGGCGACCCGGGCCTGGGTCGGACTCAGCTCGGCGTAGGCGCACTGGTCGAGCGCGGCGATCGTCGTGTCGTCGAGGGTGCCGGCCATCGCCCGCTCGGTGACGATCTCGAGCAGCCAGGTCGGCCACCAGGCGTACTTGCCGACCGCGAGGCCCGACTGGATCGCCGCCACCGGGTTCTGCCCGGCCGTCATCAGACGCATGGCCAGCGACATGTCGAACCGTTCCAGCCGCAGCGCCGCCACGAAGGACCGGAGCAGCGGCGCGGTGCCGATGAACCGCTCGGCGGCGGCCGCCGCCTCGGCGAAACGGCCCTGCAGGGCATCACAGAGGGCGTACGCCTCCTCGATGCCGCCCTCCGCAGTCTCGCTGCGGTCGAGCCGCTCGACCGTCGCCACCAGGCGGTCGATCGCCTTGACCGCCCGGCCGGCGAGTTCGGTGCTCACCGGCCGGTTGAGGTGCAGCACCACGACGTCGGCGGCGATCTCGGCCTCGCGCCGCAGCAGCCGGGACGAGATCTTGGGAATGATCGAGTCGGCCAGGCCCTCGGTGACCGAGGCGGCGTCGAACCGGTCGGTGGCCTCGATCAGCTGCTCCCACCAGGACGCCGGATGGCCGCCCCGGCCGGGTTCGCCACGCCGCGGCGCGGTGATCACGCGTGAGTTCATGACCGCGCCTGTCCCATCGAGGAGTTCGGGTTGAGCATGCCCGCCTTGACCAGCGTGCGGCTCAACGGGCGGGTGAGTTCGGCCAGCCGGACGCAGTCGTCGGCGCCGATCGCGTCGTAGGCCGGCTCGGCCAGCCGGTCGGTGGTCGCCTCGACGCCGGCCCGCAGCTCCCGGCCCGCGTCGGTCAGCCCGCCCTCGGCGTCGAGCAGACCGCGCGAGCGCAGCCCGTCGGCCGCGGCCGACCAGGCCTCGCGCCGCCAGCCCCGGCTGACCCGCAGGAAACGCTCGTCCATGTCACCCGAGGCGACATGCAGCAGCAGCGCCTCGATCCCGCTGAGCCCGGCCGTCAGCAGCGCCGCCACGTGCCCGTCGCCGCGGAACTCGCGCAGCAGCGTCTGGGCGTGCCAGAGCACCAGGTGCGGAACCTCCGGCCAGGGCAGCTCGGCGTGCGCGGCGAACAGCGGGCGGCCCTGCGGCCAGGCGGTCGACGCCTCGGCCGCCCGGCGGGCCAGGCTCGCGGCCTCGGCCAGCTCGCCCGATGCGAGCACCTCGGCGCCGAGCCCGCGGGTCAGTGCCGCGTCCACGGCGGCCAGCCGCGCCTCGAGCATCGCGGCCGGGGTGGTCTTGTCCCAGGCCGCGGGCAGGGCGCGAGCGACGACGTCCGGGTTGAAGTTGTAGAAGGTGGCGGCGACGACACCGGGACCGGCCTCGCCGAACGCCGCGGCGCGCGAGGCGAAATAGCCGTCCTGCGGCCCGACACCGAGCTCGGCGTAGCGGGCCGGCGCCTCCGGGGCGAAATAGATCATGGCGTGGATCGGCTCGGTCACGCGCCAGGCCCGCCTCTGTGGTGACTCGCTCACAGTGCACCTCTCCTCATTCGTTCCCGCCCCACGGCAGCTCCTGGGGAGCCACCGCCTCGATCGGTGCTTCCGAGTGCCGGGGTGGCGGCAGATCGGTGGTCGTGTGCCAGGCGCCGGCCTGGCGGGCCGCCGGCCGGGTCACCAGGTGCACCGGCAGCGGCGGCTCGGCGAACGGGCCGGGCCCCCAGCGCACCCAGATCGCGACCCGCCCGGCCGCGGCCTCGGCGAGCAGCTTGTCGACCGTGCGCGGCCGGTCCAGCCGGTCCACCTCGACCGCGATCGGCGGCCCGGCCGGGCGGGCACAGGCCACGTCCAGCACCGAGGGGCCGCGCAGCGGGGGCGGCAGCGGGAAGACGCTGGGGGCCCGGCGGTACACCCGCCAGCCCTGACTCTCGCCCCACTCCACGATCGCGTCGATGATCCGGCCGGTCGCCTGGTCGTTGCTCAGCTCGGCGAAGTGCAGCGTGCCCAGCCGATCGGCGAGGGACAGCGCTGTGCGCGTGCCGTCGTCCGCGTTGTCCATCGCCGTACTTTAAGCCCATGCCGGTTCACCGACTTCGTGGTGCTGCTCGGCGAACAACGCGGTCATCTGCTCGGGTGGCATCGGCCGGGCCAGGTGATAGCCCTGACCGAGCGTGTAGCCGAGGTTCCGCAGACGGTCGGCCTGCTCCTGGTTCTCGATCCCCTCGGCCACCGTGTCCAGGCCGAGCGCGCCGGCCAGCTGGACGACGGCGTGCGCCACCGCCTGCCGGGCCTGCGCGGCCGGGGTGCCGGGCTCGTCGAGCTCGATGCCGTCCACGAAGGACTTGTCGAGCTTGATGATCGAGGCGGGGAACGAGCGGAGCAGGCTCAGCGACGACTCCCCGGTGCCGAAGTCGTCCAGCGCCAGCCGGATGCCCATCTCGTGCAGCTCGTGCAGCGTGCGCGAGACCTGCTTGCCGCGCAGCACGGCCGACTCGGTCAGTTCGAGCACCAGACGGTCGGCGGGCAGGCCGGTCTCGGCCAGGACCGCGCGCACGTCGGCGACGAAATCCGGGTCGTGCAGCTGGCGCACCGACACGTTGGGCGCGATCTTCTGCATCGAGTCGGGGCCGAACCGCTCGAGCCAGGCGGCGGCCTGCCGGCAGGCCTCGCGCAGCACCAACCGGCCGAGCGGCACGATCAGGCCGGTGGCCTCGGCGGCCGGAATGAACTCGCCCGGGAAGATCAGCCCCCGGGTCGGGTGCTGCCAGCGGACGAGCGCCTCGACGCCGACCACCCCGCCCCCGCCGAGCGCCACGATGGGCTGGTAGTGCAGGCGGAACTCGCCGGCGTCGAGGGCGCGGCGCAGCTCGCCGCCGATCCGGGCCGCCGCGAGCACGGGCTGTTCCATGCCGTCGTGGTAGCTCACCCGGTTGGCCTTGCCGCGCTGCTTGGCGGCATACATCGCGATGTCGGCGTGCCGCAGCAGCTCGTCCGGCTCGGTGCCCGGCCGCGCGGAGGCGATGCCGATGCTGGCGTGCACCAGCAGCCGGTGCGCGCCGACGGGCCCGCTGAGCTGCGCGAGGATCCGGTCGGCCACGGTCTCACCGGCCACCTCGGCCCCGGTCAGCAGCACCGCGAACTCGTCGCCGCCGAGCCGGGCCGGCAGGCTGTCCGGCCCGGTCGCCGTCCGCAGGGCGGCCGCCACCGCGACCAGCAGCTCGTCGCCGACGTTGTGGCCGAGCGAGTCGTTGACGGTCTTGAAGTCGTCCAGGTCGACCAGGAGCACGGTCGCGCCACCGGCCTCGATCGCGGCTGCCACCCGGTCGCGGAACAGGCCGCGGTTGGCCAGGCCGGTGAGGCCGTCGTGGGTGACCTCGTGCCGCAGCCGGTCCTCGGTGGCGAGCTTCTCGCGCATCAGCCGGCGGTTCTCGCGGGTCGCGGTGAGCTGGCGCACCGCGATCAGGCCGGTGAGCACGACGACGGCGACGATGACGATGCGGTCGGCCCAGGACAGGTCCCCGCGCAGCACGCCGAGCAGGGACAGGTCGATCGCGACCATGGCCAGGTAGGGCAGCCACACGTTGACCCGGCGCTTGCGCCGGCCCTCGGCCGCGCTCCACTGCTGGTGCACGGCGCCGGTGCCGAGGATGAACGCGGCCGGCATCACGACGGACTGGGCCAGCAGGGCGCCCTGGTCGCCGTGCAGGGACAGCACGGCGATGGCCGCCGCGACCAGCGCCGCCGAGGCAATCAGCCGCAATGCCACCCGGTCCACCGGGCCACCGGCGATGTAGGCCACCTTGACCACCGCGCCCAGGCCGAGCAGGAACGTCAGGCCGGTGAGCACGAGCGCCTCGGTGGTCCACCCGTTGGCTGCGTTGATCATGGGGGCGAGGGCGAAGCTCCACATGAGCGAGCCGCCGCCGACGAAGGCGATGGCCCGGTCGACGAGCTGCTTGCGCCGGGCCGTGGCGCTGGTGACGCCGAGCGGCACCCGCACGACGGCCCACGTGGCGAGGAGGAGCCCCGCACCGGCCGGCAGGGCGGTGCCCAGAGACATGTAGGGCAGCGCCGGCGAGGCGCCGAACGCCGCGACCGCCAGCCAGAGGTAGCC
Source organism: Actinoplanes sp. (assembly GCA_965217855.1). Taxonomy (GTDB): domain Bacteria; phylum Actinomycetota; class Actinomycetes; order Mycobacteriales; family Micromonosporaceae; genus Actinoplanes. Next base: position 609,354 of record CBDCJN010000049.1, on the reverse strand, counting down.
CACGGTCATGGCCGCGAAGGCGGCCAGCAGGAGCCGCCAGAAGCGGCGGGCGGCCGGGTCGATCCCGGGGCGGCGCAGGAGGGCCGCGACCGAGGCCACGGCGGCCACCCCGCCGACCGGCATGAAGACATAGCCGACGGCGTCCGGGCCCGGCCGGGTCAGGAACCAGAGGGCACCCAGCAGGGTCACGGCGGTGGCGGACAGGACGTAGCGCAGCGGCGCCCGCCGGTCGTTCGTCACCTCGTCGTCTGCCACCCCGGTCGAATCGGCAGCACCGCGCGGCAGCGTAGGACTAATCACCGAGAGCCAGGCCACGGTGCATCGTTGTTCTCTCCGCTCGGTCGTCGACGACAATTGGCCGAACGCGCCCCCTCGGACGGTGCGGGGACGCAGGATGGAGCGCATGGAGCGCAGCCGGGAGGACGAGGTCCGGGGCCGCTTGGCGGACATCGCCGGCGACGATCCGGGCCCGGCCGAGCAGGCACTGCTCGGCCGCTTGATCAGATCGTTCCTGGGCAAGACGCCGGGCGGCATCGACCGCTTGGCCGAACTGCTCCGCGGTGGGGACACCGACCTGCTGCGCGATCACGCGCACGCGTTGAAGGGCTCGGCCTCGAACATCGGGGCGGCCGGTCTGGCCGCCGTCTTCGCCGAGATCGAGCACGCCGCCCGGGACGGCGACGTGCTCGATCCCGACCTCACGCTCGGTCGCGTCGCTGCCGAGGAGGCGCAGGTCAGCGCCGTCCTGGAACAGATCGCGACCGAGTTCGCAGCCGTCTAGAAGCCATGCCGGTCAGAAGCGCCGTGCCCCGGGCACGGCCAGCACCGGCTCGATGATCTCGATCATCCGGGCGAAGTTGTTCAGCCGGTCCAGCAGCAGCTCGGTGACGACCATGCCCCGGCCGATCAGCACCAGGCCGTTGGTGGCCACGATGTCCTCGGCGACCCGCATGCCGGTCTCGAGGTCGACGACGCGCAGCCCGCGGACCTTCTCCTTGACCTGGACGACACCCTTGATCTTGCGCAGCGCGGTGAGTACGTTCAGGGCGCTGTGGTCGCGGCACTCGAGCACGGTGATCGCGCTCTCGATCTCGAGACCGCGGCTCTCCAGGGTCTCGTAGTCCATCGCGGTGCGCACCACGTCGACCGCGGCCTCGACCAGCGGGCTCGGGTGCGGCGGCGGGTTCAGGCCCAGCCCGCGGACGATCTGGATGACGTCCTCGAGGTTCGGGACGGTCTTGAGCAGCTGGACCGCGACACCCGGGACGGCGTCGACCATGCCCTGCTCCTCGTCGGTGCAGGGCAGGCCCTTGTCGAGCTTGGCCAGCACGCTCGGCGGCAGGGTGACCGCGCCGAGCTGGGACGCCATGGCCGCGACCTCGATCTCCCACAGCGAGTCGAGCTGCATCTCGGTGCAGAGCTCGGAGACCAGCGTCCGGATCCGGCCGGCCCGGGCGAAGGCGAGCGGGCTGGCCAGCTGGAGGACGCCGAAGAGGGCTTGCAGGCTGGCCTTGAGCGTCTTGTCCAGCAGCTGGCGGTCGGCGGTCGACCGGCCGTGCAGCTCGACCGCGGCGTGCACGGTGGTGCGCAGCTCGTCGGTCCGGACCGGCTTGGCCAGGTAGCGGTAGACACCCCCGTCGTTGATCGCCGCGATGGCCGCGTTCAGGTCGCTCTGCGCGGTGTGCAGCACGCGGGTGGTGTCGGGGTATTCGAGCTGGACCCGGCGCAGCAGCTCGACGCCGTCCATCCCGGGCATGCGCAGGTCGCTGATCACGGCCGCCACCGGGCCCGACTCGGCCAGCAGGCGCAGCGCCTCGGCGCCACTCTCGGCGACGAGCACCCGGTGGTCACGGCGCAGCTGGAGCGAGAGAGTCTCGAGGATGGCCGACTCGTCGTCCACGAGCAGCACAGTCGATCGGGTCGCCGCCGGCGCCAGCACGTTCGTCATCCAGTCCCCCACCAAGCGTCGAAAGCGTCGTCGTCCCTGTACTCCGATATTCGGACGATCGGCGGTGGCGGCTTAAGCGTTTCGGGCCTGAGCAGCGATCGGCAACCGGATGCGCACCGTTGTGCCGTGCGGCGGGTGGCCGGTGAGGCGGATGGTGCCGCCGTGCAGGTCGACGATCGTCCGGGCCAGGCTCAGCCCCAGCCCCTGGCCGGCGATCCCCTGGTGCCGCACGTTGCTGGCGCGGTAGAAGCGGTCGAAGACCCGGTCGCGCTCGTCGGCCGGGGTGCCGATGCCGTGGTCGGCCACGGTCAGCTCGGCCGTGCCGGACCGCTCGGTCAGCGTCACCTCGACGTCGCCGCCGCGCGGGCTGTACTTGATCGCGTTGGCCAGCAGGTCGTCGACCACCTGGCAGAGCCGGCGGGCGTCGCCGCTCAGGGGCAGCGGCACGTCCCGGTCGTAGAGCAGGCGGACGCCGTTGGCCGCCGCGTGCGACCCGGCGGACGACACCGAGTCCGTGACGATCTTGGCCAGGTCGACCGGCTCGTGCCGTAGCGCGACGTGCCCCGAGTCGAGCCCGGCCAGGTCGAGCAGGGTGTCCACCACGGCGCGCAGGCTGGACGCGTTGCGGTGCACGGTGTCGACCATGGCCCGGCTCTCCTCGTCGAGCCCGGACTTCTCGTCGCCGAGCATCGACGCGCTGGCCACGATCGAGGTCAGCGGCGTCCGCATCTCGTGGCTGACCAGCGCGATGAAGTCGTCCTTGGCCCGCTGGACCTGCCGGGCCAGCGCCTCGGCCCGGCGCAGCGCCACGTAGACGCCGATCCGGGCGGCCACCCCGTCGAGCAGCAGCGCGAGCAGGTCCTCGTGCGGCTCGGGCGCGTAGCCGTAGCAGGTGAGCACGCCGAGCACGGTGTCGGAGTCGCGCACCGGCACCGCCAGCACGGTCCGCAGGCCGGCGTTCAGGCAGGCCGTGGCCCGGCGGCGCTCCAGCGGGCTGCGCAGGGTCGCCGAGTCGGCGATGTCCGGCACCCAGAGCGGCGTGCCGGTCGCCCAGACCCGGCCGGTGATGCCCATGCCCTTGATCGGCGCGAAGTCGAGCACCTCCCCCAGCCCGCTGCCGGTCGCGCACCAGCGACCGCCCAGGTCGAGCCGACCCGAGTCCTGGTCGGTCAGCCACAGTTCGGCGGCCGGCCAGCCGAGCGTGGCCCCCACCGCGGCCATCACCCCGGGCGCGGCCTCGGTGGCCGAGTCGGCCGAGCGCAACGCCTCCTCGACGGCGCGATGGCAATCCCGGAACCGCTCGGCCCGGCGCAGCCCGGTGACCTCGCGGGCGACCGCCACCGCGCCGAGGTGGTTGCCGTCGCCGTCGACGATCGGCTGGGCGATCGCCGCGATGATCCGCTCGCGCCGCCCGGGCACGCGGACCACCAGGTCGGTGTCGACCCGCTCGCCGCGGGAGGCGCGCTGCAGCGGGGTCTCGGACCACGGGACGGCCCGGCCGTCGGCGTCGAAGAGGGCGCCCGCCGCGCTGCTCGGGTAGACCTGCGGCGCGGTGTCGCCGGAGAGGCCGATGAGCTCGCGCACCGGCCGGTTGACGACCGCCACCTCGCCATCGGCGTCGCAGGCGACGACCCCGAGCGGGAGGCTCTCGACCAGGGCCGCAAGGTAGGAGTCGTCGACGATGCCCATGGGTGTGCCCGATCCCGCGCGCGGCCCACCCGCGGACACGGGCTTGCGCTATTTATACCCTAAATGCGCATTTATATGCCGGATGGCAATCATGCCGATACGGGCCACCTCGCGGGGCAGGGGGAGTCGGTCCCCTGGTGGCCGTGCCCGCCCAGTTCGGCCAGGTCGTTGATGACTTCCCGAAGCTTGTCGTTGGGGCAGGGCTTGAGCAGCACCACGCACACCCCGGCGGCGATCGGCGCGCTGTCGCCCGGGTGCAGATGGCCACTGAGCATGACGATGGGAGTGTTGCGCAGCTCGTCGTGCTCGCGGATCGCCCGGGTCAGCTCGAGGCCGTCCATCCGGGGCATCCCCAGGTCGGTGAGCACCACATCGGGCCGGTGGGCCACCGCCAGCTCGAACGCCCGCACGCCGTCCGGCGCGTGCAGCACCGTGTAACCGGCGCGCTTGAGCAGCCTGGTCAGGATCAGGGCGATGTCTTCGTCGTCCTCGGCGATGAGTACTACGGGCATGTTCGCTCCGCTGATCGGGGACACTTCGTTCCAGCATGCGCCCACAAAGTCCGAGATGTGCCGGTTTTATGGTTCCGGTTTCGAGGCCACTCCAACGAGGAAAGCGCGCTCCGCGACGTCGCTCTCGCCGTCCCGCCCGGGCGCCGAGCACCACCGGCCGAACGGGTGCACGCCCGGTTCGAGAACCAGCCAGTCCCCGAACATCGCGGCCGTCCCGGCGAGATCCCGGGTGACCATCGGAGCGGTGGTGTTGTTGTAGATGCGCCGCACCTGCTCGACCCGCGGCGACGTCCCCTTGCGGCAGGCGTGCGTGAGCGCGAGCAGGCTGCCGGGCGGCACGGCCTCGCGATACACCTCGAGCGCGGCGGCCAGCCGTTCCGTGTCCGGGATGAAGTGGGCCACCGCCACCAGCAACAGGCACACCGGAGAGTCAAGATCGATCAATTGGCGTACGGGCGGGGAGTCCAGCACCTCGTGCGCGTCGAGCACGTCGGCGTAGAGCACGTCGGCGGCCGGATCCGCCGCGACCCGGCGCCGGCCGTGCACGAAGGCGACCGGCTCGATGTCGACGCCGACGACCCGGCTGCCGGGCGCCGTCCGGCGGGCGACCTCGTACGCGTCGCCCCGGGACGGGATGCCGCAGCCCAGATCGAGGAACTGCTCGATGCCCGCCTCGCCCGCGATCCGCACCACCTCGCGCAGGAACTGCCGGTTGACCCGCAGGATCGCCGGCAGCTCGGGCATCACCGTCCGGGCCGCCGCCGCGGCCTGCCGGTCGGCGGCGAAGTTGTGCCGGCCGCCCAGCAGGAAGTTGTAGATGCGCGCCACGCTGGGGCGCTGCGGATCGACCTCGGGCAGCGTCGCCTCTTGCTCGCCCAGCACACTCACGTCTCGAGGGTAGGCAAAGCTGTCCGCCCAACCCGCGTGAATAGCTAAGCTGATCCACAAATGGGCGGAACGTACGGATCGATCCGGTCGGCCGGACCGGCGCAGCTGCAGGACTTCGTGCTGCGCTCCGCCCACGACGCCATCTACACCGTCAGCCCGTCCTTCGTCGTGCTCTCCTGGAACCCCGCCGCCGAGAACCTCCTCGGCTGGCCGGCCGGCGAGATCGTCGGGCGCAGCGCCGACCTGCTGGTCCCGCCCGACCGGCGCGGCGACCAGCGCGAGATGCTCACCCTGCTCGAAGCGGGCGCCCGGCTGGAACGCTTCCGCACCCAGCGCCGCCACCGCGACGGCCGGTGGGTGCTGGTCACCCTCACCATGTCCCCGCTGCGCGAGGGCGACGACCTGCTCGGCTTCACCGTCATCGCCCGCGCCGTCGGCCACCGCGAACGGCTCGAGTCGAGCTTGCAGGCCCTGCTCGAGGCGGCCCCCGACGCGTTCGTCGGGGTCGGCGACGACGGCCGGGTCGTGCTCTCCAACACCCAGGCCGAACAGCTCTTCGGCCAGGCCCGCAACGGGCTGATCGGCCGCCCGATCGACGACCTGCTCTCCCCCGGCCTGCCGCCCGCCGCCGAGGCCGAACCCGACCCGGAGGCAGCGCCCACCCTGGCCCGCCGGTTGGACGGCAGCACGGTGCCGGTCGAGGTGTCGGTGAGCCTGCTGCCCACCGAGGAGGGCCGGTTCCGCTGCGCGGTGATCAGAGACATCACCGACCGGGTACGCGCCCAGGACCGGCTCCGGCAACTGCAGGCCGAGGCGGAACGGGCCCGGGTGGAGGCCCAGCTGCAGCGCACCCAGCGGCTGGAGGGCCTGGGCCAGCTGGCCGGCGGGGTGGCGCACGACTTCAACAACCTGATCGCGGTGATCGCCAACTACGCGACCTTCATCGTCGAGTCGGCCGGGGAGGCCGGGCTGGACGAGATCGCCGGCGACGCGATCCAGATCACCAAGGCCGCCCAGCGCGGCGCCGACCTCACCCACCAGCTGCTCGCCTTCGCCCGGCGCGAGGTGGTGCGGCCCCGCCCGCTCGACATCAACGAGGTGGTCGCCGACATCGAGGAGATGCTGCGGCGCTCGATCGGCGAGCACATCACCCTCACCGTACGGGCGGCGGACTCGCTGCCCGCCGTCACCGCCGACCCCGGCCAGCTCGACCAGGTGCTGGTGAACCTCGCGGTGAACGCGCGGGACGCGATGCCGCGCGGCGGCCGGCTGACCATCGAGACCGAGGCGCTCGAGGTCGACCGCGACTACGCCTCGGGCCGCCCGCACCTGCGCACCGGGCACTACGTGCGGCTGCGGGTCAGCGACACCGGCACCGGCATGCCGCCCGAGGTGATCGAGCGGGCGTTCGAGCCGTTCTACACCACCAAGCCGGCCGGGCAGGGCACCGGGCTCGGGCTGGCCACCGTCTACGGGATCGTCACCGCGGCCGGCGGCGACCTGAACATCTACTCCGAGCAGGGCCTCGGCACCACGTTCACGATCCTGCTGCCCACCACCGACGCCGCACCGGCCCCCATCGAGACCGAGGCCGAGGCCGCCGTCCAGGACGCCCGCCTCGGCACGATCCTCGCCGTCGAGGACGAGCCGGCGCTGCGCGACGTGCTGCACCGGATCCTGCTCAGCGCCGGCCATCAGGTGCTGATCGCCGCCGACGGCCCGGCCGCGCTCGTCCTGGCCGAGGCGCACGACGGCCCGATCGACCTGCTGCTCACCGACGTCGTCATGCCCCACATGCTGGGCCGCGACCTGGCCGACCGCTTCACCGGCGAACGGCCGGACGCCAAGGTGCTCTTCATGTCCGGCTACGCCCGGCCGGTCCTCGCCTCGCAGGGCACCCTGGCCCCCGGCGTCACCCTGGTCGAGAAACCGTTCAGCAAGAACCAGCTGCTCACGGCGATCCAGAAGGTCCTCGAGAGCTGAGCCGTCACAATCTGGGCCGTCAGTTGTAGCGGTGCCCGGTCGTCGTGACGAAATCGTCGAGCATCCGGGCCAGGCCGTTCATCGACTGCTCGGGCAGCACCTCGGAGGCCGCGCGGCGGAACGCCTCGTCCCCCAGCGCCGCCCGCAGCCGGCTCAGATCGGCCAGCTCGAGCGGCGCCTCCGGCGAGCCCAGCACCAGCTCGGTGGCGAACGCCCGGCAGTGCAGCGCGACGGCCGCCGTCAGCCGCCCGGTCAGCGTGCAGACCAGACCGAGCCGGTGCAGGCCGGACGCGACCCCGGCCCGGTTGCCCAGCTCGGCGTCGGCGGCGAGGGTCTGCCGCAGGTGGCGCTCGATCTCGGCCGGGTCGCCGTCGTCGTTGGAGAGCAGGCCGAGCCGCTGCCAGCCGGCGAGCCCGGCCCGCCGCCCCAGCCGCTCGTCGATCACCAGCGCCCGATGATGATGACGCGAGGCCTCCTCGTCGTCGCCCAGCCGATGAGCCGCGTCCCCGTCCCGGTAGGCGTGATAGCGGACCTCGAGCAGGTCGCGCAGCAGCACGTCGTCCACGGTCGAGGTGATCACCTCGGCCAGCGCGCGGTCGGGGGCCGGGGCCGCCGACCAGCCGGACGGGTCGGTCACGCCGTTCTCGGCCAGCACCCGCTCGAGGCGCTCGGCCAGCTCGGCGAAGTCGGCCTCGCCGTGGCTGAGCAGCGTGTCGAGGTATTCCAGCGCGCGCGGATGACCGCCGGAGAACGCCCACGCCCGCCGCTGCTGCTCCTCGGTGAGCGGGGCCAGCCCCGGCAGCGAGCCGGTCAGCACCAGCGCGTCCTCGGGGCCGAGCGGGCCCAGATGCAGCTCGGCCAGGCGGCGGTGGGCGTGGCCGGGCAGCGCGACCGGGTGGCGGCTGGTGATCACCAGGCGGCGCGGGCCGGGCTCACGCACCCAGGCGGCCAGGAAACCGGCCAGGCCGGCGTCGAGCGGCTCGGCCCGGCCCCCGGCGCCCGGGCGCAGCACGGTCGCAAGATCGTCGACGAGCAGAGTGATCGATTCGGTGACGGGCCGGGGATCACCGAGAGCGATCATCACCTCGGCCGCGGTGGCGGCGCCCGGAACCCGGACGGTGCGGCCGCCCGGCCGCTCCTGCTCGAGGCGGCGCAGCAGCTCGGCGACCAGGGCACTCTTACCGATGCCGGCGATGCCGTGGACGACGAGCCCGGGCCGGCGGGCGGCGCCGAGCAGCTCGCGCAGCTCGGCGCGGCGTCCCACGAACTCGCCCATGCGACGACTCCCGTCGGAGCGCGGCCCCGGGCGAAGCCGCGCATCACCGACGGTAAAACTCTGAGGCTTATCAGTCCACTACCTACCGTGCCCGTTTAGAGCAGGACTTCAGCGGTCGGCGCGTTCCTCGTCGGTGGCGTCGGTCTCGTCGTCGGCGCCCTTGCGCTGGGCCGGGACGGCGTCGTCGGTCTCGTCGGCGCCGTGGCGCGGGCCGGCGGCGGCCGGCTGGTCGGCCGGGATCTCCTCGGTGACCTGGGGCTGGTCGACCCAGAGGGCACGCAGCTGGCCCTGCATGAAGGTGGTCAGGCGGGAGCGGTACTCGCGGTCGAACTGCTCGAGCGCCTCGATCTGCTGCTGCAACGCCTCGCGCTTGGTGCCGAGGCTGCCCACGACGTCGTCGTACCGCTGGCGGGCCTGCAGGTTGAGGTGGTCGGAGGTCGCCTGCGCATCGTCGTGCACCTGCTCGGCCTGCGACCGGGCGTCGTTGACGATCTTCTCGGCGCTGCGGCGCGCCTCCTCGGTGCGGGCGTGCGAGTCGCGGGCGATCTGCTCGGCGGCGGCCCGGGCGTCGGCCAGGATCTTCTCGGCCTCGCGGCGCACGTTGTGCCCGTGCACCTGGGCGTCCCGGGCGACCTGCTCGGCGGCCGCGAGGGCATCCGTACGGATCTTGTCGGCCTGGTGGTGGGCCCGGGCGACGTGCTCCTCGGCGGTGCGCTGGGCGAGGGTCAGTACCTGCAGGGCCTGGTTGGGGTGCGCGCCCGGCTGACCCGGCTGCGCGCCCTGGCCCGCCTGAGCCGGCTGCTGCCCGGCCTGCGGCTGCTGCGGGGCGACGAGAGCGTGCTCCGAGGTCTGGCTGTCCGTCGAGGTCCCATTCAGCAGCACTTTGACACGATCCTTCATGCGGTTGTCGGACGACACTTGTTAGACCTCCGTCGTTGCGAGCCCGGTAACGCCCACTCGCACGCTCTGGCGTGATCCGCGGGATGCTATCAAGCTGACCTGGCGCTAGGCGAGGGTCTGGGACGCGCGAGAACTTCGCCCGGCCGGCGACCACTACGCTGGGCCGATGGCCGACGACGAGGTGGCCCGGGTCGTACGCGAAATGTTGTCCGTCATCCCCGCCGGCTGCTCGTGGCTGCTCCCGGTCACCGGCGACGACGGCGCTGTGCAGGACTTTCGCATCGCGGCGGCCGGCGGGCAGGCCCACGACATCTACCACCGGGGCACGAGCCGGATCGACGGATTGCTCAGCGATCTTTACCCGAGCATCGTCGGCGGGCGGCTCTGGCGGCTGTACCTCGACGTCGTTCGTACCGGTGAACCTGACCAACTGCCCGAGTTCCGGTACGAGGAGACGACGGCCGGGGTCGTCGCACATTCACTCTTCGACGTGACCGTGCACCCGGTGCTCGGCGGCCTGCTGGTCTGGTGGCAGCGGCTCGACGAGGACCGCCGCCGCCGGCAGAAGACCGAACTGCTCGGTACGCTCGGCTGGTCCGAGTACGACCTGGCCACCGGTGAGACAGCGTGGTCGCCCGGGATGTACCCGATCTTCGACCGGGACCCGGCGCTCGGCCCGATGACCCGCACCGAGCAGGCCGCCGCCATGCTCAGCGAGGACCGCGGTCTCAGCGAGACCGCCTGGCAGACCCTCGACAGCGGGGCCGCCTCCGACGTGACGGTCCGGTTCCGCGTCGGGTCGGCGGTCAAGCACCTGCGGATCCTCTCCGACCTGGTCAGCGACGCCACCGGCACCCCACTGAAGATCAACGCGGTGGTGCAGGACGTGACGGCCCAGCAGGATTCGCGGACGGCCATCGACCGCCTGCGCGACCAGCTGCGCACCCGCGAGATGACCGCGCCGGCCGAGCACCGCCTGGCCGCCCAGCTGCAGCACATGATCCAGCCGGTGCCGCGCGAACCGATCCCGCTGCCCGGGCTGCGGGTGCTGGTCACCTATCTGCCCGCGGAAAACACGGTCCAGGTGGGCGGCGACTGGTATCACGCGGAGCCGCTGGCCGACGGCCGGGTGATGCTGGCCGTGGGCGACGTGGCCGGGCACGGGCTGGGCGCGGCGAACGGGATGGCCCACCTGCGGTTCGCGCTGATCGCCTGGCTGTCGATCGGGGTGCACGACCCGGCCACGCTGCTGGGCCACCTCAACCGGCTCTGTGGGCAACTGCGGCTGACCGCCACCGCCGTGCTCGGTGTCTACGATCCGGCGACCGGCGAGCTGGTCTGGGGACGGGCGGGGCACGCGGCGCCGCTGCTGGCCCGGGGCGGCCGGGCGGCGTCGCTCGAGCTCCCCGAGGGGCTGCTGCTCGGCGCCGAGGAGACGGCGGCGTACGGGATCCGGTCTCTCAGCCTTTTCGCCGGTGACCTTCTGCTGCTCTACACCGACGGGCTGGTCGAGCGGCGGGGCGGGCCGGTGCTGCTGCCCGCGGTGCTCGACCTGCTGGCCGCCGCGACCTCCCCGGCCGACCCGGCGCTGCTGGCCGGTCTGCGCCGCCCGAGCCCCGACGACGACACCTGCACAGTGCTGGTGTCGGTCGATTAGGGCCGGCATCGCTCAGGGCCGGCTCAGCCCGGCCCTGTCGAGGTCGAGAGCCAGCCGTACGCGGGTGCTGTGCTCGGCCGTCTCGACGTCGACCTCGTCGCAGATGCGTTCCACGATCGCGAGCCCCCGCCCGCGCAGCGCGTCGGCCGCCGGCATCGGGCGGCCCAGCGTCCGCAGAGCCCCGCCGTCGATCACGTCGCACAGGATCCGGCCGTCCTCGGCCCACAGGCGCACGACACCGCCGCCCGAGGTGTGCTGGAGCGTGTTGGTGGCGAGTTCGCTGACGGCCAGGGTGAGCAGCTCGGCCCGGTGCTCGGGCAGGCCCAGCGCGGCGGACCCGGCACGGACGAACTCGCGGACCTTGGCCAGGTCACCCGGTTCGGCGTACGACATCTCCTGAGGTTCGCCGCTCATTCGCCGTCCGTTTTTTCCGGGCCCGGGCAGGCCGGCGCGCCCAGCAGGCCACCCACTCCGGTGATCTCGAGCACGGCGGCGACGGCTCCGGTGGGATTGACCAGCGTGACCCGGCCCCCGCGGATGCGCGCCTCGCGGTGGGCCACGACCAGCCCGTGCACGCCGCTGGAGTCGAGGAACGCGAGGGCGGCGACGTCGACGACCACCAGGGGCGACGCCTGCACCGCGGCCTCGAGGACGGCGTGCAGCTCGTCGCGGACCGCCGGGTCGCACTCGCCGGCCAGGGTCACCCGCAGGTGACCGGCTTCCTCATGGGTTCGGGCCTCGAAGCGCGCCATCCTGTGGTCCGACACCTCCTGTTGCGCGACCGGTCACATCATGACACCCACGGTCCAAGTTCCCAACGATGTCCGGCGCTCGGGCGAATCCGCAGATCTTTCCTGTACGCGTCCGCGAGCGTCCGCCTAGGATCAAACCATCAAATCGGGTAATCAAGTGCTATCGGGGATGAACCATGAACAAGCGGATCGTGTGGATGGTCTCGATGGCGGCGACGGGCCTGCTGGCCCCGATGGTCACGGGCAGCGCGGCCCACGCCTCACCCGACTACGAACTCGCCTACTGGACCATGAACGAATCGCCCGGCGAGCGCACCATGCACGACGTCACCGGGCACGGCTTCGACGGACAGATCGGCGAGGACGTGGCGGTCGGCCTCCGCTCCGGCAGCCGCACCGCGTACGGCTTCGAACGCCTCGAACCCGACACCCCGCCGGCCCGGCCCGGCCACAACGTGATCGTCCCCGACGACGACCGGCTCGACCCCGGCGACCGCGACTACGCGATCGGGATGCGGCTGCGCACCCGCGACCACTTCGGCAACATCATCCAGAAGGGCCAGGCCACCGTCCGCGGCGGCAGCTTCAAACTCCAGATCCCCAACGGCAAGGTGCAGTGCTGGTTCCGCGGCGACCGCACCTCGCTGCTGGTGACCGCGCCCCGGCCGATCAACGACGGCGAGTGGCACACCGTCCGATGTGAACGCACCCGGGACGGCGTGACCCTGCTGATCGACGGCAGCGTGGTCGCGGAGCGTTACGGCTGGACCGGCACGATCGACAACTCGTGGCCCATCGCGATCGGCGGGAAGACCGACTGTGACCAGGTCGACGTCGGCTGCGACTACTTCGCCGGGGACATCGACTACGTCGCCGTCGACGTCGAGGATGCCGACTGGTAACACCTGATCACAGGAGTTGACACCCGTCCCGATCCGGGCGAATGTTCCCTGGTGAGTGATGAGTGGCCGATTGCGGGAACCCTGCTGGCGGCGCGATACCGCCTGGTCACGCTCCTCGAGACCGGCGGGATGTCGGAGATCTGGCGCGCCGACGACGAGCTCCTGGCCCGCCCGGTCGCGGTGAAACTTCCCACCGGCGCCCAGGTAGTCTGGCGTGAGGCCCGGATGGCGGCCAAGCTGTCCCACCCCAACATCGCGGCCGTCCACGACTACCGCGAGGCGGTCCGCCCCGACGGCACGGTGGCGCCGTTCGTGGTGATGGAACTGCTGGCCGGCGAGAGCGTGGCGGCCCGCCTCGAACACGAGGAGATCGGCCTGCCCGAGGCGGCCCGCATCGGCGCCGCGGTGGCCGACGCGCTGGCCGCGGCCCACGCCAACGGGGTGGTCCACCGCGACATCAAACCGGGCAACGTGATGCTGACGCCGAACGGCGTCAAAATCCTCGACTTCGGCATCAGCGCCACCGCCGGCGAACCGGACGACGACGACACCGGCTCCACCTTCGGCACGCCGGCCTACGTGGCCCCCGAACGCCTGGACGGCATGCCCGCCGAACCCGCGACGGACGTGTACGGCCTCGGGGTGCTGCTGTTCGAGATGGTCACCGGCGACCCGCCCTACCCGGTCGACACGTGGGAAGAGCTGGCGATCGCGCGGGCTTCCGGCCCCCGCGTCCTGCCGGCGGAGCTGCCGGCCGCCTTCCGCGACATCGTCGGCCGCTGCCTGGCCGACTCCCCCGACGACCGGCCCGGCGCCGACGAGGTTCGCTTCGACCTGACCGCCCTCTGGCTCAAACCCACCCCCGAGGCCGCACTCCGGCCCGCCGACCTCCCCCGGGCCCGCCCGGATGAAGGACCGGCTGATGCACCGACGGCCGGATCGAGTTTCGCTGGATCGAGTTTCGCCGGGCCGGGTGAGGCTCAGACGGCCGGAGCGGGTTTCGTCGCGACAGCCGGGCCAGGCGCCACACCATCGGCCGGGTCTGCGGCCGGCTCGGGTTTCGCGGGGACAGCCGGATCAGATGACGGGCTGTCAGCCGGCGCCGGCTCGGGTTTCGCGGCAAGAGCCGGATCAGGTCATCCGCCGTCAGTTGGGGCGACCGACGCACGGACGGCCGGCTCGGCTTCTGCTGGGGCAGCTGGATCGAGTGACGCGCGGACGGCCGGACCGGATGGCACCGGGTCGAGCGGCGCGCGGACAGGGGGGTCTCGTGGCGGACGGCCGCCGGTCGGGCCCGGTGGCGCCCGACCCGGAGACATCCCCTCGCCGCGCGGCAATCGTGGCATCCGCACGACCACACCCATGTCGCGCGGCGCCTATGCCCCCGGGCGGGCCCAGGCCGCGACCGTCCCGCTCACCCAGAAGCCGGCCACCCGCCGATGGATCCTCGGCGTGACCGTGGTGGCCCTGCTGGCCGCCGTGGGCGGCGTACTGACCGCAGTCAACTGGCCGAAGCAGACCATCGACGCCAACCCCGAACTCCCCCCACCGGTCGTCGTCTCCCTGCCCCCGCCCCCCACTCAGAAGCCGACCAGCGCCCCCGCCACCACCCAGTCGTTCTCCCCCACCCCGAAACCCACCCGGACCCTCGACTTCGACGACGCCGTCAGCCGCTTCCGCACCGCCGTCGAAGACAGCAACCTGCGCTCCGACGTAGAAACCGACCTGCTCAACTTCCTGCAGCCCTTGGCCAACGCCAACCGCAACAACGTCGACGCCCAACTAGACGCCCTACGCCGCAAAATCAACGACCGAGCCGGCGAAGGCACCATCCCCGCCGCCCGAGCCACCCTCCTACGCTCCCGCCTGACCGACGTAACCCGAGCCGCAGGCATGTAGCCACCCGCCCGGTGAGACCTGCGGACGGCGCCCAGGTCGTCCGGCCCGGTCCAAGCCAGCACAATTCCGGCCAGGCCAGGATCGCTCTCCTCGCCTCTGCCGTTCGCCGTACCTCTTCCCGAACGCGAGCGCCATGGCCGGCCCGCCAGGACCAGGCCAGGTGTTTCCGGTGTGCGGGTCAGTCGAGTGGCCCGCGCTCGTTCTCGGCGATCGGCTTCCCACTGCGCCGCAACGCCCCTGCACTCGGCCCACGCACGGCCTCGTCCGACCGAGCGCAGCCCCATGCCGACCGATGGCCACTGCAGCCCACCAGCCGAGCGCGGCCACGACGGTGGTCGACGGTTGCTGCGGCTCTCCATGCGCGGGGCGTCGTGGTCGGCCTGAGTGCCGCCGCTTTGGGCTGTCGGTTGCCCAGCTTCGGGGCGTGCGGTCACCGAATTGGCTCCGACGGTCGTTTCCGTCCGGCATCTGTCGGCCGTGGCTACGGCACACCACTCGACGCCATCGCGGGATTTGTCACCAGGTGATTTCGGCGCCCTCTGCCGTGATACTTCGGCAGCTTTCCAGGCGCGCTGCGTCGTGGCCAGCTCCATGCCGCCACTCGCCGACCGCAATCAGCCAGCCCAGAACCCCGACCCGATCGGCACTGCGGCTCAGACCTCGAAGTGCGCACAGCCACTTCCACCCACGCCGATCTTCATCAAGCTACGAACTTGGTCGTGTAAGCGCGGCGGTGGCGGCGGTGGCGGTGGTGGTGGTGGTGGTGGTGGTGATGATCAACGGTTGCTGTAGCTACCCAGGCGCGGGGCGTCGTGGTCGGCCTGAGTGCCGCCGCTTTAGCCAGTCGGTTGCCCGCCGTCGAGCGGAGCGGTTAGCGGATTGGCGGCGGCCTGTCGTCCGTCTCCGCCCCGACGGCTGCCGCCCGGGCGGGCGACGGCGCGCCTCTCGGAGTCTTTGCGCGGCTACCATGGGCGATCTCAACGACGGCCGTCGTTCACGAGTGCGGAGGCTGAGGTGGCACCGACAAGGCTTCGCGTTCTGCCGGAGAAGCTGCTCTGGCCGCCATTTTAGTCGCGGCCAAGGTGTGCATTGCGCATTCCTGCACGGCTGGCCCTTGCGCGAGCAGAACGATTCAAAGACTTCTGTAATCGTGTATCTACCGACCTTTCTGGCCGATCTTCAAGACGTCGTGGATTTGCATTTGGCATGATTCATTCGACCGAACAGGGCGCGGTTGCGGGATAATTTTGGAATGCGGCAGCTCCAGTTTTTCACTTCTTCGGAACTCGGCAACATGCGCGACCGCACAGCGTCCAGACGCTATTCACCGGCCGGTGAGGCGTTTCGCCGCGAACACGCCCGGCATCGGGATTGGGGGCTGGCCCGTCGTCACGCCGAGCGCCTCCGTCGCTTGCGCGCGAGCCCGTCCGATTCCCCGACGGGGAGCATCGCCGTCGAGCGGCCGCGAGCCTCGACCTATGTGGCAGCTCGATCGCAGGCCCAGGGTCCGATTACCACCGGCTTGGCATCCCCTCCGGCTGCTCCCCCTCACACCGTGAACCCTCCTCAGGGCCAGGCTCCAGGCCCGCTTCGCACGACTCCCGCTTTGCAGGTCCAGGCTTCAGTCACCCGGTGCACGACGGATTCTCGGTCGGCTCAGGCACTGACTCCTACTCGCACGGCGGCCTCTCTGCAGATCGAAGACGAGCGGGTCGGTGTTCAAGGTCAAGCGCGGACCGGCCGGGGCGGGGGAAGCTCGCGCCTCAAACGCGACCCGCACTACGTCGGACGACCACCCGTGGCCGGAGCCGAGAGCCACTCGCGCACAAACTCCCGCTCGCACAGCGACTCGCCCGCAGGCCTGTCGCCGATTCCCGAAAATTGACCCCCTGGGGGTTCGGGAAAATTGACCCCTCTGGGGTTAGTTTCGGCTGTCGCGGTTTTCTTTGGTGAGTAGTTCTCGGCGTTGGCGGGTGCGGTAGGAGTCGCCGGTGAGGGTGAGGACTTCGGCGTGGTGGACGAGTCGGTCGATCATGGCTGCGGCGACGACGTCGTCGGAGAAAGTCTCGCCCCAGCGCCCGAACGGCAGGTTCGAGGTCACCATCACCGAGCCCTGCTCATAGCGTGAGGCGATGAGTTGGAAGAACAGGTTCGCCGCGTCGTGGTCGAACGGGATGTACCCGACTTCATCGACGATGATCAGCCGGTAGCGGCGGATCTTCTTCAGTTCGGCTTCCAGTCGTCCGGCGTGATGCGCTTCGGCGAGGCGGGTGATCCAGTTACTCGCTGTGTCGAACAGCACGGAGTGTCCGGCCTGGGTGGCTTTGACGCCGAGACCGATCGCGAGGTGGGTCTTGCCGAGGCCGGGCGGGCCGAGCAGGATCACGTTCTCCGCTTTCGCGACGTAGGTGCTGGTGGCCAGATGGGCCAGGACGTCACGGCGCAGTGAGGGCAGGTGGTCGAGGTTGAAGTCCTCCAAGGTCTTCACCGTGGGGAAGTGCGCGGTGCGGATGCGCATCACGGTGCCTTTGGACTCCCGGTCGGCGACTTGGCGTTGCAGTAGGGCGGCTAAATATTCTTCGTGGGACCAGTTCTCGTCGCGGGCCTGACCAGCGAGTTCTTCCCAGAATCTGCCGATGGTGGGGGTCTTCAACACGCGGGTGAGGTAGGCGATCATCGACGGCATCCCGTCTTTGGGTGCGCCGGCCGGGCCGGTGGCGGGCGGTTTCGCCTTCGTGGTGGTGCTCATTGGTTGCTCGCTCTCGTCGGGGAAGGGTCGAAGTCGACGCCGAACAGGGCGTCGTAGTCCGGCAGGGCCCGCAAGGTGACCGGGTGCCCGTCGCCGTGATGGCGGGTAGCTTCTTGACGCCGGCGGCGGTCGTCGGCCAGGGCGTGCCGCATCACCTTCGCGGTCGCGGCGTGCACCGCGTCAGTGATCACCCCGTGTTTGGCCCAGGACCGATCGTGGCGGGCGACCAACTGCCCGTCGCAGCACACGGTGACCTGGTGCGCGGACGCGGTGACCTCGACGAACCGGCCGATCGAGCGCGGGTCGACCGAGTAGTCGACGGTGTCCACGCGCACGTAGTAGTCGCGGCCGAGCCGGATCCGCTGCTGCAGCCCCACTTGGGGACTGACCGGTGGCAGCGCCAGCATGGACAGCAGTTCGGTGGCCAGCAGGTCCACCGGCCGGGCTTGCAGTGCGCGGACGGTGCGGGCGTTGGCCCGCGGCAGCCAGTCGCCGAGCTGGGTGTTGAAGTCGGTGGGTGAGGCGAACCGGCGGCCAGGCAGAAACGACGTCTCCAGATAACCGTTGGTCCGCTCGACCATGCCTTTGTGTTCCGGATCCCGGGGCGGAGCCAGCTCGATCTTCGTGGCGAGGGTGCCGGCGAACGCCGCTGCCGGCGCGCTCAAGCGCCCGGTCCCGCCGATCGCGGACTCCCGGTCCCAGACCAGGGTCTTGGTGACCCGGCCGACTTCGCGGATCAGCAGCCACATCCCGGACAGGATGTCCCCGGCCTGCCGGGTCGGGATCATCGTCGCGGTCATGAACCTCGAGAAACCGAGCGTCATCACCAAAACCGGCAACATCCGGTCCTGCCCCGCGGCGACCGGGATCCTCGGCTCCGGGAACCACAAGTCACACTGCGTGATCTCACCCGGCTCATAAACCGTCCGGTCGACCGGGTCGACACCGACATACTCCGGCCGGATCTGCGTCAGCCGCTTCTTCAACGGCGACAACGAGTACGGCCAGCCGATCCGATCCGCGACAACCGGGGCCGGCATCCGCGGCCACTCAGCCAGCAGGACCCTGATCCGCGCCTCGAACGCATCCGCCACCGACCCGCGGGCGACCCGCTCGTACTGCGGCACCCGGTCCGAGGCCAACGCCGCCCGGACCGTGTTCCGGGCCACCCCCAACCGGCGAGCGATCTCCTTGATAGGAACGCGTTCCGCTCGATGCAAACGACGGATCTCTGCCCAGTTCTCCACAGTCAACACCCTCCAAGATCACAGAAAGGAGGGGTCAAATTTCAGAAACCCACCGGGGGTCAGTCTTCAGGGAGCGGCGACAAGGCCCGAGTCTCAAACACGAGCCTCGGGATTGTCGCTCCGGCTTCCACTCCGGAAGGCACCAAGACCTCACCGCGGGTTCAGGCTCCAAACACGACGTGCAGGATGGCTACTGCGGCGGTCCAGGCATTCACGTGGCCTTTCGTGACAGCCTTTCGTCCACTCCATCGCACCCCAACCTCGACGGCCGGGCGACACTTCCGCCTGCTCGGGCGTCAACTCATGCACGCGCCACAGCCTCGCGGCCGTTACAGATTCTGTGCCTCGCACATTCGACGAACCGTTCACCGAGTCACGCACCACGCCCAGACCACCTTGCGATCCCACCCCAGGGCATTGCACCAGGGACCACCTATCCGACATCCACTCCGCAAACTCTGGATTTCACCCTGGCACGGCCGCCGCTCTCGCGACGGCGCCGATGCCGACACGGGATCGACTGCGAACTGCCGGCCGGACGAATCCCCTCGGCACGGTGGAGTCTCCGCTGCGGGACCTTCGTACCCGTAGCGGCGGCCAACAGCGTCCAAGCATCGTCACGAGAGCCGGGTGTCAAGGGTCACGACGAAGTCGTGTCCGATGGCCTTTGATCTTCTTGGTGGGCGGACAGCAGAATTCCATGCCGGTGGTCAGGTGATCTCCGGGTTGGGGGTTAGGTCAAGGTTTTCACCCCCTTGCCGGCGAGGGCTTGTTGCAGCCGGTGGGAGTCGCCTTCGGTGGTGATCAGGTGGGCGTGGTGCAGCAGCCGGTCGACCGTCGCGGTCGCGAGGGTTTTGGGCATGATGCCGTCGAAGCCGGACGGGTGGATGTTGCTGGTCACGGCGATCGATCGTCGCTCATAGGCGGCATCCACGATCCGGTAGAACGCTTCGGCGGCGTCCTGACCGGCGGGCAGCATCCCGATATCGTCGACCACGATCAGATCGCTGCGGCAGATCCGGGTGATGGTCCGGGCGGTCGAGCCGTCGGCTTTGGCCCGGCCGATCGTGGCGGTCAACGTTTCCAGGGTGAACCAGGCCACGCGCAGGTCAGCCTCGATGGCTTTCTGAGCGAGGGCTTCGACGAAGTGACTTTTGCCGGTGCCGGACGGGCCGGACACGGCCAGGTTCTCGGCCCGGCCGATCCATTCCAGGGTGGACAACCCTTGTTGGGTGGCGGCGGGGATGGACGATTCGTCGGGCCGCCAGGTGGCCAGGGTTTTGCCGGTGGGGAAGTTCGCGGTCTTGCGGCGCATCCGCCGGGTCGCGGCGTCGCGGCCGATGACCTCTTCGTTGATGAGGACCCGCAGCACTTCGGCGGGGTCCCAGCGTTGAGCTTTCGCGGTGGCGATCACGTCGGGGGCGGCGGCGCGGAGGTAGGGCAGCCGCATCCGGCGTAACAGCCGGTCGAGGTCGTCGGGCAAGGCCGGCGCCGATCGGGGCGGGGCTGCTCGGGTCGCGGCGGGGGCTGCTGCTCGGGTCACGGGTTGGCCTTTCTGAGCCGGCGGTGCAGGGCGACCGAAGTGTGTCCAAGGGTGGTGATCAGGCCGGCTGCGGCGAGGTGGCCGTGGCCGGAGCCGTCGAGGAAGCCGGCCAGGTCGGCTTGAGCGTCGTCGTCGGTGTGCAGAAGCCAGTCCTCGATCAGATCGAGCAGGCGGGCCAGGTCGGCGGCCTCGTCGAGGTCGAGGACCACACCGTTGACCGGTGCCGGGCTGGTCGGGGTGGGGGTTGGTGTGGTCATCGGCCGAACCTTTCCCAGGAGGCGGTGCCGGGCTGCGCGGAGTGGGTTTCGTCGGCGACCACCAGGTCACCGGGTTCGCCTCGGGTGGCGAGGTGGTCCAGGATCGAGCCGAGATCCGTGTCGTCGAACCGGCCGGCCGCCGCGGCCAGGCCGAGGGCCTGGTCGACTTTCGCGGGGCCGAGGATAGTGGCGAACTCGACCGCGCGGGTCATCTTCGCCCGCACCCGGCTGGCGCCGGTCGCGGCGGCCTCGACCAGCCACGCATAAGCGCCGTCGCCGATGGCCAGGAAATCGGCCTCGGCTTGGCTGCGGGCCCGTGGCCGCGGTGGGCGGGGGTGATTCCCGCCCGGGTGGTGCGGATAGTGCTCGTCGAGGACGCGCGGGTTACCCGGGGTGGACAGCTGGTGCCGGGCGATCTCCGCGGTGCCGGTCAGGGTCATGGCCACGATCGCCAGTTCCTCACCGACGGTTCGGCACCACACCCTGGTCCCGACGTGTCCTGGCGGTGTCGAGTAGCGCACGGAACCGACCCGGACCGTCTGATCCTCGTTGACCAGTCGTTCCTCACCCAACCCGGCGGTGTGCGGATCAGCCGGCAGGACATGCAGGTGACCACGTTCGACCGCGAGCCGATCCACCGGGGCGACACCGGTCTCGCGGTGGATACGAGCGTTGATGTGCTCGCACCACGCCTGGCAAGCGGCGACCAGCTCCGCGAACGTGTCGTAGGCGCCGCGCAGGTTGGTCTCGGTGGGCACCAGATCAGCCTTCGCGACCCGGACGGTCGCCTCGACCCCGCCCTTGGATTCGGGGTCGAACGGCTCACAGGAATGCACCGTCGCCCCGTAGTGCCGGCCGGCGGCGACGACCGTGGGATGCCTGATCGCGACACCGGCGACGTGTTCGACGGTGACGGTCTTCGCGTTGTCGCTCAACAGAAACGCCGGCACACCCCCGACCTGCCGCAACGTGGCATCCAGACAGGCGATCAGCGAACCCATCGTCTGGTCCCACACCGGGATCACGACCCGGAACCTCGACCAGGCCAGCCACGCGCAGAACAGATACGTCTTACGCCCGCCGATCCGCGGCCCGTCGCCCCAGTCGAACTGCAACCACAGGCCCGGCTCGCTCACCCACGGCCGATACGTGCGCCGCCGCCCAGCCCGCCAGGCAATCTTCGCCTCCCGCACCGCCCGCCGGGTCGTGCGTTCCGTGCCGGTGAACCCCATCGCCACCAGGCGTTCGTGGACCTTGTCCGCGCGGATCTTCGCCTTCGACCGATCGACGAGTTCTTCCACCTTCGGCAGGAACGCGTCGATCAGCTTCGGCCGCGGCGCGGCCGCCCGCACCAGCGGGTCCCCGCCACCGGCGTCGCGCAACGCCACATACCGGTTCACTGTCTTCGCGTCACACCCGGCCAGCTGCGCCGCGGAATGCGCGCAGCGGGTCAGGTCGTATGACTCCAAGATTTCCATGATCTCCCTGGCAGACTTGGTCACGGTCTCTCCGGCTCTGGTCGGTTGCAAAGGTCAGCAACCAGCAATCGAACCGGCCGGAGAGATCCACTTTCACGTGGCCG
Source organism: Actinoplanes sp. (assembly GCA_965217855.1). Taxonomy (GTDB): domain Bacteria; phylum Actinomycetota; class Actinomycetes; order Mycobacteriales; family Micromonosporaceae; genus Actinoplanes. The sequence goes on along the minus strand of CBDCJN010000049.1, from coordinate 587,570 downwards.
AGACGGAGATCACCTGACCGCCCAGCAGGAATTCTGCTGTCCGCGAGCAGGGACTCAACTGTCCGTCAACAAGGATTTTTCACTGTCCGCTAGCACCGGGACGACGACGTCGCAGCCCGGCCCGCCTGATCACACGGAGGCCGCCCACGACAACAGGGCGCAACCCCGCACTGAACGAGACAGGCGAACACCCCTTGCCGCCCGGCGACAACGTTGGCGGACCGGGTCAAGGGCACCGCAACTCCCCCGCAAAGACGCCTCCGTACCGGCGGATCGGGAGAAGAAGCATGGCCGCAACGCGCCTGACGAACAATGCACCGGGGCCTCCTGGCGACGCCACCACGCCAGCCAGCCGACGCGGCCTTCCTGCCGGGACGAGAGCTACGCGGCCCTCCTGCCGGAACCAGAGCTACGCGGCCCCCCCTGCTGGGTTGTCTGCGACTCTGAGGTCGTTCTCGATGCGTTTCGCGTGCGGCTGGGCGGGCGTCGCGGCCGGCGGAAGACGCCGCATTGCCGGGGATTCTCATTCGTGGAACGGCCCGGCACGGCCAGCCGCGACTGGCACGAAGTCACCCGACCCCGGGGCGGGAGAGAACACGCGGAAGACGTGAGCGGCCACGCGTTGCGCGGAAACACCCACGAAAGCTGGGCGCTTCTCCATCGGCCGCCGGAAACCCCGCGCCGGACTTGCCGCGGGGGGGTGCCCGAAAACGCGGCGAAGTCAGGCGGAGCCGCGGATTACCAGGTGGGTGGGGAGGACAATTTCGCTGTCGGTGGTGTCGTCGCCGTCTATTTTGGCCAGGAGGAGGCGGACCATTTCTCGGCCCATTTCGGCTATGGGCTGGTCGACGCTCGTCAGTGGGGGGTCGGTGTGGCGGGCTATCACCGAGTCGTCGAAGCCGACCACGGAGACGTCCTGCGGGATCCGGCGGCCGTGCTGGCGCAGTATGCGGAGCGCCCCGGCGGCCATCATGTCCGATGCCGCGAAGACCGCGTCCAGGTCGGGGTGCTGCTCGAGCAGGCGCCACATGGCGGCCGCGCCGCTTTCCTCGCTGAAGTCGCCGAAGGCGACCGGGCCGTCGCCGACCACGTCGCGGTAGCCCTCGAGGCGGGCGATGCCGGCGGCCATGTCGAGCGGGCCGGTGATTGCCGCGATGCGGCGGCGGCCCTGGGACCACAGGTACGACACGGCCTCGCGGGCACCGGCCCGGTTGTCGGCGTCGACGAAGGTGCCGCGTTCGGTGTAGGTCGGGCGGCCGGCCCGGACGGTGGCCACGCCTCGTTCCTCCAGGACCGCGGGCAGCGGGTCGTCGCCGTGCAGCGACAGCAGCAGGGCGCCGTCGACGTGCTGGCGGGTCAGGTAGCCCTCCAGGCGGCGGCGTTCCTCGGGGGCCTGCGCGATCATCAGGACCATCTGCAGGTTGCGGGCGACCAGCACGGACGAGATCGATTGCACTATGCGGCCGAAGAAGGGCTCCGCGAAGAAGCGCTCGCCCGACTCGAAGATCACCAGGGCGATCGAGTCGGTGCGCTGGGTGACCAGGGTGCGGGCTGCGCGGTTCGGCACGTAGCCGAGCTCCTGGATCGCGTCCTCCACCGCCTGTTTCGCGCGTGGGCTGACCTGCGCCGAGCCGTTCACGACCCGTGACACGGTGCCCCGGCCGACGCCGGCGCGCACCGCGACCTCTTCCAGGGTCGGCCGGCCGCTGGCCCGGTTCCGCTCCGTCGTCATCGCATGGCACCTCCTCAGCGCGGACGTCGCGCCCGACACAAGGTACCTGCCCGGCGCCTCCCGCAACATGATCGCTCCGGTCAGGGTGCGTCGCCACCACGGCGAAAAGGTCGCAGCCATCGACATACGTCGGTATCTTGCCGGGGTGATGAGGTCGCGCGCACGCTGGGTGGCGCTGGTCGCGGGGCTCGGCCTCGTGCTGGTTTCGTGCGGTCTGACCCTGGTGCTGCCGGCGGTGCTGGAGCCGCCGAGACCCTGGACGGACGTCGAGGTTCAGCAGGCCGAGTGGGGTGCGACGGTGGACCGCATCCTGCTCACGGCGTGCGGGTCGGGTGCTCTCGGGCTGATCCTGACCGTCGTCGGCGCCTACCGGCCAGGCTCCTCCGGCCGGGAGAGGCGGAAGTGACGCAACTGCGGCGTACAGATCGCGATCAAACCCGTCGCCAGTACGGCGGTCAGGCCGCCCAGCGCCAGAGCCGCGCCGCCCGAGGTCGCGGCGGCCAGCAGCCCGGCACGCAGGTTGCCGAGCTGCGGACCGGCCGCCCCGGCGATGTGTTCGAGCGAGGAGATGCGGCCGCGGTAGCCGGGCGGGGTCACCGACTGCACCACCGTGGCCCGCGAGACCACGGCCCAGGTGTCGGCGCCGCCGGCCACCGTGAGCAGGGCCAGGACGACGGGCAGGCTGTTGCTGAGCCCGACCAGGCCCAGCGTCACGGCCCAGACGACGCCGCAGATCAGCAGCAGGCGGCCCGGGCGCGGCTGCCGGGTGGCCAGGCCGGAGAGGACCGACGCCAGGACGCCGCCGACCGCGAGCGAGGTCGCGAACAGGCCCAGCACCTCGGGGCGGCCACCGAACTTCTCGGCGTTGATCACCGGGAACAGGGCGATCGGCATCGCGAAGAAGGTGGCGGCCAGGTCGGCGAGCAGAGCACCGCGTACGGGCGGGGTCCGGACCGCGTACGCCAGACCGGCCTGGACCGCCCGCCAACCGGGCGCCCCCTCGGTGGCGGTGACGCCGCGCGGCAGGCCGTACAGGCCGATCAGCGCGGCCACGAAGGTGAGCGTGTCGAACGCCAGGCACCAGCCGACGCCCGCGACGGCGGTGAGCGCGCCGGCGGCGGCCGGGCCGAGCAGCATCGCCAGCTGGAACGACAGGTGGTTGAGGGCCAGCCCGGCCGCGAGCCTCTCCCCCGAGAGCAGGGCGGGCACGAACGACTGCCGCGCGGGACCGACCAGTGCCGACAAGGAGGACTGCACCGCGACGAGCGCCAGCACGGCCGGAACGCCGCCGATGTCGGTGAACGCCACGAAGGTCAGCGCGGCGGTCAGGACGATCTGCCCGGCGGTGCAGCGCAGGGCGAGCAGGCGGCGGTCGACGTGGTCGGTGAAGGCGCTGCCGGCCAGGGCGACCACGACCATGGGTACGCCGGTGGCCAGCCCGACGAGCCCCACGGCGGCCGCGCTGCGGGTGTGCTCCCAGACGTAGAAGAGGACCGCGAACACGCCGAACTGGCCGCCGAACCCGGACGCGGTGCTGCCGAGCCAGAGTCGCCGGAAGGTGCTGTTCTCACGCAGCGGGCGCAGATCGGTCAGGACGCTCACGATCGCAGGCGCTGCTGGAACGGCTTGGCCTCGAGCAACGCCCGCAGGTCGGCCGTGACCTGGGTGAGCGAGTACGGAAGTTCGGCGTCGAGCTGCCGCACGGCCGCCTCGGTGGCCCGCCACTCGTCGACCATGAACGGCACGATCTCGCGGGCCCGGGCGGTCAGATCGATCGGCCGCGTGCGCGCGTCGGCCCCCACGGTGCTCTCGACGAAACCGGCCCGGCCCATCGCGGCCGCGGTCTGGCTCATCGCCGAGTGAGACACCCCGCGGCGGGCGGCGAGCTCGCGGATCGTCATCGGCCCGAAGCGGTGCAGGGCGATCAACGGCCCGACGAACCGCGTACGCATCCCCTCGATGCCGGCCTCGGTGTAGAGCGCCGCGATGTCCTGGTCGAGCTCGGCCAGCAGCGCGTGCAGATCATTCCAGTGATTGCTGTCGAGTAGGTCCACCGGGTAGATGTAACAGCGCTTATACGAATTTCTGCAACGTGATCATGAACCGGCCCGCGGCCCGGGCCGTGACGGGGGCATGACCGACGAACACCTGGACGACCTGAAGCACACCCTGCTGTCCACGGTCGCGCTCGACGCGGCGGTCAGCCTGCTGGGCGACTCCTACCAATGGCGGCTGGTCGCCGCCGCCATCGCGATCGGTCTCGTCGTGGCCACGTCGGTCTGGGTCGGCCACCACACGCGACGACCGGAACCAGGAGCCACCAACGGCGCCCGGCTGCTCCAGCATGTGGCCTGTCTGACACCGTGGGCGATGCTGGCCGGCGCGCTGGGCGCGACCCTGCTGGCGGTTCTGGGCCGCGACGAGGCCGCCCTCTGGGCCGCTCTCCTGACCGCCGGTGCGCTGATCGTCCCGGCCGATCCGCCGGCCACCCGGGAACGGCGACTCGGCGGCACGGGAATGATCGCCTTCGGGATGGCGGTCGCCGGGATCGGCGTGACCCGGCCCGCCGCGGCGGTGGTCGGCCTGGCGGCGATCGCGCTCGGCAGCGCCGTCCTGGCCGGGCACCTGAACGCGGCGGCGACCGTCGCCGGTGGCCTGGCCATCGCCGGCGCCGGCACGGCCATGCTCAGCGACAACGCGATCGGCCTGCTCGCGGGCACGGTGGCCGCCGGCGGTTACGGCATCGCGCATCTGGCCGAACGCAACCACTGGTGCGGCATCGCCAGCATCGCGGCAGGGCTGGTGCTGGCGGTCTGCTGCGCCGGCGATCCGTCCCAGATCGGTATTGCCGTGGCCGGGGCGGGTCTGGCCGCGTACGGCGTCGTGCTGCTCGTCGATCGTCACGGCGCGATCCAGGTGACCATGATGGTGCTGGGTCTCGTGGGAGGCCTGTGCGGCCTTCACTGGGTGACCGAGGGCAAGCTCGTCGGCGGGGCGGCCGTCGCCCTGCTCTCGATCGCCTGCGCCGCCCTGGGTGGCTACCCCATGGTGCAGCAGGCGCAGAGCTGGTGGCGCCGGGTGGCGGTCACGAGTCCCCGTACCGGGGCAGCGTGACGATGATGGCGGCGCCGTGGTCGGGTTCGCTCTCGATGCGGATCGAGCCGCCGTGGCTGTCGACGATCGCCTTGACGATGCTCAGGCCCAGGCCGGCGCCCTGCACCTCGGCCCGTTCGGCCGCGGCCGAGCGGCGGAAGGGCGCGAGCACCCGTTCGCGGTCCTCGTCGCTCATCCCGATGCCCGTGTCGCGGACCACCAGCACGGCCTCGCCGCCGTGGGCCGACGCGCTGATCGTGATCCGGCCGGCCGGGGTGAACTTGACCGCGTTGAGCACCAGACGCTCGATCACCTGGCTCAGCCGGCCCTCGTCGGCCTCGACCAGCACCGGCTCGGGCGCGAAGGCGCTGATCTCGAGGCCACGGCCGGTGGCCAGCACGCCGTTGCGTTCGACGGCGGCCCGGGACAGCTCGGCCAGGTCGAGCACGTGCTTGGTCAGCTGCAGCTCTTCCTGCGCGGCCAGCAGCATGTCGTCGACCAGCGCCATCAGGCGGTCGGAGTTGCGCCGGATGCGGGTCAGGAACTCGGCGCCGGTGCTGGGCTGGATCTCGTCCTCGGCCAGCATCTCGAGATAGCCGTTGATCGACGTCAGCGGCGTCCGCAGCTCGTGCGTCACCCGGGAGATGAACTCGTCCTTGATCTTGTCGGCGTCGCGCAGCCGCTCGTTGGCCGCGTCCAGGCCACGGGCGTACTGGCGCAGTTCGAGCTGGGCCATCACGTGCCGGGCCAGCGTACGCAGGCCGTGGCACTGGGCCGGGGTGAGCAGCCGGGGCTCGTGGTCGATGACGCACAGGCTGCCCAGCGGCTGCCCGGTCGAGCTGATCAGCGGCGCGCCGGCGTAGAAGACGACGTTCGGCTCGCCGGTGACGAACGGGTTGTCCTGGAAGCGCGGGTCGAGCCGGGCGTCCGGCACCTGCATGACCTCGTCGCCGTGCATGGCGTGCGAGCAGAACGAGTGCTCGCGACCCGACTCGCAGACGTCGAACCCGATGCGCGCCTTGAACCACTGGCGCTCGGAGTCGATCAGGGTCACCGCGGCGATCGGGGTGCCGCACAGCTGAGCGGCCAGGAGGGCGATGTCGTCGAAGTCGCCCTCGGGTTCGGTGTCCAGCACGCGGTAGCCGCGCAGAGCGGCGAGGCGCCGCTCCTCGGCGGCGTCCGCCATAACCAGTGTGTCCGACATATCCCGAGTCCTTCGCTCTGCCCTGCCCTGTTCCGGGGGTCAACCCGTCACAGGGCAAAGGTCGGTCGCGGGGGTACGGGTGTGAGCTTTACCCCGGGTGCAGGGCGGGATCAGGAGTGTCCCCGGCGATGCTCGAAGATCAGGTAAGTCTCGGTGCCCGCGATCAGGCGCGTCCCGCTGAGCCGCTCGGTGATCACCTCGCGCAGATCCTCGACGTCGGCCGTCGCGACATGGAGAAGAAAATCGTACGATCCGGAGACGAAGTAGACGTCGCGAACGGCGGGAATGCCCGCCAGCGACTCGGCGAACTTGCCGATAGCGTCGCGCGACTCCGAGCGGATCCGCACCGCGATCATGGCTTGGATGGGCCGCCCGATCCAGGCCGGGTCGACGTCGGCGTGGAAACCGCGGATCGCGCCCAGCTCGCGCAGCCGGCGGATCCGGGTCAGACAGGTGGACGGGGCGATGCCGACCCGCTCGGCGAGCGCGTTGTTGGGCATCCGGCCGTCGACCTCGAGCAGCGCCAGCAGGTCCCGATCGATCTGGTCAAGAGCTCGAAGATCCTTCGGTACGTCGGTCATCCTGCCCTGCCAATTCGCATCATCTTCAGTCTGGCCTCGTCCAGCAGAATCATATGCGGTCATATTGCGTGATCACAGCACATCGTTCCAGGCTGAAGGAAGACGACGAGAGGACGAATCATGCGGATCGGCGTGCCGGCGGAGATCAAGAATCACGAATACCGAGTCGCGATCACCCCGGCGGGAGTCGCCGAGTTCGTCCGCCGCGGGCACCAGGTGCTCATCGAGGCGGGCGCGGGCACCGGATCTGCCATCGCCGACCAGGACTACGTCGCCGCGGGCGCCGAGATCGCCCCCGACGCCGACACCGTCTGGCAGAAGGCCGACCTGCTGCTCAAGGTCAAGGAGCCGATCGCCGCCGAGTACCACCGGCTGCGGGCCGGGCAGACCGTCTTCACCTACCTGCACCTGGCGGCCGACGCCGAGGGCACCAAGGCCCTGCTGGCCAGCGGGACCACCGCCATCGCGTACGAGACGGTGCAGCTGGCCGACGGCTCGCTCCCGCTGCTGGCCCCGATGAGCGAGGTCGCCGGACGGCTCGCCCCGCAGGTCGGCGCGTACAGCCTGATGCGCAACAGCGGCGGCCGGGGCGTGCTCCCCGGCGGCGTCCCGGGCGTCAGCCCGGCCAAGATCACGGTCATCGGCGGCGGCGTCTCGGGCGTCAACGCGGCGACCATCGCGCTCGGCATGGGCGCCGACGTCACCGTGCTCGACCTCAACATCGCCCGGCTGCGCCAGATCGACGCCCAGTTCGGCGGCCGGGTCAAGACGCTGGTCTCCTCGGCGTACGCGATCGAGCAGTCGGTCATCGAGGCCGACATGGTCATCGGCGCGGTGCTCGTGCCCGGCGCGAAAGCCCCCAAGCTCGTCTCGAACGAGCTGGTCAAGCGGATGAAGCCGGGCGCGGTGCTCGTCGACATCGCGATCGACCAGGGCGGCTGCTTCGAGGACTCGCACGCCACCACGCACGAGAACCCCGTCTACAAGGTGCACGAGTCGGTCTTCTACTGCGTCGCCAACATGCCGGGCGCCGTGCCCAACACCTCGACCTACGCGCTGACCAACGCCACCCTGCCGTACGCGCTCAAGCTGGCCGACCTCGGCTGGCTCGCCGCGCTCCGCGAGGACCCCGCGCTGGCCCTCGGACTGAGCGTGCACGACGGCCGGCTGACCAACGAGTCGGTCGGCACCGCGCTGGGCCTGCCCTCGGTCGAGATCGCTTCCGTGCTCGCCTGACCCAGCCAAAGCCCGAACGCCGCCCGGTCCCCCGTCCGGGCGGCGTTCGCGTTTCCGGCATCGCCGCCGGGCGCCCCGGCCGGGCGGCGTTCGCGTTCTCGCTACTGGATGTGGCGGGCGATCTGGGTGAGGTCGGCCGGGCTGAGACGGTCGGTGCTCGTGTTGCGGTGGTGCCAGAACGGGTAACGCAACGGGTCACCGCTGGCGTCGTCGAGCGCCTTGATCTCGTCCGCGGTCAGCTCGAGCTCGGCCGCCGCCAGGTTGTCGCGCAACTGCTCGGGCGTCCGGGCGCCGACAATCAGCGACGTCACGCCCGGCTTCTGCGCGATGTAGGCCAGCGACACCTGCGCCGCCGACACGTTGTGCGACTCACCGATCTTCACGGCGAGCTCGATCGAGTCGTACAGCTTGTCCTCGTCGTGGATCGGCGGTTCGCTCCACTCGGAGAGGTGGCGGCTGCCCTCGGGCGCCTGCACCCCGCGCCGGTACTTGCCGGAGACCAGACCGCCGGCCAGCGGGCTCCACACCAGGATGCCGACCCCCTGGTCGACCGAGGCCGGCACGATCTCGGCCTCGATGTCGCGGTTGGCCAGCGAGTAGAAGACCTGCGTGCTGGCGAACCGCTCGATCTGCCGGGCGTCGGAGATGCCGAGCGCCTTGACCATGTGCCAGGCCGCGTAGTTCGAGCACCCGATGTAGCGGACCTTGCCGCTGCGCACCAGATCGTCGAGCGCGGTCAGGGTCTCCTCGAGCGGCGTCTGCCCGTCCCACTCGTGCACCTGGTAGAGATCGATGTAGTCGGTGCCGAGCCGCCGGAGGCTGGCCTCCGCGCCCCGGATGATGTGGTGCCGCGACAGCCCCGCGTCGTTCGGCCCGTCCCCCATGGGCATCCGCACCTTGGTGGCGATCAGCACGTCGTCCCGGCTGTCGCCGAGGGCCTCGCCCAGGATCTCCTCACTGAGCCCCGCCGAGTAGACGTCGGCCGTGTCGATGAGGTTGACCCCAGCGTCCCGCGCGATGGCAATCTGCTCCCGAGCCCCCGCCACGTCGATCTGGCCGACCGGTGACGCCCACCCGGTGCCGCCGAAGCCCATCGTGCCCAGAGTGAACGTGGAGACCCTCAGGCCGGTACGGCCGAGTTGCCGGTACTGCATCGTCATTCCCTCTTTCTGACCATCGGTAGCGCTCCACCCAGCCTTCCCCGACCGCCCACCCCTGTCCACCGGAAGCACTTCTCACTTCGACACGAGCCCGCAAGACGCGAAAAGCGCCGCCGCCCGGACACCTCGACTATGGTTACATGTCGGACATAGCCCAATACGGGTAACGCTACCGGGGCCCCACTTTGCATACCCCCGCCCGACCGACTAGGAATTACGCTTGTGTCATTCACGCCATCGACCTCTAGCGCCCTGCCAGCTTCCCGGATCTTGAGCCGTGTGGACACGCCGTCGCTGGAGTGCTCGACGAATGTCACCTGCCCGGCCGTGTTCCGGCTGGAGGACGGCAACTTCGCGGTGATCGGGACGCATCGCACCGAAGAGCTTCGCGATCAACTCCCCCCGGGTTCCGGCGTGGCGGATTACGAACGCCTGGTCATCGTGCCGCAGGAGGTCATGCTGGCGGCGACGAAGACTCTGTTGTGGACTCTGGTGGTGCTTCTCCTGATGCGCGCCGCGCCGGCCCGGTGGACCAGCCGGTTCCGTTCAGGTCGTCGTCAGCCCAGCGTCGGTTGACGGTCGCGCTCTCCGGCCGATCAGCGGAACAGGCCACGACCGCCTCGTACTGGCGCCAGATCTCGTCCACCTCGGCGATAAACCCCGCCTGCTCCGTCTTCTCGGCATAGACGCTGCGCCGGCTGTCCTCGGTATCCCGCCAGAACGCCCGCATGGCGGGGCTCGCCATGACGTACTGCACATTGTTGATCATCTGGTCACGGCTGGCCTTTCCGAGACTGTGCTCGAGCCACAAATGCTGCAGCACCAGATTCGCGTACATGTGCTGCGCCTCGACGATGGGATCGGCGCCCGCGATCCGGGGCCAGACTTCCGCCAGATGACGCTTCTCCAAGGCCATACGGATGAGGTCGACGTGCATCTTGCGCAGTTCGAGATCCGCGCGCCGCTCCTCCACCTGCCGCTGCTCGGCGAGGTCGGTGCGCTGTTCCCGCAGCAACCTGTCCTGCGACGACCACGTCACCACCACGGCGGCCACGGCCAGCACCGAGATCAGCGAATTGACGACCCCGAACGACTCGCCGACGTTGCTCCAGCGGCTCCACGTCACGTCGTCACCCCGCCTCGCCAGCAGCGCGACCAGGCCGATGCCGGCCAGGGTGGCGCCGGCACTCACCGCCAGGACGAGACCCAGGACCCCCATCGCGGCCCGGGCATAGGCGAGGGATCTACCACCGGGAGAATCGTCACTCATCTCCGGAACCCCTCTTCTGGCAGCTCCCATCCCGCCTCGACAACGATCAAGGACAAGACGGTATTGAATTTTGTGGTGAAAGAATATTGTGCCGGGACGGAGCATTGTTTCGTCAAGCATTATGGCATGAGTGAAGTGTGCACGGCTGGCTGGCAATCAGCTACATGGCAACGAGCCGAATAGCTGCTTGCAAGTTGCCGGTTGCATATTTACGAGTATTCACGCTCGTCATTCCGGAGAGCCGACCGGGCCGGATTCCGTCTTTGAGCGGGATGCGATCAAGGGCGCACAGGGGTAGACCCGGGGAATGACGCCATTGATGCCTGTCTTGCTGGTGGCCGCGCTGGGTCTCGCGCCTGTCTCGCCGGCCGGGGCCGCGCCGGGGGCGCCCGGGGTGGATCAGCAGTATCTGGCGGCCGACAAGGCCGGCCTGGTCACGTCGCGTACGGCGGGGAGCCGGGTCTGGGCGACCGTGCAGAGCGAGGGCGGGCTCGGCGAGATCTTCTATCCGACCATCGGCGGGCCCAGCGCGCGGGCGCTCACGTTCGTGGTGACCACTCGGGACGGGGTGGCGTCCTCGCGAGTGCGCACGGAGCAGCTCGACGGGTTGCGGTTCCGGCAGACGTTCGACGGGGACGGGTGGCGGCTCACGGCCGACTACGCCACGGACCCGGCCCGGTCGACCGTACTGGTTGATCTTGCATTGTCCGGGGCGGAGAAAGTCGGTCTTTTCGCGGTCTACGACCCGGCGCTCGGCAACTCGCGGGGCGCAGACTCCGGGCGTACGGCCGATGGGGATCTTGTTGCCTCTGACGGCGCGGTCTCCAGCGCGCTGGCCGGGTCGTTCACGGCGACGTCGAGCGGGTTCGCGGGCGTCAGCGACGGGCACACCGACCTGCGCGACGGGCGGATGGACTGGCACTACCGGTCGGCCGGCGCGGGCAACCTGGTGCAGACGGCGGCGTTGCGCGGCCGGCACACCACGCTCGCGCTGAGCTTCGCCGGGTCGGCCGGCGTGGCGCTCGGCACCGCCCGGCGGTCGCTGCGGGAGGGCTTCGGCAAGATCGCACATTCCTACGCGTACGGCTGGAAGCGTTACCTGGCCGGGCTCAGCGACCCGCCGCGATCCCTGCGCACCGCCGCGCAACGGCAGCTCTACCGCAGCTCGGCGCTGATCCTCGCGGCCTCCGAGGACAAGACCCACCCCGGCGCGTACGTGGCCGCGCCCGCCGCGCCGTGGGCATTCGGCACGGACGACCCGTCGGGGCCCTACCACCTGGTGTGGTCGCGGGATCTCTACCAGATCGCGACCGGGCTGCTGGCCGCCGGCGACCGGGCCGGGGCGCAGCGGGCCCTCGACTTCCTGTTCGAGGTGCAGCAGAAGCCCGACGGGTCGTTCCCGCAGAATTCCCGGGTCGACGGGACACCCGTGTGGGACGGCCTGCAACTCGACGAGGTGGCGCTGCCGATCGTGCTGGCCTACCAGCTGCGGTCCGGCGGGTGGGATCACGTCAAGCGGGCGGCGGACTTCCTGGTCGCGTACCCCCGGGCGCCTTTCACCCCGCAGGAACGCTGGGAGAACCAGTCGGGTTACTCCCCCAACACGATCGCGACAGCGATCGCCGGGCTGGTGTGCGCGGCCTCGATCGCTCGCGCCCACGGCGATCCCGCTTCGGCGCAGCGCTATCTCACGACCGCCGACTCGTGGCGGGCCCGGCTCAAGTCGTGGACGGTGACGACCACCGGCCCGTACTCGGCGAAGCCGTACTTCCTGCGCCTGACCAAGGACGGCCACCCCGACGCGGGCACGACCTACGACATCGGCGACAGCGGCCCGACCGGCGTCGACCAGCGCCAGGTGGTGGATCCGAGCTTCCTGGACCTTGTACGGCTCGGGGTCCTGCCGCCCGCGGACGCCGACGTCGTGAACTCGCTGCCGGTGGTGGACGCCCAGCTGGGGGTGGCCACGCCGCGCGGCGACTTCTGGCATCGCGCGTCGTTCGACGGCTTCGGCGAGAAACTCGACGGCAGCCCCTGGGAGTACGACCTGCCGGGCGGCTCGCTGCTCACCCACGGCCGGGCGTGGCCGCTGCTGACCGGCGAACGCGGCGAGTACGAGATCGCGGCGGGCGACCTGCACGCGGCCCGCTCGCGGCTGGAGGCGATGACCCGGGCCGCCGGCCCGAGCGGCATGCTCCCCGAACAGGTCTGGGACGCCACAGCGCCGTCAGGACGCCCTGGTTTCGAGCCCGGCTCCCCGACATTCTCAGCGACCCCACTGACCTGGGCACACGCACAGTATCTGCGGCTCGCCCGCAACCTGGCTGAAGGCCGCATTCTCGAGCAGCCGGCGGTGGTCACACAGCGCTATGCGCAGTGACGTACCCGCTCGAACGCGGTGGCGTCAGGGTGCCGCAGCGCGCTGGCGTGACGCCACCGCGCTCGCGAGACGACCATGCGCGCTGACGTGCCGGCGGGCGGCCGAACTGGCGTGAGCCAGCCGGGTGGCTGCGCTGGTGTGAGCCGATCGGGCCGGGGCCGTCGGGGTCAGCAGGCTGCGCCGACGCTGACTCCGGCTTGTTGCTCGCGGCCGTCGGCCCGGACGATCAGCGGGACGCAGGCGGCCTCGCGGACGTGGTAGCCGCCGGCGAAGGCCAGCCATCCCGCGGCGGCGGGGCAGGACGGAACGCGGATCGTCGTGCCCACCGGCCCGGGGCTGCCCCAGCCGATGAGGGCATCGCTGCCGGGCGCGACCGTCAGCTCCACCGCGGTTCCGGCCCGAACCAGCAGGCCGTTCTTCGCGAAGAGCCACCCGGAGTCGCCCGACTCAGCGGCTTGCAGCTTACCGACCGGCAGCGCGACGGCGTCCAGAATCAGCCGGTACGACTTGTCGGGCGCCCGGCCGCCGATGTCGTGCGCGCAATCCACGGTGTTGTCCTCAGCCGGGACAGTAGTCGTCGCCGGTGCTGAGGGCAGGGCAGAAGTGGTCGCCGGTGCTGCGGGCTGAGCCGACGCCCTCGGCTCAGCCGGCTCGTGCGAGGTCGAGCATCCGGCCAGCAAGACAACGCAGAGGACAACGCGCGGGGTCTTCATGCTCGGATGACACCACAGAACGGGCCGCGGTTCCCGATGCGAGACTGGCCGACGTGGAGACTTCGGTGAAATCGGCGGACGGGACCCGGCTGGCCGCGCGGCGGACGGGCAAGGGCACGCCGGTCGTGCTGGTGCACGGGTCGGCGGGCGGGCTCGACTCGTGGGACCCGATCGTGCCGCTGCTGGAGGACCGTTTCGAGCTGTGGGTCTACGCCCGTCGCGGCTACCCGCCGAGCGACGGCTGCCCGCACCCCAAGACGTACGCGGACGAGGTTGCCGATCTTCGAGCAGTGATCGACGCCGCGGGCGGATCGGCCCACGTGGTGGCCGCCTCCTACGGCGCGACGGTCGCCCTGCACGCCGCACATACAGAAAGCGCGACCCGCACAGACGACCCGCCCCGGCCGGACAACTCAGACCGCCTAAACAACCCGGACTGCCCGGACGACTCGGGCCGTCTGAACAACACGGGCAGCTCGCACGACTCGGCCCGGCAGGAGAGCTCGGCCCACCCGGGCGCCGCGGCCGTTGCCGGCACCTCGGAGCGTGTCGCACAGAACATCCGGTCGCTGGCGCTGTTCGAGCCGCCGCTCTTCGCGGCCGGCCCCGAGGTGGCGGCCGTGCTCGAGCCCTTTCGCAAGCTCGTGGACGCGGGTGATTTCGTCGCGGCGGCCCGCCTGTTCGCCGGGGAGGTCGCTCGCGTGCCGGCGCCGTTCGTGGCCGGGCTCGACCAGGCCGACCCCGGCGAGACCGCCGGCTGCCTGCACGACCTCGAGTCGATGAGCGCCGACACGCCGGCCACCGGCCGCTGGGCGAGCGTCGACGTGCCCGTCCTGCTGATGCAGGGCAGCGAGACCTGGGCCCCGATGCCGGCCACCGTGGACGCGCTCGCCGCGGCCCTGCCGAACGTGACGCGGGCCGTGCTGACCGGCCAGTCCCATTTCGCCACGCACACCGCGCCCACGGTCTACGCCGGCCACTTGCTTACTTTTCTAGGATCCCTTTGAGCCGCACCAGGTCGGCCACGACCAGGCCGGTGTCGCGGGCGAAATCCTCGTCGGAGACACCGGGCATGCGGCGCACTGAGAAGACGATCTCGGAGCCGTCGCCGTACGGGACCACGCGCAACGGGTTGAGGAACTGCTCGCCCGATTCCAGGGTGACCACGTGGTCGAGGACGCCGAAGCCGTTCTTGGGGGCGAACTCGACACGGACCCGCCCCATGCCCTCGCTCACCACGAACCACTGCCCGTCGACCTGCTCGACCGAACTGCCCAGCCCCGGCGCCCAGGTGGTCACGTTCGCGGGGTTCGAGACGTACGCGTAGACGTCGTGGGCCGGGCGATCGATGCGCTCGGCGAGATGCGCAGTATCAGTGGTCATGCCCCGATCATTCCCCCTCAGTCGAAGTGCTGCAGCCCGGGCCAGAGAACACTCCACGGCGCGGGGAGGGTCCGGCAGACGTACAGCCGGGCCTCGGTCTCCTCGTTGGCCACGCCTGAGTCATTCGAGAGACTTCCGAGCAGGTCGCAGCCGCCGAACGTGGCGTTCACCCGCTCGGGCGCCGCCTGCGACAGCACCACGGCGATCGTCTTCGCATCCGGCGGCGGGCCGAACTTGTGCAGCTCGTTGTGCCCGCTGTAGACCTCGCGCACCCCGTAACGGTCGAGCGCCCCCGCCTCCCCGTAGTTCCCCGTGAAGATCACCGAGCGTTGCTGCTCGTCGGGCGTGAGCGTCGCGACCGCCGCTGACACCTGCGACACGTACTCCGGCCAGCCGATCTGATCCGCCGTCACGACGTTGACGTCGGGGATCGGCCCCAGCTTGTCGGCGGGCAGCACCGGCAGCGCGAAGACCACCGCGAGCACGAGGTTGACCGCCACCGCCGTACCGACCCGGATCTGCCTCCCGCGCCGCCCCGCGAGCCACCTCGCCACCGGCACCGCGCCGATCGCGAACAAGCCGATCTGGAGCGCGGTCGGATAGTAAGGCTGGCCACCGGTCACAAATGTCAGAATCAACATCAGGGGGTACGCGACCCCCAGCGCTCGAATCGGTCGGAGCACCCGGTCCCGGAACAACGCGACGAGCCCCGCCACCACGACCGGAACCAGCGGCACCCCGATGAGCACGAACTGCAGCGGCAGCAACAGGATCCGGGACTCGGCCCCCTTGTTCTCGGCGATCGCCTCGGCCATCGACGCCTGTGGAAAGTCGTGGACGACCTGGTAGATCAGATTGGGCAGCCCGATGACCAAGGCCAGCCCCGCCCCGACCCACAGCCACTTGTTCGACAGCGCCTTTCGTGGCCCCACGATCAGCAGCCCACCGGCCAGGCAGACCAGCAGCAGGATCACCAGGTGCTTGTTGTAGAGCCCCAGCCCGGTGATCACCCCCGCCACGAGCCAGGCCCGGGTCTGCCCGTGCAGCAACGCCCGGACAGCACACAGGATGACGCCGAGCCAGACGACCGTGTCCGTGTTCGACGTCGAACCGACGTGCGCCCCGGCCAGCGGCAGCGTCCCCGCCGCCGCGACCGCCGCGAGGCTCTGAGCAACCGCCCGGCCGCCGACCTCACGCGCGATCGCCGCCGCCAGCAGCGCCGCGACGCCGGCCAGCAGCGCGGGGAAGACCCGGATCGCCCACAGGTGGTCGCCGAACAACTCGATGCCCAGCCGAGCCAGCAGCGGCGTGAACGGCGGCTGATCCGCATAGCCCCACTGCGGATGCCCCGCGAGCAGCCGGAAGTAGAGCTCGTCCCGGTGATAGTCGTAACGCCCCGCCGTGGCCAGCAGAAGCAGCACGACACCGGCCGCGACCGACCCGACGGGCAGCCAGGCCAGACGAGGCCGCTCAAGCGTGCCGGTCGGCGCTGCCGGTGATAGTTCGTCGGTCACGCTGCTCTCCTGGCCGTCGGTGTTTGTTGCCCCAGCTTGGCCTTCTCGGCCGCTCGGCGCTGCCCCGATTTCGTGCCTGTGGATAAGCGGCCCGGCCGATCTGCGCTCCCTCCCGTCGCTTGTGGATGACTTGCTCAACTGGCCAGGCGGAATGTCTCGGCGTGGCGCTGGCGGGCGGGCACCCGCAGCGTTCGCAGGCTGCGCAGGACGGCGTCGGTCATCGCGGCCGGCCCGCACACGTACACGTCGCGCTCGGTGATGTCCGGGACCAGGCCGCGCAGATTTTCCGGGCTGAGCGGCTGGTTGTCGCCCCCGGTGCGGCCCGTGAGCAGGTGCAGGCGCGCGTTTCGCAGGCGGGCCAGGTTGCGCAGCTCGCCCAGCAGCACGGCGTCGGCCGGGGTGCGTACCCGGTAGAGCACCACGATGTCCCCGGCCAGCGCGTTGTCCTCGAGCAGGGCCCGGATCGGGGTGATGCCGATCCCGCCGGCGATCAGCAGCGTGTCCTGCCGGGTGCGGCCGTTCGCGGTGAACGCACCGTACGGGCCCTCGGCGAACACCCGCGTGCCGACCGGCAATTCGCGCAGGCCGGCGCTGGTCGTGCCGATCGCCTTGGCCGTCAGGCGCAGCGAATGGCCGTCGGGCGCCGCCGACAGCGACCACGGGTTCACCTGCCACCAGCGGTTGTGGCCGGGGAACCGCCACAGGAAGAACTGGCCCGCCCGCGCGTGCAGCTTGTGCAGGTTGCGCCCGGTGACGTGCACCGACACCACGTCGTCGGCCTCGGCCACGACCGCGGCGACCCGCAGCCGGTGCCGGGCGTTGCGCGCCAGCGGCAGGATCAGTCGCCCGGTGAGCAGGGCACCGACCGCAAAGGCCCACAGCCCCCACCAGTACGCCTGGGTGAAGTTGTTGGTCTTGAACGCGCTGCCCTCGTAGACCTGGTGGATCACGGCGAGCACGATCACGGCATAGACCAGCAGGTGGATGGTGTGCCAGGCCTCGTACGAGACCCGCCGGCGCGCCGCCCGGACCGAGGTCACCGCGATGACCCCGATCAGCCCGGCTGCGATCATGCCGAGCAGCACCGGCATCTGCTTCGCGAGGTTCGGGATCTCGCTCAGGAACGGGATCTTGTCGAGCTGCGAGTAACCGAGCAGCACGAAGGTCGGGTGCAGCAGGACCAGCCAGAAGATCGTGAAGCCGGTCCAGCGGTGCCAGCTGGTCAGCTTGTCCATGCCGATCCGCCGGTCGAGAAACGGCAGGCGGGCGATCAACAGCAACTGCAGCGCCAGGACGAAGCCGAGGTGCAGCCCCAGGACCCGGCCGATCGTGGTCAGCGTGTTGTGAGCGGGCGCGTTCGGGTTGGCGAGCATCAGTTCGACGATCGCCAGGTTGAGCAGCAAAAATGCCCAGAGCAGGAGGTACGCGGCCCCGGCCTGACCGGTGCGGCGTACGTGCGATGGGGTTGCGGTGATCATCCGACCTCCCCGAGCCCGGCGGACGGCGCCGCCGGTGTGAATCTTCTGTAGCGGTTCCGGGGGTGGTCGCGCAATCACCCAACGGACTCCAAGCAAGGGTGGCGCCCGCCAGAGATACTTGCCCCGGCGCCCGGGCAGCCGGGCTGAATGGAGCAGAGAGTGACGCAGCCGGCCGACGAGACCCAGCCGATCAGGATCCCCGCGGAGGATGAGCCGACCGCGCCCCTCGCCAACCCGGCGGCCCCGTCTTCCCCGGCCAGCCCCTCACCCTCGGTGACGGTCCCACCCGACCCCGACCGCACCGCCCCCATAAAGATCAAAACCACCGCGCCCGTACGCGACCAGGCCCCACCCACAAGCCCCGCCGCGCCCGCAGAGCCCGGCCCCCGCCCCGCCACCCCGAGCCAGGCTTCTTCAGCCCAGGGCAGGGCCCAGCCCACCGATTCTTACACTCAGAGCAGCACCCACCCCACCTCGCCGAGCCAGCCCTCCCCCGCCCCGGGCAGCACTCACCGGACCACGCCCACACAGGGCAGGGCCCGCCCGACCACCCTGGGCCAGACGCAGGCACCCCCCGCGGCCGGCGACCGCCCGACCTCACCGGGCCCGACGCCGCCATCGGCCCAAGGCAGCCCTCGCCCGACGACGCTCGGCCAGGCGCCTCCGCCGACGCCTCCCGCCCAGAGCAGCCCTTCAGCGAGCCGGCCCTCCACCGCCGACGCTCCCCCACCCGGCAGCGCGCGACCAACCTCCCTGAGCCAGGCACCCCCGCTCAGGACACCACCTCAACCGAGCAGCGCCCGGCCCACCACGCTCGGCCAGACACCCTCCGCGACCCCGCCCGCACAAGGCAGCGCCAGCCCTACTGCGACAGGTCAGGCGTCCCCCGCCCCGGCCCAGGGCCATGCACGTCCGACCACAATCGGCCAACCGCCCGCGGCCCAGCCGCCCCAGGGCAGCGCCCAACCCACAAGCCCGTCTTCGTCCACCGCCACACCGCCCGCCCATGGCAACGCCCGCCCGACCACACCCAGCCCGACACCCACAACCGCGCCGCCACCACCAGACGGCTTCAGGCCAGCAAGCCAGGCTGCGTCCGCGGCCGCGCCGGGTAGTGCTCGCCCCACCTCGGCGGGCCAGACCTACTCCGCAACCGCACCTGGGCAGGGCAGCGCCCGGCCGGCCAATCCGGGCCAGAGCCCCACGGCGCAAGGCAGCGCCCGTCCCGCAGAACCCGCCGCACGCCAAAATGCCGCGGGATCCGTGGCGATGCCAGCTACGCGGCCGTCATCTGGTCAGACCGCTTCGCCCACGGCACCTTTCCCCGCCCAAAGACCGGCACCGCCGGTAACACCCGGAAATTATTCGGCTACGCCTCGCCCAGCCGACGGTCGAGCACCAGGAACGAAGACCCCAGACCCACCCGCACCCAAGGCTCCCGCTCCGGGCACCGTCTACGGCGGCGCACCTCAGCCCTCCACCACGTATGGCTCGGCACCGCCCAAAGAATCGGCGCCCTACGGATCAGCGCCGCCACCCGAGCGCACAACAGGATCGGCGCCACCACCCGCGCGCAACGCAGGATCGGCGGCGCCCGCGCTGAGCGGTGGGCCGGCGGCGGGGAAGAAGCGGCGGGGGCGGCTGGTCGGCGTACTGGTCGCGGTGGTCCTGTTGGTTGTCTTTCTGGGTGGTGGGGCGGCGGCTCAGCTCACCCGCGACCTGCCGACGGCCACCCTGACCACCACCGTCGCCGCCAGCATGCGGATCCCCGGCGAAGCCGTGTCGATGCCGTGGCCGGACACGGGTTCGGCCGAGCTCATGATCGAGGGCCTGGGCCGCCTCGGTGGCTCGGGCGGCGACAAGGCGGCGCCGATCGGGAGCGTAGCCAAGGTCATGACCGCGTACGTCATCCTGCGTGACCACCCGCTCGACGGCGCCGAGGAAGGCCCCACGCTCACCGTCACTGCGGCCGATGTGGCCGACTACCAGCGCCGCATCGCCAGCAACCAGTCGCTCGTGCCCGTCAAGGCCGGTGAGAAGCTCTCCGAACGGGACGCCATCGAGGCCCTGATGCTGCCGTCGGCCAACAACATCGCCCACCAGCTCGCGATCTGGGACGCCGGTTCCGAGGCCGCCTTCGTCGACAAGATGAACGCCGCCGCGGACGAGCTGGGCATGACCGACAGCGACTACAGCGACCCCAGCGGCTATCTGCCGACCACCGTCAGCACCGCCCCCGACCAGGTCAAACTGGCCCGGGCGGCGCTCACGATGGAGGTCTTCGCCGAGATCGTCGCGCTGCCCAGCGCCACCATCCCGGTCGCCGGGAAGATCAGGAACTACAACGATCTGCTCGGCGTGAACGGCGTCTTCGGCATCAAGACCGGTTCGACCGACGAGGCCGGCGGCAACCTGCTCTTCGCGGCCCGCCTCACCGTCGCGGGCCGCAAGCTCACGATCGTCGGCGCTGTCTTCAACCAGCCCGGCGCCAACACACCCGAGCAGCTGGCCGCCGTCAACAAGGAGGTCAAGGCCCTGCTCAAAGCCGTCGCCAAGACCGTGAAGCAGTACACGCTGCTGCCGGCCGACCCGGTCGGCGAGGTCACCACCGCCTGGGGCGCGAGCAGCACCGTCCGGCCCGCCACGCCGCTCAAGGTCGTCGGCTGGCCCGGTCTCAGCGTGCCGCTCAAGGTCACTACGACGGCGCCGGGCGATGCGGTCACCGCCGGCCAGGCGGTCGGCACGGTCCAGGCTTCGGGGGTACGCGTCGACCTGCGCGCCGACAGCACCACGGCCGACCCGTCCCTGTGGTGGCGCCTGACCCGCCGCCCGTAGAGGTCTACCGGTAGAGGCTGCGCAGCACGGCGTCGGTGACGACGCCGTAGATCAGGTGCGGGACCAGGTCACTGAGCCAGTCGGCGGCGGTCCAGTTCCGGGGGTCGCTGACGCCGAGCGCGGCCATCGACAGGTCGGTCGAGGCCATCGCCGTCGCGCCGATCAGGGCCGCGCCCAGCGGGGCCGGCGGCCGTACGCCCGCTCGTCGCAGCAGGCCGAAGGCAGCCCCGATGCCGACGCCGGTCACGATGCCGGTCAGGCTGGCCAGACCGGTGACCCGGTGCTCGCGGGTCTCGCCCTCCCCGGGCACCGTGACGGGCAGGTGGTCCTCGATCGCCTCGACGGTCTGGGCCGGGGTGTCACTGCTCGCCCGCCCCCGGACGGCCATGTCGAGATAGGTCACGGCGTTGAGGGCCGCGGTGCCGGCAGCGCCCGCCGCCGCTCCGGCCAAGATTCCGGTTCGCATCTCTCAGCCGTGCCCACCCGCGCCGGAACGAAACGCCAGGGCGGCCACCGCTCCCGTCACAAAGATGACCACGACGGCGGGCCGCCGGCGATGGCTGACGGCGTGGTCGGGGCCCGGCGCCGGGGGCACGACGCGCAGCATCCCGACGATCCGGGCGACCGTGCGCACCCGGCTGCGCGTGTTCATCCAGGGTCGGCGTTCGTGGGCGGCTGGGCCGGCGGCGCCTCGCCGTAGCGCAGTTCGAGCGCGGAGCCGAGGCGGCCGCTGAGCGCCATGAAGACGGCGACTCCCCCGAAGACGGCGGCCGGCGGGCCACGACGCCCAGGAGCACGACACCGACCGCCGACACGATCAGGGTCAGCGGCCACGTCCTGTTCAACGACCCGTTGACGTGGAAGTCGATCATTGGAACCGTCGGACGCCGTGATCGCCGGGGGCGCAACGGCCGGGCGGGTAACTTTCTTCAGAGCATCCGGTGACGTCGAAGGGAGTCCGTGATGGGTGAGGCCATGGTGGATCCCCGGCGGCGGGTGCCACGTACGGACGCTGTCCTGGCCGACCCCCGCCTGGCCGCCGCCTCCGAGATCGAGGGCCGGGCGGCCGTCAAGGCCGCCGTCGTGGCCACCCTCCAGCGCGTACGCGAGGGGGAGCTCACGCCCGACGCGGTGGTCGACGCGACGTTGGCTGCCCTGCCCGGCGGGTTGCGGCCGGTGCTCAACGCGACCGGGGTCGTCCTGCACACCAACCTGGGCCGGGCCGCGCTCTCGCCCGCCGCCCGCGAGGCCGTCACCGCCGCCGCCGGGCACACCGACGTCGAGCTCGACCTGGCCACCGGCCGCCGCGCCAAGCGAGGCCGCACCGCCCTGGCCGCCCTGCAGCGGGCCGTCCCGGCCGCGGGTGGCGTGCATGTCGTCAACAACGGCGCCGCCGCCCTGGTCCTGGTGGCCACCGCGCTGGCCGGGGGCGGGCGCGAGATCATCGTCAGCCGCGGCGAGATGGTCGAGATCGGCGACGGGTTCCGCCTGCCCGACCTGCTCGAGTCGACCGGGGCCCGGCTGCGCGAGGTGGGCACGACCAACCGGACGACCGCGGCCGACTACGAGCGCGCGATCGGCCCCGCCACCGGCTTCATCCTCAAGGTCCACCCCTCCAACTTCGTCGTACGCGGCTTCACCAGCGCCGCCTCGATCGACTCCCTGAAGGATCTGGGCGCGCCGGTGGTGGCCGACATCGGTTCCGGCCTGCTGAGCCCCGACCCGCTGCTGCCCGACGAGCCCGACGCCGCCACCACCCTGGCCGCGGGGGCCGATCTGGTGATCGCGAGCGGCGACAAGCTGCTGGGCGGCCCGCAGGCGGGGCTGCTGCTCGGCTCAGCGGCGCTGACCGAACAGCTGCGGCGGCATCCGCTGGCCCGGGCGCTGCGGGTCGACAAGCTCACCCTGGCCGCCCTGCAGGCCACCCTCACCGGCCCGGTGACACCGACGTGGGAGGCGCTGCGGCTCTCCCCGGACGCTTTGCGCGCCCGCACCGAACGGGCCCGGGGGCTTCTTGCCGAGGCGGGGGTCGAGGCCGGCCTGGTCGAGTCGGCCGCGGTGGTCGGTGGCGGCGGCGCGCCCGAGGTCACGCTCCCGTCGTGGTCGCTCTCGCTGCCCGAGGCGTACGCGTCCCCGCTGCGCGCCGCGTCGACCCCCGTCGTCGGCCGCGTCGAACGGGGCCGGCTGCTGCTCGACCTGCGCTGCGTCCCCGCCTCGGCCGACGAGACGATCGTCGCCATGGTCGTGTCCGTCGCCCGGCCGGCCTGACGTGCACGTCCTCGCCACCGCCGGCCATGTCGACCACGGCAAGTCCACCCTCGTCCGCGCCCTGACCGGCATGGAACCCGACCGCTGGGCCGAGGAACGCCGGCGCGGCATGACGATCGACCTCGGGTTCGCCTGGACCACCCTCGCGTCGGGCGAGACCGTCGCGTTCGTCGACGTGCCCGGCCACGAACGCTTCGTGCCCAACATGCTGGCCGGGATCGGCCCGGTGCCGGCGGCGATGATCGTGGTGGCGGCCGACGAGGGCTGGATGCCGCAGTCGGCCGAACACCTGGCCGCGCTCGACGCCCTCGACGTACGCCATGGTCTGCTCGTCGTGACCCGCAGCGATCTCGCCCCGCCCGGCCCGGCCACCGCGCGCGCCCTCGACGAGATCGGCGCGACGTCGCTCGGCCGGGTGCCGTCGGTGGCGGTCAGCGGGCTCACCGGGGCCGGCCTCGACGACCTGCGCGCCGCCCTCTCCCGGCTGGCCGACGGCCTTCCGGCGCCCGTTCTGGACGAGCCCGTGCGGCTGTGGATCGACCGGGCCTTCACCGTCAAGGGCGCCGGCACGGTCGTCACCGGCACCCTCGGCGCCGGCATCCTGCGCCCCGGCGACGAACTCGCCCTCGGCGACACCACGGTGCGCGTACGCGGCCTGCAAAGCCTCGGAAAGCCGGCCGACGAGGTAGGTGCGGTGGCCCGCGTCGCCGTCAACCTGCGCGGCGCCGCCCGCGACGACGTGGGCCGGGGCGACGCGCTGCTCACTCCCGGCCGCTTCCGCTTCACCGACCTGATCGACGTCCGCCTCCACGGCGACCCGGCCACCGACCTGCCGGCGACGATGACCCTGCACGCCGGCTCGGCCGCGGTGCCCGTACGGGTGCGCCCCCTCGGCAAGGACACCGCCCGGTTGCGCCTGGCCCGCCCGCTCCCCCTGCGCCTGAGCGACCGCGCCCTGCTGCGCGACCCCGGCCGGCACCACGTGGCGGGCGGCGTGACCGTCCTCGACGTGAACCCCCCGGGCCTGCAACGCCGAGGCGCGGCCGCCGTGCGGGCCCAGGTGCTCGACACCCTCGACGGAACGCCGTCCCTGGCCGGCGAACTGGCCCGCCGCCGCCTGATCCGGGCAGCCGGCCTGGCCGCCATGGGCGTGGCCCCGACGGGAACACCGGTGGCCGGCGACTGGTACGCCGATCCCGCCTACTGGTCGTCGCTCGGTTCGCGGGTGCCCGAGGAGGTGGCCGCCTATCTGCGCGATCACCCGCTCGAGCCCGGCATGCCGCTGGACGCGCTGCGGCACCGACTCGGCCTGCCCGACCGCGCGCTGGTCACCGCCCTGGTGCGCCCGCCGCTGGAGATGCGCGGGGGCCGGGTGACCGCGGCGGTGGCGGCCGGGCCACCCGCCGAGCTGGTCGCGCTGGTCGGCCGGGCGTTCGACGGCTTGGGACCCTTCGCTGCCCCTGAGGCGAACGACCTCACCGCCCTCGGCTTGGGCCCTCGTCAGCTGGCCGCGGCCGCCCGCACCGGCCTGGTGGTGCAGCTGGCTCCCCAGGTTGTGCTGGCCGCCGACGCGGTCGCCCGGGCCGGCCGGGTGCTGGCCGCCGTGCCCCAGCCGTTCACCCTGAGCGAGGCCCGGCGCGCCCTCGAAACCACCCGCCGGGTGGCCGTGCCGCTCCTCGAACTGCTCGACCGCACCGCCGTCACCCACCGCCTGCCGGATGACCGCCGCGAGGTCCGCACACCGCGGTGACCTCCACTTCGAGGACAGCTCCGGGCAGGAACAGCCGGCTCACCTCCACCGTCGTGCTGGCCGGGGAAAGCCCGTTCCCCCCGGCCGGAAACAGTCGCCGCCGCACAGCGCCGTAGGCCGGCAGGTCGCCTAGGCCGGTCATGAACGTCCGGATGAACGTCACGTCGGCCAGGCTCGCCCCGTGCGCCGCCAGCAGCCCGCGGATGATCTCGAAGATCCGTTCGGCCTGCGCCCCCGCGTCACCCGGCGCCACCACCTGGCCTTCGTCGTCGACCGCGACCTGCCCCGCCAGTGTCACCAGCGCGCCGCCGCCGCCCAGCTCGACCCGTGCGACGTGCGCGAACCGATCCCCGAACGGCGCCGCCACCGAAGCCGGATTGTCCAGCGTCATCTTCACCATGCCGCCGACGCTAAGGCTCTCACCGCCATGCGACCAGCGAATGTCCTGCATCCCTGCCATGCTTGCCAGTCATGGACACCCACCTGCTGGAGGTCTTTCGCACGGTCGCCCACCTGGGTTCGATCACCGCGGCCGCACACCGCCTGCGCTTCACCCAGTCTGCGGTGTCCCGCCAGATCAACACCCTGGAGACCGAGACCGGCGTACGCCTCTTCGACCGTCTCCCCCGCGGCGTAGCCCTCACCGAGGAGGGCCGCACGCTGCTCCCGCACGCCGACGCCATCCTCGACCGCCTCACCGTCGCCCGCCGAGCCGTGGACGACCTGCGCACCCTGACCGCCGGCCGCCTGCGGGTAGGAGCCTTCCCCACTGCCGTGGCCGCCCTGGTCCCTCGGGCCCTGGCCGCCTTCCGGACCGCGTACCCCGAAGTGGCCTTGAGCCTTGTCGAAGGCTTGACCCCCACCTTGCTGGACGCGGTCGCCGCCGGCGAGGCCGACGTGGCCGTGGTCAGCTCGTCGCCGGCCGGCCCGATCGACCCGGCCCGCTTCACCCTGCACCCCATCCTGGACGAACGCCTGCTCGTGGCCGTCGCCCGCGATCACCCACTGGCCCGCCGCCGCACGGTCAGACTGGCCGACCTGGCCGAGGATGCCTTCATCGCCGGCTCCGCCTCGGCCGAGGAAACCTTGCTGCGGGCGGCCCTCCCCACCGGCTTCCGCCCCCGCATCGACATCGTTGCCGCCGACTGGACCGGCAAACTCGGCTGCGTCGCCGCCGGCCTGGGCGTCGCCCTCGTCCCCGCCCTGGCCATGCGGACCAAGCCCGCCGACATAGCCCTCCTGCGCCTGCACCCCGACGACGAACCCACCCGCCAGATCCACGCCGCCACCGCCGCCGGCCGAGCCACCCCAGCCGCCGTCAGCCGTTTCCTGCCGCTGCTCGCCGCCGCGGCCGATCCCCAGTGGGCTCGGTAGCGTCGGCCCATGTCCCCGATCGCGGCCGCCCTGAGAGATCTCGAACGGAAGCGGCTGCGGGCCTTGGTCGCCGCCGACGAGGTCACGCTCGAAGCCCTGCATGCCCCGGAGTTCGTCCTCATCCATCCGGGCGGAGGCGCCTGGCCTCGAGGGCGATATCTGAACGACGTCCTGACGGGCGCCGTCAATTACCGCCGGTTCGAAGCCGTCTCCGAGATCCAGGTGATCGCCGATGGCGGCTTGGCGGTCCTTCGTTACCGGTCGGCGATAGACATTCACGTCCGGGGCCGGGAGGCGGGCCCACTGGAGTGCTGGCACACAGACTGCTACCGCACCACAGGCGACGGAGCACAGTGGCAGGTCGTGTGGTCCCAAGCCACCGAAATCCAGCCTGGCCCCTGGAACGACGAGAGGACCGCTCCCACCACAAAGCCCGCCCTCCCCAGGGGGACCCCCGCGACCAGCCATTATGACGAATTGACATGTTGTCGAACTCCATCAGCCCTTCGGCCCGGCAACTCTCGTGACTCGGCGAACGGCTACCAGCGGAGTGACACCGCCGCGCATTTGCCGTGACCGGGAAACCCGGGCCGTCACCATCGAGCTCCGCGCTGACGGAGTGCCGCACCCTCGGCTGACCGCATTTGCGCAGCTCAGCCAGGGGCTTCGACGGGTTCAGCGGAGGCGGACGGGAATCGAACCCGCCTGACCCGGATGCCGGGTCACACCGGTTTTGAAGACCGGGAGGGGCACCAGCCACCTGAACGCCTCCGTGAGGCAGCCTACTGGGCGGGGCGATCACGGCCGTGCCAGAGTGGCTGTTGTGACCACCACTGAGGCACCGAGGCTTACGCAGTACGCGCACGGCGGCGGCTGCGCCTGCAAGATTCCGCCGGGCGAGCTTGAAGCCGTGGTGGCGGGGCTGATCGGCACGGGCTTGCCCAAGGGGCCGGGTGAGTTGATCGTGGGGCTGGACGACGGGGACGACGCGGCGGTGGTGATTCTGGCCAACGGCACGGCGGTGGTGGCCACGGCCGACTTCTTCACACCGGTGGTCGACGACGCGTACGACTGGGGGCGTATCGCCGCGGCCAATGCGCTCTCCGACGTCTATGCGATGGGCGGCACGCCCGTCGTCGCGGTCAACCTGCTGGCCTGGCCGCGCGATCTGCTGCCGATGGAGTTGGCCGGCGAGGTCCTGGCCGGCGGGCTGGCGATCGCGCGGGAGGCCGGCTGCCACCTCGCGGGCGGGCACAGCGTCGACGATCCGGAGCCCAAGTACGGCATGGCGGTCACCGGCATCGCCGACCCCGACCGGCTCATGCGCAACGACGCCGGCGTCGCCGGGGTGCCGCTCACGCTGACCAAGCCGCTCGGCATCGGCGTGCTCAACAGCCGGCACAAGGCGACCGGCGAGGTCTTCGAGGCGGCCGTCGCCGCCATGACCACGCTCAACCTCGCGGCCAGCTCCGCGGCGCTCGGGGCCGGCGCCGTCTGCGCCACCGACGTCACCGGGTTCGGGCTGCTCGGCCACCTGCACAAACTCGCCCGGGCCAGCGGTGTCACCGCCCGCGTCAACGCCTCCGCCGTGCCCTATCTCGACGGCGCCCGGCAGGCCTTGGCCGCCGGTCACGTCAGTGGCGGCACCCGCCGCAACCTCGACTGGGTCCGCCCCCACCTCGACCCCGGGTCGACGAGCGAGGACGAGTTGCTGCTGCTCGCGGACGCGCAGACCTCGGGCGGCCTGCTGGTCGCGGGCGAGGTCCCCGGCTATCCGGTGATCGGCGAGTTGCTCCCCGGCCGCCCCGACGGCGTCACCCTCGAGATCCGGTGAAGCGGGTTGACTTCGAGTGCGCTCGAACTGGGAGGGTGGGGGCATGGTGAAGGGACTCACGGTCGGTGAGGCGGCGGACATCGTCGGGCTCACGGTGCACACGCTGCGCTGGTACGAGCAGGAAGGGCTGGTCGCTCCGGTTGATCGGGATACGGCCGGGCGCCGGCGGTACGGTGATGGTGATCTTGACTGGCTCCGGCTGTTGATCCGGCTGCGTGGCACCGGCATGCCCGTGCGCGACATGCGGCGGTACGCGGAGATGGTGCGGGCCGGCGACGACACGGTCGGTGACCGTCTTCAGCTTTTCGTCGAGCACCGCGAGCGGGTCCTGGCCCGCATCGACGACCTTCAGCAGGACCTGGCGATGCTCGACATCAAGATCGCTCTGTACGGGGAGATGGCTCAGGTGCAGCAGGAGCAGATGACTTCCGCGCGTTGAGCCTTTCCCGCTGGGGCACCACCGTGTAACGCGGGTCTTTGGCCGAGTTGACGCCCGCCTCGAAGACGCCGAAACGGGTCAGCGCCGAGCCCGCGAGCAGCGACACCCCGGCCAGGGCCGAGACGACACGGCTGCGACGACCGGCCACCGCGCCCACCGCACCGAGCACGGTCAGCGCCCGGGCGGCCCGCAGCAGTTTGCCCGGCCGGCCCTGGTGGTAGGGCTCGCTGAGCAGCCCGTGCCCGGTCTCGACCCGATGCCCGGCGGCCAGTTCGATCGCCGCGCCGGCCACCGCCATCCGCCGCGCGGGCCGGCCGGGGGCCGCGATCAGCCCCACCCCGGCCCCACTGGCCAGGGCACTTCCGGCAAACATGAACGGCAGCTCCGGGTGTACGGCGTTCCAGCTCGGCACCGCGGTGTCGGAGAAGAGCACGGCCGTGTACGTGGCCAGCGCCGGGGCGAACACAGCGGCGCCGTAGCCGGCGGCCGCGCCGACCGGGGGCAGCACCCGCCGGGCCAGCCCGAGCACGCCGTGCCGGGGCAGCAGCGGCGCGAACTCGGCGGCCGCCGCGACACCCATGGCCCCGCTGAAGAAGCTGAAGATCCAGGTCCCCATCGACATCGGCGACGTCGGCTTGGCCACCCGCAGCATGTGGTGGAAGCGTTCCGGCCGGCCCAGGTCTTTGATCAGGAAGAAACCGCTGGTGGCGACCGCGCCCATGCTCGCCACCCGGCCGGCCCGGCGCAGCGCCGCATTGCCGGTCGCCTGGCCGCCGGCCGCGAGCAGCGCCGAGCCCGCGGCGAGACCGCCGGTGAACAGGTAGATGGCGATGTCGTGGGTCCACACCGGCGGCTTGACGATCGGACGCCCGTAGTAGGACTGGAAGTCGGCCTTGGGCACCATCGACCGGTCGCCACCGCGGCGGGGGCTCACGGGCGCCGCCCGGCGAAGGCCACGACCGCCGCGGCCGCCATGCCCAGCGCGGCCAGCCCGGCCGTCTTCCACATCGACACCAGGTCGCGGGTCGGCACGTGCGGGTCGGGCGGCAGGCCGTACACCTCGGGCTCGTCCAGGAGCAGGAAGAACGCCCCGTCGCCGCCGACCCCGTCGGCATCGTCCTCGCCGTAGAGCCGGGCGTCGGCCAGACCCTGCTCGTGCAGTGTCTCAACCCGCTTGGCCGCGCGTTCCCGCAGCTCGTCGAGCTCACCGAACTGGATGGACTCGGTCGGGCAGGCCGTCGCGCAGGCCGGCATGAGCCCGTCGCCGATCCGGTCGTAGCAGAGCGTGCACTTCCAGGCCCGGCCGTCGTCCTCGCGGCGGTCGATCACCCCGTACGGGCAGGCCGAGATGCAGTAGCCGCAGCCGTTGCAGATGTCCTCCTGCACCACCACCGAGCCGAACTCGGTGCGGAACAGCGAGCCGGTCGGGCAGACGTCGAGGCAGCCGGCGTGCGTGCAGTGCTTGCACACGTTCGACATCATCAGCCAGCGGAAGTCGGTGCGCGGCGCCTCGGTGACCCGGCCCGGCAGGTCGGTCAGCGGCATGCCGAGGAACTGGGTGCCGGCCGCGGCGAGCGCGTCGACCGGGGGCGGCGGGCTCGCGGCTTTCCCGGGCTGCTCGATGAACGCTACGTGCCGCCACGAGTTCGCGGTCAGCCCGCCGGTGTTGTCGTATGACTGGCCGAGCAGGTCGAACCCGTCGTCCGGGATCGCGTTCCACTCCTTGCAGGCCACCTCGCAGGCCTTGCAGCCGATGCACACCGACGTGTCGGTGAAGAACCCCATCCGGGGCGGCGCATCGGTGTAACCGGCGTCGGGCGCCGGGTCGAGCGGCCCGTACAGGCTATTGCTCCCCATCGTCTGCGTCCCTCGGCGTCTCGATCGGCGTGTGGTGGTCGGCGGTGAGCCCCGCCCGGTCACGGTAGTCCTGCACGTACCGGAGCAGGTCGTGCCCGGTGGGGCGGCGGCCCGGCCGGATGTCGCAGGTGCCCACCTTGCTCTCCTGGATGAGCACGTTGGGGTCGAGCGTGATGCCGATCAGGTCGTTGGCCGAGTCGCCGGTGACCAGGCCCTCGCCGCCCCAGTGGTACGGCATCCAGAGCTGGTGGACCACCCTGTCCTCGATGCGCAGCGGGGTCAGCCGGTCGGTGACCATCACCCGGGCCTCGATCGCGGCCCGGGCGGTGACGATGTGGGCCCAGCCCATGTGGTCGAGCCCGCGTTCGGCGGCCAGCGCCGGGGAGACCTCGACGAACATCTCCGGTTGCAGCTCCGAGAGGTACGCCAGCTGCCGGCTCATGCCGCCGGCCGTGTGGTGCTCGGTGAGGCGGCTCGTGCTGAAGACGTACGGGAAGACCTCGGCGTGCCTTTCCGGCGGTGAGGGGTTGGTCGGGTTGTCGGAGCGGTCGTAGACCTTGCGGGTCGGGTTGGCCTGCTGGCGGTAGAGCGGGTTGCGCACCATCGACTCGGCCGGCTCGTAGTGCGTCGGCATCGGCCCGTCGAGCAGCCCGCTCGGCGCGTACAGCCAGCCTTTGCCGTCGCCCTGCATGATGAACGGGTCGTCGCCCGAGATCGCCTCGACGCCGCTGGCGCCCTCAGGGGGCCGGTAGGACGGCGGCTTCTTCTTCTCGAAGTCGGGCACGTCGTCGCCCGTCCACTCGCCCTGCTCGTCGTCCCACCAGACGTACTTCTTCCGTTCCGACCAGGGCTTTCCGTCGGGGTCGGCCGAGGCACGGTTGTAGAGGGTGCGCCGGTTGGCCGGCCAGGCCCAGCCCCACTCGGGCGCCACGTAACTCTGCTCGCGGCCGGGTTTGCGCCGGGCGGCCTGGTTGACGCCGTCGGCGAACACGCCGGTGTAGATCCAGCAGCCGCCCGAGGTCGTTCCGTCCGGCTTCATCTCGTTGAAGGTGCTCAGCGGCTTGCCCGTGCTCAGGTCGTAGCCATTGATCTCCTTGAGGACGTCCTCGCCGTCCGGCTCGTCGCCGCGCGCGCCGATCAGCCCGTAATCCCAGGTCAGGCTCTGCACCGCGCGGTCGCGGGGCAGCTGCGAGGCGGCCAGCTTCTCGCGGAGGCGCCGGCCGAGGTGGTAGAAGAACCACAGCTCGCTGCGGGCGTCGCCCGGCGGCTCGACGGCTTTCTCGCGCCACTGCAGCATGCGCTGGGTCTGGGTGAAGGTGCCCTCCTTCTCGGCGTGCGAGGCGGCCGGCATGAAGAAGATCTCGGTCTTGCACTCCTCGGGGACGATCTCGCCGGTCGCGATCTCGGGGCCGTTCTTCCAGAAGGTCGCGCTCTCGATCATGAAGAGGTCGCGGACCACCAGCCAATCCAGGTTGGCCATGCCGAGCCGCTGGGCCCGGCCGTGCGCGGAGCCGACCGCCGGGTTCTGGCCGAGCAGGAAGTAACCCTTGATCTTCCCGTCGATCATGTCGAGGACCTGCTGGTACGTGCCGTGATCGCCGGTCAGGCGCGGCATCAGGCCGTACCCCCAGTCGTTCTCGGCCGTGGCGGCGTCGCCGAAGTACGCCTTCATCAGGCTGACCGCGTACGACTCGGCGTTGGCCCAGAAGCCCTTCTGACCGGGGTGGCGCATGTCGTCGACCCACTGCCGGAACGTCTCGTGCGTCTTGTAGTGGGGCATCGGGAGATAACCCGGCAGCAGGTTGAACAGGGTCGGGATGTCGGTCGAGCCCTGGATGCTGGCGTGCCCGCGCAGCGCCATCACGCCGCCTCCGGGCCGGCCCATGTTGCCCAGCAGCAGCTGGATGATCGCGCCGGTGCGGATGTATTGGACGCCGACGCTGTGCTGGGTCCAGCCGACCGAATAGACGAGCGCCGTCGTCCTCTCCCGGCCCGAGTTCGCCGTCCAGGCTTCACACACCTCGAGAAACTTCTCCTTCGGTACGCCGCACAGCCGCTCGACGACCTCAGGCGTGTAGCGCGCGTAGTGCCGCTTGAGGACCTGGTAGACGCAGCGCGGGTCCTGCAGCGTGGGGTCGCGGGGCACGTCGGCGGGCACCGGTGCGCCGTGCGATTCGTGCTGCTGCCCGGCCGCCGTCTCGCGGTCGGTCCGGGCCTCGGCGTGGCTCTGCCCCTGCTCCTCCTGCCCCGCATACTGCCAGCTCGACTGGTCGTACGTATTGGTCTCGGGGTCGTAGCCGGAGAACAGGCCGTCCAGGTCCTCGGTGTCGCGGAAATCCTCGCTGACGAGCATGGACGCATTGGTGTACGCCAGCACGTACTCCCGGAAGTCCTTCTCGTTGCTGAGGATGTAGTTGACCACGCCGCCCAGGAACGCGATGTCGGCCCCGGCCCGCACCGGCAGGTAGGTGTGCGCGAGCGCGCTGGTGCGGGTGAAACGCGGGTCGACGTGGATGACCTTGGCACCACGGTTCTTGGCCTCGATCACCCACTGGAAGCCGACCGGGTGCGCCTCGGCCATGTTCGAGCCCTGGATGATGACGCAGTCTGCGTTGGCCAGATCCTGGAGGAATCCGGTGGCCCCGCCGCGGCCGAAGGAAGTCCCCAGACCGGGGACTGTGGCGGAGTGTCAAATACGCGCCTGATTTTCGATCTGGATGGCGCCGAGCGCGGTGAAGAGCTTCTTGATCAGATAGTTCTCTTCGTTGTCGAGCGTCGCGCCGCCCAGGCTCGAGATGCCCAGCGTGCGGTTGAGCGGAGTGCCGTCGGGATCGGCGTCTTCCCAGGTCGCCTCGCGGGCGGCCAGGACCCGCTCGGCGATCATGTCCATCGCCGTCTCGAGGTCGAGGGTCTCCCAATCCGTGCCGTACGGACGGCGGTAGAGCACCTGCTGCTGCCGGCGGTCGCTGGTGACCAGGCTCAGGCTGGCCGAGCCCTTGGGGCAGAGGCGCCCGCGCGAGACCGGGCTGTCGGGGTCGCCCTCGATCTGGACGATCTTGTCGTCCTTGACGAAGATGCGCTGGCCGCAGCCGACCGCGCAGTAGGGGCAGACCGACTTGGCGACCCTGTCGGCGGTCTCGGTGCGGGCGGTGAGCGCCTTGGACCGGGGCGATTGGGCCGCCGCGCCACGGCCCAGCGGGTCGGTGCCGGTCAGCTGTCGATAGACAGGCCAGCCCTCGATCCACGTCCGCACTCCCACGATCAAAACACTAACCTCTCGCCGAGCCGGCTGCACGGTTTGGCGGTCCGCTGGATACTGGAGCCGATGGTCACCCGCCACCATTGATTGACGGGCAACTATTTGCAGTATTGGTAACAATATCGTCCGAACGACCGAGGTCAACGTCGGTCGATCCGACCATGATGGCCGGATGCCTGGCCGTCATCGTCATCTTCAGCGCACCGGACTGGTCGTCACCGCCGCCGCGATCTCCGTCGCCGTGGTCGCGGGCGGCGCCTGGGCCGGGTATCGAGAGCTGTCCAAGCACGACTGCTCCAGCACCGTGCAGCTCAAGGTGGCCGCGTCCGCCGAGATCGCGCCCGCGGTCCAGGCCGCCGCCGCGACCCTGGCCGGCAGCTGCGTGGCGGTCACCGTGAACGCGGCCGACCCGACCGGGGTCGCCGCCGCCATCGGTGGCAAGCACGGGGTCAACCTGCCCGGCGTCGGCACCGCGAAACAGGACACGGCCGGCACCGACATCTGGCTCCCCGACTCGAGCACCTGGCTGATCCGGCTCGCCTCCGAGGCGCCGGGCTTCCAGCCGTCGATGCTCGGCTCGGTCGCGTCGAGCCCGCTCGTGCTGGCCGCGCCCGAGCCGGCCGCGAAGGCGCTGGGCTGGCCGGCCACGACCCCGCCGATGTCCGCCCTGGTCAAGCGGATCGCCGTCGACAAGTCGTTGCGCCCCGGGATTGTCGACCCGCCCCGCGACGCCACCGGCCTGGCCGGCCTGCTCACCCTGGGCGCCGCCGCCGGCACCGGGCCCTCGGCCGGCGCGCTCAAGGTCGGCATGATGCGCGCCCTCGCCGCCAACAGCTCCACCCTGCGCCCCGAGCTGATGCTCCAGTTCCCGCGGTCCGAGGAGGAGATCGGCAACAGCGTCAGCCTGGCCCCGCTGTCCGAGGCCGGGGTCATCGCCTACAACCGGGACAACCCCGGGATCCCGCTGGCCGCCCTCTACCCGAAACCCGCGGTCGCGGCGCTCGACTACCCGTACGCGATCATGCCCGGCATCGACCCCGAGAAGGCGACCGCCGCGGCCACGCTGCACGTGGCGCTGGGCTCGAGTGTCTTCCTCGACCAGCTGGCCCGGGCCGGCCTGCGCGGCCCCAGCGGCACGACCGGCGCCGGCTTCCCCGCCCTTTCCGGCGCTCCCGCCACGGCGCCGCCGCCGCCCGCCCCGAAGGACCCGAAGCTGGTCGCCACCGCGATCGCCCAGCTCCTGGGCAGCTGGACGGCGATCACCCAGCCCGGCCGGATGCTCGCGGTCTTCGACGTCTCCGGCTCGATGAAGGCCAAGGTGCCGACGGCCGGCGGCCTGACCCGGGCCCAGGTGACCCAGGGCGTGGCCAAGCAGGGCCTGGCGCTGCTCGACAACCGCTGGTCGGTCGGCAACTGGACGTTCTCCACCGACATGGCGGGCAAGCGCCCGTGGATCGAGAACCTCCCGATCCTGCCCTGCGCCACCCACCGCGCCGAGCAGGAGGCCGCCATCGACAAGATCGTGCCCAAGGACGGCGGCGACACCGGCCTCTACGACACGGCCGTGGCCGCCTACGCGCGGGTGCAGAAGGGCTGGCAGCCCGGCGTCTCCAACTCCGTGGTCATCTACACCGACGGCAAGAACGACAACCCGGCCGGCCTGACCATCGGCGAGACCATCGACCAGCTCACCAAGCTGCGCGACCCGGAGAAGCCGGTCCGCCTCATCGTCATCGGCATGGGCACCGCCATCGACCGCAACGAACTCGAACAGATCACCAAGGCCGCCGGCTCCGGCGGCGTCTACATAGCCACCGACCCCGCCAAAATCGGCGAGATCTTCCTGGAAGCCATAGCCAGCCGCCGCGGCGCCTGACGACTGTCCACTGTCAATTTGCTGACAATGAAACAGCGTGGCGGTTACCAATACGATGGGCCGTATGTCGCCAGGGAGTCCCGTCATCGCCATCGGCACTGATGACGGTCCCGGCCGGGTGGCCGATGGCGAGCGCGCGTGAGGCCGGGCGCTCGCCGAGCCCGATGATCGGCGAGCGCAAGCGCATCATCAAGACGACCGCGGACCTCCTCGAGGCCTCGGTCGCCCTGCGCGACAAGGGGACCCGCGGCCTGCTCACTCAGGAGCTGGACCTGGCGCTCGGCGTCACCCTCCAGCTGTACGACGTAGGCCTGCCGAGACCCCAGCTGGTCCAGCTGGCCATCGCCTGCATGGATCGCACGGGCGGGTTGCGCAGCCTGGCCGAGTGCCTTGATCTGCTGGAGCCGGACACGGCTCGCGTCCACGCGATGTTCCGGCTGGCCGACGAGTGGCAGGTGCTCGAGCAGTTCCGCGAGTTCGATCTTCGTCCGGTGAGGACCGATCTGCTCCGGGTCGACCTGACCGGAGATCTCCGCAGCTTCGTGTCCGAGAGGCACGACGAACCGATGCCGCCCTACTGCCTGTCGGCCTGGCACGCCTTCGCCCACCTCGCCGCCATCCCGCCCGGCGAGAACGGGCCGGTCTGGCTGCGATTCCTGGAACGCCTGACGACCAAGATCCCGGCCGGTGCCCAGTCGAGGCTGAAAGACCTGATCCAGCACCTGTCCCGGGAATGGGGTGAGCCGGAGCCGGCTCCGGCCCCGCCCGTGGTCCCGGCCCGCGGCGGCACGGCCTATCTGGTGATCCAGTTCGAGAAGTACGGCGCCGACGACGACACCTTCATCCTTTCGCACTGGTATCAATGGGCCTCCGCGGTCTGGCAGCCGAAACGAGGCGAGGACCGGCACGTGCGGCGAGACGGCCTGGAGGAGGCCGTCGATCAGGTCGTGCTCGAGACCGAGCGTCGCTGGGCCGATCGGGACGGCCCCGTCGCCATCGAGTTCGTGCTGCCCAGCCAGCTCCTGAACGAGCCCGTCGAGCGCTGGCGCAAAGAGCTCCGCACCCGGCCCCGGCGGCTGGCCATCCACTATCCGCTGGTCATCAGAAGCCTGGAAAGGATCAGGGCCGACGAGTGGCACCGGGACTGGCGTGGCCGCTGGCGGACCCTGCAGGAAGCGACGGACCAGGCGGGCTTGATCCACTGTGCCTCCGCCGAAGAGACCGACGTGCAACTGGAAGCGACGCTCGAGCGCAACGGGAAGGCCGTCGTCTTGGTCCTGAGTGAACCTCCTTTGCCTGACACGGCGGGTGAGCAACAGCTCTTAGTTGGCCTCCAGTCAGGATTGCCCGCTATTGTCTGGTTTCGCAACCCGGGATCGCCGCAAGCCGACCCGGGTTCGCGGCATGTGAACCCCGAATCACGGCAAGAGGAGCCCTGTGAGGTCGTCTCGGAGATGCTGACCGCCGACTCGGACCCCACCCGGGGTGTAGCGCAATTGCCCCAAGGTGTCGCAGAGTTGAGACGCAGGGCCTGGCACGAGGATCCATTCGCACTGACCGATCGGATGGCACACAGGGTCGTCGTCCTGTGGGACGATCCAGAGCGACTACCAACGCGCACCGGACCTGCCGACAACCGAGAGGTTCGCGCATGAGCGGGAACGGTCACCGGGGAAGACGTGGCAGCGTCGCTCTAGGCGTGCTGGCCTGCTGTCCACAGCTCGTCAGCCCTGGGCCTACCCGTTCCGGGTGGACGGTGACCGCTTCATGATGGACGGACCGCCCATCGGCTCTCCCCCGCCGGCCGCCGCGCCGGCGACGGAGACCTGGCTGCCTACCGACGCCGACCTCACGGCGATCATCGTGCTCGACAACGATCCGGCCATGGATCTCTGGACCGCCGAGATCGCCGCCTTCGAGGATTCGGTCCGCGAGCTGAACGTCTTCGCCTCGGTGCAGACTCAGCGACTGATCATCGGCTCCGACAACCGGCTCTCGCTGGCCGAGAGCCCGGACGACCCTGAGGCCGTCGCGGCGGGGCAACGCGCGGTCTTTCTCGTGACGCCCGGCCGCTCGCTCGCGCCGTTCCAGCGGCTCATCACCGGCTGGGCGCGCAGCGGCCTGGCCGCCGTCGTCGACCTTCTCCCCCAGCAGCACTGGCACGATCGTGGCCTGCGGGTGGTCGACGCGGCCTGGGCGCCGGGCGACCGGCCCACGACGACCGCGACCACCTCGTGGCGGGTGTCCGGCCTCGACCTGCGTTCGTCCGAGGAGAAACGACGCGACGCGACGCGGACGGCGGTGCCGATCCTCGAGCGAGGCGCCGACTGGCTGCGGCGATGGAAGCGGCTCCTCGGCGGATCCGCCGCCGGCCCGGTCACGATGCCGGCCGTCCTGCTCTCAACCGACGACGAGGTCCCCGCGGCGGGCCGATCCAGCGCAGCCATGCTGGTGGCTCGATTCCGGGCCGCGGCCTCTCCGCAGGCGTTCGCGCTGGCGACCCGGCTGGCCGCCGCCCCGCTGAACGTGCGGACGATGCGAGCCCTGCAACGGACGGCGCTGCGGTCGGGGCCCGCCCACCTGACCGAGGTGCTGACCAGTAGCCTGCTGCATCCGCCCCGGCGCGGGAAGCACGACGGGGACACCGGCATCGTCTACGAGTTCGTCTACGGCGTCCGCGAACTGCTCCTCACGCTCGCCTACCGCGATCGCACGATCGAGGTGCAGCACCTGGTGGAGGACGAGCTGGCCCGCGACGTCGAGGCGGTTCGCAACCTCACCCTGCGCGTCAGAGAACCACGGCGGGCGGCCTACCTTTCCGTCAATCACGCCGCGCTGCCCTACCTGAAGGTCGAGCTGGCCGTTCACGTCGCGCTCGGCGGACCGAACCTGAACGCCGCTCAGAAACTGGGCCGCAAGATCGGCGCACCCGTGCCCGCCCAGACGCGTCGGGTCACCCCTGCAGTTTCGTCCTATCCGCGTATGGAGTCTGCAATGTCTGAGACACTTCCCTCTCAAGGTCCGTCGAATCCGCTCGGCATCAAGCCGTCGACTCTGGGTTTCGGGCACGATCGAGAGGGAAGCTCGGTGCCGGCGATTACCGACGGCTTGCGGACGACTCAGCGGCGCGACCCTCGCCTGCCGGCCATCGTCGGTAACCTTCCGATGCGCAACGCCAACTTCACCGGGCGACGCGATCTTCTCGAGGCTCTCCACCAACGACTCCGGGCCGGCACGACCGCCGTTCTGCCCGAGGCGCTGCACGGGGCCGGTGGCGTCGGCAAATCCCAGCTCGTGATCGAGTACGTCTACCTCCACCAGCAGGACTTCGACCTGATCTGGTGGATTCCGGCCGAACGACCCGCGCAGATCCAGAACTCGCTGGGCGATCTGGCCGCCCGGCTCAACCTGGACGTGCCGTCGACCGCGAACACCGCCGTGCCGGCCGTGCTCGAGGCGCTGCGGATCGGCCGGCCCTACTCCAACTGGCTCCTCGTCTTCGACAACGCGGAGGACCCCGAGGACGTCCGGCGGTTCTTCCCCAAGGGCGGCCCCGGCAGCATCGTGGTCACGTCGCGCAACACGGGGTGGAGCGGCCTCGCCAACACGCTGCCGGTCGACGTCTTCGACCGGCAGGAGAGCATCGAGCTGATGCGCCGCCGAGACCCGCGCCTGGCCGTCAGCGACGCCGACCGGCTCGCCGGGCGGCTCGGCGATCTGCCGCTGGCCATCGAGGCGGCCGCCGCCTGGCGCGCCGCGATGAACATCACGGCCGACGAATACCTGCACCGCCTCGACGAGAGCCGGCCCGAGCTCGGGGACGAGGCCGCCGTCGGGGATCTCGACTACCCCGCGTCCATCGCCGCGGTGTGGAACATCTCGCTCAGCGGCCTGCGCGACCTCGACCCGGCGGTCCTGCGGCTGCTGCAGCTGTGCGCCTTCTTCGCGCCCGAGCCGATCGGCAAGTTCCTGCTGGCCAAGCCGCGCGGTCTGCAGATCCATCCGGAACTCGAACCGCTGGTGCGCAACGCCGCCCGCCTCAACCAGGCGATCCTCACCATCGGGCGGCTCGCGCTCGCCCGCATCGACTACCGCACCAACTCGCCCCAGATGCACCGCCTGCTCCAGCGGGTGCTGATCCACCAGATGGATCCGGAGACCCGCGAGGCCATGCGCCACGATGCCCAT
Source organism: Actinoplanes sp. (assembly GCA_965217855.1). Lineage (GTDB taxonomy): Bacteria > Actinomycetota > Actinomycetes > Mycobacteriales > Micromonosporaceae > Actinoplanes. Next base: position 548,146 of record CBDCJN010000049.1, on the reverse strand, counting down.
CTGCTGCTCGCCGCGGCCGACCCCGGCTTCCCGGACGACTCCGAGCACTGGGCCCGGTACGCCGAGCTGTATCCGCACATCGTCGTCTCGGGCGCCGAACGCTGCCTGGACGAGAGGGTGCGCGAGACGATCCTGAACGAGTCGAAGTATCTCTGGCGGTGGGGCAACCACGCCGAGGCCCGCGATCTCGCCCGGCGGGCCTACGAGGCGTGGGTCGAGATGGGCGACGACACCCATCCCGACAGCCTCCAGATGGCCTCGTTCCTGGGCTTCATGCATTTCGTCAACGGCAGTTACGCCGAGGCCGCGGCGCTGAACGCCCGCACGCTCGAGCATTACCAGGAGATCCTGGGCGAGCAGGAGGAGGCGACGCTCCATGCCATCGGCGCCGTCGCGGCGGACCACCGGGTCGCCGGCGACTTCGCGGGTGCTCTCGAGCTGTCCCTGACGGTCTACGAGCGCGCCACCGCGAACCTCGGTGACAACTGGCCGTTCACCCTGCGCTCCGCGCACAACCTCGCGGTGAGCATGCGGCTGTCCGGGCTCTTCGGCCGCGCCCTGCAGCTCGACGAGCAGACCTATTACCGGCGCGTGCAGATCTACGGCACCGACCACCCGGACAGCCTCAACACGTACGGCGGCGTCAACCTGGACCGCCGTGAGCTCGGCGACTATGTCGCCGCGCACGCCGACCAGGAGCAGGTGGTGGCCACCGCGCGCCGGGTCCTCAAGTACGACGACCACCCCGAGGTGCTCCGGCAGAGCCACCAGCTGGCCAGCTTCCGCCGCAAGGCCGGGCAGCACCAGCAGGCCCTGGACCTCTCGAGCGACGTGCTCCGCCGCTATCGCAACCGATACGACGACAAACATCCGGCGACTGTGCTCGCCCTGCTGACCGTCTCGATCGACCAGCGCGTCACCGGTGATTTCGCGGCGGCCCGCGAGTCCGGCGAGGCGGCCCTGGCCTTCCTGCTGGAGCTGTACGGCGATACCCACCCGCACGTGGCGGGCGCTCAGTCCGACCTCGCCGTGACGTTGCGCCTGCTCGGCGAGCCCGAGATGGCCCGGGTGCTCGACACCCAGGCGTTCCAGTCGTTGAAGGACAGGTTGTCCAACTCGCACGCGCTGGTTCTCGCGGCCCGGATCAACCTGGCCAGTGACTACTTCGAACTCGGTGACCACGCGGGAGCACACAAGCTCGACCTCGAGAGCTTCGAGCAGAGCAACGACCTGCTCGGCCCGGCGCACCCGACGACGCTGGCCTGCGGCGTCAACCTGGCCATGGACCTGCGCGCCCTGAGCCGGGACTCGGAGGCCAGCGTCCTGTTCGAAGAGACGGTGGAGAGGTTCCGGACCAACCTCGGCGACGACCACCCCGCGACGGCGGCCGCCGCGGCCGGCGTCCGAGCGAACTGCGACATCGACCCGCTGCCGCTGTAACCCGCTCGCACTCCGGCGGGTCAGGCCACGCGCCAGCCCGCCGGCCGCGGTGCTCCCGGTGTGATCACGGCCGGCCCGTCGCCGAGCCAGCGGGCGGCGGCAAGCGGGTCGATCCGGTCGCCGGCCATGGCGAGCAGGAGTTCCGGGCGGCCCAGCAGCGCTCGCGCCGCCGGGTCGGTCCGGTCGAGGGCCAGCCCCAGACCGATGAGGGCCGGCACATCGCGCGGGTCTCGCTCCAGATCTCGCAGGTAGCCGAGCCGGGCCGGCGTCGATCGGCCGGACACCAGCTCGCGGTCGGACGGTGTGCTGCCCTCGACCCGCACCGCGGCCAGGTCGGTCTGCCCGGCCAGCCGATGCCGGACGAGCACGGCCCGGCCGTCCAGCCAGCCGACCGCGGGCAAGGCCACAACCGTCTGGGCGCTTTCCTCGATCGCGGCGGCCGGCACCGGATCGCCACGCCGGAACGCCGTGGTCAGCGCCGACGTGACCTGCTCGTCGACCGGCATGCAGGAGGCCCGCCACTGAGCATGGTGGTCGAGGGCCATGTCCTCCGCGACCTGGCGGATCTCGGCCGGCACCGGCTCGTCCGGCCAGGACGCCATCGTTTCGGTCAGCCCCCCGACGAACCGGCGGCCGAGGTCGGTCAGCCGGCCGCTGCCCGCCAGCACCTGAACCGCACCGGACACCTGATGGCGCCACAGCGCGAATTCGAACTGGGCGAGCGGCACCTCGCCGGGGAGGGCCCGCAGCCGGCGCACCCGCCAGAAGTCGGTGATGCCGGCGAAGGCGTACACGCCCTGCAGGAGCCCGTCCAGGGGGCGCGGGTCGTCGCGCCAGGGCGCGTAGTAGCGGACGTCGGGACCGCTGCGGACAAGGGTGAGCATGTGCAGCAGCGCACCCAGTTTCTGGTGCTGCCCCTCATGGATCAGCGTCACCGCGAGCTGGGTGACATCGTCCGGTTCGGACAGCAGGACGCCGCCGAACGCCTCGGCGCCGGAGGCCGACCGCGGCCGGTACGCCGTCCGGCGGGGCTCCGGGGTCAGCGTGCGGAGGCACGCCGCGATCCCGGCCGCCCGCTCCGGCTGCTCGCTCACCAGCAGCCGCCACGCCCCGGCGAGCAGGCCACGCCAGCGCTCGACATCGTCGGGCCCGAGCGGGCGGGGCGGGACGGGATTGCGCAGGTTGCGGTAGGCGTCCCTGTCCAGGACGGTGACCCGCAGATCCTGCCCGCCGGCGCTGGCCTCGAACCGGACCGGCTCGTGCCACCGCGGATCGTCGGGCTGGGCCTGAACGGTCACCGCGCCGTCCGACAATGTCAGCGTCTTGCCGTCGAAGGTGGCCCGCACGTGTGTCACCTCGGCCGGAAACTCCGCGGTGCCGACCGTGGGCAGGGAGACCGTGCGGTGCACGACGGGAACGGTCAGTTCTCCGGAGAGACCGGCTCGCACCGCGCTCGCCACGGCCAGGCAGTGCAGATAGCCGACTTCCGGCCACAATGGTTCGGCTCCGGAGTGATGGACGATCCGGCGCACCGTGTACGCCGCCCAGAGCCCGACCTGAGGCTGGGCCAGCACCTCTTCGACGGCCGCCGGGTCACCCGCGTACGCCTGGCTCAGCAGCTCCCAGGCGGTCTCGATCGCCGGAAGCGGCCCCGCGATGTCCTCGATGGTCGCGCTGGAGTCGAGGAGGGCCAACAGCGCAGTGAGCCGCCAGCTCCGTTCCGTCTTCCGCAGCGGCGCGACGACGCTGCCGTCACCCCCGCCTGCGGCCAGCGCCCGGAAGTGCTCCGGATCGACCTTGTGCGTGATTACCCCGTCGGCCCCGGTCAAGCGCTCTGATCTCCTTCGTCCAGGAGCTCCTCGCCTGGCCGGATGGTGAACGAGCCGTCGTAGCCGCTGATGCTGCCCTCCGAATCTGCAAATCTCTCCCGCACCCGCGCGATCGCGACGGTGATGCCGGAGGGTTCGGCGGAGCGCAGGGTCGCCACGTTCTCCGTCGAGAGATCGAGCAGCTCAGACTCGATTCCGGCCGATTTTTCATCCATCCGCGGTTGCCTCCAGGACAGTGATGTCGATAGCCATCATCGCTTATCCCCTTACTGCAACGGAAGCGTTACACGGAGCTACCCGGAATCACATCACGTTTCGTCTATTCCTGGGGGCACACCGCGGAAGCGCCTCGGGGGGCCGGGAAAGCTCGTTAACCTGACCGACATGGCCGCCGTTGATCCTGCTCAGATGGTGGGAGACGGCTGGGCGGCTTGGCGGGGGCACACGATCGTCTGCGGGCTGGACGACGTGGGGCTGCGGACGGTGGAGCAGCTCTATCTGGCCGGTGTGCAGGTCGTGGTGGTCGAGGACGACGCCGATCCGCGGCTGGTCCGGGTCGTGCGGGGGTGGGGTGTGCCTGTGGTGGTGGGCAGTCCGCGGCTCATCGAGACCCTCGACGAGGCCGGGCTCGCCGGGGCCGCGGCGGTCATCTGTGTGCTCGGCGACGATCTGCATACCATCGAGGCGGCCCTGCTGACCAGGGAGAGCAGGCCCGACATCCGGGTCGTGGTGCAGCTGCGCAACCCGGCCGTCGGGCGGGCCCTGTCCGCCCTGTCGGTCTCGGTGCTCGACGTGGCCGGGCTGTCCGCGCCGTCGCTGGTCGAGGCCTGCTTGCGCACCGGCACCCACGAGATCGACCTGGACGGCACCCGGTTCGTGGCCACCCAGGTGGTCGCGGAGGAAGCGGGGGCGCTGCGCGAACGCTACGGGTCGCTGGCCCCGCTGGCGGTCACCGGGCCGGACGGCGGGGACATCGTCGTCTGCCCGGGGCGCGATCATCACGTCCAGCCGGGGGACGTCGTCACGCTGCTCGGCACCGAGCCCGAGCTCGCGGCGGCGGGCCTGCACAGCAGCACCGCGGTGACGGCGACGCGAAAGCCGAGCCGGTGGCACCTGGCCGGGTCGCTGCTGCACGCGGTCGACCGGCGGCTCCCGTACGCGTTGGGCGCCCTTTTCCTGCTCCTCGGCACCGCCATCGTGGTGCTGCGGCTCGGCTACCGGGAGCCCGACGGCACCCGGATGAGCCTGCTCGACGCCGCGTATTTCTCGGTCGAGACCATCGCGACGGTCGGTTTCGGGGATTTCAACTTCCGGCACCAGCCGGGCTGGCTCCGGGGGTTCGCGATCGGGCTGATGATCCTCGGCGTGCTGCTGGGCACCACGTTCTTCGCACTGCTGACCAACACGCTGATCACGATCCGGCTCGAGGAGGCGATGGGCCGGCGGCGGCTGCGGCAGCTCTCCGGGCACGTCGTCGTGGTCGGGCTGGGGTCGGTCGGGGTGCGGGTCGTGGAGCGGCTGGCCGGCGCCGGGCTCGACGTGGTCGTCATCGAGCACGACGAGAACAGCCGGTACGCGGCCCAGGTGCGCGACGCCGGCGTGCCGGTCATCTTCGCCGACGCCACGCTCCCGCAGACCCTGCGCCGGGTGCAGGTCGCCGACGCCCGGGCGGTCGCCGTGCTGACCAGCGACGACCTGATCAACCTGGAGACCGGTCTGGCGCTGCGCGACGAGCTGGGCGAGCGCGGCCGAGATGTGCCCGTCGTGCTGCGGCTGTTCGACCGCACGCTGGCCGCGACCGTCGAGCGCAACTTCGGTCTGGGCCTGGCCCGGTCGACGGCGGCCCTGGCCGCCCCCTGGTTCGTGGGCGCCGCGCTCGGCCTCGACGTGATCGCCACGTTCTACGTCGGGTCGCAGCTGATGCTCGTCGGGCGGCTCACCGTCGCGGCCGGCGGCGGGCTCGACGGTCTCGCCATGCAGGATCTGTCGGCCCGGACGAGGGTGGTGGCGATCAGCCGGGCCACCGGCGACGGTGAGCTGGAACACCCGCCGCGCCGCGACACCCGGTTCGGCGCGGGCGACCGGGCCTACCTGATCGGCCCGTACGAGGAGCTCCTGCAGGTGCTGCGCCGCGACACGCTGTCCCCCACCGGGTTGAAGCCCGAGGGGGATGTGACCGGAGTCTCGCGATCTTGAATTGACTTGAAGTGGGGTTGAGGTTTTAGCGTTTGCGGGTCTCTCATGCGAAAGGACTCCGATGCGACTGCCCCGCCTGTTCACCCCGCGTGTCACGGTGAGCGCCCACTGCGACCTGCCCTGCGGTGTCTACGACCCCGCTCAGGCCCAGATCGAGGCTCAGTCGGTCAAGGCCATCTGCGAGAAATACCAGGCCAACGAAGACCCGGAGTTCCGCACCCGCGCACTGATCATCAAGGAGCAGCGGGCCGAACTGGTCAAGCACCACCTGTGGGTGCTCTGGACCGACTACTTCAAGGCCCCGCACTTCGAGAAGTTTCCCCAGTTGCACTCGCTGTTCCATGAGGCCACCAAGCTGGCCGGCGCCGGCGGATCGAAGGGGTCCGCGGACCCGGCCGTGGCCGACCAGTTGCTGGCGAAGATCGACGAGATTTCGGCGATCTTCCGGGAGACGAAGAAGAGCTGAGGAAGACACTCATGGATCGCGCCCTGCGCGTCGCGGTCGTCGGTGCCGGCCCGGCCGGTATCTACGCCGCTGACATTCTCACCAAGGCCGCCCCGGCGGCCACCGTCGACATCATCGACCGGCTCCCCACCCCGTACGGACTCATCCGGTACGGCGTGGCGCCCGACCACCCGCGGATCAAGGAAATCATCACGGCGCTGCACCACGTGCTGGAGAACCCGCGGATCCGCTTCATCGGCAACATCGACTACGGCGTCGACGTGAAGCCCGAGGAGCTCCAGGCGTTCTACGACGCCACCATCGTGGCCACCGGCGCCGACAAGGATCGGGACCTCGACATCCCCGGGGTCGACCTGCCCGGCAGCTACGGCGGGGCGGACTTCGTCTCCTGGTACGACGGCCACCCCGACGTACCCCGGGAATGGCCGTTGACCGCGACGAAGGTGGCCGTGCTGGGCGCGGGCAACGTCGCCGCCGACGTGGCCCGGGTGCTGGCCAAGACCGCCGACGAACTGCTCGTCACCGAGATCCCGGACAACGTCTACCAGGGTCTGCGGACGAGCCCGGTGACCGACGTGCACGTGTTCTCGCGCCGCGGCCCCGGCCAGATCAAGATCACGCCGATGGAGCTGCGGGAGCTCGACGACTCCCCCAACGTCGAGGTGATCGTGCACCCCGAGGGCATGGAGTTCGACGAGGGCAGCATGGAGCTGATCCGGTCGAAGCGCTCGGTCAAGATGTGCGTCGACATCCTCTCCAACTGGGTCATGCGCGAGCCCCGTGGCCGGCAGCGCCGCCTGCACCTGCACTTCCTGCAGGCGCCGGTGGAGATCCTCGGTTCGGCCGAGGGCGGCGTCAGCGGCCTGCGCACCGAGACGCAGGAGCTGACCGGGGACGGCTGGGTGCGCGGCACCGGCGAGTTCACCGACTGGGACGTGCAGGCCGTCTACCGCGCGATCGGCTACCGCAGCCGCCCGATCGGGGACCTGCCGTTCGACCACGCCACCGGCACGTTCCCGCACCAGGCCGGCCGGGTGCTCGACCTGGACGGTGACCAGATCCCGGGCCTGTACGCGACGGGCTGGATCAAGCGTGGTCCGATCGGCCTGATCGGCCACACCAAGAAGGACGCCGGCGAGACGATCACGAGCCTGCTGGCCGATGTCGACCGCCTGCCCACGGCCACCCACCGGGAGCCGGGCGACGTGCTCGGCTACTTCGACCGGCGCGGCCTCGGTTACACCACCTGGGACGGTTGGAAGCGGCTCGACGAGCACGAGGTCGGCCTGGGTCAGCCGCACGGCCGCAAGCGGGTCAAGGTCGTCCCGCGCCAGCACATGATCGACATCAGCAACGGCTCGCACGCCGACTAGGCACCAGCTCGGGCGCGGCTCCAGGACCACGACGCCAACGGTCCCGGAGCCGCGCCCTGCTGTCCGGTGGCTGCCGGCCCGAGCCCGCTCTGCAACAAACCTGCACATGCAATCCATTGACCTGCTTGTATATGCGGTGGCAGATTTCAGGTGTCGGGTGCCGGCGAGGGCTCCCGCTGGCACCCGACAACGAGCACCCTCAGACCGACCGCAGGCGCTCGGCCACCTTTTCCGGCGAGGTGTCGCTGATCCAGGACGCCGCGGCTGATTCCACGCCGGCGAGGTACTTCAGTTTGCCGGGCGCCCGCAGCACCGAGAAGACCTGCAGATGCAGCCGGAAAAGGTCACGCCCCTGCCGTACCGGCGCTTGAAAGACCCCCGAGATGTACGGCAGGGGTTCCGGCCCCTCGTAGTAGCGGTCCAGCCGGCCCAGCACGTCGAGGTAGAGCCGGGCCAGGTCGTCGCGCTCGTCGTCGGTCAGCGCGGGCAGGTCGGGGACGTGGCGGTGCGGCACCAGGTGCACCTCGACCGGCCAGCGCGCGGCCGCCGGCACGTACGCGGTCCAATGCCCGGTCGACGCCACCACCCGCGTGCCCGCCCGCTGCTCCGCGGCCAGGATGTCGCCGAAGAGGCCGGGACGTCCGGTGGTCCGGGCGAGCATCCGGCCGACCTTGGGCGGCACGAACGGGAAGGCGTAGATCTGCCCGTGCGGATGCGGCAGCGTCACCCCGATCTCGCGTCCCCGGTTCTCGAAGACGAAGACGTGCTCCACCGGGTCGAGCTTCGACAGCGTGACGGTCCGGTCGGCCCATGCGTCGATCACCGTGCGGGCCCGCGACGGCGTCAGCGTCCCGAACGACCCTTCCGGGACGGACGAGAAACAGACCACCTCGGTACGCCCGGTGGCGGGCCGCACGGGCCACAGCGGGTCGCCGTCGATCAGACCCTCGGCGACCGTGCTGCGGGCCGAGAAGCTCGGAAACCGGTTCTCGAAGACCACCACGTCGTACGAGGCCTCGGCCACCTCGGTCGGGAAGCCGCCCGGCGTGGTGGGGGCCAGCGGGTCCTGGTCGGCCGCGGGCAGGAAGGTCCGGTCGTTGCGGTGGGCCGCGATCGCGATCCACTCCCCGGTCAGCGGGTCGAGCCGCATCTCGGGGGCCGGCGCGGTTCCGGCCAAGGGCCGCCGGTCGATCGCCGTGCGGGGCGCGAACGGCCGGGTGTCGTCGTAGTAGATGATCTCGCGTCCGTCGGCCATGTGCCGCACCGTCCGGCGCACCTGGTGGCCGCGTTCGCGCCAGGTGGCCCGGCCCAGCACCTGCACCGGCCCGAGTTCGAGGAGCTGCCCGTCGGCCGCCAGCAGCCGCTCGTGGGCGTCGTGCGGCAGCGACACCGTCGACCCGCCGGCCAGCGGCAGCAGGTGCAGGGTGAGGTCGGCGCCGGGCTGCCAGCCGATGTCGCGCAGGTTGACCGTCCAGGCCGAGCCGTCCCAGAACCGGTCGGTGACCGGCCGGTCGTCGACCCGCAGCTGGCCGACGTCGCCGGCCCAGTCGAGGCGGAGAAACGCGTCGCCGGGAACCGGCGGAACGGTCAGCCGGTAGACGGCGGCCAGTTCGTCGAACGCTTCCGGGGCCGGCGCCGACTGCCGGCCGTCGTACTTGCCGTAGGCCACCGGCACCGCGCCGCCCGCCGCGCGGACGAGCTCGGCCTCGGCCACGGCCGGCGCGCCGGCCTCGTCACCGACCAGCGTCAGCGCCTCGAAACCGCGGGTCACCGGGTCGTACGCGAGCACCGAGGGGGTACCCGTGGCGAGCACCTCGACCCGTCCGTCCGCGCCCCAGCGCAGCTCGTCGTCCGAGAGCAGCACCCGCCGCCGCGGCCCGTCCTCGTCGACCCAGACCGAGCCGGCGGCCGACGCGGGCAGCACCAGCAGGTCGAACCCGGGCGCGACCGGCACCGGCGTCCGGCCCGGCTGTGCCGACGACACGACCCCACCCACCGAGTACGTCACGTCGACGCCCTCGGCCGCGACCAGGACGAGCGTGGCGACGTCACCCGGCAGCACGGTCAGCACCGAGGCGGTCGCCCAGTCCAGCCGCGTCTCCCCGATCGTCAGGCGCAGCGGCCAGCAGGCGATCGTGCCGGCCGGAATGTCGACCGGAGCCGCCGGCAGGGTCAGCGCGGTCTCGTCGAGAACGACCTCGAACTGCGCCCCGCGATAGGCCGGCAACGGGAAGTGCGGCTGATGCCACGCGATGAAGAGAAAGCCGCTGTCCCCGTCGCTGCGCAACGCGTACCGCAGGGTGGTGGAATCCTCGACCCCGGCCGGGCGCACGTCGGGCAGCGTGGACGGCATCTCGGCCAGCCGATCGCCGAAGGCCGCGAGAAAGGCGTGCTGCCGGCGCAGTTCGGCGTGGCTCGCGGCGAGCAGACCCGACTCGCCGATCGGCGCGTGGAAGTCGTAGCCGAGGGGCGGCATGTCGTTCGGATAGCCCGTGGCGTGCGACTCCTGGGTGCCGCCCGGGTTGGTGCCCCCGGCGTACATGTAATACCCCTGCCAGGCCGACCCGTTGCCGATCTTGCAGTGCGCGATCGTGGCGACGTCGAGCGCGCCCGGCCGCGGCCGCCGGTGGTAGGCGGTCGCCATGCCCCCGCCGAGCTCGCAGGTCGACGGCGGGAAGAGCGGCGAGGGGGTACGCGGCTGCGCGGTGCTCAGCCTGGCCTCGTGCATGCGCCGCAGGTCGGCGCCGATGCCCGGGTCGTCCCAGACGTGCGAGAAGAAGAAGTGGTCGCGGAACGTCGGGTCCCACGGCGCGTCGGCGTCCACCCAGAACCCGTCGCCGTACCCGCCGAACAGTGGCAGCACCTCGCCCTCGGGCAGGTCGGCCCCGCCCCACGCGGTCGCCGTCCAGAGCGGCGCCGCCATCCCGGCCGAGCGGGCCAGCCGCTTGAGGGTGACCAGGTGGCCGGGCTGGCCGTAGAGCTCGTTCTCGAGCTGGATGCCGATCAGCTCGGCGGCCCGGCCGTCGAGCGCCGCACCGAGCTGGCCGAACCACTCCTCGACCAGAGCCAGGTAGGCCGGATCGTCGGTGCGGTGCGCGACCGGGACCTGCTGCACCCAGTCCGGAAAGCCCCCGTTGCGGCTCTCACCGTGGCACCACGGGCCGATGCGCAGCACCATGTCGAGCCCGGCGTTGCGCACCTCGTCGATGAACGCGGCGACGTCGAGGTTGCCGTCGAAGCGGGCCTGGCCCTGCTGCTCGACGTGGTGCAGCCAGAACACGTAGCTGGCCACGACCGTCACGCCGCCGGCGCGCATCTGGCGCAACCGCTCGGCCCAGCGGTGCCGGGGCACCCGGCTGTAGTGCAGCTCGCCCGAGACCGGGATGACCGGAACGCCGGCCCGCCGCAGTGAGCGGCTGGTCAGCGCGATGCCGGGCCGCGTGTCCTCGTCGTTGCTCATCCGCGGCCGGAGCGGCGGCTCGGACCACGGACGGTGCCGGACGAACAACGGATCGGTGGGCACGGTGCCTCCCTCGTGAGCGAGCTGTCCTTGTGGAAGCCGGGACTGTAACCGGTCACAGCTGGCTGAGCCCGCACGATACAACGACTTAACCGGCCTGACGCAAGGGCTTGACATCCGTGAAAACGAGTATCACTGTAACCGGTCACAGGTCCTGTTCGGTGACGCACGTCTCCCCCGGCAGCGACCCGGCCGCGCGCCTCCGCGGCCTCACTGATCGAGGAGTTTCAATGAAGAAGTCACTTCTGCCGCTCGCCGGGGTCCTGACCGCGGCGCTTCTGATGACCACCGCGTGCACCGGCGACGATTCCGGCGACACCGGCGCCACGGCCAATCCGGACGAGAAGGTCGCGCTGACCTACTGGAGCTGGACGCCGAACATGGACAAGGTGGTCGAGGGCTGGAACTCGACCCACCCCAACATCCAGGTCACCGTCAACAAGCAGGACGGCGGCGACCCGGCCGTGGCCAAGCTGCTCACCGCGATCAAGGCCGGCAGCGGCGCCCCGGACGTGATGCAGGCCGAGTACCAGAAGATCCCGACCCTGGTGGCGGCCGACGCCGTGGCCGACATCGCCCAGGAGGCGGGCGACCTCAAGTCGAAGTTTCCGGAGTCGGCCTGGAACTCGGTCACGCTGGGCTCCGAGGCCGTCTACGGCGTACCGCAGGACTCCGGGCCGATGATGTTCTACTACCGCTCGGACGTCTTCGACAAGGCGGGCGTCAAGGTCCCGACGACCTGGGCCGAGTACGCGGAGGCCGCACGAAAGATCCACAAGGCGAACCCGAAGCAGTACCTGGGCACGTTCTCGTCCAACGACGCGGGCTGGTTCGCGGGCCTCTCCCAGCAGGCCGGCGCGTCGTGGTGGGGCGTGCAGGGCGAGTCCTGGACCGTCGCGATCAACGACGCCAACACCAAGAAGGTCGCCGACTTCTGGGGCGGTCTGGTGCAGGAGGGCGTCATCAACAACAAGCCGATGTACACGCCCGAGTGGAACGCCGCCCTCAACGACGGCACCCAGGTCGGCTGGACCGGCGCGGTCTGGAGCCCGGGCGTGCTCGAGGGCAACGCCGCCTCGACCAAGGGCAAGTGGAAAGCGGCCCTGATGCCCAACTGGGACGCGGCGGCGCCGGCCAACGGCAACTGGGGCGGCTCGGCCACCAGCGTCACCTCGCAGAGCAAGCACAAGGCGCAGGCGGCCGAGTTCGTGAAGTGGCTCAACACCGACCCGGCCGCGCTCAAGGCGCTCGCCGGCACGGCCAACATCTATCCGGCCGCCACCGATGCCACCAGCGTCGCGCTGACCGAGCCGCCGGCCTTCTTCAGCAGCCAGAGCGACTTCTACGCGATCGCCGCCGAGGCCGGCAAGATCACCAAGCCGTTCACCTACGGCCCGAACGTCAACGTCGCCTACAGCTCCTACAACGACGCGTTCGGCAAGGCGGCCGAGGCCAAGAAGGCCGCCGGGTTCTCCGCCGCGCTCGACACGATCCAGCAGGCCACGGTGGGTGACCTCAAGAACGCCGGCTTCACCGTCGCCGGCTGACCCCGGCAGGGCGCGGCCCGGGTCGCGCCCTGCCTCACCGCACGAAAGGAGTGGCTATGACCTCGTCGACCAACCGGCGTACGGGTGCGCCCTATCTGTTCCTGACCCCCGCGCTGGTGCTGTTCACGGCGTTCCTGGCCGCGCCGATCGTCTACGCCGGCTATCTGAGCCTGCGCCGGGTCAAGGTGAGCGGCCTCGGCCTGGGCAAGGGCGCGCGGACCGAGGTGTGGGCCGGGCTGAGCAACTACGCCCGCTCGCTGACCGACCCCGAGTTCGTGCCGAGCGTGCTCCGGGTGGGGGCGTACGGCCTGATCGTGGTCCCCACCATGCTGGGGCTCGCGCTCGTCCTGGCGCTGCTGCTCGACGCCGGCCGCACCCGGGTCGGCACCTTCACCCGGACCGCGATCTTCCTGCCGTACGCCGTCCCCGCGGTCATCGCCTCGCTGCTCTGGGGCTTCCTCTACCTGCCGCGGGTCAGCCCGATCGTCGACGTGCTGCAGGGCGTCGGGATCACCGCGCCCGACGCGCTGAGCTCGTCCTGGGTGCTCTACGCGGTGGCCAACATCGCGGTCTGGGGCGGCACCGGCTTCAACATGATCGTGCTCTACACCGCGCTGCGGGCCATCCCGACCGACCTGTTCGAGGCGGCCCGGATCGACGGCGCCTCGGACATCGCGATCGCGCTGCGCATCAAGATCCCGATCATCGGGCCGTCGCTGGTGATGACGTTCCTCTTCTCGCTCATCGCCACGCTGCAGGTCTTCGCCGAGCCGATGACGCTGCGCCCGCTGAGCAACACCATCTCGACCACCTGGACGCCGCTGATGAAGGTCTACCGGGACGCGTTCGTGCGCAACGACATCTACTCGGCGGCGGCGACGTCGGTGATCATCGCGGCCGCCACGTTCGTCGTCTCCTACGGCTTCCTCAAGCTCGTCGGCTCGCGGGCCTTCAGTCAGGAGAACTGATCATGGCCGTCACCACCGTTCCCGTCGTGCCGCCGCGCACCGCGCCGGCCCCCGCCCCGAGGATGCAGAAGAACCGGCGGACCAGCCCCACCGCCACCATCCTGCTGCTGCTCGGGGCCGCGTACTGCCTGATGCCGGTGCTCTGGGTGCTGGTCGCCTCGACCAAGAGCGCGAGCGAGCTGTTCACCACGTTCACGTTCATGCCGAGCACCCACCTGTTCGACAACATCGCCTTCCTGAACAGCTACCGCGACGGCCTCTACTGGCGCTGGATGCTCAACTCGGCCCTGTTCGCCGGGGTCGGCGCGGCCGCCTCGACCTTCGTCTCCGCGATGGCCGGGTTCGCGCTGGCCAAGTACGACTTCCGCGGCAAGGCGCTGATCTTCAACCTGGTGCTGGCCGGGGTGCTCGTGCCCGCCGTGATCCTGGCCGTGCCGCAGTACCTGCTGCTGGCCGAGGTCGGGATGACCAACACCTACTGGTCGGTGCTGCTGCCGAGCATCATCAGCCCGTACGGCATCTATCTGTCCCGGATCTTCGCGGCCGCCACCGTGCCCAACGAGGTGCTGGAGGCGGCCCGGATGGACGGGGCGAACGACTGGCGGACGTTTTCCCGGGTGGCGCTGCCGATGATGCGTTCCGGTCTGGTCACCGTGTTCCTGTTCCAGTTCGTGGCGATCTGGAACAACTACATGCTGCCGTTCATCATGCTCGGCGACGACAAGCTCTTCCCGGTCACCGTGGGCCTCAGCGGCCTGCTCAACCAGGGCGCGACCCAGCCGGCCATGTACACGTCGGTCGTCACCGGAGCATTCTTGTCGATCATTCCGCTGGTGGTGCTCTTCCTGACTCTGCAGCGCTACTGGAAAGTCGACCTCGGCGCGGGCGCGGTGAAGGCATGACCGATTGCACCGGAGTGAGCGAAGCGGTCGTAGGGCCAAGAGGGCCTGCCCACCGGAGCTCAGTATGACGTCTATGCTTCCCCACGTGCCGACCCCGCCCTCACCAGGGCGTAAGCGGCCCACCATCCGCGACGTCGCGCGCGAGGCCGGGGTCTCTTACGCCACGGTCTCCCGCGTCCTCAACGGCCGCGAGTGGGTGAGCCCCGAGGCGCTCAGCGCGGTCCGCGACGCGATCGCCCGCACCGGTTACACGGCCAATCAGCACGCCCGCTCGCTGGCCACCGGCCGCTCCGGCTCGATCGCCTTCCTGCTCACCGAGCCGCAGCACCTGCTCTTCGAGGACCCGAACTTCTCGGTGCTGCTGCGCGGCGTGGCCCAGGCGCTCTCCGACCGCGAGCTGACCCTCATCCTGATGATCGCGTCGACCCCGGAGGAACGGGCCCGCACCATCGCCTACCTCTCCGGCGGGCACGTCGACGGGGTGCTGCTGGTGTCTCCGCACTCGGGTGACCCGCTGCTGAGCCAGCTCGTGCAGGCCGAGGTGCCGATCGTGGCCTGCGGGCGGGTGCTCGGCTACGAGCAGGTGATCAGCTCGGTGATGGCCGACGACCGCAACGGCGGCCGGTCGGCGGTCGAGCACCTGATCGCCGCCGGGTGCGGCCGGATCGCCACGATCACCGGGCCGCAGGACACCGCGGGCGGCGTCGACCGGCTGCAGGGCTACCACGACGCGCTGATCACCCACGGCATCACGATCGAGCCGGGGCGGATCGTGCACGGCGACTGGAGCCGGGATTCGGGCGCGGCCGCGATGCGCACGCTGCTCGAACGCGAACCCGGCCTGGACGCGGTCTTCGCCGCCTCCGACGCGATGGCGGCCGGCGCGCTGCGGGTGCTGCGCGAGGCCGGCCGGGACGTGCCCCGGGACGTCCGGGTGGTCGGCTTCGACGACTCCGGCCTGGCCGCCACCACCGAACCTCCGCTGACCACGGTCCGCCATCCCCTCGGGCGGGTCAGCGAGGAAATGGTCCGGTTGCTCACCGATGTGATCGCCGGGCGCACTCCGCTCTCCATCACGGTGCCCACGACGCTCGTCCTGCGCGCCAGCTCCCCCCTCTGAATCACCGCACCTCAGCTCCTCTCTTCCGGCACCGGTATGTCCCCACCTGTGTGAAGGAGCACCGATGAAACCGTCCCTGCGTGCCGTCGTGGTCGCCGCCGTCCTGGCGATCCCGGCGGCCCTGACCGCCGTCACCCCCGCCCACGCCGCGAACACGCTCACCATGCGCGGCGCCGACGTGTCGTCGCTGCAGCGCACGCTCGACCTCGGCGGCAAGTACTACAACGCAGCCGGCACCGCGGCCGACCCGTACGACATCCTCAAGTCGGCCGGCGTCAACTACGCCCGGCTGCGCATCTGGAACAACCCGGCCAGCGGCTACAACAACAAGGCCAAGGTGCTGCAGCAGGCCCGGGCGATCAAGGCCAAGGGTCTCAAGCTGCTGATCGACTTCCACTACTCCGACACGTGGGCCGACCCGGGCAAGCAGTACCCGCCGGCCGCCTGGGCGTCGCACTCGATCAGCCAGCTCGGCACGGACGTCTACAACTACACGTACGACGTCTGCACCTCGCTCAAGGCGCAGGGCACCACGCCGGACAGCGTCCAGGTCGGCAACGAGATCAATGTGGGCCTGCTGTGGCCCCGGGGCCAGGTCACCAACAGCAACTTCGCGCCGCTGGCCTCGCTGCTCAAGCAGGGCTACAACGCGACCAAGGCGTGCAACAGCGCGACCCAGGTGTGGATCCACACCGCGGACGCGGACAGCATGGCCAACGCGCGCTGGTTCTACGACGGCATCAAGGCCCAGGGCGTGGTCTGGGACGTCACCGCACTGTCCTACTACTGCATGTGGCACGGCACGCTGGCCAACCTCTACAACATCATCACCGACGCGCGTACGCGGTACGGCAAGCCGGTGGTGATCGCCGAGACGGCGTACCAGTTCACGACGGCCGACGCCGACAGCGAGGCCAACTCGATCCCCGGCACCGTGCTCTGCGACAACCTCCCGGCCAGCTGGGCGGGTCAGGCCCAGCAGTTCGCCTGGGTGCAGAACACCGCGCGCAACGCGGGCGCGGTGGGCGTCTTCTACTGGGAACCCACCTGGTACGCCATCAAGGGCAACGGCTGGGACCCGGCCAACATCAACGGAACCGGCGACGGCTGGGACAACATGGCCATCTTCGACTGGACCGGAAAGGTCAACCCGAACATCCGCTGGACACCGTGAGCTGACACTCGATCCCTCACGGTAACGCCGCACCGTCCGGCATGATGTCGTTATCCGGGTTTTCCCCCGGCCGGGCGGGGAAACAACAGCTGGGAGGCCTTGCGCGGTTTGTGCGCCAGGCCTCCACAGTGAAGATTATTCAGGGCGGTCGAGACCAATGCGGTGACCGGCGGCAGATCGTCGGTCACCGTGGGCCCTGAATAACCTTCAGTGTTGATACTCACGGCATAATCGGCCTGGTCAGGGTGCTCTACTAATCGAGACACCGAGCACCGAGGGAGTGGTAATGCAGCGGCATCGGGTGGCAGTCATCGGGGCCGGCTTCGGGGGTCTGTTCGCCATCAGGGCGCTCCGGAAGGCCGACGTCGACATCACGCTCATCAACGGCACGGCATACCACCTGTTCCAGCCCCTGCTCTACCAGGTGGCGACCGGTGTCCTCTCCGAGGGCGAGATCGCGCCGCCCATCCGTGAGGTGCTCAAGGGCCAGGAGAACGTCGACGTCAAGCTGGGCTGGGCCCACGAGGTCGACACCGAAAACAAGATCATTTCGGTGGCCGGCCCGGGCATCGACTACACCGTCGAGTACGACTCGCTGATCGTCGCGGCCGGCGCGTCGCAGTCCTACTTCGGCAACGACCACTTCAACGACTACGCGCCCGGCATGAAGAGCATCGACGACGCGCTCGAGCTGCGCGCCAAGATCTTCGGCGCCTTCGAGATCGCCGACCTGCAGACCGACCCCGAGGCGCAGGAGCGCTGGCTGACCTTCGTGGTCGTCGGGGCCGGACCGACCGGCGTCGAGATGGCCGGCCAGATCGCCGAGCTGGCCCACCGCAACCTGGTCGGGCAGTACAAGCACATCGACCCGCGCCGGGCCCGGATCATCCTGATCGACGCGGTCGGCGCGGTGCTCAACACGTTCGGCGACCACCTCTCGACCCGGGCGCTGCGCCAGCTGCACCTGATGGGCGTCGAGGTCGAGCTCAACACCAAGGTGGTCGACGTCGACCTGACCGGCATCGAGGTCGAGTCCGAGCGCGGCCATCAGCGCATCCCGTCGATGACCAAGGTGTGGGCGGCCGGCGTCCAGGCGCCGCCGCTGGCCCGGCAGATCGCCGCGTCGGCCGGCGCCGAGACCGACCGGGCCGGGCGCGTCATGGTCAAGCCCGACCTGACCGTCCCCGGTCACCCCGAGATCTTCGTGCTGGGCGACATGATGCACCTGCCCGGCGCGGACGGGGCCCCGCTGCCCGGCGTGGCCCAGGTCGCCATCCAGGGCGGGCGTTACGCGGCCGACGTCATCAAGCGCCGGCTGCGCCGCAAGCCCGAGCCCGAGCCGTTCAAATACTTCGACAAGGGCAGCATGGCCACGATCTCGCGGTTCTCCGCGGTGGCCAGCGTGGGCAAGCTGCGCCTGTCCGGCTTCGTCGCCTGGGTGATGTGGCTCGCCGTGCACGTGGTCTACCTGGTCGGCTTCAAAAACAGGTTCACCACCGTGCTGCACTGGGCGGTCAGCTTCGTCGGCCGCGGCCGCTCCGAGCGGGTCGCGACCGAGCAGCAGGCCTTCGCCCGCCGGGCCATGAAGGACTACGGCGACCCCTACAAGCGGGTGCGCGAGGCCGAGGCCCTGATCGAGGTGCCGGCCGAGCCGGCGCCCGTCGCCGAAAAGGTCGCAGCCGGCCAGTAAGACCCGTCAGCGGGGGCGGACGGTCGCCCAGACCATCTTGCCCTCGCCGGTCGGCAGAGCTCCCCACGCCGCCGCGGCGGCCTGCACCGTGCGCAGCCCCTGGCCGCGTACGTCCCACAGGCTGCCCGGCGGCTCTTTCGGTGGGTCGAGCAGCCAGGGCAGGCGTGGGTCGCGGTCGATGACCATCAGTTGCAGCCCGGGGTCGCGGCGGGCCACGACGACCGAGATGGGCGTCCGGGCGTGCTCGATCGCGTTGCCGGCCAACTCGCTCATCACCAGCCGGGCCGGGTAGAGCACCTTCGACAGCCCCCACGCGGCGCAGGCCTCGGTGACCAGGTTGCGGGCCAGCGCGGGCGTGTCCGGGTGGACGGGCAGTTCGAGGCGCCGCCGGTCGGGCACCGGCCCGCCCCTGGCGACCGCCCGGCACGCGCTTCCCAGGTCGTCGAAGAGGGGCAGGAAGTTCGGGGCGCCGAGCCGGTGCATCCGGGCCGCCAGCGCGGCCCCGGACGGCAGGCAGGCGGCGACCCGGACGGGCGGTTGCATGGCGTCGGCCACTTGCGACACGGTCAGCCACATGGACACGCTGGCCGCGTGCGGGTCGATCAGGTCGCAGAGGTCGACGATCAGCGCCGCCGGGTGCTCACCCAGCGCCTTGCGCACGGCCACGAAGGCGTCCCGGCGCAGGGCGTCGCCCCAGACACCACGGATGGCGGCGACGGTGACCGCGGTGTCCACATCCGCGGTCACGGCCACGCTGCCGGTGCCGCCGCGGATCGCGCGGCGGCCGAAGGAATAGCGTCGGCGCATGACCGGCCAACGAAAGGTCTCCATGGACGGCCAGGGGTTCCCGCCGAAGAGATCACCATGCGCGAATATCGGCTATTCACCCGAAAGGGTTAGGCCGCCCCGGCGCTAGAAACTGTCGATGTCGCTCGTCTCGGCGGGAAGCAGCTCCCCCGAGATGGCCCGATAGGGCGGCCACTCGGGCGCGGCCAGCTGGTCGACGCCGACCGGGTCGGCCAGCGCGCGGTCGATCGCGGCGCGCAGCCGGTTCTGCTCCTCGGCCGGGCCCTCGTACCAGGCCACCGACCAGATCCGGTGCATGTGCCAGCCCAGCTCGCGCAGCTCCTCGTCGCGCAGCCGGTCGCGGTCCCGCGACGACGGGACGGCGTGGTACTCGGGGCCGTCGAACTCGATGCCGATCGCGAACACGTCGTCGTCCTGGTCGGGGTGCAGCACGGCCAGGTCGATCCAGTGCCCGGCCGCGCCGACCTTGCGGCGCACCCGATAGCCCCACGACTGCAGGGCGTCGAGCACCGCGTCCTCGAACGGGGTCACGTCCTCGCGGTCGCCGACCTCCCGGCCCAGGGTGGCCGCGGCCCGCTCGGCGTACTCCAGATAGGCCTTGAGGTGCCGCACGCTCTCGTTGCCCATGTCGGGCACGTCGCCCGAGCGGATCGACGAGACCACCTCGACGCGTTGCCGGGCGCGGGTGATCGCGACGTTGAGCCGGCGCCAGCCCTTGGGCCGGTTGAGCGCGCCGAAGTTCGTACTGATCTTGTCGTTCTCGTCGTAGCCGTACCCGATGGACAGGATGACCACGTCACGTACGTCGCCCTGCACCGCCTCCAGGCTCTTGCAGAAGAAGCCGGTGAGCCGGTCCTGGTCGTCCAGGAAGTGCTCGAGGTCGGGGCGCTCGGCCATCGCGCGGCGGACCGCGTCGTCGACCGCGTCGGCCTGGGCCACCGAGAGGGTGACCACGCCCAGCGTGCGGCCGGGCCGGGTGGCGTAGTGGTGCAGCACGCGCTCGGCGACCGCGTCCGCCTCGATCGGGTTGTCCGATGTGGTCTGCCGCCGGTAGACGCCGTCGACCAGGAACATCTCGACGCCGTGGTCCGGCTCCTGCGGATAGCAGCGGGTCAGCCCGACCAGCCGGCCGTGGTAGTAGGCCAGGTTGGCGAAGGCGAACAGCGCCTCGTGCCGGCTGCGGTGGTGCCAGCCCAGATGCAGGACGGGGAAGGTCTCGCGGGCCAGCTCGAGGATGGACGGGAAGTCGGTGACGTCGTCCTCGACCCGGTCGTAGTAGGAGGTCGGCGGCAGCTGCCGGTCGTCGCCCGAGACCACCAGGGCGTCGCCGCGGTAGATGCAGTTGATCGCGTCGGCCGTGGTCACCTGGGACGCCTCGTCGATGATGACCATGTCGAATTCCATCTCGGGCGGCAGATACCGGCTCACCGCGAGCGGAGACATCAGCAGGCACGGCTTGAGCCCCTGCACGGCGTGCCGGGCCTGGGCCAGCAGCTCCTGCACCGGCAGGTGGCCGGACTGCTTGTTGCCCTCGCGCCGGATCACACCCGGTTCCCCGCTGGCCGAGGCCGACGGGCGCCGCGCCTCGACGGCGTAGACGATGTCGGCCAGCGCCCCGGCGGTCAGCTCGTGGTCGAGCAGGCGATAGACATCGACCAGGTGGGTGCGGTCCTCGGCCGACACCGGCTGCAGACCGGGGTCGTCCCGGATGACCGCGTCGGCCCAGCCACGGAACAGCGCCCGTTCCAGCACCGGCCACACCTGCTCGATCGGCGTCTCCTCCTCGACGCAGAACTCCAGCGCCTCGGCCAGGCCGTGGTCGACAAGCACCCGGCGGGCGTCCTCGTGGCGGAACCACTCGTGCTGGCCCTCGCCGTCGTGCAGCAGCTCGACGAGCAGGTCGCGGGCGTTGTCGTAGTCGCCGAGGCGCTGGGTGAGCTCGGGGTGCCGGGCCGGGCCGAAGGCGTCCAGCACCTGGGCCCGGGCCGTCTCCCAGCCGGCCACGGCGGGGCCGAGACCCTCGGTGGGCTGGGCCTCCATCAGCGCGTGGGCCTGCTCGCGGGTCATCGCCGCGTCCTCGCCGGTCATCAGCCGGCGGGCGTGCACCGTCCAGGCGACGACCTCGTTCATCTGTTCGTCGTCGGTCTTGGCGCCCCGGTAGACCGAGCCCAGCACGGCCGCGTGCGCGGCGGCCTCGCCCCAGATCGCCTCCTCGGCGTCGGTCGCGTTCTGCCGCTGCTCGGCGATGTCCATGGCCTCGGCCAGGGTGAGGTCGCGCCCGGTGGGCACGCTGTAGGACCGGATCATCTCAGCCGCCGTGTGCAGCGGGCCGATGTGCGCGCGCAGCCAGGTCACCGCGTCGGCGATCGCGCCCTCCCCCAGCTCGGGCCGCGGGGCCCGGGCCGGCGCCGAGCGCAGCGTGGTGCGGAACCGGGTGAACTCGTCGCGGGCCTCGCCGACGATGCGCAGCAGCGCGCTGTTGGGCCGGGGCGCGCAGACGTGCACGGTGACCGCGGGCAGCGCGTCGGCCGGCACCTCGCGGATCACCTCGTCGGCGGTGTGCATCGCCTCCTGGATGGCGTGGAAGTCGGTGTCGAGGCCGTTCCAGTGCCGGCCCAGCAGCTCGGCGTGCTCGGCCTCGGCCGCGGCCAGGTCCTCCAGGGCCTGCTTCCAGGCGGCGGCGTCCTCGACGTTGGCCACCGCCTCGGACGGTTTGACGTCGGGCAGCGCGACCTCGGCCGCGAGCCGCTTGTCGCGCCGGTAGGGGCGCAGCAGCTTGCGCGGGCCGCGGTTGCGGGCGAGCCGGTCGGCCACCTCGGTGATCGGCTCGTTGAGCACGCCCTCGTCGAAGTGCTTGCGGGCGGCCGACTCGGTCTCCCGGACACCGTCGATGGCCAGCCGCAGTGCGCGGACGGCGGCGTGCGCGGCCGCCATCCCGCCGGTCTCGAACCAGGCCGCCTCGGGTTTGTGCTCGCGGCTGATCAGGTCGGAGACCGTGATCACCCGGGCCGAGTCGGCGAAGGTGACCACGTTGGGCAGGCCGAGCCGGGCGGTGACCCGGTCGAGGCTCTCCTGCCGGCCCTCCAGCCGGTCGGCCTCCTCGGCGAACTTGTTGGCCAGGTGATCGGCCTGGGCGGCGTTGAGCGGCTTGAGGTCGACCGCCTCGGGCACCAGGTGCGACAGGTCGGGCACGGCCGACAGCTCGTCGGCCGACGGCAGCTCGGCCCACGGGATGCCGCCGTAGCGCAGTGCGGCCAGGTGGTGGGTGAGGTCGGTGGCCGCCTTCTGCACCGGCTGGATGCTCTCGATCGTCATCCAGCCCTCCTCGACCTTGACCGGCCGCTTGGCGGCGTGCGCCGAGAGCGCGGCCAGCTTGGCCGCGCCGGCCGGCTCGTGCAGGTCGAACGCGTCGGCCAGGGTCGAGTTGGCGATCACCGTCTCGGCCAGCTTGCCGAGCGAGGTCATCGCCTGGCGCAGCCGCCCGTCCAGCGGCTCGCGGTCGATCGCCTCGCGCCACGCGTAGCTGTCGCTGCGCACCCGGCCGAGCCGGGCCACGGCGTCGCGGATGCGGTAGAGCGCCTCGCCGGTGAGCTCGTGCGGCGCGACGGCGGCGACCGGGGCCGCGGGCACCTCGAGCAGCCGGGCACAGATGCCGAGCACCTCGAACAGGCTCCGGCCGAGCGGCTGACGGACCCGGTTCAGAGCTTCCGCGTACGAGTTGAGCCGCTCCCGCCGTTCGCGGACGGCACGACGGTCGATCGGGTCCATGGCCGCGAGCTGCACGGCGTCGGTGTCCAGGGCCGAGGCCAGCGCGGTGGCCACCTCGCGCCGCCCGACCAGGTCGCTGTGCAGGGCGAGCAGGTAGTTGCCGAGACCGGCCTCGGTCAGCCGGCGCTGCACGGTGTCGAGCGCGGCGGCCTTCTCCGAGACGACCAGCACCCGCTTGCCCGCGTGCATCAGCCCGCCGACCATGTTGGCGATCGTCTGCGACTTGCCGGTGCCGGGCGGGCCGTCGAGCACGAAGCTGCGCCCGGCCACGGCGGCGGCGATCGCGACCCGCTGGGTGGCGTCGGCGTCGAGCACCAGCGCCGTGTCCTCGGGCGGCGCGACGACGTCGATCCGCTCGACCGGGGTGGGCTCGAACGCGAACGTGCGGTCGGCGTCGTGGCTGGCCAGGGCGCGGACGACCGGGTGCTCGACGATGTGCGGCTCGTTCTCGAACAGGTCGTAATACATCGCCTCGCGGTGCACGCTGAGACAGGAGAGGGTCACCGTCTCGTCGGCGTACCAGCCGCGCCGCTCGCCGATGGCCACGTCGACCTTGGCCCAGAGCACGGTGACGTCCAGCTCGGCCAGCGAGTTGATCTCGGGGATGTCGATGTCGAACTCGGCCATCCGCACGACCAGGGCCGGGTTGACGATCGGGTCGTCGGGCCGGGCGACCAGCCGGGGGCCGGCGGGGTCGATCTCGACCGGGACGAGCAGGATCGGGCTCTCGTACGGGGAGCCGTCGTCGTCCGACCAGTGCATCATGCCGAGGCCGAGATAGAGCGGGGAGACTCCCCGGTCGAGCAACTCCTGGCGGGAACGGCGCCAGAAGTGGTGCAGCAGGGCGCCGAGATGTTCCTCGGGCAGTTCGGTGCGCAGCACGTGCACCGGGCTGTCCGGGTCGTCGACGTGGAAGCTGTAGCCTCCACCCTCCTGCAGCACCTTGACGATCGCCTTGGGCGACGGGCCGGTGATCTCGACCGAGCCCGAGGCGTTCCGGGCGAAGTTGAGCAGAGGGTTGGTGCCGGTCAGGTCGACCAGACCGGAGCGCCACGTCTCCAGGGCCGCCCTGACCTCGGCGCCGGGACTCGCGGCGCCAGGGCTCCCGGCGCCAGAGGTCCCGGCGCCGGGATTCCCGATCAGTTCCGCTTCAGCATCCGGCCACATGCCTCAATTCCAGCAAGTCGGACGCCCGTTACGCTGGGGATTGGGATACCTGCTTTCGGATATTTCCGACGAAACGGGTTTTTACGCCGCGTGCGCCGCCTCTTCCTCGTCGCGCTTGGTCACCTCGGGCGCGTGCCGTTCGATGGCCGCGCCCTCCACGTCGACCGTCGGCAGCCAGCCCAGCCAGCCCGGCAGCCACCACGCCGACCGGCCGAGCAGGGCGATCGCGGCCGGCACAATGACCATGCGGACCACCAGGGCGTCGAACAGGATGCCGATGGCCAGGGCGAACGCGATCGGCTTGATCGTGTCATTGCCCTGGGGCACGAATCCGGCGAACACCGCGAACATGATCGTCGCCGCGGCCACGACCACCGGGGCGGCCTGCTTGAAGCCGGTCACCACGGCATCCCGCGGGGTCGCGCCGTGAGCGTGCGACTCGTGCATCCGCGAGACCAGGAAGACCTGGTAGTCCATGGCCAGGCCGAACAGGATGCCGACGATGATGATCGGGGCCAGGCTGAGCAGCGGGCCGGTCGTGTGCGCGTTGACCACGCCGGCCAGCCAGCCCCACTGGAAGACCGCGGTGGTGGCGCCGAGCGCGGCGCCGATCGTGAGCAGGAAGCCGACCACGCCCACCACCGGCACCAGGATCGACCGGAAGACCAGCACCAGCAGCACGAACGCGAGACCGACGACCAGGATCAGATAGCGCGGCAGGGCCTCGTCGAGCTTCTGCGACACGTCGATGCTGACCGCCGTCGTGCCGGTGACGTAGACCCGGGCGTTGCTGCCGTCGGCGACGTCGTCGCGGATCCGGTGCACCAGGTCGACGGTGGCCGTGCTGTCCGGTTCCGAGGACGGGATGATCGTGATCAGGGCGGCCGAGCCGTCCGGGTTGGGCTGCGGCTCGGCTACGAAGACCACGTCGGGCAGGCCGGCGATCTGCTCGCGGACGGTCGCCGCGTACGCCGCCGAGCCGGAGCCGTCGACCAGCACCAGCAGCGGGCCCGCGAAACCGGGGCCGAAGCGCTGGGCGATGATCTCGTCGGCCTTGGCCGCGCTGCTGCCCTCGGCCGGCTTCTGGTTGAGCGTGGTCTGCATCGAGAAGAACGGGATCGCGATCACGGCCAGCGCGGCCACCGCGAGGATCAGGCTCAGCACCCGCTGGTGGGTCACCACGCCGGACCAGCCGCGGTAGAAGCCACGATCGCGGACGGCGACCTCGGCCGGGTTGGCGCGGACCTTCTTGGGCAGCGCCCGCAGGCCGACGGCGCCCAGGAAGGCCGGCACCAGCGTGATCGCGACCAGCACGGCCACGACGATGGTGGCCGCGGCGGCGAGACCCATCTCGGTCAGGAACGGGATGCCGGCGACGGCGAGACCGGACAGCGCGATCACCACGGTCAGGCCGGCCGTGACGACGGCCGAACCGGCGGTGCCGACCGCGAGCGCCACCGCCTCGGGCACCGGCAGGCCACGCCTCAGCTCCTGACGGAACCGGGTGACGATGAACAGCGCATAGTCGATGCCGACGGCCAGGCCCAGCATGATGGCCAGGATCGGGGTGGTCGACTGCAGCTCCACGAAGCCGGTCAGCGCGGTGATGCCGAGCGCGCCGATGGCCACGCCGACCAGGGCGGTCAGCAGGTTCATGCCGGCCAGCACCAGCGAGCCGTAGGTCAGGGCCAGCACGAGCAGCGCCACGACCACACCGAGGATCTCGCCCGCGCCGCCGATGTCGGCGCCGGACTCCATGGTCGCCTCGCCGCGCGCCTCGATGATCAGGCCCCCGCTGCGGGCGTCGTCGACCACCGCGGTGAGCGCCTCGCGCTCCTCTCCGGTGATCTCCTCGGCCTGGACGCCGTAGGTCACGGTGCTGTAGGCGGCCCGTTGATCCTGCGACACCACGGGCGATTTCGGGTCGAGCGGGTTGCTCGCTGCGACCACGCCGGGCAGCTGGGCCAGCTTGGCCACCACGGCCGCGACCTGGGCCGCGTTCGCCTGGTCGGTGATCTTGGCACCGGCCGGAGCCTCCAGGACGACCTGGGCGGTGGCGCCGGCCGAGGCCGCGCCGAACCGCTCGCGCATCAGGTCGAGCGCGGTGGTCGACTCCTGACCCGGGATCGAGAACGTGTTGACCGTGGAGCCCGAGAGCGTGCCGGCGCCGACGCCGAGCGCGATCAGCGCCACCAGCCAGGCGACCATGACCAGCACCTTGTGGCGGACCGCGCCCATGCCTAGCCGATGCAGCAACGTTGCCATGAAGGATTCCCTTGTTCGTGCGGGCCGGGCTTAGCGGCGCTCGTGGCCGAGCGCGTCGTAGCTGACGTCGATGAGGTCGTCAATGGTCACAGCGAGTGGTTTCTCACGCAGGGTGACGCCCGCGACGGCGAGCGCGCCGAGCGCCCCCACCACGCGGACCGTGCGGACCGGGTCGGCCTCGGGGTCGACGCTGAACACCTGGAAGACCACGGCGCCGATCTCCTCCAACACGCAGCCGATCTCGCTGTCGGCGGTGGTGGCGAGACCGGAGAGCAGCAGGGAGACGATGCCGGGGCAGTCGAGGGCGAGCCGGGCCAGGCTGCCGATGGCCGCCCGGTCGCGCGCGGGACCGGGTGGCAGATCGCTGACCTCGGCCGCGACCTCGCGGATCCCCCGCAAGCCGCGATCGACGACCGCCTGCTGCAACGACTCCTTGGTCGGGTAGCGGTGCAGCAGACCCGTCTTGGAATAGCCCACCGCGTCGGCGATGCGCTGGATCGAGGTCTCCTTGAACCCGTGCCGGGCGAAGAGAGTGGCGGCAGCCTCGAGGATCTCGTCGTCGATCTGCTGCTTGGTGGGCCGCGGCATGCGGACCAGCCTAGTCGGTTAGGGACCAGATCGGTCGGTTACCGACCGTGGTGGTCATCACAGTTGGTGAGCGCATCTCTCAGGCCTACCAAAGACGAAAGGACCGGCTACAGGTTTCCCCGTAACCGGCCCTTCTCCCCATTTTCAGTGAGTGATCTGCCTGACCCAACCGGCGATGTTGTCGACCCGGGCCGCACTCTCGATCTCGGTGTGCGGGCAGGACGGGCCGTTGCTCACCACGGCCACCAGGGCCGGGCCGGCCTTACCGCGCTCGACGAAGAACGGGCCACCCGAGTCGTACGGGCAGGGGGTCGTGTCCGGCTTCGGCGCGTACCCCTTGACCTGGGTGACCGAGTCGGTGAGCGCGACCACCTCGAGCCGGCCGGTGCGCAGCCAGGTCTCGGGGACCGGGCTGGTGCTGGTGACCGAGCCGTACCCGGTGACCCGCAGGATGTCCCCGGCCTCCGGGGCGGTGCGACCGACCCTGATCGGGCGGACGTCGCGTACCGGCTCGGCCAGCTTGGCCAGCGACACGTCCGCGGTGGGTGACTGACGGACGGCCACGATCTCCAGCTCGTGGCCGCGGGTGGTGTCGGTGAGATCGGTGCGCCCGATGGTCGCGACCGTGGAGTCGGCCACCGGACGCTCGACCCGGACGCCGTTCGCGTCCCGGAAGCAGTGCCCCGCCGTGATGATCCACTGCGCCGAGATCAGCGCGCCGGAGCAGGCGCTGTTACGTTTGCCGCCGTCGGCCGTCGGGATACCGGTCATGGTCAGCTTGACCGAGAAGGCGTATCGGCCCGGCTTGACCGGATCACCGTTGGCGATCGCGTTCGCCGGGCTCGCGAACCCGAGGAGCGCGACGGCTACAGTGCCGATCGCGAGGAAAATCGACCTATTTCGCTGTCCCATGTGGACAACCTAGCCGGGCCGATCAAGGCCCGCACTCGGGGAAGTCCCCGGGGGATCCCTGAGGATTCCGTCGGCGTGTCGGGGTACTTTGCCGCTTTAGTGCGTGTCGCGGGCGCGGATTTCCCGCCGCGCGCTTCCGGGTCCGGCCGGGGTCCGGCCCCGATGCCCTCAGCTCGCGCACTGCCTACCTTCAGCTTCGACACAGGTTTCTGGCACTGCCTTCAGTCCGTCTCAGGGCGGCGGGTGGGGTGGTTGGACGGGGGTGGCAGTGATGGCGAAGCGACCGGTGACGGTACGCATGGCGCGGTGGAGCGCCGAACATCCGTGGCGGGCGATCGCGCTGTGGGTGGTCTTCGTGGCGGTGTGCTTCGTCGGCGGCAACGCGGCCGGCATGAAGGAGGCCACGGCCCAGGACGATGCGATCGGCGAGGCCGGACGCGCGTACGTGATGATCGAGGAGGGTGGGTTCGCCGACGAACCCGCCGTCGACAACGTGCTCATCACCCCCCGGACGGGCAAGCTCGACAACGCTCAGGCCCAGCGGGCGGCCGCCGACGCCACCGCGAAACTGCGCGCGGTCACCGGCGTCACCGAGGTCGGTAAGCCGATCCCGGCCAACGACGGCTCGGCCCTGCTCGTGCCGATCACCATGGCCGGCGACCCCGACACCGCCTCGGACCGGGTCGAACCGCTGCAGGCGGCCACCGCGCAGGTGCAGCAGGCCCACCCGGACCTGCGCGTCGAACAGGTCGGCGGCCCGACCATCGGCAAGGCCCTCGACGAGACCCTGGGCAACGACTTCAAGCGGGCCGAGCTGCTCAGCCTGCCGGTCACCCTGGCCATCCTGATCCTGGTCTTCGGGGCGCTGATCGCCGCGGGCGTGCCGGTGCTGCTGGCGCTGTCGTCGGTCGCCGCCGCCATGGGCCTCTCCACGCTGGCCTCGCACCTGGTGCCCTCGACCGACGTCACCGGCAGCATCATCCTGCTGATCGGCATGGCTGTCGGCGTCGACTACTCGCTGTTCTACGTCCGCCGGGAACGGGAGGAACGGGCCAAGGGGCGCGGCCACGTCGACGCGGTGGAGATCGCGGCCGAGACCTCCGGGCACGCCGTGGTGGTCAGCGGGTTCGCCGTCATCATCGCCATGGCCGGGCTGTTCCTGGCCGGCGACTCGACGTTCTCGTCGCTCGCGGTGGGGTCGATCCTGGTCGTCGCGGTGGCCGTGCTCGGCTCGCTGACCGTGCTGCCCGCCCTGCTGGCCAAGCTGGGCCGCTGGGTCGACCGCCCGCGGGTGCCGTTCCTGTGGCGGCTCACCGCCCGCCGCTCCGGCACCGGCTCGTTCTGGCGGCGGGTGCTGCACCCGGCTCTGCGCTGGCCGGCCGCGACGCTGCTGGTGAGCGTGCTGGCCCTGGTGGCGCTGGCCACTCCCGCGCTGGGCATGAAGCTCAAGTTCCCGGGCACGGAAGACCTGCCCAGAACCACACCAGCCATGCAGGCGTACGACCGGCTGGCCGCGGCCTACCCGTCGAACGGCACCACCCACACGATCGCCGTCTCGGCGCCCACCTCGTCGGCCCCGGCCGTCTCGGCCGCGCTGACCCGGCTCGCCACCAGCACGCAGGGCAACCGGCTCTTCGCGCCGCTGGAGCAGACCGGGCCGGACATCGAGGTCTCGCCCTCGCGCACGGTCACCTTGCTGAACATCGCCACGCCGTTCACCTCCCGCAGCGACGAGGCGGCGGATTCGCTGCACGAACTGCGGACCACGCTGGCGCCGGCCGCGCTCGCCGGGGTGCCCGGGGCCACGTACGCGGTGGGTGGCGGGGTGGCCGAAAGCGAGGACTACGCCGAGCACATCTGGCAGAAACTGCCGGTGGTGGCCGGGTTCGTGCTGATCCTGACCTTCCTGGTGATGGCGTGGACGTTCCGCTCGGTGGTGGTCGCGCTGACCTCGATCCTGCTGAACCTGCTGTCGGTCAGTGCCGCGTACGGCCTGCTGGTCCTGGTCTTCCAAGGAAGTTGGGCCGAAGGGCCGCTGGGCTTCACGTCGATGGGGGCGATCGTCAGCTGGCTGCCGCTGTTCCTGTTCGTCGTCCTCTTCGGCCTGTCGATGGACTACCACGTCTTCGTGGTCAGCCGGATCCGGGAGGCGGTGCGGCGCGGCGTGCCCACCCGGGAGGCGGTGGCCGAGGGCATCACCGGCTCGGCCGGCACGGTGAGCAGCGCGGCCCTGGTGATGGTCGCGGTCTTCTCCATCTTCGCCACCCTGTCCACCATCGACATGAAGCAGCTGGGCATCGGCCTGGCCGCGGCGATCCTGCTCGACGCCACCATCATCCGGGCCGTCGTCCTGCCCTCGGCCATGACGCTGCTGGGCCAGGCCAACTGGTGGGCGCCGCGCTTCATGCGCCCCCGGGGCCGGCACGCCGCGGGGGCCGAGGTCACCCCGGCCGCATCCGAGCCGGAACTCGTCGGCCACCACTGACCCTTCTCTCCCCTCACCGGAGGCCCTCGGCGTCGATGCCGGGGCCTCCGTCTTCCCTTCCAGGCGCGGTTCCTGTCAGGCGCTGTGGGGCCAGAGCACCACGCCGGTCGGGTCGCGGATCGTGACGACCTGGGCGCGGTCGAGGTCGACGGTCACGTCCAGGAAGGCGTCGCCGGACGCGGATCGGGTGCGGTAGGTATAACGCGTGTTCGCCACTTCCACGGTCTCGGTGGTCGCGGTGGTGAGCCAGGGATGCCGGCGACGCAGCCCGATCAGCTGCTGGTGGATCCGGTGGATGCCCTGCCCCCAGGGCGCCAGTTGCCCGGGCCGGTCGGGGAAGGCGGGCCGGACGGCGTCGTCACCGCCGAGACGCTCCTCCTTGAGGCCGGTGAAGCCCTGCTCGTCACCGGCGTAGACGGAGGGAATGCCGCCGACGGTCATCAGGATCGCCAGGGCGGTGACCGCTCCGTCCGGTCCGGCGGCGGTGGCGATGCGGGTCACGTCATGGTTGCCGACGAAGGTGTTCGGGGTGAAGGCGGCCAGGAACTCGTTGTGGCGGCGAAGCGCCCAGTCCAGCTCGAACAGGTTGCGGTCGGCCAGGCTGGACCAGATCGCCTTCCACAGCTCATACTGCGTGACCGAGCTTGCGCCGGAGGCAGCGACGAACCCCGGGTAGTCGCCGTGGATGACCTCGCCGAGGAACCAGGCCTCCGGGTAGGCGGCGCGGACCTGCGACAACACCTTGGACCAGAACGCGGACGGGACCGAGTACGCCGCATCCAGCCGCCAGCCGTCGATGCCCCGGTCGAGCCAGTGGCTCATCACGCGGGCGGCGTACTCGACGGTCCGGGGGTCGGCGTGGTTCAGCCGGGCCAGGGAGTCGTGGCCTTCGAAGACCCGCGCGGCCGGGCCGCCGGGCTTGTCCCAGTCGATGTCGAACAGGGCGGCGCCGGCGCTGCCGGGCCCGTCGCGCAGGGCGCGCAGCAGGTCGGGGTGCTCGGCGCTGACGTGGCTGAACACCCCGTCCAGCACGATGCGCAGGCCTCGGGCCCGGCCGGCGGCGACCAGGTCGTCGAAGTCCTCGTCGCCGCCCAGGCGGGGATCGATGCGGAACTGGTCGAGGCTGTCGTAGCCGTGGGTGCGAGAGGCGAACACCGGCCCGAGCAGCAGCCCGGAGGCGCCCAGCTCGACGGCGTAGTCGAGCCAGCCCAGCAGCCGCCGCAACCGGGGCGCGGGGGCTGGATCGGCGTCGCGGATCGGCGCGCCGCCGAAGCCCAACGGGTAGACGTGCCACCAGATCGCATGCTCGACCCAACCCATTACGGACTCCTTACTGAATGAGGTTCACTACGTTAGTGATGCTAGTTCAATAACGGTAGGA
Source organism: Actinoplanes sp. (assembly GCA_965217855.1). Lineage (GTDB taxonomy): Bacteria > Actinomycetota > Actinomycetes > Mycobacteriales > Micromonosporaceae > Actinoplanes. Next base: position 516,548 of record CBDCJN010000049.1, on the reverse strand, counting down.
TGGGCAACGTGGCTCGTACCGATCGGCAACCCCGCAAGCGCCTCGACCCGGACGCACGCCGCGCGGCGATCCTGGCCGCGGCGGCCGAGTCGTTCGCCGAGCATCCGTACGCCGAGGTGACCATCGCCTCCGTCGCGTCCCGGGCCGGCGCATCCGACGCCCTGCTCTACCGCTACTACGCCGGGAAGGAAGAGCTCTACGCCGAGATCGTCCGGCTGGCGATCGGCGACCTCCTGGCCCGCCAGGCGGCCGCGCTGGAAGGTCTGCCCGCGGGCACGTCGACGCGTGACCGGGTGCGCGCGGCAACAGTGGTCTACCTCGATCACATCGCCGATCACCCCGCCGGATGGGCGCTGCCGCTGACCGCGCCCGGCGCCGAGCCCCCGGCGGCGGTCGCCATCCGCGGTCAGGCGCGGCGCGACTATGTCGACCGGCTGCGGGCCGAGCTCGCGCCCAGCAGCCAGGCCCGCCACGAGTACGCGTTGTGGGGTTACTTCGGCTTTCTCGACGCCGCCTGCCTGCGCTGGGTGGAAGGCGGCTGCCCCGACGACGAGCGGTGGCCGCTCATCGACGCCGCGCTGGGCGCCCTGGAAGGGGCCCTGGGCGACTGGGCGGCTTAGTGTCGCGTCCAGAAGTCGTGAGGGTGGCGGCCGGGACGGAACCCGTGCGCCTCGACCAGGTGGGCCGCCTCGCGGAAACCCTGGGCGAGGACGGCGGGCAGGTGGGCGTCGCTCCCGAAGGACACCGCCCAGCCGCCCTCCTCGTCCCACCACCGCAGGATGTGCGGGTGCAACGGCACCGAGGTGTTGACCTCCAGCACCCGGTCACCGCCGGCGATCGCCCGCAGGGCCAGGCGGAACTCTTCCTCGTAGACGCCCGGGTCGAAGGGCTCGGCGTCGGCCGGCCAGAACCGGACCGGATAGTCGATGTGCGCGAACACCTCGAAGATATCGCTCCCGGCGACGACGGCCGGGACCTCGGTCAGGTAGCGCCGGATCGACGCGGACCGGCCGTAGTGCTCGAAGAAGCCGGGTGGTTCGGCGAAGCCGTCACCGACCGGCAGGGCGTGCATCGAACCGAGCACCCGGTCGAACCGGCCGGCGCTCAGCACCGCGGCAACGGCCTCGGTGTGCAGGTGTGGCTCGCCGATCTCGAGGCCGCTCAGGACGCGCAACCCTGGGAAGCGTTCGCGGCACTGCTCGATCGCCGCCAGATAGCCGGCGGCGTCGAAGGCCGGTGGATGCACCTGCCCCTCGGCGTCGGCGAAGGACGCCAGCTGGGCACTTTCCTCGAGGGTGTCTCGGTCGGCGGTCCAGACGATGTGGTCGAGATGCTCGGTGAAGGCCACCGCGGGCAGCCCGATCTCGACGGCCCGGGCGCAGGTGCCCACCATGTCACCGACCGCCGCGTCCCACGACCACTCGCTGTGCACGTGGCTGTCCGCCGGCAACGCTCCCGCCATAGCCGCCTCCCCGAGCCCCGCTCAATGTATCGCCACCCGGGAAATTGGCATGGGTATCGCGCGTCACGACGGCGCATTCCCGTCATAGGAGAGGGGTAGCTTCGCGCCATGCCCGCCGATGCGCCGAACGCCAAGCCGCCGCAACGCCCCCACCCGTGGAAGGTGGAGGGCGCACCGCCCGGCGCGTCACCGGGCGCGCCCAAGAGACCGCGTTCCAGCTGGGTGCGCTTCGGCGGCATGCTCGTCGTCCTGCTCGCGATCAACTGGATCATCTCGTCGTTCTTCCTGGCGCCGCCCGAGCGCTCCCCGGTGTCTTACACGTTCTTCCTGTCCCAGGTCCAGGCGAACAACGTCGGCGAGATCACCTCGACCGCCGACACCATCGAGGGCCAGTTCAAGAAGGCGACGGCCTACACGCCGACCGGTGAGACCAAGTCCGAGCAGGTCGAGCGGTTCACCACCCAGCGGCCCTCGTTCGCCGAGGACAACCTGTTCGCGTCGCTGCAGTCCAACGACGTGCCGGTCAACGCCAACCCGCCCGACGCGCCCCGGCCGGTCTGGCAGCAGCTGCTGATCGGGTTCGGGCCGACGATCCTGCTGGTCGTGCTGTTCATCTGGATCAGCCGCCGGATGGCCGGCGGGGGCGCGGGCGGCGCGCTCGGCGGCTTCGGCAAGTCGCGGGCCAAGCTCTACCAGCCCGAGGCCGGCCCGCGGACGACGTTCGCCGACGTGGCCGGCATCGAGGCGGTCGAGCAGGAGGTCACCGAGATCGTCGACTTCCTGCGCGAGCCCGGCAAATATCGCAAGCTCGGCGCGCAGATCCCGCACGGCGTCCTGCTCTCCGGCCCGCCCGGCACCGGTAAGACGCTGCTCGCCCGCGCGGTGGCCGGCGAGGCGAAGGTGCCGTTCTTCTCGATCTCGGCGTCGGAGTTCATCGAGGCCATCGTCGGCGTCGGCGCAAGCCGGGTGCGCGACCTGTTCGACCAGGCCAAGAAGGTCGCCCCGTCGATCATCTTCATCGACGAGCTCGACGCCATCGGCCGGGCCCGCGGCAGTGCCCAGTCGCTGGGTGGCAACGACGAGCGCGAGCAGACGCTCAACCAGATCCTGACCGAGATGGACGGGTTCACCGGCAGCGAGGGTGTGGTCGTGCTGGCCGCGACCAACCGGGCCGAGATCCTCGACGCCGCGCTGCTGCGTCCCGGCCGTTTCGACCGCCGGGTCGTGGTCAGCCCGCCCGACCTGGCCGGCCGGCTCGCCATCCTGCAGGTGCACACCCGCGGCGTCCCGGTCGCGGCCGACGTCGACCTGGCCGGTCTCGCCGCGGCCACCCCCGGCATGGTCGGCGCCGACCTGAAAAACCTGGTCAACGAGGCCGCGCTGCTGGCCGCCCGGCGCGGGCACGACCAGGTGCACAACCCCGACTTCACCGACGCGCTGGAAAAGGTCGTGCTGGGCACGGTCCGCGGCATCATGCTGACCACCGACGAGAAGGAGCGCACCGCGTTCCACGAGTCCGGTCACGCGCTGCTGGGCATGCTCACCCCGGGCGCCGACCCGGTCCGCAAGATCTCGATCATCCCGCGCGGGCAGGCCCTGGGCGTCACGTTCCAGAGCCCGTCCAGCGACCGGTACGGCTACTCGGCCAAATATCTGCGCGGCCGCATCATCGGCGCGCTGGGCGGCCGGGCCGCGGAGGAGGTCGTCTACGGCGACATGACCACCGGCGCCGAGAGCGACCTCGACCAGGTCAGCAACATCGCCCGCCAGATGGTCGGCCGGTGGGGCATGTCCGACGTGATCGGCCCGGTCACCGTGCTGCCTCCGCCCGGTCAGGAGTCCCCGTTCGGTCTCGACGGCGTGGCCCCGGCGACCAAGGAGTTGATCGACGCCGAGGTCCGCAAGATCGTGGAGGAGTGCTACGCGGACGCGCTGTCCCTGCTGCGCTCGCACCGGCCGCAGCTCGACAGCCTGGCCCACCGCCTCCTGCAGACCGAGACGCTGGACGAGGACGACGCATACGCCGCGGCCGGCATCAACCGCGAGTCGGCCCCCGGCGCCGTGGCCCGGGGCGAGGCTCCCGGCACGAAGCCCGCGCCCGGCATCCTGCCGGCCGCGGCCGACTCCACCCCGGCCGACGACCTCCCCCACCAGCCGGGCACGGATGCCACCCCGGCCGCTGACCTCCCCCACCAGCGGGGCACGGATGGCACGCCGGCTGACGAGCTGCCCGCCCCGGCCTGACCGGCACCCACGACGCAAGACGCGCGCCCGGGTGGGGGTCCGGGCGCGCGCCTGGTGCGGGTGGGACGGGGTCAGCCCGGGGGACGGATCAGGGGTTCAGCGAGCCGAGGGCTCAGGCCTTCAGGGAGCAGGGGGCCAGGCCCTCGGCGTTCAGGTTCGGCTTGGCGGCGTTGCGGCCGATCGCCGTCTCGATGCGGTTGATGGTGGCGAAACGCTTGTCCTCCAGCGGGCCGAGGATGGCGTTCTGGATGAAGGCCGGGCCGCCCTGGCCGACGGTCGAGACGATGCGGGCGTTGGCCTCGGCGATCTGGGTGTTCAGCAGCTCGAGGTTGCGCTGCACCTCGGCCTGGGCCTGGGCCGGGATGGCCGGCAGGTTGTTCAGGGCGGGGCAGTTGACGGTCGGCAGGGCCACGTTGCCGCCACCCGTGTTGCCGCCGTTGCCACCGGCCGCGGGCACCTCGACCGGCTGCTCGGCGGAAGCGCCGCCGTTCTCGTTGAGCGAGCAGGTCGACAGGCCCTCGGCGTTCAGGTTCGGCTTGGCCGCGTTACGGCCGATCGCCGTCTCGATCCGGTTGATCGTGGCAAACCGCTTGTCCTTCAGCGGCCCGAGGATCGCGTTCTGGATGAAGGCCGGGCCACCCTGACCCACCGTCGACACGAGACGGGCGTTCGCTTCCTTGATCTGCGTGTTGAGCAGCTCCAGGTTGCGGGCGACCTCGGCCTGGGCCTGCGCGGGCACGGCCGGCAGGTTGTTCACCTGCGGGCAGTTCACCGTGGGCACCCCGGCCGCGGCACCGCCGGTGGCGTCGCCGCCACCCGTCGCGCCGCCACCCGTCGCGCCGCCACCCGTCGCGCCGCCACCGGTCGCGCCGCCACCCGCGGCCGGCACCTCGACCGGCTGCTGCGCCGAGGCGCCGCCGTCCTGGTTGAGCGAGCAGGTCGACAGGCCCTCGGCGTTCAGGTTCGGCTTGGCCGCGTTGCGACCGATCGCCGTCTCGATCCGGTTGATCGTGGCGAACCGCTTGTCCTTCAGCGGCCCGAGGATCGCGTTCTGGATGAAGGCCGGGCCACCCTGACCCACCGAGGTGCGCAACCGGTTGTTGGCTTCCGAAATCTGCGTGTTGAGCAGCTCCAGGTTGCGGGTCACCTCGGCCTGGGCCTGCGCGGGCACGGCGGGCAGGTTGTTGACCTGCGGGCAGTTCACGGTGGGCACCGTCTCGGCGGCCGACGCTACTCCCAGACCGACGCCGACGATGGCCACCGCGACCCCCGCGACCGCGCCGATCTGCCAGCGGCGCACATTCCTGCTGCGGGACTTTGTGATGCGAGCTCTGTACATTGGGGGAGCGCCTTCCGCGACGGGGGACCGAATGTGGCTACGGCCATCCATACGGGAGCGCTCCCACGGTGGATTACCTCTTAAAGATTTCTTAAGGTGATCTTCCCGTGAAAAACACGGAACCCCAGGTCAGGCCGGGTCGTACTCGCCGGCCCGGAACGAGGCGAGCAGCGACGGCCGGGTCGGCTTCCACCCGAACGCCAGCCGGGCCTTCTCCCCCGTCGCCTGCTGGTCCATCAGCAGCGCCGCGCCGAAACCGCCGAGCCGGGCCACCGTCGAGGACGGGTCCTCCGCCACGACCCGGCCGTCGAGGCCGAGACGCCGGCTCGCCGCCTCCGCCAGCTCGCGGACGGTCGGGTTGTCGCCGCTCACCGCGAGGTAACGCTGGGCCGTCTCCCCCGACGTCAGCGCCGCGACATAGAGCGCGGCCAGGTCGTCGACGTGCACGGTCGTCCAGTGCTGGGTGCCCGGCCCGACCAGCTGCAGCGCGGCCGGGTCGCCGATCTGGTCGCCCCCGACGACCAGCGCCGGGATGCCCGTGCCGTAGCCGTAGACGATGCCGGGCTCGATCAGCAGCGAGCGGATGCCCGGGGTCGCCAGCGCCCGGCTGTCGAGCGCCTCGCGCCAGGCCACCAGCGCGGGGGCGTCGAGCGGCGTCTCCTCGGTGAGGTCGGCGCCCGGCCCGTGCACCCAGACGCCGCCGGTACGGATCAGGGTGGCGCCCGGCCGCAGCCCGGCCAGCACGGCGTCGACGAAGTCGTTGTCGGCATCGGCGCTGGTCGCGTCGCCGGGAGTGGCCGTGGCGATCACCGCCTCGGCTGCCGCGGCGAGCTGCTGCACGGTGCCGCGGTCGCGCATGTCCCCGACCGCCGGCGTGGCCCCGCCCCCGCGTACGCGGGAAGCCTTTTGCTCGTCCCGGACGAGAGCCGTGACGCTGTGGCCGGCCTCGATCAGCGCGACGAGCACCCGGGAGCCGACGTATCCGGTTGCTCCGGTCAGGAAGACGTTCATGAGATGCCCCATCAGACGTGGAATGTTGGATCAACCATGCCCCGGCGACCGTTCGCCGCCAACGAATAGTTCCGATCCCACTTATAGCCCAGCGCGATAGGGTGTGGTGTGGAACAACGCCAGCTTCAGTTCTTCGTGGCGGTGGCCGAGGAGCTCAGCTTCACCCGGGCCGCGCAGCGCACCCACGCCGTGCAGTCGACCGTCTCGGCGAGCATCCGCGCCCTCGAGCGTGATCTCGGCGCCTCGCTCTTCCGGCGCACGACCACCCGGGTCGCCCTCACCGAGGCCGGACTGGCGCTGCTGCCCGAGGCCAAGCGCGCCCTCGACTCGCTCGACCAGGCCCGGGCGGCGGTCGACGGCATCCGCGAGGGTCTGAGCGGCAGCCTGCGCATCGGCACGCTCTCCGGCCTCACCGTGGTCGACCTGCCCGGGCTGGTCCGCGATTTCCGGGAGCGCCACCCCCGGGTCACGCTGAGCCTGACCATCGGCGGCGAGGGCACCGAGGGCCTGCTGGCCGACCTGCACGCGCACCGGCTCGACCTGGCCTTCGTCGGGGTGCCGTCCACGACGATCCCCGGCCTGCACCTCGATGCCATCGCGACCTTCCAGCCGCGGCTGCTCGTCCCGGCCGGCCACCCGCTGGCCGGCGAGACGAGCGTCAGCCCGGCCGCGGTCGCCGGCGAGCCCTTCATCGATCTGCCGCCGGGCTTCTGCAACCGGGTGCGTACGGACGACGACTTCCGCCGGGCCGGGATCACCCGGCGGATAGCGATCGAGGTCGGCGAGCTGAGCGCCATCCCCGGCTACGTCGAGTCGGGCATCGGGGTGGCCATGGTTCCGCCGCTGGCCGCCGAGGCCGGCGCCCGGGTCGTGCCGGTGGACCTCGATCCACCGGCCGCGACCTGGACGCTCGGCGTGGCCCGCAGCACCACCGCCGCGCCGACCACGGCCGCCCACGCGTTCCTCGATCTCGTGGACGACCACGTCGTCCGGCGCGACCGCTACTAGCGCCGGCCCTAGCGGCAGCTCAGGGCGAGCCCGGGGAGCCGCAGCCACGGCCGGTAGGTGACGCCCGGGCTGACCTTGTCGCCGCGGCCGGGGCCGACCGCGCCGGGGCCGGTGATCGCACCCCACCAGTTGCAGGTCGCGTTGGTCGAGGCGCCCGAGGTCGGGCTGTTGGAGACACCGAACAGCGCGTTGCCGGTGATGGTGTTGCGGTTGACCTGCACGGTGCCGGTCGCCGAGCCGGCGGCGACATTCACGCCGTACTGGTTGTTGCGCAGGGTGTTGCGGGTGATGCCGACCCCGGAATTGGTGCCGATGGTGAAGTCGTTGGCCACCTTCACGGCGGACGCGGCCGAACTGATCGTGTTGCCGCTGACCGAGATCTTGCTGTTGCCGCCGCCGATGTAGATCGCCGACGAATTGCTCGTGCCCACGACGGTGTTGCCTTCGACGCGCGCGCCGGTCGTCTTGAACAACGCGACCAGAGTGCCGTTGGCGGTGCTCTTGTTGTCCTCGACCATCAGATTCGCGTTTCCTTCGATGAAGGTCACGTCGGCGTTGTAATTCGACGCGGCAGGCCCGACGAAAGTATTGCCGGAAATCGTGACGTCGCGAACGGGCCGGCTGTTCGCCTGGAATCCGTCCTGGGCCGTTGCCGTGTTCTTGACCAGATTCCGGCGGAACGTCGTCCGGCTGGTCGTGAACGACGCCGCGCGTCCCTGATTGGCGATGACGGTGTTCTGAATCGTCTCGCCGGTGTTGCCGTTCTGCAGGACGAGCGCGGCCGTGCCGCCACCGGGCGGTCCGTTCAGGGTGAAACCGTCGATGGTCACGTTGTCGGCGCTGACGGTGATGTTGGCCTGCCCGCCGGCGTTGAGCACCGACTCGCCCCCGCCGCGCCGGCTGCGGGCGTCCTGCCCGGCCTTCGCGCCGTTCAGCGTCAGGCTGCGGGCGATCGCGACGTTCTCGGCGTAGAACCCGGGTGCGATCTTGACGACGCGGCAGGCCGGGGCGTTCACGGCGGACTGAATCGTGGGAAATTGCGCCGACGGCACGCTGCAGGCGCCCGGGGAACGCGGCGACGCGTAACTCGTTCCGCCACTCAGGGCCGACGCGGCGACGACTGTCGCTGCGATTCCGGCCGACACCAGTGCCCTTTTCTGCATACGAATCATTCTCGGAGAACCTCCCGCTTCTGGAGGCTCCACTCAACACCGGAGGCGCCCTTTCCCGCCCTTCCCGCGCCGATCTGTCCGCCGTTTCCGGCAAATTCACCCGTACGGACCGATGATCACACCGCCGTGCGGCCCCCGTCGACCGGAATCGTCGCGCCGGTGATGTATCCGGCCGCATCGGTCGCGAGAAAGGCGATGACGCCCGCGATCTCGGCCGGCTGGGCGGCCCGGCCGAGCAGGGTGGTGGTCGCGAGCTGGTCGATCACCTCGCGGGAGCCGCGGTCGGGCTGAACGGGCCCGGGGCGAAGGCATTGACGCGTACGCCCGAGGGGCTGAACTCGGCCGCCCAGGCCCGGGTCATCGCGGCCGCCTCGATCTCCTTGACGACCTGCTCGCCGCGTTCGGCGCGCTGGCCGACCTCTTCGCCGAGCCCGGCTTCCGCGGGTGCGCGTTTCTCAACGCTGCCGCCGAGGCCCCGCCGGGCAGCGCGGAGGACCTGGCCACCAAGGATTTCCGCACCTGGCTGCACGAGCTGTTCGCCGTCCTGGTCGCGGCGGCCGGTTACCAGGACGTCCGCACGCTGTCGACCCAGCTGGTGCTGCTCTACGACGGCGCCAACATCGCCGCCGCCCTCGACTCCGACCCGCGGGCGGCCCGGTCGGCCCGGGCGGCGGCCGAGGCGGTCATGGCTGCCTCGGGCCGCTGACGGGCGGACGATCAGCCGAGGAGAGCGTCGAGCCACTCGTTGCGGAACGTGCCGGACGGGTCGTAGCGGCGCACCAGCTCCTGGAAGTCACCGAAACGTTCGTACCCGGCCCGGATGGTCTCGGGGGTCAGGGTGAAGACCTTGCCCAGGTGAGCGCGGGGGGACATCGGCTCCAGGGCGGCCTCGAGGGCGCCCACGACCGGCAGGACGACGTCGGTGTCGGCGATCCAGGTGAAGTGCAGCGCGATGCTGTCGCGCTGGTAGTTCGGGCTCAGCCACAGCTCGTCGCCCTTGATCGTGCGCACCTCGCACACCTGCAGCACGGGGGCGACCTGCTCGCGGATGGCGGCGACGGCGTCGATCGCGGCCAGGCCGTCCTCGCGGGCCACGTGGTACTCCGACTGCAGCTCCTCGCCGCTGGACGGGGTGAACTCCATCCGGAAGTGCGGCAGCCGGGCGTGCCACGGGCCGGGGATGCCGCCCTGTTCGGTGCTGTTGGTGGCGGGCATGCCGGGCACCGGGTGGCGGGCGCCGTCGGCGAGCGTGCCGCCGTACCAGTCACCGGCCATCGGCTCGACCCGCTTGAGCCACGCGTGGCTGATGTCGACGCTGGTCCAGTTGGTGAAGAGGCTGACGCTGTAGCCGTCGCCGAGCATGTCGTAGAGGTGCTCGTCGAGGGACGCGCGGGGCACGTTGTCGTACACGTACTGCCGCAGTTCGAAGCCCGGCACCACGTCGAGGGTGAGCGCGACGACCACGCCGATCGCGCCCAGGCCGACGACCGCGCCGAGGAAGTCGGCGTCGCCGCGGCTCAGCGTGACCAGCTTGCCCGAGCCGTCGACGAACTCGATCGACGAGACGGCGGAGGCCAGGTTCCGGTTCTTCTCCCCGGAACCGTGGGTGGCGGTGGCGACCGCGCCGGCCACCGAGATGTGCGGCAGAGAGGCGGTGTTGTGCAGGGCCAGACCGGCCTCGGACAGCGGGACGGCGAGATCGCCGTAGCGGAGGCCGCCGTCGACCCGCACGGACTTGCGGTCGGCGCTGATCTCGACGAGGCGGGGCAGGCCGGCCAGCGAGATCAGGGTGCCGTCGGTGTCGGCCATCCGGTTGAAGGAGTGGCCGCTGCCCAGCACCCGGATCGGCCCGCCGGCGGCCACGATCTCCTGCACCTCGGCCACCGAGGTGGGCCGGCGCACACTGCGCGCGCCGAAGATGATGTTGCCGGCCCAGTTGGTCACTCGCTCGTTCATCACTTCACCCTAAGACCTTCCCGGGTACGCCCGGCGGGCCGTCCCGCCCCAGTTCAGCATGCCGATCCGCCCGCACGGGACGGCGTGGTCGAAACTGGCAGGATAAGGTCGAAGACACTGACGGAGGTGTCCGGATGAGCGCGGGTTCGATGAGCGACGAGGGTAAGGCTCAGCCCCTGGCCCTGCAGGGCGCGGTCAACGTGCTCGTGCGCGGGCTGCTCGGCACTCCCCTGATCGCCCGGGGCATCGGCCGGCGGCTGATCACGCTCCACGTCGTCGGGCGCCGCACCGGCAAGCGCTACCACGTCCCGGTGGCCTACGTGCCGCACGACGGGGCCCTGCTGGTCGGCACGCCGTTCGCGTGGGCTCGCAACCTGCGCACCGGTGACCCCGTCCAGGTGCGCTATCTGGGGAAAACCCGGACCGCGGACGTCCGCGTGCACGCCGACGAAGAGGCTGTGGTGGCCGACTACGACGTCATCGCGCGCCAGAACCGCAACTTCGCGAGCTTCAACAAGATCGGCTTCGACGAGCAGGGCAACCCCCGCCGGGAGGACCTGCACCGCGCGTGGACGAACGGCGCCCGGGTGATCCGCCTGACGCTGCGCTGACACGGTCCGCGGCGGCTGCGCTGATGATTGCCAACGGCGGCGGCGCTGACATGACCCGGCGGCGGCGCTGAGATTCTTCCGCTGTCAGCGATGAGTCCGGCCGTCGCGGCTGGTCCTAACGGGTATGCCGGTCCTGTTCGCCGTCGGCGCGGAGGTGACCCGCGCGGACATCCCGTGCCTGTGTGCCGACCTCGCCGAGCTGCTGCGTGGCTCCCCCGGCGAGGTCGTGACCTGCGACGTCTCCGCCGTGAAGCAGCCCGACGTCGTGCTGGTCGAGGCGCTGGCCAAGCTGCGGCTGACCGCGGGCCGGCACGGCTGGCGCCTGGAGGTGCACGGCGCCCCGCCCGAGCTGCAGACCCTCTTCACGCTGATGGGCCTGGGCGGCTTTTTCTCGGCGCGGTTCGCGGCGACGCGGGCGGCCGCTCCACAATCTGCCGGCGAGGGGGCGGGCGCCGATCGGTCAGAGCCTCGCCGGGAGGCCGAAGAGCGGGAACAGCCGGTCGGTGTCGAGGAAGTTGTTGACCCCGGCGATCTTGCCGTCTGAGATCTCGAGGACGATCAGCGCCCACGGCACGTGACCCGGGCCGCCGGCGTCGGCCCGGTATTGCGCGAAGGCCGGCAGCCCGTTGGCCACCACCGGGATCAGGCGCGACCCCTCGCAGCCGGCGCCGGTGCCAGTCATCCACGCGGTGATGTCGTCGGGGCCGCGCAGCCACAGCGGCAGCGGCGGCATCGAGAGAGTCGCGTCCTCGTGGAGCAGGGCGGTCAGAGCGGTCAGGTCGTACGCCTCGAAGGCTTGCACGTAACGCGCGAGCAGCGCTTTCTGCTCGTCGTCGGCCGGCTCGAGCACCTGGGCGCCCTTGTCGGTCGCGGCGATCGTGGCCCGGGCCCGCTGGAGCGCGCTGTTGACGCTCGGCACCGACGTCTCGAGGAGATCGGCCACCTCCTGCGCCGACCAGGCCAGCACCTCGCGCAGGATCAGCACGGCCCGCTGTTTCGCCGGCAGATGCTGCAGCGCGGCCACGAAGGCGAGCCGGATCGACTCGCGGTCGGCCACCACCTGGGCCGGGTCGGCCACCGCGGCCAGGACCCGGCCGTCGGGCACCGGGCCGACCCAGATCTCGTCGGGGCGCGGCTCGCCCGGGTGGGTGGTGTGACCCGAGCCGGGGCCGCCGAGATCCATCGGGCGGGCCCGCCGCTGGGCGCTGCCGAGCATGGTCAGGCAGACGTTGGTGGCGATGCGATAGAGCCACGACCGCAGGGCCGCCCGGCCCTCGAAGCTCTCGTAGCTCTTCCAGGCGCGGACGAGCGTGTCCTGCACAGCGTCCTCAGCCTCGAACGCGGAGCCGAGCATCCGGTAGCAGTAACCGGTCAGCTCGGGCCGGAACATCTCCAGCTGGGACTCGATCGGGGTGGCCACATCGCTCACGGGTACGAAACTAGCCCAGGCGTACGACAAGAAAAACTTCTGTCCCACCGATGAGTCCGCGGAAGTCACCCGGTCTGAGGAGCATCGAAGGCAACACGGCGACGGAGGAGTAGAGATGAGCACCAGCGAGTGGAGCGCGGACAGCACCGGCCACGGCGAGCACGCCGAGGTCAACGGCATCAACCTGTACTACGAGTCGCACGGCCAGGGCCGTCCGCTGATCCTGCTGCACGGCGGTCTCGGCTCGGGCGAGATGTTCGGCCCGCTCATCGGCGAGTTCGCCGCGAAGCACCGGGTCATCCTGGTCGACCTGCAGGGGCACGGCCGCACCGCCGACATCGACCGGCCGATCGAGATCACCTCGATGGCCGACGATGTCGCCGCCCTGATCGACCACCTCGCTCTGGAGAAGCCGGACGTCGTCGGTTACTCGCTCGGCGGCGGGGTCGCCCTGCAGGTCGCCATCCGGCACCCGCAGAAGGTCGGCCGCCTGGTCTCCGCGTCGGCCGGCATCCGGCGCGACGCGACCTACCCCGAGATCCTCGAGCAGCAGGGTCAGGTGGGCGCCGCGGCCGCGGAGTTCATGAAGGAGACCCCGATGTACGAGCTGTACCAGCGGGTCGCGCCGCGCCCGGAGGATTTTCCCCGCCTGCTCGACAAGATCGGCCAGTCGATGGCCAAGGACTACGACTTCACCGAGGAGGTGCGCAACCTCCAGGTGCCGACGCTGGTCGTGGCGGCCGACGCCGACATGTGCCCGCCCAGCCACTTCGTCGAGATCTTCGCCCTGCTCGACGGCGGGCAGCGCGACGGCGGCTGGATGGGCGAGGGCCGACCCAAGGGCGGCCACGCGCTGGCCATCCTGCCCGGCCTGACCCACTACAACCTCTTCCTGTCCCCGCTCTTCGTCACCGCCGCGCTGGCCTTCGTGGACGGCGCGGAGTGACCACCGGCCGACGGCCTCACCGCCTCGCGATCGACACTCCCGCGCCGAGGAGACCGACGAGGACCGGGTAGACGGCGCAGCGCTGGACGAGTCCGATCAGGACGTCGGCCCCGGAGCCGGCGACGACGAGGAAGGCCACCGTCGCGACGAGCCCGAAGGCGCCGAGCCGGAGCATGATCTTCCCGGCTCGGCGGGAGATGCCGAGGCGCTCGTGCAGGCGACCCAGAACGATGACCAGGACGTTGCCGCCGACGATGGCCGCCATGGCGCCCAGACCGTGATAGTCGACCTGGCCCAGCCGGTCGGCCTCACCGTCGCCGGGGAAGAGCGCCAGCACCACGCCGCCGGCGCCGACCAGCGTTCCCAGAGCGAACACCACTACGCGGCGCCAGCTTCGCAGACCGCTGAGCAGGGCGACCCCGGTGAAAACCGCGCTCCCGAAGAGGAAGAAGCCGGCGTTCATGACTCGGGCCAGCGGCGAGTACATGTACTGGCCCAACGCTTCGAGCGGGCCATGCACCCCGAGATCGCTGATGTAGTGGTACGTGTAGCTGTAAGGCGGTTCCCGCCAGGCCGCGGCCGCGACGAACTCGCACAGGAAAAAGATCACCGGCGCCGCCGCGAGTACCACGCCGGCCATCCGGCGCCGCATCGTCCGCGGTGGCTCGGCGGTGAGCACGGCTTCGCGTTGCTCGATCATGATCAGAATCCCTTCGAGGGGCGCAGACGGCTCGGCTGAACCTGGTATCACTACAAGACTGTATCGGTACCAGTTTTGGCGTCAACCCTCGTCATCGTCGGGATTTGTACGATGGCGGGCATGGGAACGGATCTGCACCAGGCCGGGCGGCGCGAGCGTAAGAAGGCCGTGACCCGGGCCTCGATCCTGCAAGCGGCGCAGGAGCTGTTCCTCGAGCGCGGCTTCGACGCGGTGAGCGTGCGCGAGATCGCCGACAAGGCGGACGTCTCCCCCACCACCGTCTTCGCGCACTTCCCGCAGAAAGAGGCGCTTCTCTTCTACGAGGAGGACGCGCAACGCGAGAGACTCGTCGCCGCCGTGCGCGACCGGCCCGACGGCCTCTCGGTCTCGGAGGCTCTGCAAACCCACTACCGATCCGAGTTCGTCGCCATGTGGTCCGGCGAGGAGGGCGCGCTGCGGCGCCGCGTCATGTCGATGATGGAGGCCACCCCGGCCCTCCAGGACTACGCCTCCCGGATGTGGCTGCGCCACGAGGACGCCCTCGCCGCAGCCATCACCGAGGAGTTCGGCCGGCCGCAGCCGACCGACGAGATCCGCATCTACGCCCGGTTCGCGCTCCAGATCCAGCTGCTCGTGACCAGTGACACCGATCCGATGCTCGACGCCGGGTTCCGGATCCTCGATCAGGGCTGGAGCCGGTACCACCCGGAGCCGGGCTCCTGACCACAGCGTCAGTGATCAGCGGGCTGCCGAAGCCGGCCCGTCGCCGGTAATTCCGGTACAGCGCTCGTCGTGAAACGGCGGAGCACGGCGTGGGCGGCGAAGAGGACGTAACCGGCCAGCACGGGGACGAGGGCCGGGTGGACGAAGGCGGCCAGCATCGCCGCGACCAGCACCGCGCCGGTTGCGGCGGCCAACGCGCCGGGCCGCGCCGCCACGAGCGCGCGGGCCCGGCGCACGGCAGGGGTCTCGGGCTGACCGGCCAGCGCGGCCACCAGGGCGGCGAAGCCGGCCCCGAGAGCCGCCACCACCAGCAAAGCGGCGATCACCGCGGAACCGCCCGGCACCGCACCCCGCCGCAACGCCGCCACGTCGACGATCACGAGCCAGGCCCCGCCGAGCACCACCGGCCCGGCCATCAGCCCAGGCCGGAGCCGCTCGCGGAAGGACGACCAGAGCTCGGCCGCCGTCGCCCACCGTCCGATCGTGATCAGACGGTGGATCGACAAGCTGCCGGTGGCGACCGCCGCCCCGGCCGTGACGATCGGCAGGGAGGCGAGGGTGACCAGGATGCCCAGCAAGGCCAGGTCGGTGGCCAGCCGCAGCGAGTCGCGCCAGTCATGCGGCAAGGGTGATCACCCCTTCAGGCCGCTGGTGTTGATGCCCTCGACCAGCAGCCGCTGGAAGGCGACGAAGAACAGGAACACCGGGACCAGCGACAGCAGCGACATGGCGAACATCGGCCCGACCGCGCTCTCGCTGGTGGAGTCGATGAACAGGGTCAGCGCGACCGGCGCGGTGTAGTCCTTCAGCTCGGACAGGAAGACCAGCTGGCGGAAGAAGTCGTTCCAGGTCCAGATGAACGAGAAGATCGCCGTGGTGACCAGGGCCGGGCGGGACAAGGGCAGGATCACGTGCCGGAAGATGGCGTACGGGGAGGCGCCGTCGATCACCGCGGCCTCGTCCAGCTCGCGCGGGATGCCCCGCATGAACTGCACGATCAGGAAGACGAAGAACGCCTCGGTGGCCAGGAACTGCGGCACCAGCAGCGGCAGATAGGGCCAGTCGCCGCCGACCCAGCCGAGCGACCGGAACAGGATGTACTGCGGGATGATCAGCACGTGGCCCGGCAGCAGCAGCGTGCCGATCATGAGGGCGAACCAGAACCCGCGCAGCCGGAACCGCAACCTCCCCAGGGCGTACGCGGCCAGCAGGCACGACACCGAGTTGCCGACCACCGTCATCAACGACACGAGCGCGCTGTTGAGGAAGAAGCGCCCGAAGCCGACGTCGAACTTGCTCCAGCCCTCGGCGAAGTTGCCGGGGGTGAAGTCGCGGGGGATCAGCCCGATGTTGCTGACGATCTCCTGCGGGCTCTTGAACGACGTGCCGACCATCCAGATCAGCGGATAGAGCACCACGGCCAGGATGACCAGCAACACGGCCAACCGTACGAGAGGCCCCTGTTTGAAGGCCATCACCGCTCCTCGTTGTCGGAGTAGTGGACCCAGAAGCGGCCCGTGTTGAACAGCACCACCGTGATCGCGCCGATCACGAGCAGGAAGACCCAGGCCATGGCGGACGCGTAGCCCATGTCGAGCTCGACGAACCCCTTGATGTAGAGGTTCAGCGTGTACATCAGGGTGGAGTCGACCGGCCCGCCGGTGCCGTTGGAGAGCACGAAGGCCGACGTGAAGCCCTGGAAGCCGTTGATGGTCTCGAGCACCAGGTTGAAGAAGATGACCGGCGACAGCATCGGCAGCGTGATGTTGACGAACTTGCGCCACGGCCCGGCGCCGTCGACCGACGCCGCCTCGTAGAGCTCGACCGGCACCTGCTTGAGGCCGGCCAAGAAGATCACCATCGGCGCGCCGAACTGCCAGACGGCCAGCAGGATCAGCGTGGACAGCGCCCAGTCGGGGTCGTTGACCCAGGGCAGCCCCTCGATGCCGAACAGCGACAGGAACGAGTTGAAGGCGCCGTCGCGGTTGAACATGCTGACCCAGACGATGGCCAGCGCGACGCTGCCGCCGAGCAGCGACGGCAGGTAGAACAGGCCGCGGAACACCGAGATGCCGCGCATCGTGCGGTTGAGCAGGATCGCCACGCCGAGCGCCGAGGCCAGTTTGAGCGGGACGGCCACCAGCGCGAAGGTCACCGTCACGGTCACCGCGTGCCAGTACGACTGGTCGGTGGTGAACATGCGGCGGTAGTTGTCGAGGCCGACCCAGCTCGCGTCGCCGAGCGAGATGAGCGGGCTGTAGTCGGTGAAGCTGAGATAGAGCGAGATCAGCATCGGGATCGCCGTGATGCCGATCAGGCCCAGCAGCCACGGCGAGAGGAAGACGTATCCGGCCAGGTTCTCCCGGCGCCGGCGGACCCGCCGCCCCGGCCCCGGGGTAACCGGCGCGGCGGGGTCGGCGGGGTCGGCGGTCAATGTCGTTGCGGTCACGAGGCGCCGATCGCCGCCTTGGCGGCCGCGACGTAGTCGGCCGCGGCCTGCTCCGGGGTCTGCCGGCCGTAGATGACCTCTTCGGCCACCCGGACCAGCTCGGAGCGGACCTTGCTGTGGCCCTGCGGCGGCACGGTGGGCGGGTTGGGCCCGAACTTGGCGCCCAGCTCGTCCTGCACGGCGATGGTCTGCTTCATGTTCGGGTCGGTGACCTCGGCCGCGATCTGCTGGCGGACGTCGAGGTTGGGCGGCAGGCCCCGGTCGGTGCCGAGGATCTTGCCGGCCTCCGGGTCGTTGGCCAGGAAGTTGATCACGTCGACCGCGATGTCCTTGTTCTTGCTGCCGCGGAACGCCGAGAAGTAGAGCGACGCGCGCGCCCACTGCACGCTCGGGTCGCCCGGGTACGCCATCAGGCCGAGCTCGTGCTCGGTGTTCTTCTTGAGCTCAGGCATCTGGTTGGTCCAGACCCACGACGTGCCGGCCTTGCCCGTGACGATCAGCTGCTTGCTGACGTCGCTGGCGTTGCCCTCGTGGATGACGTCGGGTGTCGGGGTGGCCCCCTTGGCCCGGGCGTCCTTCCAGAGCGTGAACCACTTGGTCATGTCGGCCTCGTCGAAGCCGAGCTGCTTGCCCGTGTACAGGTCCTTGCCGTTCTGCCGCAGGAAGACCCAGAGTGCCTGGTAGACGGCGCTGGCGTCCTGGGTGCCGGGCAGCTTGGCCGTCTTGGAGACGGTGGCCGCCCAGTCGATGAAGGCCTCCCAGGTCATGCCGGTCTTGGGCTCGGGCAGCTTGTACTTCTCGAGCAGCGTCTTGTCGTAGACCAGGCCCTGGGTGTTCTCGCCCATGGCCACGCCGGCCAGCTTGCCGTCGACCTTGCCGTACTCGAGCAGGCTCTTCGGGAACTTGGTGACGTCCAGCTTGCCGCTGTCGGTGTACGAGCTCAGGTCGAGCGTGACGCCCCGGCCCGCGTACTCGGAGATGTAGTTGTCGTCGATCTGGAAGATGTCCGGCGCGTTGCCGCCGGCGGTGAGCGTGGCCAGCTTGTCGAAGTAGCCCTGGTTGCCCTGCCACGTCTTCTTGAACGTGACGTCCGGGTGCTTCTGGGTGTAGAGCGCGAGCGCCTGGTCGGTCAGCTCGGCCCGTTTCTCGGCCCCCCACCAGAAGATCGACAATTCGGTCTTACCGTCGCTGCCGGCGTCCTCCCCGCCGCATGCGGCGGCGCCGAGCAGGAGGGGAACTGTTAGGGCGGCGGCGAGTAAACGCCGTCTAGTAGTACCTTGAGCGGGCGTGACGCCCCTCGTGATGGGCTCCATGGCGCTTCTCCTTCTAGGGAGCGACACCTCCGGGGGCGATCACGTCGCCCGGGTCCGCAGGGCTGTGCGGACCCGGGCACCTCCCCGTCGAGTCGCGGATGACCAGTTCGGTCTGCAGGGTGATGTGTGCGGTGGTGCGGCGGTCGTCACCATGCGCGAGGAGCATGTCGACGGCCGCCCGACCGGCGGCGGCAGTGGGAGTCGCCACCGTGGTCAGCTTCGGGCGGGTGAGCCGGCTGAGCATGATGTCGTCTATTCCGACGACGCTGACGTCCTCGGGCACGCGGGCCCCGGCCGCCAGCAGACCCTCGATGAGGCCGATCGCCATGAGGTCGTTGTAGGCGAGCACGGCGGTGGCGCCGGCCCGCAGGACCTCTTCGGCGACCGTGAGCCCGCCGCCCTCGGTCGGCGGGTTGGGGCCGATGATGACGAGCTCGAGCCCGGCCGAACGGGCGGTCGCGGTGGCCGAGCGCCGGATCTCCCGGCTCGTCCACGACCCTCGCGGCCCGCTGAGCAGGGCGACCCGGCGGTGGCCGAGCGCCGTGAGGTGCTCGATGGCGATGCCGGCGCCGCGGGCCACGTCCATCACGACGGCCGGGATGCCGGTGATCTGGCGGTTGACCACGACCAGCGGCACCTCGCGGCTGAGCTGCTCGATCAGCGCGTTGCTCATCCGCGGGCTGCACAGCAGCACGCCGTCGACCTGTTTGGCCAGGGCGCGCACCACCTCTTCCTCGACGGCCGCGTCCTCGTTGGTGTCGGCCACGAAGATGTGGTGGTCATGCTTGCGGGCCTGGCTCTCCGCCGCCTTGATCAGCGGCGGGAAGAACGGGTTGGCGATGTCGGCCACGATCAGGCCGATGTTGTAGGTGCGGCCGGTGATCAACGCCCGGGCCGCCCGGTTGGGCCGGTAACCGAGCTGCTCGGCGCAGGCCAGCACCCGGCTGCGGGTGTTGGGGTTGACCAGATGTGGCGCCGAGAACGTGCGGGACACCGTGGAGATGTGCACGCCGGACGCCCGTGCGACGTCGCGAATCGTGACGGACATGATCCGGACCTCCCTTGTGGACGCTGTGGCGCCGGTCACTGATGACAGCTATTAATGCAAGCGGTTGCACAAGTGTCAATGGAGTTCTGTTGCGGAGAGATTGCAAACAGGCACTCAATACGCCTACTTAGTCGGGCATAGTGGGTCGAGATACCCCGGCATCATTGACGACATGGGATCGACCTGTCTAACTTTCCTGCAAACCTTTGCCGTACCCGATGACCCGCTCGGGAGGACCCATGCCGCACGACCGCCGTCGCCGGATCGCCTTGATCGGCACCGGCTCCCGCGCCGAGATGTTCCTTCGCGCGGTCACCGAGGACCACCGCGACACCACCGAGCTGGTCGCCCTGGCCGACGTCAACCAGTCCCGGATGGACACCCACAACGGCTGGCTGAAGACGCCCGTCCCGACCTACCGGGCGGGCGATCTGGCCACCATGCTCGACCGCGAACGGGTCGACGAGCTCATCGTGACCAGCGTGGACAGCACCCACGCCGGGCACATCGTCGCCGCGCTCGACGCCGGCTGCGACGTCATCACCGAGAAACCGATGACCGTCGACGCCCCCAGCTGCGAACGGATCCTGGACGCCGTCGACCGCACCGGCCGCCGGGTGCAGGTCGCCTTCAACTACCGCTTCAACCCGGTGCACGAGATGGTCCGCACGCTGCTGGCCCGCGGCGAGATCGGCGAGATCGGCTCGGTCCACTTCGAGTGGCTGCTCGACGTGCGGCACGGCGCCGACTACTTCCGCCGCTGGCACCGCGACAAGGCCAACTCGGGCGGCCTGCTCGTGCACAAGTCGGGTCACCACTTCGACCTGGTCAACTGGTGGCTGGGCGCCGCGCCGGCCGAGGTCTACGCGTCCGGGCGGTTGTTCTTCTACGGCGATCAGGGGCGGGGGCACGGGCAGGCGGACGAGCGGTTCGCGCTCGACCTGGCCGCTGATCCCCGGCTCAAGGCGCTCTATGTGGATGCTGCGGCCGAGGACGGCTACCGGCGCGACCAGGACGTGTTCGCGCCCGGCGTCACCATCGAGGACGACCTCGCGGTGCTGGTCCGCTACGACACCGGGGCCACTATGACCTACCACCTCACCGCGTACGCGCCGTGGGAGGGCTACCGGCTGATGGTCAACGGCAGCCGGGGCCGGCTCGAGCTCGACGTCGTCGAGAGCGACCACGTCAGCCCCGCCGCCGCCGGGATGGTCAAGCAGGGCGCCAGCCCCGAGGCCGGGTCGGTGACGCTGACCATCCGGCCGTACTGGAAACCGCCGTACGCGGTCGAACTGCAACCGCACACGCGGGAGGGTCACGGCGGCGCCGACAGCCGGATGACCGGTGTCCTGCTCGGCGGGCAGACCGACCCGATGCACCGCTCCGCGACCGCCCGCGACGGGGCCCTGGCCCTGCTCACCGGTCTCGCCGCCAACCAGAGCCTGCGGGAGTCCGCGCCGGTTCGGGTGGAAGACCTGCTCAAGAAGGGGTGACCCCAACCGTGTCCGACCCGATGTTCGCCACCGACCCGCGCCAGGCCGCGATCGCCCGCGACCTGTACGACGTGGTGCGCGACCTGCCGCTGCTCAGCCCGCACGGCCACGTCGACCCGGCGCTGCTCGCCGACGACCAGCCGTTCGGCGACCCGGCCCGGCTGCTGATCGTGCCCGACCACTACGTCACCCGGATGCTGCTGAGCCAGGGCATCCCGCCCGACCGCCTCGGCGTGCCCCGCCGTGACGGCGGCCCGGTCGAGACCGACCCCCGGGTGATCTGGCGCCTGCTCGCCGCGAACTGGCACCTGTTCCGCGGCACCCCGTCGCGGCTCTGGCTCGAGCAGACGTTCCGCACGGTCTTCGGCGTCGACGTCGCGCTGAGCGCGGAGACCGCGGACGAGGTGTACGACGCCATCGCCGCCCGGCTGGCCGAGCCCGAGTTCCGGCCCCGGGCGCTGTTCGAGCGGTTCGGCATCGAGGTGCTGGCCACCACCGAGTCGCCCACCGACGACCTGAGCCGGCACGCCAAGCTGGCCGCCGACGGGTGGGGCGGACCGGGCGGCCGGGTGATCAGCACGTTCCGCCCCGACGACGTGGTCGACCTCGAGCGCGAGGGCTGGGCCGGCAACGTGGCCCGGATGGGCGAGCTGGCCGGCCAGGACACGAGCACCTACCGCGGCTATCTGGACGCGCTGCGCCGCCGCCGGGAGGCATTCATCGAGGCCGGCACCACCTCGTCCGACCACGGGCACCCGACGGCGCGGACGGTCGCGCTCTCCCCCGCCGACGCGGCCGTGCTCTACGAACGCGGGCTGCGCGGGCAGGCCTCGGCGGCCGACGCCGAGACGTTCCGCGGGCACATGATCCTCGAGTTCGCGAAGATGTCGATCGACGACGGGCTGGTGCTGCAACTGCACCCGGGGGCGGCGCGCGACCACAACCGCACGCTGTTCGCGGCGCACGGCCGGGACGTGGGCGGCGACATCCCGCAGGCGACCAGCTATGTGGACGCGCTGCGGCCGCTGCTCGACGCGTACGGGATGGATCCTCGCCTTCGGGTTGTCCTCTACACCCTCGACGAGACAGCGTTCAGCCGCGAGCTGGCCCCGCTGGCCGGCGGCTATCCGGCGCTGTTCCTGGGCGCGCCCTGGTGGTTCCTGGACACGCCGGACGCGATGCGCCGGTTCCGGGAGGCGGTCACCGACTCGGCCGGCTTCTACAACACCGCCGGCTTCGTCGACGACACCCGCGCGTTCTGCTCGATCCCGGTCCGTCACTCGGTCGCGCGGCGGGTCGACGCCGCCTACCTGGCCTCGCTGGTCGCGCAGGACCGCCTGCCGTTCGCCGAGGCCGCCGAGACGATGGCCGACATCGCCTACCACCTGCCCAAACGCATCTTCAAGCTCGAGAAAGGCGGCGCCTGATGGCCACGATCACCGGTGTCGAGGTGCACGACGTACGGTTCCCGACGGCCGAGGCCGGGGACGGCTCTGACTCGATCAACCGCGGCGACTACTCGGCCACCTACGTCGAGCTGACCTCCGGCGCCGGGCTGACCGGCACCGGCTTCACCTTCACCAACGGGCGCGGGAACGAGATCACCTGCGCCGCCGTACGCGCCCTGGCCCCGGCCCTGATCGGCACCGACCCGTTCACCGACCCTCTCGGCTTCCTGCGCTCGCTCACCGCCGACCCGCAGCTGCGCTGGCTCGGGCCCGAGAAGGGCGCCCTGCAGATGGCGACCGGCGCGGTCGTCAACGCGGTCTGGGACCTGCGGGCCAAGGAGGCCGGGAAGCCGATGTGGCAGCTCCTGGCCGAGATGCCGACCGAGGAGCTGGTGGCCTGTGTCGACTTCCGGCACATCGACGACGCGCTCACCCCGGCCGAGGCGGCCGCGATCCTCGACAAGGGCAAGGTCGGTCTGGCCGACCGGCTCGCCCTCATCCGCGACGAGGGCTTCCCGTCCTACACGACCAGTGTGGGCTGGCTGGGCTACCCCGACGACAAGGTGCGGGCCCTGACCAGGCAGGCGTACGCCGAGGGGTGGCGGGCCATGAAGATGAAGGTCGGCGGCCCGATCGAGGACGACGTGCGGCGGGCCGGGATCATCCGTTCCGAGATCGGCCCGGACGCGCTGCTCATGATGGACGCCAACCAGATCTGGGGCGTCGGCGAGGCGATCGGGAACATGGCGCGGCTGGCCGAGTTCGACCCGTACTGGATCGAGGAGCCGACCCACCCCGACGACGTCCTCGGCCACGCGCGCATCCAGGAGGCGGTGTCCCCGGTGCGGGTGGCCACCGGCGAGGTCGCGGCCAACCGGGTCATCTTCAAGCAGCTCCTGCAGGCCGGGGCGATCCGGGTCATGCAGGTCGACGCGTGCCGGGTCGCGGGCGTCCCCGAGGTGCTGGCCGAGCTGTTGCTGGCGGCCAAGTTCGGGGTGCCGGTCTGCCCGCACGCGGGCGGGGTGGGCCTGTGCGAACTCGTCCAGCACATCGCGATCTTCGACTATCTGCGGGTCGGCACGTCGCTCGACGGCCGCATGGTCGAATACGTCGACCACCTGCACGAGCATTTCACCGACCCGGTACGCACCCGGGACGGCCGCTACCTGGTGCCGGAGCAGCCGGGCTACAGCTCCGACATCCGGCCCGCCTCGATCGCCGAGTTCTCCTTCCCGGACGGCCCGGCGTGGAGCTGAACCTCTCCTCGCTCCCCCGGGTGCCCTCCGAGTGCCGGCCCCGGATCCAGCCGGGCGCGGCCGGCGCGGGCATCGTCCACCTCGGACTCGGCGCGTTCCACCGGGCCCACCAGGCCGTCTTCACCGAAGATGCGATGGCCGCGGGCGGTGGCGACTGGGGCATCGTCGGGGTCGCGCCGCGCTCGGCCCACATCGTCGACGCCATGCGCGCGCAGGACGGGCTGTTCAGCGTGACCACCCTCGGGCCCACGGGCAGCAGCACCCGGGTGATCGCCTCGTCCGCCCTGCAGCTGCGGGCCAGCGACGACCCGGACCTCATCGTGGCCGGGATAGCCGACCCGGCCATCCGCGTGGTCACGCTGACGGTGACCGAGAAGGGCTACCTGCTCGATCCGGCGACCGGGCGGCTGCTGCTCGACGACGAGTTGCTGGCCGACCTCGAGACGGGCCGGCCCCCGCGTACGGTGCCCGGCCTCTTGATCCGGGGTCTGTGTGCCCGGCGGCGGGCCGACGCGGGGCCGATCGCGCTGGTCAGCTGCG
This sequence comes from Actinoplanes sp., assembly GCA_965217855.1. Classification (GTDB taxonomy): domain Bacteria; phylum Actinomycetota; class Actinomycetes; order Mycobacteriales; family Micromonosporaceae; genus Actinoplanes. The sequence continues at coordinate 492,400 of CBDCJN010000049.1, read as the reverse complement.
ACAACCTGCCGGCCAACGGGCACCGGCTGCGCGGCTTGGTCGACAAGCTGGCGGCGGCGACGGCGATCACCGACTGGGTGCGCGACAACGTCACCTTCCCCGGCACGATGGTCGACCGGATCGTGCCGGCCACGACGGCCCAGACCCTGGCCGTGGCGCAACAGACCTTGGGCGTACGCGACCAGGCGGCGGTGTGCGGCGAGCCGTACTCGGTGTGGGTCATCGAGGACGACTTCCCGGCCGGGCGGCCCGCGTGGGAGCTGGCCGGGGCGGTGATGACCGACGACCCCCGCCCGTGGGAGAGGTTGAAGCTGCGCACCCTCAACGGCGTGCACTCGGCGATCGCCTACCTGGGTGCGGTGGCCGGGCACGAGACGATCGCGTCGGCCATGACGATCCCCGGGCTGCGCGCCGCCATGCGCGAGTTCATCGCCGCCGACGTCGCACCCAGTTTCGCGCCGCCGGCCGGGGTCGACGTCATCGCGTACGGGGAAGAGGTCCTTGATCGGTTCGAGAACCCGGCCATCGGGCACCGGACCGTGCAGGTGGCGATGGACGGCTCGCAGAAGCTGCCGCAGCGGGTGCTGCACACGATCCAGGATCGCCGGAGGGCCGGCGCGGTGCCGCGCTGGGGGGCGCTGGTCGTGGCGGCCTGGATGCGTTTCGCCCAGGGGGTGGCCGACGACGGTTCGCCGCTGCCGCTGAACGACCCGCTGGCCGACCGGATCCGGGCCCGGCTCGCCGCCGGCCCCGCCACGCCGGACGGGGTGGTGGACGCATTGCTGGGCCTCGACACCGTCTTCACCCCCGAGATGGCCGAGGACGCCGAGTTGCGCGCCGTCCTGGTGGAATGGCTGACCGCCCTCGAGAAACACGGCATCGAGGCCACCCTGGCCGGCGCCGCATGACCGGGGCTCCGTCATGAGCGCGCGGGTGGCGTTGATCGGGGCCAACGGGCACGGGCGGTGGCATCGGCGGCGCATCGCCGAGCTCTCCGCCGCGGGCACGGCGACCATGGTCGGGTTGGCCGACATCCAGCCGATCGAGCCTCCGCCGGACGGGATTCCGGCGTTCACCGATCACCGGGAACTGCTCGCGGAGACCCGGCCGGACGTGGTGGTGATCTGCACGCCGCCGCACACCCACCTGCCGATCGCGCTCGACGCCCTCGCCGCCGGCTGCGACCTGCTCCTGGAGAAACCGCCGGTGACCTCGCTGGCCGCGCACCAGACCCTGACCGACGCGCTGAAGGCCACCGGCCGGTCGTGCCAGGTCGGCTTCCAGGCGCTCGGATCGGCGGCGTGGGCCCGGTTCCGCTCGGCACTGCTCCCGTCGGTCGGCCCGCTCAACGGTCTGACCGCGGTCGCCTCGTGGAAACGCGACGACGCCTACTACAAGCGTGCGCCCTGGGCCGGACGCCGGGTCGTCGCCGGCCGCCCGGTGGTCGACGGCGCACTCGTCAACCCCCTCGCCCACGCCGTCATGCAAGCTTTGGCAGCGGGCGCGGCGGGTGGCGCCGGACGACCCCGGCAGCTGGAGGTCGAACGCTACCGGGTGCGCGAGATCGAGGTCGAGGACACCGCGTTCGCCCGCATCACCTTCGACAGCGGACTGCCCCTGCTGATCGCGGTCACCCTGGCCGGCGAGGACTTCATCGCGGGCGAGATCGAGGCCCGCGGTCCAGGCGGACGGGCCCTGCTCGAATACCCGACGGACCGGGTCGCCCTGCCCGGCGACGCCGCACCGGCCGAGGTGCCCGGCCGCACCGACCTGCTCACCAACCTGCTGCGGCACCGGGCGGAGGGCACTCCCGTGCTGGTGCCGCTCGCGGCAACGGCCGACTTCACGGCGGTGCTCGAGGCCTTGACCGAGGCCCCCGTCCCCCACCTGCTCAACTCGGACACGGTCGCCGTCGACGGCCCGCACCGCACCATCACCGGAATCAACGCCCTGCTCCGCCACTCAGCCGAGACGTCGTCGCTGCCTTCCGAGCTGGGCGTCCCCTGGGCAACGACCCCCGCCCGCCGGGGTCTGCCCGTCAGTTGATGCCCAGCTGCCGGCCGAGCTCGGTGACACCCCGCAGCCAAGCGGTGCGGTGACCCACCTCCCCGATGCGCAGAGCCCGGGCCTTTTCCAGCAGAGCGGAGTCGGACCCTTCATACCCGTCGGCGAGGGTCGTGAACGCCTCGGCGCTCATCCGCAGCGCGGCCACACCCTCGTCGTGGACCGACCGCAGATGCGGGTCCGTGAGCGCGATGTCGCCCACGGCCGCGAGCACGTCGAGCGTCGGCCGGACCACGGCCGTACGCACGTAGGCCGCCTGGTTGTCCTCGACCCGGACGCGCAGCGCATCGTCGACCGCGACGAAGAGGTCGCGCATCCGCTGCGCCGGGCCGCTCCAGTACTCCAGCCCTTCGATATCCGTGCCGGCCCGGCCGATCTCCCGCTGCAGCCGCTCGATCTCCGCGTCGAGGTCGTCGTCGTTCACGTCCCGATCCTCCTCCTCCTGCCGTCAGGCACACCCGTACGCCGTGATCCCGGCCCACGACCAGACCGGCCACCGGCCGGACGCCATGTCCTGCTGCGCCGCCGCGGTCGCGGCGAGGGGTGACGCGCCCGCGCTGCGGTGCCGATGCCAGCTCGTGACGAACTCGCGGATCGCTCTGTCCGGTGCCTCCGGGATGCTGACCAGCACGAAGCGTGCCCCCGCTTCAAGAAAGGCAGCGGTCAGCCCGAGCGCGTCGTCTCCCTCGAGACTCAGCTTGCCCACCGTGAGCGGGCGCCAGCCGGTGCTGCACGCGCTCAGCACGACCTCGGGGTAGGGGATGCGCCGGCGGGCGATCCCGGCGGCGTCCACCTTCGACCCGGCGAGCAACAGACCGGAGGCCAGGGGCGCCTCGGCGACCGCGAAAGCGTGGCTCGCAACATGGAGGATCGCGTCGGTTCCGTCCCTCTCGCACAACCGCCAGAATGCTTCGTCCGTGGCGGCGGCCCCCGTGACCGGTGCGGTGAGCAGCCGGTCACCGTGGAGCGCGGCCACGTCCTCGATCTCCGGTCCGGCGTGGAGGAGACGATCGACGCCCGGCAGGCCGCCGTAGTCCGGGTCGCCGAGGAGGGCGACCGCGGGCCGCGGCGCGGGCGTGCCGGTCAGCGCGTGGATCGAGGACACGTTCGGCAGGATGCCGACCCGGGTCAGGTCGAACAGTCGCCGGCCGCCCGAGGTCAGCGCGGCCCACGGCAGCAGGTGCAGCGGCCCGTGCGGCACGACGATCAGAGAGGCGCAGCCCAGGCTGTTCGTGAGCAGATCGGCCGGCACCAGGTCGGTCAGCTCCAGGCCGGCTTCGACCGAGACGTCGTACGCCCGGGGGTTGCGCCCGGTCCGGACGTTCTCGGCGTTGCCCTCGACGATCCGGCGGGTGGCCTCGGTCAGCGGGGTGACGGCGGAGCGTACGCGGCCGCCGGCGTACAGCACGCCGATGATCCGGTCGGGGCGATAGAGCAGGCTGAGTACGGCCTGGTCGTTCCGGCCCACCAGCCGTGCCGTTTCCGCCGGAGCGTGCAGCGGGGGCACCGAGAGCGAACGCCAGCGCGAATCCGACAACCGGAGGCGCTCCAGCACCGCTTCCCGCCCGTAGAGCACGGACCAGCGCCGGCGCCCGCGCCCGGCGCTCCGGCCCTCCATCTGGATCTCGAAGTCCAGCGCATCCAAGCAGGTGGTCAGCTCGTCGAAGCGAACCTCGTCACGGCTGCGCGCACCCCTGCGGTGGGCCGGAACGCTGAGGACCGCCGCCAGGGCCCGGCTCTTGACCTGTTCGACGAGCGTCGCGGCGGCCTCGTGCTCGCCGAGATCCACGGCGAGGTCGACGGCCTGCTCGAAGAACCGGGCTTTGTCCCGGAAGAACGTCGTGTCCAGGCGGTAGCCCAGCGGGGCCTTGCGCAGTTCGTCGGCGGCGGAAGCGCCTTTCATGAACGCGTCCAGGGCCGGGGCCGGACGGCCCGCCGCCACCAGCGCCCGGCCCTCGCGCCAGCGCAGTTTCCAGGCGAGGTCGTTGTCCGGTCGGCCGACCAGCCGGGCGAGCCCGTCCCGCGCGAATCCGGCCGCGGCCCCGGGTTCCGAGCGCTGCAGCGCCGCGTCGGCTTGCACCATCCGCAACGCGGGCAGGCGGGCGCTCAGCAACGGCTCGTCGAACTGCGGCGCGATGCGGTCGAGCAGAACGAGCGCCTCCTCCAGCCGGCCCTGCTCGACCAGATTCCTCGCCAGGTGGAAGTCGATGCCCGGCGCGGCGCCGCCGGCCGTGGCAAGGTGCGGACGAACCTCGCGGAAGCATTTCTCCGCGAGATCCGCGTCGCCATTCAGGCGAGCCAGCCGTCCCTTTGCCTGCAGCAACTGGTCGAACGCCTGCTGAATCCGTGCGTTCTCGACGGCATCGCCGCCGTCGGCGGGAGCCGTGCCGCCGCGGATCGCGTCGATCTGCGCCCGAAGGCTTCTCGTCAGGGAGGCGTCATCCGGGCGAGCGCCGGCGATCCCGGCCAATCGGCCGGCCACCTCGCGGACGGCGGCGAGGCCCCGCTCATGGTCGCCGAGCCACTCGTGCACATTGGCGAGCTGCAGAGTGGCCGTCAACGCGGAGGCGGTGGCCCCGAGATCCAGCAGCGTGCGGCGGGCTCGGTCGAGGGTCAGCAGCGCCTCGGGGAACCGGCCCTGAGCCGCCTCGCGCATCCCGAGGTCGATCGCCGTCTCGGCGGCGGCGCGAAGCCCCAGGTGGCGGTCGGCGAGCTCCGCGACCTGAGCCCGTACGGAGGCCGCCCGCTCGTGCTCACCGCGGGCCGCCCGAAAGTCTGCGAAGATCAACAGGCGCACGACCAAGGGCTGCGCGAGGGGCTCCAGCCTGAGCGGCGCGGCGGGCCAGTCGTCGTTGTAGCGGGCCGCCGCCGCGAGACACGCCCGCACCGCGGCGACTGCTGCTCCCGCCACCTCGTCGGAGACCTGCTCCTCCCGCCCGCTGCGGGTCACGACCTCGGACAACTCTTCCGCGCGTCGCTGAAGTGCGAGGACGGCCGTCAGATCGCCGAGCTGCCGCTCGCCGGAGCCGGCGATGTCCACCATCAACGGTCCTCCCTCCGGCGGAGACGTCCGGTCAGCTGCCGCGCATCCGGCGCAGCTCGGCTCGAGCCTCCGCGTCGTCCAGCGAGCCCTGCGCGAGGAAGATCGAGACATCCGGCCGGAGATGACCGATCTGTGCCGCCTCCGCTTCGGCTCCCGGAACGCCATCGGATGATCCGTCAGATGGGCGACTTCCTTCGCCCGTCGATGGAGACCGGACCTGATGCCGTACTCCCCCGCGTCAGTCCTCCAGGGTGCCGAGCAGCGCGAGCTTGCCGCCCTTGCGAATGAAGGTGCGCAGGGCCACCACCTCGCCGCCATAGAAGCCGCGCACCTGCACCTGGCGGGCCCCGCCGCAGTTGACGACCTCGATCGGGCCGGGGTTGCCGCCCAGGTCGGCGCTGTAGCGGGGGCGTGCGTCCACCTCGAAGTCGGCCCGGTCGACCCCGAGCACCCCGAACGTGGCGGTGATCGAGCCGTCGACCTCGGTCAGCTCGACGTCGAAGCGGCGCGGCGGGGATTTCTCGAGCAGCTTGACGGCGGCGATCATCAGGTCGGCGTCGTCGCTGAGGATGTCACGCCGGGTGGTGACGTGGCGTTCGTCGGGCACCACGCCGTAGTCCTCGACCGGGCTGCCCGCGTTCGCGCCGACCCGCATCACCCGGCGGATCACCAGGGACATGCCGGCGCCGAGGGGCAGCGGCTTGAACGGCACGTCGGCCTGGCCGGCCAGCGCGCCGATGAGGTCGCCGAGCTGCCAGATGTTGCCGCCGCCGGCACCCGTGTTGCCGTCGGAGCCGAGCACCAGGCCGATGCCGTTGTCCTGGAAGCCGGCCGCGAAGATGTCCGTGGCCGAGTAGCAGCGGGCGTCGGTGAGCAGCACGATCGGCCCGAAGTAGGACTGCGGCACCGCGGTGAACCACTCGCGGTCGGTGAACGGCACGCCGGCCGAGTAGGGCGCGCCCGATTCGAGCGCCTGCTCCATCGATTTGAGCCAGGGCCGCAGGTTGTCGTTGGCCCGGCAGATGCGCAGGTTGAGCGACGTGGCGGCGAACTGGGCGGGCTCGGGCTCGACCGGGCGTGCGCTGAGCGCCTGCAGGCACAGTTCCGAGGCGACGACCGCGCCGCCGCCGTTGCCGCGGACGTCGAGCACCAGGCCGTCGGGCGGCAACGCGGTCAGCAGCCGGGCGAACTCGCGGACGAAGCCCACGATGCCGCTCGTGGTCGGCATGAAGGTGCGGATGCGCAGATGCCCGACGACCCGGCCGCCCACGGTGACCCGGCGCGCCTCGAACACGGTGGCCAGCTCGGGGGTGACCGGCACGGTTTCGGGGCCGGCCGCAGCGGCGCGACCCGATTCCTCGGCGGCCAGCGCCTCGGGGGCGAACAGGGCGGCTCGCAGGCGGGCGAGCTGGGCGCCCTCGACGTCGACGCCGAGCGGGGTGTCGATCGACCCGGTGGTGCCCTCGGCCGCCGACACGATGGGCGTCGCACTCCAGGTCAGCCGGATCTCGCGCGCCTTGTCGTGCGCGTCGAGGTAGCCGAGGGTGATCCACTCCTCGACCGGCGGCGGTGCGAAGGCCAGCGAGCGGACGGTGAACATTTGCAGCGCGCGGGCGTGCCGTGCGTCAGGGTTGGCCCCCGGCAGCCGCTCGGCGAACTGCTCGACGGCACGCGCGATCGGCACACCGTTCCAGTGGGTCACCTCGACCCCGAAGCGGAACGCCTCGTCGTCGAGCTCGGGCTGGCCGGTATGCCGGCGGCTGACCAGGTAGCGCCGGTGACCGTCCTCGGTGAACTCCTTGAGCAGAAACGGCAGGAACGCGGCGACGCCGTTGAACGGTTGCGGAAGCGTGTAGCGGGTGTGCAGGTCGCGCAGCGAGTTGAAGATGTCGACCAGTTCGGCGTGCATCCGCCACTCGAGCTCGGGGTCGGCGTCGCGGCCGAGACGCTGGGCGAGCAGCCGCAGCCGCTGAATCGGATTGATGCCGTAACGGGCGACTTTGAAGGGAAGTAACGCGTAATTCTGCTCGAGCAGCAGCAGTGCCTGTTCGACGATCAACAATCGCTGACCGGGAGTGAGCCGGCCGACCTCGTTGGTGCCGAGGAAATCGTTGAGCGACACCGCCGCCGCGGGTGAGCTCTCCACCTGGGTCATGAGCGTTTCCTTCCACGTCATTCCTGCTCAGCGAGGTTCAGCTTAGGTACGCCGAGGGGCGGCCGAGCTGTCCGATAAATGACGTATCTCCGGGTGAGTGAAATACCCGGAATCGCCTCACCTTCCGTTATCTCGATGAATGAGAGATCAGAGCCGGCACGGTTCCGGAACGGGCCTGCCCGAAAGGCCATTGACCGCCATCGAACCAAGTCGTAGATTCCGATCCATCATGGATCACGGGGAGGAAAAGAAATGAACAGAACCCTCAAACGGCTGGCCGCGGTGGCCGCGGCCCTGCTGCTCGGCGTCACGGCGAGCTTGTCCATCGCGGGGCCGGCCCTGGCCGACACCCCGGCCAACCTGGCCGCGGCTGCTTCGTGCACCCGGGCCGCGCAGTTCCGCTCCGGCGGTGGCTATCAGGCCAACTACGTTCCGGTCACGTCGAGCAAGAGCACCAACTGCATTCTCTCCAAGGGCAACAACAGCAATGCCGTGTGGGGCCTGCAGACCAACCTGAACAACTGTTACCAGCGCAACCTCACCACGGACGGCGACTTCGGGCAGAACACCAAGGACGCGCTCATCTATGCGCAGGGAAAGATGAAGGCCGACAAGGACGGCGTGTACGGCCCGGACACCCGCAAGAAGATGGACATGTTCTTCGCCTGGGACGGCACCAACATCCTGTGTCTCAAGTGGGGTTCCTACACCTGGACGTTCGACCACTTCCAGAGCTGAGAAAGAGCGGCCGGGCGGCGCAAAGGAAAGGGCCGCCCGGCCGTCACAGCAGAGCCCGGGCCGCCGAGGTGTCGGTGATCAGCCGGTGCAGCAGGGCGGCGGCGATGGCGGCGGCCTTGCCCGCGCCGCCGGCATGACCGCCGACCAGGCCGCCGTCTGGGCCCGCACCACCGACCAGCAGAACGCCACCGTCGTCGCCGAGGGCCGCCCGACGGCCGACCTGGTCGTCCGGCTCACCGCGTCATGAAAGCCGGGGAACGTCCCTGATCAGCACGCTCAGCTCGCGGCTCAGCGTGCCACCGGCCGGGATCACGAGCGGTTTCTCGTACGCCAGGGCGGCGCACACGCCGATGTAGTCGTCCGTGCGCACGAACCACCGGTCGTCGCCGGCCAGACCACGGAACTCCAGGCTGTACGAGTCGTCGACGGTCAGCGTGAGGGCGGGCGCGACGCTGCCGTGCGGCACGTCCGACACCGCTACGCCGGCCGGGCAGCGCCAGAAGAAGCCGCCGTAGCCGGCCCCACCCGTACGGCCGTTGGTGGCCGGGCTGCCCAGCGTGACCTCCTCCCGCGCGGAAAGCGCGTACGAGAAGGACAGCTGCCACCCACCCGGGGCCGCGGCCGCCGACAGGAGCCGGCGTTCGGTCAGCACCGTCCGCCCGTCGCCGTCGGCCCAGCGCAGCGACTCGGCCAGGCCCCCGCTCGCGGGCAGCCACCCGTCGTGGTGGATGGTGCCGTGATCGTCGAGCCAGGTGTAGCCCTGGTCGCGGACGTAGGTGCGGCCGCCCCAGAAGTTCCAGCCGTTCACGTCGGCGATCGTCAGCGACGCGCCGAGGTGCCACGGGTGGTCGAAGCAGAGCTCGTCGGTCACGACCGTGCCGCCGAGGGTGCGTACGGGATGCAGGTACGGGCGGGGCGCCAGGCGCACGTCGAGCGGCGGGTCGACGACGTAGGTGGCGACCTCGACGTCGCCGACGCGCAGGAAGCTCACGCGACGGCCGCCGCATGGCCCGCGATCGCCTGGGCCAGCACCTCGGCCCCGGGCCGCGACCACACGTCCTCGTGGAAGACCTCGACCTCGACGTAGCCGTCGTAGCCGGTCTGCCGGACCGCCCGCACGAACCGTCCCATGTCGACCGAACCCGTGCCGGGCAGGCCGCGCCCGAGCAGGACGCCCTCGGGCAACGGTGTGATCCAGTCGGCCAGCTGGAACGCGGCGATCCGGCCCTCGGCGCCGGCCCGGGCGATGTCGGCCCACACGCGATCGTCCCACCACAGGTGGTAGGTGTCGATCACGACACCGACCGCGGCCGCCGGGTAGGGCGAGGCCAGCGTCAGCGCCTGGTCGAGGGTGGCCACGACACAGCGGTCGGAGCAGAACATCGGGTGCAGCGGCTCGATGGCCAGCCGGATGCCGGCCGCCAGCGCGTCGGGGACCAGGGCGCCGATCGCGTCACCGACGTGACGGCGGGCCGCATCCAGGTCGAGGCCGGCCATGCCCCCGCTGACCAGCACGAGCGTGTCGGTGCCGAGCGCGGCGGCCTGCTCGATGGCGCGGCGGTTCTCGTCGTACCAGCCGGGCTCCTGGAAGAAGCCGCCGCGGCACAGCGACGAGACGGTCAACCCCGCATCGCGTACGAGGGCGGCTGTTTTGTCGGTGCCGTACTCGGCGACCTCTTCGCGCCAGAGTCCCACCGCGGACACGCCGGCCTCGACGCAGCCGGCGACCAGCTCGTCGAGCGGCCAGCGCTTGGTGGTGGCCTGGTTGAGCGAGAAGCCCTTCATCGGTCCATCCCCACGGTGGTCAGCCACGCGTTGGCGCGGTGCCCGGCCAGCTCGGCGTCGGGCAGCAGACCCGCGTCGTCGGCCAGTTTCATCAGGGTCAGCAGGTGGCCGGGCGAGCGGCCGGACTGGGCGCCGTTCACCATCATCAGGTGGTCCTGGTGGCCGGCCAGCCAGTTGAGGAAGACGATACCGGTCTTGTAGTGGTAGGTCGGCGCGGCGAACAGGTGCCGGGCCAGCGGCAGCGTCAGTTCCAAAATTCGCGCGTACGCGTCCCGGTCGCCCCCGTCGAGCGCCCGGAACGCCGCCGCGGCGGGCGGGGCGATGACCGCGAGCACGCCGAGCAGCGCCTCGGAATGCCCCTGCTCGTCGCCCAGGATCAGCTCGGGATAGTTGAAGTCGTCGCCGGTGAACATGCGCACGCCCGCGGGCAGCCGGCGGCGCATCTCGATCTCGTAGCCGGCGTCGAGCAGCGACAACTTGATGCCCTCGACCCGGTCCTGGTGCTCTTCGATGATCTCGAGAACCGTCTCGCGGCGCCCCCAGTAGCCGGCCAGCGCGGGGTCGAACGCCTCCCCCAGCCAGTGCAGCAGCACAGGTTTGTCCGATTGGGACAGCAGCTCGCCGTACACCCGCTTGTAGTCGTCGGCGTCCCGGGCGGCCGCGGCCAGATGGCGGCTGCACATCAGCACCGGGGTCGCACCGGCGTCCCGGACGTCGTTCAGCTGCTCCAGATAGGCCTTGGTGATCACGTCGATCGTGGCCGGGCCGGGCGGCAGCTGGTCGGTGCCGACGCCCGCCACGATCGCGCCGCCGGCCGCGCGGGCCTCGGCGGCACTGCGCCGGATCAGCTCGCGGGTGACCGGATAGTCGAGCCCCGCGCCCCGTTGCGCGGTGTCCATCGCCTCGGCCACCCCGAAGCCGTACGACCACAGGTGGTGCCGGAACCGCAGCGTCGTCTCCCAGTCGAGCGCGGCCGGGGCGCCCGGGATGTTCTCGGCTCCGGGGTCGGCCGTGACGGGCGCGGCGGCGTACGCGATCCGGCTCGTGAAGGGTTGCCCGGTCTGGAACTCCGCGCCATGGCCGCTGAACGTGATGCTCATCGGGGCAGCTCGGGGATCTCGAGGCGGCGCCCCTCGTTCGACGACTGCAGCCCGAGCTCGGCAACCTGGACGCCGCGGGCGCCGGCCCAGAGGTCACCCGTGTACGGGGCGTCCTCGGCCACGTACCGCAGGAACTGCTCCCACTGCGCGCGGAAGCCGTTGACGAAGATCTCGTTGTCCGGAACCTCCTGCCACTGCTCGCGGAAGCGCTGCGCGGTCGGCACATCCGGGTCCCAGACCGGTTTGGGGGTGGCGGCGCGGGGCTGGATGCGGCAGTGGTGCAGGCCCGCCACCGCGCTGCCGTGCGTGCCGTCGACCTGGAACTCCACCAGTTCGTCGCGATTGACGCGTACGGCCCAGGAGCTGTTGATCTGGGCCATGATGCCGCCGTCCAGCTCGAACAGGCCGTAGACCGAGTCGTCGGCGGTGGCCGCGTAGGGCTCGCCGCTCTCGTCCCAGCGGCGGTCGACATGGGTGACCGAGCGCGCGGTGACGGCCCGGACCTCGCCGAAGATCTGCTCCAGCACGTAGTGCCAGTGCGGGAACATGTCGAGCGTGATGCCGCCGCCGTCGGCCGACCGGTAGTTCCACGACGGGCGCTGAGCAGCTTGCCAATCACCCTCGAAAACCCAATAACCGAATTCCCCGCGTACGGACAACACACGCCCGAAGAAACCACCGCGCACCAGCCGGTGCAGTTTCTGCAGGCCCGGCAGGAAGAGTTTGTCCTGCACCACGCCGTGCTTGATGCCGGCCGCGTCGGCCTCGCGGGCCAGCTCGACCGCCTCGGCCAGGCTCTCGGCGACCGGTTTCTCGGTGTAGATGTGCTTGCCGGCCCCGATCGCCTTGCGCAGCGCCTTGACCCGGGCCGAGGTGACCTGGGCGTCGAAGTAGATCTGCACGTCGGGCCGGGCCAGGGCGCCGTCGAGGTCGGTCGTCCAGTCGGTCAGACCGTGCCGCTCGGCCAGCGCGCGGAGCTTGGCCTCGCTGCGGCCGACCAGCACCGGCTCGGGCCACAGCCGGGTGCCGTCGCTCAGCGGCAGGCCGCCGTCCTCGCGGATGGCGAGGATCGAGCGGATCAGGTGCTGGCGCAGGCCCATCCGGCCGGTGACGCCGTTGAGGACGATGCCGAGGGGGGAACGGTCCATTCCTTGCCTCCGTCGGGGCCGTGGTTTGCGGGATAAGGGCTTAGGTAAGCGCTTTCCTGAGAGCGTACGGGCGTGGCGGCAGGCGGGCAAGAGCGGCGGCGGTATCCTCCGGGGGCAACGCCGAGAATCGATGGGGGTGGGCGTGGCTACCTTGGCCGACGTGGCGCGCCGGGCCGGGGTCTCCACCGCGACCGCCTCCCGGATCATCAACGGCAGCCCCAAGCCGGTCACCGAGGAGCTGCGCGCCCGCGTGCTGGCCGCCGTGGCCGAGCTGCGCTACGTGCCCAACGCCCACGCGCAGATGCTGGCCCGTTCCAACCGCAACGCGGTCGGCGTGCTCGTGCACGACGTCTCCGACCCCTACTTCGCCGAGATCACCCGCGGCCTCCAGCGGGTCGCCACGGCGCACGGCCGGCTGGTCATCATCTGCAACACGTTCCGCGAACCGGCCCGCGAGCTCGAATACATCGACCTGCTGCACGCCCACCAGGTCGCCGCGATCGTGGTGGCCGGCTCGGGCTATCTCTCCTCCGACGCCGAGTCCGAGCTGGGCGACCGCATGCTGGCCTTCGAGGCGACCGGCGGGCGCATCGCGGTGATCGGGCGCCACCACCACCGCTCGGACGCGGTGCTGCCGGAGAACGAGCAGGGCGGCTTCCTGGCCGGCGAGCACCTCTTCCAGCTCGGCCACACGTCGGTCGGGGTGATCGCCGGGCCGGCTGCGCTGACGACCACGGCCGACCGGCTGGCCGGGCTGCAGCGGGCGGCCGCGTCGTCCGGGCGCACGCTGCGGGTGGTGCACTCCGACTTCACCCGCGACGGCGGTGCGGCCGCCGCCGCCGAGCTGCTGGCCGCGGATCCGGCGCTGACCGCGGTGGCCGCGCTCAACGACTCGATGGCCGTCGGAGCCCTGGCCGCGATGCGGGCCGCGGGCCGGCTGCTGAGCGTGGTCGGCTTCGACGACATGCCCATCGCGCGCGACGTGACGCCGGCCCTGACCTCGGTGCGGCTGCCCCTGACCGAGCTCGGCGAGCGCGCGATGGAGCTGGCCCTCACCCCGGCCGACCCCGGCCACGCCCCCCGCGTCGAACGGATAGCAGCCGAACTGATCCGCCGCGAAAGCACCTGGCCCGTCCCCTGACTTTCCGGGGTCCTGTTTGCAGATCATGACGGTCTGGCTGGGGCTTTCCGCCCGGGGTTCGGCCGTTGTTTGCAGTAGGGCTTCCTGGTCATTGACGGACATCCATCGATAGGCCTAGCGTGCCGCAGGAAAGGCCTTACCTAGCGGATTTGGAGCGTGCGGCATGCGCAGACGAACATTCCTCGGTGTCTCGACCGGGGTCATCACGGTCGCTTCGGCGTTCGGCGGCCGGGCCGCTTCGGCGTCGACCGGGCCCGGCGACCGTTTCGACTCCGCGCGACGGATCGTGGTCGCGGCCGACGGCAGCGGGGACCACGCGAGCATCCAGGCCGCGGTCGACGCCGTGCCGCCGGGGAACGCAGCGCCCTTCGTCATCGCGGTGCGCCCCGGCACGTACATGGGAAGGGTTGTCGTTCCGCCCGACCGCCCGCTCATCACGCTGCTCGGGCTCGGCCGCCGCCCGGCCGACGTGATGATCGCCGACGACCGCGCCAACGGCACCCCCAACCCGGCCGGCGGCACCTGGGGCACCACCGGGAGCGCCTCGGTCACCGTCGACGGCGCCGGATTCCGGGCCCACAACCTCACCTTCGCCAACCTCTTCGACGAGGCGGCCCATCCCGAGATCACCAACCGCCAGGCCGTGGCCGTGCTGACCCGCGCCGACCGGGTCGCCTTCACCCGGGTGCGGTTCCTGGCCAACCAGGACACCCTCTACGCGAACAGCTCCGCCGCCACCACGATCGCCCGCGCGTACTTCCGCGACTGCTACATCGAGGGCGACGTCGACTTCATCTTCGGCCGCGCCACCGCCGTCTTCGACCGCTGCCGGGTCCACTCGCTCAACCGGGGAACGACCCCCAACGGGTACGTCACCGCGCCGAGCACCGACATCGGCAACCCGCACGGCTTCCTGTTCGCCCGCTGCGCCTTCACCTCGGACGCCCCGCCCGCCACCGTCTTCCTGGGCCGCCCCTGGCACCCCAGCCAGGACCCGAACGCCATCGGCCAGACCGTCATCCGCGACTCCCGCATCGAGGCCCACATCGGAGCCACCCCGTGGAGCGACTTCGGCACCTGGCCCTGGCAGGGCGCCCGCTTCGCCGAATACCGCAACTACGGCCCCGGCGCCCTGATCACCCCGGACCGCCCCCAGCTGACCCCGGCCGAGGCCGCCACCCAGACCGTTCCCGCTTTCCTGCGAGGCCCCGACCATTGGTCCCCGGACCACCACGCCTGACCCCGTTCCGCGACGGCCGCTCCCTTCGCCGGATAACGCATCTGCCGCCCCGGCGCGCTGATCACCCCGGACCGCCCCCACCTGAGCCCGCCACTCAGACCGTTCCCGCCCTCCTGCGAGGCCCCCGCTTCGCCGAACAACGCAACTGCGGCCCCGGACCGCCCCAACCTTCCTGCGCAGCCCCAACAACCGGTCCCCGACCATCCCGAGACGCGCGCTGGGCCAGGTCGCGGTGGGACGCCCGCGCAGCGCACCTGCGCCCGTCGCTTCGGCTCCGGCCACTAAGATCGGGTCCTGGCGGCGGCCCCGGGTGAGGGCTCGGACGGGAGAGGCAGGTGGGTCGAAGTGCGGATCGCGACGGTGAACGCCTGGGGCGGCGCCCTGTCCGACGAGCTTCTCGCCTGGCTGCCCGGCAGCGGCGCCGATGTCGTCTGCCTGCAAGAGGTGACGCGGACCCCGGGGCTCACCGGATGGACGCGTTTCGACGACGGCGAACGAGCGCTGCCGCAGCGCGCCGACCTCTTCCGGGACGTCCGGGACGCGCTGCCGAGCCACCAGGCCATCTTCGTGGCCAGCGACGCGGGCCCGGTCCACGACAGCGCGGGCGGTCGCCACCGGCAGGACTTCGGGCTGGCCACCCTGATCGCCGAGGACGTGCCGGTCACCGGGGTCGACTCCGCCTTCGTGCACGGCGAATTCGTCGATCACGAGGAGTGGACGATCGCGGACCGACCGCGGATCGCCCTGGCCGTACGAGTCGTCGACCGCGCCGCCGGACGGTCGGCCTGGGTCGTCCAGATGCATGGGTTGCGCAACCCGCTGGGCAAGGGCGACACCCCGGCCCGGCGACGGCAGGCGGACCGGCTCGCCGAACTCGTCCGCCGGATTCGCGGGCCTCGCGACCTGGTGGTGGTCTGCGGGGACTTCAACCTGCTCCCCGACAGCGAGACCTTCGGCGTGCTGGCCGAGGCCGGTCTCACCGACCTGGTCGGCACGGCCGACACCCGGTCGTCCCACTACGGCAAGCCGGTGCGGCACGCGAGCTACCTGCTGGTCTCTGACGTCGCCGCCGTGAAGCACTTCGAGATCGCGACCGAGCCGGAGGTCTCCGACCACCGCGCCCTGATCCTCGACATCTGACCACCGAGCAGCCGGCCCCCAACCGACGCCGCTACGGTCCCCGATCTGCGCTGCGCTGCAGTCTCCTCGTCCGCGCTGCTTTCTAGCTTGCCGTCCGCGCAGCGCCCTCGCTGCCGCCGGCGCGGGCGAGCAGGTCGCGCATCACGCTTTCCCCCTCCGCGCAGCGCTCCGGCTTCCCCACCGCCGCATAGCGTTCCCGCCTCCCTCGCTCTGCGCTACGTCTCGACCTCTCCTCCGCGCAGCGCTCTGGCCTCGCCGTTCCGCGCAGCGCCCTGGCCTCCCTCGCCGCGCTCGGCCGCCACTCTTCCGTGCTGCGTTCCGCCGCCTACCCCTCATCTGCTCCGATGACGACCGCACGGCCCCGCCGCCTGCTCACCGTCGCCAGTAACGCCATGCCCGCCTCGGGAAACGGATGGCTGAAGCTCGTCCCCGCCCGGATCGAGACCACCTGGGAGGCACGATGACCGTGACATTTACTCGCCGGCGCCTGATTGCCTCGGCCCTCGCCGCCGGCGTCGCCGCGCCGCTAGCCGGGACCGGTCAAGCTTGGGCTCGCACGCCGGCACCGGTGCGGCTGAGACTTCCGGCTCCGACCGGGCCGCACCCGGTCGGCGTGGTGCCGCTGCACCTGATCGACCGCTCCCGCCCGCGCGGGTCGGGGCGCTACCGCGAACTGATGGTCAGCGTCTGGTATCCGGTGCGTGCCGGCGGCCACTTCCCGAGGGCGCAGTGGCTCGACCCCGGCTCGCTACGGCAGCAGCTGGAAAACACGGGCTTCCCCGCCGACGCCGCCGCTGACCGCCGCCCGCGTAGGCGCACCGGTGCGCCGTGCGGAACGAAAGCTGCCCGTCATCGTGTATTCGCACGGCGCCCACGATCACCGCGGCGATCACACCATTGTGGTCCAGGAGCTGGCGAGCCACGGGTACGCGGTGGTCACGGTCGGGCACACCGGCGACACGTACGCCCAGTTCCCCGACGGGCGCTGATCGAGCCCGACCAGGAGGTCGGCATAAGCGCTCCGGACTTCGCGCACGACATCCCGTTCGTCCTGGATCGTATCGAGGAGCTCGCCGCCGGCCGCCATCCGGACGCCGGCCAGCGGCCCCTTCCGGCCGGTCTGCGGGGCGGTCTCGACCCGCGTCGCCTCGGCATGTTCGGCTCGCCCAAGGGCGGCACGGCCACCGCAATCCTGATGAGCGAGGACAGGCGCGTCCGGGCCGGGCTCAGCCTCGACGCCCCGCTGGAGCCGACCGACGGCATCATCCTGGACAGGCCGTTCCTGCTGATGACGGCCGAGTACACCCGGGACGAGCCGCCCGTCGCCGACTTCTGGTCACATCTGACCGGGTGGCGGCGCAACGTCCAGGTCGACGGGGCGGCCCACCGGCCGTACGGGGATTATCAGGTCCTCATCCCCCAGCTGGCCCCGGCGGTCGGGATGAGCGACGAGGAGCCGGCGCGCTGGATCGGCCCGCTCGCCCCGGCCCGCGCGGTGCGCATCCAGCAGGCGTACCCGCTCGCATTTTTCGATCTGCACCTGCGCCACCGGGGACACCTGCTCGACGGTCCGAGCGCGGCGTTCCCGGAGGTGCGGTACGTCCCGTGACCCGTCAGCGGATGATCCGGCGGATGCCGACTCCGGCGCTGACCACGGCGGGAACGACGGCGGTGGCGTCGAGGCGGGTGCGCAGGGTGGGGGTCCAGCCGGCGTCGGGGCTCAGGTCGGGGTCGAAGGCGGCGTTGTACGCGGCCACCAGATCCACGGACTGGGCCGGCCGGCGGGAGTTCTGCACCAGGGTGCCGACCGTGGTGATCCGAGTGCCCTTCCAGTACGCGATGGTCTGCGCGGGCGCGACGTCGGCGCTCAGCCGGAAGAAGTTGTTCTCGGCGTAGATGCTCGACTCGACGCCCACGCCCAGCGAGTAGATGTATTCGTCATCGCTGGTCGCGACGTAGACGTTGTTGTAGACGTCGACCTGACCGAACCGAACCCGCGGCGCCCGCTGGCCGACGTTGCCGAACCGGTTGTGGTGCACGGTGACGCGCAGCTTGCCGACGTCCACGCCCGGCGTGTCAGTCGAGCCGATCAGCATGGTCTTGTCGTGGTCGTAGTAGTCGTTCCAGGAGACCGTGATCAGATCCGAGCCGCGGATGAAGTCGGTGGCGCCGTCGTGCACCTGATACGGCCGCCCGAAATACAGCGGCTGGTCGCGGTCGTGGTTGTTGCCGTCGCTGAACGTGTTGTGGTCGAGCCACACGTTGGTGGCGCCGCTCAGCGAGACCAGGTCGTAGAGCGAGTTCCAGTTGCCGGCCGACCCGTCCGTCGGATCCCAGGCCGGGAAGCAGTCGGCCGCATCGGTGACCTCGAGGTTGCGCACGATCACGTTGGTGACGTTGGTCAGCACCAGACTGCCGTGCTCGAGGCGCCCGCCGTTGACCCCGACGATCGTCGTGTTGCTGCCGACGTTGACCCGGATCTGCTCACTCTGCCGACGGGCCGACCGCACCCGCGCGTCCTCGAGCACCCCCGACGGCTTCGCGGCACGACCCCAGACCCCCGGGTCGTACGCGGCCAGGAAGCCCTCGAGCGAGTAGTCCGGATCGGCATAGTCCGTGCAGCTACGACCTTCACTGAGATCGATCCGCCCACTGACCAGCACGATCTTCGGCGTGGCGTTCTGCCCATTGGTCGCCGCGTCCCCGCCCAGCGCTGCGATCAGTTCGGCCCGGTTACGCACCACAGCGACGTTCGCCGCCTCAGCCGCCGACCCACCGCTGGTCCCCGACCCCGACGCCGCCCAACCGTCATTAGCCGGAAGGCTCTCCCGCGCGACCCGCCAGGCCGATTCCGGCACCCGAACACCGTCGACGACCGTCGCAGCTCCAGATGCGCTCGCCGCACCGGCAGTCGCCGCAGCGTTGTCGACCGCAAGCGGCGGGGCAATCGTGAACACCAGTGCAGCGGCGAGCGCAGCCACGGGGACGATGGGCATGGCGGGTCCTCTCCAGCGGTCGGTGGAACCGCATTGACATGCAGGAAAGCGCTTGCCGCCACCGTCACACGCCGCTCGATCCTCGTCAATGGACAGAACGACGCAGAAAATTTGCAGGGCTCCCTCCGGCCGCGTCAGCGGCGGGTGGGGTCGGGCCCGCCCGGATGGCGGCGTGAGGAGGGTGACCAGGCGCCGAGCCGGGCCGGAGCGGCGGGGCTGGTCGGAAAATCTCGTATCTCTGGTGTGTCGGTCTTCGGTATTTGATCGTTTGCCGCTCGCCCGTGGTCGCGAAAGGGCACGCTGAAGCCATGCACATCGGGGTGATCGGGGCAGGTGAGCTCGGCGCGACACTGGCCGAATGGTGCGCGGAGAGCGGGCACGACGTGGCGGTGGCGTCGCGGCATCCGGAGCGGCTCGGCGATGTGGTCGATCATCTTTTCGGACACGGCACGGCGCTGACGGTGCCGGATGCGGTCAGTTTTGCTGATGTGGTGCTTTTCTCGCCCAACTGGGAGACGGCGCACGAGGCGATCGAGCTGGCCGGCACGACGCTCGACGGGAAAATCATCATCGACGCCACGAACCCGGACGGGCCGGTGTACGACAGCGGGCCCAGTGGGTTCGAGACGTTGATGCAGCTGGCGCCCAAGGCGCACTGGGCCAAGGCGCTCAACACGCTGCCCGCCGCCGTGCTCAACCGGCGCCGGGGGCATGATCCGCTGCTGGCCGAGTTCGTCTGCACGGACCGCGCCGACGCCCGGCAGGCCGCGTCGGCGATCATCCGGGACATGGGCTTCGCGCCGTTCTACGCGGGCGGCTCGACCCGGGCCCGTCTGACCGAGCCCGGCGGGCCTTTGCAGCACCACGAGGTAGACGTCTTCCACGCGCAGGACGCCCTGGCCGAGGCCCTCACCATCAGGCACTGACCGAGCTCAGCACAGCGCCGCCCACCGCAGAGCCCACCCCACCGCAGAGCCCACCCCACCAGGGGGCCACCGCCCACAACATCAGTGTGACGGAAATGGCGGATCTTGGAGCGGCGGCCTGTGGATAAACCGCGTCTGTGGATAACGCCTGGTCGTCAAGGCGGGTGGGTCATAGTTCGACGGTGACGTACTGCTTTCCGGTTGTGGTGACCACTCGGACGGACTGGACCTGGTCGGGGTCGATCAGGGCGCTGCCGTTGAGGGTCGTGCCGTTGGCCTCGCCGTTCGGGGAGACGAGCCAGCTGCCGGCCACGGCGGCCGTGCCGTCTTTGCCGACCACTTCGAGCACGCATTTCTCGCCGGCGGGAATGCCGCCGACCGTGGCCGTGACGCGCACCCAGCCCGACGCGGGGGTCATCGCGACCTCCATCCGGGCGCCGGTGGCCGCGTCGGTGCCCGAGCCCACACGGGCCCCGGCGGGAACCGAGAGCGTCGCGGTCGGCTGGGCCAGCGGCTCCGTCGGGGCCGTGCCCCGGCCGACCAGCACGCCGCCCGCGATCGCGATCGCCGCGACGGCCGCGGCGATGGACGTCACCGTGGCCAGCCGCTTGAAGCGGTTGCCCGACGACTCGCGTCGGACCTGGCGCAGCGTGCGCTGCAGCAGCAGGTCGGCGTCGTCGGGCGGCCCGTCGAGCAGCATCTCCTCGGGGACGCCGCCGAGCTGGTCGGACCACTGGCGCAGCGAGTCGCGCTCGGCCCGGCACTCGGCGCAGCCTGACAAGTGGTCGTCGGCCTGGGCCGTCTCTTCTTCAGAGAGCATTTCGAGCAGGTAGCCGGCCAGGTCGACGTGGTCGTTGGTCGGGTTCGCGCTCTCCGGGGTAGTCATGATGCCAACCGTTCCGTGCCGGCCTCGCGCAAGGCCCGCAACGCGTAGAAGGACCGTGATTTGACGGTGCCCGGCGGGATGCCGAGCGCCTCGGCCGCCTCGGCCACCGTGTTGCCTCGTAGATAGACCTGTTCGAGCACTTCACGGTGCTCGTGGGAGAGCCGGCTGAGCGCGTCGACCACGACCATCGAGGTGACCACGCGGTCGGAGTGGTCCTGTTCGACGGCGGCGTCGGGCGGGCTCTCGGCGACCTCGGGCGGGCGCCTGTTCCGCGCGCGGATCTGGTCGAGCACGATGTTGCGGCACACCGTGAGCAGCCACCCCCGTACGGAGCCCTTGCCGTTGTTCAGGCTCTCGGGGTGGCGCCAGGCACGCACCAGCGCCTCCTGGACGACGTCCTCGGCGGCGGCGCGGTCGCGGGTCAGCTGTGTCGCATACGCCAGCATGGCCCGGCCATGTTCCTGGAACAGCGATCGGATGAGCGCTTCATCGGCCACCTCCCGGTGCGGTCTCTGTCTGCTCGGCGGCATCCGTCTCTCTCCCCGCGGCACTTTCCGGTACCGCCTCGTGTGGCGCTCGCTCGTCAACCGGCGAGAGCTGCTGCGAAGACGACATCGATGAAAGTACTGTGCCGCGGCTACTCGGAGTACGTGCCCTGTCGCCTTCTCGGATCAAGATTTTCGAGAATGTGGCACATCGCGGTGAACCGGCCTCAAAGGAGGGACGTGTGGGGAGGGCAAGCCGGCCACCGCAGACAGGAGAAGGCCATGATCAAGCGCAACCGGTCGATCTACATCGTGGCCTTGGTGGCCGCGCTGGCCAGTGTGACAGCCTGTGGCAGCCAGGCCGCGCCCGAGACGGAGGCCGCCGCT
Organism: Actinoplanes sp.; assembly: GCA_965217855.1. Lineage (GTDB taxonomy): Bacteria > Actinomycetota > Actinomycetes > Mycobacteriales > Micromonosporaceae > Actinoplanes. Next base: position 471,166 of record CBDCJN010000049.1, on the reverse strand, counting down.
CAGGTGCCCGTCGCGGTGCAGGTCTCGGAGGCCGCGCCCAACCCGCAGGGGCCCGGTGAGCTGCCCGATCTGACCGGGGCCGGCGCTGAAGAAGCTCCGCCGACAGTGCTCCCGACGGAGACCCAGCCGGCGACCGCGGACGATGCCGCGAAGGAGGAAGACACGGCGAAGGAGAAAGACGCGCCGACGGTGGCGAAGACGCAGAAGTGGGTCAAGATCTTCAGCGGCCCGTCGCAGCAGGACATCACCCCGCCGAAGTCGCGCCTGACCGGCAGCAAGACCGTCGAGCTCAACACGACCGACTCCGACGTGATCGGCACCTATGTCACCGACGGTGCGGGGCGCACGCTCTACCGCTTCGACAACGACTCGAACAAGCCGCCCAAGTCGGTCTGCAACGGCGACTGCGCGACCGCCTGGCCGCCGCTGCTCATCAAGTCCCCCGGCAAGATCTTCCCGGACGGCATCGACCCCAAGATCGTCGGCTATGTCGAGCGGGCCGACGGGCACTGCCAGGTGACGATCAACGGCTGGCCGGTCTACTACTTCGTCGCCGACGCCAAGGCGGGCGACCTCAACGGCCAGGGCCTGAACGGCAAGTGGTTCGCGATCAAGCCGGACGGCGGGAAGACCGCTGCGGCGCCCGGCCCGCTGGCTTCGAGCGGCACCGGCAAGTAGACAAGCCTGCTCCTCATCGGGGGCGCGCCCGGCGGGTTGCCGACCGCCGGGCGCGTTGTTGCCTTTACGAGAGCACTGCTCTTGACGGCGAGCGCCGTTACGGTGTTCACTGGCATCAGCAGAGAGCGGTGCTCTCGACGCGAAGGAGAAGCCATGCGCTACCTGACCCCGACCCGCTCCACCGAGATCTTCAACCGCGCCGCCAAGTGGCTCACTGCCCGCGGCATCAGCCTGCTGGGCAGCCGGGTCCTCGCGGTCCGCGGCCGCAAGAGCGGCGAGGTCCGCACCACGGTGGTCAACCTCTTCACCCACGAGGGCGAGCGTTACCTGCTCGCACCCCGGGGCCACACCCAGTGGGTTCGCAACCTGCGCACGGCCGGCGAGGGCGAGCTCCGCCTGGGCCGCCGGAGCCAGCGGTTCACGCCGGTCGAGATTGCCGACGGCGAGAAGCCCGTGCTGATCCGCCTCTATCTGCGCAAATGGGCCTGGGAGACGGGCGCCTTCTTCGACGGGCTGAAGGCGGACTCCCCCGAGGAAGAGATCACGGCCGCGGCTCCCGGCTTCCCGGTGTTCCGGATCGTCACCCACTAATGTCGTGAGGAATGCAGCGCGTGCTGGTCGTGGCCATGTCGGGCGCCGGAAAGACGACGGCGGCCCGGCGGCTGGCCGGCGTGCTCGGGTTGCAATTCCACGAGATGGACGCGCTCGCGCTCGGGCCGGGCTGGTCGACGCCGCCGGGGTTCGTCCGGGACGTCGAGGCGATCCTGCGCGAGCCGGAGTGGATCTTCGACTCGTGGGGCTATCCGCAGGTGCGGGACGCGATGTGGGCCGCCGCCGACACGGTCGTGTGGCTCGACTATCCGCGGCGAGTGGTGCTGCCCCGCCTTCTGCGGCGCTCGCTCGGGCGATCGTGGCGTCGGGAGGAGATCTTCGGCGGGAACGTCGAGCGCTGGCGGGACTGGCTGTCGCGCGACCACCCGTTCTGGCACGCCCTGACCACCTTCGGAGCCCGGCGCGCCTACCTCCGGGAGCGCACCTCCGGCCGGCGAAGTGTGCGCCTGAGCTCCCCCGCCGAGTTGGAGACGTGGCTGCAGGAGATCACCGACTCCGTACGCCGTCCAGCAGCAGATCGATGAGGCGGGTGGCCAGCGGCCGCTGCCGTTCCTCGGCCGCGATCAGCGTGATGCCACCCAGAGCCATCAGCAGGTCGCGTGGGTCGAGACCGGGGCGTACGGAATCGTCGGCCAGCAGCACCCCGATGGCTGCCGTCAGTTCGTCGCGGGTCTGCTGTTTGTCGTCGTCGGAGGTCAGCACCGCGCGCAGCGTCTCGCCGAGCCCGCGCTTGGTCGCCATGAAGTCGACGAAGAGCTCCATCCAGCGGCGCAGACCGGTCAGCCCGGCCGGCATCTCGGCCGCGGCCGCGCAGACCCGCGCCACCTCCTGCCGGTAGTGGAAGATGCAGTTCGCGACCAACCACCTGGGCCACCTCGCGCTGGCGGTGGAGCTGCACGACGCGCTCGCGGCGGCAGACGGCGCGCGGGTCGTCTCGGTCAGCTCGGTCGGCCACCTTAACGGAGGGGTCGACTTCGACGACATCCACTTCGAGCGGCGGCCGTACGACCCCTGGCTCGCCTACGCCCAGTCGAAGACGGCCAACATCCTGTTCGCGGTCGAGGCGGCCAAACGCTGGGCCCCCGACCGGATCAGCGTGAACGCGATCAACCCGGGCCGGATCGCCGGCACCAAGCTCGGCCGCCACCTGGCCACTCCCCCGGCGGCTTTCGACCCGAGCGGCTCGACCGGCGTCTCCATCAAGGACATCCCGCAGGGCGTGGCCACCTCGGCCCCGCTCGCCGCGTCGCCGACGGTCGAGGGCGTGACCGGGCGCTACTACGAGGACTGCCGCGAGGCCGAGCCGCACCGGCCCGGCGTACGCCGAGGGGTCGCCCCCTACGCCCTCGACCCGGTGGCCGCGACCCGGCTCTGGGAGATCTCAGTCTGAGCTGTCGACCCGGCGGGAGGCGCGGCCGGAGTTGTAGAGGTACTGGCCGTCGTCGAGGAACGTGAGCGTGGCGTGCAGGCCGTCCTCCGGTTCGCGCATGAGATAGGTGCTGCCGGAGAGGGCCACGAAGCGGTACGTCTTCGGCGACTCGCCCCACGACGCGGCCACGCCGATCGGGGTCCACCGCACGTCGAAGCCGTCGTCGGCCACGCTCACGTCGTACGTGGCCATGGGGTAGCGGTAGCGGCCAGCGTACTGCGAAGGCCCGGGGGTTCGGGGGCCGGCCGGCGGCGTGGGCCGGGCCGGCACGGTCAGGCCGGTCAGGTCGTGCACGATCGTGCCGAGCAGGTCGTCGAAGAACGCGGACGCCTCGCCCCCGTTGGCGCTGATCGCGACGACGAGGCGGTGGGCCGGGACGACCCGCCACACGGTGGCCTGGCCGACCGTGCTGCCGTCGTGGCCGAAGACCGCGGTGCCGTCCCAGTCGCCCAGATCCGGGCCCAGGCCGCGGTGGCCGGCCCCGCGGTCGGGCACCCCGGGCAGCGCCAGCTGGGGCGAGATCATGGCGGCGAACGAGTCGGCCGAGAGCAGGCCGCCGGCGAGCAGGCTCTGGCCGAAGCGGACCAGATCACGCGGCGCGGCGCAGGGCGTCAGACCGGCCGGGGCCAGCGAGCGGGGCAGCTGCCAGGGGGTGGCCACCTTGCCCTCGGCGCCCACGTGACCGGCCGCGACCCGGTATAGCACCGCCTCCTCGGCCAGCAACGCCATGTGCTGGGCGCCGAGGGGCTCGATCAGCCGCGACCGCAGGACCGATTCGTAGGTGCCCCCGCGCAGCCGCGCGACCAGGGCGCCCAGCACGCCGTAGCCGGCGTTGTTGTAGGAGAAGCGCTCGCCCGGCGGGGAGATCTGCTGGGCGTGGCCGCGCAGGTGAACCAGGTAGCGGTCGAGCGCGTCGTCGCCGCGGCCGGTGTCCTCGAACAGGTCGCCGTCGAAGCCGCCGGTGTGCGTCAGCAGGTGCCGGACGGTCACCGCCTCGCTCGCCACCGGGTCGAGCACCCCGAACTCGGGCAGGTAGCGGCGGACCGGCTCGTCCAGCTCGACCAGGCCGTCGTCGACCAGCTGGAGCACGAGCACGGCGGTCAGGACCTTGGTGACCGAGCCGATCTGGAAGATGCTCTCGGGGGTGGTGGTCACGCCGGTGTTGCGGTTGAGCACGCCGGTCGCCGCCTCGAGCAGCTCGTCCGCGTGGCCCACGGCGACGGCCGCGCCGGGGACGTTGCGCTTGGCGGCTGCTTCGTCCAGCAGGCTCTGCAGGGAGGGCATCGGCCCATCATGTCATCGGGCGACATCCATGCGCTGGGTGCCGATGACCGACAGCAGCCGCAGCGCCTCCTCGGACGGGGTGCCGGGCACGGCGGTGTAGATGACGACCCGCTGGTCGCGGTCGGCGATGTCGAGGACGTCGCAGTTGACCGTGACCGGGCCGACGACGGGATGCTGGAACGTCTTGCGCAGCGTGGGCTCGTCGGAGACGTCGTGCGAGGCCCACAGCTCGCGGAAGTGATCGCTGCCGGCCAGCAGGTCGCGGACCAGCTCGGCCACCTCGGGGTCGTCGGGGTAACGGGCGGCGGTGGCCCGCAGGCGCTGGGCCGAGTGCCGGGCGAAGTCGTCGGCGTCGGAAACCCCGTACAACACCTGGCCGTCCTTGTGCGGGCCGAGGAACATCCGCCGGACCAGGCTGCGGTCGCGCCGGGGCAGGCCGGAGAAGTCCTCCATCAGCGCGGCCGCAAGGTCGTTCCAGGCGATGATCTCGTAACTGGCCGAGATGACCGTGGCGGCCGCCTGGGGCAGGCGCCGGATCAGGTCGAGGATGCTCGGCCGCACCTCGCGCGACGGGCCGCGGGCCGGAGCGGGCGGCTCGCCGGCCAGGTGGTGCAGGTGGTCGCGTTCGGCGTCGGACAGGCGCAGCGCGCGGGCCATGCCGCACAGCACCTCGCGCGACGGCTGCGGACCGCGGGCCTGCTCGAGGCGGGTGTAGTACTCGGTCGAGATGTAAGCCGACCGGGCCACCTCCTCGCGGCGCAGGCCGGGCGTGCGGCGGCGCGGGCCGGCGGGCAGGCCCACGTCGGCGGGCGTGATCAGCTCGCGCCGGGAGCGCAGGAAGTCGGCCAGTTCTCGTCGGTCCACGCCTCCAGTGTTCCCACCCGCGGCGGCCCTATCCAGGTATCGGCGATGCCTGGATACGCGTTCCGGCCCGGCCCAGGCTCGATCACATGACAAATCTGCTCAAGAACAAGGTCGCTTTCGCCAGTGGCGCCGGACGCGGGATCGGCGCCGCGGCGGCCCGGCTCCGGGTCAACGCCATCGCGCCCGGCAACACGCGGACCGAGATGATCGAGACCTGGCAGTCGGCGTCGCCCGGGCTGGTCGACCGGCTGATCTCGTTCACTCCCCTGCGCCGCCAGGCCGAACCGGACGAGATCGCGCAGGCCGCCGCGTGGCTGCTCAGCGACCGTGCCTCGTACGTGACCGGCACTGTGCTGCGGGTCGACGGCGGAGCTCGTGCCTGACAACGCTCGCCCGCGGGACTAGCGTGAAGGCCATGGTGGATCCGCTGCCCCGCTTCCCCGACGGCTTTCTCTTCGGCTGCTCGACGGCCTCCTATCAGATCGAGGGGGCGGTGCACGAGGACGGCCGCGGGCCCTCGATCTGGGACACGTTCTCGCACACCGAAGGCAAGACCCTCGACGGGGACACCGGCGACGTGGCGTGCGACCACTACCACCGCTATCTCGAGGACGTGGCGCTGCTCGGCGATCTCGGGGTGGGCGCCTACCGGTTCTCGATCGCGTGGCCGCGGGTGCAGCCGACCGGTTCCGGGCCGGCCAGGGGCTCGACTTCTACGACCGGCTGGTCGACGCGCTCCTCGAGAAGGGCATCGCGCCGGTGCCGACGTTGTTCCACTGGGATCTGCCGCAGGCGCTCGAGGACGAGGGCGGGTGGCTCACGCGCGAAACGGCGCTGCGGTTCGCCGACTATACGACGCACGTGGCCGGGCGGCTCGGTGACCGGGTGCGCCGGTGGATCACGCTCAACGAGCCGTTCGTCCACATGGCAGAGGGGTATGCCCTCGGCACCCACGCGCCCGGCCGCACGCTGCTGCTCGACGCGCTGCCGGTCGCGCACCACCAGCTGCTCGGGCACGGGCTCGCCGTGCAGGCGCTGCGGGCCGCCGGCGCGACCGAGGTGATGATCACCAACAACTGCTCGCCGGTGTGGCCGGCCGCCGACGACGCGGGGGACGTGACGGCGGCCGCGGTCTACGACGCGTTCCACAACCGGCTCTTCAACGACCCGGTGCTGCTGGGCTCGTACCCCGACTTCCTGGCCGGCGCGCTCGGCGAGGTGATCCACGACGGCGACCTCGAGATCATCAGTACGCCGATCGACGCGCTCGGCATCAACTACTACAACCCGACCCGCGTCGGGGCGCCGGACGGGGAGTCGCCGTTGCCGTTCGAGCTGCTGCCGATCGAGGGTGTGCCGACCACGGCGTTCGGCTGGCCGGTCGTTCCGGAGGGGCTGACCCAGCTGCTCACCGGGCTCAGCGAGACCTACGGGGACGCGCTGCCGCCGATCTACATCACCGAGAACGGCTGCTCGGCCGCTCCCGGCCTCGACGACCAGTTCCGGGTCGACTATCTCGACGCGCACCTGCGGGCCGTGCACGACGCGATCGGTGCCGGGGTCGACGTGCGGGGCTACTTCGTGTGGTCGCTGCTCGACAACTTCGAGTGGGCCGAGGGCTACAGCCAGCGGTTCGGCCTGGTGCACGTCGACTTCGACACCCAGGCGCGTACGCCTCGTGACTCCTACCGATGGCTGAAGGCGAACCTCACAGCTTCCTGACTTCCGCTCGAAAGGCTGTCCCGCGTTCCCGGGATCGTCCCGGGACGAGACCGGGAGGCAGCCTCATGCGGAGAAGTCCGGTATGGGTGGTGACGGCCGTCGCGCTGAGCGCGCTGGTCGGGTGCGGGCAGTCGGATGACGCCGGAAGCACGGCCAAGGTGGCCACGCTGGCCAGTGCTGCGCCTTCCTCGGTGCCGGCCGCGGCGGCGCCGAAGACCGAGCGCCCACGGGAACGGCTCGACACCACGCCCGAGGAGTTCGAGGCGATGCTCGGGCCCTACAACAAGTGCATGAAGGAGCACGGCGGCTTGGTGAAGGGTGAGGGCGGCGGGGACGGCGGGGCACGGCCCGCCACCAAGGCCGAGGGCGAGAAGGCCGACGAGGCCAACCGGATCTGCGAGCCGCAGTTCATGCCGCTGCCGCCGTGGGAGAAGGACCCGGCCAACCCGGAGGCCCGTGACTTCGCCCGCGAGGTGGTCAAATGTCTGAAGGGCAAGGGCGTCAAGTACGTCACCGTCGCCGAGGACGGCATCAGCCTGTCACTGGGCGGCGACCAGAACGACCGCCGCTCGATCACGATGGGCTTGGACCTGGCCCCGGCCTGCGAGCGCACCGTCGCCGCCCGAACGAAATAGGAACACCCCGAAGCGCGGCGGCCGAACTCACGGCCGCCGCGCTTGTCTGTCCGGGAAGAAGGCAGAGCTGCGCGGGAAGGGGTCAGACGGTGGCCAGGGCCTGGGTGGGGGTCAGGCGGGAGGCCCGGACGCAGGGGTAGACGCCGGCCAGGACGCCGATGACGATGGCGCCGCCGACGCCGGCCGCGGCCGACTGGGTGGGGATGACCAGGGGCCACTCCTGCCAGGTGGCGTAGCCGATGGTGGCCAGCAGGCCCAGGCTGGTGCCGGCCAGACCGCCGATCGTGGCCAGGACGACCGACTCGGCGAGGAACTGGCCCCGGATCTGGCCGCGGGTGGCGCCGAGGGCGCGGCGCAGGCCGATTTCGGAGCGGCGTTCCAGCACCGAGACGACCATCGTGTTGGCCACGCCGATGCCGCCGACCACCAGGGCCACGCCGGCCAGAGCCAGAAACAGCACCGAGAAACTGCTCTCGGTGGCCCGTTTGGCGGCCAGCGCGTCGGAGGGCCGGGTGACCATGACGGCGCCGGGGCGTTCCGGGGAGATGGTTTCGGCCAGGACGCCGCGGACGGCCTCGATCTGCGACTCGTCGCACTGCACATAGAGGACGGTCGGGTGGCCGTCGAAGCGCAGCTCGGATTTGGCGGCCGGCCAGCCGATCAGCGCCGAGCGGTCGATGTCCGGGGAGAGCGGGGTGGCGGTCAGGATGCCGATCACGGTGAACTTCCGGTCGGCGATCATCACCTGCGGGGCGGGTTGCCCGGGCGGCAGGGCGGCGATGCCGAGCCGGGTCGCGGCGACCGAGCCGAGCACGACCGACGGGAAGCGTTCGGTGACCGCGGTCAGCCACCGGCCCGAGCGGACCTGTGCGTTGATCGTGGGCAGCAGGTCGACCCGGCTGGCCAGGACGGTCAGGCCGGAGCCGTCCGTCGGGTCGGTGCGGTCATTACGGCGTACGAAGGTGTGGGTGTTGGCGACCGCGCTGGCCGCCGTGACCGGGTCGATCCGGCGGATCATCCCGACCGCCGACTCGGGCAGCCGGGCGGGCGGTTCGATGTCCGGCAGCGCCACCGCCTGCAACGTGTTGGTGCCGAGCGCGCTCAGCTCCTCGACGAGCGCCGCCTGGCTGGACGCGGGAATGCCGGTCACCACGATCATGGTGGCGATCCCGATCGCGATGCCCAGGCTCGACAGGGCGGCGCGGGCCGGGCGCGTCCGCAGGCCGATCAGCCCGAGCCCGAGCAGATCCCAGGGAGCGAGCCGGGCCGGCCGAACCCTCTCGGCGCCGCTCATCGGCGCGCCAAAGTTGCCTCGTCGCGGACCAGGCGGCCGTCGCGGATCTCGATCTGGCGGGGCAGGGCGGCGGCGATGTCGCGGTCGTGGGTGATCAGGGCGATGGTGGTGCCTTCCTGGTTCAGGCGGTGCAGCAGGTCGAGGACGGCCCGGCCGGTGGCCGTGTCCAGGGCGCCGGTGGGCTCGTCGGCCAGCACGAGCGACGGCCGGTTGACCAGCGCGCGGGCGATGGCGACCCGCTGGCGTTCGCCGCCGGACAGCTGCTGCGGGCGGTGCCCGGCCCGGTGCGCGAGGCCGACCCGGTCCAGGGCCTCCATGGCGCGCTCCCGGCGCCGGCGGCGCCGGACCCCGGCGTACAGCAGGCCGGTGGCGACGTTCTCGGCGGCGCTCAGCCCGTCGGTCAGGTGGAACTGCTGGAAGACGAAGCCGATCTCGCGGGCCCGCAGCGCGGACAGCTGCCGGTCGCGCAGCGTGGCGACGTCCTGCCCCGAGATCAGCACGGTGCCCGAGGTGGGCCGGTCGAGGGTGCCGACGATGTTGAGCAGGGTCGATTTGCCGGAGCCGGACGGGCCGACGATCGCCACCAGCTCACCCGCGGCGACGTCGAGGCTGACCCCGGCCAGCGCGGTCACCCCGCCCGGGTAGACCATGCTCGCCGCGCGGACCGACAGCACGGGGGTGGCCGTCACGACGAAACCGCCACGTCCAGGCCCTCGCTCAGGCCGTCACCGGTGATCTGGACCCAGCCGTCGGCGAACATGCCGGTCTTCACGCCGATCAGGCCGCTGGGGCCCTCGACCGCGTAACCGCCCTCGGCCAGCGCCACGAGCGCTTCGATCGGCACGGCGAGGACCTTTTTCGCCGTACGGCCGGGGAAGTTGACCTTGACGTCGGCCGAGTCGAGTTTGGCGATCGTGGCCGGGTCGTCGACGGTCACCGCCACCGTCAGCTTGGGCGCCTCGGTGCCTTCCGCCGTGGCCAGGGCCCGGCCGACCGCGACGACCCGAGCCTTGACCGTATGTTCGTCGGGCAGCGTGACGGTCACCTTGGCTCCCCGGGTCAGGGACGCGGCGTCGGTCAGCTCGGCCGGGACGGTGATCACCTTGCCGGTCGACGTGACGTTCATCAGCGGCGCGTCGGCCGGCGAGCCGGGCTGCACGGCGATCGACTCGACGCGTACGGCCGAGGTCAGCACCTCGACGTCGCCCACCGCGACCTGCCCGGTGACCGGCCGGTCGAGGTCGCGCTGCCAGCGCTTGATCGCCCCGATCAGCCCGGTCGTCAGGACGCTCTCGCCGCGTTTGGTGTTCGCGGGCCGCGGCCCGGTGCGGTAGCCCAGCGCCCGCAGGTTGTTCTCGACGATCCGCACGTCCCGCCCGGCCTGGTTGAGCGTGGCGATCGGCCTGTACAGCGGCATCCCGCCGTAGAACAGCACCACCGGCTGGTCGTTCGCCCGGAACAGCTCCCGCCCCCGCTTGACGGTGGCGCCGACCGCCGGCAGCCAGGTCACCGTGGCCGCCGTGTGGCCGGCCAGCGGGCGGGCCGGGCCGTAGCCGATGCTGCCCGGCAACGACCGGGTGGTGGACAGGGTGCGCCGCTCCACCGGCACGGTCTCGACCTGCGTCGTCTGCTCGGCGACCGGCTCGACGGGAGCCCGGTGCCGGGTCAGGGCGTACGCCGCCCCGCCGGCCAGCATGACGAGAATCAGGACGACGACCGGCCATCGTCTTCTTCGGGTGGGGGTGTCAGGCATGCCGACGAGGGTGTCGGGCCGGCGTTAGAAAGCTGTCAGGTATCGCGAAGGAAGTCTCCGGGCGTGCCGGGCGCACCTATCATCGCCGCCATGTGTGCGAAGGTGCTGGTCGCGGACGACGACCCCCGGCAGGCCGAGGTGGTAAGGCGATACCTGGTCGCGGGCGGTCACGAGGCGCTGGTCGTGCACGACGGGCGGGCCGCGCTGGACGAGGCCCGGCGCTGGCGGCCCGACCTGCTGGTGCTGGACGTGATGATGCCGGAACTGGACGGCCTGCACGTCTGCCGGACCCTGCGGGAGGAATCGGACCTGCTGATGCTGATGCTGACCGCCCGGGCCACCGAGGACGACCTGCTGCTCGGGCTCGAGCTCGGCGCGGACGACTACCTGACCAAGCCGTACAGCCCGCGCGAGCTGATGGCCCGGGTCCGCACCCTGCTGCGCCGGGCCTCCCGGGGCGTCGCCGCCCCGCCCGGGCTGCGCCGGATCGGCCGGGTCGAGGTCGATCCGGCGCGGCACCAGGTGGCTGTGGACGGCACTCCGGTCGAGTGCACCCGTGGCGAGTTCGCGATCCTGGCCGCCATGGCCGACCAGCCGGACCGGGTCTTCACCCGGGCCCAGCTGCTGCACCACACCCGAGGCATCGACCGCAGCTCGACCGAACGCACCATCGACGTGCACGTGATGAACCTGCGCCGCAAGATCGAGGCCGATCCGCAGCGCCCGGTGCACCTGGTCACCGTGTACGGGATCGGCTACAAGATGGCCGCGGACGCTTCGTGACCCGGGCCCGGGTGCCGCTGCGGCACAGCCTGGTGACCCGGCTGCTGGTCACCTCGGTGCTGATCGCGGTGGCCGCGATCGCCGCCACCGCCTGGCTGGCCGCGAGCACCGCGACCCGGGCGATCAGCCAGGAACAGGGCCGCTCGCTGACCGAGGACAAGGGCGTGTACGACCTGCTGGTCGCGTACGCGGCCACGCACGCCGACTGGTCCGGCGCCGCCGCTCTGATCGACAAGCGGGCGGCCGAGCTGGGCCGCCGGATCACCCTGATGACCGTGGACCGGGCGGTCATCGCCGACTCGGGCCCCGGGCCGTCGCTGGACGCCGCCCGCCCGTCGGCCACCATCGACCCGCTGCACCTGGACGTCGGGCTGACCGGCGGCGACCAGCGCATCGACGCCCGAGCGGCCGGGCCGTTCCGGGTGACGGCGGCCGATCGCGCGGAGCTGCAGAAGGCGGCCGCGGACGCCATGGCGTGCACGCGCAAGAGCGGGGTCGAGGCCACCCTGAAGCAGCTGCCGAGCGGCCGGCCCTCGATCGTGCTCACGGCCGGTGACCCGGGCAACGCGGCCGCGGGCTGCGTCGAGCGACTCACCCTGACCACCACCGCCGGGGAACGCAAGGCGCTGCGGACGCTGGGCCGGTCGGCCGCGCGCTGCCTCACCCTGCCCGTGGGCTTCTCGCTGCAGGTCCAGCCCGATTTCACGGCCTTCCTGATCAAGACCGAGGACCGCCCGCGGGACGACGAGACGGCCGCGGCGGTCGTCCGCCAGGAGCTGCCGACGGGCGACGCGGCCGGCGCGGCCCGGATCCGCGGCTGCGTCGAAAAATCACGGCTGGCCATGCTGCACGCGTACGTGGCCCCGCCCGCCCTGTTGTTCGTCACCGACCCCCGCACGGGCGCCGACCAGACCCGGTTCACGCTGTCGGCCGGCAACACCGTGCGGATCGTCGCCACCACGGGCGCCGTCCTGCTCGTGACCATCGTCGTCACCGTGCTGGCCGGCCGCCGCCTGGTCCGCCCGCTGCGCGCCCTGACCGAGGCGGCCGACCTGCACACCGCGGTGCCCGTCTCGACCCAGGACGAGATCGGCCGGCTGGCCCGCGCCCTCAACGACTCGGCCGTCCGCCGGGACCGGGCCGAGGCTCAGCGGCGGGCGATGGTCAGCGACGTGGCGCACGAGCTGCGGACGCCGCTGACCAACATCCGCAGCTGGCTGGAGGCGGCCCAGGACGATCTGGCGCCGACCGACGCGCAGCTGCTCGGCCTGCTGCACGAGGAGGCCCTGCTGCTGCAGCACATCATCGACGACCTGAGCGACCTGGCCGCCGCGGACGCCGGCACGCTGCGGGTGCACCCCTCCCCCACGTACGCCCGCGACGTGATCACCCAGGTCGTCGACAGCCACCGGGCGCCCGCCCTGGCCGCCGGGGTGAGCCTGACGGTCGAGATCGACGGCGACCCGGTGATCGAGGCCGACGCCGTACGGCTGCGTCAGATCGTCGGCAACCTGGTGTCCAACGGCGTCCGCTACACCCCGGCCGGCGGCTCGGTGACGGTCGGCGCGCACGGCACGACCGTCACCGTCCGCGACACCGGGGTGGGCATCGAACCGGAGAACCTGCCGCGGATCTTCGACCGGTTCTGGCGGGCCGACGAGTCGCGCAGCCGGGCCACCGGGGGCAGCGGCCTGGGCCTGCCGATCGCCCGCAAACTGGTCGAGGCGCATGGCGCGACCCTGTCGGTGGCCAGCACCCCGGGCGAGGGGACGCTGTTCACGGTGGTCTTCGCCGCTTCGGCGATCGATCAGGAGAAGAGCGCGCTGTAGCCGTTCAGGGCGGGCTGACCACCGAGGTGGGCGTACAGGACGGTCGAGTCCGGACTGATCTCGCGCCGGGTGACCAGGTCGATCAGGGCGGCCATCGACTTGCCCTCGTAAACCGGGTCGGTGACCATGCCCTCGGTGCGCGCGGCCAGCCGCATGGCGTCGAGCGTGGCCTCGTCCGGGATGCCGTAGGTGCCGGCGTGGTAGCGCTCGTCGAGCAGGATCTCGTCGTCGGTCAGGTCGCGGCCCAGGCCGATCAGGGCGGCGGTGTTGCGGGCGATCCGGGCCACCTGCTCGCGGGTCTGGGCCGGCTTGGCCGAGGCGTCGATGCCGAGCACCTTGCGGGGCCGGTCTTCGTTCAGGGCGGCGAAACCGGCGATCATGCCGGCCTGGGTGCTGCCGGTGACCGAGCAGACGATGACGGTGTCGAAGTGGACGCCGAGCTGCTCCTCCTGCTGGGCCACCTCGTACGCCCAGTTGGCGAAGCCCAGACCACCGAGCTTGTGGTCGGAGGCGCCGGCCGGGATCGCGTACGGCTTGCCGCCGGACGCCTCGATGTCACGCAGCGCCTGTTCCCAGCTCTCCTTGAAGCCGATGCCGAACTCGGAGCGCACCAGCCGCACCTCGGCCCCGGCGAGCCGGCTGATCAGGATGTTGCCGACCTTGTCGTAGACGGAGTCGGGCCACTCGACCCAGCTCTCCTGGACCAGCACGCACTTGAGGCCGGCCCGGGCGGCGACCGCGGCGACCTGGCGGGTGTGGTTGGACTGCACGCCGCCGATCGAGACGAGCGTGTCGCAGCCCTGCGCGATCGCGTCGGCGACCAGGTATTCGAGTTTGCGGGTCTTGTTGCCGCCGTACGCGATCCCGGAGTTGCAGTCCTCCCGCTTGGCCCAGATCTCGGCGCCCCCGAGATGGGCCGTGAGCCGGTCGAGCCGGTGCACCGGAGAGGGGCCGAACAGCAGCGGGTAACGCTCGAACTCGATCATGCGGATCTCTCTTCCAACGATTGCCAGATCAGCGAGGTGAGGCGGGTCGCCTCGGGAGCATCGCCGGCAGCGCAGGCGGCGATCAGGTCGTCGTGCCGCTCGACCGAGCGGCGGGCCTGGCTCTGCGCGAACTGGAGGCGCTCGAGCCGGCGGATCAGCGGGGTGTAGCGCTCGATGGTCGCGGCCAGGGCGCGGTTGCCGCTGGCCCGCACGAGCACGCCGTGCAGGTCGTCGTCGGCCGCCAGGGCCAGATCGATGTCGCCGAGGCGGGTGGCGGCCTCGAACCGCTGGTTGGCGTCACGCATCTCGGCCAGCTGGTCGGGGCTGAGCCGGTCGGCGGTGGCGCTCGCGGCCAGCTCGTGCATGGCCCGGACCACGGCGGCGGCGTCGCTGACCTCGCGCGGGAGGACCTGGGTGACGCGGGTGTAGCTCTGCGGTTTGGTCTCGACCAGGCCCTCGTCGGTCAGGCGGGCCAGGGCGTCGCGCACGGGGGCGCGGGACAGGCCGAGCTGGTCGGCCAGCTCGGCACTGTTGACCGCCGCGCCGGGGGCCAGGTCGCCGCGCACGACGGCATCGCGGATCGCCTCGTAGGCGGAATCGCGCAGCAGGCGCCTCGGAACAGGTCTCACAACTGAAATGTTAGATGCCAGAGACCGGAAAAGCGAGCGGCGCGCGCCTGACCCCGGCTGAGCTCATCCGCGGCCTCTTCCGACGCCGCCGAAAATCAAGACCCATCCGGTACGGGAATGGGGCGCGGCCCAGACCTCCCAGGGAGATCGATCCACAGGGGACGCCTAGGGGCCCATCGTTGCGGCCCCGTCAGCGTGGCGGGTGCCGATCGGGAGCGGGATCTCAGCCGCCCGCGGGCGAGCCACGGCAATTCGGTGACGAGACTCACCGGGCCGGGCGCCGGAGATCGGGCCGGTTGGGTGCGGGTCGTCCCCGATGTCCGAGGAGATGTCGGGCGCGGATTCCGATCCGGGACGCAGGTGGCGGGCGGGACGGCTGCGAAAACGTGGCGAACCCCGGATCGTGGCCGATCGTCCTCTCGTGCTCGCCGCTGTGGTGAGCCGCCAGGCCACCCCGGGACGCCGAGTCCCGCCCACCAGGGGCGGCCCGACCTGACACCGAGTTGGAGCTTCAGTGGGCGGGAACGGGGGAACCACAGTGCCGGCCGTCGCGCCGGCTCGGGGTGAAGTCGCTCAGGCGACGGGCCGCCTTCAGGCCTAATCCGACAGCTAACCTCGCAGGCGGTTGAAGGACCGAGGATCGCCTTGTCTCTCGCCATGACCCTGCGCAGGTTCCTGCTCGTCACGGCGGTGGTCGTCTTCGCGGCCACCATGATGCTCCGCCCCGGCGCCGCCCAGGCCGCGCCCGCCCTCTCCCCGTCAGCGGCCAAGCCCGCACCGGCCGGCTCCGCTGCCGCCGCCGCGATCGCGCGGGGCAACCAGATCGTCGCGGCGGCCCGCGCCCAGCAGGGCAAGCCCTACCGGTACGGGGCGCACGGGCCCAGCGCCTTCGACTGCTCGGGTCTCACCGGGTACGTCTACGCGAAGGTCCGGATCAAGCTGCCGCGCACGGCGCAGGCCCAGTACACGGCGGCCAAGAAGATCTCCAAGGCCGCGGCCCGGCCCGGCGACCTGGTGTTCTGGGTGTCGGGCGGCCACGCCTACCACGTCGCCGTCTACGCGGGCGGAGGGCGCGTGTGGCACGCCCCCAAGCCCGGCGACCGGGTCAAGCTCGGCCAGATCTGGTCGTGGAACCAGGTCAGGTTCGGGCGGATCGGCGGCTGACCGCCTCCTCGTCCTCGTTCCCGTCGGCGCGCTCGGTGGCATCCAGGCCCGCCGGCGGGGTGTGGTCGGCTGCGGCCGGGCCGGAATCGGCGCGGTCGCTCTCCCCCGTCGCCGGGGGGGCGACCGTGGAACCGAGGCGGGCGGCGAGGCGGTCGATGCCCAGCAGGGCCGCGGCCAGCGCCGTGAAGATCACGGCCAGGTAGACGAACCGGCCGGCCACCCACCCGTACCCGTGGGTCGTGGGGTCGAGAAAGAAGTAGGGGTAGCGGGCCGGCGCGGTGGGGAACGCGACCGCCCGGGCCACCGAGGTCACGCCGTAGCCGAGCGGGAACAGGATCCACAACGGCAGGTCACGCCAGGGTGAGACCCGGCGCGGGCCGAACGCGACCCAGTCGGTCAGCACGAGGATCGGCACGACGTAGTGCACCAGGAACATCGACCAGTTGGTCAGCCGCTCGGCCGGGTCGGCGGCGGCCAGACCGGGCAGCGGATTGACGCCGTGCTGCAGCATGAAGTGCGAGATCAGGCCGGTGATGACGATCCACAGGGTGACCGCTCCGCGCAGCCGGGGCGCGGCCGGAGCGACGGTGCCGCGGCGGAGCATCCAATAGAGAACGCCACCGAAGTAGCCCAGCGTGATCAGGTTGCTCTGACACGTGTAATAGACGATGCGGTGGTCGCCGACGAGCAGGCCGACCAGCCCGGACCCGACGATGAGCACCCGCAGCCAGAACTGCGGACGAAGCCAGACCCTCACGCAAACCTCCCCATCGATGCCGCCCGGGGAAGGCTACCGCCGGGCCGGGGCTCAGCTTGACGAGGACCGACTGCCAGAACCGGCTGGGGGTCAGCGCAGAGCGTTCTTCTGGACCTTGCCCATGGCGTTGCGCGGCAGACCGGCGACCAGGTGGACGACGCGGGGCCGCTTGTGCGCGGCCAGCCGGTCGGCGACGAAGGCGATCAGGTCGGGGGCGGAAACCTCCGAGGCCACCACGTACGCGGTGATCTGCTCGCCCAGATCGGGGTGCGGGGTGCCGACCACGGCCGCCTCGCTGACCGCCGGATGCAGCAGCAACGCGTCCTCGACCTCGCCCGCGCCGACCCGGTAGCCGCCGGTCTTGATCAGGTCGGTCGAGGCGCGGCCGACGATCCGGTGCCAGCCGTCGACGCCGATCGTCGCCACGTCGCCGGTGGCGTACCAGCCGCCGGGCCCGGTCGCCGGCTCGGGACGGCCGCCGCGCAGATAGCCGTCGAACAGCGTGGCCCCGCGCACCTGCAGGTGGCCGATGGCGTCGCCGGGCGGAAGCGGTTCGCCGGTGTCGCTGACCAGGCGGGTCTCGACGCCGGGCACGGGCCGGCCGACCTGACCGGCGCGGCGCTCGCCGTCGGCCCGGGCGCTCACCGTGATCAGGGTTTCGGTCATGCCGTACCGCTCGACCGGGGCCTGGCCGGTCAGGGCGACCAGGTCGTCGAAGACCGGGACCGGCAGGGGTGCGCTGCCGCTGACCAGCAGCCGGGCCCGGCGCAGCTCACGGGCCGCGGCGGGGGCGGCGCAGACCCGCGACCAGACGGTGGGCACTCCGAAATAGACGGTGCCGGGGGTGGCCGCGTACGCCTGCGGGGTGGGCCTTCCGGTGTGGACGAGCCGCGAGCCGAGGCGCAGCGGGCCGAGCACGCCGAGGACCAGGCCGTGCACGTGGAAGAGCGGGAGGCCATGGACGAGCGTGTCGTCGGCCGTCCACTGCCAGACCGCGGCCAGCGCGTCCAGGTCGGCAGCCAGGGCGGCGCGGGAGAGGACGACGCCCTTCGGCGGGCCGGTGGTGCCGCTGGTGTAGAGAATCAGAGCGGGCGCCGACGGGTCGGGCTCGGCCGGGACGTCGCCCGGCCGGCCGGCCACCACGTCGCCGGTCAGCACCAGCTCGGCGCCCGAATCCTCGAGCATGTGCGCCCGCTCGAGTTCGCCCACGTCAGGCGGGACGGGCACGACCGGGACGCCGGCCAGCAGGGCGGCCGTGATCGCGATGATCGTCTCGATCCGGGGTTCGGCCCGGACGGCGATCATGCGGCGGCCGGCCAGCTCGGCGGCCAGGGCGGAGGCGCGGCCGAGCAGCTCGTGGCGGGAGAGAGTCGTGATCGGATCGCGTACGGCGTCGGGCTGGTCGGCCTGGTCGTGCAGCGCGGCGAGCAGTCTCGTCATCGGGTCTCCTCGAGGCGGGTCACCATCGGCGTGAGCAGGTCGTTGAGCTCGCGCACGAGCACGGTGACGGCGTGCTCGGCCAGCTCGGGCAGCTCCGGGCCGGGGCCGTCGGGCAGCTTGGGCAGGTCGGCGAAGGACACCGGCGCGTCGACGAGCAGCGTGGAGCGCACGTGCGGGAGGCGGGCCAGCTCTTGCTGCGACGGGGCGAGGAACTGGCCGAACGTCTGCGGCCAGTCACGCCAGCCCCTGTCCTGACCCCAGACCTGGGTCTCGGCCAGGGCGGCGGGCCACGGCGAGACCAGCCGGGCCTCGACCGTCAGCGAACCGTCCCACGTGTTGCGCACGCACTCAGCAGACAGGACCCGGCGGTGGAAACGCACCAGACCCGGGTCGAGATGCGGGGCGGTGGCCAGCTGCCAGGCCACGCAGGCGAACCCGACCGGCGAGATGTCACCCCAGCAGTCGTCGAACTCCTTGGCGTGCACCCACACGTGCTCGGCGAACCGGCTGCGGCCGACGCCCACGTTCTCCCGGTCGTAGTGATGGTCGATCCAGGCGACGGTCAGCGGGGCCATCGGGGCAGCCTAACGCCTGTTTCGTGGGGAGACGTGCCGCGGGTGATTCCGGCGTGCGGCCAGGCGGCCCTACGAAACAGGCGTTAGTCGACCGAGGCGGGGGCGCGAAGGCCGTCGAAGATGATCGTGAGGACGCGGGCCCGCAGGGCGGCGCCGTCGGTGCCCCTCTCGGGCACCCGGGACATGGCGATCATCAAGGCGATCAGCTCGGGCACGGTCACGTCGCGGCGGACGGCGTTCACCTGCTGGGCGCGGGCGAGCAGCTCGCCGAGGGCGCGCGGCAGCTGTTCGCGGGCCGGGGTGAGCGCGTCGTGGATCTTGGCCGCGGCGAGGGCGTCGGCGTAGGTCTGCTTGCCGGCCGCGACCTCGGCCACGCGGTTGAGGAACGTCCAGAAGGCCGCGACCGGATCGTCGGACTGGACGAGCTGGTCGGCCTCCTCGGCGAAGCGGCGCAACCTCTCCCGGAAGACGGCCTCGACCAGGGCGGCCTTGGTCGGGAAGTGCCGGAAGACGGTGCCGATGCCGACGCCGGCGACGCGGGCCACCTCTTCGGTGGAGACCGACGTGCCCCGGGCGACGAAGACCTCCTCCGCCGCGGCGAGCACCCGGGACCGGTTGCGCAGCGCATCGGCACGCGGCGCACGTTCCGCCATGCGTCTCGCCCTCCTGCCCTTTTTGTCGGGTTGACAGCTCGGTGACCGGTTCCCTAGCGTAGCGCCGCCCGTGACACGGAGTGATTACTCCGCTTCCGATCGCTACGCCGAGCGCATCCTAGGAGGCTAGGCCTCCGGCTGGAGGCGCCGCCGAGGTGAGCTGCGCATCTACGGCCGCTCGCAACTGCTCACTGGTTCGAGCCCCAAGCGGCGCGGATGATCGGCGGGCCGTCGAACATGATGATGAACACGTATGACCCGGCCGACAGGTAAGGCCTCCGGGGCATCTCATACGTTTCCATGGGCAGCCACTCTAGGCGACCGCTTTCCACTGTGGACACTTGGGTGCGGCATCGGTCCACTGCTTCCCGCCAAGCGAGCGCCCGACCCAACCGCACCCGGCAGGCCTACGGCCAATAGTCAGCCGGGCAGTGTGATTTCAGCCGCCAGCGGACGGCAACGACAACGGGCAACCAGCGGCAGCAACCTCGCGTGGTTGCGGGCGCGAGCAACGCGGCGGGTGTGCAGGCGCGAGCAACGGCAGCAGGCGGTAGCAACGGCGCGGGGCCAGCAACGGCGACGGGCCGACGGGCGTTCGGCTGACAGCGGGTGATCGGGCCGATGGGCGGCGGCTGACGGGCGGCAGCAACGGTGCGGGCGGGAAGCGCATAGCAGTAGCGGCAGCGGGCAGCGACGGAAAGGGGTTTGGCGGCGCCGGTTGTGGATCGATGCGGACGGGCCGCGCGCCTGCTTGGCCACCCGGCTGCCCGGTGGCCGGGTGGCGTGCTGGTGTTGCAGGCGGCGGCCCGGGCGCCACGGGAGCCCTTCGGAACCCGTACTGACAAAGCCTTTGACGTTGTTGTTACTTGATCAGGCGCTTGTCGGGGTGGAGGGACTCCGGCAGGGTGATGGTGATCCACTCGTTGTTGTCGGCGGCGGTGGCGCTCCGGCCGGTGGAGAACGGGAAGTTGTTGTCGTTCAGGACGGCGATGGTGTGCTCGTCGAGGATGACCACGTCCTCGATGGTCGGGAACGGGAACGTGAACGTGGTGCCGAAGCCGCCGAGCTTGCGCGGGTTGGCGATGTTCATGAGGTCGGCCACGAGGGTCTTGTCCATCCGGCCGTCGCGGTTGCGGTCGCGCTTGTCGGCCAGGTAGATCTTCTTGACGACCGCGGTTGCGCCCTGGCCGTTGTCACGTTCGATGATCAGGAAGCGGTCGTGGTCGACGGCGATGGCGTCACCGATGGCGAAGTCCGGGTTGTCGAGCTGGTAGGTGTAGCGCTTGCCGGTGTAGCGCGCGCCGCGCACGTCGAACTCGTTGAGCCGCAGCTGGCCGGCGGTGTCACCGGTGACGGTGCCTTCGAGCAGCGAGTAGAGGTAGCGGCCGTCGGGTGACTGGGCCAGACCCTCGAAGCCCTTGCTGCTACGCCGGTGCCGGCGAGGAGGTTGCGGACGATCTTTCGCATGGCCGGACGATAGGGAGCCGGGATGAATCGAACGCGACCAATCGGTGACGGGGTTCCGGCGACCGAAAATCAAACTTCGAAGATCAAACTCCGGCGGTACGGCGACAGAGGGCTCCCGTGGCGCACGGGACAGCCAGCTGCAACTCCGGCTCCTCACCCGGCCGCCGGGCCGTCCCGACACCCCGGAATGTCCCAGGAAGGCGGGCTTTCGCGTCACGGGTTCGGGAAACAGCTCGCGCCTGCTCCCGTAGCGGCGGGAGCAGGCGCGGGCAGGTCAGGGGGTCAGCGGCTGGCGGTCTCGGTCTTGGCGGTGGCGGCCGTGGTCTCGGCTGCGCTGCGACCGGCGACAGTTTCGACACCGCCGCCGAAGCCGGCCGCGGCCACCGCGGCGATCAGCGTGGCGGCGCGCAGCGCGTGGAAGCCGCCCCGGCCCCGCGAAGCATCCGCGATGTTCTTGGCCACGGCCCGCGGCAACGTGCGGCGCAAATAGTCCTGTTCGGCGCCGAGCTTCTGGTCGCGGGACAGCAGGCCGGCCATCTGCACCTTCCCCCGCCCCTCGGCGTAGCAGCGGCGCAGGAAGAAGCGGAACGTCGACCGGTCGAGCGGCACGTCGTGCTCGATGACCGAGTCGGGCACGTACATCCAGTGGCCGCCGGTCTCGGCGCTGATCCGCAGGCAGAGTTCGGTGTCCTCGGGCCGGTTCTGGTCGCCCAGCTTGCCGAAGCCAACCCGGAAGCCGCCCACCTTCAGGAAAGCGTCGCGCCGGATCATCATGCTGGCCGACCACACGTTGCGGATCTCGGCGACCGAGGTGGGCATGCCGGCGTAGGAGACGCCGACGGTCCAGAGCAGCTCGTCGGGCATCCAGCTGGGGCGGGTCCGCTCCCAGGCCGGGACGATCATGCCCCCGGCCCCGACGACCGTGGGGTCGCCGAACGGCGCGGCCAGGTTGGCGAGCCAGGTCGGGTGGGCGACGGTGTCGTCGTCGAGGAAGGCGATCAGCTCGGAGCGGGAGTGGAAGGCGCCGGTGTTGCGGTTGCCCGAGGCGCCGCGGACGGACGTGTTCTCGAGGACGGTGATGCCGGGGAACTCCGATTTCACCCGCTCGAAAAGCTCAGGATTGTGGTCCACCACGACGATGATCTCGGCCGGAGCGAGCGTCTGCGCCTGGGCAGAGGTCACCGTGCGCACCAGCGATGCCCATCGGCGCTCGGTGTGCGTGGGGATGACGACGCTGGCGTCGATGCTCTCGGTCATTTCAGGGCGCTCCAGGGGGTGAAGGGCCGGGGGCATGACGTACGCGTTCGGTAGCCGCACGTCACGCCGGGTGGCACGCGCCACCGGCGGTTGTTCGGGGGTGAAAACGGGCTAGTTGATCACCCGCGATCGGAACCATACACATCGAATCTATGAATTGCGTAAGAGCTTGCCCGGCCACCATTTACGTTTAGGGCTGCCATTGTTTCGACCAGGCAAACGAATGGGGTAATTCGTACATGCCGCTTTTAGGGCTTCAGAGTCGAAAAAGGGGCCTTGGCGGTATCTTCGGCGCACTTAAGTCGTAAAGGGCCAGCGGGGTCGACAGCACCCCAAGAGTGCGGGACCCTATGTGGCTGCTCCGCATCACCGCAGGTCAACACTGCCTGCAGATTCGCCCCCCGTGCAACCCCCACCGGGCGCCCACCGGCCTTCAAAACGGGCAAACAACGTGCCCGCCAGGCAATCAAGGCCATGTTCAGCGCCCGGTCGCGGCAAAATCGCCGAGCCATTCGTTCGGCTTGCCGGGGATCATCCGTTCTCCCGATTTCGGCCGGGAGGAAATGCGGACGGCCGGGTGGAACTGCGGGCCAATGACGGGGGAATGCGTTTCCGCCTGTTACCCGAATCACCTGGCCCGGCCGTTCTTGCCGTTCCGCAATCACACGCTTCGTGAGGCCGGACGCTCACGGAGCGTGTGCAGCGCGCCGGTCAGCGCCAGAAGACGGCAACGGCCGCGTTGGCCAGGGTCAGCACGATGATGCCGATGAAGTGGCCCTTGTTGACGGCCTCCCGCTTACGCGGCACGAACACCATGACGAAGATCAGAACGGCGATCAGCAGCTTGACGCCCAGCTTGATCGGGCTCGGCTCGGCGTCGCCACCCCCGCGCAGGGGCGCGGCCAGCGCGAGACCCGACAACAGCTGGATCACCGAGCCCCACAGCACGGCCGGGTTGATCCGGAACTTGCCGGTGAGGAACTGGGCGATCGCACCACCGAGCAGCAGCGCGAAGCCGACCAGGTGAACGAAGAGCAGGATCAGCCGGAGTGCTTCCACGCCGGGAAGCTTGCCAAACGGCTCGTCCCGGGTGTCAGGCGGGGCCCAGCCGCACCGGCAGCGTGAACAGGCCTCGCAACAGCAGGCCGGGCCGCCACGCGAGCTCGTCCGGTGAGACGGCCAGGCGCAGCGACGGGAAGCGCGCGGTCAGGCCGGCGAACGCTGTCCGCGCCTCGAGCCGGGCCAGCGGCGCGCCCAGGCAGTAGTGGATGCCGTGCCCGAAGGCCAGGTGCGGGTTCTGGGCGCGGTCGAGCCGCAGCAGGTCGGCCTCGGGGAAGCGGCCGGCGTCCCGGTTGGCCGACAGCAGACCGACCAGCACCAGCGCGTGGGCCGGGATCGTCGCGCCGCCCAGCTCGACCGGCTCGGTGGTGAACCGGAACGTGGCCGTCTCGACCGGGGCCTCGTACCGCAGGAATTCCTCGATCGCGGTCGGCAGCAGGCCGGGGTCGGCGCACAGCTGCTCCCACCGCTCGCGCTGGGTGAGCAGCAGATACATGCCGTTGCCGATCAGGTTGACCGTCGTCTCGTGCCCGGCCACCAGCAGCAGGAAGACCATCGAGATCAGTTCGTCCTCGGTCAGCCTGTCCTCGCTGTCGCGCACCTCGATCAGGCCGGACAGCAGGTCGTCACCGGGCCGGGCCCGCCGCTCGGCCAGCAGCGCCTGGATGTAGGAGACCAGCGCGGTCGCCGCGGCCGGGAACTGATCCTGATAGGCGACCCCGCCCACGATGACGTTGGACCAGGCCCGGAACGCGTCCCGGTCGTCGGACGGGATGCCGAGCAGCTCGCAGATGACCTGGATCGGCAGCGGGAACGCGAACGCGTCGATCAGGTCGAACGTGTCGCGCCCGGCCATCGCGTCCAGCAGCTCGTCGGTGATCTCGGCGATCCGCGGGCGCAACGCCTCTATCCGCCGGGCCGTGAAGGCGGCCGAGACGAGCCGGCGCAGACGCGTGTGGTCGGGCGGGTCGACGGCCAGCATGTGCCGCGACAGCGGGCCGTCGCCGCCGGCGGCCTTGGACAGCCGCGGATCGGTCAGCGCCTGGCGCGCCTCGTCGTACCGGGTGACCAGCCAGGCCGTCGTGCCACTGGCCAGCCGCACCTGACGAACCGGCCCCTCCCGCCGCCACTGCGCGTACGACGGATGGGGGTTGGCGTGAAACTCCGGATCGGCCACATTGTCCCGGACGCTCGACGACATGACCCCGACAGTACGCCGCAAGGCGGGCAATCCGCCGACCCGATTCGCTCGGTGCCGGGGCGGCGGACCGGTGCCGGTCAGGCGCCGGCGGCCTCGCGGATCAGGTCGACCAGGGCGGCCGCCTCGGGGATGGCCACGGTGTGCGAGCCGCCGGCCAGTTCGACCGTGCGGCGCGAGCCGGCCCGTTCGGCCATGAAGCGGTGCGCGGCGGCCGGGATGTTGAGGTCGTCGCGGCCGAACAGGAACCAGGACGGGATCGTCTTCCAGGCCGGCTCGACGGCCGGCTCGCCGAGCGCGGCGTCGGTGATCGGGCGCTGGGTGACCGCCCAGACGGCCGCGTCCTCGGCCGCGGAGTCGGCCGCGAACTGGTGGTGGTACTTGTCCTGCTGGATGGAGAGGTCGGTGCTGCCGTCGGCCAGCTTGACCGGCTTGAGCGTGTCGCCCAGCGAGCTTCCCGGGAACTTCCCGGACAATTCGATGGCGCTCTCCCCCGCGTCCGGGGCGAAGGCTCCGACGTAGACGAGCGCCTTCACGGCCGGGTTGCCCACGGCGGCGTTCGAGATCACCATGCCGCCGTACGAGTGGCCGACCAGCACGATGTCGCCCTGGATGCCGCTCAGCACGGCCCGTACGTAGTCGGCGTCGCCGCTGACCGAGCGCAGCGGGTTGGCCGCCGCCACGGCCGGAAAGCCGTCGGCCAGCAGCAGCTTGATCACGCCGTCCCAGCTGGCCGACTCGGCAAAGGCGCCGTGCACGAGAACGATCGTCGGTTTCATGGTTGCTTCCCCCAGGTGTCGCTGACAGCTGTCCCTCACAGCCTGCCCCTCCGGCGCCACTCGGGGATCCGTCAACCGACTGGCGTCAGGCCGTGATCCGAATTGTTCAGCCGGCGGCCACCTCGGGCGGTGACGGTGACGATGTCCTCGATCCGGACGCCGAAGCGGCCGGGCAGGTAGATGCCGGGTTCGATCGAGAAGCACATGCCGGGCACCAGCGGAAGCTCCTCGCCGCGGACCAGATAGGGCGGCTCGTGCGTGGTCAAGCCGATGCCGTGGCCGGTGCGGTGCAGGAAGAACTCGCCGTAGCCGGCGTCCTCGATGAGCGATCGGGCCACCCGGTCGATCTCCTGGCAGGCCACGCCGGGGCGGACGGCCTCGAAGGCGGCCTGCTGGGCGGCGCGCACCACGTCGAAGACCTCCCGCTCCTGCTCACCCACGGGACCGACGTGCACCGTACGCGACGTGTCCGAGCCGTACCCGTCCTTGAGGCCCCCGAAGTCGAGCACCACCATGTCGCCCTCGCGGATGACCCGGTCGCCGATCTCGTGGTGCGGGTCGGCGCCGTTCGGCCCGGCGGCCACGATCGTGAAGTCGACCTGCTGGTGCCCGTGCTCGCGCAGCAGACGGGCCAGCTCGGCGCCCAGCTCGAGCTCGGTGCGGCCGGCGAAGCGTACGCGCAGGATCTGCTCGTAGACCGCGTCGGCGGCGGCTCCGGCCGCGGCGAGCAGCACCACCTCGGCCTCGTCCTTGACCGCGCGCAGCATCGGCAGCGACTGCGTCACCGACGTGTAGCCGGTCGCGGGAGCCGCCTGCTGCAGGCCGAGCAGGTGCAGGGCCCAGGCCGTGTCCGAGATGGCATAGCGGCCGCGCGGGTCGAGCAGACCGGCGACCAGCGCGTACGGGTCGTCGCCGTCGCGCCAGTCGAGGACGGCGGCGTGCGGCATGTCGGCCGGGCGTTCCAGCGTGGGCACGATCAGCCGCGGCTCGTGGCCGGCCCGGAGCACCAGCATCGTGAGCCGCTCGGTGTCGGCCGGCGGCCGGTGCCCGATCAGGTAGACCATGTCGGGGCCGGGGGTGACGAGCAGCCCGTCGAGCCCGGCCGCGGCGGCCTGGTCGAGGGCGCGGGCGATGCGCGTCGTCATCGGGGCTTCACCTCGAGCACGTGGAACCCCCAGGCGGGCAGGTCGACGAAGAGCTCGGCGCCGTCGCGATCGAACACGCGGCCGTCGAGCAGGTCGGTCATCCGCCTGGGCGCGGGCGGCCAGGGCAGGCGTACGCGGGCCTGGGCTTGATGGTCGCCGAAGTTGATCACGACGAGGTGGTGGTCGTCCCACGACCAGGCGAGCACGTTGTGGTGGCTCGGGTTGTCGGGCCAGCCCGGGCAGTCGAGCAGCCGCCACTCCCCCGTCTTGAGCACCGGCAGCTTCCGGTAGAACGCGCGCAGCTCCTCGTCGACCGGCTCGACCGGGCTGCGGCCGAGGAAGACCGGCAATTTCGTACGCCGGCCCTCGAACTGCCCGTCGTGCCAGAGCGTGGCGCCGGGCAGCGTCGCGATCGCCACCGCCGCGGCCCGCCCCCGCGCCCCCGGCAGGGCGGAGGCCGCGCGCGGCTCGTCGTGGTTCTCGATGAAGCGGATCAGCCTGTCCTGGAAGTCCCGGCCCGCCGTCAGGTGCTGGCGGACGGCTTCGGCGTCCTCGTGCGCGAGCCGGTCGTAGAGCCGCTTGTCGTAGCAGAGGTCGAAGCCCTCCTGCTGGAGCCGCCACTCGGTGTCCCAGTAGGCCTCGGCGATCAGCCGGAAGCCGGGGTGGGCGGCGCGGAGCTTCGCGATCGTCTCCGGCCAGAACTCCCGGGCCGGGGTCGGCCCGGCCCACCGGCCCCAGGTGCCGGCGAAGATGTCATTGAAGAAGAGCATGGCCATGTCGCAGCGCACGCCGTCGCACTGCTCGGCGATGGCCAGCAGGGTCTGGAGGGCGGCGTCGCGCAGGCCCGGGTCGAACGCGTTGAGCTGGGCGACATCGGGCCAGGGCGGGAAGTACGGGTCCCGGCCGCGGGCGATGATCGTGTCGCCCGCGGTGAACCAGGCGCCGGGGTCGGCGGCCAGGTCGGCCGGGGTGCCGGTGATGAACCACTCCAGGTGCTCGGTGACCGCCGGGTGGTCGGGGGCGACGTGGTTGGGCACGTAGTCGAGGACCAAGCCCAGCCCGCGCTTCTTCAGCTCGGCGCGGGTCGCGGCCAGCCCGGCCCGGCCGCCGAGGTGCTCGTCGACCTCGTAGCGGCGGACGCAGTAGGGCGATCCGACGACGTCCTCGGGGCGCAGGTCGGGCAGCGCGGCGCGGAACTCCCGCTGCAGGCCCTCGTCGGCCCGGGCCACGGCGAGACCGGCCGGGCTGCGCTCCCACACCCCCATCAGCCAGACGGTGTCAACAGCGGCTGTCCCGATCTCGTCCCAGATCTCTCCCGGGACGTCGCCCAGCGTGACCTTCCGGCCCAGGCGCGTGCCGAGCCCGTCCAGCCACGGCCAGGTGTCGATCTCGTAGAGCGCCTTCATCGCGCGTCCCCCCGCTCTGCCTCGAATGCTGCGACCGCATCGTCCAGTGTCGGGTAGAAGTGCGCCGGGTCGATCGTGCGGGTCAGCTCGTACCGGTCGGGCCGCTCATCTGCGGGCTGAGCTGACCCACCCGGGCGCCGTCGAGGCGGACCTCGACCAGGGTGTGCGCTTCGTGCAGGGTCACGTGGACCCAGCACTCCCCCTCCGGCCGCAGGAACGGGGCCAGTTCCGCGAGGTGCTTCTCGTGCCCCGTGACCGGGATGGCGTGGCCCGGCGGCAGCAGCCGGTGCTCGCCCTCCGGCGGCAGGTTGGCCGGCGTGAGCAGGTGCGGTTCGGCCAGATCGAGCCGCACGGAGCCGCGGAACCCGTCCCACTCGGCGCCCCACACCCTCGCGGTGACCTGCGGCGCCCACCCGCGAACGGTCAGCTGGGTGAGCACCGGCGAATATCGCGCCGCCTGCTCCCGCGGCAGATGCCCGACGAGCTGCCCCGCGATCCGCACCCCGACGGCGTGGCGATCGTGCCGGTTGCCCGCCTCGGGAGTCAGCACCGCCGGAACCTCGAGCTCCGTCCCGTCCCGCTGAAAATTCTCCCCGAACAGCGACCGGATCGCCCCCGCATACTGCGACTCCCCGACCACCCCGGCGTGCGGGTAGCCACGCTGCCCCCACAACTCGAACGGAATCGCCACCAACAGACCGTAGGTGCCCACTCAGCCGACGGCTGTCGTCCTTCGCTCCGCTCCCAGCCGCCGATCATCCGAGAAAACTTGCCCTACGACACGCGACCCGTCAGAGGAACTGCTGGCCCAGAAGCAACAGGTTCAGTCCACTCAGGACGACCACCACGACCGACATGAAGGCGATCGTGAGGCGGCCGTTGACGTGCTCGCCCATCAGGCTGCGCCGGCTGGTCAGCACCAGCAGGGCGACCAGCGCGAACGGGATGCCGAAGGAGAGCACGACCTGGCTCATCACCAGCGCCTGGGTGGGGTCGACGCCCGAGCAGAGCAGGGCCAGCGCGGGCGCCATGGTGACCAGGCGGCGCAGGGTGAGCGGGATCCGGCGGCGGATGAAGCCGTCCATCACCATCTGGCCGGCCGCCGTGCCGACGCTGGACGACGCGATGCCGGAGGCCAGCAGCGCCGCCGCGAAGGCCAGCGCGGCGCCTCCACCGACCAGGTTGCCGAGGCCGCTGTGCACACCGTCCAGGGTGATGGCGGGCCCGCTGCCGCCGTCGTGGAACAACTTGGCCGCGATGGCCAGCATGCTGAGGTTGACCAGGCCGGCCAGGGTCATGGCGATCGCGATGTCGGCCCGCTCGAACTTGAGCAGCTGCCGCTTCTCGCCGGCCGAGCGGCCGATCGCGCGCCCGCACATCAGGCCCGAGTGCAGGTAGATGGCGTGCGGCATGACGGTCGCGCCGATGATGCCGACCGCGAGCAGCAGCATGTCGTCGCCGTTGATGCTGGGCAGCAGGCCGTTGAGGCTGCCCGAGGCCGACGGCGGCACCCGCAGGGCCAGATAGAAGAAGCCGGCGCAGATCAGCGCGAGCAGGCCGCCGATCGCCAGCTCGAACGGCCGGTAGCCGCGGCGCTGCAACGAAAGCAGGGCGAAGGCGAGGACGGCGGTGACCGCGGCCGAGAGCGGCATCGGCATGCCGAACAGCAGGTTGAGCCCGATCGCGGCGCCGACGAACTCGGCCAGGTCGGTGGCCATGGCGACGATCTCGGCCTGCCCCCACATCACCCACGAACGGGTGCCCGGGAACGTGTCCCGGAAGACCTGCGGGAGGCTGCGGCCGGTGGCCACCCCGAGCTTGGCCGACATGAACTGGATGGGCATCGCGACCAGGTTGGCCAGGACGACGACCCAGACCAGCTTGTAGCCGAAGCTGGCGCCACCGGCGAAGTTGGTGGCGAAGTTGCCCGGGTCGACGTACGCGATGGCCGCGACGAACGCCGGGCCGAGCGTGGTGGCCGCCCGCAGCCGGGTGGCCGGTTTGATCAGCAGAGGTACGGCGTACGGCGTCTGGGCCATCTCGTCGTCGTGTCTTTCTTGTCAGGCTTCTGGGCCCGCCCCGAGGGGCAGGCCCAGACGGCGCGTCTGCTCAGGAGCTGGTGTTCAGGTCCCCGTTGACCCCGGACGGGTAGAAGCCGCCCTTGGTGACCTTGTTCGGGTTGAGGTAGACGATGTTCAGCACCCGGTCGTACGAGCGGCTGAACGCGATGCCGTTCTTGTCGGTCGGGTCGATGTTGGCGCTGTAGTTCCGGACGATGCCCTGGTCCTCGTCGCCGTAGCCGTCGAGGATGTTGCGGGCGCCGGAGAGCTTCGCGACCTGCGCGGCCAGACCCTTCTCGAAGAGCGAGGTGCGGATCGTCGACGCGTGGTAGGCCTCGACCGCGAGGATGCCGGCGGCGGCCTCGAGGTAGCCCTTGTTGGTGATCAGCGGGGCGGCGCCCTTGTAGGCGGTCACGCCGACGTCCTCGAACAGGAACGCGGCCAGCAGGAAGTTGTTCTCGTTGGCGTACGGGTCGAAGACGTCGTGCGCCCCGATCAGCTTGGCCGCCCGGGCGGCCGCGGTGAAGCTGTCCCGGATGTTGATGGCCGGCCGCGAGACAGCCGCCGAGCCGAGCGCGCCCCGCAGGAACCGGACGTGGGCCAGCTCGTCGGCCGCGATCTCCGCCGCGTACTGCTTGATGCGCGGAGTCTTGAACGGCACCTTCTTGCCGCCGATGACACCGCCCCGCTTGCCGGTGCCGGTGGTCAGACCGTCGGCCAGGCCATACCCGTGGACGGCGTACGAATAGAACTCGCCCTCGAGGTATTCCAGGTTGAGCGCGAAGTTGAGCACGGCGCCGTCGCTGACCGCCTCGGCCTCGACCGCTTCAGCCGCATAGGCCGTCGCGGCGCCGCCGATCGTGCTGGCCCCGACCACGCCGAGCCCGAGCGCGCCGGCACTCTGCAGAAAGCGGCGACGATCCTGGCCGTTCTCGGCACTACGCGAAATCATCTGCCGTACGAGCTTTTTTCCAAACACGAAGTGCTCCTCAGTGCTGGTAACAACGCCCGTCGGTGGGCGGGCGGTCTTGCAAACGGCACGCCGAAATAGCGCCGGGACCCCTACGCCCGGACGCGAGACATGCCAAATGAGGAAAGCGAGATATTCGAGAGTCAGGCGTATCGGAAAGCTCTCGGGGCCGTTTCGCACCCGGCAGCCTGTCCGCGCCGAAAAGTAGGTCAGAGAGAGTCAGTGGCGAACGGGAGACGCCCGCCTCATCTCGAAGGTACGGCACCCCGCGCTCTTATCAGCCCGAACGCGACATTCCCCGAAGCCCACTCCAGCCAGGCAAAACAGCCGTCACTCCAGCCCCGGCGCTACTCCCCGCCGTCCCGGCACGGGTGGCTCGGCAGCGGCTGGCTCAGTAGCCGGCTTCGTCCAGGGCCTTCTCGGTCAGCGCCCGGCCGACGGCGATCAGGTCGGCGGCGCGGTGGAAATCCATGATGCCGCTGGCGCTGACCGGGACCGTGATGTGGATGTCGGGTGGCAGGCCGGCCATGCGGTAGCGGGCGATCAGATCCTGCATCGCGTCCAGCGAAAGGCCCAGGACGTCGCTGATGCGCAGGTCATCGGGCGGCGGGGAGGTCGGCGTGGCCTGGGCGCTCCGGCTGTGGAACACCTGACGCAGCCGCGCCCACGAGGGGGCCGCGGCCGCGCGCACGGGGCTGGCGGGCTCGTGCGGCGGCCGCGGCGCCTGCAAGCTCACCGCGACTGTCAGGTCGGCGCCGGAGGCGGCGGTCGGCTCGATCGGGACCGGGTTGAGCAGGCCGCCGTCGGCCAGCACGCGGCCGTTGACGACGACCGGGGTGATCACGCCGGGGATGGCGATCGAGGCCCGGATCGCCGAGCGCAGCGAGCCCTTCTGGAACCACACCTCACGGCGGGAGACCAGGTCGGTGGCGACGGCCGTGAACGGGATCGGCAGGTTTTCGATCTCGACGTCGGTCAGGAAGTCGCCCAGGTGGTTGATCAGCCGGTCGGCCCCCACCGCCCCGGCGGCGGCCCATTTCGGGTCGAGCAGGCGCAGCACGTCCTGTCTTTTGAGAGCGACCGCCCAGTCCGTGAACGCTTTCAGCCGTCCCGCGGCCATGACGCCGCCGACCAGGGCGCCCATCGACGAGCCGGCCACCGCACAGACGTCGAAGCCACGTTCCTCCAGCACCTGGAGGACGCCGATGTGCGCGTACCCCCGGGCGCCCCCGGACCCCAGGGCGAGCGCGACCTGGTGTGACATGCCCCGATGCTATAGGGGCGACATCTCCGATCCGGCCCCGAACACAAGGTGGCCTTCCTCGCAGTCGACGACCAGGTGCTGGCCGGGGCGTAGCTCGTTGAAGAGGATCTTCTCGGCCAGGGCGTCCTCGACCTCGCGCTGGATGGTGCGGCGCAGCGGGCGGGCGCCCATGGACGGGTCGAAGCCCTTGCGGGCCAGATAGTCGCGGGCCCGTGGGGTCAACTCGATCGCGATGTCCTTGCTGCGCAGCTGGACCTCGATGCGGGCCATCAAGACGTCGACGATCTGCCGCACCTCGTTCTGGGTCAATGGCGGGAAGACGATCGTGTCGTCGATGCGGTTGAGGAACTCGGGGCGGAAATGCTCCTTGAGCGCATCGCCGACCTGGCGCTTCATCCGGTCATAAGTGGCGTCCTCCCCGTCGGAGGACTGGAAGCCCAGTGAGACCCGCCCGGCCAGGGCGCGGCTGCCGAGATTGGTCGTCATGATGATGACGGTGTTCTTGAAGTCGACGATCCGGCCCTGACCGTCGGTGAGCCGGCCGTCCTCGAGAATCTGCAGCAGAGTGTTGAAGACGTCCGGGTGCGCCTTCTCGATCTCGTCGAAAAGGACCACCGAGAACGGCTTGCGGCGCACCTTCTCGGTCAGCTGGCCGCCCTCGTCATAACCCACGTATCCGGGCGGCGCCCCGACCAATCTCGACACGGTGGCGTGGTCGTGGAACTCCGACATGTCGAACTGGATGAGCGCATCCTCCGATCCGAAGAGGAACTCGGCCAGGGCCTTGGCCAGCGAGGTCTTTCCCACTCCGGACGGGCCGGCGAAAATGAACGAGCCCGAGGGCCTTTTCGGATCCTTCAACCCCGCCCGCGTACGCCGAATGGCCTTCGCCACCGCGCGGACCGCCTCGTCCTGGCCGATGACGCGTTTGTGCACCTCGTCCTCCATGCGCAGCAGCCGCGCCGACTCCTCCTCGGTCAGCTTGAAGACCGGAATGCCCGTCCAGTTGGCCAGCACCTCGGCGATCTGCTCCTCGTCGACCTGCAGTACCGTCCGTTTTTCCTGGTCGCGGAGCTGGGCGGCGAGTTCGAAATTCTGGGCGTCGATCGCCGCCTCCTTGTCCCGCCGCAGTTGGGTCAGCCCGGTGAGCCGCTGGATGTGCGTCCGCGCACCGGCCTCGTCGATCAGGTCGATGGCCTTGTCGGGCAGAAAACGATCGGCGACATAGCGATCGGCCAGGGTCACCGCGGCGGTCAGGGCGGCATCGCTGTACGAGACTTTGTGATGCTCCTCGTACCGGTCGCGTAGACCTTTCAAAATCTCGATGGCCTGGGCGTACGTCGGCTCGTCGATCTGCACCGGCTGGAAGCGCCGGGCCAGCGCCGCGTCCTTCTCGAAGTATTTGCGGTATTCGGTGGTGGTCGTGGCGCCGATCGTCTGCAGTTCGCCCCGGGCCAGCATCGGCTTGAGAATGCTGGCCGCGTCGATCGCGCCCTCGGCCGCGCCGGCGCCGACCAGGATGTGGATCTCGTCGATGAAGAGAATGATGTCGCCGCGGGTGCGGCACTCCTTCACGACCTTCTTGAGGCGCTCCTCGAAATCGCCGCGATAGCGCGAGCCGGCCACCAGCGAACTGACGTCGAGCGTGTAGACCTGCTTGGACCGCAACGACTCGGGCACGGTGCCCTGCACGATCCGGTGACACAAGCCGTCGACCGCCGCGGTTTTGCCGACGCCGGGCTCGCCGAGCAGGATCGGGTTGTTCTTCATGCGGCAGGAAAGCACGACCATGATGCGTTCGATCTCGCGTTCGCGCCCGATCACCGGGTCGAGCTTTCTGTCCCGGGCCCGCTGCGTGAGGTTTTCGCCGTATTGGTCGAGCAGCGTGGAAGCGAGAGCTTTGGCGGGCGCCGGCTCCTCGTCATCCGAGAGAAGATCGATCACCTGAGCCCGTACGCGCTGGGGATCGGCTCCGAGGACCCGGATGCCGGTGCCCTCCCCTTCGCGGATCAGCCCGAGAAGAATGTGCTCGGTGCCGATGTAGTTGTGCCCGAGCTGCAGCGCTTCCCGCAGCGCCAATTCGAGCACCTTCTTGGCCCGGGGCGTGAACGGGATGTGCCCGCCCGGGGCACGGTCGTCCCTGGTCTCCAGCTTCAGGCGGACACCCTCGAGAGTGACGCCGAGGCTTTGCAGCGCCCGGCCGGCGATGCCGTCGCCCTCGTGGACCAGGCCGAGCAGAAGGTGTTCCGTACCGATGTAATGGTGGTTGAGCAGGCGGGCTTCGTCTTGAGCCAGCACCACCACTCGGCGGGCCCGGTCGGTGAATCGCTCGAACACGACACTCACGTCCTCGCGGCGAGGCCCCACGCACCCCACCGATAGACGCGTGTCATCGCGTGTGGGTGAGATGCGCTGAGTCGAAGCCTCTTGGCGTGAACGCGTGGCCCGCGTGGGGGGCCTCGCTGACGCTCGTGCAGGCGCGCTGCCCCCTCAACATACAACGGCTGGCCCTACGATGGCCGCAGGGAGGACAGCGATGACCGGAACGAAGCGACGCCACCCCGTACCCGACCGAGCCCGCCGCCGGGCCATCCGCACCCTCGCGGCCCAGCTGGGAGTGGCCTACTCGGTCGCCGCCCGCCTGCTGGCGACCGACCAGCGCCCCACCGTGTTCGCGCAACGCGAACACCGCCCGTTCCACGCCCGGGTCCGCGACACCCGCGAGGCAGTGGATCTTCCCCTGGGCCGCGCCGCCCACCTGACGGCCCGTTTCCCCCTGGCCCCCAGCCACCGCCGGACGGTCCTGGCCATGCTCTACGCCGTCCTCCTGCACGAGTCGCCGTCGCTGAAGCCCGACCCCGAGGAGCTGACGTGGGTCGCTGAGCTCGGCGAGGAGGCCGCCGTCGACATCACGTGCTTCGCCCTCGACCGCGCCGCCCGCACCCTCCTCGACGACGACAACTGGCATTTGTGGACCCGCATCGAAAGCGCGCTCACCGCCGGCGAGAACGGCCAGGACCGGCGGGTACGCGACGTGGCCCGCACGCTCGGCCGCGAGTTGCGAACGGTCAGCCTGAGAGGCTCCCTCCCCGCCGCCCGCCAGACCCTCGACGCCCTCCTCAAGGAATCAGCCAACGACGACCACCCGGCCCCGGTCTGACCCGCGACCCGCTGGCGACCGGCTTCACGGGTATGTGTCGTTGGCCTGGGCGGCCATCACCGGGCTGCTCGCGGCGGGTTCGCCGCGGGCGCGGGAGACGGCGTACGCGGCGTTCGCTGATCTGCCGGCCGGGGACAGGGAGCAGTTTCTCGGCTATCTGCGCGTGGAGCGTATCGAGGACGCGTATCCGGTCATCTGATCGTCATGCTCACTGCTGGGCGGAGGCCAGCGACCGGTCGAATTTGCGGCGGGCGCGGAGTCGCAGGCCGTAGCCGACGGCGGCTGCGCAGGCGAGGACGGCCCAGATGACCAGGAGGATCAGCCGGGTGGTGGCGGCCGTGTCGCAGGCCGCGCGGAAGCCGGCCAGGTTGGCCTCGGCCGGGCGGAACCGGTGCAGGAGGGTTCCGCAGTTGGCGACGTTCCAGTTCTCGGCCAGGAAAGCGCGCGTCAGCAACAGCGCCGCCGGGGTCAGCAGGAGGGCGCCGACCAGGGAACGGTTGGTCCACTCGCGGAACATGGCGTCGTAGCCCGAGGCCAGCCGGACCACCACGGCAAGCAGCACGCCGCCCGCCGCGAGGGACGCTGTGACG
Organism: Actinoplanes sp.; assembly: GCA_965217855.1. Lineage (GTDB taxonomy): Bacteria > Actinomycetota > Actinomycetes > Mycobacteriales > Micromonosporaceae > Actinoplanes. The sequence continues at coordinate 435,724 of CBDCJN010000049.1, read as the reverse complement.
TAGAAGGCGTCCGAGGCCGTGATGCTGTGTACGTACGTTCGTCCCAGGTTCGCGATCGCCGCGTAGACGACGGTCAGGACCAGCACCGTCAGGCCGGCGCTGATCAGGTACTGCCTTTGGTTTCCCGCGGACGTTCGAAGCATCTGAGCCCCCTCGGCCTCGTCAGCATTACCCGAGATCGTATTCGGCTCGCCGCGGGTTGACCGGCCGTTCCCCAAGATCTGACATGGTCGGGGCCGTGCGATGTCCGAACGGCCCCTCAGCAGCGGGAACGGGCCTACCGGCGGGGCCGTCGAGCGTAGCGTCGCGAGGGTGACCCCAGGTGCCGGAGACAGCAGCCGGTGGGTCAGGGCGCGCCGGTCGGTGCTGGCGCTCGTGCTGGTCGCCGTCACCGGGATGGCCGGCACCGCCCTGGCCGCCGGGGCGCTGCGTCATGCCGAAGAAGACCGGGTCACGCGCGCTCTGCACGAACGGACGGCGGCGGTCTCGCAGGCGATCTCGGCCGAGGTGGGCCGGTATGCGACCTCGATGGCCGACCTCGCGGCCGCGATCGGGGCCCAGTCGCAGCTGGAGGCGGCCGAGTTCACCGCGATCACGGCGGGGGTGAACCGGCGGCGGCTGCCCGGCGGCACCGGGCTCTCGCTCGTCGTGCAGACACCGGTGAACCAGGTCGCGGCGGTGCAGGCCGAGTGGCGCCGGCACGGCGACAGCCAGCTCGTGCTGCGGCCGACGGGCGGCGGCCCGCACCGGTTCGTCGTGCAGAACGTCGACCTCGACCGGACCGGATCGTCGGCGGGGCTGGACGTGTCGGCGTCCCGGCAGGCGGTCGAGGCGATGGACCTGGCCGAGCAGGGCCATCGGGTGACCGTGAGCCGTACGTACCGTCTGCTCAAGGATTCTGATCGGCCACTGGCCGAGCGGCAGTTGTCGTTCGTCTTCGTCGCCCCGGTCTATTCGACCTCGCCGGGCGCGGCCGACGCGGGACGGTTCCGGGGCTGGTTGATGCTCGGCGTCCGCGGCGGGGATTTCCTGAGCGAGGTCGTCGCCGGATCGGCCGGGGACGCGGTGGCGGTCACCCTGCTCGACGACACCTCGGGCGAGCCGCTGCCGGTGGCCTACTGGACACCCGAGGTCGCCCTCGACCCCGCCGTCGGGCCGGTCGACACGTCCGTCACGGTGGCCCAGCGCAGCTGGTATCTGCGGGTCGCGGCGACCACGCAGCTGCTGGCCGGCACCGACCAAGGGCTCGACAAGGTCGCCTGGCTGATCGGGGCGGTGCTCACGGCCCTGCTGCTCGCGCTCACCGCGAGCGTGCTGAACTCGCGCGACCGGGCCCTGCGCCGGGTCGCCGTGGCCACGGCCGCGCTGCGTGACGACATCGCGCACCGGGAGGCGGTCGAGCACCGGCTGCGGGCCCGCGAACGGGAACTCGTGGGCTTCGCCGGGGTGGTCGCGCACGACCTGCGCAGCCCGCTGGCCCGGATCATGGGCTACGCCGACTTCCTGCACGAGGAGGCGTACGACCAGCTCGACAGCATGCAGCGGGACTTCCTGGCCCGGCTGCGCACCGGGGCCGGGCACATGTCGGTGCTGATCGACGACCTGCTCGACTACGCCACCGCCGAGAACCGGCCGATGGCCAGCGTCCCGGTCGACCTGCAGCGGGTGGCCGAGGAGATCGCCCGGGACAGGGCGGCCGAGCGGGAGGCCACCGTGACCGTCGAGGACCTGCCGACGGTGAACGGCGACCCGACACTGCTGCGCCAGGTGCTCGACAACCTCATCGGCAACGCCATCAAATACACCCCGGCCGATCGGGAGCCTCGCGTACGGGTGGGGTGTCAGGCCGCCGGAGCGGGGCGCTGGCGGTGCGAGGTGGCCGACAACGGGATCGGCATCCCCGACCGGGAACGGGCCGCGGTGTTCGACGCCTTCACCCGGGTCAGCGGCAGCGAGAACTTCCCCGGTACGGGTCTGGGCCTGGCCATCGTGCACCGCATCGTCGAGCGGCACGAGGGCCGCGTCGGCGTCGACCCCAACCCCGGCGGCGGCAGCGTCTTCTGGTTCACCCTCCCGGCTCAGGACCCCGGGGAGGACTCGGCGACCGAGATCGCCCAGGCCGCGTTGACCAGCCCGATGTGACTGAACGCCTGCGGGAAGTTGCCGAGCATCTCCCCCGATGCCGGGTCGATCTCCTCGGCGAGCAGGCCGACATCGTTGGCGTAGCCCGCGGCCCGTTCGAAGACCTCCCGGGCGCGGCCGGCCTGCCCGGCCAGCGCCAGGGCCTGGGCCAGCCAGAAGGTGCAGAGCAGGAACGTGCCCTCGCCGCCGGCCAGGCCGTCGTCGGCGCGATAGCGGTAGACCAGCCCCCGCTCGTCGGTGAGCTGAGCGGCGATCGCCTCGATGGTGGCGAGCATCCGCGGGTCGCCGGCGGGCAGGAACCCGACGATCGGCAACATCAGCAGGGAAGCGTCCAGGTCGGGCGAACCGAAGGACTGGGTGAACACCCCGGCCGCAGCGTCGAAGCCGTCCCGCAGAACGGCCGCGCGGATCTCGTCGCGTGCGGCCTCCCACCGGGCCGGCGAAGCGACCTGCAACAGGGGTGCCAGTTGGACCGCACGGTCCAGGGCGACCCAGCACATCACCTTCGAGTAGACGAAGTGCCGGGGCTCGCCACGGATCTCCCAGATGCCCTGGTCCGGTGAGCGCCACCGGGTCACGGCGGCGTCGGCCAGCGCGATCAGGAACGCTCGGACCTCCGGATCCATGGCCGTGATCTGCCCGGACAGCCGGTGGGCGGCCGCGAGCAGTTCCCCGTACACGTCGATCTGTTGCTGGGTCCAGGCGCCGTTGCCGATGCGGACCGGGCGGCTTTCCCGCCAGCCGCGCAGGTGCGGCAGGACGCGCTCGGTGAGGTCGTGCTCCCCGCCGACGCCGAACATGATCTGCAAGGGCTCGATCGCGCCGGCCGCGGCCGTGGTCATGAACGCGAAGAAGTCGCCGGCCTCGTCGGGGCACGCGGCGACCCACAGCGCCTCCATCGTGAAGCTGGCGTCGCGCACCCACGAATAGCGGTAGTCCCAGTTGCGCTCGCCGCCCACCCGCTCCGGCAGCGAGGTGGTGGCCGCCGCGACGATCGCCCCGCTGGGCCGGAAGGTGAGTGCCTGCAGCACGCGGCCGCTGTGCTGCACGAGGTCACGCCACGGCCCGTCATAGCTCTGGTGCAGGCCGGACCACGACTGCCAGGCCGCGATCGTGTCGGCCAGCCTCGCCCGCAGGCCGGCCTCGGTCCAGAGGTGGGCCGGCTCCTGCTCGAGGGTCGAGCGGTGCAGCGCGAACGTCAGCGTCTCGCCTTCGCCGATCATCAGACGCGCGGTGGCGGCCGACCCCGTGACGTCCAGGGGCACGGGCGTGGAGAGCACCAGCCACTCGGCCCCGCCGCGAGCGGTGATCCCGCCGTCGACGGGCGTGAGCAGGGGCGTCAGGATGCCGTACTCGGGCCGCGGCTTGTAGTTGATCTCGATCTCGACCTGGCCGGTGACCCCGGTGACCGAGCGGATGAGCAGGTGGGGTGAGCCGGCGCCGAGCGCGTGCCCGCGATCTCCGGAACCCAGGGCCAGGGCGTCGGTCACCCTCACGACGCCAGTCGCGGTGCGAAATTCGGTTTCCAGGACCAACGTACGCGCTACGTAGAGCCGCACCGAGCGGTGCTCGCCGACGGGGCCGATCGACCAGTGCCCCGCATCGTCGTCGAGCAGCCGCCCGAACACCGACGGGCTGTCGAAACGCGGGAAGCACAGCCAGTCGACCGACCCGGCCGTGGTGACCAGCGCGGCCGAGTGGCAGTCCGACAGCAGGGCATGGTCGGCGATCGGGACGTTGCTCATGCCACGAGTCTCGTCGCCGGACCCGGCCGGGGACACCTCATGCCGGCAGCCGGACCTCGAACCGGCAGCCACCACTGACGTTGCGGGCGCCGACCCGGCCGCCGTGCGCCTCGACCAGGCCGCGGACGATGGCCAGGCCGAGCCCGCCACCCCCGGCGCACTCCGGGGTGCGCGCCCGGCTGCCGCGAAACGCCACGTCGAAGACCCGGGGCAGGTCGTCCTCGGGGATGCCGCCGCAGCTGTCCGAGACCGCGAACCAGACCTCGCGCACGTCGCGGCCCGCGTCGATGTGGATCACCCCGTGCGGCGGCGTGTAGCGCAGCGAGTTGGCCAGCAGGTTGTTGAGGATCCGATTCAGCTCGGCCGGGCCCGCGGTGACCACGGGCCAGCTCTCCCGGGAGGCCACCACCCGGATGTCGCGGCTGCCGGCCAGCGGCGCGACCGCGGCCACGGCGTCCGAGACGATGTCGGCCAGCGACAGGTCGGCCGGGCTGAGCCGCAGCGCCCCGGCGTGGATGCGGGACAGCTCGAACAGGTCGTCGACCAGCCCGCTCATCCGGTCGGTCTCGGCCCCTATCCGGCGGTGATACTGGGCGACCGTGGCCGGATCGGCGACCACGCCGTCCTGCAGCGCCTCGGTCATCGCGCGCAGCCCGGCCAGCGGGGTCCGCAGGTCGTGCGACACCCAGGCGACCAGGTCACGGCGGCCGGCCTCCATCCGCCGTTCCCGCTCGCGGGCCTGCGCCGCCCAGACGGCCGCGCGGGCCAGCCGGCGGCCGAAGATGGTGCCCAGCGCGAGGCTGACCACGGCCGAGGCGCCCACGGTGACCAGGACGACCTGCAGGTCGTGGCCGGAGAGGAACATGGCCTGGGCGACGGTGACCACGCCCGCGACCACCGCGGCCACGGTGACGGCGAGCAGGGCGCAGATGTGCACCGTGATCGACCGGCCGCGCAGCAGCCGCATCAGACCCGCGCCGAGCAGGCCGACGAGCGCGCCCGCAGTCAGCGCGTACAGGCCGATGAGCAGGTTGTCACGCATGAGCGGCCGGTTCGTAGCGGTAGCCGACGCCCCAGACGGTGAGCAGCCGGGCCGGCGCGGCCGGATCGGCCTCGATCTTCTCGCGCAGCCGGCGCACGTGCACGGTGACGGTCGACTGGTCGCCGAACTGCCAGCCCCAGACCCGGTCGAGCAGGTCGGCCCGGGACCAGGCGCGGGCCGGGTGGCGCAGCAGGAACTCGAGCAGGTCGAACTCGCGCACGGTCAGGGCGAGCGGCCGGCCGCCGAGTTCGGCGATGCGCCGGCCGGTGTCGGCGACCAGGTCGCCGTCGCGCAGCAGGGCCGGGCCGGGCGGGGCCGGCGGGGCCGTGCGGCGCAGCACCGACCGCACCCGGAGCACCAGCTCACGAGGGCTGAACGGCTTGGTCACGTAGTCGTCGGCACCGACCTCGAGACCGAGGACGCGGTCACTCTCCTCGCCCAGCGCGGTCAGCATCACCACCGGCAGCCCGGGCTGGCCGGCGCGCAGGCGGCGGCACACCTCGAGACCGTCTATCCCGCCCAGCATCAGGTCGAGCACGACCAGGTCGGGGCGTTCGGCGTCGACGGCGGCCAGCGCGGCCAGGCCGTCGGCAGCCAGACGGACCCGGCAGCCGTCCTGCTCGAGGTAGCGGCGCACGACGTCGCTCACAGTCGGGTCGTCGTCGACGACCAGCACCTGGTGGGTCACGTTGGCAGGCTACCCACGCGGACGGCGACCGGGCCCGCTCCGCCACCTTTCGATTCCCTTACGACCGAGTGCGGCCGCCGTGACCAGGACAGTCGCCGCCACCAAGGTCACGAGCAGACCCACGCCGTACGACCGGGGAAGGATTGTGGGATTGTCGGCCGGCACGGAGGCGAGCAGCAGCGGAAGCGCGATCACGACCACGGCCAGATCGACCACGGCGACCAGCCGGACGGTGGCCCGCCACCCGGACGGCACGATCTTGCCGAGCAACGCCCCGGCCGCCAGCACCACCGGCAGGAACACCCCGTCGTGCAGCGCGAGCCCGGCGATCAGGAAGATCGCCACCCCGACGAGGTTCAGCCCGGGCTCGCCGAAGGAGCCGATGACCGCGTATGCCATGACGAGCGCCCCGATGACGATCAGCACGCGCCTCATCGGGCGCTCCGCACGTCGATCCGGGTGACCCACTTGGTCTGCAGCACGCCGGGCCGGTTGGGGGCGATCAGCCGGGCCGGGAAGCCGTGGTCGAGGGCCAGCGGCTCGCCGCCCAGCCGCAGCGCGATCAGGGTGAAGTCGTCGGCCAGGTGCGGCCCGGCCACGATCGAGGACCGGTAGCGACCGTCCGCCTGCAACGACTCGACCTGCGCCTCGCAGCCGGCCGGTTCGGCGTCGACCAGGGCGATCAGATCCCGCAGACGCACCCCGGACCACGTGCCGGTCGAGCTCCAGCCCTCCACGCAGGAGATCGGCAGCACCGCCGTGTGCTGCGGCAACGCCCCCAGATCGGCCAGGCTCAGGGTGACGCTGCGGCCGAAGCCGGCCACCGTGAGCCGATAGCCGGGGTCGAGGGCGGCATCACGAACTCCGGCGGCGCCGGCCGTCCGGTTGACCGGCAGACCTTGTGGCCCGGTGCCCGGACGGCGCGGTGCCAGCAGCGACACCGCGGCGAACGGCCGGAACGTCTGCCCGATCGTGGCGACGGTGATGACTCCGATGGCAGCGCCGACAGCCACCAGGAACCGCCGGCGTCCGTCGACCACCGCGGGTCCGCGCAGGGCCTCGCGGACCACCGGCAGCTGCACGCCGATGTGGGTCAGCAGGGCGCCGGCGACCAGCCAGGCCACCCAGTAGTGGCCGGTGGTGAAGAAGAACGGCATCGGCGCGTACCAGTGGGCGACGTTGAAGACTCCGCTGAGCACCTGGAAGAGGGCCCCGGCGACCAGGGCGGCCACCGACAGCCGCTCGGCCGCGTGCACCAGCGAGCGCACCGGCGGCCAGGTGAACAGCCGCGGATAGACCGACCAGAGCTTGGCCCCGAGCAGCGGCACGCTGGCCAGGCCGGTCGCCACGTGCAGGCCCTGGGTGAAGCGGTAGAGCCCGACCGGCCGCGACGGCCACCAGAACCAGCCCGGCGGGTGCTGGATGAAGTGGCTCAGCAGCCCGGTCGCGAAGCAGATCCCGAACGCGACGCCCAGCGCGATGCCGAGCTGGCTGGTCAGCCGCTTCGACCGCAACGACGACGGGAACGCGCCCGGGCGTGTCGGGCCGAGCCGCAGCTTCTCCGGTGGCGCCGGGAGCGGCTCGTTCAGCCAGGCCAGAGTACGCCTCAGGCGTTCGCGGGTGTCAGGGTCGCGAACCATCGGTTCGCCTCCGTCCAGGTCGTCAGGATGTCCAGGCCCGCTTCCCGAGCCGGCGCGGCGAGGTCGTCGGCGGCCACCTGCGCCCAGCGCAGCGGCGCCGCCGGGCGGCCGTCCCCGGCGTGCAGCACGGCCTCGCCCGACCAGCTGCCGGTGCCGGGCGGTTCGAGTTCGGCGTGCACCCGGCCGTGCGGGGCGAGCAGGGCATGGCAGCGCCGCAACAGGGCGGCCGGGTCGCCGCCGATGCCGAGGTTGCCGTCGGCGAGCAGCAGGTGCTCCCATCGGCCCTCGCCGGGGACCGGCCCGAAGACGTCGCGGCGCAGGGCCACCGCGCCCCGGGCCCGGGTCAGCCGCACGGCGGCGGCGCTGACGTCGATGCCCAGCGCCGCCTGGCCGCGGACCAGCAGGGCGCCGACGAGGCGTCCCGGCCCGCAGCCGACGTCGAGGGTCGGGCCGGTGCACCGATCGAGGATCCCGGCGTCCCCGGGCAGGCGGGTCCGGCACCAGCCGGCCGCGTCGACCCGGTACTCACGGCCGTCCCCGCGGCGCATCACCAGCGAGGCGTCCGCACCGGTCATGGCCCGTGTCAGGGCATGGTCATAGAGGTCGAGGGCGGCCTGCTCGCCCGGCGGGCAGACGATCGTGGACGCCGTCACGCTGCTCCGACCGAAGCGGGAAGGTGGCGGGCGACCGCGGCCACGAAGCGACTCCCGGGCGGGCAGGCGGCTGCGGCTTCGATGGCGTCGGCGATGGTGTCCACGTCGCGCAGGTGGGGCAGGAGCGTGGGGCGTACTCCCATGGTGTGCAGTGCCGCCAGCGTGCGGGCGCCGGTGGTTGCGGTTGACATCGGGACCGACGGCAGGACGCGGGCGTCGTCCGGGTCGGTCAGGCCCAGGGCCCACCAGCCGCCGTCCTCGGACGGGCCCAGGACCGATCCGTCACGCAACAGCGCGGTTGCGGCCGCGCTCAGCAGCTCGGGGGTCAGCTGGGGTGTGTCCATGCCGATCAGCAGCGACGGCACGCCGGGGAGGGCGGTGTCGGCGAAGGCGTACGCCAACCGCTCCCCCAGTCCGTCGCCGCGCTGGGGCGTATGAGCCCAGCCGGGCGGGAGGGGGTGATCGCCGTCGAGCACCAGCGTGTGCCGCACGGCGGAGACCTGGCGGGCGACGTCCAAAGTGTCAGCGAGGGCGGCCGCGGCGATCGCTGCGGCTTCCTCGAAAGTGCAGGGTGGGCAGAGGCGGGTCTTCACCCGTCCGGGCACCGGCGCCTTGGCCAGCACGAGCAGCTGGATCATCGGGCCAGCACCGCCCGCATGTCGCGGATCGCGTGCATCGTGCCGCGTACGGTGCCGGTGACCTTCGATTTCGTGCCCGCCGCTCTCGGGTGATAGCTCACGTCGGTCTCCCGCACCCGCCATCCCGCGTGGGCGGCGCCGAGCAGCAACTCCAGCGGATAGCCGCAGCGCCGGTCGCGCAGGTCGAGGGCGAGCAGCTGGTCGCGGCGGGCGGCGCGCATCGGGGCGATGTCGTGCACGGACAGCCCGGTGTCGCGGCGGATCCGGCGGGCCAGCACCGCGTTGCCCAGCCGGGCGTGCACGGGCCAGGCCCCGGCCGAGGTGGGCCGGCGGCGGCCGCAGGCGAGATCGGCGTCGCCGGCGCGCACCGGGTCGGCCAGCCGGGGAAGCTGCGCCGGGTCGAACGAGCCGTCGGCGTCCATCACGCACACGACCCCGTCGTCCGGGTCGGACGCGAGCAGGCCGGCGTGCACGGCGGCGCCGTAGCCGCGCTGCGGGACGTCGACGACCACCGCGCCCCATTGCCGGGCCACCTCGGGCGAACCGTCGGTCGAGCCGTTGTCGGCCAGCACCGCGCGGTAACCGTCCGGCATCCGCTCGAGCAGCCACGGCAGCGCCGCGGCCTCGTTGAGGCAGGGCAACACAACATCCGTCATAACGGCAAGTTAACCCTGGTCAGAGCGTCAGAATCTTACGAAGTGGGGACGTCGGGGAGAGTCCTTACAAACCCCTGACGGATCTCGCGAAACGCCACCAAACCGTCCGATCAGGCCTATGGTCGCCGCCATGACGCACATCCTCGTGACCGGCGGCGCCGGGTTCATCGGCTCGCACGTCACCACCGCGCTGCTCGACGGCCACGACGTCTCCGTCCTCGACAGCGGGCACCCGGCCGCGCACGCCGAACCGCCGCCGGCCCCGCCCGGGGTGGCGATGCATCGGGCCGACGTGCGCGACCGGGACGCGGTGCGGCACGCGCTGCGCGGCGTGGACGCGGTCGTCCACCAGGCCGCGCTGGTGGGGCTGGGCGCCGGGCCGGACGACCTTCCGGAGTACGTCGGCTGCAACGACCTCGGCACCGCAGTCCTGCTCGCCGCGATGACCGAAGCCGGGACCACCCGGCTGGTGCTGGCCAGTTCGATGGTGGTCTACGGGGAGGGCGCCTACGCCTGCGCCGAGCACGGCCCGGTGCGCCCGTCGCCGCGCGAACCGGCCGACCTGATGGCGGGCCGCTTCGAGCCGGGCTGCCCCCGTTGCGGCCGGGCGCTGACCTCCGGGCTGGTCTCCGAGGACACCCCCAGCGACCCCCGGAGCGTGTACGCGGCGACGAAGGTCGCGCAGGAGCATCTGGCCGCGGTCTGGGCTCGCGAATGCGGCGGGTCGGTGGCCGCGCTGCGCTACCACAACGTGTACGGGCCCAGGATGCCACGCGACACCCCGTACAGCGGAGTGGCGGCCATCTTCCGGTCCTCATTGGAGAAAGGCGAGGCCCCCCAGGTGTACGAGGACGGGGGTCAGCTGCGCGACTTCGTGCACGTGGACGACGTCGCGGCGGCCAATGTGGCGGCCCTCGGTGCCGGGCCCGGTTTCCGGGCGTACAACATCGCCTCGGGCCGGCCGACCACCGTGGGCGAGATGGCCGGCGCGCTGGCGGACGCGTTCGGCGGCCCGGCACCGGTCGTCACCGGGCGCTTCCGGCTCGGCGACGTGCGGCACGTCGTCGCCTCCCCCGCCCGCGCCGCCGCCGACCTCGGCTTCCAGGCGGCCGTGACCCCGGCCGACGGCCTGCGGGAGTTCGCATGCGCCCCGCTGCGCGGCTGAGCCCTTCAGCGCCCCCGCCCACAGCCGCCGGGCCGACCCTGCTGGAGTCGCGCGGTGACCGGTGGGCGCTGACCGCGGTGGCCGGCTTGATCGCAACGGCGGCGGTGACCGGCGCGATCCTCGGCTGGGCCGGGCGGCCTGTGCGCGCACCGGCGGCGCCGCTGTTCGGGCACGTGGCCCCGCACGTCGGCCCCGGCACGCCGGCCGCGCTGGCCATCGCGATCGCGGTGATCCGGTGGGGGCCGGGACTGGCCGAACGCCTGCCGTGGCGGCGACTGCTGGCGGCCGGCTGGGCGGCCTCCGTGGCGTGGACCTTCGCGCTCGCGTTGGTCGACGGCTGGCAGCGTGGAGTCGCGGGCCGGCTGACCACCCCGTTCGAATATCTCAGCGAGGTTCCCGGCGTCACCGACGTGCCGGCCATGTTGCGGGGCTTCACCGGACGCATCCTGGACGGGACGGCCGACCCGTGGACGACTCACGTGGCCGGGCACCCGCCCGGCGCACTGCTGGTCTTCGTCGGCCTGGACCGGCTGGGCCTGGGCGGCGGTGGCTGGGCCGCGACCTTCTGCATCCTGGCCGGGTGCGCGGCGACGGCGGCGATCGCGGTGACGTTGCGTGCCCTCGGCGACGAGCCCGCCGCCCGGGCCGCGCTGCCGTTCCTCGTCCTCTTCCCCGGCGCGGTGTGGGTCGGCGCCTCGGCCGACGGGCTGTTCGCCGGGGTGGCGGCCTGCGGGCTGGCCCTGCTGGCAGTCGGCCTGTCCCGGCGGTCACGGTGGACCCTCGTCGCCGCGGGCGCGGTGCTGGCGGCGTGCGCCTACCTCTCGTACGGCCTGGTGCTGCTCGCCCTGCCCGCCCTCGCGATCGCCGCCTTGTTCGTCCGCCGGGCGCGGCTGCTGATCTGGGCCGTGCTGGGTGCCGTGGCCGTGGTCGCCGCGATGACCGTGCTCGGCTTCGACTGGTGGCAGGGCTACGGGTTGGTGAAGCAGCGCTACTACCAGGGCCTGGCCAGCGCCCGCCCGTACGCGTACTGGATCTGGGCCAATCTGGCCGCCCTCGCCCTCTGCGCCGGCCCGGCCGCAGCAGTAATCCTCCGCCGCGCCGTTGCCCAGGCCGGATCAGAGGCGACCGTCCGGCTGCACCGCGTCCCCGACGCCGCCCGGTCAGGCCACCCGACAATGGCTCGCCGGGCTCCCGCGGTGCTGCTCTGTCTCGCGGCTGTCGCCGCGATCGTCGCGGCGGACCTGTCCGGGCTGAGCAAGGCCGAGACGGAACGTATCTGGCTGCCCTTCGCGATCTGGCTGCCGGCGGCCGCGGTGCTGCTCCCCCGGCCGGACCGCCGGGCCTGGCTGGGCATCCAGGCCGCCACCGCGCTGCTCGTGAACCACCTCGTGCTGACCGCCTGGTGAGGACGCTCCCGGCATGGCTGGAGTAGGCCTCAGACCTCGTCCCGTAGCCGCGCGGCCCGCAACTGCAGATAGCGCTGTTCGGGCTCGCTCGCCGTCAGGGCCGCCGCGGCCCGGTAGCACTCGCGGGCGGCGGCCCGGTCGCCGATCTGTTCCAGCAGATGCGCGCGGACGGCCTCGAGCCGGTGCCGGTAGGTGTGCGCATCATGGCTCTCGAGGGTGCCGAGCAGCGCGAGCCCGGCCGCGGGACCGTGCGCCATGGCGACGGCAACCGCGCGGCTCAGCGTGACGATCGGTCCCGGCGCGACGGCGACCAGCACGTCGTAGACGGCCAGGATCTGCGGCCAGTCCGTCTGGGCGCTGGTGGGGGCCTCGCTGTGCAGGGCGGCGATCGCGGCCTGCAGCTGGTAGGGCCCGACCGGCCCGCTGCCCAGCGCGCGGGTCAGCAGAGCGCGGCCCTCGGCGGACACTGCGGCGTCCCACCGGGTCCGGTCCTGCTCGGCCAGCGGCACGAGCAGGCCGGCGCCGTCGAGGCGGGCGTCCCGGCGAGCGTCGGTGAGCAGCATGAGGGCGAGCAGCCCGGCGGTCTCCGGGTCGGCGGGCAACAGGCGGTGCAGCATCCGGGTCAGCCGGATCGCCTCACCGGTGAGATCCGGGCGGAGCAGGGACGGGCCGGCGGTGGCGGCGTAACCCTCGTTGAAGATCAGATAAAGCACATGGCGTACGGCGGCCAGACGGTCGTCGCGGGCGGGCTCGGTGACCGGGGCGAACCGGACGTCCCGCAGGCCCTGCTTGGCCCGGGTGATCCGCTTGCCGACGGTGGCCTCGGGGACGAGCAGGGCGGCGGCGATCTGGGCGGTGGTGAGGCCGCCGACCGCCCGCAGCGTCAGTGCCAGTTGTGATCCCGGGGCCAGGCCGGGATCACAACAGAGGAACAGCAGCGTCAGGGTGTCCTCGGCGGTCTCGGCCGGGGCCGCGGCGACAAGGTCGCGACCGGCTGCGACCTCACGTCGATGGCGGGCGCTGTCCGAGCGCCAGCCGTCGATCAGGGCCCGCTCGGCCACCACGAGCAGCCAGGCGCCGGGGCGGTCGGGAATGCCGTCGGCCGGCCATTGCCGGGCGGCCGCCACGAGCGCCTCCTGCACGGCGTCCTCGCAGCGGTCGAACTGGCCGTGACGTCGCACGAGCCGGCCGAGGACCCGCGGCGCGTGCTCGCGCAGCAGGTCCTCGGTGGTGGCCGCCGGGGTCACAGTTGCGGCGGGTCGTCCATCACGCGCCGGACCTCCATCGGGAAGCCGGTGTAGCCGACCACCCGGCCGGCGATCTCCAGCGCTCTCGCCTCGTCCGCCTCGATCAGCCAATAGCCGGCCAGCGACTCCTTGAGCTCGGCGAACGGGCCGTCGGTCGGAACCGCGAGACCGCCCTCGAGCCGGACCGTCCGGGCCTGGGCCGGCTCGGTCAGCTTGCGGCTGTCGATCAGTTCGCCGGACTCCCTGATCTCGGTGTCCAGCTTCATGATCAGCTCTTGCATCCCGGCCAGCCACTCCGGCGAGCGGTCCGCGACGGCCTCGCCGATCCCGCCGAACATCATGATCATGTATTTCATCGCGCGTTCCTCCGTCCGGAGTGCCCTCGGTGAGCATCCCGCAGGGAAGTCGGAACAGGCAGGGCCCGATCGGACAACCAGCCGTTTCTGGTGAAATACCCGGATCGTGACGAGTCTTTCGGATCGGCGGGTGCGCGCCGCCGCGCCGGATGATCGCGCGCCGAACTCCTACTTCGTGTTCGCGGACGGCCGGCTGTACAGAGTGGCGCCGGAGGCACGCAGGCGGAACTCGTCTTCCACTCCCTGCTGCACGTCTCGCCCGACCCACGCCATTTCCTGAGCAACGGCTGGGTGTGGTCGCCCGTGGACGTCGTGCGGGTCTTCTCCACGGCGGCGTTCCTCACCGGGCACGAGCCGACCAGCGTCCCCGTCACCACGGCTTTCGGCTACAACTGGGACCGGCCGTGTGCGTTCGTCGGCGACCGGACGTTCGTGCTCGCCTCGGACGAAGACGAGGACGTCGATGCCAGGTACCGCCAACTGGCCTTTCGAGATTCCCGACCCACCCACGAACGCCAGTACGGACTGGTGGCTCGAACCCAGCTCATGGGTGGAGTGCGACGTCTTCCCGCGCAACCAGTACGGCGAGGTCAAGGGCGAACCGTACTACGACCCCGAGTAGGGCTGCCTGATCGCGGTGACCGACACCGCCGGCGCCTTCGTCGTCGCGCTGGACGGCGACGTCGTGGCCCACCTGCCCGACGTCAACGCGGCCGGTCCGCCCTCACACGGCGGCTTCGGCAGCAGGCACGGCGGCTCCGGTGGCTGGTCGTACGCGCCGCAGCACCGGGTGTTCTACCGCCGGCTCGACGGCGAGGGCATCGAGGAGCGGGCCCTGCCTCGTCCGCCGCTCAGTTCGGTGGCGAAGAGTCTCTGGAGTAGCCGCATTCGTCGTGCACCCAGGAGTCGAGGTAGGTGGCCCGGTCGCCGGCCCGCTCTCGGGAGCCTCGACCATGGCCCGTACGGCCAAGCTCTGGAACTCCAGACCCGCGTCGTAGGTCGGCCATCCCGCGTCCGCATCGAGCACCAACCGGGCCTCGTCGGCCGTTGCCGCCAGGAACTGCTCGATCCTGTCCGGCTGCCGTTGTTGACCTGCCACGGCGACCACCGTACGTGCCCGGGGACGGCGTGCCGCCGGGGCGGCACGCCGTCGAGGGTGGTGGTTACGAGAGGGTGCAGGTCACCGCCGGGGTGGCGGCCGGGCCGGCGCCGACCAGGCCGAACGTCGTGCTGGCGGCCGGGGCCAGGGCGCCGTTGTGGTCGGCGTTGCGGACCGTTACAGCCGGTGTGGTGAGGACGCCGTTCCACAGGGAGCCGACCGTGGTGCCGCTCGGGTAGGTCCAGTTGACGGTCCACCGCGTGCCGGCGGTCGTGCCGGTGTTGCGTACGGTGACCTCGGCCTGGAAGCCGCCGGTCCAGGAGCTGGTGGTTTTGTAGGTGGCTGTGCAGCCCTGGTCGGTGCCGCCTCCGCCGCCGGCCGTGGTGGTGACGGTGCGGGCGGGCGAGGCCGTCGAGAGGTTTCCGGCGGCGTCGCGAGCGCGGACGGTGAACGTGTACGCGGTCGACGGGGTCAGGCCGGTCGCGGTGTAGCTCGTTCCGGAGACGGTGGCGACCACGGTGCTTCCGCGGAACACGTCGTACGAGGTCACGCCGGTGTTGTCGGTGGAGGCGGCCCAGGTCAGGGTCACGCCCGTACCGGTGACGGCGCTCGCGGACGGCTGGCCGGGAGCGGTCGGGGCGGTGGTGTCGCCCTCGCCGCCGCCGCTGCTGTAGCGCTGGCCGAGGCTGATGCCGGTCGTGCTGCCGGTGCCACCCAACGGGATCTGGTGGTCGAGGCTGACGAACTTCCCGGCGTACGCCCAGAGGGCCGGTTTGAGCAGTGCGTATTTCTGCTCGTCCCAGGTCTTCCAGTCGTCCAGCAGCAGGCCGCCGGTGTCGCCCGAGTTGGGGTTGAGCACCCAGAACGTCTGGTGCAGCTTGTGCTCGACGATCAGGTCACGCAGCGCGGTCATCCACTTGTCCTGGCGCGCGTCCTGACCGAGCCGGCCGCCCCACTCGCCGATCAGCAGCGGTGCCGTGCCGTTCTCGTGCAGGTAGAGCCAGTTCGGGCGCCACACGTCGTTGGTCAGCGAGGCCTTGTCGAACGGCTTGTCGAACCAGGGCTGGTTGAAGACGAGCGGCCCGTAGTCGTGCGGGGAGTAGACGAGCTGGTCCTGGTGGGCGCCGAGGTTGATCGGATAGTCCTTCACGCCGCGCAGGTTGCCGCCCCACCAGTTGTAGTAGTAGTTGGGCGACAGGTCGGGGTTGGTGTTGGGCGAGCTCCAGGTCTTGCCCTCGCGCGGGTAGACCTCCTGACCCTCGACCAGGATCAGCACCTCGGGGTTGATGGCGAGGATCCGCTTGGCCGCGGTCTCGGCCGTGTTCTTCCAGTTGTCGATGTCGGGGGAGTTGTCCCACTTGGCGCGTACGGTGTCGTTCGCCGTGCCGTGCGGTTCGTTCTTGAGGTCGAACGCGACGACGGTGTCATTGGTCTTCCAGCGGGTGGCCGCCCACTCCCAGGCCTGGTAATAGAGCTCCGGCGTGACCGTGCCCTTGTACCAGACCGGGTGGACGTGCCCCGAGTTGTCGGCCTCGGCGGAGTGCACGTCGAGGAGGACCTTGATGCCGTACTTCTCGCACAGGGCCAGCCAGAACTCGAAGATCTGCAGGCTGTTCAGGCCTTCGAGCTCGGGGTTGGCGTAGGTGTTGACGTTGGGCGCGGTGGCCTGGCCGGCCTTCCACTCCAGCAGCAGCTGGGTCGAGATCGGCACCCGGACGATGTTGATGCCGCGGTCGGCCATCGACTTGGTGATCTCGGTGATGTTGGCCGACCACAGGCCGTGGAAGACGCGTTCGGAGGCGTTGAAGCCGAACCAGTTGACGCCGGTCAGCCAGACGGGGTTGCCGGCGGCGTCGACGATCTGGTTGCCGGCGACGTGCAGCCAGTCGGTGGCAGGGGCGGCGGCGGCTTTAGCAGGGGGATCCGTCGCGGCGTGGGCGGAGACTGCGGGTAACACCATGGCCAACCCTAGGGCGATGGCCAGGCATTTCGTGGCTCGCTTGAGGAACACGTGTACTCCCGGATCGAGGACGGGGATCGGGGGTTCTTGAGGCTTGTCCTACCGGGAGCGCGGGTGGGAGCGCTCCCATCGACAGTATTTAATGCGCTGACCGTGAAAGACAAGGGTGCGGCACTACTCAGTCCGGCCGGTGGCGATCAAGAACAAGGCGGCCGCGTACGTGGCCATCACCAGGATGTCGTGCGCCGGCGCGCGCAGACCGGCGGCGCCCAGGCCGATCAGCAGGTCGGACACGAGGAAGAGGGCTCCCCCGGCGGCGACTCGGCGGGAGACGCGGGTGGCGGTGGCGGCCATCGCGGTCAGGGCCAGGCTGTAGAGGAGCACGGGGAGGCGCAGGGGGCCGAGCTGGGACCACAGTAGTGCGTTCGCGACCGCCCACAACAAGACGTAAACGCCTGTGGATAACCCGATTCGGCCACGCCCGGACGGGTAGACTCGTCCCGACCCCGGGCGGGTGGGCTGGCTAGGAGTAGTAGGGCGCGGCCGACGCAGAAATGCAGTGATCAGGCTGAGCTGGGTGCCGAGGAAGAAGAGCATTCCGATCAGGAACGCCGTCTCGCCCGGGATCAGCAGGGCGATGTCGCCTGCGGTCGCGAAACAGAGCGCCGCAACGACGGCGTCGGCCCTTCCCCGGCGCAGCACGTGCCAGATCAGCAGCGGGGCCAGCAGCGGCTTGGCGATCCACTGCAGGGCGGTCCAGTCCGCGGCCACCGCGACCAGCTCGGCGGCCACCGCAACGGCGAAGAGGACGAGGGGCACGACGGCCCCGCGTTCGGCCTCACCCGACAAAGGACGAGGCGAGACGTCGGCGGTCATGTGGCGGGCTTCCAGCCGGGGCGGCCGAACAGGTAGCCCACGCGGTGCCGCCAGGTGGAGGCGGCTTGGAGGTCGCGCCAGATGGCGGCGTACTCGTGGGTGGCTACTTTGAGGGGGTTGAAGGTGGTCAGGTTTTGCGTCAGGCCGTAGCGGACCCGCTCGCCCTCGGGTTCGAAGGTGCGGAAGACCCGGTCCCAGACGATCAGGATGCCGCCGTAGTTGCGGTCCAGGTAAGGGTCGTTGGAGCCGTGGTGCACGCGGTGGTGCGACGGCGTGTTGAAGAACCACTCGACCGGCCGGGGCAGCGTGCCCACCCGCTCGGTGTGCAGGAAGAACTGGTAGGCCAGGCTGATCGACTGCTGCAGGAAGATCATCCACGGCGGCATACCCAGCAGCGCCAGCCCGAGCCAGAACGGCAGCCCGGTCATCGGCGTCCAGCTCTGGCGCAGCGCGGTCGACAGGTTGAAGAACTGCGACGAGTGGTGCACGACGTGGCCGGCCCACAGCACCCGCACCTCGTGGTGCAACCGGTGGAACCAGTAATAGGCGAAGTCGTCGGCGAAGAACAGCAGCACCCACACCCACCAGTCGTGCGGGTCGAGCTGGAACGGGCTCAGCACGTACAGGCCGGCGAAGGCGACCGCGGTCAGCAGTTTCCACGGCACGCCGACGACCTGGCTGCCGAAACCCATCGACAGGCTGGTGGCGGTGTCGCGGGCCTCGTAGCCGCGCTCCTCGTCGTCCGGCAGGAACCGGAACGACAGCACCTCCATGACGATGAGCAGCAGGAACGCGGGGACGGCGTAGAGCACAGCGGGGATCATCTCTGACGGACTCCTAACCCGAGGAGGTCACGCGCCGCCTGTTCGGCGCCGAGAACGTCGCCCCCGGCGATCAGGTCCGACAGCCGGCGGTGGGCGGCGACATCGAGCAATTCGGCCGTACGCCGGGGAATCGGCATCCGTCCGATGGCGAGGGTGCCCGCCGTGAGGCTGTTGAAGGCCAGCAGGTAGGCGATGTTGCCCGAGCCCTCGACGATGCGGCGCCACAGTGCGAGATCCGCCAGGCCCATCTGGTCGAGGTCGGGCACGGCTTCCGCGTACGCGTCGACGGCCCGGGCGATCGCCGCCCGCGCAGCCGGGTCGGCTCGTTCGGCGCAGAGCCGGGCCGCGTCGGCGCCGATGCAGGCCCGCATCTCGAGCACGTCGCGCCCGAGGGTGGCCACCGGCAGCACGTCCGAGGTGCCGGCCAGCACCATGGCCAGGTCGAGCCCGGCGGTGGAGCGCCAGTCGAGCACCCGGGTGGCGCCGCCCTGGCTGACCCGGACCAGGCCGAGCTGCTGGAGCCGGCGCAAGGCCTCGCGGACGGCGTGACGGTTGACCCCGAACAGGGTGGCCAGCTCGCGTTCGCTGGGCAGCGCCTCGTCGGCGGCGTAACGCCCGCTGACCACGGCGTCGCGCAGCCGCCCGAACACCTGGTCGGAGACGGAGTGCCGGGCGATCGGATCGAACGTCATGCCCGGCAGTGTGCCCGCCGTCACGTCAACTAGTCAACTGGTTGGACCAGTGAGTAACAATCGACAAGCCTCGCTGGACGACGTATGGTGCAGTGCCGGTGGGAGCGCTCCCACATCTGGCCCACGACTCTGGAGGTGCGACGTGCGCCGAACCATCCGTACTCTGCTCGTCGGCGGTGTCCTGCTGACCGCCGCGGCCTGCGGCACCGCCAAAGGGCCGTCGACCGTTGCCGCCCCGACCGGCGCCCCTGCCTCGACCGCGCCGGCCGCGATCCGGACCACGTGCGAGGCGCTCGGTCAGGCGTACGGGAAGAACATGGCCCCGTTCGCCGAGTCGCTGACCAAGTTCGTCGCCGACCGCAAGACCATCGCCACCGCGCAGCAGTCCCTGGCCGCCTTCGCCACCGCCGTGCAGGAGGCCACCGCGGCCAGCGACGACGCCCAGCTGCGGGCCGACGGCAAGCAGGCCGCCGAGCGCCTGCACGCCAAGTCGACCGACGCCAAGTTCTTCGCCACCATCAAGACCACCAAGGACGTCGACAAGGCGGTCGGCCCGACCCTGACCGAGTGGCTCTCCGGAGTCTCGCGGCACTGCACCTAAGACTTGCGGGGAGGCCGGGGGATGAAGCCGCTCGTCCGGGCCACGTACTCCGCGTAACCGGGCCGGGTTTTCGTCAAATGCTGCTCCAGCAACGGTTTCCCGGTCTTGCGGGCCAGGAAGTAGGTCATCAGCAGCGGCGACAGGATCGTCAGCCAGCCGGTCCACGAGACGGCGGCGAGCGCGAACAGGCCCCACCACACGCAGGCGTCGCCGAAGTAGTTGGGGTGCCGCGTGTAGCGCCACAGCCCGGTGTCGAGCACCTTGCCCTTGGACGCCGGGTCGTTGCGGAACCGGGCCAGCTGCTCGTCGCCGACCGCCTCGAAGACGAACCCGACGGCCCACAGCGCCACCCCGACGGCCGACCACCAGCTGACCCGGCCGTGCCACGCCGCCACCTGCACCGGCAGCGACACGAACCAGAGCGCCACGCCCTGCACGAGGTAGACGCTGCGGAAGGCGTACCAGGAAGATTTGCCCTTGAGCATCTGGGCGTACCGCGGGTCTTCCTTGCCGTCGTAGCGGCGGGCGATGTGGATCGCCAGGCGCACGCCCCAGATCGCGGTGAGTGCCCCGACCAGCCAGCCCTGGCCGGTCCAGGCGACCGAGGCGATCGCGACCGTGGTGAAGCCGAGCCCCCAGGCGATGTCGACGCCGGCGTGAACGCCGGTGCGCAGCGAGACGGCGAACGCCGCCAGCATGACCAGCAGGGCGGCGACGGCCGAGGCTACGAGGACCACGTCGGCCGCTCCAGCAGGATCTGGTCGACGCCCATCCGGCCCTGCTCGAAGGCGAGCGCGCCGCCGACCAGATAGAGCCGCCACACCCGGGCCATCGGCTCGCCGACCAGCGCCACCGCTTCGGCCCAGCGGCTCTCCAGCGTGTCGTGCCAGGCCTGCACCGTACGGACGTAGTGCTCGCGCATCGCCTGCACGCCGCGCACCTCCAGGCCCGAGCCGGCAAGCAGGTCGATCGTGCGGCCGAGCGGGCGCATGTGCATGTCCGGGGCCACGTACGACTCGATGAACGCGCCGCCGCCCGGAGCGTTGGCCCCGCGCGACATCTGCTGCACGAGCACCTTGCCGCCGGGCACCACCAGGTCGTGCAGCTGCCGCGCGAACACCAGGTACTGCTCCTCGCCGACGTGCTCCCCCATCTCGATCGTGGAGATCGCGTCGTACGGGCCGTCGTGCACGTCACGGTAGTCCTGCAGGCGGATCTCGACCGGCCGGTCACCGACCCGCTCGATCACGAACTCGCGTTGCTGGGCCGACAGGGTCACCCCGGTCACGCGTACGCCGTACTCGCGCGCGGCGTGCAGCGCGAGCGCACCCCAGCCGCAGCCGATGTCGAGCAGCCGCATCCCCGGCTCCAGCCCGAGTTTGCGGCAGATCAGGTCGAGCTTGTCGGTCTGCGCGTCGGCCAGCCCGTAGCCGGCCGCGTCCGACGTCCAGTACGCGCACGAGTACGCCATCCGGTCGTCCAGCACGAGCTGGTAGAACCGGTTCGACAGGTCGTAGTGGTAGCTGATCGCGGCCCGGTCGCGTTCCCGGCTGTGCAGCGTGCCGTCGATGCGCGCCTCCACGTCCGGGGCGGGCGGGCGGCCGCCGACCACGCCGAGCGACAGCACCGTACGGGCCGCGCGCAGCCGGTCGGCCCAGCTCATCCGGAAGCCGCCGGGGGCCCGGGAGCGCGCGTGCTGCCAGACCTGCCGCAGACCGTCGCCGAGGTCGCCCTCCACGTCGATCTCGCCCGCGATGTAGGCCTGGGCGATGCCGAGCTCGTTCGGGCTCCACAGCAGGCGGCGCAGGGCCTGCCGGTCGCGGATGACCAGGACCGGCCCGTCGGCCGGGCCGGCCTCGGAGCCGTCCCAGGCGCGCAGGCGTACCGGGAGGGCGCCGCCGGCCACCCCCGCGACCAGCGCGGCGAGTTTGGGGGCGATTCCGCTTTCGAGCATCACGGCGGTCACGAGTCACGTCCGATCACGAGCTGGGAGACGTCGAGGTAGCCGGCGGCGAAGCCGGCCTCGCAGTACGCGAGATAGAAGGTCCAGGTGCGGGCGAACGTCTCGTCGAAGCCGAGCGCCGCGACATCGGCCCCGCGGGCCTGGAAGGCCTCCCGCCAGTGCCGCAGCGTGGTGGCGTAGTCCGGGCCGAAGTCGAGCCGATCCCGGACGGTCAGGCCGGCCTCGCCGAGCACCCGCCCGATGGCCGGCACCGACGGGATGAGCCCGCCCGGGAAGACGTACTTGTGGATCCAGGTGTACGTGCTGCGTGTGGCCAGCAGCCGCTCGTGCGCCATGGTGATCATCTGGAGGCCGACCGCACCGCCAGGAGCCAGGTGCCGGGCGAGCGTGGACGCGTACTCACCCCAGTACGCCTCCCCCACCGCCTCGATCATCTCCACGCTGAGGATCGCGTCGTAGCCGCCCGGCACGGCCTCGATCTCGCGGTAGTCGCAGAGTCGCACGTCGATCGCGTCCGCGACCCCGGCGTCGGCCGCCCGTCGCCGGGCCAGCGCCCGCTGCTGCTCGGACAAAGTCACGCTGTGCACCCGCGCGCCGCGCTGAGCGGCCCGGATGGCCAGCTCGCCCCAGCCGGTGCCGATCTCGAGGACCCGCGATCCCGGCCCCACCCCGGTCGCGTCGAGCAGCCGGTCGATCTTGCGGTGCTGGGCGGTGGCCAGGTCGGCCGACATGTCGAACAGCGCGCTGGAATAGCTCATCGACCCGTCGAGGAACAGCGCGAACAGGTCGTTCGAGAGGTCGTAGTGCCGGTGGATGTTGCGGCGCGACCCGTCCGGGGTGTTGCGGTCGGTGCGCGGGGCCCGGGCGCCGTGCACGTGCCGCAGCCACTGCAGGCGCGGCGGCACGAGCGTGGACATCCGGCGGGCGAACACGGTCAGCACCGCCACCAGGTCGTCGGCCTCCCAGTCGCCGGCCTGGTAGGCCTCGCCGAAGCCGATCAGGCCCTGCGCGCCGAGCCGGGCGTAGAACGCGCCGGGCCGCACGATCCGCATCGCCGGGCCGGGCGTCCCGGTCGTGCGGCCGTCCGGGTGGACGACCCGCAGCGGCAGCCGGGCGACGATGCCGCGGAACAGGCGGGCCGCGACGCGGGCGCGGAGCCCGGCCCGGGGTTCGGTGGCGACGTCGGGCCACCGGACGGGGTCGATCTCCGCGGTCAGCGGTTCGAGGATTGCGGTCACGAGACTTTCTCCGGGATCGAGACGGGACGGGTGATGATCGGCAGGCCGCGAACCCATAGGCGGAGGCCCTGCCAGCGGATGCGGGCGGTCACGGCGAACGTCACGAAGGGGTGGCGCAGCAGGGCCGCGGTCGTGGCCGGCCGGCGGCGGCCGCGCAGGCTGGCCACGAACGGACGGCCGCCGGCCCGGTCGAGCGCGACGGTCAGCGCCAGCCGGTGGCCCGGGCGCGGCAGGTGCATCCGGTACGTGCCGTCGACCGGGAAGAACGGCGAGACGTAGAAGTCCTTCTCGACCTCGTCCTGGCCCGGTTGCAGCAGGTACGTATGCCGGCCGCCGTACGTGTTGTGCACCTCGGCGATCACGGCCGCCGGCTGCCCGTCCCGGTCGTAGCACCAGTAGACGGTGAGCGGGTTGAAGACGTACCCGAAGACCCGGGCGTTGGTCAGCATGAGGATCTGACCGCCGTCGAGGTCGATGCCGTGCCCGGCCAGGAAATCGCCGAGGTTGGCCCGCAGCGTGGAGCCGGGGTCACCGAGGTGGTCGCGGGCCTCGAACGAGGCGAGCACGCGGTTGCGTGGCATCTCGTCCAGGTCGACCAGCCACTGGTAGGTGCGGTACCGGAACGCGTGACGCAGCGGCACGGTCCGTACGTGACGCACCGTGCTCTGGTAGAGAACCGGCTTCACCAGGTCACCCCCAGTGACTGCGCGGCGGCCACGCCCGAGCGGCAGCCGTCCTCGTGGAAGCCCCAGCCGTGATAGGCGCCCGCGAACGCTGTCCGGCCGTCGTTGAGCGCGGCCAGGTCACGCTGCGCGGCGACCGACTCGGGGGTGTAGATCGGGTGCGCGTACGTCATCCGGGCCAGCACGGCGTCGTCCCGCACCCGGCCGTCCGCGTTCAGCGTGACCAGGTAGTGGCCCCGCGCGTCCAGGCGCTGCAACCGGTTCATGTCGTACGTGACCCGGGCCGCGCCACTGTCCGGATGACAGCCCGGCAGCAGATAGTTCCAGCTGGCCCGGGCCGCCTGCGCCCGCGGCAGCACCGACGTGTCGGTGTGCAGCAGCGTCTCGTTGCGGGAGTAGCGGAACGCGCCCAGCGTCCGCCGCTCGGCCGGGGTCGGATCGCCGAGCAGCTCGAGGGCCCGGTCGGCGTGCGTGGCCAGCACGACCTCGTCGTACGTGTGAAGCTCGCCGGCCTCGTCCCGGACTTCGACCCCCGCCGCCGTCCGCGACACCGACCGCACCGGGGTGGCCGCGCGGACCGACGTGAGCTCCTTGGCCAGCAGGTCGACATACGTCCGGGAGCCGCCGGTGACCGTCCGCCAGGTCGGTGAGCCGGTCACGCTGAGCATGCCGTGGTTGGCCAGGAAGGCGAACAGGTAGCGGGCCGGATAGTCGGTCACCACCTCGGTGTCGCAGGACCAGACCGCGGACACCAGCGGGACGACGAAGTGGCGGACGAAGTGCGCGGTGTAGCGGCCCCGGCGCAGGAACTCACCGAGCGTCGCCTCGTCCTCGGTCAGCAGGAGCGCGCGGGCCCGGCGGTGGAACAGCGGCACCTGGGCCAGCGTGGCCAGATAGCGCGGCCCCGGCGGCCGGGCGAACAGGCCGCGCGGACCCTTGGCCCCCGCGTACTCCAGCCCGCAGCCCCGGCAGGTCACCGACATGCTCATCTCGGTCGCCTGGGTGGGCACGTTCAGCTCGGCGAAAAGCCGGAGAAGCGACGGGTACGTCCGCCGGTTGTGCACGATGAACCCGGAGTCGACGGCGAGCGGCCCGGCCGCGTCGGCCACGTCGTGGGTGTGCGCGTGGCCACCGAGACGGACGTCGGCCTCGTACAGCGTGACCCGGCGCTCGTGGCGCAGGACGTAGGCGGCGGTCAGCCCGGACACTCCTGCGCCGATCACGGCGACGGATCTCATGGGAGCTCCCAGCTTCGGCGGGTATCTGTTCGCTCAGCCATTCGGCGCCCGCCGCGCCGCGGATTGGAGATCGATGACGACCAAGCCGGGCGCCGGTGGGCCCCGAATCCCGCCCGTGACCTCGCCTCAGCTGTCCACGTCCGGCCCTCGCGGCCACGCCCGCGCGGTCGTGCTGCTGCTGCACGGCGGCCGGGTGACCGGCCTCGAACCCGCCCGCCGCGGGCCGGCCTGGCTGCGGATGCTGCCGCTGGCCAGGGCCGTGCGCCGGCACACCCGGGGCCGCCAGGTGGCGGTGTGGCTGCTGCGCTACCGCGTCCGGGGCTGGAACGGCGCCGCCGAAGACCCGGTGCGGGACGCGCGCTGGGCCCTGGCCGAGGCCCGCCGGTTGCATCCGGGCGCTCCGGTGCTGCTGGTGGGGCACTCGATGGGCGGCCGGGTGGCGCTCCGGCTGGCGGCTGATCCGGGGGTCGCCGGCGTGTGCGCGCTGGCCCCGTGGCTCGAGGCGTCGGACCCGGCACCTCGCTCGGAGGTGCCGATCCTGATCGCCCACGGGGAGCTCGATCGGGTGACGGACCCGGCGAAATCGGCCGCGTACGCGGCGCGTGTCGGTGCGTCATTCGTGCCCGTGCCTGCCGAGACGCACGCGCTGCTGCGCCGCCCGGTCTTCTGGTCGCGTCTGGTCACCGGTTTCGTGACGTCGGCGCTCGATGTCGACGCGCACGCAGGCTGACTCCCTCTCGCATGAACCGGTTTCACGATAGCGACATATCGGGTGGTCCGGTCGCGAACGTCAGTTCTGCGCCGAGACGGTCAGGGCTGATCGGTCGGCCGGATCACGATCTCGTTGACCGCGACCCGCCGCGGGTTTGCGGGAGCGCGGCCCGGGTGACGTACACCAGGCCCCGGAGGTCGATGTCGATCATCTGGTCCGACTCGGCGGGCGGTGACCGCTCGGACGACCCGTTCAGCATCACGAGCGGCTGATCGCCGAGCTGTCGGTAGCGTCGGCCGAATTCGCGCGGTTCTGGGCGGGCTATCAGCTGCACGAGCACGGGCACGGGCGGAAACGGTTCTTCCACGAGTCGGTGGGTGAGATGACGCTGAACCACGAGACCCTGCACCTGCCCGACTCGGACGGCCAGTTCCTGTCGACCTACACGGCCGATGTCGGCTCGCCGTCCGAGGAGAGGCTGCGGCGGTTACTCGCTGTCTGAGTCGACTCCGGCCTTGGTGCGCAGGGGCAGCTCGGGCAGCAGGAGGAAGACCAGGAAGGCGATGACCATGATGCCGGAGGCGAGCAGGAAGATCGTGTCCATCGAGTCGGAGAAGCCGGCCTTGAACGGGTAGGCCAGGGCGGCGTTCACGTGGCTCAGGAACGACGTGTCGTTGAGGGCCGACGAATCCGGCGCGCCACCCTGCAGCGCCTCGAGGGCGGGGCGGTTGGCCGGGTCGTTGACGATCGCCGGGTCGGAGAGGGCCGGGCCGGCCGACCGGAAGGCCGACGCGATGTTGTCCCCCACCGTCGAGAAGAGCACCGACAGGAAGACGGCCGTGCCCGCGGTGGCGCCCATCTGCCGGAAGAAGGTCGCCGACGACGTCGCCACGCCGATCTCCCGGGGCGACATCGCGTTCTGCACGGCCAGCGTGATCGGCTGCATGATCAGGCCGAGCCCCAGGCCGAGCACGGCCATGAAGACCCCCGTACGCCAGAACGGGGTCTCGACGCCGACGGTGTGCAGCAACCACAGGCCGATCGAGGCCAGCGCGGCCCCCAGCACCGGGAAGATCTTGTAACGGCCGGTCCGGCTGATCAGTTGGCCCGCGACGATCGAGCCGAACATGAGGCCCGCGGTCAGCGGCAGCAGCAACAGGCCCGACTCGGTCGGTGTGGCGCCCCGGACGATCTGCAGGTAGAGCGGCAGCACGGCCAGCCCGCCGAACATGCCCATGCCGACGATGAAGCCGCCGATCGCGGTCAGGCTGAAGGTGCGGTTGCCGAAGAAGCGCAGCGGGATCAGCGCGTCCTCCTGCATCCGCCGCTCGGTCCACACGAAGAGCCCGATGCCCAGCAGGCCGAGCGCGTACGCGACCAATGACCGGCCCGAACCCCAGCCCCACTCGCGGCCCTGCTCGGCCACGGTGAGCAGCGGGATCAGCCCGACGCAGAGGAAGACCGCGCCCCACCAGTCGATCCGGTGCCGGCGGCGCTGCTGGTCCATCCGCAGCACCCGGGCCACGACGATCAGGGCGACGATGCCGATCGGCACGTTGACCAGGAACACCCAGCGCCAGCCGGTGATGCCGAGGATGCTCGGCGCCCCCGCGAAGAAGCCGCCGATCACCGGTCCGAGCACACTCGACGTGCCGAAGACGGCCAGGAAGTAGCCCTGGTAGCGGGCCCTCTCGCGGGGCGGCACGATGTCGCCGATGATGGCCAGGGCCAGCGAGAAGAGCCCGCCCGCGCCCAGCCCCTGGAACGCGCGGAAGCCGGCCAGCTGATACATCGAGGTCGCGAACGAGCTGGCCGCCGAGCCGATGATGAAGAGCGCGATGGCCAGCAGGAAGAACTTCTTGCGCCCGTAGATGTCGGACAACTTGCCGTACAGCGGGGTCGAGATGGTCGACGTGATCAGGTAGGCCGTCGTGACCCAGGCCTGCGCGCTCAGCCCGTGCAGGTCGTCGCCGATCGTCCGGATCGCCGAGGCGACGATCGTCTGATCGAGCGCGGCCAGGAACAGCCCGAGGAGCAGGCCGGCGAGCACCTGAAGCACTTGCCGATGGGTCAGTGGGGCGTTCGGTGCGACGGTCATGGGGCGCTCCCTGGAAGTGGCCTGGGCGTCGACTACCCCGTACGCGGCGTTCCGACCCGCTCTCGACCTGCGACGGCGGTCACGATGCCCGGCGGGCCGGGATGACGCCGTACTCGGCCGTCCGGAAGTCGACGACCACCCCGCTGTCCTCCGGAGGCGCCGCGAACAGGACCGGCAGCCCCGCGCTGGTCGAACGTTGCGCCTGCAGCAGCTGGTCCTCGGCGGCCCGCTCCTCCTCGGCCAGCACCTCGGCCGCGAGCTCGGCCGTGCTGGGCCGCCACCCCGACCGCCTCGACCTCGGCCACCAGGTCAGCCACCGGTTCACCCAGACTCAGCAGCCCGGCTTCGGGGGCCCGAGCGTGCTGACGGCGGGCCAGCACGGCCAGGAACGCCAACGCGGCGCCGCCGAGCAGGCCGATGGTCAGAAGAAGGTAGGTGGCTGCCGCAGACATCCCGGTGGAGGTCCTCTCGATTGATGATCACCGTCATTTGCACCGTACGTCCGGATCAAACGGGGCGCGATTCGAGAGCGCCGAGATCTACCATCGTCGGCATGAGCCCCCGGAGTCTGACCCAGGTCGAGGCCGAGCAGCGGGCCGGTCTGCTCGCCGTGCAGCGGTACGACGTCGCGATCGACCTGACCGACCTGCCCACGGGCTCCACCGTGATCTGCGTGTCGACGGTGACCTTCACCTGCCGCGAGCCGGGCGCGTCCTCGTTCGCCGACTGCGTGGCCCCGGTCGTCTCGGCCACCCTGAACGGCGCCGAGCTGCCCCCGGCGCTCGACGGCCGCATCGCCCTGGACGGGCTGGCCGAGCATAATGTCCTGCGCGTCGAGACCGTGCAGGCCGACACGACCGACGGCCCCGGCCTGCACAAGGCGGTCGACCCGGCCGACGGCGAGGTGTACGTCTGGACGACGTTCGCGCCCGACGAGGCCCGCTACCTGTTCGCCTGCTTCGACCAGCCCGACCTGAAGGCGCCGCACGCGTTCACGGTGACCGCGCCCGAGGGCTGGACGGTCGCCTCCAACAGCGGTGACCCGCGGGTCGAGACGCTGAACGGCGTACGCCGGTGGTCGTTCCCGGACACGCCGACGCTCGCGACCTACAACACCGTCGTCAACGCCGGCCCGCTGTACGAGGTGCGGCGCGAGGCCGGCGGGCACGACCTAGGCCTGTTCTGCCGCCGGTCGCTGGCCCCCCTGCTCGACCGTGACGCCGACCAGATCTTCACGGTCACCACCCAGGGGCTCGAGTTCTTCGGCGAGGTCTTCGGGCTGGAGTTCCCGCAGCGCAAGTACGACCAGATGTTCATGCCCGACTTCGGCGGCGCGATGGAGAACTGGGGTTGCGTGACCTGGGAGGACACGTTCCTGCAGCGCTCGGAGCCGACCCCGGCCGAGCAGGAGTCGCTGGCCGTGGTGCTGCTGCACGAGATGTCGCACATGTGGTTCGGCAACCTGGTGACGATGCGCTGGTGGGACGACCTCTGGCTGAACGAGGCGTTCGCCGAGTTCGCCTGTTACTGGGCGGCCGTGCGGGCCACCCGGCACACCGACGCCTGGGTCGGGCTGCTGGCCAGCGAAAAACTGGTCGCCTACCTGGCCGACCAGGGCCCGGTGTCGCACCCGATCCGCCAGAAGGTGCGCGACGTGGCCGAGGCCGCGTCCATCTTCGACGCCATCACCTACCCCAAGGGCGCGGCGGTGCTGCGCCAGCTGATGACGTACGTCGGCGAGGACAGTTTCGTGGCCGGCATGAAGACCTACTTCGCCCGGCACGCCTGGGGCAGCACCACGCTGCAAGACCTGATCGACGCGCTGGCCGAGACGTCGGGCCGCGACCTGAACGCCTGGCGCGCGGGCTGGCTCGAAACAGCCGGCGTCGACCGGTTCACGCTGGACGATCTGGTGCTGACCGGCCGCGGCCCGGCCGGCCCGCCGAGGCCCCAGGTGCTGGCCGTCGGGGCGTACACCCGGGGTCCCGGGGGTCTGACCCGGACGGCGCTGACCGAGGTCGACGTGCAGGGCCCGACCACCGCTGTCCGGCTCGACCCGGGCGCCGACTTCTACCTGGTCAACGACGAAGACCTGACCTTCGCCACCACCCGTACGGCTGGTCTGGTCGACGCGGCCGGTGAGCTGCCGACACCGGTGTCGCGCGGGGTCGCCGTCGCGACAGTGTGGGACATGCTGACCGCCGGGGAGGCGACCCCCGACGAAGCGGTCCGCTGCCTGACGTCGGTGCTGGCCGTCGAAACGTCCGACACGGTGATGGAGCCCTACCTGAGGCTGGCCGGCGACGCGGCCGAGCTCTGGGCGGGCGACGACCGGCGCGGCGAGCTGATGGCGGCGTTCTCCGCACTGTGCACGCGGCTCTTCGAGCAGCCGGCCCGCCGGCAGATCGCGCTGCGCGGCCTGATCCGGTCAGCAGCCGACCCGGGCGAGGTGGCCCGCCTGCAGCGTGAGGCGGGGGACGACTTCGGCCTGCAGTGGCGCTGCCTGATCCGCAAGTCCGAGTTGGGCGGAGAGACCGAGGACGAGGCACGCGACCTGCTCGCGCGCGACACCAACCCGGACGCGACCTACCAGGCGCTGGCGGTGCGCGCGGCCCGGCCCGTCGCGGAGGAGAAGGCGGCGGTCTGGCGGATCCTGACGGTCGAACGGGCGGTGCCGGTGACCGCGATGGGGACCGTCACGGCCGCGTTGTGGCGTCCCGGTCAGGACGCGGTGCTGGCCGGCTACGAAGAGAAGTATCTGAGCCTGTTGCCCGGACTGGACCGCGGCGGCATGGTCCCGGCGATGGTCCACTCCAGCCGGTTGCTGCCCCGCTTCGGCGTGACGGCCGGCTTCCCGGCCCGGGCCTCGAAGGCGGTGGCGGAGGCGGCGCCGGTGGTGCGGCAGACCGTGCTCGAGTACGCCGACTTGCTGCACCGGATGCTGCGCGCCCGAGGCTGATCGTGAACCGGCATTACCAGGGTGCCGGTTTACGCGTTCTTGCTTAGATGGGTATTTACACAGCAAGCTCCCAGCGGGTGACCACACTATCTTGATCGATTTTGTTATAAAGTCCGTTCACGAAGGTCCACCAAGATCATCTTGGGCTGCGGCCCGTGCCCCTCTCAGGGCGAATACAAAACTCCATCTGTCGGTAGCGTCTCCCGCGATTTCGCACGTAAAGGACACGGGCTCGGACGATGTTCAACAGCGCTGTCATGTTCGCCAAACAACACGCACCGGAACCTGTGCGTGTGCTCGCGCGCCGGGCCCAGGCGGAGTCCTACAACGCCAAGGTGCGGCTCACCGTGCCGGTCCAGACCCGGAGCGAGTTCGCCAACATCTACCACTGCGCGGTGCGTAAGACAGCCAGCCAGTGGATCAAAGCCCTGTTCAGCGACCCGCTCGTCTACCGGCACTCGGGCCTGCTCACGTACGACCCGCGCTTCTACAACTGGCGCGACCCGAGGGTGTGCCCGCCGGACCGCATCGGGCTGTCGCTGTTCTTCCCGCGGCAGCGCTTCGACGCCATGCCGAAACCCGAGAAATACCGGGCCTTCTTCGTGATGCGCGACCCGCGCGACATGGTGGTCTCCAGCTACTTCTCGACCCGCAACTCCCACGCGCCGATGGGGGACGTGCTGGAAGTGCGCAAAGTGTTGATGGAGAAGCCCAAGAAGGAAGGAATGCTCTGGCTCATCGGCGACATGGCGAAGAAAAACCGTTTCAACGCCATCCGCTCGTGGATCGACGCGCCTTCGTCCGAAGAGGTCAGACTGGTCCGGTACGAAGACCTGACGGGCGAGAAACAAGGCGACGAGCTGGACGCTCTGCTCAAGCACTGCGGGATCGCGGTGCCGCCGGATGACCTGGCCACGCTGAGGTCGCGCTACAGCTTCGCCAAGATGAACAACAGGCAGGGTACGGGCAAGGTGTCGCACTATCGCAAGGGCCAGCCGGGCGACTGGCAGAACCACTTCGACGACGACATCTACTCGGCGTTCGCTGCGGCTACGGGGGATCTGGTTTCGCGGTTGGGGTATCCGTCTTATCGGTCTGCTTGAGTTCTTGCGCTGGTCTGCTGCGGGTTTCTTGCGCTGGGCGTCTGTGGGTTTCTTGCGCTTGGACGGTCGGGGGCCGGGGTGGGCACGCTCGGCGGTGAAGCATTTATGCCGTGCGTGCCCACCCCGGCCCCCGACCTCGCGTGGTGATCAGTGGCGGGTTCGTCGTTGGTCACTCGCTGCTGGGTGCAGGGCTGGGGCGGCGGTCCCCTTGCGGTGAATGATCTGGCTGCCGTGCTGTGGTTGTTGCAGGGGATATTTCTCACCCGGGCGGACCTGGGTGGTGGGTTGCGGGAGCAGAACCGTGCCGGTTGCGCTTAAAGACAGAGCGGCCGCTTCTTGCCGGCGTTGTAGCGCGACACCGACATGAACCCGGCATCAGGCGCGCGGAGCACGCCGATGATCGGCTCGACCCCG
Source organism: Actinoplanes sp. (assembly GCA_965217855.1). Classification (GTDB taxonomy): domain Bacteria; phylum Actinomycetota; class Actinomycetes; order Mycobacteriales; family Micromonosporaceae; genus Actinoplanes. Next base: position 403,886 of record CBDCJN010000049.1, on the reverse strand, counting down.
GAACGATCCCTGTGCTCGTCGACGAAGCGGATCATCTCGGCTTGGGGAGGTCGAGCGCCGCGGCGAAAGAGTCGACGGCGCTTTCAGGGTCTCGTTCGGCCGTTTCAGTTCGGCGTTCTCCCGGCGCAGCCGTTTCAACTTCGCGGCCTCATCGCCGCCGGCCGCCGAGGCCGGGCGTTGCTCGTCGTTGGCCTGGGCGCGCCGGACCCACTTACGGACCGTCTCGGTGCTGAGGCCGAGCCTGGCCGCCACCGAACCCATCGCCGTCCGCTCAGTGGGGTGCTCCGGACGGGGTTCCTGGATCAGACGCACCGCCCGGGCCCGGAAATCAGCCGAGCACTGGGCAGGTCTTGGCGCAACTCGCAGGGTGGGGGTCAGGGGTGAAGAGGGTTGGGGTTGGGTGGGGTGCCCTGGGTGTGGGTGGGGTCTTGGGCGGGGGGCTGGTAGGGGGTGCGGTGGCGGAAGACCGCGAGCAGGATGCCCAGCGCGATCGCAGCGGCGCCGGCCGCTGTTGCTCGTCGGTTGAACACTTCGCCTCCCGGGGTGTGGGGTGTTGGGAGGGTTTCGGGGCTAGGGGGTTTGTGGCTTGGTGGGGGGTGAGGATTGGCACATTCGGGTGGTGAAGGCCTCGTGGGCCCGGCGGTACTCGGCATCGCGGTCGGCCTTGTGGAAGGGGGGCGTGTAGCCGGTGGGGGCGGGGTGGTGGGTCGGGTCGGATAGGTGGGCCGAGAGGTGACTGTGGTCGGTCTTGGACTGGGTGTGGCCGAAGGCGTGGTGGGAGCGGGCGATTCGGCGGCCGGCTGCGTCGTGCCAGGTGGTGGCCTCGTAGTCCGAGAGGATGGGAAAACGGGAGCGGTAGAGGGACAGCAGCTCGTCGCAGGTGAGGCCTAGCCAGACCGCGACCAGGGCGTCGATCTCGACCAGGGCGGCTCGGCGGGCAGCCTCGCTGCGCAGGGCGACGCCCGGATGCCAGGCTGGGCCTGCCGCGCGCAGGTCGGGTACGCCGGGGCGGTCGGTCGTCCAGTTGTCGTCGCCGGTCGTGGCCAGGGGGTGGAGTTCGGTCCAGAGGGCGGCGTGGGCGTTGGTCACGCAGTTCAGGCGCAGCGTGCGTAGGGCCAGGGCGGGGGCCAGCGGATGGTCGGGGCGGGGTGTCGGCAGGTTCTGGGCCTGGCTGATGCGGACGTGCCTCTTGCCCCAGATGCGGAGGATGTAGTCGATCGGCAGGGACGACCAGAAGCCGGCGACCAGGCAGGTCTCCCACGGGGTGGCCAGGGCCAGGGTGTTGACGGCGTCGATGTGGGCGGGGCCGGGCGGGAGGAGGCAGGAGTAGAGGCTGCGTTCGGTGTCGAAGGCGACCATCTCGCGCCACGCGACTCGGTGGAGGTCGGTGTGCTGCATCGCGGCCTGGAAGAGGTCGCGGCCTGCGCCGCGTTCGTAGTTGGAGCGCGGCACGAAATCCTCGGGTAGGTGGTCGAGGTCTACGGCGTCCCAGTCCCGGTTGGAGCGACACGGGATTCGTGGCTGTTTGGAGACCGGTGTGGCGATGCCGAAGTGCGGACCCTGAAGGACCACCTCGTCCCAAGCGGTTCGCTCGCCGGTCTGCCAGCGGATCAGGCCGCTCTTCTGTGCGGTGCCCTCGTGCAGGCCGAAACTGCTCCTCGGGCGCCGGTCGCGCAGCCGGTCGGGGAAGCGGGCGAGGACGTCCATGGCGTTCTGCTCGACCGAGGTAACCGGGAACAGCAGACGGGCCCGGCTCGGTTCGCGCTCGTCGTCGCCGACCAGGCGGGACCATCGGGCCAGCAGGGATTCGTCGACCCGCAGGATCCGCGCCGCGTGCGGTTCGACGTCCCAGGTGCCCTTCCGCTTGATGCCGGGCACCTCGCCGGTGCCGTCGTGACGCAGCGAGCCGGTCAGCGTCGACGGGTCGAACAGCCAGCTGACGTGGGTGAACCCGATCGTCTGGGCGGCGCCGTAGACCTGCACGGCGAATTCGGTGTTGGCGTGGACGTCGGGGAAGATCCCGCGCCGGTTGTGGAAATGCGCGTGCAGCCGGAGCCGCCGGTAGACCTCGGCTCGCAGCGACGCCTCCCGCGCGCCGTGGAAGTGGGTGCCGGGGTGGATCAGCCCGGCGATCCCGGCCGGGCCCAGGATCCGCCACGTCTGGCACAGGAAGCCGCGGTAGAGGTCCGGCTGGGTGCCGGCCAGCAGCTCGTAGGTCGTGGGGCTGCTCAGGAACGACACCAGGCCAGCGTGCTCCGCGAACCGGCCGAGGAACTCGTGCCGGAACGAGTCGTCCTCGAACAGCTCGGCCTTGCGCCGGCGGGACGTCTCGGGGTCGGGCCGGTCGTCGAGCGCGAACCACGGGTCGGCCTCGGCCAGCACGTCGTTCTCGCGCCACTCCGGGCGCAGCCACGGCGGGTTGCCGACCACGAGGTCGAAGCCGCCGTCGGCGAAGACGGGAGCGAACGCGAGTTCCCAGTGGAAGAAGCCCTGCCGCTCGGCGATCGCTTCGGCCGTGGCCAGCCAGGGGAAGCGCTCGGCGAGGGCCCGCGGCGCGTCGGTGCCGAGCAGGGCCTCGGCGAACGACAGCCAGGCGTCGAGGCTGTTCAAGCCGCCCGGATCGGGGTTGTCGAGCAGACCGACCTGGTCGAGCGGCCACGACCACAGCGCACACCAGACGTCCATCAGGGTCCCGAGACGCCAGGACGCGACAGCCCGTTGTTCCCAGAGCTGCTCGACCCGTACGGCCAGGGTCTGCAGCCGGCCCGTCTGCCCGGCGGTGGGGGCGCGCTTCATCGTGGCGCGCCACCGCCTCAGACGTTCGGTCTCCGCCGGGGCCCACCGGCGGGCCTCCTTCTCCCCGGCGACCGCGCCCCAGCCCTCGGCCGGCAGCAGGAAGTGGTGGACGGCGTCGGCGTCGATCGGGCCGTCGCGGAACGGCACGTCCCGGGGTGCGGTCGTCAGCCACGACCGGTCGGCCAGCTGGCTCGCGCAATACACCCGCCGGCCCGCGCCGATCAGCGAGTTGCCCCGCCGCAGGTGCGGGCCGGCGGACGAGACGTCGAGCCGGAGCGACACCTCGGCCAGTTCGACCGTGGTGGCGTTGAGGTCGACGCCGTAGCTGTTGTGCCGCGCGATGTGTGCCTTCACCCGCTGCAGTTCCTCGTCGTACCGCTCGGGTTCCGGGCCCGGCCCCCGCTCCTGCCGGCGGCGGCGCAGATATTCGGCGGCCACCTGGTTGATCGCCTCGCCGAGGAAGGTGCCCGAGCCGAGGGCGGGCTCGCAGATCGTCCAGCCGAGCAGCTCGCGGGCCGGGGTCGTGGTGCCGTCGCGGTCGAGGCGGTGCTCGATCGCGAGCCGGACGGTGACCTCGGTCAGCGACTGCGGGGTGTAGAAGGAGGCGCTGCTCTGCCTGTCCCGGCCGGCGAGCCGGTAGACGAACCGGCTCGGCTCCTCCCCGAGCAGGACGCCGCGGTATGCCATCAGGCCCTCGTGCGCCGCGCCGAGCTGATGGACGCTGAACCGGCCCGGGCCGAGCAGGAATGGGCACAACACCTGACGCAGGGTCGCGTCGCGCAGACGGGCGTCCAACGCCGGGCCGCCGCCGGGCCGCGGGATCACCCGTCCGATCAGCCGGGGCGAGCCGGCCGGGAACAGCTCGGATCCCCCGCCGGCCAGCTGGAACAGCCGGTCCAGCTCCTCGTACAGCTGACATCCGCCCGGGCCGGACGACGCGGGCGGCCGCGAGACGTGCTCGCGCAGGCGGGCCAGGCTGTGGCCCCCGGCCGCCTCCGCGTGCAGCAGCACGAGAATCCGGTAGAGGTAGCGCAGCGATTCCCGGGCCAGGTTGCCCGGCTCGGCGATCTCGTGCGGCTGGTGCCCGGCCTGGCGGAGGCGGTCGAGCACCTCGTTGGCGATCACCTCGACCGAGGCGCGCAGCCGCTCGCGCAGGTCTCGCCCCTCGCGCGTCATCGCCGCCTCCTCGTCGAGCCCGGCGCCGGCCGGGTCGGCGACCTTATTCTTAGCCGACCTCTCCCCCGTCGATGGAGGCGGCCCGGGCCGCGGCCAGGACGTCGTAGCCGTGGATCCAGGCGACGGTGTCGGGCAAGGATGACAGGCGGGCGTTGCGGGCGTTGCGGGCGTTGCGGGCGTCGGCCGGTGGGCCGTCGGGGAGCTGGAAGCAGGCCGCGTTGGCCCGGGCGCCGAGCTGGATCTGGCGGGTGCGGGCCTGGCGCAGGTGTTCTTAGCGTTGCAGGGCCTCGGGAACGGCCAGACCGGGCTCTCCCACGAAATGGGCCAGCGCGGCCGCGTCCTCGAGGGCCTGGTTGGTGCCCTGGCCGGCGTGCGGGAGCATCGGGTGGGCGGCGTCGCCCAGGAGGGTGACCCGGCCGGTGCTCCAGCGGCGCAACGGCTCGCGGTCGCAAAGGGGCCAGCGGCCGACCTCGGTGGCGTTACCGAGCAGGGTGGTGACAGTGTCGGTCCAGCCGTCGAAGGGCGGCGACCGCCTCGGCCGGCTCGCTGCGGGCCGACCACGACTCCAGGGTCCAGGTGGGGTCAGGCACGTAGGCGACGAAGTTGATCAGCTCGCCGCCGGGTCGTACACGTCGACGGGAAAGCCCTTGTGCTGCAAGGCGATCGCTGCCGCGAGCCCGCCCACGCCGGACCCGACGACAGCGATGTTCCTCGACCGACTCAGCATCCACACCGGACACTATGCCGGGTCAGCACCAGGTGAGGGTCGAGTTGGTGCGGGTCACGTTGCTGATGGTGTTGTTGCTGCCGGTGCACGGGCTCCAGGTGACGTTCGTGTTGGCGACCGTCAGGTTCTGGAAGCGAATGCCGGACGAGGGCGCGAACTCGGTGCGGGCCGCTATCCGGACCTCGCCGCCGCCGCTGACGCTGCCCGAGACACCGGCGATGACGACGTTGTAGCAGTTCTCGACCAGCACCGAGTTGTTGCCGGTGTTCGCGATGTCGACCCGGTCGATGGTGGCGCCGCCGCTCTCCGAGACGCAGAAGACGCCCCGGCCGCCGCCGCGCGCCTTGACCAGGCCGACCTTGATGTTGTTGGGGTAGGCGTCCCCGACCCGGCCGTTGCGGTTGGCCATCCGGAAGGCCGCGTACCCGGTGCCGGTGCCCGCATTTTCGGCGTCGACGGTGCCGACCGTGGCGTTGATCGTCTGGTTGAGCAGCAGACCCGATTCGCCGACGTTGCGGGCGGTCACCGTGCCGACGGTGAGGCCGTCCACGCCATACGTCTCGACCGCGTGCGACGACGCCCCGGAGACGTACACAGTGTCGATCTTGACGTTGCGGGTCCACTGGCTGGTGTCGCCGCGGTTGTCGATGCGCACGCCGAGGCCGGCGCTGAGACGCATGTCGAGCTGGCCGAGCCACACGTTGCTGACGTTGCGCAGGAAGATGCCGTAGATCGGGGCGCCGGTGAGGTTCAGATACGGCACCTCGATGTTGCTCACGCCGCGGGCGTAGATCGGCGCGTAGTCACCGCTGCCCGAGCCGGTCACGTTGATCGTGCCGCAGACCGAGAGCGACGTGTACGACGCCAGGGAGATCCGGCTGCCCGCGGTCATCGACCCGTTGCCGCGCACCACGACCCGCTGCATCGACGTACGCCCCGAGGTCAGGCTGCCGATGCCGGCCTGCACCGCCGCCCGGAAGTCGGAGCCGCTGTACACACTGGAACCAGACGCGTTGCGCGTCGTCCAGGTGCTGCCGCTGGCGGTGACCTCGGACTGGAACGTGCCCGAGCCGCAGGCCGCCGCCGACCCGCCGGTGCCGACCGGAACCATCTGCCATTGCTGGTTGGCGCCGTCGAGATCGCCGTACTGGGCGACGATGCCGCCGTCGGCGGTCGACCACTCCCAGGCCTCGACTGCCTTGCCGCTGTGCCGGTTGAGCAGGCGTACGTATCCCCCGGCCGAGTCCTTGAGGGTGAATTGCTGCCGGGTGGTGCCGTTGTCGGTGCTCTGGATGAGCTGGGTGCCGTCGGTGGCGTTGGGCAGTTCGAGCACCAGCCCGCTGTGCCGGCTTTTGATCTTGTAGTAGCCGCTGCCGGCGTCGACGAACTGCCACTGCTGCCAGTTGCCGTCGTTGCGGGTGAACTGGGCGATGCCGGCTCCGGCGGTGGTGGCCAGGTTGTAGACGTCCATGGCCTTACCGCTGTTGCGGTTGACGAAGACGTACCAGGCGGCGGTGCTGACCGTGGCCGCACTGGCCTGCTGCAGGCCGACGAAAGCGCCGGTGCTCGCTAAGGCGGCGACGGCGAGCACGGCCCACCATCGACGTCGGCGCGCTGGGGATGGGGACATGGGGGATCCTCGGGTTTGTTATCGTTCACATAGATGGGTGTCCATGAGTGTGAGCAACCCTCCCCCCGGTGTCAAGCAAAGCGGCCCGGCCGCACCCGGCCGGGCCGCATCGACTGCAGGATCAGAGCGCGAGCCGCTGACCGGGGAAGATTCGGTTCGGGCTGTCGAGCACCGACGTGTTGAGCTGGTAGAGGGCGCGCCATCCGCCCTTCACGTGGTGCTGGGCGGCGATCTTGGCCAGGGTGTCGCCGGAGCGGACGACGTACGTCCTGCCGGTCTTCTTGACGCTGCTCCTCGCCACCGCCTTGGCGGGCTTCTTCGCCGCGACCTTGGAGGCCTTGTAGGTCTTGGTGGAGCCGGCCTTCTTGCCGCAGACCGGCCAGGCGCCGATGCCCTGCCCGTCCAGAACCTTCTCGGCGATCTTGATCTGCTCGGCCCGGCTGGCCTTGTTGGCGGTGCTCGCGTACTTGCCGCCGCCGTACGCCTTCCACGTGCTGCGGCTGAACTGCAGACCGCCGTAGTAGCCGTTGCCGGTGTTGATGCTCCAGTTGCCACCGGACTCGCACTGCGCGATCGCGTCCCAGTTCACACTGGACGCCTGGGCCGGGGACGCGGGCCCGAACAGGGCGGCCGCACCGGCCAGGCCGGCCGCGGTCAGGCCGAGCGCGACCCGGGTCTTGCTTCGGTTCTGTGCCATCGAAAACAACCTCCACGCCTGCGAGGTCAGCTGTCGGGTTCGGGCCGAGGAGCCCGGCCGCACGGTGGCGGCTACACCCCGAGGTGCGCGTCAGCGCGCCGGAGAACGTGTGGGTCCCCCGCTCCATGCCTGGTCAAGACCCGCCGGGCGGCGGCAGGATTCGGCGTTCCGCCCGGGGCGCCCCGCGTTCGCAGGGACCGGCCGACGGTAACCACGCGGGCACCTCCCCGGCCAAGCCTGCGAGCCGAAAGGTGACGTTGTTCTCAGCTTTCGATGGATTTGATCACCTTTTTGTTAGCTCCGACACCCCGCGGGCCCGGCCGAAAATTGTCGGACCCTGTCGCTAGGTCAGCGCCATCGATTTCGCCTTCGAAAGGTGGCCGGATGCCAGCCGACACGACTTACCTCGAGCTCTCCGAAGACAGCGGGAGCGCGCACAAGTTCTATGAGGTGACGGTCGACGGTTCCGACCTGACCATCCGCTACGGCCGCATCGGCGACCGGGGCCAGGTCAAGCAGTCCTCGTTCACCACGACCGACAAGGCCAAGTCCGAGGCCGCGAAAAAGATCGGGGAAAAGGTCCGCAAGGGGTACGCGCCGGCGGTGCCGGGCGGGCGGCAGCGGCGCGAGTTCTCGCGGCGTCAGATCGTCAGCACCCGGTCGACGGCGACCCGCGCCCCGATCCTGTGGCGTTACGCGTCGGGCAGCCCCGCGTTCGGCATCTTCGTCGACGACCAGGTCTGTATGGTCGGCAACGAAAATGGGCTGATCACCACGCTCAGCCACGACGCCGAGGTGGTGCAGCAGTTCCGCCTGCCCGACGGGGTCAAGTGCATCGTGGCCGACGACGGCTGGATCTATGCCGGCTGTGACGACGGCAACGTCTACGACCTGTCGGGCAAGGTGCCGCGTCTGGCCTACCGCATCGACCCGTCGATCGACATCTACTGGCTCGACATCCACGACGGCGTGCTGGGCGTCTCCGACTCCGGCGGCGGCATCTCGGCGATCGACCACGAGGACGAGTTCCTCTGGCGCCGGCCCGGCCGCGGCACCTCGGCCTGGATGGTCCGCTGCGACGCCGAGGCCGTGCACCACGGCCACTCCACCGGCGTCACCAGCTACGACTGGCGAACCGGCCGCGAGCAGTGGCACACCCCGACCGGTTCGGTGCTGTTCGGCTGGCAGGAGCGCGACACGCTCTACGCCGGCACGGCGACGCGGCAGGTGGTCGAGCTCGGCAAGAACGGCGCACACCGCCAGACCTACCGCTGCGACGCCCCGGTCTACTCCTGCGCCACCTCGAGGGACGGGCGTTACGTCTTCGCGGGCGACAGCAGCTCGTCCATCTACTGCTTCGACGTCTCGGGCACGCGGCTGTGGAAACTGTCCACCGGCTGCGGCTCGGCCTACTCGATGCAATACCGCGACGAGCGCCTCTACATCGTCACCACCAACGGCTCGCTCGCCTGCATCGACGCGAGCGAGGCGGCGATCCAGTCGGCCGTGACCGGCACCATCCCCGAGCCGGTCGACGTCAAGGCCCCGCCCCGCATGCGTGAGGTCGTCCCGTCGACCACGGTCGAGGTCGTCCACGACGTCGACGGCGGCGTGCTGGTCGAGTGCGTCGACGAAGGCGGCCGGCTGCGCATCCGGGTGGTCTCCGGCGGCTACCACCGCGACTGGCAGGTCCAGTTCCCCAAGGGCATCCGCGAGCGCGGCTCGCGCTATGTGGTCACCGGCATCCGCGAGGCCGGCCGGGGTGGCTTCTACCGGGCCTACGGCGAGATCCGCCGCCTGCTCTGACAGAGGGTTGCCCCGCCCCGGGAAAGCCGCGGCGGGGCAATGACCTCAGAGTGAGAGGGTCCAGCTGGTCAGGCTGCCGGTGTCGATCGCGGCGGCGTCCTGCACCCGCAGGGTCCAGGTGCCGTTCGCGGTCTCGCCGCCCAGGTTGACGGTGTAGGTCTGGTCGATGTTGTCGGTGCTGCCGCCCGCACGGTTGTGCAGGACGTAGGCCGAGCCGTCCTCGGCGACCAGGCTGACCACCAGGTCACCGATGTAGGTGTGCCGGATGTGCACCTCGACCGTGCTCGAGGCCGACGCGGTGCCGGCACACTCGGTGATCGCGACCGTGCTGGTCACCGTGGTGTTGTCGGGGATCGCGACGGTCGTCGCGTTGGTCGCCGTGCAGGCCGCGATGCTGCTGACCGTGACCGTCAGCGCCTTCGACCGGGTGATCGAGGGCGCGGTCGCGGTGATCGTGACCGGGGCGCTCGACCGGCCGGCGGCGGGGGCGGCGGTGACCGTGATCGTGGTCGCCTCGCCCGCGGCGACGGTGGCCGGCTCGAAGGAGACGGTCACGCCGCTCGGCGCGGTGCCGGCCGAGAAGGTGATCTGCTCGGCGTCGCCGTTGACCGACGCGGTGGTCGCCGTGATGGTGGCCGACTCGCCAGGGCCGACCGACGCGCTCGCCGCCGACAGGGTCAGCGAGAAGTCGTTGCCTTCCGAGCACTGCTCGTCGGCGCCGGCCACGTTCACCGAGGTCCACGCGGCCTGCACGGCCTTGTACTCGGCGCCGCAGAAACCGTAGAGGTCACTGGCCGCCGAGAGCGAGTAGGCCCGCGCGGTGTTGGCCGGGGTGGTGGTGTTGACGTAGCTGGTGTTCGAGACGAAGTAGGCCTCCAGCGCGCGGAACCAGATCTTCTCGGCCTTCTCCTTACCGATGCCGATCACGGAGTCGGCGGTGCCGCAGACCGGCGAGGTGCCGTACGGGGTCGCGCCGCTGCCCTCGGCCAGGTTGAAGAAGAAGTGGTTGGCCACGCCCGAGGAGTAGTGCACGTCGACGCTGCGGGTGTTGGTGGCCCAGCAGCCGTGCGAGCGCCCGTCCAGGGTCGGGTTGTACATGTAGCGCAGCGGGGTTCCGTTGCCGTTGATGTCGATCTTCTCGCCGATGTCGTAGTCACCGGCGTCCTCGGTGCTGCCGGCGTAGAACTCGACCATGCTGCCGAAGATGTCGCTGGTCGCCTCGTTCAGGCCGCCCGACTCGCCGGAGTAGGTCAGCCCGCCCGGCACCACGTTTTCGGTGACGCCGTGCGACATCTCGTGCCCGGCCACGTCCAGCGCGACGAGCGGCTCGTTGTTGCCGGTGCCGTCGCCGTAGGTCATCTGCACGCCGTCCCAGAACGCGTTCACGTACGCGCTGCCGTAGTGCACCCGCGACGGCACGCCCCGCCCGTCGCCGAAGATGCCGTTGCGGCCGTGCACGTTCTTGAAGTAGTCGAACGTCGTGGCCGCGCCGAAGTGGGCGTCGACCGCGGCCGACTGCCGGTCGCTCGCCGTGCCGTTGCCCCAGACGTTGTCCGCGTCGGTGAACGTGGCGCACGTGCCCGAGGTGCGGTTGCCCATGTCGCAGGTGGAACCGTTGCCGCGCACCGGGTCGACCAGGTTGTAGGACTCACCGGCCTGGGTCGACTCGATGGCCACCTCGCCGGCGTAGATGCTGTTGCCCGTGCCGGCGACGTTCTCGATCTCGTCGTACGAGCCGGCGACCGCGCCGGTCAGCGCGTCGGTGATGACGTGGAACCGCGACGGCGTCTGCTTGTCCGGCGACCAGCCGCTGATCACCGTTTCCCAGGAGAGCTTACCGGCGCCGCTGGTCGCGTCGACGAAGAGCTCGGGCTTGGCCGTGCTCGTGATGGTGCCCCGGAACTCGGTCTTGGCCGTGGCGGCCGCCTTGGCCGCGGTGACCGACGGCTTGGTGCCCAGGCTGAGCGGTTTGGTCAGGCCGACCGACGACCCGGCGTACGTGCCGTCGGTCTTGGTCCGGATCACCAGGTCACCGCCGGCGACCCGCAGGCCGTCGTAGGTCCGGGCGTATCGGACGATGCCCTTCTTGGTGCTGTAGACCGAGTAGCGGTCCTTGTCGGATTTCTTGATCGCCGATCCTGCCTGGTCGAGCAGCGACGAGCCCGGGGTGACGGGCGCGGCCTGCGCAGTCGTGGCGGTGGCCACCAGGCCCCCACTGGCCAGGGCGATGGCACCGGCCAGCGCGACAGCAAATCTCACGAGCTTTCCTCCCCACGACGACAGGCATCCACGTCTGTCGATACGGATGATCCTTGTGGGTTGCCGCCCGAAGGGGGAGAAATGCACGTAACAATTAAGTTTCCATTTAGTTCAGTCCATGTCTAGCTTAACGAGGCTTGCGGCCTGACCCAGTCGACTTCCCGACGCGCCCGTTCCGCCCGGCCCATACCGGTCAGATCGCCTTGGCCGACGTCGGCCTGCTCGACGCCTTCCTGGCCGCGGCATGGGCCAGGCGGTGCACCCGGTCACCCGGGCCGGTCACCGGCCTGCCCATCCAGCCGCTGATCGGAGCGATCAGCGACCGCACCTGGCATCCGCGCTGGGGGCGGCGACGGCCGTTCATCACGGTCGGTGCGCTGCTCTGCGCGGTGATCCTGTGCGCCTTCGCGTTCGTCGGCGTCCTCTGGCTCGGCATGATCTGCTTCTGGCGGCTCGACGCGGCACAACACCTCGATGGAGCCGTACCGGGCGTTCATCTCCGACCGGCTCCCCAAATCGGAGCTGGCCCGCGGCTTCCTGACCCAGAGCATGTTCACCGGCGCGGGCGCGGTGCTGGCCAACGTGTCGCTGTTCGTCCTGCAGAAGGTCGAGGGCCTGCAGGAGGAGGCCGGCAACGGGGTCCCGTACTGGATGTTCGTCTGCTTCATGATCGGCACCGTCGGCATCCTGCTGACCGCGATGGCCTGCACCAAGGAGATCAAGCCCTCGGACGAAGAGCTCGAGGAGATGCGCAACGCGCCCAAGGGCTCGGCCCGGCCGTCCGGGAGATCGCCGACGCCGTACGCGTGATGCCCGTCGCCATGCACAAGATCGGCGTCGTCTTCGCCTTCCAGTGGTACGCCATGTTCATCTACTGGCAGTTCCTGGCGGTCAGCCTGGGCGAGACAGTTTTCGGCGCGAACCCCGAGCAGGGCGGCGCGGCCTGGGACGACGCGATCGGCTGGAGCGGCCTGCAGAACGGCGCCTACCACTTCGTCACCATGATCTCCGCGCTCTTCCTGGTCGGCTTCGCCCAGCGGATCGGCGCCAAACGGGTGCACGCGATCACCCTCGGCCTGGCCGTGCTGTCGCTGGTCTGGCTGGCCACATCGACAACCAGTACACGGCGCTGGTCCCGATGATCGGCGTCGGCATCTTCTGGGCCAGCGCGGTCGGCATCCCGTACCTGATGGTCGCCAGCATGGTCCCGGCCAAGCGCACCGGCGTTTACATGGGCATCCTGAACATGATGATCGTCGTGCCGATGCTGGTGCAGACGCTCACCTTCGGCTGGATCTACGAGCACTGGCTGGACAGCAAGGGCAGCAACGCGATGATCCTGGCCGGCGTGCTGCTGGGCATCGGCGCCGTGGCCATGCTGTGGGTCAACCCGCCCGACGAGGCCGACGAGTCCCCGATCGTCCCGCTCGACGGCAAACGCAGCATCACCGTGTACGACCAGGTGGTGGTCAGCTCGGACGGCACCCCGACCAGCCTGTACGCAGTGGACCGGGCGGCCGAGGTGGCGCAGGCCGCCCAGGCCCGCCTGGTGGTCGTCACCGCCTACTCCGACGACCCGCCGGCCGAGGCCGTCGAGGGAGCCCACCGCAACCTGCACGGCCTCGAGGTGGCCCGCGAGGCCCTGGGCAAGTCGGTGACCGGCCTGACCCGGGAACGCGCCCGTTACATCGACCAGCGCCTGGTCAAGAGCGACCCGGCCCAGGCCCTGCTCGACGTGGTGGGCGCCAACCCGGCCAACCTCATCGTCGTCGGCAACCGCGGCCTGGGCGCCGCCACCGGCGCCACGCTGGGCTCCGTGCCGGGCGCGGTGGTCCGCAACGCCGTCTGCGACGTCCTGGTCGTGCAGACCTCGGCCCTGGACGAGGAGCGGATTTTCCATGCTCGTCCGGCGACGCCGGCCCCGCCCGCGGAGTAGGTCGCACATCCTGTCCGTCAGAACTGAGTATGAGTGTGATGCTGAGGGCTGACGGACGGGACCGGCTGGTCGCCGGCGAGGACGGCCTGCGCCAGGTCGCCTGGCTGCGGGACCATCTCGATGCGCACCCGGAGCGGTGGGACGCGGTCGCCCGGGACGCCGTACGCCTGCTGGCCGCGGGCGGTTTCACGGCGGCCCTGGCGGCCGCGCTGTTCAACATCGGCTCGGTCGTGCACCGCCGCCCCGGCCGCACCCCGGAACAGGCCCACTGGGCCGTCTACTGCCTGCACCGCAGCGGCGAACTGTGGGCCGAGCTGGGCGACGAGACCGGTCAACTGGCCGCCGCGGAAGCGCTCCGGCTCACCAGTTCACCGGGCCACTGACGTCGAAGAAGCTGCCGCTGGGACTCCACGAGCTGGCCGGCGTCGCGCGGATGTCCCGCTCGGCGCTCGCCGCCTCGTTCAAGAAACAGGTCGGCGCCGCACCGCTGGACTACCTGATCGCCTGGCGGATGAGCCTGGCCCGCGACGCCCGGCGCCGCAACACCCGATCGATCTCCGAACTCGCGGCCGCCACCGGTTACGAATCCGAGGGCGCCTTCAGCACCGCCTTCTGCCGCGTGGTTGGCTCCTCCCCCAGCCACTCCCGCGACGCCGCCGCCCGGTAGAAAGCCGCCCATCACCGAGCATCAGGCGCCGATCGAGCGGAGGTAGTCGTCCAGCTTCTGCTCGATGGCCTGCGGCTGGCCCAGGAGACCCGTCAGGATCTCCTGTAGACCGACAAGCCGCTCGAATGCCTGCTTCGCATGCTCGGAATCCGAGTCACCGAGCGACGAGTCCAAGCGACCGAATGCATCGTCGACGATCTGCCCCGCCGCACCCAGTAGCTCGGCCGCCCGCCGGAGATCCGTTTGAACGCGGAAGACCTCGTCGCCGAGGCCATCCACCCCTTCTCTGCTGCCGCCGCTCTCATACAGCACAGAGAACAGCAGCGGGCTCATCGTCCCGGCCGGGGCGGCGACCTCGGCGTGGCGCAACCGATGGCGTCTCGAATACCGGCGGAAGTAGGAGCTGACCTGGTCGGGATCGTGCTCCTGCTGGCGTCGGGCCACCTCGGCCATGGCCCGGTCGACCCGGTTCCTCGTATCTGCGTCCAGGAACGACGCGGCGACGTCCGGATCGGTCAGGCGCAGCACGGTCTGCCCATCCTCGGCGTCCACGGTGAGATGGTCGGCCAGCACGGGCAGCAGCTCCAGGGCACGAGACTCGTTCGGCTCCCCCTTTCCTGGGACGGCGAGGCGCGCCGCAACCTCGGCCCAGACGTCACGAACGGGCACTCCCCGGCCGAAGGCGGACGCCAGCACTTGCACCAGCCGAACCGCGAGGCCGGCGTCGTCGTCCGGCAACTGCTGGAGAGCTTCCGGTAGAGACCTGGAGGTTTGCGGCGAGCGTCCGAACAGGGCGGAGGCCGGCTCGGGCCCGGCCTGCGGATCGTGGAACGGGTTGGCCATCATCGGCTGCGACCAACCGAAGCTGCCGAACCACAGCTGCTGCTCCCGGTCGCTGGACCAGTCGGCGTGCACGCCATGGGCGAGGTCGAGACCCCGCACGGTCGCGTTGCGCGGATTCCAGCGCAGCCTCTCCTCGGCCGATTGCGGGCCGTCCTGGATCACCCGAGCGAAGGCCCGGCCGAACGCCCCGTCACTGGCCGTGCCGAACGACTGCGAGGCGGCCAGCACACCGACCCACGCGTCCTCGCCGATCCGTTGGCCGTCGAAACCCGCCCGGACGGAGGCGACCCGGGTGGCCGAGGCGATCGTGGCGCCCGAATGGCAGGTGTCGACGACGAACAGCAGCTGCCGGACACCCTGTTCGAGGACGACGTCGACGATCTCCTCGGGCTTGACCTTGTCCCACTGGACCTCGGCGGCACGACTGTCATGCACCATCAGCAGCAGGCCGCCGTACGGGTCCAGCAGTCCGTGCCCGGCCCAGTAGAGGACCATGCTGCGCTGCCCGGCGGCCGCCGCTTCCACCGTACGGAACAATTCGGCGCGACCGAACGGGCTCAGCACCGTCTGCACGGCGCAGCCGCGTCGCACGAAACGGGCCGCCAGTCCTGTTACATCGCGTTCGACGCCCGGCAGCTCGGACGCGGCCGGGGCGTCGTACCGGGTCACGCCGATCCCGAGATAGATCACTTGTGCACTTCCCGTCTCCGCCGGACCCGCTCCCCTTGGCAACTGACGGACACGGACGCGGGCGGCCTAGTGGTACGGGTCGGTGTCGTCCGGGGCCCGGGGCAGCCGCGGCATCGGGTCGCCGGGCTTCCGCTGGGCGCGCCGGTCGATTTTGCGGCGCAGCATCTCCGCCTCGTCCTCCATGCCGAGGACCTTGTGCCGCATCTCCTCGAGCTGCGCCTAGAGGTCGTCCAGCCGATCGTGGGGATCCGATGTGTCCGCGTTGGCGCTGTCCCGGCCGAAGGCGTCGGATTTGCCGGCCTCCGATCGCTGCGACCGGCTCGAACGGGCGGCGATGACGGCCGCTATGCCGGAGAGCACCGTGCCGACCGCCGCCGCGGCCGCGGTGACGATGAAGCCGGGATCGCCGATCGCACTGTGCAACCCGAGGATGGTGGCCGCGGTGAACAGGGCGAAGGAGGACGGGCCGGGCAGGCGGCGCCGATGCACGAGGTGGGCGCGACCACCGGCTCGGTTACCGGCACGGGGTTGGGCAGGCCCATCGTGACCGCCATGGCGTAGAGGATCGCCACGGCCAGGACGACGTGCATGACCGGCCCGGCCACCATGACCGTGGTGCGTTTCCAGGCCGGAAACGCCACATCGCGCGCGGTTCCTCGTCCGGGCTGAGCTCGTCGAGCGCGGTCAGCCCGGCGATGTCGCAGAAACCGCCGATGGGCAGCGCCTTCAGCCCGTACTCGGTCTCGCCGCGCCGGAACGAGAACACCGTCGGCCCGCGCCCCACGAAGAAGCGCCGCACCTTCAGCCCGAACAACCGCGCGGCGATCAGGTGCCCCGCCTCGTGCCACGCGAGCGACAGGCAGATGCACACCAGAAAGAGCAGGGCCCCGAGCCCGTACGCCACCACGCGTCCGATGCTGGCGGGGCAACCGTGGAAGGGTGGACCCATGGAGTACACACGACTGGGCAGCTCGGGTCTGAAGGTCAGCCGCATCGCGCTCGGGTGCATGAGCTTCGGCGAGCCCGACCGCGGCAGCAATCAGTGGACGCTCGACGACAACGCGGCCGAGCCCATCTTCCGGCAGGCGGTGGAGCTGGGTGTCACCTTTTGGGACACGGCCAACACCTACAGCGACGGCGCCTCCGAGGAGGTCGTCGGGCGGGCCATCCGCAAATACACCGACCGCGACTCGATCGTCCTCGCGACCAAGGTGTTCTTCCCGATGGGCGACGGCCCGGGCGGCCGCGGTCTCTCCCGCCGGGCGATCCTGGAGCAGATCGACGCGTCGCTGGCCCGGCTCGGCACCGATTACGTCGACCTCTACCAGATCCACCGGTTCGACCCCGAGACGCCGGTCGAGGAGACGATGGAGGCTCTGCACGACGTGATGCGGGCCGGCAAGGTGCGTTACCTCGGGGCGTCGTCGATGTGGGCCTGGCAGTTCGCCAAGCTGCAGCACGCGGCCGACCTCGGCGGCTGGACGAGGTTCGTGTCGATGCAGAACCAGTACAGCCTCCTGCAGCGCGAGGAGGAACGCGAGATGTTCGGCCTGCTCGCCGACCAGGGCGTCGGCTCGCTGCCGTGGAGCCCGCTGGCCAAGGGCCGCCTGGCCCGCCCGTGGGACGAGCAGAGCACGCAACGAGCCAAGGTCGACCCCCTGCACGCCCGGTACGAGGGCGACGAGAACCGCCCGATCGTCGACGCCGTCCGCCAGGTCGCCGCGGCCCGCGACATCCCGATGGCCCAGGTGGCGCTGGCCTGGGTGCTGCACAACCAGGTCGTCGACGCCCCGATCGTCGGCCCCACCAAGCCCCACCACCTGACCGACGCCGTGGCCGCCCTCGACCTCGACCTGACCGACGACGAGATCGCCACCCTGCAGGACCCGTACACCCCGCGCTCCCCCTCCGGCTACAACTGACGCGGCCCTTCAAGCATGTGCGGCTCTCGCCGGGCTGCGAGCAGGAAGCGACCGGGCTCGGCCTCGGTGATTCCGCTCGGCGACCCCTACACGTCGGAGAGCAGCTCGCCGGCTCGGGTGAGGACGGCCTGCCACTGGGCGGGCTGGAGGTTTTCGCGGATCTGAGCGGCGAGCTCAGCGGCGACGAACTCGACGATCTGGGCCGAGAGGGTGCCACCGCGAGCCGGCGCCGGGCCGGCCGGCGAGGCCGGGACCGTCACCGGCATCGGGGTCGGGCCGGCCGGCGAGATCGGCGTCGGATCGGGCGGGAAAAGCGGGGGCTGTGCCGAAGGTTCGGTGATGGGTGTCGGGGTCTGCTCGATCGTGACGACCCGGGGCTGCGGGACCTGGGCCGTGCCGATCGCCGCGGGAAGGTGGATCGTGCGGGTGAGTTCGAAGCTGCTCAGGTCGAGGCCGGCCAGGGCGGGCGGCTCGATCTCGGCCGGGGCGATGTCGTGCAGCGAGGGCAGGACGCCGACCACGTGCAGGTAGCGGGTGGTGCGGGTCAAGGCGACGTAGAGCAGGCGGTGGCCGCGCTCGTCCTCGGCGATGATGTCTTTCGGCTCGACGACGATCGTGGCGTCGAATTCCAGGCCCTTGGCCTCCTGGGGGCTGACCAGGTTGACGCCCTGGCCGAGCTCGTTGCGGGCGGCGGCCCGCCAGGCGACGTCGCGCAGGGTCAGCTCGGCCTCGATCGCCCAGCGGTGGACGGCGGGACAGATGATGGCGACCGAGCGGCCGTGGGAGGCGTGGCCCATGGCTGCCTCGACCGCGACGAAGGCCCTGGTCTCGTCGTCGGCCAGGCGGAACACCGGGTCGGCCGGGCCGTCCCGGACGACCTGCGGGGCGGTGACGTCGGGGGCGGCCAGCGGCAGCAGCTGCTCGGCGATCTCGAAGACCTGGCGGGGGACGCGGTAGCCGTACCTGAGCTCGGCCAGGCGTTGCGGCAGCTGGGCGGGCAGGTGCTCGAGGACGTCGTCCCAGTCGTCGCGGGCCCACAGGCCGGTGGACTGGGCGATGTCGCCGACGACGGTCATCGAGCCGGACGACGAGCGCATCGCGACCGAGCGCAGCTGCATGGGCGACAGGTCTTGCGCCTCGTCGACGACGATGTGGCCGAACCGTTCCTCGACGCCGTTGAGCAGCGCGTCGAGGTAGTCGAGCAGCGGCAGGTCGGCCTCGCTCCACATCTCCTCCGAGATGCGGTCGCTGCTGCGGCGGTGCAGCAGGGCGATGTCGCGGGCGGTCAGCGTCTCGCCGGCCGCGGCGATGAGCCGGTCGCGCGAGCCGAACAGGTCGCGCAGGAAGGCGGCCGCGGTGACCGACGGCCAGAGCCGTTCGATCAGCTGGTCGAGGGCCGTGCGCACGCCGAGCCGGCGCTCACGGGCCCGTTCCATCGCCGAGTTGACCATCAGGCTGCGGAAGATCTGGCGCTGCTGGTTGAACGGGCCGGGGGTCTGCCGGCTGCGGGCGACGAACTGGTTGATCTCGTCGGCCGTGAAGACCACCGGCCGGCCGTCGAGCTGGGCCTCGACCGGCCGCTGGTCGGGCGAGACGCCGACCCGGTCGTAGAGCGCGCGGCGCAGCAGCCCGGCCATGCGGCCGTCGCCCTTGAGCCGGGTGATCTCGACGTCCTCCAGGCGGCCGCGTTTGACCGGCGGGTGGAACTGGCCGATGTCGCGCTGGGCGACGTTGGTGTCGCCCAGGCTGGGCAGCACGAGCCGGGTGTAGCGGGTGAACGTGGGCGTCGGGCCGACGATCAGCACGTCTTCCGGGTCGAGGGCGCCGCGGTGGTTGTAGAGCAGCCAGGACACCCGGTGCAGGGCCACCGCGGTCTTGCCGGTGCCGGGACCGCCCTGGATGATCAGCATCTCGTCGAGCGGGGCCCGGACGAGGTCGAACTGCGCGGCCTGGATCGTGCGGACGATGTCGTGCATCTGGCCCGTGCGGTCGCGGTTGAGGTCTTCGAGCAGCGCGTCGTCGGGCGCCTCGAGCTCGGCGACCGCGGCCGCGAGCTGACGGAAGACCACATCGGCGTACGACTCGATGGTGTTGCCCGCGGTCTCGAAGCTGCGTTTCATCACCAGGCCCACGGCGTCGGCGTGGGTGGCGGTGAAATAGCGCGCGGCGGCCGGCGCCTGCCAGTTGACGACCAGCACCTCGGAGTCGTCGTCGAAGATCGTCTGGTAGCCGACGTACAGCGTTCCGCCGTCCTCGTCGTCCATCCGGCCGACCGCGACCGCGTCGTCGGGCTCGCCGATGCGGGCCAGGCGGGCCTCGGCGTCCTGGCGCAGCCGGACGGCGGCGCCCGAGTTGGCCGCGGCGGCCGGGGCATCGAGCAGGCCGAGGCGCATGCGTTCGCGATGGTCCGACACGTGGTCGAAGTATTTCTGCTCGGCCGCCACGACCTCCGCCACCGGCTCCACGGGCCCTCCCCTCGCTCGAAGCAATCGCCGCACTCACGATGAGCGATGATCCGGGCCCGAACCATCGCCCGTTTGATGGTCAACAACTGACCGTGTCGCCAGCAAAGCAGAGGGGTACGACAAAATTCGTCAGAGCTGGACGACGTGTCCTTCGCGCGGTGGGGTGGTGCCGGACAGGATCTCGAGCCAGGCGCTTCGCAGGGCGTCCGGGCCGGTGCCGGCTCGGACCTCGAGCCACTGGCCGACCACGGCGGCGAAGCGCTGCCAGGCGGTGGCGAAGCGTTCGTCCAGGCCGTCGCGGCCCCAGTCCTGGCGGCGTTTGCGCATCTGGACCGGGGCGAAGAAGAACTCGTCGGCGGCGTCGGCGTTGGGGATCTGGCCCGTGAGGCCGACGGCGATGTCCCGCCGCAGCCGGTCGCCGAGGTGGGCGCGCAGGGCGGTACGGGTGGCGGGTGCGCCGGAGAGATCGAGGTAGACGGCCGGTTCCGCGGCCAGGTCGCCGATGCGGTCGTACGGCAGGACCTCGTCGTAGCAGCCGAGCGACTCGGTGAACGCGACGTTGGCGGGTGAGGTGAGGCCGATCAGGCGGGGGCCGCGGCCGTGCAGTTCGAAGGCGGCGGCGTACGCGGTCTTGCTCGACGCGGACGACAGGGCCAGCGCCTTGGCCCCGTAGAAGTCGTTGTCGCTCACCTGGTCGGCCAGCATGAAGGAGGTGAAGAACAACGGCCGGAAGAGCACCAGAAGATCTTCCTGATCGGCCCGGTACGCGGCGTCGCCCGCGACCGACCGGTAGGCGTTGTAGGGCGACGGCAGCTCGGCCCGGTGCGCACTGGCATCGCGGAAACCGGTGGCGTCGACCCGTTCCGGCCGCACCACCAGGTGACCGGCCGGCGGCAGATAGCCGTAGATCCGCTGCCCCACCTCGACCCCGGCCATCCGGGACCCGACCACCTCGGCGAAGCCCCACAGCGGCGGCAGTCCCCACTCGGGGCCGAGGCCGCGCGGGCCGGGCGGGAAGAACTGCCAGTAGCGCATCGACTCGCCGAGCACCGCGTAGGTCACGTTGTTGGCGGTGAGCCCGACCCGATCCACGCGCAGCAACGCCTCGCCGTCAGCGAGCGCGGGTGTCTCCCCGGAGACGATCGTGGTGCGGGCGAGGTCGTCCCGGGCGACGGCAAATGTCCACGTAGCAGCCATGGCCTGACGCTAAGGACCGAGGCCGGGACGACACAAGTGCACTGGGAGTGCAAAATCCCACGCCGGCCCGCACCGTCGATGAGGCAGCCGCCGAAGGCGGGGTTCGCGCCGGTGCGGTCGGCGCGCACGACGTGGCGTACGTCCGAAGTCGCCTTACCCTCTTTGTATGGATGCCACTGGGAGGTCGCGCTGGTCCGGGGCCGCAGGTCACGCCTGGGTGCAGACGCAGGCCGTGATCGACGTCGCGTATCGGCCGCTCGAGGAGCTGCTCGTCGACGCGGTGGCCGCGCGCAACCCGCGCACGGTGCTGGACGTCGGCTGCGGCACAGGTGGCACCACGGTCGCGGTCGCGGAACGCCTCGGCGCCGCCTGCCTCGGGGCCGACATCGCCGAGCCGATGGTCACCGCGGCCCGGGCGCGGGCCGCCGAGCGTGGCATCGACGCGACCTTCGTCCTCGCCGACGCCCAGGAGCACGCCTTCGAACCGGCCTCCTTCGGCGCCGTCATGTCACGCTTCGGAGTGATGTTCTTCGAGGATCCCGTGCGCGCCTTCACCAATCTGCGCCGGGCCGCGACCGCCGACGCCACTCTCACCTTCATCGCGTGGCGCGCCATCGAGGAGAACCCGTTCATGACGGTGGCCGAACGGGCTGCCGCGGCGCTGCTGCCCGACCTGCCGCCCCGCCGGACGGAAGGCCCGGGCCAGTTCGCCTTCGCCGACGCCGGCCGAGTCCGCCGCATCCTCGACGCCGGCGGCTGGGCCGGCATCAGCATCGAGCCCGTTGACATGATGTGCACGATGCCCGAGCCGGAACTGATCGGCTATTTCACCCGGCTGGGCCCGGTCGGGCTGGCGCTCCCCCACACCGGCGACGAGACGCGCGCCCAGGTCATCGACGCTGTCCGCCCCGCCTTCGACCCCTACGTCCAAGGCGATGCCGTACGTTTCACCGCGGCCTGCTGGATGGTCAGCGCGACGCCACGCGCAGAGTGAACATGGCGCCGTCAGCACAAAGGACGCTCATCATCGTCGGCGACTGGCCGGCCAGGTATCCGACGCTCACCGTGCGACCGGCGGCGACGATGTGGTGCGGGCGCACGTCCCAGCCGGCGGCGCTCAGCAGCAACCGCGTCACCGGGCCGCGGAAGTGGTCGAGCGCCGGCACCAAGGCGGGCAGCTCCACCCGGAGGTCGGCCGAGCGCGGCGACCACGTGCCGTCGAAGACCGTGTCGTGAAACCGGACCGGTTCCAGCCGCACCTGCGGCGGCTCGGGCCGGGCGGGCGAGGCGAGATTGTCGAGCAGCGAGGTCATGGGTCGTTCCCGTTCGTGCGGGACCAGTGCAGGCGCGGGCCCAACCCGATGACGAAGGCGAGGACGAGGTCCACCGAGGTCGGTGAAGCGTGTGCCGGCCGGGGCCGGCACCGGCGGCGAGAGCCGCCGGTCAGGGTGAACAGTACGCCGCTTCACCAACGTGATCCTGACGGGACGGACGTGTGCGTAGAGTGGGCACTGTCATCGCCTTGGACCCTGGCGCCGATTCGTCCTGCGAGGTGCCGGCCGTGAAAGACTTTCGAGTAGTGGTTTCGCCCGACGTCGTCGACGTCCTGCGCCGCGAGCACCAGCAGATCTGGCGGCTGTGCACCGCCGTCCGCGAGGCCGCGCCCGATCGTCGGAGCGCAGCGCTGGCCGCCCTGCAGCAGGCCGTCCACCTGCATCTGCTCGGCGAGCGCACCGTCGCCCACCCGGCCGCGCGCAACATCAGCGCGCACGGCGACGCCATCGCGCTCGCCAGCCAGGCCGAGGGGGCCGAACTCGAGCAGTCGCTGGCCGAGGTCGTTCGTCGCGGCACCGGGGACGGCGGCTTCGAGGCCCGGTTCGCGGCGGTGTCCACCGCCCTGCTCGACCACGGCGCGGCTCAGGAGCAGGACGAGTTTCCGCTGCTGCGCCATCATGTGACCGCCCAGCGGTTGCACATGATGGCCAGCGAGATGCAGGACGTACGGACCCTGTCCGTCCTCTGAGCGTGACTCGGGGCGCCGGAGGGCGCCGCCGTCAATGGCCGGTCGGCGGGATCTTCGAGGTGCTGCCCTGCTGCTCGGTCTTCTTCAACCGCTTCGCGGTCTGCTTCTCCTTGATCGTCTTGCCCTGCTTCTTGCCGCCGTCCTTGCGCGGGGACTTGCCGGACATGAGGGCTCCTTCGAAGCGCCCGACGGTCACCTGCCCCGCCGCCAAGGCCGGGACGGACGTGATCGGCCGGCCCGCAGAGTGCGGGCCTGCTCACACCACCGGGACTCGAGCGCTGGCTGTGACCCTACGCCAGTTCGGCCTGCTCAGGCGGAATGCTTACGGCTGGCACACCTCGACCATGCCGCCGCGCACCCGCGAACGCAGGGTCGGCTGGTCGCTGGCCGCCGGGCCGTGAACGACCGCGCCGTCGGTCAGCCGGAACACGCTGCCGTGCCAGGGGCAGACCACGCAGGCGTCCGCGCCCGAGCCGGTGACCTCACCCTCGCCGAGTGGGGCGGTCTCGTGCCCGCAGCGCTCGATCAGCGCCGAGACCTGGTCGCCGCGGCGGTAGACCAGGATCGACACGTCGCCGACGGTGCGGACGACCGGAGCGCCGTCGGGCAGCGAGGCCAGCGACCCGACCTCGGTCCACTCCTCGGGGACCCGCACGATCTCGGGCGCGGCCTGATTGACGCCACCGCTCTGCGCGTACGACAAATGGCCGCCCAGGTAGGCGCCCAGCCCGGCCACCGACAGGCCGGCGTAGCCGAGCGCCTTGCCCCGGGTGTGGCGCCCGCGCAGCCGGGCCACCAGCGACGTCGCGTAGAGGCCGACCGCCACCGCGTTGGCGCCCGCGTGGACCAGGCCGACCCGGCGCCGGTCCCGGGTCATCTGCGACCAGTCGACCAGGCCCGCCGCGACCGCCGGCAGCACCCCGGCCGTGCCCGCCGCGATCAGCGTGGTCGCGGCCCGGCTGCGGCCCGGGGCCAGGTCGAGGATCGCCGCCGAGATGAAGGCGCCCACCGGCACCTGCACGAGAACGGGGTGCAGGGCATGGCCGAGCCAGGTGCCGTGCAGCAGGTCACGCAGGAACTGAGGCTGGACGGCGGCCTGCACGGCCGCCTGGAGCTTGTCGCTGACCGGGTCGAGCGCGCGGGCCTCTTCCAGCCGGGTCATCATCCGCATGAACCGAGGATTCCCGCCGGTCGGGCGGCCAAACGCCGTGGCCTTCGGCTCCTGAACCGGCCACGGCGGTGACGACCGGGGCAGAATCGGGGGATGAAGGCCATCATCTACCGCGACAACGGCGACCCTGGCGTGCTCCAACTGGTCGACCGCGATCTGCCTGCTCCCGGCCCCGGCGAGGTGCGCGTCCGGGTCGTCGTGTCGGGGGTCAACCCGACCGACTGGAAGACCCGGGCCGGCGCCACCAACCCCAAGCAGTTCCCCGAGGTCACCCCGCACCTGGACGGGGCCGGGGTGATCGACGCGGTCGGCGCGGGGGTCGACGAGGGCCGGGTCGGCGAGCGCGTGTGGCTCTTCATGGCCACCGCGGGCCGGCCGGCCGGCACCGCGGCCGAGTTCACGATCGTGGACGCCGATCGGGCCGTACCGCTGGGCGGGGCCGGTTTCGAGGTCGGCGCTTCGCTCGGCGTGCCCGCGCTGACCGCGCACCGGGCGCTCACGGTGTCGGAGGACGGGCCACGGCGGCTGCAGCCGGGGGCGCTCGACGGCAAGGTGGTGCTCGCCGCGGGCGGCGCCGGAGCGGTCGGGCACGCGGTGATCCAGCTGGCCCGCTGGGCCGGGGCCACCGTGATCAGCACGATCAGCGGCCCCTCGAAGGCGGCGCTGGCCGGCGCGGCCGGGGCTCACCACGTGATCAACTATCGCGAGGGCGACCCGGCCGCCGAGATCCGCAAGATCGCTCCGGACGGGGTCGACATCATCGCCGAGGTGGCGCTCGGAGCGAACCTCGCGCTCGACCTGGCCGTGCTGCGGACGCGGGGCACGATCGCGACCTACGCCAACGACGGCGGCAAGCCGGTCGAGCTCGACGTGCGGCAGAACATGATGATCAACACGCGATTCCAGTTCCTCGTGCTCTACACCGTGGGGCAGCCGGCGCTGGCCGCGGGCGCCGAGGACGTGGCGGCCGCCGTCCGCGACGGCGCGCTGCCGGTGGGCGAGGAGCACGGGCTGCCGCTGGTGCGCTTCCCGCTCGGCCGCACGGCCGACGCGCACCGGGCGGTCGAGGACGGCACGGTCGGCAAGGTCCTGGTCGACGTCGCAGAGGGGTAATGCTGGTACTCCTCTCGCCGGCCGCGGGCGGCCTAACGTCGAGGGCATGACCATGGAACTCGTGCTCAACAACGGCGTACGGATGCCCGCGCTCGGTCTCGGTGTCTTCCAGAGCCCGCCCGAGGAGACCGCGACCGCGGTCGAGACGGCGCTGCAGGTCGGTTACCGGCACATCGACACCGCGGCCGCCTACGGCAACGAGCGGCAGGTCGGCGAGGGCCTGAAGCGTTCGGGTCTCGACCGCGGCGAGGTCTTCCTGGAGACCAAGGTGTGGGTGAGCGACTACGGCTACGACGAGACCCTGCACGCCTTCGACAAGGCCGCCCGCAAACTCGGCGTCGACCAGCTCGACCTGCTCATCCTGCACCAGCCCGCGCCGGACCGGTTCGACCGCACGGTCGCCGCGTACCAGGCGCTGGAGAGGCTGCTGGCCGACGGGAAGGTGCGGGCCATCGGCGTCAGCAACTTCATGCGCCACCACCTCGACGAACTGCTCGCGCGGACCGAGATCGTGCCCGCGGTCAACCAGATCGAGCTGCACCCCTACTTCAGCCAGCCCGACGTGCGCAAGGCCGACGCCGAGCACGGCATCCTGACCCAGGCCTGGTCGCCGATCGGCGGCATCACCTTCTATCCGGGCTGGGGCGAGGAACGCCGCAACGTGCTGGCGGACCCGGCGATCGGCGCGATCGCGGCCGGGCTCGGCAAGACCCCGGCCCAGGTGATGCTGCGCTGGCAGCTGCAGCACGACCGGTCGGCGATCCCCAAGTCGACCAACCCGGGCCGGATCGCCGAGAACTTCGACGTCTTCGGCTTCACGCTCACCGACGAGCAGATGGCGAGCATCGACGCGCTCGACACGGGCGTGCGTAACGGCCCCGACCCCGACGTCCCGCGCCCGGCGATGTTCGAGCGGGTCATCCCCGAGGACTGAGCCGTACGCCTCACATGTGGTGTCCCGCGTGGCCTGGAGGCAGGTCACGCGGGGGTTGTACATGGCGAACGTGCCGGCCGGGTTCTTCTAGAAGGCCCAGACGTGCAGCGAGTAGAACGGCGGCAGTCCGTACCGGTTGGGGCTCGCGGTGGAGTCGAACCGGTGGCCGTACAGGGTGGGCGGCTTCTGGTCACGTCGGCCATCGGCACCTGGGTGGCCGGGAAGACGGTCGACCGGATCGTCATCGGCTACGACCAGCCGGCCAACACCGGCACGTTCCGCGGCTGGTTCGACGACCTCGCGATCACCAGCGACGCGGCCGCCACCCGCCTGTCCGACCTCGTCGACACCCGTCGCGGCTCCAATTCGGACGTCAGCTACTCGCGCGGCAACACGTTCCCGGGCGCGACCGTGCCCAACGGCTTCAACTTCTGGACCCCGGTCACCAACGGCAACAGCGACGGCTGGCTCTACCAGTACAACGCGAGCACCGTCCAGGGCTTCGGCGTCAGCCACGAGCCCAGCCCGTGGATCGGCGATTACGGCCAGCTGCAGGTGATGCCGATGACCGGCGCGGTCAAGACGACACCGGGCGCGCGCAAGTCCACCTTCAGCCACAGCAACGAAATCGCCAGGGCGCACTACTACAAGACCCAGCTCGACACGTACGGGATCACGGCCGAGATGACGCCCACCGACCACGCGGGCGTGATGCGGTTCAAGTATCCGGCCGCGGCCGAGTCGGTCATCGTCTTCGACACCATCGACAAGGTCGGCGGCTCGATCAGCGTCAACAGCGCCGCCCGCACGATCACCGGCTACCTCGACCACAAAGGACCGCGGCTCTACTTCTCGGCGACCGTCGACAAGGCCATCGCCGCGACCGGAAACGTGACCGGGCAGGGCGTGACGAGCTGGATCCGTTTCGCCACCACGGCCGGCGAGCAGGTCAGCCTCAAGCTCGCCACGTCGTACATGAGCGTCGCCCAGGCCACCGCCAACCTGAGCCAGGAGGTCGGGGCCAAGACGTTCGACTCCGTACGCGAGGAGACCGCGGCCGTGTGGGACGCCGCGCTGGGCAAGGTGCGCATCGAGGGCGCCTCGACCGACCGTCAGGTCACCTTCTACTCGAACATGTACCGGGCGTTCATGTATCCCAACAACATGTCGGAGATGGTCGGCGGAGTGCGCCGGTACTTCAGCCCGTACGACAACGCGATCCACGACGGCCAGATGTATGTGAACAACGGCTTCTGGGACACGGCCCGCGCGGTGTGGCCGCTCTACTCGCTGCTCAGCCCGACGCGGACCGGGGAGATGCTGGACGGTTTCGTCAACGCCTACAAGAACGGGGGCTGGACTCCGCGCTGGTCGGGGCCGGGCTACATCGACATCATGGTCGGCACCAACCAGGATCTGGCGTTCGCCGACGCGTATCTGAAGGGCGTGCGCAACTTCGACTTCCGGGCGGCGTACGCGTCGATGGTGAAGAACGCGGCCGTCTACTCCTCATCGGGGTCGCGCGGTCGCAAGGGCATCGAGGTCTCCACGTTCAAGCGGTATGTGCCGACCGACGTCCGTGGTGAGGCCGCCTCCTGGACGCTCGAGGACGCCAACAACAACTTCGGCATCGCGCAACTGGGCCGGGCGCTCGGGTTCACCGAGGACTCCGCCTACTTCGAGAACCGGGCCCTCGACTACGCGAACCTGTACTCACCGACGGCCGGCATGTTCCGCGGCAAGCAGAGCAACGGCTCCTGGCGTACGGCCGATTCGGCGTTCCGGCCCAACGAGTGGGGCTACGAGTTCACCGAGGGCGCGCCCTGGCACTACGCGACGCCGGCCCCGCAGGACCCGCAGGGCATGGCCAACCTGTACGGCGGCCGCCCCCAGCTCTCGGCGAAGATCGACTCGGTCTTCGCGGCGTCACGGGACTACCTGCCCGGCTCGTACGGCGGGGTCATCCACGAGATGCGCGAGGCCTACGACACCAACATGGGCCAGTACGCCCACCCGAACGAGCCGATCCACCACATGCTCTACATGTACAACTTCGCCGGCACGCCGTCGAAGACCCAGAACCGCGTCCGCGATGTGCTGACCAAGTTGTACGGCTCGGGCGCCGGCAACGGCGGTGGCTACCTGGGCGACGAGGACAACGGCCAGATGTCAGCGTGGTACGTCTTCAGCGCGCTCGGCTTCTACCCCGCGCGGATGGGCAGCACCGACTACACGATCGGCGCCCCGCTGCACCCGTCGGCCACGGTCTCGCTCGAGAACGGGCGCACCTTCAAGGTCGAGGCGCCCGGCGTGAGCGACACCAACCGCTACATCCAGAGCGCCACCCTCAACGGCGTCGCCTACACCAAGAACTACCTGACCCACGTCGACCTGACCGCCGGGGGCACGCTGAGCTTCGTCATGGGCCCGTCCCCGTCCGCCTGGGGCACCGGCACCAACGACGTGCCGCAGTCCCTGACCACCGGCACCACCGCCCCGCGCCCGCTGACCGACCGGGCCACCGGCGGCACGCTCACCGCCAGCGCCGAGAACGCCCCCAACGAGTCCGCCGCCAAACTGGTCGACGACACGTCCCTCACCAAGTGGCTCGCCTTCCAGGCCACGGCCACCCTCGGCTACCGCCTGCCGGCCGCCGCCGCGGTCAAGCAATACACGCTGACCTCGGCCGAGGACGCCCCCGAACGCGACCCGAAGAGCTGGACGCTGCAGGGCTCGAACGACGGCACCACCTGGACCACCGTCGACACCCGCACCAACCTCGACTTCGCCGACCGCCGCCAGACCCGAGCCTTCGTCATCCCCAACACCACGGCGTATTCGCGCTACCGCCTGCAGATCACCGCCAACCACGGCGCCACCGCAACCCAGCTCGCCGAATGGGAGCTGCTGGCCTGAACGCTCAGCTGTCCTGCCGATCACGAGGGGCTGCGACGTGGCCCAGCCACCATCTGGACCTCACCGCGCTCCCGCGATCGGCAGGACAGGCACTAACATCCGGGGCGTCGACTGACTCGGGGGTGTCGGATGCGGAGAAGCTACGCCGGGCGATGGGTGACGGCCGCCGTGCTCGGGCTGCTCGCCCTCGGGTGCGCGCAGCCGGGCACGGGGGACGGTGATGCCTCGCCGCTGCGGTCGGCGAGCGCGTCCCCGGCCCCGCCGCCCGCCCCGGCCGACGGCCCGGCCGGGGATGGGGCGCCCCACCAGGCCGAGAACAACGGCTGGAAGCAGCGGCACGAGCTCACCGCCGAGGAACAGCGGACCGGGGACGCGCTCGCGGCCCGCATCCGCCCGAAGCTCGCGGCGCTGCGAACCGCCAAGGACTTCGACCCGGCATCGACTCGGCAGACTCTGCTCGAGCTGGGTCTGAGCGCGGACGACGTCCAGGTCTCCGAGATGCGCACCCCACCGGGCGCGGTCTTCGCGGTCACGTTCCCGGAGGCCGGCTGCATCATCGGCGACGTCCGCCCCGAGCGGCTCCTGGTCGAGGTGACCGGCGCGGCCGCGGAGTTCGGCTGCCTGGAGCCGTACACGCATTAGTCATCGGGAGTCGCGATGGAGGCCGGCGCCATTTGCGGCCGGCGACGGGGCCTGGGCGCGCGAGATCGGACCGAAGCCCGGCACGGAGTCACGGGGCACGGGATGAGGGGGCATCAACCGATCGGTTGATCGGAGTGTCCGTCGTGGTCGGTCGCACGCGTAACTACGCAGTCGATTCGCCCCAGGCGTGCGCCCGGCAGGCTCTGGGTATGGCAATCATCGAGGTCAACGAGCTGGTCAAGCGCTATGGCGAGCACACCGCGGTCGTCGGGGTGAGCTTCGCGGTCGAGCCGGGGGAGATCTTCGGCATCCTGGGTCCCAACGGGGCCGGCAAGACCACCACCGTCGAGTGCATCGAGGGTCTCCGCAAGGCCACCAGCGGGTCGATCACCGTCTGCGGCATCGACGCCCAGCACGACAAGACCGGCGAACTCCGCCAGGTGCTCGGGGCGCAGCTGCAAGAGTCCGAACTGCCCGACAAGCTCAAGGTCGGCGAGGCCATGGAGCTGTACAGCAGCTTCTACCGCAACCCGGCCGACTGGCGCGAACTCATCGAGCAACTCAACCTCACCAGCAAGCTCAACGCCCAGTACCGCAAGCTCTCCGGCGGGCAGAAGCAGCGCCTCTCCATCGCCCTCGCCCTGGTCGGCAACCCCAAGGTCGCCGTCCTGGACGAGGTCACCACCGGCCTGGACCCGCAGGCCCGGCGCGACGCCTGGGATCTGATCGAGTCCATCCGCGACCGCGGCGTGACCATCCTGCTCGTCACCCACTTCATGGAAGAGGTCGAGCGGCTGTGTGACCGGCTCGCGGTCATCGACAGCGGCCGCCTGGTCGCGCTGGACACTCCGGCCGGGCTGGTGGCCAAGGTGGACGAGCGGCAGCGGATCCGGTTCCGGCCGTCGGCGCCGATCGACCACGCGATCCTGACCGAACTGCCCGAGGTGACCTCGGTCGAGCGCGCGGGCCACCAGCTCGTGGTGACCGGCACCGGGAACGTGCTGCTCGCGGTGACCAGCGTGCTGGCCCGGCACCAGGTCACCGCGGGCGACCTGCGGGTCGAGCAGACCACGCTGGACGACGCTTTCGTGGCCCTGACCGGCCGCCGCATCGACGCCTGAACCGCCCCCACCTCAAAGACACACGAAAGAAGGATCTGCCATGTCTGCTCTGACCAAGCTCACCGCCACCGAGACCAAGCTCTTCCTGCGCGAGCCGATCGTCGTGTTCTTCGCGGTCGCCTTCTCCCCCATTCTCCTGGTGATCCTGGGGTTGGTTCCGAGCATGCGTGAGCCGGTGCCCGAGCTGGGCGGGCTCCGGATGATCGACGTCTACCTGCCGATCGTGGTGTCGATGGGGATCGCGCTCTTCGCCCTCAGCGGTCTGTCGCAGCTGTTCGCGTCGTACCGGGAGAAGGGGATCCTGCGGCGGCTGCGGACGACCCCGGTCAAGCCGGCCACGATGATCGCGGCGCAGCTGCTGATGTCGACCATCATGTCGCTGATCACCATGGTCGTCATCCTGGCCATCGGGCGTCTCGCCTTCGACGTCCAGCTGCCCGGCGCCGTCCCGGCCTACCTGATCACCTATCTGCTGGTCGCCCTGGCCATGTTCGCCATCGGGCTGCTCGTGGCCGCCCTGGCCCCCAGCTCCAAGAGTGCCAGCGCGGTCGGCTCGCTGGTCTTCTTCCCGCTGATCTTCTTCGCCGGGCTCTGGCTCCCCCGGGAGAACATGAACGACACCCTGCGCACCATCAGCGACCTGACCCCACTCGGCGCCGGCGTGCAAGCATTGCAGGATGCCACTGCCGGAAGCTGGCCCCAGCTGCTGCACCTGGTCGTCCTGGTGGCCTGGATCCTCGTCGCCGGCACCGCGGCGGCCCGTTACTTCCGCTGGGCGTAAACCGTGAGCATCGAGGCCGAGCTGCGCCGGGAGTTCGATCGCTGGGAGAGCAAGGGAACCACAGCCCTCAAGGTCCTGCCTTACCTCCTTCTGGCGATCGGCGTCACCGTCACCGTCCTGCAGTGGCTGCCGGACGAGCCGGCCCACCTGACGGCGGCGCTCGGGCTCTCGATCGCCGCGGCGCTCTGGCTGCTCTGGTTCCACACGCTGCACCCCGGGTGGCACCAGAACCGGCGCTTGATGGGCTTCTACTACGCCGGGCTCGTGCTGCTGATCGCGGGCCTGGTGGCGATCGCGCCCTGGTACGGCTTCTTCGCCTTCATCGGCTATCCCCAGGCGTTCGCCTATCTGCACGGCCGGTGGCGTTACGCCGGTGCCGCCGCCACGGCGATGATCTCGGCGGCGGCCTTCACCGGCGGCGGGTCCACCATCGCCGCCGAGCAGTTGTGGGGGGTCTGGCTCGCGGTCGGGGCGGTCTCCGTGGTGCTGGCCGGCGCTCTGTTCTACTTCACCGAGATGGCGATCCGCCGCAACGACCTGCAGCGGCAGGCTCTCGTCGAGCTGCACGAGGCCAACACCAAGCTGGAGACCGCGCTGGCGGTCAATGCCGGCCTGCAGGCCCAGCTGATGGTGCAGGCACGCGAGGCAGGGGTGCACGACGAGCGGCAGCGGATGGCCCGCGATCTGCACGACACGCTCGCGCAGAGCCTGGCCGGCATCCTCACCCAGTTGCAGGCGGCCGAACAGACCCTGGACCAGCCCGCGACGCTGCGCCGGCACATGGCCAACGCGATGAACCTGACCCGGGATACCCTCACCGAGGCCCGCACCACCGTGTACGCGGTGCAGCCGGACGTGCTGGCCGAGGCCCGGCTGCCGGAGGCGATCAGCGAGGTGGCCCGGCGGTGGTCGGAGGTCAATGCGGTCGGCACAGCGGTGACCACCACCGGCGACGTCCGCCCGATGCACACCGACGTCGAGGTGGCCCTGCTCCGCACGGCGCAGGAGGCGCTGGCCAACGTGGCCAAGCATGCCCGGGCGAGCCGGGTCAGCCTGACCCTGTCGTACATGGAGGACCTGGTGACCCTGGACGTGCTGGACGACGGCGTCGGCTTCGACCCGGACACGAGGCGGGCCAACGGTTCCCGTAACGGTGGCTTCGGGCTGGCCGGCATGCGGCAACGGGTGCAGCGCCTCGCGGGCAGTCTGGCGATCGAATCGGAAACCGGTGGCGGCACGGTGATCTCGGCGTCGGTGCCCGCCATCCCGGCCGGAGGTGGCGCGTGATCTCACTGTTGATCGTCGACGATCACCCGGTGGTACGGGACGGGTTGCGCGGCATGTTCAGCGCCGATCCGCGCTTCGAGGTGCTCGGTGAGGCCGGTGACGGCGCGGAGGCCGTCACCGCCGCCGAGCGGCTCGGGCCGGACGTGATCCTGATGGACCTGCGGATGCCCAGGACCGACGGGGTCACCGCCATCAAGGAGCTGACCCGGCGTGGGGTGCCCGCGCGGGTGCTGGTGCTGACCACGTACGACACCGACAGCGACGTCATCCCGGCGATCGAGGCCGGCGCGACCGGCTATCTGCTCAAGGACGCACCGAAGGAGGAGCTGTTCCGGGCGGTCGAGGCGGCCGCGCAGGGGCAGGCGGTGCTCTCCCCCGCGGTCGCGACCCGGTTGATGGGCCAGATGCGCCGGCCCGCCACCGAACCCCTGTCGCAGCGCGAACTCGAGGTGCTCCGGCTCGTCTCGCAGGGCCGGACGAACCGGGAGGCCGCTCGCCAGCTGCTGATCAGCGAGGCGACGGTCAAGACCCACCTGCTGCACGTGTACGCGAAACTCGACGTCAACGACCGCGCGTCCGCCGTCGCCACCGCGTTTTCCCGCGGCTACCTGAAGCCGTAGGGCTCCCGCATCTGACTTTCGGCCGATCCCCGGCTCGGCCCCCAGCGGGATTTCCTCACCGATTCGTGTCAACGCTCGTCGATCTCACAGGATCCTTACATTGTCCGACTTGGATGTCCTCGTAGCGGGCCGCTCCACTGTGGCCCCCGACCGGAAGGACCCCATGACGGACCCGTCGAAGCACCGCCGCCGGCGCTCGCGTCTGAGGACGTACACCGCCGTCGCCGCCACGCTTGCGCTGACCGCCGCCGGAGTGGGCGTGGCCCAGGCCGCGGCCACCCCGCCCCCGGTCTCGTTCGTCGCCGCCACCGGGGAGGTGATCGCCGACCGCTACCACTACGACGGCCAGACCTACTTCTCCTTCGACCTCGGCCTGCACGTCATCGCGGGCAAGGACCCGCTGGAGATCTGGGCCAAGCGCACCGGCTACGACAAGCCGATCGTGGCCGAGCGGACCGTGGTCAAGAACGGCAAGAAGACGCGGGTCGCGCTGCCGGCCGGCCTGGTCACCGACTTCAACGGCCTGACGGACTTCGTCACGATCTCGATCGCCGACGAGGCCGGCGCCGTGGTCAAGGAGTACAAGAACCCGTTCTGCGGCAACACATGGTCGTCGGCCCGCACCCGGCCCGACGCCCCGGCCACCAGCCCCTACCCGACCAGCTGCGGCGGCTACAACCCGTTCACGCTGGGCGCGGTCTGGGGTGTGCAGGCCGGTTGGGACGCCGCGGTCAACGACCAGCCGGAGTCGGCCGACGGCGCCGAGTTCGATTTGCCGAACGGCAAGTACGTCGCCACGGCCACGGTGAACCCGGCGTACCGCCGGCTGCTCGGCATCCCGGAGAACCAGGGCACCGCCAAGGTC
Organism: Actinoplanes sp.; assembly: GCA_965217855.1. Classification (GTDB taxonomy): domain Bacteria; phylum Actinomycetota; class Actinomycetes; order Mycobacteriales; family Micromonosporaceae; genus Actinoplanes. The sequence goes on along the minus strand of CBDCJN010000049.1, from coordinate 369,602 downwards.
GGCGTGACCGTGGTCGACACCGACATCGAGCGGTCCGCCCTGGCCCGGGTCAAGGCCGCGGACGCCCGTCCGTCGTCGGCCCCGGCCGTGCAGGGGACCGACGAGCACTCGATCCACACCGCCGAGGGCGACGCTTCGCGCCAGGTCTCCTCGTACGTGCCGGAGCTGCGAGCCCCGGCCAAGCGGCCCACCCCGCTCAAGGCGGCCCCGAGCGGTGGCCCGCGCCCCGACCTGCGCTCGCTGCCGGCGTGGGAGATCGCGCTGTCGGAGGAGGACGGCAAGTCGTACGTGAACTTCGGCGCGACCGTGTGGAACGCCGGCACGTCCCCGCTGCTGGTCGACGGGTTCCGCCGCAGCGGCACCGAGCTGATGGACGCCTACCAGTACTTCTTCGACGCCAAGGGCAACCAGGTGGGCAGCCGTCCGGCCGGCACCATGGAATGGGACGCGCGGGAGGGCCACCGCCACTGGCACTTCACCGACTTCGCGCAGTACAACCTGCTCGACTCGACCCAGAAGCTCTCGGTGCGCAGCGGTAAGGAGGCCTTCTGCCTGGCCAACACCGACGCGGTCGACTTCACCATCCCGAACGCCAAGTGGCGGCCCGAGAACACCGACCTGTCCACCTCGTGCGGCGCCAACACCGTCGTCGCGGTGCGCGAGGTGCTCGACATCGGTAACGGCGACACCTACAGCCAGTACCGGCCGGGCCAGTCGTTCGAGATCACCGACCTGCCCAACGGCACCTACTACATCCAGGTGCTGGCCAACCCCGAGAAGAAGCTGGCCGAGCTGGACACGACCAACAACTCGGCGCTGCGCCAGATCATCCTGGGCGGTACGCCCGAGGCGCGCACCCTGACCGTTCCGCCGGTCAACGGCATCATCGGCTGACGAGCCCAGCCGCAGCACCACGGATGCCCCGGTCCCGGGTGGGACCGGGGCATCCCCGTCCGCGGGTCAGGCGATCTCCTGGCCGGTCTCGTCGAGCTTGTGGTCGCGCCAGTAGACGTCCCACTTGTCGTCGACGTGCTTCGGCTCCTGGCCCTCCGGGAACCGCACGTAGCCGGTCGGCGGTTGTTCCCCGTCGGCCACGCAGGCCCGCCCGGTGAGGCTGTCGACGGCCGCGACCGGATATTCCCCCGAGCGGCAGATCGACTGGCGGATCGAGCACCCCCCGGTGAGACCGGCAGCGAGGGCGGCAACGAGCACAAATGACGAGAGGCTGCGCTGGGTCATGAGGCGCTGGGTCATACCGAGCAGTCTCGTCGATGAGAGACGGAGACGACGAACGGCGGCCCGCTGAATCAGTCGGGCCGCCGTTCGCCGAGATTTGGATCTTCGCCGAAGGTGAGATATTCGGCGAACAAGAAATCAGATCGCGCGGATGTTCTCCGCCTGCGGGCCCTTCTGGCCCTGGGTGATGTCGAACTCGACCCGCTGGTTCTCGTCGAGGCTGCGGAAACCGCTGGCCGAGATCGCGGAGAAGTGGGCGAAGACGTCGGGGCCGCCGCCGTCCTGAGCGATGAAGCCGAAGCCCTTGTCGCCGTTGAACCACTTAACGGTGCCGGTAACCATGTCTGCTCCTTCGCAGGCTGTCGAGACCGCACTGCGCAGTCTCGTACGCCGCTGCGTTGATCGCCCGCGTCGAACCGACACGAAAAACGAAAAAGCGCCTGGATGGTTTCAGATGAACCATCAGGCGCCGAAAACGTCTACGGAAATCAAAACTGCAACAACGCCAAGGTAGCACAGAATTTGCTGTTGGCCGCCGACCCGGCCGTGCGGGTAGTGTCGGCGGTGGATCCGTTCGTCTATTCCTGGGCGGGCCGGCCCCTAAACCGAGGAGATCGACCTCAGTGCTAGCCCCGTCCGCGGTCCCTGCTTCATCCCTGCGTGCGCCCGTCAAAACCCTCCGTGAAAAGGGGGCCGACAGCTTCCACGCCGCCCTCGCCGCGGTCCTGACCAACGCTCTCGACGACGCTCTGCAAGCAGGCGATCACACACGAGCGATCAACCTGATCAACCGGGGCTTCGCCGAGGGCACGCCGCAGCTGGGCTGCGACATGCTCTGCCGGGCCATCGAGGTCGTCGGGGCCGCCCGCACCTGGACGGTGCAGCTCGCCCCGGTCAACCCGATGCGCCAGCGCACTCAGTCGTAAAGCACCTCAGTCGGCCGGGCGGGCGCCGATCTCGGCCTCGCTGACCAGCATCGGTTCCAGCACCCGGTGCAGAAACTCGCGGGTGCGTTCCTCGCGGGGAGCGCCGAAGACGTCCGCCGGCCGGCCCTGCTCGACGATCACGTCGTCGTCCATGAAGACGAAGCGCGAGGCGACCTCCGGGGCGAAAGCCATCTCGTGGGTCACCACCAGCATGGTCATGCCGTCGGCGGCCAGTCTCCGCATGACCGCGAGCACCTCGCCCACCAGTTCGGGGTCGAGCGCGCTGGTCGGCTCGTCGAAAAGCATCAGTTGCGGGTCCATCGCCAGGGCGCGGGCGATGGCCACCCGCTGCTGCTGACCGCCGGAGAGCTGCGCGGGGTAGGCGCCGGCCTTCGCGGTCAGCCCGACCCGGTCGAGGTTCTCGGCCGCGATCAGGGTCGCCTCGGCCCGGCTGCGCTTGAGCACGCGGCGCTGGGCGATGGTGATGTTCTCCCGGACGGTGAGGTGGCCGAACAGGTTGAACTGCTGGAAGACCATGCCGATGCCGCGCCGGACGGCGTCGATGTCGCAGTCCGGGTCGGTCACCTCGACGACGGCCACCCGGATCGACCCGGAGGTCGGTTCCTCGAGCAGGTTGACACAGCGCAGCAGCGTGGATTTGCCGGAGCCGGACGGCCCGACAGCTGGGCCCGCAGGTCGGCCTTGAGGATCTTGCCCACCTTGGACCGCGGCAGGTCGTCCCGGATCTCGATCTGCTTGGGCGCCTTGACGCTGCCGAGGCGCTCTTTCACAAAGGCGGCGAGTTCCTCCTTGCTCACGGCGGCCCCCGACCGGAGCTGGACGATCGCGGTCACCCGCTCGCCCCACTTGTCGTCGGGCAGGCCGATCACCGCGCAGTCCTGGATCGCCGGATGCTGCATGAGGGCCTGCTCGACCTCGGTCGAGTAGACGTTGAACCCGCCGGTGATCACCATGTCCTTGGCCCGGTCCACGATGAACAGATAGTTCTCGTCGTCGAGGTAGCCGATGTCGCCGGTGTGGTGCCAGCCGTGGGCCGAGGCGGCCGCGGTGGCGGCCGGATCCCGGTGGTAGCCGCGCATCACCAGCGAACCGCGGGTCACGATCTCGCCGGTGGCGCCGCGCGGCAGCAGCTCACCGTCCGGCCCCATGATGGCCACGGTGACCAGCGGCGACGGCCGGCCCGCGGAGGACAGTCGGGAGACGGCGATGCTCCCGTCCGGGAGGTAGTGGTCGGCCGGCGCCATCGTCGAGATCATCATCGGCGCCTCGGTCTGACCGAACAACTGCGCCATCACCGGGCCGATCCGGTGCAACGCCTCCTCCAGCCGGGTCGCGGACATCGGCGCCGCGCCGTACCAGAAGCATTGCAGCGACGACAGATCCGTCTCGTCCAACGTGGAGTGCGCGAGCACCATGTAGATCAGGGTCGGCGGCAGGAACGTGTGGGTGACGCGATGCTGCTCGATGAGCGCGACGAAGACGGCCACGTCGGGCTTGCGCATGATGACGATCTCGCCGCCCCGGGCCAGCACCGGGAAACACAGCACCCCGGCCGCGTGGGTGAGCGGGGCGAGCGCGAGATAGACCGGCCGGTCGCGGAACGGATAGCTCATCAGCGTGATCGCGGTCATCGCCTCGAGGTTGGCCCCGGTCAGCTCGACGCCCTTGGGCCGCCCGGTGGTGCCGCCGGTGCCCACGATCATGGCCAGGTCGTCCTTCGAGGGCCGGTCGATGCCGGAGGAAGAGGACGACGACAGGAAGTCGTCGAACTCGGTCTCCAGGCAGACCAGCGTCGTCAGGTTCGGCAGCCCGTCGCGGATCTTCTCCACCAGCGGGGCGAACGCCGACTGGTAGATCAGCGCCGTGCAGCCGGACAGCTCGAGCAACTCCCGGTTCTCGTGCGCCTCGTTGCGGGGGTTGATCGGGCACCACACCGCGCCGGCCCGGCTGATGCCGAAGACGCAGGTGAACGCGGTGGGATCGTTCCCGGAGAGCACTGCCACCCGGTCCCCGGGAACGATCCCCCGCGCCGCGAGAGCCGCCGCCACCCGGACGCTGAGCTGTCGCACCTGCTCGTACGTCCGGCTCTCGCCGTCGGTGGTCAGACAGGGCGCGTCCGGGTCGAGGGACGCGCCCTTGTCGAGGTAGTCGACGAGCCGCATGAAATCAGCGCTCGACCGTGACCGTGGGCTCGCGGACCAGGCCGAAACTGGTCAGCACGCCGAGCAGCTCGCGGTGGCCGAAGGCCTGGCAGCCGGAGGCGAAGCCGACCTGCCGCGGTGGGCGCTGCAACAGGTGATAGGCGGCGTACGCCTGCAGGAGGCCGGTCTGTTTGTAGTTCGAGTTGCCGTAGATGACGCAGTGCGCGCGCCCGAGCGGCCCGGAGGCGTGCACCGAGTCGACCGACTTGTTGAGGCGCGGGTTCTCGCGGGGCGGCATCTGGTTCATCACCTGCGCCGCCGTCGCGGTCAGGGCCGCGTACCGGTCGGTCAGGTTCATGTCCTTGGTCGCCTCGAGGGCGCCCGCCACGATCTGCGGCACGCCGTTCATCAGCGCGTTGTTGAAGACACCGCCGAGCACCTTGACGTTGGCCACCCGCGGGTCGTTGCGATACCAGACCGGGTGCGAGGTGCCGCCCCACGGCAGGGCCAGGGCGAGCTCGTGCTGCCCGGGCAGGACGAGCCGGTAGAGTCCGGCGTTCGGATCCCAGGCCTCGTACCGGTTCTGCTCGAGCCGGAAGGCGCCCGAGGTGGCCGCGTTGACCAGGATCGTCAGCGTCGACGCGATGGTCGGGCTGCCGCCCCAGAACACCGCGATGTCGAGCGTGTCCAGGCCCGGTTTCTCCAGGCACAGCTCGGCCGCGATCTCGCCGGTGGTGTACATCTGGGCGATGCCGGGCGCGAGCAGCAGCCCGGCCGCGGCGAAGTCGGCGCCGTACTTCTCGTCGCAGGTGATCATCCAGTCCTGCTCGCCGGTGGTGTCCAGATAGTGCGTCCCGGCGGCCAGGCAGGCCTCGACCACCTCGGGCCCGTGCTGGCTGAACGGTCCTACGGTGTTGCACACGACCGACGACCCGGCGAACAGGTCGGTCAGCGACTTGGTGTCGTGGGCAACCTCGACGATCTCGTAGTCGGCGGTCTCGATGCCGGCCACGTTCTCGCGCATCGACGCCTCGAGCTTGTCGGCGGCGCGCCCGGCGGCGACGAACGGGACGTTGTACTCCCGCAGGTATTCGCAGATCAGCCGGCCGGTGTAGCCGGAGGCGCCGTAAACGACGACAGGCTTGGCCGCCATGGTCACATCCCCATTCCGCCGTCGACCGGCAGGCCGGCGCCGTTGATGAAGCGGGCCGCGTCGGAGGCCAGGAAGACGACCGCGTCGGCCATGTCACCGACCTCGCCCAGCCGGCCCGACGGGGTGAGCTCGATGACCGCGCCGACCGCCTCCTCGGGCGAGCCGAACAACCCGAGCCGGGCCACGTCGTTGGCCAGGCCGGCGCCCATCGCGGCGGGCACCAGGCCGGGATAGATGCAGTTCACGCGTACGCCGTAACCCAGCTTGCCGGATTCCATGGCGGCCACCCGGGTCAGCCGGTCCACACCGGACTTGGTGGCCGAGTAGACCGAGATGCCGGGGAACGCGATGGTCGCCGCGACCGACGCGACGTTGATGACAACTCCCCCGCCGCCGGCCGCGCCACCCGGCCGCATGGCCCGGAAGGCGTGCTTGATGCCCAGGGCCGTGCCGAGCAGGTTGACCTCGAGCTGCTTACGGACCGCGGCCGGGTCGAGGTCGACGATCAGACTGGTGATCTCGATGCCCGCGTTGTTGACCACGATGTCGAGACCGCCGAGGGTGGCGATCGCCTGCTCGACGGCCGCGGCCCAGCCGTCGTCGTCGGTGACGTCGAGACGCACGAAGCCGTGGCCGTCGCCGAGCGACTCGGCCACCTTGGGGCCGAGGTCGTCCTGCAGGTCGGCGAGGACGAGGGTGGCGCCCGCGGCGGCGAGCGCGCGGGCCATGCCTTCACCCAGGCCTTGAGCGCCGCCGGTGACGAGGGCGCGGCGGCCGGTGAGATCGATCTGTGCCATGAAAGCTCCCGGGGAGTTGCTGAGGACGAGAGACCTACATCACATGCTTGGGCTTGACAGTTGTCAAGAGATGTTTGGACAGTTGTCAAGCTCGTAGGATGTGCTCGTGACCCCCACGAGCCGCCCGGTCGACAAGTTCGACCGCCGCCGCGACGAGCTGGCCGAGTCCGCGCTGACGACCCTCGGCGAGCTGGGCTATGCCCGGGCCAGCCTGCGCGAGATCGCCGGCAACTCCCCGTTCAGCCACGGCGTAGTGCACTACTACTTCCAGGACAAACTCGCGCTGGTCATCTATAGCGTCCGCTACTACAAGGCCCGCTGCGTCACCCGTTACGACGCCGTCGTGCGCGACTCGACCACGCCCGACGAGCTGGTCGAGGCGTTCGGCGCCAAGCTGGCCCAGACCCTGCGCGACGAGGCGCCGATGCACCGCCTCTGGTACGACCTGCGCACCCAGAGCATGTTCGAGGACAAGCTGAACGACGCGATCACCGAGATCGACGCCGCCCTCGAGGCGATGATCTGGCGCGTGATCGACCGGTACGCCGACCTGTCCGGCCGCCGCCCGTCGATGACCCCCGCGGTCACCTACGCCATGCTCGACGGCCTCTTCCAACAGGCCCTGCTGGCCTACACCTCCGGCGGCGAGCCGGTCCTCGACGCCCTCGCCGCCCAGGTCCGCGTAGTCCTGCCCGTGCTGGTGCGCTGACGGCGGATATTGCGTTGTGGTGCCGATGAGGGCTCTGGGACCCTGATCGTGGCCCCGGCGGCTTCAGAAGTACGCGCTTACACAGCGGATGCATTGGCGATCAAACCACGCTGATCCGCTGTCCTCCTGGCGTCCGATCCTTCCCATCGGAACCGCTCCGGGGCCTCCCCATCGATCCAGAAGGTGAAACATGTCCACTGACCACGAGGTGACCATTCGGAGCGGCTACAAGGGTCTTCGGTACGCCGACGGCCGGTTCGACCAGGTGCTCGAGCCGGGCCGCTACGAGCTGCCCAAGCGGCGGTTCGCGGGCCCCCGGGTCCCGCGCGTCGTGATCGTGCCGATCGACGTGCGCGAGCGCGAGCTGACCATCAAGGGCCAGGAGATCCTCACGGCCGACAAGGTCGCCGTGCGGGTCAGCATCATCACGCACTTCCGCGTGGTCGACCCGCAGGCCGCCCTCGAGCAGGTCGCCGACTACGCCGACCGCATCTACAGCGACGTGCAGCTGGCCGCCCGGCGCTCGCTGGCCTCGATGACGCTCGACGCCATCCTGACCAACCGCAACCAGCTCAGCGAGGACATCCTGCGCGACGTCGAGGGCGTCTCGGCCGGGTACGGCGTGCAGATCATCCGGGCCGACGTGAAGGACCTGGCCTTCCCGGGCAACCTGCAGGAGGTCATGAACCGGGTGCTCACGGCGCAGCGGGTGGCCGAGGCCCAGATGGTCGAGGCCCGCACGCGGGCCGAGCGCGAGACCCTGGAGGCCGACTCGAAGGCGCACTCGGAGCGGGTCGCCGCCGAGGCCGCGGCGCAGGCCCAGCGGATCCGCGCCGACGCCGAGGTGGACGCGCTGCGCCGGCTGGCCGCGGCGGCCGAGGCGTACGAGGAGCACCCGGCCCTGCTGCGCCTGCGCGAGCTGGAGACGCTCAACGCCCTCGGCGCCAACGCGTCGGCCCGCCTGTACATCGGTTTCGACAAGCACAGCGACGGCGAGTGACGCTCGTTCAGGCCAGCAGGTAGAGCACCGCGGCCGGTGCGAGGGTGGCGATGAGCCCGAGGACGCCGAAGAAGCGCAGCATCGTCCTCGACCCGGCGGCGCTCTGCTGCATCTCGGCCAGCACCTGCTCGCGGCTGCCGGTGGTGAAGGCGGCCTGACGGTAGAGTCACCACGCCACACGTCTTCAGCGGGCCGGAAACCGGGCATCACCAGGACGGCCGGGTGCGTGGCGCTCAGAAAGCCGCCCGCACGGCCGATCGGTCAGGAGTGAGTGCCATCGAGACGCGCGACCTCGCTTCAGCTCTCGACGAGCTTTTGCTGCCGGGCGGGGTGCGCTGCGTCTATCAGCCGTTCGTCGATCTGGACAGCGGCTCGGTGGTGGCCTACGAGGCCCTGATGCGCGGGCCCGAAGGCACGAGGTGGGAGTCGCCGATGGCGCTCCTGGAGGCCGCGCGCGGCACCGGGCGGCTGGCCGAGCTGGAACGGGCCTCGCTGACGGCGTCGCTGACGGACGCGGAACAGCTGTCGGGCGGCCGGCCGCTGACGTTGTTCGTCAACCTCGAACCCACCACCCTCACGGAACGCCTGGACGTCGTCCTCGAAGTGCTGGCCGGCCGCGCCGCGAACGTGCAGGTCGTGGTCGAGATCACCGAGCGGGCGCTGGCCGTCGACCTGGCCGGGGTGCTGGCCGGCGCCGAACGGTTGCGCGCCATCGGCTGTGCCATCGCCCTGGACGACGTGGGCGTGCATCCCGAGTCTCTCGCCTTCATCCCGCTGCTGCGGCCCGAGGTCGTCAAGCTCGACCTGATGCTGCTGCGCACGGTCAAGGACCCGGCCACCGTCGCAGTGGCCGGGGCCGTCCGCGCCTATGCCGAGCAGTCCGGGGCGGAAGTCGTCGCCGAAGGCATCGAGACCGCTCCGGATCTGACCCGCGCCCTCGTGCTGGGGGCGACGCTGGGTCAGGGCTGGCTGTGGGGCCGGGGCGAACGCCGGTTCGCGCCCTCGGCCTACTCCCCCGAGCGGTTCACCGCCCGTCCGATCGGGGCGGCCCTCAATCGGACGCCGTACGAGATCATCGGGGCCGACCGGCGCGTCCGGCACGCCCCCAAGCACCTGCTCGTGCCGCTGTCGCGAACGCTGGAGCTGATGGCCATGGACGCTACGGTGCCGCCGGTGCTGCTGGCCGCGTTCGAGCACGAGCAGTTCTTCCGGCCGTCCACGGCCCGCCAGTTCACCTCGCTCGCGGCCCGGCTGCCATTCGTCGCCGCCCTGGGAGTGGACATGCCGCCCAGCCCCGCTCCCGGCGTGCGGGGCGCCGCCCTGGCCGTCCAGGATCCGCTGGCCAAAGAGTGGACCGTCGTCGTCCTGGGCGCGCACACCTCGGCCGCCCTGATGGCCCGCGACCTCGGCGACACCGGCGCCGACCGGGATCGCCAGTTCGAGTTCGTCGTGACTTACGACCTTGCCCTGGTGACCGCCGCCGCCCACTCCATGGTGGGACGCCTCAATCCTGCCGGAGGGTGAGACGGCGGACCGCCACCAGCCCGGCCAGCAGGAAGACGCCGCCGACGACGACCAGATAGGCGCCGTAGACCTCCGGCCGGGGCGTGAACCAGAGGCCGGACACGAACCAGGTCACGTGGAAGCCGCCGTGCACCGCCACGGCCGGCCAGATCGAGCCGGTACGCAGCCGGAACGCGGTGGCCAGCAACGCGAACCCGATCGGCAGCAGCAGGAACGCCACCCGCTGGGTGAGTGTGGTGGCGTCGGACGCCGACAGCAGGTGGGGCAGGCCGAAGACGCCGACCGAGAGCGCGGTCACGCCCCACAGCGGCAGCCGCCCGAGCGCGGTCTGCACCAGGTATCCGCGGAACAGCACCTCCTCCGGGATCGCCTGCAGCAGGAAGGACTGCGTCAGCACGCCGAGCAGCATGGGGGCCGGTCCCGACGGGGTGGCGGTGGACAGTCCGAACGCGACGGCCAGCGCCGTGCCGAGGCCGGTGCACGCCGCTGTGACGGCCAAGGCGGTGAGGCAGGCCCGCAGCGCGGGACGGCCGAGGCCGAGGGCCGACACCGGCCGCCGGTCGAGGCCGCGGACCAGCGCGATCGCCAGCCCGATCCCGGCCAGCGCCGCGCTCAAGTGAGCCGTGACCGTCCGGGTGGTGCCGGGCGGCAGCAGCAGGCCGAGATAGCTGGCGAACGCGGCGGCGAACAGCGCGACCAGGGTGAGCAGGGCTCGCACCGGGAGCGGGAATCGGGGCCGGGTCGCGGTGAGTTCTGTCGTCGTCATGCCGGTAACGCTAGGAATCCGCCGGCCCCGGCACATCGATCCGCGGGCACGGCGCCGGCCATGACTTCGATCATGGTCATGGTCGTTCGGAAGGGGGTCGTCGGGCCGGTCGCCCCGCCCCTACGCTGTGCCGGTGAAGACCACCCAGCTCGACCGGCCGAGGCTGGTCAGCGTCCTTTTCTGGGGCTGCCTGGCGGCGCTGGTCGTGCTGCACACCGTCGTTCCGCAGCCGGCCGCCGGCGGGCGATGGCCGCTGGCCGTCCTGCTCGCGCTCACCGCAGCGCTCTGGCCCGCACTGCAATGGCGGCGCGGCCACGGGCGGTGGCCTGCCACGGCGGCGTTCCTGGTGCTCACCGTGCTGGCCGCGACCGTGGACGGCAGCGGGGTCAGCCTCTTCCTGATGCTGATTGCCCTGGCCAACGTCACGCTCGCGTTCGGACTGCGGGCCGGCGCGATCACCGCCGGGGTGCTGGCCGCCCTCCAGTTCGCCGCCCAGTTGCTGCTGGCGCACCGGTCCCCCGGCGCGTCGGCGTACGAGGCCTTCGCCATCGCCCTGTACGGCGTCTTCGTCATGACGATGGCGACCGCGGTCAACGAGGCCCGGGCCGCCCGCGACCGCGCCGATCTCCTGCGCGGCGAGCTGGCCGAGGCCCATCAAAAGCTGCAGCTGTACGCCGATCGCGTGCACGAGCTGGCGGTGGCCGAGGAGCGCGTCCGGATGGCCCGCGAGCTGCACGACTCGGTCGGCCACCACCTCACCGTGATCAAGGTCGGTCTGGAGAACGCGGAGCGCTGGCACGACCGCGATCCGGAGGTCGCCCGCCAGGACGTCCGCCAGGCCAAGACGCTCACCGGGGACGCGCTGCGGGAGATCCGCCGGGTGGTGCGCGCGTTGCGCCCGGCCCAGCTGGACGGCCGCCGGGGCAGCGAGGCGCTGGGTGAGCTGGCCCGCTCGTTCCAGGGCACCGGCCTCGAGGTGGACGTCGCGGTCGACGGCGAGGAGCGTTCGTTGGACGAGACGCGGGAGATCACTCTCTTCCGCGCCTTGCAGGAGAGCCTCACCAACGCGCTGCGCCACTCGGGCGGCCACCGGGTCGCGGTCCGGCTCAGCTTCGTCCCGGAGGCGGTCCGGCTCAGCGTGACCGACGACGGCCACGGCGCCGGTACGGCCGAGCGTGGGTTCGGCCTCACCTCGCTGGCCGACCGGGTCCGCGACGCCGGTGGCGCGATGCGGGCCGGGGACGTCGACGGCGGCGGCTTCCGGGTCTGCGTCGACCTGCCGGAGCCGGCATGACCGGCGACCCGATCCGGGTCGTCCTCGTCGACGATCAGGATCTGATGCGCCGCGGCCTGCAGCGGCTGCTCGAGCTGGAGCCGGGCATCGAGGTCGTCGGCGACGCCGCCTCCGGCGAGGCCGCGCTGGAGCTGTTCGCCCGCGTCGACGTGGACGTGGCGCTGATCGACGCCCGCATGCCCGGCATGACCGGCGTCGAGCTGATCGCCCGGCTGACCCGTGACCGTCCGACGGTCAATGCGTTGCTGCTGACCACCTTCGACGAGGACGAGTTCGTGTTCGGCAGCCTGCGGGCCGGCGCGCGGGGCTTCCTGCTCAAGGACGCGTCACCCGAGGCGCTGGTCGCCGCGATCCGGTCCGCGGCCCACGGCGGCACGGTGATCGACGGTCAGGTGGCGACCCGGGTCCTGGCCGCCATCGGCCCTCGCGGCGAGACACCCCCGGCCGGGCTGGCCGCGTTGTCGGCCCGCGAGGACGAGGTGGCCCGGCTGGTCGCGGTCGGCGCCTCCAACCAGGAGATCGCCCGGAGACTCTTCCTCACCGAGGGCACGGTCAAGAACCACGTCTCCTCGGCCCTGCGCAAACTCGGCCTGCGCGACCGCACCCAACTGGCCCTGGCCTACTCCCGCCACACCTGACTGGCGTTGCTCCGGCCCGGGAAACGCTTGGGGACAGCGCGACGATGGGTCGCCCGCGGCGCCTCCGGAGCCTGGTGCCGGCGGGCGTCGTCGGCCACCGTCTCGTCGGGGTCCTTCTCCAGTTCCTGCCGGATGTGCTGCGGCGTGACATCGGAGGTGGCCATCGAGCGCCGGACCTCGGCCGACCGGTCGCCGAGCAGGACGCGCAGATCCTCCTCGTCCAGCTTGACCGCCCGCACCAGCGCCGCGCGCACGTCGGGCGAGGAGTCCTGGGCCAGGAGGCTGCGCTGGGCGGCGGTGGTGAACTGGTTGATGGCCAGACCCTTGCGGACCCGGACGGTGCGGTCGCGCAGCAGAGCCTCGATGACCTCCGGGTCGCCGCTGTGGCTGGCGAGTCGTTCCCGGACCTCGGGCGAGGCGTCGCCGACGAGGATCGCAGCCAGCTCGGGCTCGAGTTCCGGCATCTCCGCGAGCAGACCGCGGAGCTCCTTGTCCTGCGCCTTGACCATCACCGAACGTACGCGGGCGTCGCAGGCCGGGTTGGCCGCGACCGCCCACCGCACCCACCTGTCCGCGTCGCCGACCAGCCGCAGAAGGTTCCCCTGGGAGGCCGCGGGGTTCCGCGCCACCGCCTCCCGGACGTCACGATCGTGATCCCGCGCCAGCGGCCGCAGTGCCTGGGCCGGAGCATCCGGCCGGGCCGCCACCGCCACCCTGACCCGGGCGGACGCATCAGAGGCCAGCTCGTAAAGCTCGGCCGACTCGGTCGCCGGGTCCTGCGCCACCGCGACCCGCGCATCAATATCACCGGTCATGCCCTGATTCGCCATGGCCCGGATCCTCTCACGCCCGCCCCGGCCCACCAGCATCGGCGATGCGAGCGTCGGCGACGGCCCGGAGCACGGCCTGCCGGATCACCGGGTGATCGGCGCACCGGCATCGATTGGCGGCGAGCAACCAGCGTAGCCCCTCGGGGTCGCCGCCCGGGCCCGGCTCCTTGCCTCTCGCGCCGGCCGCCAGCATGACCAGCCCCGCCACGCAGTCGTCGCCGGTCGCGGAACTCGCCGCCGGGAAGGCCAACCGCAAAGGATCATCGGCCGCCAGACCTTCGACCGTACGCACCTGAGCGTCTTCGCACTGCACGGCCAGCATCAGACAGGACCGGACCGCATCGCCCTCGACCAGGACCGTGCAGGCGCCGCAGGTGCCGTCCGCGCAGCCGAGGCGGGTGCCGGTGAGCCCGCACTCCTCGCGCAGCGCCGCGCCGAGCGTCCGGCTGGGGTCGAGCTCGAGCTCGCGGCGGTAACCGTTGACGGTCAAGGTCACGCGCACCGTCACATTCCTTCTCGGGCCTGCGTCAAGGCCCGGCGGGTCAGCACCCTGACGGCACCCCGCCGGCGCAACCGCTCGTTCTCCGGATGCCCGCGCAGATCCGCGTCGAAGTCCGCCGCTGCCTGCGCCGCCTCGGTAATGGCGGCATCGCAGAACTCGGCGCCGAGCAGCGCCTTCTCGGCCGCGCGGGCCCGGACCGGGCGCGGGCCGGCGTTCACCAGACCGATCACGGCCGCGCTGATCAGTCCGTTCGTCACCGTGACGGCCGCCATCACGGCCGTTTCGGCGAATTTCCCGTACGGCCGCCGGTGCTCCGCGAATCCGCCGCCGGTACCGGGCGGCAGGGTGGGCAGGCGCACCTCGACCAGCAGTTCCTCGGGACGCCGGACGGTGGTGAACGGCCCGGTGAAGAAGTGCTCGGCCGGCACCGTCCGCCGCCCGTCGAGGCCGGCCAGGTCGAACTGGGCGCCGAGCGCGGTCGCGACGACCGGCCATTCCGCGGCCGGATGGGCGTACGCCAGGCTGCCGAGCATGGTTCCCCGGGCCCGGATCGGCGGGTGTCCGATGTGGCGCACGATGGTGCGCAGCAGGTCGCCGAGGGCGCCGCCGACCGCGTCCGACTCGAACGCCCGGTGCCGCACCAGCGGGGCGACCCGCAGCATCCCGTCCGCCTCGGCCAGCAGGTCGAACGCCTCCACCCGGTTGATATCGACCAGCCGGCGTGGACGCACGTCCCGGTAGGTCAGGTCCAGGATCAGACTCTGCCCGCCGGCGAGCACAGCGGTGTCCCCGTCGGCCAGGGCCGCCAGCACCTCGCCCGCATCGCCGGCGGCGATGTAATCCCAAGCCGCACGCCCCATGGCACTGCCCTCTCCCCAGGTCGGCTCCGCAGGTCGCCGGGGCCGGACCCGGCGAGAACGGCGAAGCGCCGGTAACACTCGCGCGACTACCCGGGAGCCGATCCGGACTAACTCCCCCGATCGGGTCTTTCACCGCGCCGGGTCAGGACGTGAAACGTAGGCGGCGCCGGACGAGCAGGACGGCCGCGGCGCCTGCGGTGAGCAGCAGCAGGCCGCCACCCAGGACGACGCCGGTCGGGGTGCCGGTGACCGGGAGGCCGCCGCCGGCGCCGCCGGTGGGTGACGGGGTCGGGGGCGTGGCCGGGGCGGCGGTCGGGGTCGCGGTGGGGGTGGTGCCGGGTGGCGGGCTGGGCTGCGGGGCGCCGCCCTGGCCGTACGCGGGGAACTGTTTCTCGATGGTGCCGGTGACCGGGTCGCCGTACGGACGGGCCGGGGTCAGCGGTGGGACGCCCTCGGCCCGGAACGCCTGCCCGGGCGTGACGGCGTGCTCCGCGGTGACCGTGACCTCGGCGATCCCGCCCGGCCGGGTCGACCGCACGAAGAAGCCACCGCCGTTGACCACCTCGGTGATCAGATAGGTGACGCCGCCGGTGTAGCGGCTGTCGGTGATCGCGTACCCGTTCTCGACCTCGACCTTCAGGGCGCTCGCCGGGCCGCTGACGAAAAGGTCGGGCGCCTCGTTGTAACTTCCCTCGGTGAAGGTCACCGTCCGTTTCGGCTCGGCCGCCACGACCTCGACCCGGGTCAGGTAGTCGTAGACCTTCTTGACCACGGCGTACTCGTTCTCGGCGCCCAGGCCGGCACCGGCGCGCCAGGCGCCGAGCGAGACGCGGTTGGTGAGCTTCCACACGGCGGCCTGCGTGCCCATCCGGAGCAGGAGGTCGGCCGTCGCGGTCGAGGCCCGCGGGGGACCCGGGCGACCGCGGTCAGCGGCTCCTCGGCGGCGGCCGTGGCCGGGGCCGCCGAGCCGAGCACCAGTCCGGCCCCGACCAGCAACGACGGAACGAGCCGGCACAACTGACGATCTCTCAACGGACTACTCCCCCGGGTGGCCTCACGTGCCCAGGCATTGTGAACCATGTGGGCCTCGCGGTGGGGGCAGGCGCGACCGGTCCCCCGACGGGATACCGTTCACCTGGTCATCCATCGGACGGGAGCGGAACGTGAGTCAGAACGTGCTGGCATCGTCGGCGGCGGTCGCCGTGCAAGCGGGCCGACGGCGTACGTTCGCCGTGATCTCACACCCGGATGCCGGCAAGTCGACGATGACCGAGGCGCTGGCGCTGCACGCGCGGGTCATCGGGCAGGCCGGCGCGGTGCACGGCAAGGGCGACCGCCGCGGCGTGGTGTCCGACTGGATGGCCATGGAGCAGCAGCGGGGCATCTCGGTCACCTCGGCCGCGTTGCAGTTCTCCTACCGCGACACCGTGATCAATCTGCTGGACACGCCCGGGCACGCCGACTTCTCGGAGGACACGTACCGGGTGCTGACCGCGGTCGACAGCGCGGTCATGCTGCTGGACGCGGCCAAGGGGCTGGAACCGCAGACGCTCAAGCTGTTCGAGGTGTGCCGCCAGCGCCGCATCCCGGTGATGACCTTCATCAACAAGTGGGACCGGCCCGGCCACGACGCGCTCGCGCTGCTGGACGAGATCGAGCAGCGGATCGGGCTCAAGCCGACCCCGCTGACCTGGCCGGTGGGCATCGCCGGGCACTTCCAGGGCGTGATCGATCGCCGCACCGGCGTCTTCACCCGGATGGAGCGCTCCCCCGGTGGCGCCGACCTGGCCATCGAGGAGGAGTTGGGCGCGGCCGAGGCGGCGGAGCGGTTCGGCGCCGAGTGGTCGGCCGCGGCCGAGGAGCTGGAACTGCTCGAGATGACCGGCGCCGATCACGACCAGGCCACCTTCCTGGGCGCGACCAGCACGCCGGTGCTCTTCGGGGCGGCGGTGGCCAACCTGGGCGTCCGGCAACTGCTCGATCTGCTGGTGGAGCTGGCGCCGACGCCGAGCGCCCGGCCTACGTCGACCGGCCCGGATCAGCCGGTCGACGGCGCGTTCTCCGGGTTCGTGTTCAAGATCCAGGCGAACATGAACAAGGCCCACCGCGATCAGGTCGCCTTCATGCGGATCTGCTCGGGCCGGTTCGAACGCGGCATGATCGTGACCCACGCCGGCACCGGCCGGCCGTTCGCCACCAAGTACGCCCAGCAGATCTTCGGGCAGGGCCGCGACACCATCGACGAGGCGTTCCCGGGTGACGTGGTCGGCCTGGTCAACGCGACCGCGCTGGGCATCGGCGACACCCTCTACACCGACACGGCGGTGCAGTACCCGCCGCTGCCGTCGTTCCCGCCGGAGCACTTCGCCGTCGTCCGGTCCAACGACACCTCGGCCTCGAAACGCTTCCGGCGGGGCATCGAGCAGCTCGACGCCGAGGGCGTGGTCCAGGTGCTGCGGTCCGACCAGCGCGGCGAGCAGGCTCCGGTGCTGGCCGCGGTGGGGCCGATGCAGTTCGAGGTGGCCAGTTTCCGCCTCGAGGCCGAGTTCGGGGTCAAGGTGCAGCTCGACCATCTGCCGTACGAGATCGCGGCCCGCACGGACGCGGCCGGCCGCGAGATCCTCAAGGCCGAGGCGAACGTCGAAGTCATGACCCGGGTCCGTGACGACGCCCTGCTGGCCCTCTTCCCGCACAAGTGGCGGATGCAGTCGGTGTCCGGTCGATACCCCGATTTGAGACTCGACAAGTGATTCGCGAGCGCCGCGTCCCCGACTGTGCTAGCTTAGCCGCGTTGCAGTTTTGATTTCCGTTGACGTTTTGGGCGCCTGATGGGGTTATCTGAAACCCGCCCGGCGCCTTTTTCGTTGTCGTGTCGGTTCGACGCGGGTGATCAACGCGGCGGCGTACGAGATGGCGCAGTGCGATCTCGACAGCCTGCGAAGGAGCAGACATGACTACAGGTACCGTGAAGTGGTTCAACGCCGACAAGGGCTTCGGCTTCATCACCCCCGACGACGGTGGCGCTGACGTCTTCGCCCACTTCTCGGCCATCGCGACGAGCGGCTTCCGCAGCCTCGACGAGAACCAGAAGGTCGAGTTCGACGTTACCCAGGGCCAGAAGGGCCCGCAGGCGGAGAACATCCGCCCGCTCTGATCTAGAGCTACCCGAACGGCGGTCCCCCTTGCGGGGGGCCGCCGTTCGGCGTTTCTCAAGTCGCCGGCCCGCACGATGACCCGCTGAGGCAAGTCCGTCCGTTCATCCTCTTCGGCGCCGTCCCGCTGCTGTTCCTGAGCTACCCGACCTTCCACGTGCCGGCCGGACTGAGCGACAACGGCAAACTGCTGTACGCCTATCTCACGTACGCCGTCCTCGGCCTGCTCTATTCGCTTCACCCAGACCACCGTCGCGTTCATCGTCGTCGGCACCCTGGCCCACGTGCTGACCTTCTACCTCTGCCGCGAACAGGTCGTCCGGACCCAGCCCAAGGTGTCGCTGCGCGAGACGATCGACACCCTCGTAGCCCTCGGTCCGGGCGGCCTCGGCGGCACCCTTGATGATCTCGCCGTAGAAGGCATTGGTGACGTCGGCGACGACCAGCCCGATCGCCCGGGTCACCACAGTGTCCTGCTGGACGGCGCCCGTCCAGCCGCTCGGTGCGGTAACCGAGCCGTTCGGCCGCCTCGAAGATCGCCCGGGCCGTACGCGCGCTGACCCGGCCGGGCCGGGCATAGGCGCGGGACACCGTCGACGCCGCCACCCGGCGACGTTGCGGAGAGTAAGCGGAAGATCACTCGAATCGCGCGAATGACTTGCGGACGGCTCATAACGGATGGGTCGGCGGGCGGCCGGAAGGCATTGTTGGGGATGGATGCGGGCCGAGACGTACGAGCAGTTCACCGGGAGAGTGCTTGCCCACTGACGTGGACATCCTGATCCTCGGTGATCTGGTCGTCCGGGCCGGCGGGCGCCCGCTGGAGTTGCCCGGCCCGAGCGTGCGGGCGCTGCTGAGCGCGGTGCTGCTGACCCCGGGCGACGTCGTCGGCGAGCAGCGGCTGCTCGAGCTGGCCTGGGGGCCCGGCAACGGCAGCCGGCGGGCCCTGCAGTGCGCGGCCAACCGGCTGCGGGAGTGGCTGCGCCGGGTGGCCGGGCCCGGGTTCGCCTTCCGGCATGCGGGGTCCGGCTACCGGCTCACCGTGCCCGACGACGCCGTCGATCTCGTACGCTTCCGCCGGCTGGTGCACGACGGTCCGGCGGCCGGCGGCCCGCAGCAGCGGCTGGGCCGGCTGCGCGAGGCGCTCGAGGAGTGGCG
This sequence comes from Actinoplanes sp., assembly GCA_965217855.1. Taxonomy (GTDB): domain Bacteria; phylum Actinomycetota; class Actinomycetes; order Mycobacteriales; family Micromonosporaceae; genus Actinoplanes. The sequence goes on along the minus strand of CBDCJN010000049.1, from coordinate 350,895 downwards.
GGGGCCGGTGCTCGGCGGGCGGCCCGAGTGGCTCACCTCCGACCCGGTCGTGCGCGCAGTGGAACAGGCCCGCGTCGACTGCGCCGGCGAGCTGGCCGACGTGGCCCTCGCGCTCGGGCAGCCGGACGAGGTCGTGGCGGCCGTGCGCGAGGTGGCCGGGGCCGCGCTCTACGACGAGCCGTTGCAGGCCCGCCTGGTCCGGCTGCTCTCCACCTCGGGGCGGCAGGCCGAGGCGCTGCGGCACGTCGACAAGGTGCGCCGGCTGCTGGCCGACGAACTGGGCACCGAGCCCTCCCGCGACCTGCGGAACGCCCACGCGGTGGCGCTGCACCACGACGGCCAGCGCGGCCCTGTCCCGCAGCAACTGCCGCCCGGCGTGGCCGACTTCACCGGCCGCGCCGAGCCGACCGAGACGATCACCGACCAGGTCCTGTGCGGGCCGGAGTCGTCCGCGCCGCTGATTTTCACGATCAACGGCTCGGCCGGTACGGGGACCAGCGCGCTCGCCGTCCACCTGGCGCACCGGCTGGCCCCGGTGTTCCCCGACGGCCAGCTCTACGCGGATCTGCGCGAGCCCGGCGGGGCGCCGGCGGCCCTCGACCGGTTCCTGCGCGTGCTCGGCGCCGACTCCCGGCCGGCGTCCCTCGAGGATCGGATCGCCCTCTACCGTTCGCGGACGGCAAGCCGCCGGCTGCTGGTGCTGCTCGACAACGCGGCCGACGAGGAGCAGGTGCGGCGGCTGGTGCCGGGTTCGGCCGGCTGCACTGTCCTGGTCGCCGGGCGAACCGTGCTGGCCGGTCTGGCCGGGGCCCGCCCGGTCGGGCTGGGTGCGTTGCCTCCGGGCGAGGCCGAGGAGCTGCTCGGCCGGGTCAGCGGACGAAAGGACAGCCACACCGATCCCGCGTACGCGTCCATCGCCGCTCTGTGCGGTCATCTGCCGCTGGCGTTGCGGGTCGCCGGCGTCCGGCTGGCCACCCGCCCGATGCTCAGCCCGTCCCGGCTGGCCGGGCTGCTCCGCGACGAGGCCGGCCGCCTCGACGAGCTGGCCGTCCGCGGTGGCCTGGCCGTCCGCCCGAGCCTGGCCGCCCACCACCGGGAACTGTCCGGCGCCGACCAGGCCGCCCTGCGCCGTCTCGCCCTCAGCCGCCGACCGAGCTTCACCGTGCACCAGGCGGCCGAGGCGCTGGACCTATCGGTCCCGGCGGCGACCGCGCGGCTGGAGTCGCTGGTGGACGCGCGGCTGGTCGACATGCCCGGCGAGGACCGGTACGCCATCCCCCCGCTGGTCGCGGTGCATGCCCGCGAGGGCTGAGAGCGGACTGAGAGCGATCTGAGAACGCTCACCGGTCAGGATGCAGCAATGATCACACCGGCGTTCCTGCGGTTCGATCGGCCGGAGCTGCAGGACGGCGCGTTCGTCATCAAGGCCGTTCCGGCCGCTCTGCGCACGAGCCGCCGGGAGGGCCCCGGCACGCCGCTGGGCTATCTCTACGAGGTGGCCGAGGACGAGCCCGAGGAGGACCTGCGGTTCGCCGCCGGGCACTTCGACGAGGTCAACCTGGTGTGGTCGTTCTCCGCGGAGGTCACCGGCATCGCCGGGATCACCGAGCCGTTGCAGTCGTCCACGCCGGACCGGCCGGCGGGCGGACCGCCGGGCTGAGCCCCGGCGGCGAAAGGAGTTCACCGTGTCCGACACACTCACCCGCGAACCCCTGCACACCGCGATGTCCTTCCTGGACGGGCACTTCGTCGAGGTACCGCCGGCGGTCGACCCGCGCCTGCAGCCGCTGGCCTACCAGTACTCGGGCTGGGACGGCTCGGTGGCGGCGCCGCAGATCGGCCACTACGACGAGAAGACCCAGACCTGGGTGTTCCCGATCGACACGCCGACGATGGGTGTCGCCACCTACACCAACACCTCCTGCTACGCGGGCACCGACCGCTGCCGAGACGACACCTGCGCCTGATCCGATGACGCCCTCCGATTCGCGAGTCCTCATCCTGACCCAGGATTTCGATCCGACGGTCGATCCCGTCATCCAGACCATGACCCAGCGGGGCGCCGAGGTGACCCGGGTCGACCTGAGTTACTTCCCGCGCCGGCTGACGGTGACGACCTCGGACTTCGACGGCGAGCGGCGGCACCTGCGCCACGGTGACCGGGAGCTGGCTCTCGACCAGCTCTCGAGCGTCTGGTACCGCCGCCCGACCGGGTTCGATTTCGGGCCGGACATGCCCGAGCCGGAGAAGCTGTTCGCCCGCAAGGAGGCGATGCAGGCCATCGGCGGCATCCTGCGGGCCACCGACTGCCAGTGGGTCAACCGGCCCGACATCGATGCCACCGGCGAGCTCAAGCCGTACCAGCTGGCCCTGGCCAAGCGGCTGGGCCTGCGGGTGCCGCGGACGCTGCTGACCAACGACCCGCGGGAGGTCGAGTCGCTGCTGGCGAGCGCGAGCGGGCCGATCGTCTACAAGTCGCAGATCGGCGGGGTGATCCACTACCCGGGCGCGTTCCCGGGCGGGCTGCTGACGGCGATCGTGGGCGACGAGATCCACGAGAACCTCGACCGGGTCGGCCACACGATGAACATGTTCCAGGAATACATCGAGAAGGCGTACGAGGTGCGGCTGACCGTGATCGGCAACCGGTACTTCCCGGTGACCATCGACTCCCAGGGCCAGAGCGACACCAAGGTGGACTGGCGCGGCGTGACCGGCGAGACCGGATCCATGCCGTACGGGCCCTACCGCGCATTGCCCGACGAGGTCGTCAAGAAGACCCAGGCGCTGCTGGCCGAGCTGGGCGCGGTCTACGCCGCGGTCGACTTCATCGTCACCCCCGAGGGCGAGCACGTCTTCCTCGAGGTGAACCCGGCCGGCCAGTTCATGTGGCTGCAGCACGACCTCGGGCTGCAACTGGGCGACGAGATGGCCGATCTGCTGATGCGGGGCGGGCCGTTCGTGCGGGGCGCGGCCACCCAGGTCGGGTACTGAGGGCGGTTGCCGTGCCGTCCGCCGTCCTGTTCGCTCAGGCCGTCATCGCGGCCACGTTCGCCTCGTCGGCCGTCACCAAGGTGGCCGGCCGGGCGGCGTTCGCCGACTTCCGCCGCTGGCTGGTGGTCGCGGTCCGGGTCCCGCCCCGGGCCGCGCGACCGGCGGCGGTGATCGCGGTGGCCGCGGAAGGGGTGGCCGCGGTGGCGATGCTGGTGCCGGCGGCGGTCCCGGCCGGCTTCGCCCTGGCGACGCTGCTGCTGGCCGTCTTCACCGTGGCGGTGGCCGTGATGTGGCGCCGCCGGGTCACCGTCCCGTGCCGCTGCTTCGGCGCCGGCCGGCACCCGCCCGGCCCGGCCCAGCTGCTGCGCAACGGGGTGCTGCTGCTGATCGCGGTCGTGGGCGCCGCCCTGTCCGGGACGGGTACGACGTTCGCACCGCTGGCGATCGTCGCCGGGGTGACCGTGGCGCTGCTGCTGATCGAGCTGGAAGACATCGTCGCGGTCGTCCGCCCCCGCCCCCGGCCCCGCACCCGAACGACCGGAAGGTGAGCCCGTGTCCGACGTCATCCTCGGCCTGCTCCTGCTGGTGAACATCGCGCTCACGCTGGCCCTGGTGCGGCGGCAGAACGACCAGGGCCGGCTGCTGACCCAGGTGGTCTCCGACCGGGGCGAGCCCGCGGCGCTCGACGTGATGCCCGGCGACCGGGTCGGCGACTTCGCGGTGACCACCGCCGACGGCCGGGCCCTGTCGCGGACCGACCTCAAGGGCTCGACCCTGGTCGCGTTCCTGGCCCCCGGCTGCCCGTCCTGTGAGTACAGCCTGCCGGAGTTCGTCACCCGCGCCGCCGCCGCGCCCCGCGGACGGGACCAGGTCATCGCGATCGTGCTCGGCTCGTCGCTGGGCGCCGGCCCGATGCGCGAGATCCTGGCGCCGGTGGCCCACGTGTTGACCGAGGAGCAGGAACGGGGACCGCTGGCCCAGGCCTTCGGGGTCGCCGCCCTGCCCGCGTTCGCCCTGCTCGACGGTGACACCGTGGTGGCCAGCTACGCCCTGCCGGACCGCCTGCCCGAGGCCATCCCCGCATGACCGCGCGGGCGGCCGCGAGCCTGGCGTGGTCGTCCGGTCCGGGCCGGCTCATTCTGCGGGTCGCGCTGACCCTGGTGGCGGCCGCGGTGCCGGTGACCATCGCCTGGCTCACCAAGATCGTGCTCGACCGGCTCACCACCGTGGACAAGCCGCTGCTCACCCCGGTGCTGTTGCTGGCCGCGGCCGGCGTGGTCTCGGCGGTGCTGCCGCACCTCATCCAGTACCTCGAGGCGCAGGTGCTGCGGGCGATCGACCTGACCGCCCGGCAACGCCTGTACGCGGCGGTGGCGCGGATGCCCGGCCTGCGCCGCCTGGAGGATCCCGCGTTCCAGGACCGTCTCGCCGTGGCCAGTGAGACCGGCGCGACCGGCCCGTCCGAGGTCGTCACCAGCGTGCTGGCGGCCGCCCAGGGCCTGCTGATGCTGACCGGTTTCGTGGCCACCCTGGCTTTCCTCAACGCCTGGATGCTCGTCCCGATCGTGCTGGCCGCCGCGATCGCTCTGGACGGCCAACTCCGGCTCAGCCGTTACCGGGCCCGCCTGCACGGCCAGCTCGGGCAGGCCACCCGGCGCGAGATGTTCTACGCGCAACTGCTCAACAGCACGAGCGCGGCCAAGGAGGTACGCCTGTACGGCCTGGGCGGCCTCTTCGCCGCCCGGATGGTGAAGGAACTGCTGTGGGCCAACACCCGCCGCACCCGGATGGACCGCCGCGAACTCTTCGTCCAGGGCCTGCACGCCCTGGTCGCCACGGTGGTCGCCGGCGCCGGTCTGATCTGGGCCGTCCAGGCGGCCCGGGCCGGCCGGCTCACCATCGGCGACGTGTCGATCTTCGTGGTGGCGCTGGCCGGCGTCCAGGACGGGCTGTCGATCCTGATCAGCAGCGCCGGCCGGCTGCACGAGGCGTTGCTCATGTTCGGCCACTACCAGCACGTCGTCACCGCCGGGCCCGACCTCGAGGTGCGGGCCGAAACGGAGGTGCGGCCCCTGACCCGCGGCGTGGAGTTGCGCGACGTCTGGTTCCGCTACGGCGACGACCTGCCGTGGGTGCTGCAGGGCGTCTCCCTGACCATCCCGGCCGGCCGCAGCATCGCGCTGGTCGGCGAGAACGGTTGTGGCAAGAGCACCATCGTGAAACTGCTCTGCCGCTTCTACGACCCCGACCGCGGCGCCGTGCTGTGGGACGGCGTCGACCTGCGCGACCTGCCACCCGACCAGCTACGCCGCCGGATAGGCACCGTCTTCCAGGACTACATGTGCTACGAACTCAGCGCCGCCGACAACATCGCCCTGGGTGATGCGACCGAACGGCACGACCGCGACCGGGTGCAGGCCGCCGCCCGGCGAGCCGGCATCGACCCGGCCCTGACCGCACTCCCCCGCGGCTACGACACCATGCTGTCGCGCGCCTTCGACAACCCGCTGCACGACGACCCCGGCACCGGCGTCATGCTCTCCGGCGGCCAGTGGCAACGCCTGGCCCTCGCGAGGGCCCTGCTCCGCGACCGCGCCGACCTGCTCATCCTCGACGAGCCCAACGCCGGCCTGGACGCCGAGGCCGAACACGAGGTGCACCAGCAGCTCGACCACCACCGGGCCGGCCGCACCAGCCTGCTCATCTCGCACCGCCTCAGCACCGTGCGAGACGCCGACACCATCATCGTCCTGGCCGCCGGCCGGGTCACCGAACAGGGCCCCCACGACACCCTGCTGGCCGCCGACGGCCGCTACGCCCACCTGTTCCACCTCCAGGCCGAGGGCTACGCGCGAGGCTGAAGAAGCTCGACGCGGGTGCCCGCCAGCAACGGATCCTTGAGGGCGTGGAACTGCCGGACGTGCTCGGCGCTCTCATGCGCCTGAAAGGCCTCGCGGTCGCGATAGACCTCGTAGAAGACCCGGGCCAGCGGCTCCCCGTCCACGGCATGCGTGGCATAGGTGAGCGTCCCCGGCTCCCTCTCCGCGATCTGCCCCACCACCTCAGCGGTCAGCTCGTCGAACCGCTCGGCCGCCGCCAGATCACGCACATCAAACCGAACCACCAGCGCAAACATCCCTCAGACCCTACGTGCTCGCTCGTGTGTTCGGTGCGGAGCAGGGACCTGGGTAGACGGCGGGCGGGGGTTTCGCCGGTGTGCTGGGGGTACTTTGCGGGCGTGGCAGAGCTGGATGAAGAGACGATCGCCTTCGCTCATCGCATGTTCGACCTGGCGCGCTCGGGCGGCACCGAGGTGCTGGCGGCCAATGTCTCGGCGGGCCTCCCGGCCAACCTCACCAATGACAAAGGTGACACGCTGCTGATCCTCGCCGCCTACCACGATCACGTCGATACGGTGACCTCGCTGCTGGAGCGCGGCGCCGACCCCAACCGGACCAACGATCGGGGTCAGACAGCGCTCTCCGCCGCGGTCTTCCGGCAGAATGCCGAGACGGTCCGGGCACTGCTCGCCGCCGGCGCCGACCCCGAGGGCGGAGCGCCGTCCGCAGCCGCCACGGCCGACTTCTTCGAGCTCCCCGAGATGGCCGCCCTGCTACGCGGCGCCTGAGCCGACCAGCTCGGCGGCGTCAGGTGGGCCCGGCCGCGCAGGGCCGGATCGGCCCGGCCCACCGCGGGCGGGACTCGATCCTGGTGTCGTTCGCTTCCGGGCGATTGCCGAACAGGCGCCGGGCTTGGCATGATCGCGGACATGTCGCTGACTCGCCGCCACGTCCTGGGAGCCGGGGCCGCCGCCCTCACCGCCACCGCGGCCGGCTGCGGCCGCGTGACGAACGGCTGGTTCGACGGGCAGGCCGGTGGCGGCACCGGCGGCGGAGCTGCGGCAGCGGCGGCAGCGGCAGTGCCGGCCTACGTCGCCCCGCTCAAGGCGGTGCTGACCAAATACCTGAAACCGACCACGGCCAACCCTCAGCACCCCACGTACGCCGGGGCCGCGCTGGTCGTGATGGTCAACAACGCGACCACGGTCAATATCGCGGTCGGTCACGCCCTGCGCTACGGCGCCGGCCCGGTCGAACTGGCCGCCGCGAAACGGGTGGCGATGCGGACCGACTCCATCTTCGACCTGGCCTCGCTGACCAAGGTGTACGTCTCGATCGCGCTGCTCCAGCTGGTCGACAAGGGCAAGGTCGAGCTGGACGCGCCGGTGGTCCGCTATCTGCCCGGGTTCACCGGCACCGGCAAGAGCAAGGTCACCGTACGCATGCTGCTGACCCACACGAGCGCCCTGCCGGTCGGGGCGACGGGGGTCAAGGGCCTGTCGGTCGCCGCCCAGCGGGCCAAGGTGCTGGCCACCCCGCTGGTCAGCGGGGGCACGCCGGGCAAGACGTTCCGCTACTCGAGCGTCGGGCTCATGGTGGCCGGTCAGCTCGTCGAAAAGGTCACCGGCACCACCCTCGACGTCGCCGTCAAGAACGGCATCACCGCCCCGCTGGGCCTGACCTCCTCGCTGGGCTTCAACCCGCGCAAGTGGCTCAGCGCGACCACCCTGTCGGCCCGGATGGCCGCCACCGACGCCCGTACGTCCCGGGGTTTGCTCCGCGGCGTCGTCCACGACGACGTCGCGGCCCAGATGGGTGGCGTGATCGGCAGCGCCGGCCTGTTCGGCACCGCCCGCGACGTCGCCCTGACCGGCCAGATGCTGCTCGCCGGGGGTGTCTACGGCGGCAAGCGCCTGCTCTCGGCCGCGATCGTCAAGGACATGTTGACCAACCACAACGCCGGTCTGCCCGCCGTCGACCCGGAACGGCCGGGCCGCCCCTCCGACCACGGCCTCGGCGTGACCCTGCGCCAGCCCTGGTTCATGGGCGCCCTCTCCTCCCCCACCACCTTCGGCCACACCGGCTTCACCGGCACCTCGCTGCTGGTCGACCCCCGCCACAAGCTGGTGCTGTCCTTGATGACCAACCGGGCCCACCCCAACTGGAGCTGGGCCGACCCCGACCCCCTGCGCGCCGAGGTCGCCAACACCCTCGCCAAGTACCTCTGACGCCGGCGACGTCCGCGCCGAACACCAAGTAGGAGAAGCCGATCTCCTCCCGTCGCCGGCGGATCCTTCGGCGGCCGCGGGCCGGATCACTCGGCAGGAAGGCCAGCGAATCCGCGGCCCGGATGGCGGCGATGTCGGTGTCGGGACCGGCTATGAACGGGGCGACCCCGTCGCCGATCACCGACCCGTTGGGTCGTCTCCGCCCGCGTCTCGGTGTGGGGCATCACGAACTTCACCGCGAAGGCCAGGGCCGGAGCCGGTGCCGGCGGCCACTGCGGCACGTCGGGCTTACCTCTCTTCCTCTCCATCGTTCAACGAACGGGCCGCTTCCGATCCGACATCCGGTAGTGGCCGTGCGCTGGGCCGGGGAAGAGGTGCACGATGAGGCATGATTCTTTGGGACCCGGATCCGGACGCCGACCCGGCGACCGGCGTCTACACCTTCGGCGGGGCCGCCCCGGTCGCGACCCTGCGGCCCGGGCAGGTGCTCTCCACCTGGACCAGGGACTGCTTCGGCGGGCGGGTGCGCTCGACCTCGGACATGGCGTCGCAGGTGACCGACCCGCGTTATCTGAACCCGCAGACCGGCCCGTTCTGGATCGAGGGCGCCGCCCCGGGTGACACGGTGGCCATCCATTTCCTGAGCATCGAGCCGCGGTTCGACTGGGGCGTCAGCACCACCGTGCCGTTCTTCGGCGCGCTGACCGCGACCCCGGCCACCGCCATGCTGCACGACCCGCTGCCCGAGCGAACCTGGTTCTACACGATCGACGCGGCGGCCCGGCTGGTGCGCTACGCGGCGCTCGACAGCCCGTACGAGGTCGACCTGCCGCTCGACCCGATGCACGGCACCGTCGGGGTGGCCCCACCGCTGGGTGAGGTGCGCTCGTCGCTGACCCCTGGCAGCTGGGGCGGCAACATGGACACGCCCGAGATGCGCGCCGGCACCACGTGCTATCTCGGGGTCAACGTGGAAGGCGCGCTGCTCAGCCTCGGCGACGGCCACGCGCGCCAGGGCGAGGGCGAGACCTGCGGCGTCGCCGTGGAGTGCGCGATGGACACGGTCGCCGTCGTCGACCTGGTCAAGGGGGTCCCCACCCCGTGGCCCCGGCTCGAGGACGACCACTATCTGATGACCACCGGCTCGGCCCGGCCGCTGGAGGACGCGTTCCGGATCGCCCACACCGAGCTGGTGCACTGGATCGCCGAGCTGACCGGTCTGTCGGCGATGGATGCCTACCAGTTGGTGTCCCAGACCGCCCGGACCCCGATCGCGAACGTGGTGGAGACCAACTACACGGTGGTGGCCAAGATGCCTAAATCCGTGCTGCGCGGCGCCACCGGTTACGACGGCTTGCACCAGCGGCTGCGAGGTGGGCCGGCCCGGCGGACCGGCCCCTCCGTCAGCGGCTGATCCCGACCTGCTCCACGGCCCGGCGCATCGGCTCCCAGCCCCGCGAACGGCTCTGACCCCGGTTGCGGGCCTTGACCATCTGCTCCCAGAAGCCCGCCTGGACCAGGGTCTCGGGTGACACGGCGGCGGACCGCTCCAGGATCGTCTCGGGCACCTTCTGCGGGTCCTCCACGATGTACTCGGCCATGATCTCGTCGTACTTGTCCTTGAGCACGGTGTTCTTCGGGTCCGCGCCGAAGACCAGCAGCTGCCCGGTGGGCTGGGTGTCGACCAGCACGGTGACCAGGTCGGGCCGGTAGCGGGCGAGCACCTCGATGACCTTGTAGACGTCACCGGTCCAGGCATCGGTGTGCCGGTCGCGGGCGGCCTCGTCCACGCTGCGCGGCAGCATGTCGTCCAGGACGATCACGCTGGCCCAGTCGGAGTGCTTCTCGACGTTGATGAAGTCGCGGAAGGCGTACTCGAAGAGGTGCATGCCGTCGATGAACGACAGGTCGAGCGTGGTCCCGCGCCAGTAACCGGTCAGGGGACGACCCCGGCGCATGTTGCGCAGCGGGTGGCGTCCGCTCTTGAGGTGCCCCAGGGGGTTCTTCCGGGCGAAGAAGGCGTCACTGGTGGCCTTGACCAGGTGGACGTCGCACTTCAGCTCGGTGACGACCTTGAAGGCGGGGTCGATCGCGATGCTGGGCACCCGGGACAGGCTCAGGCTGCGGCCGTCGTTGACGCCGATTTCCAGGTAGTTGCGGTTGGCGCTGACCTCGTGCAGTTCCCGCAGGAACTCGTGCCGTTTCAACTGGACTCCTTACATGAGTAGTCAATCCTTGCGGAGTTCGGCGTAAAAGCTCTGGCAGTCGGCCCAGTTCGGCAGGAGCCCGGCGGCCTCGGCCTCGGCCAGGCTGGGCGCGATCGCGTCCTTGCCCGACAGCACCGGCTCGAGGCCCTCGGGCCAGGGGATCGCGAGTTCCGGATCCAGCGGGTTGATCCCGTGCTCGCGCTCCGGCGCATACCCCTGCGAGCAGAGGTAGACGACCGTGGCGTCGTCGGTCAGGGCCATGAACCCATGGCCGAGGCCCTCGGCGAGATACACCGAGTGGTGGTTGGTGTCGTCCAGGCGGACGATCTCCCATTTCTTGTACGTCGGAGAGCCGACCCGGATGTCGACGATCACGTCGAGGACGGCGCCGCGCACACACTTGACGTATTTCGCCTGGCCGGGCGGCACGTCGGCGTAGTGCAGGCCGCGCACCGTGCCGCGGCGGGAGACCGAGCAGTTGGCCTGGGCCAGGTCGAACCGGTGGCCCAGCGCCTCGCTGAAGGCCGGCGCCTGGAACCACTCGTGGAAGCTGCCGCGCTCGTCACCGAACACCTTGGGCTCGAAGACCCACGCGCCGGCGATGTCGAGTTCCCGCATCTCGCCCTCTTCTCCCTCTTGCCTACGCCCCGAGGGCCTTCTTGATCTTTCCCAGGGCCCGGCGGACAAAAGGCCGCTTGCGGGGAGCCGCCTTGGCGGCCACGTGGCGGGCGATCTCCTCGACGGACTGAACGGCCATCGCGCCCCTTCCGTCGACCACCAACCCCAGCCGCAGGGCGGTGGGGCGGCCCCCCAGAACAACCGCCAGTTTGTATCGCCCGGCGGCGAGCGCTTGTCCGTCGAGCATCGCGTCGAGGACCGAGCCGTCCTCCGTCGGGGCAAGCTCGGCGTCGAAGTCGTGAACGGCGCCTGTCGTAGCGTCGGTCAGCCGAATCAGGCTGCCGGAGGTGTCACCGGCGGAGTAGATCGGCAGCGAGATGCTCAGGCGGCCCGTCACGACCGTGGCCGGGACTTCCGACAGGTCGTACCTGAGGCGGCTGGTGGCCCCGTTCACGTCGAACGACAGGTTCTGGTGCGGGTCCGTCCAATAGGGAAGGAAGCTCAGCCCGTCGACGACCCCGAGTCGCCGGCCGCTGGTGGCGGCGGCCTCGCGCAGCGACCCGAGCCGGGTCTCCTTGGCCCAGCCGCTGAGGCTGTACCGCACGTAGACGTCCCAGATACCCGAGCCGACCGGGCCACCGCCGGCCGCCGTACGCGGATCGATGGTGGCGGTGGCCTGAAGTTGCAGCCGGACCGCGGCCGGATCCGGGGTGTCCCGGGTGACCCGTTCGAACTCCACCGTCTGGAAGAACTCGGCCGCGGTCGAGCGCTCACGGATGACCAGGTCGACCTTCGACTTGGCGAACTGGGCCGAGATGCCGGCGTCGAACAGCGCGAGCGCCTCCCGGCTGCTGTCCGGAATCGGCAGTGTGAGCCCGGGATCGGTCCCGTTCCGGACGAACGTCAGGCGCTCGTCCCCGGAGGCGTACTCGACCGTGAAGTCGACCTTGAGCGCGCCGTCCTGCCAGGCCAGATCGCGCAGCTCGGCGATCGGCTTGACGGTGGCTTCCCACTCGGCCAGCGTCTCGAGGTCCCCGACCCGGTCGGCGACCAGGAGCCCGGCCACGACCTGCTGGATCGGGGTCAGGCCGGCCGCGACGCCGGGGCCGAAGCGGTCGACGGCGACGGAGCGCATCTCGCGGAACATCTCGCGCCGGTAATCGGGGGCCATGGTGAGCAGCCGGCGAGCCCGCAGCCGCTCGACGATCTCGTTGCGCAGCCAGCGGCGGAACAGGCCGTCCTGCAGCGGGCCGGGTTCGGTGTACTGGTCGACGATGTCGAGGGCCTCGCGCAGGTTCCCGAAGTAGCCGACCGGGTCGATGGGCCGGAAACCCGCGTTCGAGGCGTCGTCGCGCTTGACGTGGTAGTAGCACACGTAGTCGCTCAGGACCGACACGTTCTCGGCGCGCAGGTAGGCCTCCGTGACGAAGACGTGGTCCTCCAGCCGGCGGCGGCCCTCGCGGAACCGCAGGCCGGTCTTGGCCAGGAACTCGCGGCGCACCATCTTGTGCGGGGTGAGGCTGTCGATGAGCGGCGCGTTCTGCACGCCGGCCCGCGGGCGGTTGCGGCGGAAGAGCTCCAGCGGCACCGGCCGGCCCTTGCCCGCCATCTTGCCGACGACCATGTCGGCGCCGTTGGCCACGCCGTAGTCGTACATCCGCTCGAGGGCCTCGGTGCCGAGGTAGTCGTCGTTGTCGACGAACATGATGTATTCGCCCTTGGCGGCGTCGATCCCGACGTTGCGCGGCTTGCCGGACCACCCGGACGGTTCCTGGTGGATCACGTGGACGTTCGCCTGCTCCAGCGCCAGCTCGTCGAGCCGGGCCGGGGTCTCGTCGGTCGACCCGTCGTCGACGAAATAGACCTCGAACTCGTCCTTCGGCAGGCTCTGCGAGACCAGCGATCGAATGCAGTCTTCGATGTACGGGCCGGGGTTGTAGACCGGCACGACCACGCTGACCTTCAGCGGCATGGCGGGAGCCCCATTCAACGTGCGGGAGAGGTGGCGAGCAGGTGCGGGACGGCCTCGGCGAGGGCGTCGGCCCAGGGCCGGATCGGCTCGAGACCGGCCGCCGCCCAGCGGTCGTGGCCCAGCACGCTGTACGCCGGTCGCGGGGCCGGGCGGCGGAACGCCTCGCTCGTGGTGGGGCGCACCCGGCCCGGGTCCGCGCCGATCAGCCGGAAGATCTCCTGGGTGAGCCCGAACCAGGTGACGTCGCCCGAGCTTGTCCCGTGGTAGACGCCGGCCGGCGCGGAACCGGCGAGAGCCGCCGTGCCCAGCCGGAACAGCTGGTCGGCCAGGTCGACCGTCCAGGTGGGCTGGCCGCGCTGGTCGTCGACCACGTCGAGGGTGTCGCGCGCCGCCTCGAGCTTGAGCATGGTGGCGACGAAATTGCCGCCACCCGCCCCGTACAGCCAGGCAGTGCGCACGACAAAGCCTGACTCCGGGAGCTCGTCGAGGACGGCCTGCTCGCCGGCCAGCTTGGTGCGCCCGTACGCGCTGCGCGGTGCGGTCGGCGCGTCCTCCGCGTACGGCTCGGTCGCGTCGCCCGCGAAGACGTAGTCGGTCGAGAGGTGCAGCAGCACCGCCCCGGTCTCGCGGCAGGCCACCGCGAGGTTGCGGGGCCCGGCCCCGTTCACGGCGAGGGCGGCGTCCTCCTGCTCCTCGGCGTCGTCGACGGCCGTCCACGCGGCGCAGTTGACCACCACCGAGGGGTGGTGACGTTCGAGGGTCACGGTGACCGCGACCGGGTCGGTGATGTCGAGGTCGGCCCGGGTCAGCGCCACCGCGTCGAGGCCGGCCGTGTGCAGGCGGGACCGCAGGTCTTGCGCGAGCATCCCGGAGCCACCGGTGATCAGCCAGGAGGTCACAGCGCGGCCCGGCCCTTCAGCGGCTCCCACCAGGCGCGATTGTCGCGGTACCACTGCACGGTCTCGGCCAGCCCGGTCGGGAAGTCCTTGCGGGGGCGGTAGCCCAGCTCGTCGCTGATCTTGGTGCAGTCGACCGAGTAGCGGCGGTCGTGGCCCTTGCGGTCGGTCACGTACTCGACGCTGTCCCAGCCCGCGCCGCAGGCGTCGAGCAGCTGCTGGGTGAGCTCCTTGTTCGACAGCTCGGTGCCGCCGCCGATGTTGTAGATCTCGCCCGGGCCGCCCTTGGTGCGCACCAGTTCGATGCCCTGGACGTGATCGTCGACGTGCAGCCAGTCGCGGACGTTGCCGCCGTCGCCGTACAGCGGGACCTTTTTCCCGTCGAGCAGGTTGGTGATGAAGAGCGGGATGACCTTCTCCGGGAAGTGGTGATGGCCGTAGTTGTTGGAGCAGCGGGTCACCCGTACGTCGAGGCCGTGGGTCCGCTGGTAGGACAGGGCGACCAGGTCGCTGGACGCCTTGGCCGCCGAGTACGGCGAGTTGGGCGCCAGCGGGTCGGTCTCGGGCCAGGATCCCTCGTCGATCGAGCCGTACACCTCGTCGGTCGAGATGTGGACGAAGGTCGCGACCCCCGCCCGGTGAGCGGCGTCGACCAGCGTGTGCGTGCCCACCACGTTGGTCCGGATGAACTCGGCGCCGCCGTCGATGGACCGGTCGACGTGCGACTCGGCCGCGAAGTGCACGACCTGATCGTGCTCGGCCATCAGCCGGCCGACCAGCACGGGATCGCAGATGTCGCCCCGCACGAAGCGGAAGCCCGGCCGGTCGCGCACCTCGTCGAGGTTGGCCGGGTTGCCGGCGTACGTGAGGAGGTCGAGGACCGTGATCTCCACGTCGCCGGGGCCGTGGTCGCCCAGCACGGTGCGGACATAGTGCGAGCCGATGAAACCGGCCCCGCCGGTCACGAGAATCCTGGTGGTCATGACGAGATCTGCACCTTGCTGTAGTCGCCGACGACGAACCGGTGGGCGGAGGGCACGCGGGGCGCGGGAATGACTTCGACGTTGCGGCCGATCAACGACGCCTCGATCCGGCGGACCCCGCTTATCAAGGAGTCGCGGAGCACGATCGAGTATTCGATCTCGCTGTCCTCGATCCGGCAATTCTCGGAGATCGAGGTAAATGGTCCGACGTATGAATCACTGATGATGCTGTCGGCGCCGATGATCGCGGGCCCGACGATCCGGCTGCCCGAAACCTTGGCGTTGGCGTCGATCCGGACCCGGCCGATGATCTCACTCGCGTCGTCGACCTCACCGTCAATGGCCCGCTCGAGCGTTTCGAGGACGGTCCGATTGACCTCGAGCATGTCGGTGACGTTTCCGGTGTCTTTCCAATAGCCGTGGATCAAGGTGGAACGCACGTCCAGCCCCGAGTCGATCAGCCACTGGATCGCGTGCGTGATCTCCAGTTCGCCCCGGCGCGAGGGCTCGATCGCCCGGACGGCCTCGTGCACGGAGGGCCGGAACAGATAGACACCGACCAGCGCCAGGTCGCTCTTGGGGTAGGCCGGCTTCTCCTCCAGGCCGATCACCTGACCGGCGGCGTCGAGCTCGGCCACGCCGAACGACGTCGGGTCGGGCACCCGGGTCAGCAGGATCTGGGCGTCCGCGGCCTCGTGGCGGAACCGCTCGACGAGGTCGCGGATGCCACCGACGATGAAGTTGTCGCCCAGGTACATGACGAAGTCGTCGTCGCCCAGGAAGTCGCGGGCGATCAGGACGGCGTGGGCCAGGCCGAGCGGCGCGTCCTGCGGGATGTAGGTGACCTCGAGCCCGAAGCCGGACCCGTCGCCGACGGCCTGCCGGATCTCGTCGGCCGTGT
Organism: Actinoplanes sp.; assembly: GCA_965217855.1. Taxonomy (GTDB): domain Bacteria; phylum Actinomycetota; class Actinomycetes; order Mycobacteriales; family Micromonosporaceae; genus Actinoplanes. Next base: position 335,256 of record CBDCJN010000049.1, on the reverse strand, counting down.
CGCCGACGATGATCCCGACCTCGGTGATTCCCGCCTCGGCGATCGCCTCCAGGCCGTAGAACAAGACCGGCTTGTTCGCGACCGGCACGAGCTGCTTGGCCGAGGTGTAGGTGATCGGCCGCAGCCGGGTCCCAGCTCCGCCGGAGAGCACTAGCGCCTTCATGCGCGACACCTTAACGGATGGGGTGGAAAACGTTGCCAGGAATGTTTGCGGGTTAAGCCGGGCCGGCTTTACCGCCGGTTTCCTGCGGTTCGATCCGGTCGAAATGAACGAATATGGACAGTTCATTCGATTGAGCGGCGTCAACGCTTGCCACATCTCTGTTAACTCCCGGAGTCCTCTCAATGACGTATTCGTGAGCGGGGCCCCTGGATCAGATGTCCGGCAGGTGGCATCGAGCCGAACGCACGTTGTGCCTGCGGTTGCCCGGCTGTTAACGTCGCCCGGCATCCATGCAGATCATGGTCATCCCGTGCTGGTCCGTCGGGGCCGTCCATCACAGGAGATCCGGTGGTAGTGACAGTTACCTCAAGCGTCATCCCGACAGTCGCGGTCGTGCTCGCCGGCGGCGTCGGGGAACGACTCGGCCTCCAGATGCCCAAACAGCTGGTCAAGATTGCCGGCAAGACGGTGGTGGAGCACACGCTCACCGCGTTCGAGAAATCGCCCGACATCGACCGGGTGCTGATCCTGATGGCCCCGGGCTACCTGGACGAGGTCGAGGCGATCGTCGCGCGGGCCGGCTTCACCAAGGTCAGCGGCGTGATCGCCGGGGGGCGGACCCGCAGCGAGACCACCCAGAAGGCCATCGAGGCCATGGGCGGCACCGATTGCAAAATGATCATTCATGACGCCGTACGGCCCCTGGTGTCGCAGCGCATCATCGCCGACAGCGTGCGCGCCCTCGACCGGTTCGAGGCCATCGACGTGGCGATCCCGTCGGCCGACACGATCATCTCGGTCGACGAGGTCGACGGCGAGGAGGTCATCGCCGACATCCCCGACCGGTCCCGGCTGCGCCGCGGTCAGACGCCCCAGGGCTTCCGGATGTCGACCCTGCGCAAGGCGTACGAGCTGGCCGTGGCCGACCCGGATTTCACCGCGACCGACGACTGCGGCGTCGTCCGGCGCTACCTGCCGGACGTGCCGATCCACGTGGTCCCCGGCGACGAGAACAACCTGAAGATCACGCACCCGATCGACATCCACCTGGCCGACAAGCTCTTCCAGCTCAACTCCAACCCGATGCCGGCCGAGATCTCGGAAGCGGAGCGGGCCGAGCTGCTCACCGGCCGGACGATCGTCATCTTCGGTGGCAGCTACGGCATCGGGAAGGCGACGGGTGACCTCGCGGCCGCGCACGGCGCCACGGTGCTGTCGTTCAGCCGTTCGACCACCGGCACCCACGTCGAGAACGCGGCCGACGTGGCCGACGCGCTGAAACAGGCGTACGCGCAGACCGGCCGGATCGACTACGTGGTCAACACCGCCGGCGTGCTGCGCATCGGCAAGCTGGCCGAAGCCGACGACGCGGTCATCGAGGAAGCCCTGCGGGTCAACTATCTGGCCCCGGTCTACATCGCGCGGGCGTCCGCGCCGTACCTGGCCGAGACGAACGGCGGGCTGCTGCTCTACACGTCGAGCTCGTACACGCGGGGCCGGGCCGACTACAGCCTCTACTCGTCGACCAAGGCGGCCACGGTCAACCTGGTCCAAGCGCTGGCCGACGAATGGTCGGAGTCGGGCGTGCGGGTCAACTGCATCAACCCGGAACGCACCGGTACGCCGATGCGGCGGCAGGCCTTCGGCGAGGAGCCGGCCGCCTCGATGCTCACCGCCGAAGAGGTCGCGAGCACCTCCGTGGACGTACTGATCTCGGCCATGACCGGCCACATCATCGACGTACGGCGGACCGCCCCGGCCGCCGTGACGCCCGCCAAGTGAGAGGGTCGCTGTGAACGCCGCGGCGAAATTGGACATCAGCCGGCCGGGCACGCTGCTCCGGTACGCCCTGTTCGTGATCTCCTACCCCGTGCTCTACCTGGGCGCGGTCGTCCCGTGGCCGACCGTGTTCGCGGCCGGCCTGGTGGCCGTCATCGTCGGCGAGCAGTGGGGTGTGCAGAGCACGCCGCTGCACCTGCTGCTGCGGCGCATCCACCTCGGCACCGTGCCCCGCTCGATCATCCGCGACGGCGCGATCCTGGTGCTGATCGCCCGGATCGGCGAGTACGACGTCGCCGTGCTGAGCCTGCTGACGATCGCGGTGCCGGCCCTGTACGTGCTGCGCGGCCTGTTCACCGGGCTGCTGCGCCGCCTGAACCAGCTGCGCCAGCTGCCGCACGGTTCCCGCAACCTCGATCTCTCCCGGCTGCGGATCCCGGACGCGCCCCCGGCCTGGCTCCGCGGCCGGACGCCGACCCTGCTGAACCAGGTGACCATCCCGCTGGCGGTCGGCGTGGTGATCGACGCCCTGGCCGGCACCGGCTACTTCGGCCTCCTCGGCCTGGCCGTGTCCGGCCCCTACGCGCTGGCGGTGCTGGCCGTCGTCGCGCTGCACGTCCGCCGCAACCTGGTGCTGGCCGACACGGACGCCGTACGCGGCGAGGTGTTCCGGCAGTTGCGGGCCTACCAGCCCGAGGTGATGCTCTACTTCAGCCTGGGCGAGGCCAGCGGCACCACCTACCAGGTCGACTCCTGGCTGACCACGCTGGCCGAGCTGCGCCATACGGCGATGATCCTGGTCCGCGAGCACAAGCACGTCGCTCGGATCGGCCCGACCGACCTGCCGATCATCAGCGTGCCCCGCGGCCCCGACGTGATGGACATCGACCTGCCGGATCTGAAGGCCGTCATGTACGTCGGCAACGTCGGCAACAACCTCCACATGCTGCGCCACAACGGGATCCGGCACATCTTCGTGGGGCACGGCGACAGCGACAAGGTCGCCAGCACCAACCCGGCCAGCCGGGTCTACGACGAGGTGTGGGTGGCCGGCCGGGCCGGCCGCGACCGCTACCGGCGCGCGGGTGGGGCGGTCTCCGACGACGCGATCGTCGAGGTCGGCCGGCCGCAGCTGGCCGCCCTGGAACCGCCGCGCCAGGACCGGCGCATCTTCACGGTCCTGTACGCCCCGACCTGGGAGGGCTGGAGCACCGACCTGGCGCTCAGCTCGATCCCCGTGATGGGCGTCAAGATCGTCAAAACGCTGCTGGCGCTGGCGCCCAACGTCCGGATCATCTACAAGCCCCACCCGCTGACCGGCTACCAGGACGCGGCCACCCGCCGGCTCAACCAGAAGATCATCGATCTGCTGGAGGAGGCGAACAAGACCCGCGCCGCCGACCCGGCCTGGAGCGCCCTGGTCGCCGCCAACGCCGCCGAACGCGCCGCCGGCCAGGTCCGGCAGACCGAGCTGCAGCGGCTGTTCGACCAGATGACCGGCCCGGAAGCCCGCGACGCGGCCGAGACAGCCCGCGAAAATGGCCCCCCGGACCCGGAACGGCACGCCCGGCTGCTGAAGGCCGAACAGGACTGGCAGCGGGCCCACTGGGAATCGGGCGGCTGGTGGGCGCACCGCACGGTGAGCGGCCCGCGCCCGGACCTCTACTCATGCTTCAACGAAGCAGACATGATGATCGCCGACATTTCCGCCGTGGTTTCTGATTTCGTGGGCAGCGGCAAGCCGTACGTGGTCACGAACATCTACAACCAGGACGAGTCAGCCTTCCGCACCGCCCAGACCGTGGCCGGCGGCGCCTACCTGCTCGGCTCGAAGGCCGAGGGCCTGGCCGACCTGGTCCAGTCGCTGCAGCGCCCGGAACCGCTCGACCCGATGGCGGAACGCCGCGAAAGCCTGCGCCACTACCTGCTCGGCCCCGACCAGCCGGACCCGTTGACCCGCTTCAACGACGCCCTCGACACCCTCATCGCCAAGCCCTACCCCGTACGCGAGCCGATCGAGCCCCTCGAAGCAGTGGCCAACCTGGCCGCGGCCCAATCAGGCGACGACGAGCCGGTCACCGTGACTCCCTGACAACCGGACACCGGGCCTCGCCGCAGCACGCGGCGGGGCCACTTCCACTCTTCGGCCGTGGTCGGTGTCTATCGCCGCCCGCGGCTGCCTGTCAGAACAGCCGCCCTCGGTACGGGTGGGTGCGCCCCCACTTCTCCTCCCACCTCAGCAGGTTGGCCTGCCATTTCGGGAGGTCGGGGCGGTACTGGCGCACAGACTGGACTTCCGGCAGAGCGGCCAGGAAACGCCAGTAATCCTCGATCGCCACCCGGGCGACATCGGCCGGGAACTCGCCCCCTGCACCGGGCACCCACACGTTGGTGATCGACAGCGCCGACGGCGTGAACGACACGTCGTAATTCTCGCTGCTCCACTCCTCGAAGGGCGGCTCACCACGGGCCACCTCATCCGCCATTGCCAGCGCGTCCAAGGTGGCCAGGAAGAAGGTACCGAGATCCGTGGTCAGCCACTCACCCAACAGGTCGTACCGCTTGTCCTCGACCTGGAAGACGGGACGGCCGTAGGTGGGATCGATCCGTAAGCTGACAACACTCACTACGAGCCTCCCAGAATTCTAGGGACGGGCCAGCCGTGCGTGAAGCTGCCGGACTGGTCGTAAAAGCCTTCGATCGTGACGCCATTGTAGGTACCGATCCATTTGCCATCGGACGTCGGCGTCGAGTCCCTGAAGGCACCGGACACCGCGTTGTCCACCTGTGCCGGGGTCCAATGGTCGGGGAAGAACGTGCTGACACCCTCGTTGCCGGCCTTCGGTTTCCAGGCACCGGCCGGTGGATTCAGGGTCGGGTCGAAGAACTCAGGTTCCGCCTCGTACACGCCGTTCGGGAATTCTTCCCTCGTGCCCGGTACAAGCCGGCGGTCGGGAAAGTCTTCGCCGCCGGGACGGTAGTGGTAGCCGCTCGCCTTGGGCTTGCCCGGCTTCACGTGGCCGCCGCCGATCGTGTGGGTGGTGAAGTGCGGATTCATCCGATCCGGGCGGGCACGCTTACGTGTCTTGCGGAGGTACCGCAGCGCGGCCCGCATGAGCCTGCCCGAGCCCTCGGCCACGTCCGGTCACCCGTCCAGCAGCTGGAAGATGGCCTCCTGCACGAGGTTCCCGACGATCGTCCGCGTCAGCTGCTGGAAGATCGGGATCTCGGCCAGGCTCGCGCCGAACGTCGGCACCGCCGTCGCCACCGCCTGCGCGATCTCCACCGCCAGGATGGCGAGCTGGGCGATGACCGCGATCTTGAGAGCGAGCACGATCCCGCCGCAGATCATCAGGCCGGTCCCGGTCAGCGTGGCCGCGTTCGCGCCGTCCCGGAGCGCCTCGGCCGGGCTGTCCTCTTTGGCCCACCAGGCCTGAAACGCGGTAACGGCCTCGCCCTCGTGCTCGGTCCACACCTCGGCCGCAGTCGACGTCGCATCCGACACGATCGCCTCGAGCCGGCCGGAGAAAGACATCCACGCCTGGCCCATCAGGACCAGCGCGGTCTCGTCAGCCTCCGGCCAGGTGTAACCGAGGATGCCCAGCAGCGAACGGAGCTCGCCCGGAAGTTCCAGGCCCACCGGTCAGCGCCCCAGCTCGGTCAGCAGCCCCTGGAACCGGCGGCTGACGCTCTCATCCGCTTCTCTGTGCTGCGCGCTGATGTCCACCACGTCGGCGCCGGCCGAGGCCATCTCGTCCAGGGCGTCCTGGTAGCACTCGAACGCCCACGACGACACCTCGTCATGGGCGGCACCGATCAGCGAACCGATGTCGTCACTCCCCCAGGGCGCGCCGAAACCGGCCAGCTCGGACCGGAACGACGCCAGCTCCGCGGAGAACCGCGAGGCGACGCTCTGCAGAGCAGACCCGGACGCCGACAGCCGCTCGGGGTCAATCATGAATCCGGTCATCGGTCACCGGCCCGGCGGGTGAGTTGCTCCTGCGCTTCGACCAGCGAAGCGGTCAGCTTCGCGAACTGGCGCTCGGCGTCGAACTTGATGTCTTTGAGCTGGTCGGTGAGCGCGCCGAGGTCGGCCGGACCGCCGGTCGCCGAGGCCCGGCTCTGCAGGTCGGCGAGCGCGGTGTTGACGGCCGACTCGATCTCCCGAGCCAGTTCTTCGACGCTCAGCCGCAGCAACGACGGCTCCAGCTCGAGGCCCTCGATCCGCCCGGGCCAAGTCGCCCGGACCCGGAGCCGGCCATCGGCGGCCTCACTCGTACCGATGGGTGGTTTCTGCTCCTCCTGGTCACCGGAGGGCGTCTGAGCCCGGCCGAGCGCAGCCACCACTTCAGCCAGCGTGCTGCCCAGTCCGGAAGGATCGATCGGGCCGCTCATGCTCAACCTCCTCGCGCGGGCAGTCTCGCCCCGAACCGCGACCATATCGAAACCTGTCCACTGCTCCGAGACCTCCGACCGGCCGATCGAAAGCCGCCCGCCGTAATCGGCGGGCGGCTTTTCGTTGCTGTTTCAGGCGATGGCGGCCCAAGTGCGGTCCACCTGGGTGTGGTGACGGGCGGGGGCAGGATCGGGGACGGGCGGAAGCCCCTGACGATCAGGTAGAGGCCGACGGCCAGCTCCCAGGCCGCGACCGGCAGGGTCAGCAGGAACGATGCGGCGGAGGTCTGCGTGTTGTGGCCGAACAGGGTAGCGAGGTCGGCGACCAGAAGGAGCGGAGCTCCGATCAGGCCCATCAGCGGGATGAACCGGGGCACCAGGCGGGAGCGGTAGAGCAGCGTGCCCGGCGCTCGACGTCGGCGAACTCGTTGCCCGCCATCAACGCCCCGACGAAGCCGATCGCCAGCACCGGCCGCACCCGGACGTCCTCGTCCGGAATCACGTCGATCCAGCCGCGGATGGTGGCCTCCTGCCGGTCCTGGCGCAGCGCCGGGACGGCCAGCTCGATCAGGCCGGCCGCCCGCTCGACGTCGCCGGCGGCCAGGGCGTGGCGGATCGCCGGAGCCGGCTCGCCGTTCCGCTCGTACCAGTCGGCCGCCCCGCGGTGCAGCGGCGGGATCCGGCCGGGCTGCTTGTCGGCCAGCCGGGCCAGCAGCACGTCGGCGAACAGGTGGTGGTAGCGGTACCACCGGCGGCTCCCGTCGAGCGACACCACGAACAGGTTGCCCCGGTCGAGGGCCTCGAGCATCGCCCTGCCCTGCGCCTGCCCGGTCACGGCGTCGCAGAGCGGGCCGGTCAGCCGATCGAGGACGCAGGTGGCGAGCAGGAACTCCCGGACCTCGGCCGGCTGCCGGTCGAGGACTTCGCCGACGAGGTGGTCGACGATGTACCGATCGTCTCCGGCGAAGCCCGCGATGAAGCCGGGCACGTCGTCGCGGCCGCGCATCGACAGCGACGCCAGCTGCAGCGCGGCGACCCACCCCTCGGTCCGTCTCGCCAGCACGGCGATGTCGCTCACGGCCAGATCAAGACCTTCGACGTACGCCGTGACCTCGTCCAGGGTGAAGCGAAGATCGGCCGCCCGGAGTTCGACCAGCTCGCCGGACGCCCGCAGCCGGGCCAGCGGCAGGGCCGGGTCGGCCCGCGTGCGTAGGCCACCCCGGTCAGCCGAAAGGACCGCTTCGAGAGTGGACCTCCCCCATCTGTGCCAATCCCGGTGAACGTCGCGGCGATACGGACCCGTCCCGGCGTAGAAATTGCCGTGCGCACGGCTTACGGTGTGCGCACTGACAAACCGAGGAGGGTTCAGTGGCGGACCTGCCACCAGAGCAGCCTGATCACGCGAAGCCGGCCGACGCCGTTCCCGCGGACAAGGCCAAGGAAGTTCCCACCGCCCCGGTGCCGGCGCCCCAACTGCTGGTCATGCCGCCGACCGACGTGATTCCGTCCATGGTCTGGCCCGGCGCCGAAGGCGAGACGGCCTGGGCGATCCCGGTCCAGATCCCTTCGGGTACGCGAGGGTACGCCCTGTTCGTGCCAATGATCGCGGCCCCGGCGTCCGCCCTGGTCGTCACCAGGCCGGCTGAACAAGCCCCCGAACCAGTGGTCAAGCCGGCCGCAGCCGCACCGGCGCCGGCCCCGAGCGCGGCGCCAGCACCCCCAGCCGCCCCGCCGCCGAGGCCGGCTCCTCAGCGGCCGCAACCGACGGCGCCCCTCTACCCGGCGCGCTCGTACGAGCGGCCGCCGTCCGTCTGGCAGACGTTCCGCGAGAAGCACTGGACCGGGCCGAAGGAAGCCCAGGGCTGGGCCGCCCCGGCCGGTGTGCTCGCCGGCGCGCTGGGCTTCCTGATCTTCCTGCCGCTGGACCGGGTCGGTATCGGCTGGTTCCTCGGCTGGCTGGCCCTGACGCTGGGCGTGGTGTTCGGCGTGCGGCGGTCGGCCGACCTGCCGCGCAGCGAGCGGCTGATCCGTTCCGGCTGGGCGGTGGCGGCGCTCGCTCTGCTCCTCGTTCCGGCGTTCCGCAACGCGTGGTGGCTGGTGACGTTCAGTGTGCTGGGCGCGATCGGCTGCACCGCGCTGGCGATCGTCGGCGGCCGGCAGGTCCGGTCGATCCTGTTCAGCCTGATCGCCGCCCCCTACGCGGCCTTCGCCGGCATCCCCTGGATCCGCCGGCACCTGAAAGGAAGCAGCCGCCCGGGAATCGCCCGGCGGACCTTCTTCTCGGTCGCCCTCACCGTCGTGGTGCTGCTCGTCTTCGGCGCGCTGCTGTCATCCGCGGACGTCGCGTTCTCCCAGCTGCTGGATGACGCCACCCCCGATTTCGCCATCGGCTCGATCTTCCAGTGGATATTCCTGGCTGTGGCCGGCGGCCTGCTCGCCGTCTCCGGGATCTACACGCTGACCGCGCCGCCGGCGACGTCCAGCATGGACACCGAGGGCCGGGGCCGGGTCGGCCTGATCGAGTGGGCGCCGGCCGGCTCCGCGCTGGTGCTGCTCCTCGGCGGTTTCGTGGCGGTCCAGTTCACTGTGCTGTTCGGGGGAAGCCGGCATGTGCTGGAGACGGCCGGGCTCAGCTACTCGCAATACGCCCGGAGCGGCTTCTGGCAGCTGGTCGCGGTCACGCTGCTGTCGCTGGCACTGATCGCGGGCCTGGCCCGCTGGGCGAAACGGGACCGGCCGGCAGAACGGCTGCTGCTGCACGTACTGCTGGGTCTGCTCTGTGCCCTGAGCGTGGTCATCGTGGCCTCCGCGCTGTCGCGGATGTGGGAGTACCAGCGGGTCTACAGCTTCACCGGTGAACGGATCTTCGTGATGGCGTCCGAGATGCTGCTCGGCGTGATCTTCGTGCTGATCGCGGTGGCCGGCATCAAGTGGCAGGGCCGGTGGATCCCCGGAACCACCGTCGGTCTGGCCGTGCTGATGCTGCTCGGTCTGGCCGCCCTCGACCCCGAGGGCTACGTGGCCAGCCGCAACGCGGCCCGTTACGAGGGCTCCGGCAAGATCGACGCCTGGTACCTGCGCGCCCTGTCGGCCGACGCGACCCCGGCCCTGACAAAACTGCCCGATCCGGTACGCCGGTGCACGCTCAGCTGGATCGCTGAGGATCTCCAGGAGCCCGACCCCTGGTACGCGTGGAACCTCGGCCGGGTGCGGGCTCGCGAGGCCCTGGCCGACCTGGGCCCGGCCGCGATCGGCAACCAGAAGGACTGCCGCTCGGCCGACCAGTTCGACCTGCCCAAGACCCGCCGATGAGTGACGGCGCTCCGGTCCCGCGCCGGAGCGCCGTCACCTGGCCTTCCGGCGTGGTGCAGCCCGAACGCATACTGGGCCGCATGGCCGATGATCCCCGTCGCGAACTCGCGGAATTCCTCAAGGCCCGGCGGACCCGGCTACGACCGCAGGACGTCGGGCTGGAACCCGGGCCGCGCCGCCGGGTTTCCGGGCTCCGGCGCGAGGAACTCGCCCTGCTGGCCGGAGTGAGCACCGACTACTACCAGCGGATGGAACAGGGCCGTGAGGTGCGCCCGTCCGAGCAGGTCCTCGACGCTCTCGCCCGGGCCCTGAACTTCTCGGCCGAGGAGACCCGGCACCTGCACACGCTGGCCGCCGCCGCCCGCCGGCCGGGCCGGCCCCGGCCACTCACGCTCGAAGAAGTGCCACCCACCACTCTGCGGCTGCTGCGCACGATGACCGCACCGGCGGTGGTGGTCGGCCAACATCTCGACCTGCTGGCCTGGAACCCGCTGGCCGGCGCTCTGCTGGGCGACCCGGCCGCGTTGCCCCGGCCGGCCCGGAACATGCTGGGGCTGCTCCTGCAGCCCGGCGCCGACCTCACCTGTCCCGACCGGGCGGCCACGGTCGGTGAGCTCACCGCGATGCTGCGCACCGCGGTGGCCGCCGACCCGGGTCACCCGCGCGCCCTCGAGCTGGTCGGTGAGCTCGCCGTGCACAGCGCCGAGTTCCGTACGCTCTGGGGCCGTCACGACATCGAGGAGGCCACCCGCGGCCGGATGCGTCTCGTGCACCCGCTGGTCGGCGAGCTCAGCCTGGACTGGGATGCGTACCGGCTGCCCGGCCCGTCGTCCGGGCCGATGATCGTCGCCTACACCGCCGAGGAAGGCAGCCCCGACAGCGAACGCCTGCAACTGCTGGCCCACCTGGTCGACACGCCCGCGCCGGCCGCGGTGCCGGTCGAACAATCCTGACCGGTTCCGACGAACGAAGGCCCAGGGTGGGTCTCGTTGTCCCAGGAACGACGGGCCGACCGTCCTGGCGGCGGCATCCCTCAAGCTCGGTGCGGCAGACGCTCACGACCGAGAGGACCACCACCATGAAGGCCGTCCAGATCTTCTCGTACGGCACTCCGGACGTTCTCACCGTGACCGAGGTGCGCCGGCCCGAGCCCGGTCCGGGCGAGGTTCTGGTCGCCGTCGCGGCGTCCAGCGTCAACGGGCATGACTCTCTGGTGCGCTCGGGCGCCATGAAGATCGTCTCGGGCCGCCGGTTCCCGATCGGCCTGGGCCTGGACTTCGCCGGCGTCGTCGCCGCGACCGGATCGGGCGTCGGGGGCGTCGACACCGGCCGGGTGGTCTGGGGCACCGTGCACCCGCGGGAGAAGCACGCCGTCGCGGGCACCGCCGAATACGTCGTCGTCCCGGCGGACCGCGTCGCGCCCGTACCCCTCGGAATGTCCGCGGTGGAAGCGGCGGCGCTGGTCGTTCCCGGGATCACCGCGCTGGCCGCGCTTCGCGGCGCCACCCGCCTGGCCTCGGGCGAAAGCGTGCTCGTGCGGGGCGCGGCCGGTGGTGTCGGGGTGGCCGCCGTCCAGCTGGCGCACGCGTCCGGCGGCCGGGTGACCGCACTGGCCCGCTCCCGCCACGCGGCCGCCCTGACCGGCCTCGGGGCTGAGCGGGTCCTCGACTACACAGAGGTCACCCCGGACCAGATCGGCGCGTTCGACGTCATCGTGGACACCGTCGGCACGGAGCTCGCCCGCTACCGACGGCACCTCACCAAGGGTGGCCGGATGGTCACCGTGGGACTGTCCGGCCCGGCGATCGCGGCGATCGCCGCGTCCACCGTCCATGGTTCCCGCCGCATCCGCACCTTCAGCGCCGACCCGCGCACCGCGCAGCTCACCGAGCTGGCCGACCAGGTCGCCGCGGGCACACTCCGCGCGGTCGTCGGCGGCGTTCACCCGCTCACCGATATCGCCTCGGCGCACCGAGCCTTCGACCAGCGCGGGGCCTGGGGCAGGCAGGTCGTCCAGATCACGGAGCCCTAGACCCACGGAGCCCGGTTCCGCCGCCCGGCGGGGTCCACACTGTCGGGAACGGGTTTCGTGCCGCATAGTGGTAGGCCGAGGTGGTCCTAGCCGCCCGTACCGGTTGATCATGGGATTGCCACTGTTGGATCGCGTTGAGTTCGTCGTCGATGCCGCGCTGCTCGATCGGTTGTCGCACCGGGGTGGCAATGTCTCGGCGCTGCACCGGGAGCTGGTGGCGAACGCCGGCGGGGCGCGCGTGCCGAGCCTGGCCACCTTGCACCGGGCCGTGACGCGAGCTCTGGCCACGGACGCGCCGCGCGACGACGGCCTGAAGCCACCCGACCCCGGCGTGGCGATGACGATGGACGACCTGGCCGAACGGCTTTTCGCGCTCAAGGTCTGGGCCGGCGATCCGTCCTACGCGCGGATCACCACCCTGGTCAACGCCGCCTGGCGCCGGGCCGGCCGGCCGAGCAGCGAGCTGGCCGGGCGGACGACGGTGGGCGACTGTTTCCGGCCCGGGCGGCGCCGGCTCAGCGCGGAACTGGTCAGCGCGATCGTCCAGGTGCTGCATCCCGATCCCCACTACCTGGCGCAATGGCAGCAGGCCCTGCTGGCCGTCGCCGGCCAGCGGCGAGCCTCGGCCCAGGTCCGCGTGTACGGCACCCTGCCGCCGGAGTTGCCGCAGTTCACCGGCCGTACGGCCGAGTTGCGCCAGCTGCGGGACGCGCTCACCGCGGACGGCCCGGTCGTGATCGCCACGATCCAGGGGATGGCCGGCGTCGGGAAGACCCAGCTGGCCTTACGGGCGGCCCACCTGCTCCCGTACGACCGGACGCTCTTCGTCAGCCTGCGCGGTTTCGATCCTGATCCCGGGCACCCGCCGGCCGACCCGGTCGCGGTGCTGGACGGCTTTCTGCGGCTGCTCGGCGTGCCTGGCTCGACCATTCCGCACGACCTCGCGGCCTGCCGGCGGCTCTACAACGAGCGGCTGGCCGGCACCCGTACGCTGATCGTGCTGGACAATGCGGTCGACGCCGACCAGGTCCGGCCGCTGCTGCCGGCCACGCCGGGCTGTTCGGTCCTGGTCACCAGCCGGCGCAGCCTCGACGCGCTGAGCCCGGCCGTCGCGCTGACCCTGGAGGTGTTCGGCCCGCCGGAGGCGCTGCGGTTGCTGACCGACGAGGTCGGCGCGGCGGCCGTCCGCGACGACCCGGAGGCCGCGGCCCGCATCACCGAGCTCTGCGGACGGTTGCCGCTCGCGCTCGGCCTGATCGCGGCGCAGGTGCGGGCGAAACCGGACTGGAGCCTGGCCGACCACGCGGAATGGCTCGACGAGCGTCGCCGGGCCGGGCGGCTGGACGACGGTGTGGCCCTCGCGCTCGACCGGTCCTACCGCAACCTGGACGCCGACCGGCAGCGACTGCTCCGGCTGGTGGCGCTGCATCCGGCGGAGGACTTCGACGCGTACGCGGCCGCCGCGCTGACCGGCGGCGACCTGGAGACGGTCCGCACCGGGCTCCGGCACCTGTACGACGACCACCTGATCACGCTCGCGGGCGACGACCGCTACACCCAGCACGACCTGATCCGTCTCCACGGGGCCGAGCGCGCCCACGAGCAGGAGCGTCCGGCCGACCGCCGGGCGGCCCTGACCCGGCTGCTCGACCACTACCTGGCCACCACCGTGACCGCGATGACGATCCTCTACCCCACCGGCGCCGACCGCCGGCCCCAGGCTCCGGAGACGACCACGGCAACACCGGCCCTGCCCGGCCCGGATGCCGCGTCGGCCTGGCTGAGCGCCGAGCATTCCACGCTGATGGCGATCGCCGCGTACGGCGGGGACCACGGCTGGCCGACCCACACCAGCCGCCTCGCCGAGGTGCTGTTCCGTCACCTTCTGAACACCAGCTATCGCGACCTGCTGACCATGAACGACCGCGCGGCCGCGGCGGCCCGGTCGGTCGGTGACGCCCGCGCCGAGGCGTACGCCCTGAACGCCCTGGGTGTCGCCTACACCAACCTCGGCCGGAGCGAGCCCGCGGCCGATCGGCTCCGGCAGTCGGCCGAGCTGTTCCGGAGCATCCACGACGTACGCGGTCAGGCCCACGCGGTCATCAATCTGGCCAACGTCGAGTTCTACCATCGCGGGCCCGCGGCGGCGAAGGTCCACTACGAGAAGGCGCTCGCCCTCTACCAGGAGGCCGACGACCGGATCGGCGAGGCCCGGGCCCTGGACAACCTCGGGTACAACGAGGGCACACTCGGCCACTTCGACGAGGCGATCGACTTCCTGGCCCGGGGGCTCGCGGTCCACGTGGAGGTCGGCGACGTCGACGGCACCGCCAAGGCCCTGAGCAACATGGCGACCATCGAGGCGCGGTGCGGGCGGCTCGACGAGGCCGAGGAGCATTGCCGGGAGGCGCTGGCCCGGTGTCGCCGGATCGGCAACCGCAGCATCGAGGGGGACGTGCTGGACGCCCTCGGCCTGGTCTTCACCCGCCGCGGCGAGCCTGATCGCGCCATCGACCATCACCAGCAGGCCTTGACGATCAAACGCGAGGTCGGCGAACGCGTCTCCGAGGCCGACATCCTCAACGGGCTCGGCGAGGCGACCGGCCTGGCCGGGCGGCTCGAGTCGTCGGTCGCCCACTTCGAGGCCGCGCTGGCCATCGCCGGCGACAGTGAGATGGCCGAGCAGCGGGCCCGGGCGTACACCGGCCTCGGCCACACCCTCGAACGGCAGGGCGACCCGGCCGCCGCCCGGAGGTTTTTCGAACGAGCGCTGCACCTCTACATCGAGCACGACATGTATGAGGCCGACGGCATCCGCGGCCTGCTGGCGGAGAGGCAGAGCGGAACGAGCAGCCCAACGACGACGCCATAACCGTTCGGCGCAATGCCTGACGCCACGTCTGCCATCGTTCCCCCGTTCGGCCGCTCGCTCCCGCTCATCCACGTCGATCATCGAGGCCCAGCCGGCCCGAGCGGCGGATCCCGACCAACTCCGACCGTTTCTCAGCCGGGTCCCGGCTGACGCCGGCGGCTAAGCGATATAAGCATTTCGATATCTTGTGCGTGTGGACGTGCTCCTGGTCTCCTACGGTGGGCCGTGAAACGGCCCCGATTTTAGGAGCCCCACATGAGACTCAGAACGGTGACGGCAGGATCTGCCCTAGCTGTTTTCGTCGCGGCGACGGTGGGGCTCAGCGCCCTGCCGGCGACGGCCTCGACCGACACTTCCCTGGTGGCCGCACCGCCCACCGTGAGTGTCGCCAACGTCAACGCCCACCTGCAGCAACTGCAGAACTTCGCCACGAGCAACGGCGGCAACCGGGCCACCGGCACGGCGGGGCACACCGCGACGACGACCTACCTGCAGCAGAAACTGCAGGCGGCCGGCTTCACCGTCACCGTGCAGACCTGCACCACCTGCAGCGGCTCGGCCAAGAACATCATCGCCGACTGGCCGGGCGGCAACACCAGCAACACCTACATGTTCGGCGCCCACTCCGACGGCGTGTCGGCCGGGCCGGGCATCAACGACGACGGCTCGGGGTCGGCCTCGCTGCTGGAGGCCGCGCTCGTCCTGGCCGCGAACAACCCGACCATGACCAACCACGTACGGTTCGGCTGGTGGGCCGGCGAGGAGCAGGGACTGATCGGCTCCAAGTTCTACGTCAACTCGCTGACCTCGGCCCAGAAGACGGCGATCAAGGCGTACGGCACGTTCGACATGATCGCCTCCACCAACGGCGGCTACTTCGTGACCGGCACCGACGCCGTCGCCGTGAAGCTGCGCGAGTACTTCACCTCGATCAACGTACCGACCGAGACCTCGACCGAATGCTGCAGCGACGACGGCTCGTTCCGCAGCGCCGGCGTCCCGTCGTCGATCAACTCCACCGGGGCCAGCTACACCAAGACCAGCGCCCAGGTGTCCAAGTGGGGCGGCACGGCCGGGCAGCCGTACGACCCCTGCTACCACCGGGCGTGCGACTCGTACCCGTCGAACATCAACACCACCTCTCTGGGCCGATGGGCCAACGCCGAGCTGTACGCCGTCTGGACCCTTACCACGGGCACGTCGACGGCCAACGACTTCTCGGTGTCGCTCAACCCGGGCACGGCCACCGTGAACGCGGGCTCCTCGGCCACCGCCACCGTAAGCACCGCCACCACCTCCGGTAGCGCGCAGACCGTCGCGCTGACGAGTTCCGGTGCTCCCTCCGGCGTCTCGGTGAGCTTCAGCCCGGCGTCGGTCACGTCCGGCGGATCGTCGACCATGACCGTCGCGACCACCGCGGCCGCCGCTTCCGGTTCGTACACCATCACGGTGACCGGAACGGGTTCCGCGACCCACAGCGCTTCGTACTCGCTGACGGTCAACGGGACCGGCGGCGGGTGCACCGGCGCCGGCCAGAAGCTCGGCAATCCCGGCTTCGAGACCGCCACCACCCCGTGGACCGCGTCGACCGGAGTCATCGCCGCCAACACCGGCGAGGGATCGCCGCGAACCGGCACCCGCAACGCCTGGCTCAACGGTTACGGCTCGACCCGCACCGAGACCCTGTCCCAGTCGGTGACCCTGCCCGCCGGTTGCAGCACCTACGCGCTGTCGTTCTACTTGAAGATCAGCACTTCGGAGACGACCACCACCACGCAGTACGACAAGCTGACCGTGCAGGTCGGCTCGACCACGCTGCAGGTCTTCTCCAACCTCAACGCGAGCGCCTACACCCTGCGCTCGTACAACCTGGCCGCCTTCGCCGGCCAGACCGTGACCCTCAAGTTCACCGGCGTCGAGGACTCCTCGCTGAAGACGTCCTTCGTCATCGACGACACCGCCCTCACCGTCAGCTGACACCGACCGGGCGATGCCGCAGACGCAACCGAGCCCTGCGGCATCGCCCGTCAGCCGCCCGCCACGGGTACGTCGTAGGAGAACACGATCATGTCGCGCATGCGGATGCCGTGCTCGACGATCGGCGGCTGGATGTAGTCGAAATAGCCGCGCTTGACCGCCAGCATCCGGAAGCCGCACTTCTGGTAGAAGGCGATGTTGTCCAGCGAGCAGTTGGCCGTGCCGACCAGCAGCGTGCGCGCGCCGGCCGGCAACTCGTCCAGGATCGCGGCGACCAGCGCCCGGCCGAGACCACCGCCCCGCCGGGACGCCTCGACCGCGATGTAGAGAACGGGCCGAGACGAAGTTCATGACCGCCGCCGCCGAGGCGGCCCAGCGCCGTACCGAAGGCTCCGGGTTTGTGATGCCCCTCGCAGGCGGTGTGGCCAGCTATGCCGAGCCCGAATCGCCGTGGAACAAGGCCGCCGGCCTGGGCTTCGCCGGGATGCCGGACGCGGACGAGCTGGCCGAGGTCGAACGGGCCTTCGCCGGTCGCGGGGCCGAGGTCTCCGTCGAGCTGAGCAACCTGGCCGACCCGGCCGTCGGCGAGATGCTCACCCGGCGCGGATACCGGCTCGCCTCGTACGAGAACGTTCTCGGCCTGCCGCTCGGTGCATCCACCGACCGGGTCGCGCCACCCGGCGTCGAGGTCCGGCCGAGCGGCGACGACGAATGGGAGACGTGGCTGGGGATCGTCCTCGATGCCGTGGCCCACCCTGACACCGAGGGCCTGCCCTGGCTCGACGACTTCCCCCGGCAGATCCTCGAGAACGCCGAGCGCGACCTCGTCGCCGCCGGCGCCCGCCGCTATCTGGCCCTGGTCGACGGCGTGCCGGCCGGCGCCGCCAGCATGGGCCTCCAGGACGGTTTCGCCCAGTTCAGCGCCGGAACCGCGCCCGCTTTCCGTCGGCGGGGCGTGCAATCGGCCCTGCTGGCCGCCCGGGTCGCCGACGCCACCGCGGCCGGTTTGCGAACTGGCCCTGGTCACCGTCCAACCCGGCTCCCGGTCGCAACGCAACGTGCAGCGCTGAACTGTGGGACCACGTCGTCGGCCTGGCCCGTTTCCCCGGGACCCGGCCGCGGCCGGGCTAGGGTCGTCGGGTGATGAGGGAGCTGAAGCAGTTACCCGAGGCCGAGATCGCTCCGGAGCTGCACCACGCGCTGCAAGACCTGCTGGGAGCCAGCTTCCCCGGTTATCCCGAGCGCAGCTACTTCAAGATCCCACCCCACTTCCGGTACATCGTCACCGACGGCGCCACGGTGCAGGCCCAGCTCGGGGTCGAGCTTCGCGTGATCCGCGTGGGCGACCAGATCCTGCGTACGTTCGGGGTGGTTGATCTGTGCGTCCGCGAGGACAGCCGCGGTCAGGGCCTGGCGAGCCGGTTGCTGGAGAAGTTGACCGATTACGCCGCCGCCTGCGGAATGGACTTCGTCATCTTGTTCGCCGACGACGACAGCCTCTACCTCCGTCACGGCTTCGTGCGGGTGGACAACCCGCTGAGCTGGGTGAAAATCAACGACCACCACGTGATCGGCCTGGCCCACGCCGAGACGCCGCACGAACTGATGGTCCGCCCGGTGCGCGACGCGGTCTGGCCGACCGGCGAGATCGACCTGCTCGGCCACATCTTCTGAGCGTCGGCAACCCTCAGGCGGGCTCGACCGTCTTCACCATGACGCAGTTCTTCAGCCCCTTGGGCCGGTCGTAGGTGAAGCCGAGCCGCTCGTAGAGCCGCCGGGTGCCGTTGTAGAGGAACGAGGCCGACATCTTCTTGGTCTGGTCGGTCAGGTCGTGGGGATAGCTCTCGACCCGCCCGCCGCCGGCCTGCGCGATCAGGTCGAGCGCACCGGTGATGGCCAGCTCCGTCACGCCCTGCCGGCGGTGGCGCTTGTCGACGAAGACGCAGGTGATCCGGTAGTCCGGGTCCGCGGTCTTGGTCGCGTCGTATTGCTTGAGGTGGTGCAGGCTGGGCAACTCGGCCGGCGTGCCGTACTCGGCCCACGCGATGGCCTCGTCGCCGTCCATCACCAGCGCGGCGTGCGCCTGGCCCTGCTCGACGTACGCCTTCTTCAGCGCCCGGTTGGCCTCCGCACCCTGGCCGCGCTCGGGCCCGTCCGGGTGGAACCAGATGCACCAGCAGCCGCCGAAGATCCCGTTGTGCCGCAGCACCAGCGCATCGAAGGCGGCCCAGGTAGCGGGACTGAGAGGCACGATCCTGTACGACTCGGTAGCCATGACGCACCCTAACCGGGGTCAGGCTTGTGCACCCTGGGTGGCGCCGGTGAAGAAGTCGACGAATCCGTACGTGGACCGGTCGACGAGGATGATGTCCAGCATCTCCTCCGCGTCGGCGTACTCCGCTTCGCTGCGCGGGAAGATCACGTTCTCGTACTCGGTGAGAGCCGCCTCGATGGCGCCGGCGTGCCGGTGCGGATTCGCCGTCGGTGACCAGCGCGGTGAGCTCGGGCGCCCACCCGTCGCCGAGAGGCCGGGCGCCAGCGACCCGAGCCATGGGGCCGGGCCCCTCCGGCCAACCGCCGGAGGGGCTTCCGTCGCTACCAGGCGTACGCCTCCGGGGCGGGCTTGGCGCCGTTCGGCCCCGGCGGGGGGAACAGCTCGTCGAGCCGGCTCAGGGTCGGCTCGTCGAGCTTGATCTCCAGAGCCCGCAGAGCCCCGTCGAGCTGGGCTGCCGTGCGCGGCCCGATGATCGGGCCGGTGACCCCCGGCTGGGCCAGCAGCCAGGCCAGGCCGACATTGGCCGGATCCTCACCGAGATCGGCACAGAGTTTCTCGTACGCCTCGATGGTGTCGCGGTGCTTGGCCAGAGCGTCGTTGGCGCGTTCCGAGGTGCTGCGCGACGCGCCCCCCTCACGCTGCTTGCGCAGGACGCCGCCGAGCAGGCCACCCTGCAACGGCGACCAGGGGATCACGCCGAGGCCGTACGCCTGGGCGGCGGGCAGCACCTCGAGCTCGACCCAGCGGGTCATCAGGTTGTAGATGGACTGCTCGCTGACCAGCCCGAGGAAGTGCCGGGTCCGGGCCGCCTCCTGGGCCTGGGCCAGATGCCAGCCGGCAAAGTTGGACGAGCCGAAGTAGAGAACCTTGCCCTGCTGGCGCAGCACGCTGAACGCCTCCCACACCTCGTCCCACGGCGTGCTGCGGTCGACGTGGTGCATCTGGTAGAGGTCGAGGTAGTCGGTCTGCAACCGCTTCAGCGAGGCGTCGCAGGCCCGCCGGATGTTCAGGGCGGACGACAGGTTGTCGTTGGGCCACTCCCCCATGGCCCCGTAGAACTTGGTGGCCAGCACCGTCTTCTCCCGGCGCCCGCCACCGCCGGCGAACCAGCGCCCGATGATCTGCTCGGTGACTCCTTCGCCCATCTGCCGCCCGTACACGTTGGCGGTGTCGAAGAAGTTGATGCCGTGCTCGTGCGCGCTGTCCATGATCGCGTGGCTGTCGCCCTCGGACGTCTCCGGCCCGAAGTTCATGGTGCCGAGCACGAGCCGGGACACGGAGAGGCCGCTGCGACCCAGTCGGGTGTATTCCATCCCCCGAACCTACGCCGGACCGCACGGCCCAGCCCGAAACTCGATCGCCGGGCTGATCGGGGCCGTGTGATCATCGAGGCCGGGTCGCCAGCTCAACGGGCAGAGCGTTCGGCTGATCAGCGTGTCCGCCCTCCGCTCGCGCGGCCGTGGCCCGGCAGCTGGACGCGGTGCTGCTCGACGCCGGCTTCTCGGCGTCGCGGCCGCTGCTGGAGCACGTGGGCGCGCTGGCCCCTGCCCCGGCCATGGACCTCGCGGCCACGGTCGTCTCCGCGGTGCGCGAGCTGGTCGGCGACCACGTCCGGCACAACGCCTCCTTCCTCGGCTCTCCGCACGACGTGCCCGACACCGTCGAGTTCTGGGTCGAGCAGCTGCGAGCGGCCGTCCTCACCGGCGACGGCACGGTGAGCCGCCGTCCGCTCCGGTCGCGTTCATCGGCATCGACGCCCCCGACCACCTTCCGGAGGGATCGGAGACCTATACCCTGGACCGGCTCAACGAGCTGATCCCGGCCTAGACCGCCCGCGCTCTCCCTCGGCCCCGGCCCGTTCCTGTCGATCAGGAACAACGCGACCCGCCTCCGAGTTGACCCGAATGGTAACGAGGAGGAGCTCAGTGAGTACTTACAGCAAGAGCCCTGAGGCAATCGCCCGCCTGTCGGCCGAGCAGCGTCACGTCACCCAGGAGGGTGGCACCGAGCCGGCGTTCCGGAACGAGTACTTCGACAACAAGGAGCCCGGTGTCTACGTCGACATCGTCTCCGGCGAGCCGTTGTTCGCGTCGATCAACAAGTACGACAGCCGTACCGGATGGCCCAGCTTCACCGTTCCGCTGGAGCCGGCCAACGTCGTCGAGAAGTCCGACACCAGCTACGGCATGATCCGCATCGAGGTGCGCTCGGCCCACGGCGACAGCCACCTGGGCCACCTGTTCGACGACGGCCCGATCGAGGACGGCGGGATGCGCTACTGCCTGAACTCGGCCGCCTTGCGCTTCGTGCCGGTGGCCCAGCTCGAGGCCGAGGGCTACGGGCAGTACCGGCACCTGTTCGACGAGGCATAAGCGCCACAAGGGAGAGGCCGGTCCCTGCGGGCCGGCCTCCTCGCGTCCTGGTGGCCGAACGCCGTTCGTTCCCGAAGGGGTTACGGCCGCGTTGCGGCGGCCAGGGCCGCGCGGATGGTGTCCTCGCCCGCCCGCCGGCCGGCCGCCGCGGACGCCCGCGGCCCCAGCTCCGCGGCCAGTTCCGCGAGCGTTTCGGGCCCGCGTGACTTGCTGAGCACGACCTGATGCCCGGCCTCGGCGGCGAGCCGCGCGATGGTGCTGCCGATGGCGCCGCTGCCCATGATTCCCACCGTCGTCATATCCTGAGCCCCTTCTTTGCCGTCAGCCGGCCGGGAAGTAGTGGCCGTTGTCCAGATCGGCGAGCAGGCGGGGCTGGGCGGGTTCCCAGCCGAGGGTCCGGCGGGTGATGACGTTGGACGCCGGATAGCTCTGCGTGACGATGTTCGCGAGGAAACCGAAATATCCGGGCAGGACCAGTTCGTCGGCGGGAACGCTCACGGCGGGCAGGCCCAGACGGCGGCCGATGGCCTCGGCGATCTCGCGGAACGTAATGCCCTCGTCCTCGACCGCGTGCCAGTAGCGGCCGGCCGGACCCTTCTCCAGCGCCAGGCGGAACAGGGAGGCGACATCGAGGATGTGCACGGCGTTCCACAGGTTCGCGCCGTCGGCGGGGTAGCCGATGAAGCCCTTCTCCTTCGCGAGCGCGATCAGCACCGGGAGGAAGCCGGCCCGATCGGTCGTGCCGTGCGCGATGTTGGCGATCCGCACGATCGACGACCGCACTCCCCGCTCGGCCAGGCCGACCACGGTGGTCTCCACGGCGTTCCGAGCCCGCAGGGTGCCCCTGTGCTCGTCGCCGGCGGGAAGGGCCGGGTCCTCCTCGGTGGCCGTCCGGCCCAGCAACCCCGGCCCGGACGAGCCGATGCTCCCGGCCGCGACCAGCGGCTTCCCGGTTCCCGCCAGTGCCTCGCCGTAGGCCAGCATGATCGGGACCTCCGCGGCCGCCACGGCATGGATCCCGCCGGAGAAGAGCAGGTCCTGCCGGTGCGCGACGTGGATGACGCCGTCGAAGTCCGCGGCCGCCTCCTGGAGCCCGTCGAGATCCTCGAGATCGCCGCGGCGCACCTTCGCGCCGTGCGCGGACAACGCCGCGGCGGCAGTGTCCGACCGGGCCAGGCCGGTGACCTCGTGCCCGGCCGCGATGAGCTCGGGAATGATGTGCGAACCGGAATGGCCGGTCCCGCCGGTGACGAAAACGCGCATGATTCCGTTCCTTGTGAGTGAGGATGCTCAGCTGAATGTGCTGACGCCGAGGGCGAAGTCGAAGTCCCCCACGCCGTGGCCGGCCAGGCTGATCATCAGCAGGCCCGTACCTTCCAGCCAGTGCGCCATCTCCAGGCCGCCGGCATCCATCGGGCGCAACCCGAGGCTCTCGATGAACGCCGACACGCTCGCCTTGGCCTGCGCGTCGTCGCCGGCCAAGAACACGTCCAGTGGGCGGCCCGGGACAGCCAGCACGTGACCGAAGACGGTGTTGAACGCCTTCACGACGGGCGCGCTCACCGGGGCGGCCTGGGCGATCTCCTGCGCCGCGGAAGTGCCGTCAGAGGTGGTCAGCCCGCTCGCGTCGGCCTTCAGGGGGTTGGTGATGTCGATGATGACCTTGCCGGCCAGCGCGTCCCCGTACTGGGTGACGACCGGCACGGCGCTGGCGTTCGGCACGGCGAGGATGACGATGTCGCCGGCCGGGACGGCGCCGAAGGTCCCGGCCGTGGCGCCGCCGCCGAGCGCGGCGGCGAGGGCCTCGGCCTTGGCCACGTCGCGACCGATGACCTCGACGGCGTTGCCGCCGCCGACCGCGCGGGCGGCTATGGCGCGGGCCATGCCACCCAGGCCGATAATGCTGACGCTATTCATGGAATACCTGATTTCTGAAGTGGGGAATCGCATTCTTGTCCCGAATTCGCTCGGGCCCATCGGGCACCTATCGAGGATGTCATCGGCCTCAACGCGGCGTCCAAGACCTCTTTCAGCGGTCGCGATACCCTGAAGACATCGCCGCACCGGGAGGCTCCATGGATCTGGACCTGCGCAAGCTGCGCTACTTCGCCGCCGTCGCCGACAAGCTGCACTTCGGCCGGGCCGCCGAGGAACTGCACATCGCGCAGCCGGTGCTCAGCCGGCAGATCCGTGCGCTGGAACACGATCTCGGCGCCGAGCTGCTGATCAGGGACAGCCACGGCGTGGCGCTGACCGACGCCGGCCGGCAGTTGCTGACCGACGCCGGTCCGCTGCTGGCCTCGGCGGACGCGGTCCGCCGCCGGGTGACCGTGGCCGCGCGCGGCCGCCAACGGCTGATGGTCGGCTTCCGGGCGGGCATCACGGCCACCGCGGCGGTGCGCGAGTTCGCCGTCCGGCACCCGGACGTGATCGTGGACCTGCAGCGGATCGAGTCCGACGACCAGGCCGCGATGCTGCTCGACGGCCGCATCGACGTCGCCTTCGTGCGGCTGCCCATCGACGAGACCGGCCTGCGCGTCACCCCGCTCTACACCGAGCCGCGGGTGGCGGTGCTGCCCGCCGGGCACCGCCTCGCCGACAAGGACCAGATCACCGAGGCCGACCTGGCCGGCGAGCCACTGCTCTGGGCTCCCGACACCGACACCCAGCCCACCAGGCGCCCGCACCCCAACGCCGGATACCGGGTACGCGGGGTGGACGACACGCTCGAACACGTCGCGGCCGGCCGGGGCATCTCGTTCCTGGCCCGCTCGACAGCCGTGTTCTACTCACACCCGGAAGTCAGCTTTGTGTCCGTCACCGATCTGGCGCCCGAGCAGGTGTGCCTCGCGATGGCCGATTCGCGCAACTCGCCGCTGGTCAACGACTTCCTCGCCGCAGCTCACGCGACGGCCGAAACAACCGCAGAATGCGGAAACGATGAAATGTGGCAGCGGGCCGGCAGCGCCGTTTAACGTCGTCTCCGCGTACGAGGGCTCATGCGTATCAGTCCGCCGTCGATGAGCAGCCGGTGCCGGTGACGAAGGCGGACTCCCTGACCCCCGGCGGCTTCCAAGCACCGATGGCGGCCGCGGCCGCGTTCGCAGGCTTGTTCCTCGGCCTCCTCACCACCCGATGGGACGACCTGGCAACCCTTGAGCGCCCAACGGCATAGGCGGCCGCATCCTTCGACATCCGCAGCTCCCCGACCTTCGCCTCTGTGACAATTGGTCGAGATCACGTCTCAAAAGCCTCCTAGGAGGCTAGTTCGTGAGTCTCTCGTCGACAGCTACGAGGCGCGCTCACCAGAGACAACCGATAAGCGCCGGGAGCTTCGTTCCGCATGCACCTTCAAGTTCAGCCGGGGATGATTTTACGGTGACTGACGTTCTGCGCCGTGCGCGTTTCCATGACCTCCCCATGATCTGGCGGGGTGAGGTGGCATACATACGGGCGATCGAGCCCGAGCACGAGCAGCGTTGGACGGCGATGACCGACCGGCACCTGGCTTCGTGGATCGCCGATCTGGATCACACTCTGGTGCTCGAAGCGGACGGAGACCCGGTCGGCTATGCGGCGTGGCGGGCCGTCGAGGGCCAGGCGGTGCTGGTGACGATCCACGTGTTCGAGGGCGCCCGACGGGGCGGCCGTGGGGCAGTGCTGCTTCGGGCGTACCTGGACGATGCGCGGACCTTCGGCTGCACGACGCTGAGGCTGGGCGTCTTCCTGGGTAATCCGGCGCAGCGGCTGTACGAGAAGTTCGGCTTCCGGTTCACCCACGAGGAAGACGGATATCGACATTACGCACTGAGTATCACCTGAGGCGGGGCGCCTCGCGTGCTGTCTTCATGTCATGTCCCCGACCAGTCCGACCTGGTGAGCTTCCGGCGAACTGTTCCACACGCCGACGATGGCTGGAGGCCAATCATGTCCTACGTCAGGACGCCCGACGGAGTCGACATCTTCTTCAAGGACTGGGGATCGGGCCAGCCGATCGTGTTCAGTCACGGCTGGCCGCTGTCGGCCGACGACTGGGACACCCAGATGCTGTTCTTCCTGAGCCAGGGATACCGGGTCATCGCCCACGACCGGCGCGGGCACGGACGGTCCTCGCAGGTCCCGGACGGCCACGACATGGACCACTACGCCGACGACCTGGCCGCGCTGACCGACCACCTCGACCTGCGCGACGCGGTCCACGTCGGCCACTCCACCGGCGGCGGTGAGGTCACGCGCTACCTCGCCCGTCACGGCGACAGCCGGGCCGCCAAGGGCGTCCTGATCAGTGCCGTGCCGCCGATCATGCTGCGTACCGAGGCGAACCCGGGCGGGCAGCCGATCAGCGTGTTCGACGACCTGCGGGCGCAGTTGTCGGCCAACCGCTCGACGTTCTACCGGGCGCTGCCGTCCGCCCCGTTCTATGGCTTCAACCGGCCGGGCGCCGAACCTGACGAGGCGATCATCCAGAACTGGTGGCGGCAGGGAATGATGGGCGGCGCGAAGGCCCACTACGACGGCATCGCCGCCTTCTCGGAGACCGACTTCACCGAGGACCTGCAAAGAATCAGCGTGCCGGTGCTGGTCATGCACGGCGACGACGACCAGATCGTTCCGTACGCCGATTCCGCCCCGCTGGCGGCGGCGCTGCTCAAGAACGGCACCCTCAAGACGTACCCGGGCTTCCCGCACGGCATGCCGACCACCCAGGCCGACACCATCAACGCCGACCTGCTCGCGTTCATCCGGAGCTGATCGTGGCCGACTATGCGAGCGCCCCGAATCTGACGATCGGCGCCGGTGACGGTGTCTCCTACGCCTACCGCGACGTCGGTGCGGGCGACGGACCGCCGCTGATCCTGCTCCAGCATTTCCGCGGCAATCTCGACAACTGGGATCCGGCCGTGGTCGACGCGCTCGCGGCGGACCGCCGGGTGATCGCGTTCGACTACGCCGGGGTCGGTGGCAGCACCGGCCGGCCGGCCGACACCATCGAGCAGATGGGGCGCGAGGCCCTGACCTTCGTCACTGCGCTCGGCCTCGATCGGATCGACCTGCTCGGCTTCTCGATCGGCAGCTTCGTGGCCCAGGAGGTGCTGCTCGCCCGGCCTGATCTGATCCGGCGAACGATCCTCGCCTCGGTCGCGCCCGCGGGGGCACCGGACAACCACGGCTGGGCCCCCGGAGTCATCGGCGCGGTGGGCGGTCGCGAGACGAGCGCCGAGCAGTACCTGAGCGTCTTCTTCACGGGCAGCGAGGCGAGCTTGTCGGCCGGCCGGCAGACGCTGGGCCGGCTGTACGGGCGGACCGACGACCGGGACACCCCGACCGACTGGGCGACCCGGCTGGCCCAGTACGACGCTGTGCTGCGGTGGGGGGTCCCGGATATCGCGCATCTCGCCCGGCTCACCGCGATCCGCACGCCGGTGCTGGTCGCGGTGGGCGACAGCGATCCGATGATCCGGCCCCGGTTCGGTCATCTGGTGGCGGGCCTGCTGCCGGACGCTACGTTCGTCAGCTATCCGGACGCCGCCCACGGGTTCATGTCGCAGCATCACAAGCAGTTCAGCGACGACGTGGCTGGGTTCCTGGCCTGAACTCGCAGCTGTCCGCGGTCACGAGGTCTCGCGCACAGCGTTCGCGAGCTGCACCCGGGACCGGACGTTGAACTTGGTGAAGACGGACCGCAGGTGGGTGCTGACGGTGTTGGTGGAGACACCGAGCAGGACCGCGACGGATCGGTTGGAGTGCCCGGCGGCGACGAGTTCGGCGACCCGGGCCTCCATCGCGGTCAGGGCGGCCCACCCGTGCTCGGCGCGGGCCCGGCGGTGCGGACCGACCGCCGGATGCCGGCTCTCGACGGCCAGGGTGTAGCCGTGCGCGCCCGTCCGCTCATAGACGTCGCAGGCCTCCCGGAGGGCGACGTGCCCGGCGTCGGTCTGCCCGGTGGTGACCAGCACGTCACCGAGGTCGCAAAGGGCGTCGGCGAGGAGCATCGGTCGAGGCGAGCGGCGGATCACCCGGACGGACCGGTGCAGAATTCCGGCGTCCGCCGCCAGGATCCCGCGAACCAGCAGAGCGACGCCCTTCATGGTGGCCACGCCCGGGTTGCGCCGGGCACCGAGATCCGCGATGCGGGCCGCCTGCCGCGCGGTCTGCGCGTCACCGGCCCGCACGGCCACTGCGGTGAACGTCCGCATGAAGTACGGCGACCAAGCCCAGGCATGACATCCGTCGTCGGCGGTGGCCAGCAGCGGGCCGATGATGCTGAGCGAGCGGGTCAGGTCGCCTTCCTCCGCGGCCAGCCAGGCCTGCATGACCAGTAGCCGACCGGCGCGGATGATGTCCTGGCGTTCGGCCGCGCCGTCGATCGGCGCCATTTCCGTCCGGGCCTGTGCAAGGTCGCCTCGGTAGATGGCCACGGCGCACAGGATGGTGCGGGCGTTCATCACGAAGGCGAAGTTTCCCACCGCCTTGGCCTGCCGCAGCAGGATGCGGGCCATCGTCTCGGCGGCATCGAGCTCGCCCAGGTTGTGGTGCTGCCACGCCTGGGCGAACAGGTAGGAGGGCAGCAGCCGGTCCAGGTTGCCGCCGGCGTCCTCGCGCACTTTGACCAGCAACGCGGCGGCCTCGTCGTACCGGTCCAGGTGTTGCAGGGCCCGGATCCGCTCCGCGAGATGAATCGCCGGGGAGATGGCCCGGAGCTGGTCGAAATAGTCGAGCACCTTCTGATGCTCGCCGGTGTTGCGGGTCGCCTCGGTCAGCGCGAACAGCGCGATCTGCCGGGTGCGGACATCGTCGAGCCGCTCCCCCTCGACCAGGGCTTCGGTAGCCGCGGCCGACGCGGCCGGCGCGCTCGGAGTCCGCGTGGTGGCGAGGGCCCGCAAGGCAGTCAGGCGGGCCCGGTACACCGGGGGTAGATCCGGCCGGGCGAGGGCGGCGGTGGTCCGTCGTTCGAGAGCCTGACCTGCACCGGAGTCCCACAGCGCGCGCCCGGCGCTGAGCTCGATGCGGGCCGTGGCGGCGGGTGTGTCGGCGAGCGGGAGCAACGTGTCGGCCAGTTCAAGGATGTCGTTGTTGCGCTGAGCGTCGACCAGCACGGCCAGCGCCCGTTCGCCGACCTCGAGGGCCTGCGGGTGGCCGGCTCCGCGGATCGTGAACGCCCGGCGCGCCAGGGCTGCGGCCTGCTCCGGCATGAGCGCGACACTCTCGGCGGCCGCCTGCAGGGCCATCTCCACGGCCTCGACGTCGTCGATTCCGGCGCTGGCCAGGAAGTGCGGGATGGCGGCGAGCGCGGTCTCGCCGGCCAGCGTCAGCTGCCGCCCTCGGGCCCGGTGCAGCCGCGCCCGCTCCGGCGCGGCGATGTCGGCGTACACAGCCTCGCGGATGAGATCGTGCGGCAGGGCGAGAGACGCCTCCTCCACCGTGAGCAGTCCT
The DNA here is from genome assembly GCA_965217855.1 of Actinoplanes sp. Classification (GTDB taxonomy): domain Bacteria; phylum Actinomycetota; class Actinomycetes; order Mycobacteriales; family Micromonosporaceae; genus Actinoplanes. Next base: position 306,645 of record CBDCJN010000049.1, on the reverse strand, counting down.
TCCTCCTGGGCTCGCACCGCCGCCTCGTAGACCACCTCGGCGCTCGGCTCCTCGATCAGGCCGGCGACGTCGAGGACGGACACCGCGCGGCCGCAGACCGCGACCGCCTGAACGACCGCCACCACACTCGGCGGAAGCACGCTCATCCGCTGCCGGAGGCCGGCCACCAGCTCGACGTGCACACCGTCGTCGGGCAGGCCGTGGGCTCGCCGGCGGGTCAAGGCGGCAAGGAGCTGGACGGCCCAGAACGGGTTGCCGCCCACCCGCAGCAGCAACTGCCGGATGGTGTCGTCCGGTTCCGCTCCGAGCCGGTCCGCGGCCAGCACGTCGATGTCGGCGGCGCCGATCGGTCCGAGATCGATACGGGTGGTCAGCAGCGCCGGGTCGGCCACGGCGACGATCTCGTCGAGCCGGTCGAGAGGGCTCAGCCGGCTGGTCAGCATCCAGACGACGGGCGAACCGGTCAACCGGGACGGCAGCAGGCGCAGCGCGAAGCGGGTGAGCGGATCGGCCCACTGCACGTCGTCCAGTCCGATCAGGACCGGTTGCCGGGCGGCCCGTTCGGCCAGCAGGTCGGCGATGCGGTCGATGAGCCACAGCGGCCTGTCGTACAGGGGGGCCAGGCCGGCGAAGGCCTCGGCATCGAGCAGTGGTTGCGGTCCGGACCGCAGCGCGACCAGCAGGGGCGCGCCGGGCGCGATCTGGTCGATCTCCTCCGTCTTGCCGATCCCGACCGCGAAGCCCTGACGCCGGGCCTGTTCGGCGGCATCGACCAGCACACTCGTCTTGCCGATGCCAGGCTCGCCGACGACTGGCACAATCGCACCCCGACCGGTGCGGGCCGTCTGCCGCAGAACATTCAACGCGACGGACATCTCCGGCGCCCGTCCACGCAGAGTCACCCCAGCCATGGCCCAACCCCCAGAGACGCGCCGTTGCCACCGATGCGCTCCATCGAGGCTAGTCCACCGTCGAGGGGCCCACGGCCTGCTATTCCATGAGGCTGGTCACCCTGATCTCGGACCGGGCGCGGCCGGCCTTCTCCTCATCGCCGTAGGCGGCGAAGGTGGCGGCGGCGTGTTCCAGCTCTTTCTGTCCCTCGTCGGTGTCGCCGCGCAGGCTCAGAACCCGCCCCAGCCGCAGATGGGTCTCGGCGATGTTGCTGGGCACGCCCAGCGCGTCGGCCGCCGCCACCCCGGCCCGCAGATGCTCGACGGCCTCGTCGTAGCGCCCCAGGTCGGCCAGGCCGACGCCGATGCCGGCGTGCGCGGCGCTGCGGGTCATCAAGGCGACCTGGCCGCGCAGCGACCCGCCTGGGTCATCGGCCAGCGCCAGCGCCCGGGTGTGCGCGGCCAGCGCCTCGGTGACCCGGCCGAGCCGCCGCAGAGCGCGGCCCAGGCCGAGCAACGCCTGGGACAGCCCGATGTCATCACCGGTCTCGACGAAGAGCCGGGCCGCCTCCGTACCGGCCACGACGCCCTCTTCGAATTCCTCAAGCATCAGGTGGCAGTCGGCCACGTAGTGCAGAGCCCAGGCAAGCCTGCGTTGATCGCCGGCGATCCGGGCCACCCGGGCCGATTCGGTCGCCACCGTCAGAGCGCGATGGAGCTGGTCGCCCTGCACGGCGTAAACCCAGGCCAGATAGCCCAGATGGGTGGCCTCGGCCGCCTGGTCACCAAGTTCGGAAGCGGCCGCGCGGGCGAGCTCGAAGACCTGTTCCCAGTGCGGCCAGAAGGTCCAGCGCTCGGAGAACCAGTGCATCGAGTCGGCGACCTCGACCACGGTCCGGTGCCGGCCGGTGGACGCCGCCCAGCGCAGAGCCGCGAGCCAGTTGTCGCCCTCCTGCTGTAGCCATCGCTGGGCCTGGGCGGTGTCGGTCAGGTGCAAGTGGGCGGCCGGCTCGGACACACCGGGTTCGGGTTCGAACATGCGGCCGGCCTTGCTCGCCGCGCGTAGCAGCCAGTCCGCCATCCGGTCGTGCAGGCGGCAGACCTCGGCCGGCGTCTCCTCCTCGGTCAAGCGTTGCCGGGCATAGAGGCGGACCAGGTCATGGAAGTGGAAGCGGTCGGCGGAACGGGATTGCAGCAGTCCGAGGTCGACCAGTTCGTCGAGCGCGGCGGCGACCGCGGCCCCGGGCAGGTCGGCGACCACCACGCTGAGCGCTGACCCGACGTCAGACCCCTCGACCAGGGACAGCCGGCGGAACACGGTGGCCGCGGTGGCCGACAGCTGCCGGTAGGACAGAGCGAACACACTTACCACGGCCAAGTCTCCGGCGGCGAGCTGGTCGAGCCGGTGTTCCTCGTCGTCGAGCCGGCGCAGCAAGTCACCGATGTTCCAGTCGGGGCGGCTCAGCAGCCGGTTCCCGGCGATCCGCAGGGCCAGCGGGAGGTTGCCGCACAGCCGGGCGACCTCGGCGACGGAGGCCTGGTCGGCCGGTCCGGACACCCCGCCGCCGCCGGCCAGGATGGTCTCCAGCAGGCGCCGGGCGTCCTCCGCGGGCATCGTTCCGAGCGCCAGTCTCCGTACGTCCTCGATGCCGGCAAGGCTGAAGCGGCTCGTCACGATCGTGAACGCCGGCCCTTCCCCGGTCAGCAGCGGGCGCACCTGGGCCTCGTCGGCCGCGTTGTCGAGAATGATCAGTGCCCGCCGCACGCGCAGGAGCTGCCGGTAGGCGCCGGCGCGCTCGTCGAGGCCGGCCGGGATCCGTCCGGGAGCAATACCGAACGCCCGCATCAAACGGGTCAGCGCCTCTCCGGTCTCCATCGGCTGCGGGGCCATCCCGCGCAGGTCGACGAAGTGGATGCCGTCCGGGAAGTCGGCGTGCAGGTAGTTCACCGCGTGCACGGCCAGGCAGGTCTTACCCAGGCCGCCGGGCCCGTTGACCAGCGCCACCCCGTTGCCGGCCGCCGACCTGGCCTGAGCGACGAGCCAGGCCAATTCCGTACGTCGCCCGACGAAGTCACCGACGGCACGGGGTGGTTCGGTGGCGCCTGGCGCCGGGGTCGCACTCCACTGCTTGGCCCGGCCCGCCGCGGCCGCGGCCAGCACCTGATCACGGTCGGCGCCGGTCAGGCCCAGCGCGTCGGCGATCCGGGCGATCGTGCGCTGCTGGGGCCCCCGGCTCCGGCCGCGCTCCATGTCGCTGATGGCGCGCGCGCTCACACCAGACGTCTCGGCCAGCTGTTCCAGGGTCAAACCGGCCGCGCGCCGCTTCCGGCGCAGGGTATCGCTGAGGACGTGGTCGGCGTTCACGCTGTGCTCCCGTCTTCCGATTTCCGGAAGACTCGCGCGAAGCATCACCTACGTCTCTCACGTGAATTGGTGAGGCGCTGCCCGGTCGTACACGAGGTTGGCCAGCTGGACCCGCGACTGGATCCCCAGCTTGGCGAAGATCGACCTCAGGTGCGAGCCGATGGTGTTGATCGACAGCCCCAGCTCCCGGGCGGCCAGGCGGTTGGAGTGACCGCCCGCGATCAGCCGGGCAACGCGGACCTCCGCCTCGCTGAGAACGCCCCAGCCCGACTCCGGCTGCTGGGCCGCGTCCCCCCGGGGCCGGCGGATCCCGATGCCCCGCAGCTCGCGACGGATCCCTTCGATCTTGGGCTGGGCGCCGACGCTCCGGTAGATGTTCCAGGCGCGGTCCAGCCGCTCGACGCCTTCCTGCCGCCGCCCGGCCGCGAGCAGGGCGCGTCCGTAGTCTTCGTGGCCACCGGCCCGCATGACCGGACGCGGGCTGCGATCGAGCAGGTCGGCGCCCCGAGCCACCAGGTCGAGGTCGTTGTCGACCAGCCCGCGTAGCTGCGCGGCAGTGCCGTCCAGGCTGGGCACGCCGGGATTGCGGGCGGCCGCCTGTTCCGCGATCTCGACCGCGGCAATGGTGAAGCGCTCGTCCCCGGCGACCAGGCCGATGTGCGTGAGCATCCGCGTCCAGCCGGGCTGCCAGAGCCAGTGGCCACCCTGCCGGCCGATGGCGTAGAGCGGCTCGGCCAGTAGCTCGACGGCTTCGTCCAGGTGGCCACCGGCGGCGAGGAGCCATCCCCGTACGGGGGTGAGGGCGGCGGTGCGAACCGATTCGTCGGCCGGTGCCGAGGACTCGGCCGCGGTCAGCCTTTCCCGGGCGCGTACCAGGTCGCCCCGGACCAGTGCCGCCGCCACATAGGTGGCCGCCGCGGCCACACCGTAGCGGTGGTCGCCCAGTTCGCCGCTGCGGGCCATCACCATGTGCGCCAGCCGGTCGGCCTCGTCGAACCGGTTGAGGTCGAACGCCTGGGTCAGACGCGCATAGCCGAGTGATGGCAGGCGGTCGGTGGTGGAGCCGGCCCGGTCCAAGAGGGTGCCGGCCTCGTCGTGCCGGTCCAGTGCCTGCAGGGTGAGGATCTCGTGGCCGAGCAGGACGTCTCCCGCCCCGCGGAGGTGGGCGAGTGCGGCGAGGTGGTCACCTCGGCAGGTCGCCGCCTCGGCCCGGGTCTGCGCCACGATCACCGGATCCGCGCCGGCTGCCCCGGTCTCGGTCCCGGTGGTAGTGGCTCCCTCGAGCAGGGCCCGGGCCGCCCGCAACGGCCCGGCGGGCTCGTCGCCGGTGACCTGGGCGAGCCGGCGGAGGCCGTCGGCCGCCCGACCGGAAAGCCAGTACGCCCGGGCCGAGGCCGCCCGCAGACGGGCGCGCCGCTCCGGGTCCGTGACCCGGCCGATCAGCAGATCGGCCGTTCTGATGGCCTCGGTGGCGTGTTCAGCGCGGATCAGGAGGTCCAGGCATTCGGCGCCGAGCTCGATTCGGTCGGGATCATCGGCGCCGACGCCCCGGAACGCGCGCAGGATGAACTCGGCGGCGCTCGCCGGGTTCGATACGACGAGATGAGCGGCCGCGTGGCGCAGGATCGTCACCGCCTCCTCATTCCCCGCGTCCGCGGCAGCTGCGGCGAGCCGGGCGGCGGTCTCCGGGCTGTCACCGACCGCCGTCAGGTAACGCGCACCCTGCAGTTCCAGCAGGTGCCGGTGACGTTCGGTCATCCCGGCGCGAACGGCGTCGCCGATCAGGTCGTGCCGGAGCACGACGGCTCCGTCCCGGACCTCGAGCAGGCCGGCTCCGATCGCAGCGTCCATGCCGGGTCCGACGTCGTCGGCGCGGTCGAGCAGCATCCCCAGGTCTGCGCCCATCACCGGACGGCCGAGTACGGACAGGGCGCGGACGAGGGTCTGGGCCGGCGGGTCGATCCGGGCCAGATCGCGCTGAATGCCGGTGATGACGTCCGCCGGCAACGACTCGTCGTCCTCCGGGCCGGCTTCCACGCCATCGACCAACAGTCTGAGCAGGGCCGGGTTGCCATGCACGCGGTCGATGAGGCGCCGCAGGCGGGGTGGCGCCGGGGTGCCCAGCCGGTCGCGGGCCAGCGCCATGGCGTCGTCCCGCGGCAGCGGGCGGAGCCGGACAGTGGCTGATGCCGGCAGGCCGGGGAGATCCCGCTCCCGACTGCTGAGCAACCACAGCACCGGCCGGCCGGCGAGCCGGTCGGCGAGCTCGCGGATCAGGAACCGGCTCAGCCGGTCGGCCTGCTCCACGTCGTCGATGGCCAGCAGTAGTGGTGCGGCTGTGGCCAGGTCGTCGAGATGACCGGCGATCCGGTCGACCAGCAGCAGCGGGGTCGGCACCAGAGCGGTCAGCGCGGTGAGGTCGGGCGAGCCGAGCAGCGGATCCGTGCCGGAGCGCAGGGCCAGCAGGATCGGCGCGCCCGGCGACATCTGGCTCGCCGCAGCGGCGTTCGCCGCAGCGGCCCGGAAGCCCGATCGCCGGGCCTGCGCCACCGCGGCCTCGACCAGGGCTGTCTTTCCGATGCCGCGCTCGCCGGTCACGACCAGGGTGGCGCCGCGACGGTCGCGGACGACCCGGGTGGCCGCGCGAAGCACCTGGTCCATCTCCGCGGACCGTCCTCGCAATATCACCTTTGTCACCGGCTGCCCCCTGTTTCGTGTCCGCTGACCTGCTCTCCATCCCACTGCGGGGGCCGGTTCAGGTCCATGCGGAACAGCAGGAGGAAGTGATGTCCGTTTTATCCTCCGTCCTTCCGATCGGGTGAGAAACTCGCCGTCCCTCACCTATTGACGCGATCGAAGTGCTCAGCGCGGCGGTGCTGCACTGATCCACGTACGTCGACCGGTCGTCGGCCAGAGGGGATCTCCACCATGACCCAGCTCCACCCCGCAGATCCGGGCGTGCTCCGGGCCGACATCCTCGAGGCCCTGGCGCACGACAACCTGATCGACATCACGACGGCCGGTCGGCGCACCGGACGGCGACGTCGGATCGGGCTCATGCTGCACCGCGTGAACGGCGGTTACTTCCTCTCCGGTCGTCCAGGGCGACGCCACTGGGTGGCGAACCTGGCCGCCAACCCGGCGTTCGTCATTCATCTCCGGTACTCGGTGCAGGCCGACGTACCGGCCGTCGCTCGCGTGGTGCAGGACGTCGCCGAACGCCGGCGGATCATGCCGGCGATAGCCCGCCGGATCGGTTTCCCCGACGTGCTCGCGATGGTGGCCGAGGCGCCCCTGATCGACGTCACGATCACGCCATGATCCACCGCACACGCTCAGCCGTGCGCCTCGTGGTGCAGCAGGTTCGCCAGCTGGACCCGGGACTGGACGCCGAGCTTGGTGAAGACCGATCTGATGTGCGTCCCCACAGTGTTCACCGAGACCCCCAGCTCGGACGCCACGCCCTTGTTGGTGTGGCCGGCCCCGACCAGCAGGGCGACCCGGCGTTCGGCGCCGGTGAGCCCGGCCCAGCCGGCCACCGGCTCGTCGGTCGCCCCCGTTGTTCGCGTGTTGCGGCCGGCCACGGCCTCCATCAGCTCCTGCACCTCGATGCGGTCGGGCCCTGCTCCGACCGCGTCGTACTCCGACCGAGCCCGCTCCAGCTCGGCCAGTCCGTCGGCGCGCCGGTCGGCAGCGAGCAGCGCCCGCCCGTAGGCCCGGGCACCACCGGCCCGCAGCATCGGTCGCGGGCTGCCGGCCAGCACCCGAACAGCCTCGGCCAGCAGGTCGAGGCGGTTCTCGTGCTCGCCGCGCAACCACAGCGCCACCCCCGTCGTGCTGGCCACTCCGGGGCTGTGCCGGGCTGCCAGCTCGGCCGCCTCGACGGCCGCGGCGGCCAGGTCCTGATCGCCGGCCGCCGCGGCAATGCTGAAGATCAGCGTCAGCCAGACCGGCCACAAAGGCCAATGACCAGCCGGGTCGGCGCTCGCCAGCACAGGGCGCAGGCGATCCAGCGCGCCGGGCCGGTCACCGCGGACCGCGGCCAGCCAGCCCCGGGTGACCGCGATCCCGGGGTGGTCCCGGGCCTCTTCCGTGGCGGCGACCTCGTCGGCGGCGGCGGCAAGCCGCGTGTCCGCCGTGCCGGCGTCGCCTCTCGACAGTGCTACAGCGGCGCGGATCGTAACCGCTTCGAGCAGGTAGCGGTGGGCGCCCGACTGCCTGCTCGACTCACTCAGCGCTGCGGCGTCGGCGTCGGCCTCGGCGAACCGCCCCAGGTTGTAGTCCGACCACATCCGGGCGCACTGGACGCTGGGCAGCAGGGTCTCCGCGTCGCCCGGGTCCCCCTGAACCACCGCGTTCCGGACGTGCTGCGGAGCGGCCCGGAGATCACCGGCCAGGCCGGCCATGATCTGCACCACTTGGGCCGGATTGCCGGCGGCGGCGTCCAGGTGCCGCAGCGTGCGATCGTCGAGCGGCTCGCCCCACCTGTCCCGCGCCATGGCCGTCACGGCGGCCCTGCCCAGCGGATCCAGGCGCTCCCGGAGGACCGGGATCGGCTCCCGGCCGATCAGATCGGCCCCCACGTCGTCGGTGCGGCCGGACATCATCCAGACGATCGGCCGGGCGGCCAGCCGGGCAATCAGGGTCCGTAACAGAAATCGGCCGGTCCGATCCGCCCAGTGCAGATCGTCCACGGCGATCAGCAGCGGTCGCCGGAGGGCCGCGTCGGCGAGATGAGCCGCCATCCGGTCCGCCAGCAGGAGGGGTTCGCCGGCCAGAGCGTTCATCCGACCGAACTCGTCGGGACTCACCAGCGGATCGGGGCCGGAGCGCATCAGGGCCGGCACCGCAGAGCCGGGCCGGATCGGCTCGACCTCCTCACATCGGCTGCGGGCCACCCGGATCGAGGTAGCGCCGACCCGCATGCAGACCTCGGACATCACCGCGGTCCGGCCGATTCCTGGCGGCCCGGAGATGAGCAGCAAGATACTCGATCCCCGGGAGATCGTCTTGCCGACAGCTTTCAGCAGTCGCTCGACCACGTCGTCACGACCGCGGAGGAGGAGCGGTGCCACGGTGAGAAGAGAACCAGATCTTGCTCCGATGCGACATCACCGGAACATGTGACCGGCCCGCGCCGGCAGACAAAGGCTACTGGTTCTGCCAGAGATAGAAGCAGGCCCGGGTGCGGTACGGGCGCCACGGCTCGGCCATCGCGGTGACCCGGCCCGGGTCCGGCAGAGCCGACAGGCGATAACACCGGCGGATGGCCCTGCGCAGGTCGCGATCGGTGCGGGGCAGGACGTCGGGCCGGCGTAGTGAGCAGATCAGGAAGATGTCGGCGGCCGGCTCGGCAATGGTGGTCAGGGCCGCCCGCACCTGCTCGTCGTCCAACTCACGCAGACCGTCGAGCTCGAGCCGGCCGGTCGCCAGCTGACGGGCGAGCGGGCGGATGCCGGGGAAGCGACGGAGCACGTCCGGATCAGCCGTCAGCAGTTCAGCCGGATTCGGCGTACGGTCCCCGAACCGCGCACGCAGCCCGGCGAGAGCGGCCCGGGCCCGATGGGTCGACAACCGGCGGACGGCCACGGCCAGCAGGAGACCGTCGAACAGGTCGTCGGTCGCGAGGTCCAGCGCCTCGTCGATCGGCCCGTACCGGCTGATGAGTTCCGCCAGGACCGGGTCGGCGGCCGCGAGATGGGCGTCGGGACCGTTCGGTGGGTAGGCCGCCATGCCCAGGAAGCCAACCACTCAGATACCCACCCGGCTCTCACCTGTTTGCGTCATGTCCGGGTGGTGCCGGAATGGGCAGCCTGGACACCATGAGTTCTCCCCTCTTTCCGGCCGGCTTCCTGTGGGGTGCCGCGGTCGGCGCGCACCAGACCGAGGGCAACAACATCGCGAGTGACTGGTGGTACCGCGAGAACACCCCGGACTCCGGCATCCCGGAACGCGCCGGCGACGCGCTCGACAGCTATCACCGGTGGCCGGAGGACCTCGATCTGGTCGCTGCCTCAGGGCTGACCGATTACCGTTTCGGCATCGAATGGTCGCGGATCGAACCGGTCGACGGGCACATCTCCCTGGCTCACGTCGCCCATTACCGCAACATCGTCCAGGGCGCGCTCGAACGCGGCCTGCGCCCATTGGTCACGCTGCATCACTTCACCCTGCCGGGGTGGTTCGCGGCCACCGGGGGATGGCTGCGGCCGGACGCCGCCGAGCGTTTTCTCCGGTACGTCGACGCGATCGGCCCCGTGCTGGCGGGGGTGGAGCGGGTCGGCACCATCAACGAACCGAACGTGGTCGCCAGCCTCCCGAAGCTGGCCGGCGGCGGGCTCTCGGACGGCCTTCCCGTGCCCGACGAGGCGACCACCCGCGCACTGATCGAGGCGCACCACGCGGCCCGCGACCGGCTGCACCGCGCCCACCCGGGCGTCCAGGTCGGCTGGGGTGTGTCCGTGCAGGACTATCAGGCCGAGCCGGGCGCCGAGAGTGCCCTGGCCGAGTACGCCGGCCCGCGCGACGAGGTGTTCCTCCGGGCCGCCGCGGATGACGACTGGGTCGGTGTGCAGGCGTACACCCGAGGCCGGATCGGACCAGGCGGCGTCGCGTTCCGCGACGAGGGGGTCGAGCTGACCCAGACCGGCTGGGAGTATTACCCGCAGGCACTGGGCGGCGCCGTCCGGCGGGTCGCCGGTGTGGTCGGTGACCTGCCCATCATCGTGACCGAGAACGGTATCGCCACCGCCGACGACACCCGCCGGATCGCCTTCACGACGATGGCGCTGCAGTCCTTGCGCGCCGCCCTGGACGACGGGATCGACATCCGCGGCTACTTCCACTGGAGCCTGCTCGACAACTGGGAATGGGGCCGCTGGGGGCCGGCCTTCGGTCTGGTCGCGGTCGACCGCACGACGTTCGCCCGTACCCCCAAACCGTCCCTGACCTGGCTCGGCTCCCTCGCTCCAACCGCCTCATGACCACCCGCACCCGCCGTGCCCTGGTCGCGGTCATCACCCTGGTGCTGGTCGCGGGCCTTCCGCTGCTCGTCAACCGCTGGTCGGTGCAGCCCGGCGCGGCCCTGGCCCGGTGGGGTTTCGGCCTCAGCCCCCTGGTGAAGCCGCCGGCCGGGTTCACGGCCATCCGGGCCGGCGTCGACGTCCGGCGCAACGTCGAGGTGCCGGCGGCCGGCGCGCCGGTCGCGATCCTCGACATCTACACCCCCCGGCCGGCCACCACGCCGAGACCGGTCGTGCTGTGGGTGCACGGCGGCGGATTCATCTCCGGCTCCCGCGCCCAGGTCGCCGACTACGTCACCGTGCTCGCCGATCGTGGCTTCGTCGTGGCCGCCCTGGAATACTCGCTCGCGCCCGGTCACCGCTACCCGGTGCCGGTCATACAGGGCACCGCGGCACTCACGTACCTGGCCGCGAACGCGAGCCGGTTCGGCGGGAACGCGGAGGCGCTGTTCGTCGGTGGTGACTCGGCCGGCGCCCAGATCGCCAGTGAGCTGGCCGCGGTGCAGACCAGCACGACGCTGGCCGCGGCGGTCGGGCTGTCCTCCGGCGTACGGCTGAAAGGGGTGCTGTTGTTCTGCGGTCTGTTCGACATGGGCTCCGTCGGGGCGACCGGATTCCCGGCGGTGCGAACCTATCTGTGGGCCTACACCGGCCATCGGGACTGGACTCGGTATCGCCGGATCGACGAGCTGTCGACAACCCGCCAAGCGACCGCCGGATACCCGCCCACCTATCTGACGGTCGGTGACCTCGACCCCTTCGAGCCGCAGGCCAGGGAGTTCGCATCGGTGCTGCGCCGGCTGGGCACCGACGTCACGACCCGCTACTGGACAAACGCACAGTTGGGCCACGAGTACCAGTTCGACCTCCGTACCGCGGCCGCCCGGACAGTCCTGACCGACACGGTCTTCTTCCTCAACGGCCACGCGATATGAGACGGGTGTGGCGGATCGCCGGATGGACAGGGTGGATCCTGCTGGCGCTCGTGCTCGCGACCGCGTTCTACGTCTACCTGGTGGTCAGCAATGCCTGAACGTCTCCGATACGTCGCCATGGGCAGCTCGTTCGCCGCCGGCCCCTTCCTCGGCGCGCGCAGTCGCGGCAGTCCCCGCCCGGCCGGACGGTCCGCCATCAACTACGCCCACCTGCTGGCCGGGCGGCTCGGCCTGGAGCTGACCGACGTCACCTACTCCGGCGCGACGGCGGCCCAGCTCCTCAAGGGGCAGCCCGGGGCCGGAGCACCGCAGATCGCCGCGGTGGACGCCACCACCGACCTGGTCACCATCACTTGTGGCGGCAACGACGTGGGCTACCTGCCCCGGCTCACCTACGCCAGCGCACCCTGGCCGATCCGGCGGCGCGCGAACGAGTACGCACACCTCGGCGACCGGCAGCTCGACGAGCTCAACTCCACACTGGATCTCTTGACGGACGCGGTACGCCGACGAGCGCCTCGAGCCCGTCTGCTGCTCATCGACTACCTCACCATCCTCCCGCCCGACCCGGAAACGCCGACCGGACGGCTTCCGGCCGAGGTGGCCGCCTGGGGCCGGGGCGTGGCGGCCCGGCTGACCGAGGAGACCCGGGCCGCCGCCGACCGGGCGGGCAGCAATGCCCTCGTCACCGGTCACGGTCGCCGCCTGACGCCAGGGCACCCGGGTTGACGACCAGGCCAGGAAGTCCAAGGTGCTCGAGGCCACGGTGGCATCCGCGGGCGGGCCATCGACCACCGACGTCACCCGGATTGCGCCGCCCGTACGTGTCAGGCGCCAGCGACCGCCGGCCGGGCCGGACAGCGCCAGGTCGATCGTGCCGGTGAGTGCTTCCGGCAGATCCGTCTGCATGCGCGGGATGCCGGCCAGAAGCCAGCCGACCGAAGGAGCCAAGCGCACCTCATCGGGTGGCCCGAGCGGGCGGGAGAGTGGCCCGCGCGGCCCGAGGATGTCCCAGCGGAGGTGGGTGAGAAAGTCGAAGCAGCAGATGTCGGCCATGAAGTGCAGCGGATAGGTGCCGAGATCGAGGAAGGGCACCTCGACCGAGGCGGTCGGCTCCTGCTGCAGGGACGCGAAGACCGGCAGGGCATCGGCCACCGACGCCTCGAAAGCCTCGACCACCTCCGGTCCCGTGCGGTGACGCTTCTTCGCCACGTCGACCTCGTTCAGTGCTTCGATCCCGAGATCGGTGGTCAGCGTGCCCCGGACGGCCGAGGTGAGAATGTCGAGCAGATCCCCGAGGTGGCTCACCACATCTTTGACGGACCATCCCTCGGCCGCACTGAGCGTGGACCATTCGTTGACGTCGAGTGCCACTGCAACGTCCCGGACATCACCGGTGACGGCGCGGAAACCTTCAAGACCGATCTGAGTCATAGGGAGACTCAACCGGGCCGCTCGAGTTCGCTCCATCACCCGAATAAGTGAAGCAACCTCAATCAGGCGTGGCATGGCCCAGGGCAGCTCGCATGTCCTCGGGGGTGAACATGTACGGCCAGAGGATCCCGCCGACGTCCAGCGGCGCCGACTGCGCCAGGCCACCCACCTGGACCGGGACGAAGCCGGTGGCGGTGATCAGCTGCTCCGCCACGATCCGGGCCTCCCGGTCGTCGGCCGCATACCCGGCCGCCCAACGCCCCGGTTCGGTGGTGCCGTGCCGGAGCAGCGCTTCGTGATCGATGTGGGTGAACGCCCGCACCACCTTCGCGGTGGGCAAACGGTTCGCCAGCCAGCAGCCCTCGGTCAGGCTCTTCGGCATCGCCCAGCCGTTCATCGTGTCGATCACCACCTTGCCACTCAGCTGGCGGCCCACCAGTGTGAGCAAGCCCGGAGCGACGCGGTGCCGCACGGCCAGCAGGACCACATCGGACTCGGCCGCCTCCTGCAGCGAGGTGACTTTCACATCGCCGGAGAGGCCTAGAACCTTGAGCAGCTCCCGATGGCGGGTGCCGACAGTGACCCGGTACTGGCGGCACAACAGCTCCGCCAGGCTCCGGCTCATCGGCCCGGCACCGACGATCCCGACGGTCGGCATGATGACTCTCCCCTGGGTCCGCGACGACCGGACGCCGCCGCTGAACCCACTACAGCAATGATCGACGTCGGTGCGGATCACACGAATTGATGACCAAGTCATCATCAGCCCGCATGAGGGCAGGGATCACCATCATCCAGATGCAACACACATGTGGCACGGTTTCCGACAACGACTTTCCGGGGCGTGAACGCCACCGACGCCGTCACCGTCAGCGGCGGCACGGCCCCGGCCGGGCCGGGCCGGGCCGGGATCACTGTCACCTGCTCGCTTGCCGGACGCCGATCAGATTGCCGAAGGGGTCGAGCAGCTGGCAGAGCCGCTCGCCGGTCATGATCGTCTTTGGTCCACGATGAGCGGTCGCACCGTGCCGACCCCATTCGGCGACCACCGCGTCGACGTCCTCCACGTCCCAGTAGGCGACGCAGCCGCCCGGGCCGCCGGTGTTGAACTCGTCGAACCGGTGCAGGGTCAGGCTGCTCGGGCCGAGATCGAAGCGTGCCAGCTGGGCGGCCTGCAGGGCTGGCGGGACCCCCAGCCGGTCGGTGTACCAGGCGGTCGCGGCGGCCAGGTCGGGCACGAAGCAGAAGACGTCGGCGACGGTGGTGAACAGGCTGGTCATGCGGGCTCTCCGAGATGCTGGGCGACGTTGTGCACGTGATGCGGGACGGCGATGGTCAGCAGGTGCTGCTGCGTGACCGTGTCGGCGAGCGCCTCGACGCGCCGGCGTACCTCTTCGTCGAATGGCGTCTGCCGGTTGCTGCGCTGGTCGAGAAGCTCGGTCCAGGAGGCCACCCGGTAGCGCTCGACCAGCTGGTCCGTCTCGACGGCGTCGCCGAGCAGCACCCACTGGGTCGCGCCGGTGCGCAGCCGGCTGGTCCGCAGCTCGGCGATCGCCCGGACGAAGTCGTCGCGTTGCTCCGGCCGTACGTGATACCGGACCAGCACCTCCACCGGGTCATCCGGCGAGATCGCGCCGACGAACGTCGCCTCCGGCAGCACGCCGGGCGGGACCGCCGTCCGGTCGCCGACGTCGGTACGGCGCAACGGCAGCCACACCCCGGCCACGGTCGTGGCGACCAGCAGGATGCCGGCGCCGGCGAAGGTGCGGCCCAGCCCGATCCAGGTCGCCACCGCGCCCCAGAGGGCGGCGCTGCCGGCGAACGTCGCGAACAGCACCATCTGGTAGACGGCCAGAGCGCGGGCGCGCACCCAGTCCGGCAGGAACGCCTGCACGGCGGCGTTGAGGCCGGCGATCACCGCGATCCAGGCGACGCCGACCGGCACCAGCAGGGCGACCGCCACACCGACGTCACGGGTCAGGGCCAGCCCGATCAGCCCGGCGCCGTACACCGCGCCCGCGACGGTGAGCTTCGCGGACGCCGACAGCCGGTTCTGCACCAGCGGCATCAGGACCGCACCGGCGACCGCGCCGGCGCCGGCCGCGCCCAGCAGCACGCCGTAGCCGGCGGCGCCGAGTCCCAGACGGCCCTCGGCCAGCGGCGCCAGCAGCGCCCACAGCACGTTGGCGGGCAGGGCGAACAGCACCAGCCGGAGCAGGATGCGGCGCACCGCGGGCGAGTTCAGGACGTACCGGCCACCCGCCTCGAAGCTCGAGAGCGAGGCGGCCTTCATCGCCGAGCTGTTCGCCGGCCGGCCGGCCGGGGTGAGCAGCAGCGCGGCGCCGAAGAGCAGGAAGCTGACCGCGTTGAGACCGAAGAGCCACGGCACTCCGAGGTGGGCGAGCAGCAGCCCGGCGACGGCCGGACCGACCGCGCGCGCGAGGTTGACGCCGAGCGAGCTCAGCGACGCGCTGGGACCGAGCTCGGAACGGGGCAGCAGGTCGGACACCATCGCCTGGTAGGCCGGCAACTGAGCGGCCGCGCCGCAGCCGAGCAGGAAGGTGAAGAGCAGCAGCACCTCGGGCGACGTGCGCCCGGCCGCGGTCAGCAACGCCAGGATCCCGGCGATCACCGCCTGCACCAGTTGGGTGGCCAGCAGGAGCCGCCGGCGGTCCAGGAAGTCGGCGACCACACCGGCCGGGATGACCAGCAGCAGCACCGGCACGCTGGAGGCGCTCTGCACCAGGGAGATCAGCAGACTGGAACTGTGCTGCTCGACGAGCAGCCACTGGCCGGCGACCGTCTGCATCCAGGTGCCGACATTCGCCACGAAGGCGGCGATCCAGACCGCCCGGAACACGGGGTGCCGCAGCGGCGCCCAGGTACCCGCCGCGGTGGTCATGCCAGAGCCTGCCGGAGGAAGGTCAGCGTGCCCTCGACCGCGTGCTCCAGGTAACCCTCCGCATGTTTGGTGCCGGGGATCAGCTGGAGCACGCTGGCCACCCCGACGCCGGTGAGCGCCTGCTGCATCGCCACCGGATCGCTGACCGGCACGAACTCGGCCAGCGAGTTGGCCAGGTAGACCGGACCGGCCGACGCCACGGCGTGCCGGACGGTCGAGGCGCGAGGCAGCAGGGACCGGTCGCCGCCGACCTCCTGCAGGATGCACCAGCGCAGGAAGGCGTCATCCCGGCCGGTCTGGTTGATGTCCACGCTGCGCATGGCGTCCAGGTCCTGGGTGGTCGGAGTCGCCGCGACGGTGGCGTCGGTCGCCTCGACGAACGCCTCGAGGTTGAAGATGCCCGACCAGCTCGCCGACGGCCGGCCGATGGCCAGGCCGGCCTCGACGGCCAGGTTGCCGCCCGCCGAGCCGCCGAGGAACGCGAGCCGGTCACGGTCGAAGGCGTACCCGGAGGCAGAGGCCCAGTCCGCGGTGGCCAGGACGTCCTCGCGGCCGGCCGGGAACGGGTGGTCCGGGGCCAGGCGGTAGTTGGGCACGAAGACGAGGTAACCCGCGTCCACCAGGATCGACGCCAGCTTCTGTTCCTTCGACTTGTCACCGCGGAACCAGCCGCCACCGTGCACCAGCACGACGGCGGGGCGGGAACCGGCCGGGTCCCCGTACAGGTCGGGAACCTGCTCCTTCGCCGAGGCGTAGGGAAGGTCGTGGTCGATCGAGGGCATTTCCTCACCCTCCTTCCGGGGCGGCCCGGTGTCATCGGTCAAACGACTGCTCCTGGCCGGGAGTGTCCCTATGGGTTCCAACGGGGGCGTGGCCCGCCTCGCCTGCTGCCCGCTCTCCCCAGCCACACCCCGGTCGACGCGGCGCAGTGACGATCACCCGGCACCGTCGTTGATTCCCGGCCCCGATGAACCGCGGCCTCACCGGGTTCCGGCAGGAGCCGCCCGTCATTGGATTGTCACGGCCTCGACGGACAACCGACTGCCCACGACTGCCGCACCGGCAGTCGCCGTCGCCGAGTGCGTTGTCGGTCAGTGGCGCAGCACCGGCCGCCCGCCGCCGCCCGACGACGGCACCGCCGACGCCGACCTGGCCGGCGGCGCCGGTTCCCAGGTAACGCGCACCGGACGCGAACAGGCACACCGCACACGCGAGACCTCATGACGGCGCCACGGCGACCCATCTGCCTTCGCCGGAGCACATCGAGCAGCGGCTGACACACAACTGTCATGGGTAGGCGCGAACGGAACGGAAATACCACTTGAGGAGCGCACGCGGAGCCGGCCGGTTCCAACCTGGAAACGGTGATCGCACGGACGGTGGGAATCGACACGCCGGCTTCGACGCTCACCGCCCCAGCACATCACGACTACCGAAGGAGCCTCGATCATGCCGAACGTCCAACAGCCCGAGATGCGCCGTAGCGGCGAAACCCGACTGGTCCAAGACAGCGACGGCCCCGACGGCGCCACCGGCAAGAGCCCCCGCGCCGAGCACCGCTCCGGTACCGCCCGACCAACAGAGCCCGTACGGTCCCGGCGCCACCGCCAGTAGCAGCCCGCAGGAACCCCGCGGCCGCGACGCTGAAGGCGAGTGATGCCCCGCCGCGCCGGCTCCTCAGGGCCGGCGCGGCAGGCCTCGCCTGGAGGAGGGTCCGCGCAGCGTCAGCCCGCGAGGACCGCCGCCCGGCCCAGCGACGCGGCACCCACCACGCCCGAGTCGTCGCCGAGTTCGGCGACGACGAACCTCAGGTCAGGGCTCGGCTGCAACATCCACGGCCGCGCCGCGGCGGCGATCCGGTCGGCGAGGTCCTGGCCGAGTTTCTCCGCCAGTCCACCGCCGATGACCACCAGATCCAGGTCGAGCAGATTGATCGTCGACCCGATCGCCACTCCCAGGGTTTCCAGCCCGGTGGTGAAGACCTTCGCGGCCAACTCGTCACCCTCGTCCATAGCGCGCGACCAGACCTTCGACGTGAGCTTCGATTTGTCCTCGTCCTGCTGGATCTCGTAGAGGTCGGTCTGCCAGCCGGCGTCGACCATGGCCGACACCACGCCACTCATCGACCGTCTCCCGGCGTACGCCTCCGCACAGCCCCGACGCCCACAGGTGCACAAGGCTCCGCCGGCCTGCACGACGACATGCCCGATCTCTCCGGCCGCCCCCCGAGATCCGGAGTAAGGCCGCCCGTCCATGATCAACCCGCCGCCGATCCCGGTTCCCATCCACACCCCGAGCACGTTGCGGCCGCCTTTCGCCGCGCCGGCGAGCCATTCCCCCAGCAGCCCGACATTCGCGTCGTTACCCAACGCCACCGGCAGGTCCAGGCGCTCGGTCAGAGCGGCGCCCACCTCGACCGGCCTGCTCCAGCCCTGCAGGTTCGGCACGGTCAGCACACGGCCCTCGTGCACGACACCGGGAATACCGACCCCGACGGCGACCGGCGCCCCGTCCAGAGATCCCACCAGGTCGACGATGGTCGCCAGGACCGCCTCCGGACCTCCCGTCGGCGTCGCTGCCTTCACCCTCTGATGCACCACATGGTCGGTGTCAACCGATCCGACCTCGATATTGGTGCCCCCCACATCGACCCCGGCCACCAGCAGCGCTTCGCTTGCCATGTCTCTCCCTAGCGTTACTCGTGACCACGCTCGGCCTGGATGTGGGATCCGCCGTATCCAGCAGCGTCGCCGACTGCTACCGCCCTGGAGCGGACGGGGCGGTTGTCACGGCGCTCGGGGCCGTTGACGGCACAGCTTGCGGCGACGGCGAGGCTCCGGCGCTCGGCGGCGCCGGCGACTCCGGTGCGGTGGCGGGCAGGTCATAGGCGGCGATGTGGCGCTCGATGGTGACCTCGGCCTTACCGCTACCGCCGAGGGTGATCTCATTGTATGCCTGCAGGACGTGGGGCTTGTCGAGGTCCAGGACCGACATCTCGAGCGGAGTGGGCGTCTCCTTTTCGGGACTTCGCAGGCCCGCACCACCGGCAGAGCCGCCGACCATCAGCCGGGTCTCGGGTTTTCCGGGCACTACCGGCATGATGCTGCCCTCGCGGGCATGGCGGTGCCCGGCCAGGATCAGCGGGGTCGCCCCGTTGAGAGGCCCGGCGCTCGCCGGATCATGGACCAGGGCGATGTCGACGGGCTCGGCGGCGCCGGCGATGGTGGCGGCGAGCTGATTGCCGGAGGTGTCGAGCTGGTCGGGGACGCTGCCGGCCTTGGCGCTGGTGTCCTTGTCCGGGGTGAAGCGGGGGTCGCCGATCCCGGCGATGGTCAGCCCGGCGACCGTGGTCGTCCGGTTCTCCAGGACGATCGCGTTGGGCTGGGAGCCGACCGCCGCGGCGGTGAGCACCGAGTCGCGGCTGCCGCGGATGTAGACGCACGGCACGCCCAGCGAGCCGATCCGGTTGACGAATGACGACTCGATCTGCGAGCCCCAGTCGTTGATGTCGCCGGTGTCGATGACCACATCGATGTCGTACTGCTTGACGACGGTGGCGATGACCGACCAGGCGGACGGGTTGAGGTGCAGGTCGGAGACGTGCAGCACCCGGATCGTGTCCGGGCTGGCCCGATACACCGGCAGGGTGGAGAACGTCGCCTACAGCTTGCTGACGTTGCCGACCGCGCCCGACGGCGTGCAGGGCATCGGCGAGCCAGAACGAGCAGGCCAATACGGCGTACCTTCACCGGATAAAAGGCGCTGGAGGGGGAAAACGGCAAGGATCGGGGAAGTAGGAACCGACGGAACTCCAACCGAGGCCGGGTTGGTCGGCCGACCCAGGCAAAGGATTGACCATGACGAGCTGGGACAAGCGTTCTGACCTGCTGGTGCATGAGCAGGAACCGTTCAACGCCGAACCGACCTCCGCAACGTTGGCCGAGCAATACCTGACGCCGATCGAGGCGTTCTACAGCCGCAACCACGGACCGGTGCCCCAGGTGGAACACCAGTCATGGCGCCTGCAGGTCGACGGGCTGGTCGGCACCCCGCTGTCACTGTCGCTGCACGACCTGCAGACCCGATTCGAGACACGCACCCTGACCGTGACGCTGCAGTGCGCCGGGAACCGCCGCGCCGATCTGATCACCCTACGCGACATCCCCGGTGAGGATCCGTGGCGCGACGGAGCCACCTCCACCGCCGAGTGGACCGGCGTACGCCTCGGCGACGTCCTGCATGCGGCCGGCCTCGCCGAGGCCGTCGCCCACGTGGCGTTCACCGCCCCGGACGTGTCGCAGCTGGCCGATCCACCACAAACATTCGGCGGATCGATCCCGCGGAAGAAGGCCCTGAGCCCCGACGTACTACTGGTGTGGCAGATGAACAGCCGGCCACTGCCGGCGGTGCACGGCGGGCCGGTCCGGGTCGTCGTCGGCGGCTACATCGGCGCCCGGAGCGTCAAATGGGTCGAACGCATCACCGCGCAGACCGAACCGTCGGACAACTACTTCCAGGCCAGCGCCTACCGCCTACTGCCCGCCGACACCGACCCGGCCACCACGAAACCCGGCGACGGCCTGTCCCTCGGTCCGATCGCGCTCAACGCGGCGATCCTGTCGCCTGCCAAAGGGGCCACCGTGCCGGCAGGCCCAGTGATCGTCCGTGGCTACGCCCTGGCCGGGGAACACCGCGACGTCGCCCGGGTCGACGTCTCCGGCGACGGCGGCCGCTGCTGGCAGCAGGCCTATCTTGGGAACCGCAGCGACGAGAACGCCTGGCGGCAGTGGCAGACCACCCTGGTACTGCCGGGCGGGGACGCCGAAGTGGTGGCCCGGGCCTGGGACTCGACCGGGGCGCTGCAACCGGAGTCCCCGGAATCGGTGTGGAACCCCAAGGGGTACGTCAACAACAGCTGGCCCCGGAACCGGATTCACGTCGAACCGTGAACCGGCGGTTCAGCCGGAGCCGGCGACCGCGAAGAGTCCGGGTTTGTGCCAGCCCTGCAAGTTGGGCGCTGTCAGCACCTGTCCTTCGGGTACGACACCCGGGATGCCCAACCCGCGATCGGTGCCGCGTCCAGCGAGTGCACCAGGTCGGCGATCGTCGTCAGGACCGCATCTGGACCGCCCGTCGGCGTCGGTGCCTTGACCCGCTGATGCACCTCATAGTTGGCGTCGACCGCGCCGACGGCGCGCCTCGATTGCATGGGCGGCGTTGATGAGAGCGAGGTGGCTCAGTCCTTGCGGTAGGTTGCCGAACATGGTGCGGTCGCCGCTGATCTGTTCGGACAGCAGGCCGAGATCGCTGGTGAGCGCGACGGCGGCGTTCATCTGGAGGGTGGCCTCGTCGGCGCGGCCCAGGTTGGCCAGTGCCGAGGCGAGCCAGAACGAGCACGCCAGGAAGGCGCCTTCGGCTTTCCTCATGCCGGTGTAGCGGTAGACGAGCGGTCCGTCAGCGAGTTCGCGCTGGATGGCGGCGACGGTGCCGGCGAGGCGATGGCCGCGGTCGAAACCGGTCTGCCCGGACAGCAGCACAGCGGCGTCGAGGTCATCGGTGCCGGCATGGAATGTGTACGCCTGTTTACGGTCGGACCAGCAGTGCCGGTCGACCCATCGATGGATGGTGTCGCGTTCGTGGCGCCACCGGTCGGGGTGGGTGACGGCGATCTGGCCGGCATCGTGCAGTCGCAGGGCCCGGTCGAGGGCGACCCAGCAGCCGATTTTGGAGATCGTGTAATGCCGGTTGGTCCCCAGCTCCCAGAGGCCGGCGTCTTCGGTGTGCCACAGGTCGCAGCAGCGGTCGGCGAGATCGGCCAGGAGTCTGCCGGTGGGCGGATCGAGGACGTGGCCCGCGTCGGTGTAACGCCAGACGGCGTCGAACAGATCTCCGAAGGTGCCGAGCTGGGTTTGGGCGGCGGCGCGGTTGCCCGAGCGCACGGGCCGGCTGTTGTGGTAACCGGGCGCGTCGAGGATGTGTTCCTCGGGGCTGGGAACGGTGCCGTCGAGGGCGTAGAAGACTTTCAGGTCGGGGGTGGTGGATCGGGCGCAGCGCAGGATGAACGTGACGGCGGCCTGAACCTCGGCGTGCAATCCGAGACGCAGAAGGGCGTCGACGGCGTAGGCGGCGTCGCGGATCCACATGTAGCGGTAGTCCCAGTTCTTGTCGCCGCCGAGCCGTTCGGGGAGCGAGGTGGTGGCGGCCGCGGCGATGGCGCCGGTCGGCGCGTACTGCAGGAGTTTGAGTGCGAGGGCGGAGCGGCGGACCGCGGTATGCCACGGCCCGTCGTAGGTGATGCCGGTGGTCCAGGCGCGCCAGTGCTCGATGGTGGCGTCGAGCCGGTCGTCGAGCTGTCTGCGATCGGGCAGGTAGATCGGGGTGTCGTTGCTGGCGGTGACGGCGAGCATCGAGTGGCTGCCGGGCGTGGCGGTGAAGTAGCCGGTCACGGTGTGCGGCTCACATTGTGCTGTGCCGATGTCGAAGGGGCGCAGGGCGAGGTGTTGGTCGCCGCAATGGACCAAGGTGGTGTTCTGCCGGTGCTCGGTCCAGGGGTGGGCGGTGCCGAAGCGGGTTCCGGGACGGATGGCCCAGCGCATCGGGACGGTGCCGGTGAGTCCGTCGATGCGGCGGACCAGTTCGGTCCAGGGCAGCCGTGTGGCGCGGCCGACGGTCAACGCGTCGGTGACCCTGACGGTGCCGGTGTCCGTGGTGTACGTCGTCTCAAGGACAGGTGAGTCGTCGAGGTAGCGGCGGGCCGCAGTGAACGGGGCGTCGGGTTGCAGGGCCAGGTGGCCGCCGTGGTCGGGGTCGAGCAGGGCGGCGAACACGGGCGGTGAGTTGAGGGCGGGAAGTGCCCACCAGTCGATGCGGCCGTCGGTTGCGACCAGAGCGATGGTGTGGCCGTCGCCGAGCATGCCGTAGCCGGCGATCGGCGCGAACCCATTGATGCGGTCGTTCATCGCCGCCTGCGCATTGCGACAAGCGCGCCGCCGAGTGCGGCGACGCCGGCACTGGTGAGGGCGATGCGATGCATGGATGCCCACGACCAGGGGTCGCGGTGGTGGGCGGTGTCGTCGAACATGCCGTGTGATCCTCGGTCGGTGGTGTCGTCCTTCGGCTCGAACACGTTGGCGCCGAAGCGGGGGCCGTCGGTGTCGGTGAGCTGTCCCTGCACAGTGGAGCGGGCCAGGTACCAGTCGAGGAACCACGGAGCGATGCGGTTGCCGAGGATGGTGTAAGCGGTGGACACCCCGACCCACATGGTGCGGCGGGGGTGGTCGGCGAGGAACCTGACGGCGCGGGCCGCCAATTCCGGTTGGAAGATCGGGGCGACCGGCTGGGGGTGTTCGTCGAAGCCGGTGGCGTTCCAGTCGAACTGAACCGTGTTGACCCCGGGTAGGTCGACCATGCAGATCCGTACGGCGCTCTTGTCGTGTTTGAGTTCGGTGATGACGCTTTCGGTGAAGCCTTTCACCGCGTGTTTCGCACCGCAGTACGCCGCTTGCAGGGGGATGCCGCGGAAGCCGAGGGCGGAGCCGACCTGGACGACGACGCCCCGGTTCCGGGGCCGCATGTGCTCCAGCGCCGCTTTGGTGCCGTTGACCTGACCGAAGTAGGTGACCTCGGTGATCCGCCGATACTCGTCGTCGGGAATGTCCCAGAAGAAGCGCAGGTCACCCACGAACGCGTCGTTGACCCACAGGTCGATCGGCCCCAACTCGTCGGTAACATGTTGGGCGGCTGCGCGGACCTGGTCGAGGTCGGCCACGTCAGTCGGCACGGTCAGGCCGCGACCACCGGCCTCTTCCACGTCACGGACGGCGGCATCGAGACCGGCGGCGCCACGGGCCAGCACGGCGACATCCCAGCCGTGCCCGGCCAACTCCCGCACGACGGCCCGGCCGACCCCGGCGGAACCGCCGGTCACCACGGCCACACGACGTTCAGTCATAACGGATCCTCCGCATCGGTGTGATGATCAAAGAAGGCGGCAACGGGCGCCGTGGCGGCGAAGCCGGCGGCGACGGCACTGTCCAGCACTGCCGCACGCCGCCACCGCCGCGCGGACGGCCGATGCTGTTCGTCGCATGCTGAATGCCTCTCTGCCGGGCGGTGAGTCACATGGCTTCCTTGATGCCGCGACGGATGAGCCAGGCGTTGACCGGGTAGGCGGTCAGGAAGCCCAGGGCCATGCCGATCTGCATGAGGAACCAGTAGGCGGCCGTATCGGGGCGCAGGTGCGGGCCGGGGAAGAAGACGAACGCCATCAGCGCCATCCAGCCGAACAGGCCGACCTCGAACGCGGTCAGCGACAGGACGTCGGCCTTGGCCGCCTCGATGAGTCCTCTGCCCAGCGGTAGGCCACGCATGGGGGCGATCGCGAAGAACTGGAACACGATGCCGAACGCGAGCGCGAGGACGTAGTCGCCGATGAGCTCGGCCCAGATCGCCTGACCGGCGACCGTGATGGCCAACAGGAAGATTGCGGTCTCCGCGATGATGTCGCCCAGCGTGCACCCGGCTCCGCAGTGCATGACCCCGACGACGGTCGTCGCCCACCGTGGCTTCGGCGGCGGGTCGCCCGGCCGGCGCACTGACTGCGCGCGGCCCCAGTGGGTGTACGCCCAGACAGCGAACGGGCCGAGGTAAAGGGCGTTGACGGGCCAGACCGCTTCCATGATCCGCATGCGCTGGCGGTTGCCCAGCAGGTAGATGTCGGCCAGAATCGCCGCCGCGCACAGGCCGGAGACGGTGAGCGCGATCCAGGACAGAGCGGTCAGCCAGCTCGGTGCCACCAGGGAAACCTCCAGACGAGGCGCTTACCCACCTCGCGGCGGTCGACACTCACCCGGCGGCGACGATCGTCGCTGGCCCTGGCCGGGCTCCTCGGCGGAGCCGCCGGGTCTGTCGGCGGGCGGCGGTGTCGCGGGCACGCCGGACGAGGACGGCGTGATGCACCGCGCGTCCGCCGTTGGTACGCCGTCGGATTCTTCGTGGTGGTCATCAGCTACCGGCATGCTCGCTGTCGCGCCGGGGCACCGCGGTTCGGCCAGGTACGCCGCTGGGCCGCGTCCTCATAAAGAGCTTGGCCCTCGTTTACCCGGTTGCAACATGGGTAGGCGGCCCATTACGACGAGAGATGAAGGACAAATCATGTCGGAGATCGTGGGAGAGAGCCTGGCCAAGCGACTGATCGCCTGGGGGGTCGACACTGTATTCGGGTTGCCGGGAGATGGCATCAACGGGCTGATGGAGGGCTTCCGCCGGCACGCCGACCAATTGCGGTTCGTGCTGGTGCATCACGAGGAAGCCGCGGCGTTCATGGCCACCGGATACGCCAAGGCGACCGGAAAGCTGGGCGTGTGCGCGGCGACTTCCGGGCCGGGGGCGATTCATCTGCTCAACGGCTTGTACGACGCGAAGCTCGATCATGTTCCGGTGTTGGCGATCACCGGCATGCAGGAGACCTCGCTACTCGGCTCTCGCTATCAGCAGGAGGTGCATCTGGACCGGTTGTATCAGGATGTGGCCGAGTACAACCTGATGATCACCAACCCGCAGCAGATGCCTGGCGTGGTCGACCTCGCCATCCGCAATGCGTTGATCAAGAAGACCGTGTCGCATCTGACGTTCCCGAATGACATCCAGATTGCGGCGGTCGACGAGGACCCGTACGCGCATCCCGCCCCGGGCAGCAAACCGGTCAGCCTGCCGAATCTGGACCGCCCGCAGCTGCGGCCGGGTGAGGACGAACTGCGCGCAGCAGCCGAGGTGCTCAACGCCGCCAGCCGGCCGGTGATCTTCGTGGGTGCCGGTGCATTGCACGCCCGTGACGAGGTCATCGCCATGGCGGAGAAGCTGGGCGCGCCGGTGGTCAAAACGCTGCCTGGCAAAGCGGTCGTCCCCGACGATCACCCGGTCACCACGGGCGGTCTGGGGTTGCTCGGCACGAAGCCGAGCGAGGAGGCCATGGAGGAATGCGACACCCTGCTCATGGTCGGCACGTCCTTCCCGTACGGAAAGTATTTGCCGGAACCCGGCAAGGTGCGGGTCGTGCAGATCGACTCCGACCCGACGCTGATCGGGCTGCGGCTGCCGGTGGAGGTGCCGATCTGCGCGGACGCGAAGAAAGGGCTGCAGGGTTTGCTGCCGCTGCTGACCGGCGGTGACGGCTCGTTCCTGGCCAAGTACGGCAAGGAGATGGACTCCTGGCGCTCCGACATGAAGGCCTTGGAGGACGAGACCCGCGACCCGATCGCCCCGCAGTACGTGGTCGGTGTCCTCGACGACCTGACCGCCGACAACGCGATCCTGACCTGCGACTCCGGCACGATCGCGACATGGTCGGCACGGCACTGGACGATCCGCGGCGGCCGCGAATACTTCCTGTCCGGGAATCTGGCCACGATGGCGCCGGGTCTGCCGTACGCGATCGGTATGCAGCACGCCTTCCCCGGCCGGCAGGTCATCGCCTACGTCGGTGACGGCGGGTTCGCGATGCTGATGGCCGAGTTCCTCACCGCGGTCCGTAACGAACTGCCGGTCAAGGTGATCATCAACAACAACAACTCGTACGGGCAGATCCTCTGGGAGCAGATCATCCTGGGCTACCCGGAGTACGCGGTACGGCACAAGCAGCCGGAGTCCGACTTCTCCTCCTGGGCGCGCGGCTGCGGCGCGTTCGGTGTCAAGGTGACCAAGCCCGGCGACGTGCGCGGCGCCATCGCCGAAGCCCTCGCCCATCCCGGACCGGCCTTGGTGGATGTGGATGTGAATCCGAACGAGCCGCCGATGCCCGGCAAGGTCAAGTACGAGCAGGCGAAACACTTCACCGAAGCGTTCCTGCGCGGGCAGCCGCACAAGGCCGCCACGCTGGCCACGGTGGTCCGCGACAAGATCAACGAGCTGCGTTCATGACCACGGTCGAACTGCCCGACCCGGTCGTGCGCGTCCCGGACACCGGCGCCGTCGACGTCGCCGGCCTGGAACGGGACCTGGCGGCCGAGGTGGACGGCGAAGTCCGCTTCGACGCCGGGTCCCGCGCCGCGTACTCCACCGACGCCTCCAACTACCGCCAGGTCCCGATCGGGGTCGTCGTGCCCCGCACGATCGAGGCCGGCGCGACCGCCGTCGCGGTGTGCCGTCGCTACGGCGCACCGATCACCTCCCGCGGCGGCGGCACCAGCCTGGCCGGCGAATGCACCAACGTCGCCGTGATCATCGACTGGTCGAAGTACTGCCACCGGCTGAGCGAGGTCGACACCGACCAGCGGACCTGCGTGGTCGAGCCCGGCATCGTCCTCGATCTGCTGAACAAGCAGCTCGAGGAAACCGGCTTGGAATACGGGCCGGAGCCGGCCACCCACAATCACTGCACCCTGGGCGGGATGATCGGCAACAACTCGTGCGGGGCGACCGCGCAGCGCACCGGCAAGGTCGTCGACAACATCATCGAGCTGGAGGTGCTGCTCTACGACGGCACCCGGATATGGGTGGGCGAGACCTCCGACGACCAGTACGCGCAGATCGTGAAGGCCGGCGGTCGGCAGGCGGAGGTCTACCAG
Organism: Actinoplanes sp.; assembly: GCA_965217855.1. Classification (GTDB taxonomy): domain Bacteria; phylum Actinomycetota; class Actinomycetes; order Mycobacteriales; family Micromonosporaceae; genus Actinoplanes. The sequence goes on along the minus strand of CBDCJN010000049.1, from coordinate 279,533 downwards.
CAGCTACGTGCGCTGCGCGACGAATACCTGGGACAGATCCGCACCCGCTATCCGCACATTCCCCGGCGGGTCTCCGGCTACAACCTCGACAGCCTGCTGCCGGAGAGAAATTTCCATGTCGCGCAGGCGCTGGTCGGCACCGAAGGCACCTGTGTCACCGTTCTTCGCGCTCGGCTGCGGCTGGTGCCGGTGGTCAAGTTCCGGACGGCGGTGATGCTCGGCTATCCGGACGTCGCGGCGGCCGGCGACGCCGTACCCGGCGTCCTGGAGTATCAGCCGGTCGCGCTGGAAGGCCTCGACGACAAGCTGATCGGCTTCGAACAGACCAAGCACCTCAACAGCGGCGCCTTGACCTACCTGCCCGAGGGCGGCGGTTTCCTGCTGGTGCAGTTCGGCGGGGATACCCGCGACGCGGCCGACGCCGCCGCCCAGCGGATGCTCGACGGGCTCGGTCGCAAACGCGAGGACGAGAACGTCACCTTCTTCGACGACCCCGGCAAGGAGAAACAGCTGTGGGCGATCCGCGAGTCCGGGCTGGGCGCCACCGCCCGGGTCGCCGGCATGGCGGACACCTGGCCCGGCTGGGAAGACTCCGCCGTCGCCCCGGAGGATCTCGGCGCCTATCTGCGGGATCTGCAGAAGCTGTACGAGGAGTACGGCTACCAGCAGGCGTCTTTGTACGGGCACTTCGGGCAGGGCTGCATCCACACCCGGATCCCCTTCGACCTGCAAAACCCCGACGGCATCGCCGCGTTCCGTTCGTTCGTGGAACGTGCCGCCGACCTGGTCGTGCGGTACGGCGGGTCGTTCTCCGGCGAGCACGGCGACGGGCAGGCCCGCGGCGAGCTGCTGCCGAAGATGTTCGGCGACGATCTGGTCCGCGCGTTCGGGCAGTTCAAGGCGATCTTCGACCCGGGCAACCGGATGAACCCCGGCAAGGTCACCGCCCCCAACCCTCTCGACGGACAATTACGGCTGGGCGCCGACTTCCACCACGGCGACCTGGACACCCACTTCCGCTACCCCGACGACGACGGCAGCTTCAGCCGGGCCGTGTTGCGCTGCGTCGGCGTCGGCAAGTGCCGCCGCCACGAGAGCGAGGGCGGGGTCATGTGCCCCTCCTACATGGCCACCAAGGAAGAAGAACACTCCACCCGCGGCCGGGCCCGCATGCTGTTCGAGATGCTCGACGGCACCGAACGCGGCGGGGCGATCGGCGACGGCTGGCGCTCCGACGAGGTCAAGGACGCCCTCGACCTGTGCCTGGCCTGCAAAGGCTGTAAGGCCGACTGCCCGGTCGACGTGGACATGGCCACCTACAAAGCCGAATTCCTGTCCCATCACTACCAGGGACGGCTACGGCCCCGCTCGCACTACGCCATGGGCTGGCTTCCCGTCGCCGCGGCAGCGGTGACCGCGACCGCCCCCCGGCTGGTCAACGCGCTCTCGCACGCCCCGGGCCTGGCCTGGCTGGCCAAGAAGACAGCCGGGGTCGACGTACGCCGCGAGATCCCACTGTTCGCCGCCGAAACCTTCCAGCACTGGTACCACCGGCGCACTACGCGCGGCAATGGCGAGAGCGGCGAGGTGGTGCTGTGGCCGGACACCTTCACCAACACCCTCGAACCCGGCATCGCCAAGGCCGCCGTCGAGGTCCTCGAGGACGCCGGCTGGCGGGTCATCGTCCCCGACCAGCGGGTGTGCTGCGGCCTGACCTGGATCTCCACCGGACAACTCGACACCGCCAAACGCGTACTGATGCGCACCGTGGAAATCCTGCGTCCGCACCTGCGCGCCGGCACGCTCGTGCTCGGGCTCGAGCCCAGCTGCACGGCGGTGTTCCGCAGCGACGCCGCCGAGTTGTTCCCTCATGATCAGGACGTCGAACGGCTACGCCGGCAGACCGTCACTCTGGCCGAACTACTCACCGCTCACACGCCCGGTTGGCAACCGCCTCGCGTGGACCGGACGGCGCACATCCAAACTCACTGCCACCAGCACGCCATCATGGGCTACGACGCCGACACGAAGCTGCTCACCGACGCCGGCGTCACGGTGGACGTGCTCGACTCCGGCTGCTGCGGCCTGGCCGGCAACTTCGGCTTCGAACAGGGTCACTACGAGGTCTCCGAAGCCTGCGCCGAACGGGCGCTGCTACCCGCCGTCCGCGACGCCGCCGACACTGACGTGATCATGGCGGACGGGTTCAGCTGCCGCACCCAGATCCAGCAGAGCGACGCCGCCGGCCGGCGCGGCGTACACCTTGCCGAACTGCTCGCCGCCGGGCTGAACGGCGACCACGGCCACAGCGTCCCGGAACAGCAGTGGGCCGACCGGCCGGCCACACCTTCACGAACGGTCCGCCTGCTGACCACCGCCGCGGTCGGTGCGGGCCTGCTCGCCTCGGTCGGTTGGGGGGTGCGCCGATGGTTACGCTGACCGCCTCCGCCTACACCATCGCGACCGACACACCCGAAGGCGACGGCACCCTCGCCTGGAACAGCACCACCCTGATCCTGGTCGAAGCCACCGCCGGCGAGGTCACCGGGATCGGCTGGACCTACGGCCCGCCGCCACCACCGCGGTGGTGACCGGCATGCTCGCCGACACCGTCGCCGACCTCGACCCCATCGACGTGCCCGCAGCATGGACCGCCATGCAACGACAGCTACGCAACGCCGGCCGCCAGGGTGTGGCCGGTCTCGCCCTGTCAGCCGTCGACAACGCACTGTGGGATCTCAAGGCCCGGCTGCTCGAGATCCCGCTCACCCGGCTGCTCGGCGCCGCCCGGACCAGCGTGCCGGTCTACGGCAGTGGCGGCTTCACCACCTACGACGCCGGCCGCCAGCACGCCCAACTCTGCGGCTGGGTCCACGAGCAAGGCATCCCTCGCGTCAAAATCAAGATCGGCGAGTCCTGGGGAACCCGGGTCGAGCGGGACCTCGCGCGGATGGCGGCAGCCCGCGAAAGCATCGGCGACGCCGAGCTGTACGTCGATGCGAACGGCGGCTACCAGCGTAAACAAGCGATCCGGGTCATGCGCGCGGCGGCCGATCTGGACGTGCGCTGGTACGAGGAACCGGTTAGCAGCGACGACCTCGACGGCCTCGGCCTGGTCCGTGACGCGGTCGCGGCCGATGTCGCTGCCGGGGAGTACGGCTGGGACCTGGTCTACTTCGCCCGCATGACCCCCTACGTCGACTGCCTGCAGATCGACGTCACCCGCTGTGGCGGCATCACCGAGTTCCAGCGCGCGGCCGCGGTCGCCGCCGCACACAACCTCGAGGTCTCCGGGCACTGCGCCCCGCACCAACACCTCGCCGTGGCTGCCGCCACCCCTAACCTGCGCTACCTGGAATGGTTCCACGACCACGTACGCATCGAACAGATGCTCTTCGACGGCGCAGGCACCGCCACCGGCGGCACCGTGACACCCAACCGGCAGGCGCCCGGTAACGGGCTGACCTTCCGCCACGCCGACGCCGAGCAGTGGCGTACCGCCTGACAACACCCCTGTGAGGGTGTGGCAAGGAGACCGATCATGAAACGTCCCGTCCTGGCCCTTGCCGCCACTACCGTCGTACTGCTTGGTGTGGCGGCGTGCACCGGCAAGTCCCCGGCAGCAGCACAGTCGTCCACACCACCGGCCACGTCGGCCACGGCAGGTTCGACCGCCGTGGTCGACGTGGTCGCCCGCGTGGAACCGTCGGTCGTCACCATCAAGACCAGCGAAGGACTCGGCAGCGGCGTGGTTTATCAGGCCGGGGGTGTCATCGTCACCAACGCCCACGTTGTCGGCTCTGCCACACAGGTGCAGGTTTCCTTCGCCGACGGCACCCAGATCGCCGGACAGGTCACCGGCAGCGACGAGCTCACCGACCTCGCCGTCGTCAAGGTCCAGCGCTCGGGGCTACCGGCGGTGGCGGTGCGGCAGGAGCTGCCTCGCCCCGGGGAGACGGCGCTGGCGATCGGCAGTCCACTCGGTTTCGAGAACACGGTGACCCAGGGCATCATCTCCGGCGTCGGCCGGCAGATACCGGCCTCCACGACCGGTGGCCGCCCGTTGGTCGATCTGATCCAGACCGACGCCGCGATATCGCCGGGGAACTCCGGCGGTGCCCTCATCGACGGCCAGGGCCGCCTCGTAGGCCTGAACGAGGCTTACATTCCGCCGTCGGCGGGCGCGGTATCACTGGGCTTCGCGATTCCGTCCAGCACCGTGACCGACGTCGCCGACCAGCTGCTGTCCTCAGGCTCGGTGGACCACCCGTACCTCGGCGTCGCTCTGGCTGAGCTCACCGCCGACACGGCGCAGGCACTGGGCATGAAGGTCACCAACGGAGCCTTGGTGCGTCAGGTACCCACCGGGGGCCCCGCCGCTGCGGCCGGGGTACGCGCCGGTGACGTGATCGTGCGGTTCAACACCACCCCGGTCGCGACCGTCGGCGACGTCTACGCGGCGCTGCGCGCCGTCAAACCCGGCACGGTCGTGACCTTGGGACTCAACCGCGGTGGCACCGTCACCGACGTCAAGGTCACTCTCGGCACGTTGTCGCGCTGACCCCGGCTTTGGAGGAACCTGTGACGACTGTCCAACCGCGACCGGTGCAGGCCCGCCGCTGGCCCGTGCATTACGGACGGCGTGGCTCGTTCCTGGCTCGCATTCTGCGAACCACCGACGCCAAGCAGATCGGCATCCTCTATCTGGCTACCGCGTTCGGGTTCTTCGTGATCGGCGGGTTCATGGCGCTGCTGATGCGGGCCGAACTCGCCCGGCCCGGCCTGCAGTTCCTCTCCCCTGAGCAGTACAACCAGCTGGTCACCATGCACGGCACGGTCATGCTGCTGCTGTTCGCGACCCCGATCGTGTTCGCGTTCGCCAACTACGTCGTACCCTTGCAGATCGGCGCCCCGGACGTCGCGTTTCCCCGGCTGAACGCGTTCGCCTACTGGATGTACCTGTTCGGCGGGCTGATCACGATCGGTGGTTTCATCACCCCTGGCGGTGCGGCTGATTTCGGCTGGACCGCCTACGCCCCGTTGAGCGGTGTGGCGAACTCGCCGGGGGTCGGCGCGAACATGTGGATCGTCGGCCTGACCCTCTCCGGGGTCGGCACGATTCTCGGCGCCGTCAACATGATCACCACCATCCTCACCCTGCGCGCGCCCGGAATGACGATGTTCCGGATGCCGATCATGACGTGGAACATCCTGGTCACCAGCCTCATGGTGATCCTGGTCTTCCCGTTCCTGGCCGCCGCGCTGATGGCGCTGGCCGCGGATCGGATCCTCGGCGCGCACGTGTTCGACGCGGGGACCGGCGGGCCACTGCTGTGGCAGCATCTGTTCTGGTTCTTCGGTCACCCCGAGGTGTACATCGTGGCGTTGCCGTTCTTCGGCATCATCACCGAGATCATCCCGGTCTTCAGCCGTAAACCGGTCTTCGGCTACAAGGGTCTGGTCGGCGCGACCCTGGCCATCGGGGCGCTGTCGATGAGTGTGTGGGCGCATCACATGTTCGCCACCGGGCAGGTGCTACTGCCGTTCTTCAGCTTCCTGTCGTATCTGATCGCGGTGCCGACCGGTATCAAGTTCTTCGTCTGGATCGGCTCCATGTGGCGCGGGCAGCTCAGTTTCGAGACCCCGATGCTGTTCTGCCTCGGCTTCCTGGTCACGTTCCTGCTCGGTGGGCTGACGGGGGTGCTGCTGGCATCCCCGCCGGTCGATTTTCACGTCACCGACTCGTACTTCGTCGTGGCGCACTTCCACTATGTGCTGTTCGGCACGATCGTGTTCGCGGTGTTCGCCGGCGTGTACTTCTGGTTTCCGAAAATGATCGGCCGGATGCTCGACGACCGGCTCGGCAAGGTCCACTTCTGGTTGACCTTCATCGGCTTCCACACCACGTTCCTGGTCCAGCACTGGCTCGGCGCCGAGGGCATGCCCCGCCGCTACGCCGACTACCTCGCCGGCGACGGATTCACGACCCTTAACACGATCTCGAGTATCGGCTCGTTCATCCTCGGCGCATCCATGCTGCCGTTCTTCTACAACGTGTGGCACTCCTACCGGGTCGGGCGGACCGTGAGCGTCAACGATCCTTGGGGATACGGCAACTCGCTGGAGTGGGCGACCTCCTGCCCGCCGCCGCTCCGCAATTTCGACCGGATGCCCCGCATCCGCTCCGAACGGCCCGCCTTCGACGCGAAGTTCCCACAACTCGCCGCCGCCCGCCAATCCGAGGCGGGGCCACCCGAAGGCGGCGCCCGCCCGCTGAGCGCCGAGTCCGACGGCGGCACCAGCTATCGCCACGAATAGATCGGGGATGCGACCGGCACACGGCACCAGGTGCGGGCCTTTCCTGCTGCCGGGCTTCTGTCCGGGCGGCAACGTGTCAGCCAGGCGATCCGGGGAAGGCGGTGGGGCATGACTTCCCCTCGTCGCTCACGCGTCCGGTCCGATTACGACGCAGTCGTCGTCGGAGCCGGACACAACGGGCTGGTCGCCGCGAACCTGCTGGCCGACGCCGGCTGGCACGTGCTGGTCCTCGAGGCCAACGACACCCCCGGCGGCGCGGTCCGCTCGGCCGAGGTCTTCGGGCCTGGCTACACCACCGACCTGTTCAGCGCGTTCTACCCGCTCGGCGCCGCCTCACCGGTGCTGCGCGGCCTGGGCCTGCACGAACATGGGCTGTCCTGGTCTCACGCTCCCGCCGTGCTGGCTCACGTGCTGCCCGACGACCGGGTGGCGGTGTTGTCCCGAGACCTGGACACCACAGCGACGTCGGTTGATGCGTTCCACCACGGAGACGGCGCGGTCTGGCGCGACCTGGTGCATCGGTGGGACCGGGTCAGCGACGCGGTACTGGCCGCCCTGTTCACACCGTTCCCGCCGGTCCGCGCCGCAGCGGACCTGCTGCGACGGATGCGGATTGCGGACACCCTGCGATTCGCCCGCTTTGCGACCCTGCCCGTGCGCCGCCTCGGCGAGGAACAATTCCATGGTGAGGGCGCCCGGCTGCTGCTGGCCGGAACCGCCCTGCACTCCGACATGACCCCCGACGAACCGGGCAGCGCCCTGTTCGGCTGGCTGATGACCATGGTCGGTCAGCGTTTCGGCTTCCCCGTCCCGGCCGGCGGCTCCGGCCGACTCACCGACGCACTGGTCCGGCGGCTACTGACCGCCGGAGGTGAACTGCGCTGCGGCATCCCGGTCGAGCAGATCCTGATCCGCCACGGCGCGGCCTACGGCGTACGCACCGCCGACGGACGCACCGTGACAGCCCGGCAGGCGGTGCTCGCCGACGTCGATGCCCCCGGGCTCTACCTGAACCTGGTCGGCGCCGGCCACCTGCCCGCCCGGCTGCTGACCGACCTGCGACGCTTCGACTGGGACCCCGCCACCCTCAAGATCGACTGGCGGCTGTCCGGGCCGATCCCCTGGACCACGCCCTCGGTGGCTGCCGCCGGAACCGTGCACCTGGGCGCGGACCTCACCGGGCTCAGCGACTTCGCCACCGCCCTGAACACCGGACGCATGCCACAAAGCCCGTTCATCCTGCTTGGGCAAATGACGACAGCCGACCCCAGCCGGTCCCCGCGCGGCACCGAGGTCGTATGGGCCTACACCCACCTTCCACGCGGCCTGGCCGGCGACGAAGCCGCATTACAGCACCACGCGGACGCGGTCCAAGCCCTCATCGAACGGCACGCCCCCGGGTTCGACGATCGCATCGTCGACAGGCTCATACAAACTCCCGGCAGCCTCGCCGCTGACGACGCCAACCTCGTCGGCGGCGCTCTCAACGGAGGCACTACCAAGCTGTATCAGGAACTGGTCTTCCGGCCCGTTGCGGGACTGGGCCGAGCGGAAACCCCGATCCGGCGACTCTATCTGGCCAGCGCCGGCGCGCACCCGGGCGGCGGCGTACACGGTGGTCCCGGCAGCAACGCCGCCCGCGCAGCCCTGCTGCACGCGGGCGGGATCGGGGCTGTGCGGGGCGCCGCGGTCCGGCTGGCGACACGCGCCGTCTATGCCAGTGACGACCGCGGCGTCCTTCCCCCGCCACGGTGATGGAAGGACAGCAGATCGCGCGTTGCGGAAACTCCGGCAACTTCAGCGAGCCGCACCTGCACTTCCAGCTCATGGACCAGCCACGGCCGTCCATCGCCGCCGGACTGCCGTTCCACTTCGCTACCGGCGCCGGCGGCACCGAGCCGCCCCGCAACGGCGAGTTGCTCGACGTCGACGCCCGCAAGCTCGATTCCTCACGCTGACCCCAGGGCGGGCTGAGGTGACATCTCGACGACTACTAGTGGCCCGACGTTTGTCCCGAAGGTATAGGGGAAAGCGCGAGTCCATGCGCCGACCACCATACTGTCCCGGGACCGGCCGACGATTCGACGCGGATCGACGACGCCCGGCATGACCGCACCGACGGAACCGGCGGCCAGTAGCGCCTACCGGCTGCTTCTCCGTACCGCCAAGGCGGTCGCCGCGGTGGTGGTCCTCGCGGTTGCGGCCTACCTGGCAGTACGCGTGCTCGTCACAGTAGCGCCGATGACCATGGCGATCATCGCGGCCCTGCTGCTGACCGCCCTGATCGGCCCGCTTGTTCGGCCACTGAAACGGACAGTTCTGCCGAAGTCGTTGGCGGCGCTCACCGGTGTCATCGCCCTGCTCACCGTCGTGGGGGGGTCCTCGTACCTCATCGGCCGACGCGCCGCGAACCAACTCGATGACCTGCAGGCCCAAGTCGTGCAGGGCGCCGAACGGGTGCGGCAGACGCTCGATACCCTGCCCGGGCTAAACGAGAGCCGCCTGGACGACATCACGGCACGAGTGGTGCAGGGATTGCGCAGCGCATTGCCGAGCCCCTACGCGGGTGTCACCACCGCCACGCAAACCCTGGCGGCGATCCTGCTCGCGATCGTGCTGCTTTTCTTCTTCCTCCGCGACGGCGAGCAGATCTGGACGTGGCTGACCCGGCTGACTCCCGCCGCCCACCGGACCGACGTGAATCGGGCGGGTCGGGCCGCTTGGCACACCCTCAGCTCCTACACTCACGGGATCGTGGCGGTCGCCGCCGTCGATGCGGTGGGTATCGGGGCGGCGCTCTTTCTGCTGCACGTCCCGCTCGCGCTGTCACTGGCCGTGCTGACGTTCCTGTCGGCGTTCGTACCGGTCGTCGGTGCCACCGTCGCGGGGGCCGCCGCCACCCTGGTCACCCTGGTCACCAACGGAACCGGGGACGCGCTGCTGGTCCTGGGTGCCGTCATTATCGTGCAACAGGCCGAGGGCAACCTGCTGCATCCCATCATCATGCGGCGCGCCGTCCGGCTGCATCCCGTGGTCACCCTGCTCGCCGTCACCGCCGGCACGCTCGTCGGCGGCATCGCGGGGGCGTTGATCGCCGTGCCGGTGTGCGCGGTGGCATACCACGCCGTTCTCGGCTACCGCCAGCCGGAACCCGACCCGACGAGTACGGGCGAGCCACCGGGCGTCGACAAAGAAGACGGCCGTCCCACGGACCGGCCGGGTCCCGACAGCGGGACGCGGCAACCGGAGACGGAGGTGACCGACCGGCAGGAATCGGCGTCCCCGAAGGCCGAGGAGCCCGCGAGCTGACCATCCCGAAACGGACGCCTTACTTCGCTCGATCCTCCTCAGCGGCGCCGACGCCCAGAAGCGCCGGCGAGCGGAACTCCGTCTACGCGTGTCGCCCAAGACTGCGGTAAAAATTGATTGCCGGATTCCGTTGTGAGTCTGTCTCGCGGGCAGTTCCCGCGAAGTGCCCGCCGCACCACTGACGAAATGGGCGGAAGCCCCGCCGCCGGGGCGATGAGTAGTCGCCACCCGCCCGGGGCGATGGCCGACCGGAGACGTTTGCCTACCGCAACGCCGGGTAATGCCTGCGCTAGCGGCTCGGCCCAGCCGTCCCACGTGACACTGAGGAGGTCACATCAGACGTCGCCGACGGTACGAACGGGTGACGTCAAAGCTACGGGACGGGCTGCACCGGCTGTGGACCATTCCCGAGGTCCGCCGTAGCGGTCTGCTGATATCGCGGTCCGTCCGGGAGTATTTTGACGACCACTGCCCGCAGATGGCCGCCGCGATCGCGTACCACGTGGTGTTCTCCCTTTTTCCGCTGGCTATCGCCGGCGTAGGAGTGCTGGGCCTACTGACCGGCACGGACCAAGCCCGCGAAACGGTAACAAGCGCCATCATGAAGGTCATTCCCCTCGATGACCAGGGCCGCGCCCAACTGTACGACCTGCTGGTCTCCATCGGTGGACGCGCCGGCGCACTCGGGCTGTTCGGCCTGCTGGGCGTTCTCTGGTCGGCCACCGGCATGATGGCAGCCATCCGCACGTCTCTGAACGTCGCCTGGGACACCGACGAGGGCCGCCCATTCCTGCGTGGCAAGCTCGTCGACGTCGTGCTGGTGGTCAGCACCACGTTGCTGCTGGCCTCCGCGTTCGGGGTGACCCTGCTGACCAGCTTCGCGCAGCGCGGGACCCAGCACCTGCCCGCCGTGCTGGCACCGCTCGCCGGGCCCCTGGTCCAAGGCCTCACCGTGGTGCTCGCCCTACTTGTGGTCACCCTCACGTTCCTGGGCCTGATGCGATTCGTCCCCGCCAGGCCCAACAAGACATCCGACCTCTGGTGGGGAGCCGCAACCGCCGGCGTCGGATTCGAAATCCTGCTGTACGCCTTTTCGTTCTACATCTCGCACTTCGGCAACTACAACAAGGTCTACGGTCCACTCGGCACCGTCGTCGCCTTCATGTTCTTCCTCTACCTGGCCGCATCCGTGTTCCTTCTCGGCGCCGAAGTCGCGTCCGAGTACCCCAGACTGCCCGAGCGGAAATCGAAGCGGCAACCGTCATGACCCGATTGCCGCAGACCGAGCCCGAACCCGCGATGCACGGCCCGGCCCAGTCCGGCCGCTCCTCCCAGCCCGGCATCGACGCGGGGAGATTATCCGCCCGGTCGCCGCACCGCCCGGCGGGTCTGCAGGCGATTGAGTGCCAGTGCGGCAGGGTTCGTGCGGGGAAGCCGGACGGTGCCATGCGGCCCGAACCAACCCGCTCGCCGCGGGAGCCGGACCTCCCGCTTCCTCGCCGTGGTGTCGGCTGAGGCCACTGGCGCGCCTCGCGGTGCGAGGGACAGCGCAGCCGGTTAGCGCCGGAGGCAGAACGGGTGGCCGGCCGGGTCGCGCAGGACGCGGAAGCGTTCCGGTTCGGGTTGTCGTTGCTCTTTGACGGCGCCAAGTCGCATCGCCTGTGCTTCAGCGTCCTCGAGGTGGCTGGAGTCATCGACTGCCAGGTCGGCCCCGCGGCCTCACGGCAGATCTTCGAGGCCTACGTCGCCGCCGGCGGCACCACGTTCGACACCTCCAACATCAACCAAGACGGACAAGCCGAAACCATGCTCGGCCGACTACTCGAGCATCAACGGGACGATTTTGTGGTCATACCTGAGGTCTCTCCACCTCGAACTCGCCGACCAGCAATACCAACATCTCGACGAGGTCAGTGCGGTCCGGCCTGGCGCCCCGCACGAGCGGCTCGAACCTGCGACTGAATCGCCGCGCTACCGCCATCGCCTCCCAGTGCCTCGGCAACGTCGTGATGGTGTCCAGCCTGAGTGGATCACGGTAGAAGCGCCTCGGTTGCCTGTACAAACAACTCGCCGGCCTGCCGTGGAAGGCGATCCCGGGCGCTACCCGCGACGACGACCGCGGGCACGGCCGAGGCGAGATCCGCACCCTGAAGATCCTGACCGTCTCCACCGGCATCGACTTCCCGAACGCCGCCCAGGCCATCCAGATCCGACGTCGCCGACGACGGCTCGACGAGCCGAAACGCTTCACCAACGAGACCGTCTACGCCATCACCGATCTGCAGGTCCATCAGACCAAACCGGCGCAGCCGGCCGCGTGGACCCGCGGACACCGGTCGATCGAGAACAGATCCACTGGGTGCGAGATGTCACCTACGACGATGACCGTTCACAGATCCGCACCGGCAACAACAGGTCATGGCAGCCCTCGGCGGCGAGTTGGTCGGCGCCCGCCACCACGTCGGCCAGTAACGTGACCTTCTCCCGCGTGCTCTGCTCGATCCAGTCGGGCCTGGCTCTGGGACCTGAATTCTCGGCGGCGGCGCTGCGGTCGCCGCGCGGACTGCCCGGGTCGTGGTGATGGCGCCCAGTCGCGAGGGCGACCAGGCCCAGTTCATCGATCACGTCCCGGCCGGCAGCGACGGCTCGCTGGCACCGACCCTGGCCTGGCTGTCGCAGCACGCGGGCGAGCCTGTCACGGTGGCCGACATCGCCCGGCACGCCCGGGTGAGCGTCCGTACGCCCACCCGGCGTTTCCGGGAACAGACCGGCAGCGCGCCGCTCGCCTGGCTGCACGAGCAGCGACTGCTGCTGACCTGGCCGATGCTCGAGACCACCGACCTGCCGGTGACCGCCGTCGCCGAGCGCAGCGGCCACGGCTCGGTGACCGCACTGCGTGCCCACTTCCAACGCGAACTGCGGACCAGCCCGGACCGCTACCGGCTAAGTCGGAGGTCCGCATCGCCTGCCGGTAGCCTCGAGGAACACTTTCTGGCCACGGTCCGCTAATCGTTTCAGGCCGACAGCATCCTTCGCGCGTTCTGCACCACTGCGGCGGGGGCGGAGTCCACGGAGCCGGCCTTGAAGGGCGGCTCCGGTGCGTACTCGATGATCAGCTGCACGGTTTGGGCCACGTCGTCGCCTGCGATCAGGCCGGCCAGGGTCAATGCCATGTCGATGCCTGCGGAAACCCCGGCCGCGGTCGCGTAGTGACCGTCGATGACGACGCGCTCCTTCGACGGAGTGACCCCGAACTGGGTGAGCATGTCGAGACCGGCCCAGTGCGTGGTCGCCCGGCGGCCGGCGAGCAGCCCAGCGGCGGCCAGGACGAAGGCGCCGGTGCAGACCGACGTGGTCCACGCACTGGTCCGGTCGACGGTTCGCAGCCATTCGTGCAACCGGCCGTCAGCCATCTGCTGCGCCTGGCCCGGACCGCCTCCTATGAGGATGACGTCGGGGCCGCGCACGTCGTCGAGAGTCGCGGCCACGTTGATCGACAGGCTCTTGAGATCATTGTCTATCAGGCCCGGCTCCTCCGCGACGAAGACGACCTCGGTGTCCGGCAGACGGCCCAGGACCTCGTACGGGCCGAGGATGTCGAGCGCGGTGAACCCGGGATAGACAACGATGGCGACCTGCATGTCACCACTCCTTCGTTCTGCGTGGTCGACCACGACCCTGTGGCCTGTGATCGGGTCGGCGTCGAGGACCGTCCTGCTGAACAGCGACATCGGCGCGGAGGGGGGTCAGTGAGTTGCGCCGCTGAATTGTTGCGGCGCGGTCTGGAATTGTTCCTGGCACCACTCGCTGCAGAAATACCAGGTGCTTCCGTCGTGGTCGTGGGTGAGCGGGGTGTCGGGTGACACCGGCATTTCGCAGACCGGGCACACCGGCTGTCCCGGTGCACTCGCTGTGTGGTCGGCGAACTGTCCGTTGCTGCCGGGGTGCATCCAGCCCGTGCCCTGGTATTCGAGGTAGGTGGCGGTCCGGCCGGCGATGTCCCGGCCGAAGTAACGTTCGACGACACGCAGGGCCAGATCGGTGCCGGAGGTGAGCCCACCGGCGGTCGCGATTGTGCCGTCCTCGACGAAACGCACCCCGCGGATGACAGTGACGTCGGGAAACAAGGCTCGAAGGGCGTTGTAGCCGGCGTGGTGGGCGGTCGCGGTCCTGCCGTCGAGCAGACCGGCCTGCCCGAGCACGAAGGATCCGTTGCAGACCGACATGGTCACGGCGGTGTCTTGATGCACCCGCCGCAGCCAGTCCAGCGCCTCGGGGGCGACCTGCTCCATGTCCATGGCTGGGACGACCACGATGTCCGGTGTGGGGGCGCTTTCGACGTCGTGGCCGGGCACCAGGACCATGCCGCCGGAGATGCGGACGGGTTCGGTCGTGGCTGCCACCGTGTAGAGCGTGAACGGGTTGGACCCGTCGTCGAGGTGAACGTATTCGAACACACCCCAAGGCCCTGAGAAGTCGACGAGTTCTGCTTGCGGCGAGATCAGAAACGCCACGGTGACGGTGCCGCTCGCGGGCGGATCGAGCGGGGTGGTGATCCGGGCGTCGGGGACGGGCTCACCGGGCGTTGTTTGCGTGCTCATCGTGAGTGCTCCTTTCAGAACCGGGCCGCGACGCACTCGTGGCGAACACCAGGTGCGGACGGCCGGTGAGGGGATGGGTGGTCACTGCCGCCCGTACACCGAAGACGGCCGCCAGGCGGTCCGGGGTGAGCACGGCCAGGGGTTCACCGGCGGCGACGATCCGGCCCTGATCGAGCAGGGCGACGGCGTCGCAGTACGCCACCGCGTGGTCGAGGTCGTGCAGAGCGGCCACGGTGGTGAGTCCGAGCTCGCGGACCAGGTCGAGCAGTTCCAACTGGGCGCCGATGTCCAGATGGTTGGTCGGCTCGTCGAGCAGCAGGACCGGAGCCTGCTGGGCCAGCGCGCGGGCGAGCAGGACACGTTGGCGTTCGCCGCCGGACAGCGTGGAGAACCGCCGGTCCTGTGCCCAGGCGATGCCGACCCGGGCCAGCGCTTCGTCCACGATGGCACGGTCGGCGGAGCTTTCCCGCATGAGCAGCCGCTGGTGCGGGATCCGGCCCATGGCGACGATGCTCTGCACGCTGTAGTCGTTGTCCAGCTCTTGGTCCTGCGCCACCACTGCCCGCAGTTGACCGGCCCGGCGTGCGGGGATCCGCCAGACGTCGTCGTCGCCGATGAGCACCGCGCCCTGTTGGGGACGGAGGATTCGGTAGAGGCAGCGCAGCAGGGTGCTCTTGCCCGATCCGTTCGGCCCGACCAGCCCGGTGATGCGGCCGGTCGCGGCGGTCAGCGAGACCTGGTCCAGGATCGGTGTGCCGTCGATGCTCACCGAGACGCCGGTCGCGGTGACCCTCACCGGACGGCACCGGACTGGCTGCGCAGCAGCCACAGGAAGAACGGCGCGCCGATGGCTGCGGTGAAGATGCCGATCGGCAGCTCGTTGGGCCGGTCAATGGTTCTCGACAGCAGGTCGACCAGGATCAGGAAGAGCGCGCCGACCAGCAGCGACACCGGCACCACCCGCCGGTGGTCCGGTCCGACCAGCAACCGTACGGCGTGCGGCACCAGCAGCCCGACGAAGCCGATGCCCCCGGCGACGCTGACGATCGTCGCGGTCAGCAGTGATGCCGCGGCGAGCAGCCCGAGCCGCAGCCGGTTGACGTCGATCCCCAGGCCGGCGGCCGACGTCTCCCCCATCGTCAGCGCGTTCAACCGGCGGCCGTCGACCAGCAGCCACAGCAGGCAGAACGACAAGGCGACAGCCGGCGCGGACATGTCGCTCCAGGACGCCGAGGCCACCGAGCCGAGCAACCAGAACATGATGCCCCGCAACTCCGACGGGTTCGCTTGCAACTGGATGTAGCTGGTCACGGCCGAACCCAGGTAGCCGACCGCCACACCGGCCAGGATCAGCCGCCCGGGAGCGACCCGCCCGGCCCGCTGAGCCAGGCCCACGACCAGCGCCACACTGGCCAGCGCCCCGGCGAAAGCCGCACCGGCCACCCCCAGCCCGGCGATCACCGCGGGCGCGAAGGTCAGCGCGAGGACCGCGCCGACCGAGGCGCCCGAGGAGATCCCCAGCAGATAGGGGTCGGCGAGCGGGTTGCGCACCAACGCCTGCAGGCACACTCCGGCGATACTCAAGCCTGCCCCGGCGATTCCGGCCAGCAGGACCCGCGGTACCCGGAAGTCCCACACGATCTGGTCGTAGAGCAGGTTCTGCTCGGAGTCGCCGGGTGTGAGGTGGGCCCAGGTCACCGCGCCCACATCGGCCAGCGGAACCGGCACCGTGCCGATCGCGGTCGCGACGGCCGCGGCCAGCACGACTGCGCCGGCCAGGAGCACGATCAGCAGCGGGAAAGCGCCATCGGGGATGAGGTGGGCGCGGACCGCCGCCGGGCCCGTCCGCCGGACCTGTTCAGCCGGCGGCGCGGACGGCATCGTTGATCCGCTTGACCGCGACCGCGTTCAGCGGCCCGAGATAGAAGCTGTCGGACACCGAGGTGTACGTCTTCGTCTTCGACGCCGGCCACTGCGGGAACTGCGCGAACAACTGCTCGGCGAACTTCTTGGCGTCGTCGTCGGGCTGATAGAGCCCGATCACCAGCACGTCCACGTTCGCCGCGGCCAGAGCCTCGACATTGATCGCGCCGAGCTGCTGGTCGGTCAGACCACCGAACGCGTTCACGCCGCCGGCCCGGGTGATGATGTCGTCGAAGATCCCACCGCCGAACACCGCCGGCGTCGTCAGCCCCATCGCCGACCCCATGCTCGGATAGGCGGCCAGCACCCGCTTACGCTCTCCCCCCGGGGACGGCAGCGCGGCCAGCGCGGTGCGCGACTCCTGCACGACCTGCGCCGCCTTGCCCTGGACGTCGAAGATCTCCCCGAGCTGGGTCAACAGATCGAACGACGACTCGACCGTCCGCTTCGCGTACTTGGTGACATCCTCGGGACGTGGTGAGGTCGCCCCGTTGGCGCAGTTGGACGGCGGCACGAAGCTGTTGATACCGGCCTTGGCCAGCTCGTCCTGGCTGATCGAGCCGATCTTGTCGTCGAACCCGCCCGCCCACGTCGAGATCACCAGATCCGGCGACTGCGCCAGCACCTGCTCGCGGGGCACCTCGAAGTTCTTGTTCAGCTTCACCCCACCGGTCGGGATCGCCTTGATCCGCTCCACCATCGTCGGATCGTCCGAGACACCGTACGTCTGGCTGTTCGCCACGATCGCGCTCTGCACACCCAGCGCGATCATCGACTCGACCTCGGCCACGGAAGCGCCGTTGAGCAGCACCACCCGGCGGGGCGCCTGCGAGAAGGTGACCTTGCGGCCACAGTTGTCGATCGTCAGCGGATACGTGGTCCGCGGTCCGGCCACCGCGGAGGCGCCGGCAGATGCCACCGGCGCGTCGGCCACCTTCGTTCCGGAACAGGCGCCGAGCGCCGCGACGACGCCGACGGCCAACACCGTACGCAGAAGGCAGGAATGTTTTACAGGATTCACCGGCACACCAATTCTTGCCATCGGGGGCTCGCCTTTCTGTCGCCGTTCCACGGCGGGTCAGAAAGGCATTTTTATAACCTTATTTCGGTTCAAGGGAGCCTATAGTCCGGCCACGCGAACGCCTATGTCATGTTGGGCAACAAATCTGCCATCGGCCGTTGGACGTGGCCCGCAATCACCGATGCATCCGAGACGCCGCGACGATATGCGGTCGGCGAGACGTCGAGTTCCCGCATGAAGGCCCGGCGCATCGCTTCCGGCGATCCGTATCCACAACGGCGGGCGATGCCGATCACACCGTCCTGGGTGTCGGCCAGCATGCGCTGCGCCGCTTCCAGCCGGACGAGGTCGACGTAGCGGCCCGGGGTCATACCGACCTGCTCGGTGAAAACCCGCGCGAACTGCCGCGGCGAGAGCCCGGCCCGCTGCGCCATCGCGGGAACAGAAAGGTCGGCGGACAGATTAGAGGCCGCCCAGTACTGGACCTCGCTGAGCGGTTGGGACCGCGCGATCTGAGTTGTGAGCTGCACGCTGACCTGGGCCTGGTGACCCGGCCGGCGCACGTAGACGACCAGCAGCCGGGCGATCTCATGCGCCACCGACCGGCCGAAGTCCTCCTCGACCAGTTCGATCGCCAGGTCCACGCCCGCGGTCACGCCGGCCGAGGTCGAGATCGAGCCGTCCCGGACGAAGATGGGGTTCGGGTCGACCTCGACCTCGGGGAACATCTGCGCGAGGTAGGGGCAGGCCTCCCAGTGCGTCGTCGCCCGGCGGCCGTCCAGCAGACCGGCCAAGGCCAGCAGATAGGCCCCGGTGCAGACCGACATCACCCGGTTCGCGCCGGGCGCGTGATCGCGCAGCCACGAGATCAGCCGATCGTCGACGTTCTCGACGCCCGGCCCACCCGGCACCAGCAGAAGGTCGGCTTCATCGACCTCGGCCAGGTCGAAGTCGGGGACCAGCCGAAGGCCGCCGGCCGCGCGGACCGTCCTACCCCCGACGGACGCCGTCCGGACGACGTACGGCGGTCGGCCCGCGCTTCCGGCGAAGCGTTCCGCCACCGAGAAGACGTCGACCGGGCCGGCCACGTCGAGCGGCTGCACCCCGTCGAACAGGAGAACCAGTACCGATTGGGTACGCATGAGCCTCCTTCGGGTCGCCGGCTGCTCTGTCAGTTCGGTAGTCGTCCGCGACCCGGAGTTAGTTCCGCGATCGGCCGGGAGGCCCGTCCGCATGTCGGGCCGGCTGACCTCGGCCGGGCATGCCGCCGCTTCTCCTGCCTAGGGCCACGACACCGGGATACGCCATCGCTCACTAGGCGTATCGGCGCTGCGCAGATCTTCCGCGGCGCGCTTCGCCGTGAAGGCACGGGTGTCCGGGACGGTCTTCACCGGTGAGCAAGGCTGCCCTCACTGGACCTCCGCCCAGCTTCATATTGCAAACTATTGGCAACAGCCAAGATACGGCAGATGGAGGATGGTCATGGCCATCTACACGCTTCCCGACATGCCCTACGACTACAGCGCCCTCGAGCCGGCGATGAGCGGGCAGATCCTCGAGCTGCACCACTCCAAGCACCACGCGGCGTACGTCAAGGGCAGCAACGACACCCTCGACCAGCTCGCCGAGGCCCGCGACAAGGGCGACTTCACCACCCTGGTCGGCCTGGAGAAGACCCTCGCGTTCAACCTCTCCGGGCACGTGCTGCACTCGATCTTCTGGAACAACCTGTCCCCCGACGGCGGCGACCGCCCCCACGGCGAACTCGCCGCCGCGATCACCGAGCACTTCGGCTCCTTCGACGCCTTCGCCGGACAGCTGTCCACGGCGACCAAGGGCGTGCAGGGCTCCGGCTGGGGCATCCTGGCCTGGGAACCACTGTCGCAGCGCCTGATCGTCGAGCAGGTCTACGACCACCACGGCAACGTCGGACAGGGCTCCACCCCGATCCTGGCCTTCGACGCCTGGGAACACGCCTACTACCTGCAGTACAAGAACGTGCGCCCGGACTACGTCGACCGCCTGTGGGACCTGGTCAACTGGGCCGACGTCATCAAGCGCTTCGACGCCGCCCGCGCCGCCGGCAACCCGCTCATCGTCGCACCCTGAGCCGATGACCGACGCCGGTGCACAGTCGGTCTTCCAGGCTGCGCAACACGCCGCCGGGGTCATCGCGGCCAAACACCGCGGTGACCTCGCCGGCGCGCGGGCCCTGCTCGAAGCGTTCCCCGACGAGGCCTGCCGCACCCGGGGCTTCCAGTTCCTCGCCGAGCTGACGTTGACGATCCTGCGCTCCCAGACCGGCGAGACCATGGATGAGCTGGTCCAGCAGTTGAGCCTGCACATCGCTGCCGCAGCCGCGACCGGGCCACCGACCTGACGTTTCTTATTGCAAACTATAGGCAACTGCGGCAAGATGGCGTTTATTCGGGGTGGGTGTTGCTTGGCCGTGACCCGTCATCCCGGATGGGCGTGGGGTCGGTACCACGCCGAGGACGGGGGTGTCCCGGCATCGCGATGATCCTCGCGCCGGGACACCCCGGCCTCAACCAGTAGTTTGCCCGTGCTGAGGTGCGTGCTACGGCACCGTCACCGCCCTGGAAATCTTTCGAACCACCACACCGGGTTTTGAATGACCCTCCTGGTACCAGACGCTACTCCACAATTCTGACACGGCAGAATTGCGCTTCGTCATTGAGCCATTCCGCGCAACGGTGCGGTTGCAGGCTGTAACAGATTGGTGTCCGGAAGGTCCGAGAAGCGCCTGATGGGCCTCAAGACGTAGAAAAGGCGCAGAACCCCGGTATGAAGGTGGTCCTCCTACAGATCAACTTCACAAAGGGTCCTGCGCCGACGATGAGTGTCACATATTCCGCCGTACTGCCGGCGGGCGAACACACCGTGGACTTCCTGACCAGGCTGTTGTCCGCCGAGCGGACCCGCCGGGGCACCCGGGCCGGCACCCGCGCCATACCCGCCCGCGACCAGGCGATCCTGGTGTTGCGCTGGTTCCTCGACGACACCCGGATGCGGCAACTCGCCACCGACAACCAGATCAGCATCTCGACCGGCTACGACTACCTCAACGAAGCCATCGACGTACTCGCCGCCCGTGCACCCAGCCTGCACGGCGCGCTGCTCGCGGCGAAAGCCGCCGGCTACGACTACGTGAACATCGACGGCACCCTGATCGAGACCGACCGGTGCCGCACCCCCGGCCCGACCGAAGGCGTCGACCTGTGGTGGTCGGGAAAACACGACCAGCACGGCGGCAATATCCAGGTCGTCACCGCACCGGACGGCTGGCCGATCTGGACCTCCGAGGTACGCCCCGGCCGCGAACACGACACCACCGCCACCCGCGCCCACACCGAGATCCTGCCCGCCCTCACCGACGCCGGCACCGACCTGCGCACCCTCGGCGACCTGGGCTACCAAGGCCTCGCCGACACCGTCACCGTCGCGTTCAAAAGACCGAAGAACGGCGGGCTGCTCCTCGTCCAACAGCAATTCAACAAAGCCCACAACAGCCTGCGCGCGATCGGCGAACGCGGCAACTCCCTGCTCAAGATGAGCTTCCGAGCACTGCGCAACATCAGCCTCAACCGTGGCGGATCGGGAAGATCGTCGCAGCAGCGCTGGTCATCCTCCACATCGAACACCAACGCACTACATGACCTTCAGTAGTCAGTTCCTTGCTCGGACAACCTCATTGTGAAGCGAGCAAATCCTCCTGGCGTTGGGTCAGGCCTTTGCCCGGCTGAGGACGCTGAGTCGGTGGCACGGGTGGCCCGGCCCGCGGGAGCCGGCAAATGCTGGACTGCGGGTTCGCGCCGAGCAGTCGGGAAGATCTTACGAACCTATTGCGGCTGCATCCGTAGCTGGGCGAGCCGCGTACCTCTGCTTGAAAGATGTGTCGACGGCCTTCTCGGGCTCGTCGGGCCACACGCGGATTTCGGGAGGCTCGTATGCAGGGAATAGGTTCGACCAGGCGGCGTTGGCTGTGCGCCGCCCCGGCCTGCACTATCGGACTGGTCATGCTCTTTCCCGTGGCGGCGCACGCCGAGCCGAACGTTCCGGTACCTCCCAACGAGCTGATCTCCGACGACGGCGAGGGCGCCCTCTCGTCCGCCGACAAGGATCTCGTCGTCAAGGTGCGACTCGCCGGACTGTGGGAGATCCCGGCCGGGGAGATGGCCCAGCAGAAGTCGCAGGATCCACGGATCCGGAAGATCGGCCGCGAGATCGCCGCCCAGCATGAGGTGCTCGACGCATTTGACCGCGCTGCCGCGAAGAAGCTGAGGATCCCCCTGCCGAAGACGCCGAACAGCGACCAGCAGGGTTGGCTGGCCGAGATGCGCGAGGCCGAGGGCGCCGACTTCGACGAGATCTACATCGACCGGCTCCGCGCCGCACACGGAAAGATCTTCCCGGCCATCGGGACCGTACGGGCGACCACGCGCAACGACACCGTCCGCAAGCTGGCACAGCAGGCGAACCAGTTCGTGGTGACGCACATGACGCTGCTGGAGACCAGCGGCATCGTGGACTTCGCCGCCCTGCCGATCGCGCCGAATCCCGCTGCACCGGCGTCCGCGGCCAGGTCCTTGCCGGCCGCCGGCCAGAGCCCGAGGTCAACGACGAACCTGCCCGTCGCGTTGCTCGCGCTGGCCGTGGGCCTGGGCGTAGGTGTCTTCGCGACGCTGCGCCTCGCGGGCAACCGCCGCCGGCCGCACCACAAACGCTGGTGAGATCCCGACAGCAGCGGTACAGCCCAGCAACACGGCCGAGGCGAGCCGGATCCGGCTGCCGTCGAACATCCGTCTCGCAGGGCAGACTGCGATCGCAGTGACGATCTACCATCTCCCTTTCGTCAGCCGGAGGCTGCCATGATTGCTGGGAACCGCGGCCGACGACACCGCCTGGGTCCCGCGCTGACGCTCGTGCTTGTGACGATGGGGCCGGTGTTGCTCGCGCTTGCCGGCCTCGTCCACCCGAGTGGGCTGTCCGCGGCGACTGCCCATCGCTGGGTGTGGCTGCACATCGCCCTGTTGCCGATCTTTCCGCTGCTGGCTTTGGGATTCGTGGTGCTGTTGCGGGAACGCCCTCGCGCCGGCGCTCCCCGGGTGGCCCGGATCGTCGCCTGGATCTGCGCAGCGGTCTACGCCACCGGATACACCGGTCTGGACGCGGTGGCAGGGATCGGCGCGGGCACTGTTGCCGGGCAGCCGGGAGACCCGACCGAGCTGCGACGACTGGTGGTGGCGCTCTACGAGACAGGTGACGGGCTCGGAGCCGTCGGCGTCTACGCCTTCCTCGCCGCCACGCTGGCCGCGGCGGTCTCGCTGGGCAGCAGGCACGGCCTCCGGGTGCTTCCCGGCACCGTGGTGCTGCTGGCCGCCGGCTGGTCCTTCATCGACAGCCACATCTTCTCGCCGCGAGGAGTGCAGACCATGCTCGCCATCGCCGCAGGCTTCGCCCTCTGGACATGGGCCGGCGCGCGACGAAACGGGCCCTCCACGACGACCATCACGGACGCGGCAGACCGCTGACTTCACGCGACGGCCTACCGCTTCGGGACACCAGTCCACCAGGCCCGGGATCGCCCAAGCCAGGCAACGAATCTGCGACCGACGGCCGCTGACCGTGGCGGCTCGTGCGTAGCAACCGGATCGGCCGCCCACGCCGGCGGCGTCACTGAGGTTCGGCGAACCTCGGTGACGCCGCCGGCGTGTCGGTATGAATGTTCTGTCAGCGGCAGGTCTTGCCCTTGTTGATGCAGGTGGCGATCTTCTGCATGGTCTGGGCGGAGTTGACGTTGATGTAGTCGTTGTGGTCGGAGAAGGGGTTGTGGTCTTCCTCGGGGAAGGAGTCCAGTGCGAATTGGCCCTTGGCCTGCACGTCGCGGGGGATGTCGTAGGACAGGGTGATGCGGAGCTGGGGGATGGCCGTGAAGCCCTGCTTGCAGGCGCCGGTGCCGGGGTCGGCGAAGGCCACGTGGTCGCGGTGGTTGGTGCTGTCGATGTTCTTGCCGTCCCAGCAGCCGGGGAAGTCCTGGACCCGCTGGACCTGGCTGCCGTTCGGGCAGATCGGGTACTTGTCGGAGAGCCGGTCGGTGAAGCCGGAGCAGGTCCAGGTGGCGCGGGCGTTGGCGGGGCCGCGGCTGGTCGGTTTGGCGTCGCCGGTGAGTTCCCGCAGGAACTTCGGCATGGGGACGACCTTGCTGGTGGGGTTGCCGCGGTACTCGATCCGTACGGACGCGGGCCGGACGATGCCGCCGGTGTTGTTCGGCAGTTCGAGGTTGGGGCCTTGCGGGTCGGGCAGGGCGGCGGGCGTGCTGGGTGCCGGCGCTCCACCATTCTGGCCGTCCTGGCCGTTCTGGTTCGGGGCTTGGTCGGTCACGGTGCAGCCGGCCAGTGCCTCGAGCCCCTGCGGGCGGGCGGCACGGCGGCTGATGGCGATGCCGATGCGGTCGAGGACGGCGGTTCGCTTGGCCTTCAGCGGCCCGAGGATGGCGTTGTCGACGAAGTTCTTGCCGCCCTGTCCACGGGTGGTGACCAGGCGTTCGTTGGCCTCGGAGATCTGCCGGTCCAGTTCGGCGAGGTTGCGGTCGACCTCGTCGAGGGCTTGGCCGGGCACGCCGGGCAGCTTGTCGCGGACCGTGGGGCACTGGACCTGCTGGTTGGCGGCCATACCGGCTTTCACGCTGGCCGCGGTGTGGCGCATGGCGGCGTGCATGCCGTCGTAGTTGGTGTCGCACTCCACGAGCGAGACCATGCCGGAGGTGCGGCTCCCGCCGGCCGCGGCGATGCTGTCACTGATCCCCTTGATCAGCTTGGCGCGCTGCTGGCGCAGATCGGCCAGGACGGAGGAGTTGAGGCGGGCGTCGATGCGGCCCTTGCCCGCGGCCATCCGCTCGTTGGCAGCGGCGTATCCGCGGTCGAGCGCGGCCAGCCGGTTGTCGACGGCCCGCTTCGCCTGTGCTGGTACGGCGGGCAGGCGGTTCCGCACGCTGGGGCACGTCACCATCGGGGTAGTCGCGGCGAGGGCGCGCTGGGTCTCGGCTCCGGACCGGACGGTCTTGTCGATGCGCACGACCGGCCAGAAGTACGAGGACTTGTCGCCGTTGCGGCAGGTGGTCCCGGAGGCGTCCAGATCGGCGTTGGACGAGTTCGCGGTGATGGCGAGGTTGCCGACGAAGTCGTGGACGTGTTCGGCGCCGTTCTTGATGCCCGGCTGCGCGACGGGGTTGTCCGGGCTGAACTTGCCGTTGCCGTTGGTGCCGCAGTCCACGGCGAAGGAGCCCGTTGACGCTCCCGGGCCGGGCGCCGGGTTCTTGACGTTCGGCTGCACGTTCTGGATGGCGACGAACTGGTTCAGTTCGGTGGCCGCGTCAGCGGTGCCATTACCGCCGCTGGAGACGAAGGTGGCGGTCAGGACCCCGGATGCGGCCACGACGGCCACGGCCATGGCGATCCGTGCGGTAGGTGGGTGTACTCGCCCTGCGCGGCGTGGTGTGGTTCGCACGCGTACTCCTGGTTGCCTAGTGCGGTGGGAGCGACTCCGGTGGAGCTCGCCACTCGCAGATACGGACGGGGTGAGGCAGCAGACGGGTCCGCGGTGACCGTGTAAGCAGTCGGTAAGAACTGGGGCCAACGACCATTCACCTTGAAATCCCTACCGAGCGGCGCCTCGGCTGTCGCTGAAGAGAACGCTGGGGGGCCGCCGGATCGGTGGCCACCCCGGGCGGCGAGGTACGCGGGCGGACAGGGGGCCGGGCCCGCACGCGTACCTCGCCTGCTTTCGCCGGCTACCAGACGACCAGGCCCTCCATGCCGGATCCGTCGGCGAAGACTTCGAGGCCCTCGTTCTCGGTTTCCACGAGGGTGAGCTCGCCCTTCGGCCCGACCCGGAACCCCTCGATGGTCCCGGCGAGAGTGTTCTGGACGTACAGCAGCCGGCCGTCGGCCGTGGCGGCCAGATCGATCGGGCCGGCGCCCGGCGCCTTGGCCGGTTTCGCGTCCGGGTCCTTTTCAGCGGCCTTGGCCGCGGCGGCCACCTCCGCGACCGCCTCCGGGCCACCGGCGTCGGCGATCACGCCGTCCCTGCCGCCGAGGCTGACCTTCCCCTTACCGTCGACCGTGTAGAGGCTGATGGTCGAGCTGCCCGGGTTGGTGCCGTAGAAGAATTTGCCGGCCCGGGCGATCCAGCACAGTACCTGCTGGCCCGACTCGACCGAGGGTGTGATGACGTCGAGGGTGCCGTTCTTGCGCAGCGTGTACGAGGTGACCCCGGACTTGGCAGCCTCGGTGACCAGGAGATGTCCGGCCCGGTCGAAGACGAACGAGAACGGCACGTCGCCGGTCGACATCGTGGTCACCGGCTTGACGGAGAGCCTGCCGTCGTGGGCCGCCGCGAAGACCTCGATCGTGTTCTTGCTCTTTGTGGTGACCAGCAGGTGCCGGCCGTCGGGGCTGAAGCCGACCTGCGGCGGGGAGTCGGTGAACAGCGGTACGGCGTCGTTGGTGATGCCCAGCTTCCGGGTCGAGCCCGAGAGTGGACGCAGCCCGTCATGGCCCAGCCGGAAGCCGGTCACGTTCGTGGCGCCGCCGGCGTTGAGGACGTAGACGGTCCGGCCGGACACGGCGATACTCACCGGGAACTCGCCGCCGGACTTCACCGTGCGCGGGTGGGTGAGCTTGCCGTCTCGCACCCGGAAGGTGGTGACCGAGTTGCTGCCGGCGTTCACCGCGATCATCACGTTGGTTCGGCGGTCGAAGACGAGGGAATCCTGCGACGCGAGGGGGTCGAACGGGTTGTCCTTCTGGGCGCTGCCGCGGCCCCCGGTCGGGTATTCACCGGCTGCCGTCAGCTTGCCGTCCGCCGCGCGCCGGAAGGCCAGGATCGAGTTGCGTTCCGGGTCGTTCGACTGAACGAAGACCATCCCGCCGCGCCCCGCCGCCGCGCCGTCCTTGGTCAGCTTGGAGTGCTTGGCGGCCGGGTTCTCATGCGCCGATGCGATTCCCGTGGACACACCACCAGCCGTCACCAACAGGCCCACGGCCACGGCAATACCGGTTCTCCTACGCATGTCTGCCCTACCTCCGACGAACGAACAGTGCATTCCGTCATCCGGTACGGCGCTGGCGCGGTGCCAGTTGAACGGTGGAGCCGGTCGTAAGCGGTGCGTAATGTCTTCAGCAGCCCGGCCCTATCTGCCATGGCGCAACCCAAACGCACCCACGGCATCCGCTACTTCCACGGCAGTCACAGCTTCGCCGACGACCATCTCGGCCGGGCGCGACGATCGCGTCGATCGCTGGTGATCTGGGCGTCAACCGGGAGACGCTGCGCAGCTGGGTGCGGCTCGACGACGAGCGTCGTGGCGGCGGTCCGCGCATGCCCCAGGCGGCGCTGGCCGCCGGCGAGGCGGCGGGTTCGGTGGATCAGGAGAACGCCGAGTTGCGGCGCCGGGTCCGTGAGATGGAGGAAGAGCGGGACATTCTGCGGAAGGCGGCCCGGTATTTCGCCGGGGAGACGCGATGGTGACCCGCTTCCAGTTCGTCGCCGACCACCAGGCGCGCTACGGCGTGAAGCGGTTGTGTCAGATCCTCAAGATTGCCCGCTCGAGTTTCTACTACTGGAAGGCCACCGCCGCCGATCGGGCCGCCCGTGACGCCGCGGACGCAGTCAGCGCTGTCCCTGGGTCGGCAACGTAGAGTGTGCGAGTGATCCCGGTGCGATTGTGCGTTTTCGGCGGTCTGCGCCTGTGGCGCTCGGGCACCGAAGTGGCGATCGGGTCGGCGCGGGTGCGGACGGTGCTTGCCGTCCTGCTCGCGGCGCGTGGTGCGACGGTCGGTCTCGCCGAGCTGGTCGACATCTTGTGGGGTCACCATCCCCCGGCGACCGCCGTCAATCAGATTCAACGACTCGTCGGGCAGGTTCGCCGGCTGTTCGAGCCGGAGCTGCCCAACCGGGAAGCGGGCGTCTGGTTGCTGCCGGTCGGTGAGGGCTACCGGCTGCGGCAGGACGCTCAGATGTCGGATCTGATGGCCTTCTTCACGCTGGCGGCCGAGGCCCGGGCGACGGCCGACGCCGGTGATGCCATCGACACATTCGAGCAGGCGCTGATGCTGGGGAAGCATCAGCCGTTCGCCGGGTTGCCCCCGGAGGTGCTGCATCTCCCCCTGTTCACAGCGCTCGAGACCGCCCGGGCTCAGCTGGCCACGCAAGCCGCCGACCTGGCGTTGCGGGAGTCGCGCGGGCATCGGCTGCTGCCTTTGTTGATCACCTATGCGCACGCCGCACCGCTTGATGAACCGTTGCACGCACGGCTGATCAGACTTCTGTCGGCAGCGGGGCGTCCCGCCGAGGCGCTGACGTGGTTCGAGGCTGTGCGGCAGCGACTCGTCGAGGAGCTGGGCGCCGATCCCAGCGCGGAGTTGTCCGCGGCGCATCTCGGCGTGCTGACCGCGCCGGCCCTTTCGGAAACGTCCCGACCGGAGCAGCTGCCGCTTCGAGTTGCCGGCTTCAGCCCCCGCGACGACCTGGATGCCGCGTTGGAGGCGGGCCGATCGAAGGGTCTGGTCGTGCTCAGCGGCATGGGGGGTGTCGGGAAAACGGTGCTGGCCGTCGACTGGGCGCATCGAATCGCCGCCGACTACCCCGGTGGGCAGCTCTTTCTTGACCTGCGAGGATTCACTCCGGGTGGGCGGCAGTAGCCCGGCCGAGGCCTTGACGACTCTGCTGCGGATGATGAACGTGGTGACGCCCGACAGCGACGACCCGGACGAGCTGGGCGCTCGTTTCCGGTCGGCGGTGGCCGCGCGTCGGATGGTCATCGTGTTGGACAACGCCCGCGACTCGGCCCAGGTGCGGCCATTGCTGCCCGGCACACCCCGCTGTCTGGTCGTGATCACCAGCCGCAACCGGATGCCCAGTCTGGTCGCACGCGAAGGAGCGTGGCCCGTTGCGGTCGGCCGACTCGATCCGCGCCGGGCCGAGGATCTGCTGATGCAGCGGCTCGGACCGCGGCGTACCGCGGCGGAGCCGGCCGCGACGCAGCGGCTGCTGGAGATATGCGCCGGTCTGCCGCTGGCGCTGTCCATCGCGGCCGCCCGGATTGCGATAAGACCCGATGAGACCGTGACCGACATGGTGGCCGACCTCGAGGCGGCCAAGCATCGGCTGGACGCACTCGACACCGGCGAGGAGCACGACAGCGTACGCACCACGTTCGCATCGTCATACGCCGTTCTGTCGGAGTCCGCCAAGCGCCTTTTCCGGCTGCTCGCCGCCTATCCGAGCCCTGTCGTGTCGGGAGACACCGCGGCGAGTCTGGCCGGCGCCGACACCCGGGCCGAGCTGACCGAGTTGAGTGTGACCACCATGCTCACCCCGCTCGGCGAGGGCCGCTACACGGCCCATGACCTGTTGCAGGCGTACGCCACCGAATTGCTCGACGACGGTGATGACGACCGGTGCGAGGCCGAGCGCCGGCTGGTCGAGCATTACCTGCACGCGTCTCATAACGCGTACCTGACGTTCAAGCTGCTTCCTCCAGCCGCGCTCGAACCACCGCGACCGGATGTCTTCCCGGCCCGGCCGGTCGACATCACAGCGGCCTGCACCTGGTACGACCGCGAACGCATGGCGATCAGCGCGGTGACGGAACTGGCCCTGCTCCGGGGATGGATCCGAAGTGCGGCACTGATCATGATTCAGGTGCGGCCGATGCGGTCCTTCAAACCTGAGTCGACAGTCTTGCCTCGGCAACAGGCCGGCCGGGTCCTGGATGCGGTCGCGCAACTACCGGACCCGGAACTCGAGACGCTGATGCTGCGCGAGGCGGCCCTCCTGGAACGGCCGCACGCACCTGATCGGAGCCGTGAATTTCTCCAGCGCGCCCTGTCCATCACCGAAGACCGCAAAGACCTGCGCGGGCAGGCGCAGATTTTACGTAACCTCGCCCGGCGCGGGGTGTCGTCCGGTGCGCAGCGGCTGGGATATGGACGGCAAGCTGTCGCCGTGGCCCGCCTGGCCGGTGAGGCCAGTGTGCTGGTATATGCGTTGCTGACTCTTGCGATCGCTCTGGAGGAGGAGCACGACGATCTCGTCCTGGCGGCCGCGGCCGCCGACGAGGCCTTCGAGATGGCAGGCGATGCGGGGATGGACGACATGCGCTTCGCTGTGGCTTCCCAGCGCGCATACCTAGCTCTGGCGGCCGGCGATTACCAGGCGGCGGTCCGGACGGCGCAGTGGGTGCTGGACCACGGTGCGCCGACCGATGAGGTCGTCACCTTCAATGCGGCGGTGGCTCTGATGCAGGCCTTCCACCGAAGTGGCGCCACGGCCGCCGCGCAAGCGGCGGCCCGGCGGTGCCGTGCTTTGGTCCGCGGTCGTGAAGCTGTGTTCGCCGAGACCACCGATCCCGCATCGTTTGCGGCCGTCATGGCGGAAGCGGAAATCATCCTCGCCGGCGACGCCCCTGCACAAGAATGCGCGTGATAGCGTGTCGGCCGCGCGAATCCTCACACGCAGCCTTCCATCGTCGCGAGACGCGAAGTTCAGGCGCCACCAGCGTGTTCGCCCGGACCCGGATTCGCCGAGAGGAATTCGACGGTGCGGTCCGCCGCGTCCTCGGCGTATTGGAAGATCGAGCCGTGCGACGCGTCCGGGTAGACGTGGATCTGCGCGGACGGGATCAGCGCGGCCAGGAGGTAGCTGGCCTTGGTGGGAATCATGATGTCGTTGTCGCCCTGGAGAATCAGGACCGGCTGGGTGATGAGGTTGAGGCGCTGAACGGTCGACCAGTCCTGGATGCCCCAGTTCTCGACGGCGCGATATTGCGCGTTCTTGGTCTCGATGGAGGGCCCGGCGTCGCGGCCGTCCTGGCGGGCGAAGATGCGGCCGGCTGAGGCTTGGCCCGCGCCTAGGCTCTGGGACGATCCGGTGTAGAAGACATGCAGGTAACCCGCGGGCGTGTTGTCATCGATCACGACACCCTCGATGACGTCCGGGGCCCAGCCCTCCATGCCTGGACCACCCTGGGGGCCGGTGCCCGCGAGGATCAGCTTGTGCACCCGTTCCGGGGTGGTGATCGCGATCTCCTGGGCCACGAAGCCGCCGAGGGAGAAGCCGAACAGGTCGACCTGCTCAAGGTCGAGAGCGTCGAGGAAGGCGATGGCGTCGACGGCCATCTGCTCGACCGTGTCGGGGGTCGTGCCGGTCGTGCCGCCCACGCCGACGTTGTCGAACAGGATCACCTCACGGTGCGCGGCGATGCCGTCGATCAGGATCGGGTCCCAGTTGTCGATGTTGCCGCGGAAGTGTTGCAGGAACACGACGGGTAGACCGCCAGAAGAATCACCGAAGCGGCGGTAGGCATAGGTGATGTCGTTGGCTGCGTCGACGTGCAGGAGGTCGGCCTTAGCCAGGCGGGTGTTCGTGGCCATCTTGGGCGTCCTTTGATCGCGTGTACGGGTGGGGCCGGCCGTGGCATCGCGGTCAGCGACGCCACGGCCGGTCGGGGGAGAGTGTCAGTCGGTGGCCTTGGCCGCGGCCTCGATCTGGCGGGTGACGGGGCCGGGGGCGGTCAGCATGGACAGGTGGGGAGCGTTCACCTCGACGGTGTGCGCCTTGGCACGCTTGGCCATGACGACCTGCTCGGCGGGCGGGATGATGGCGTCCTGCTTACCGATCACCGACCAGGACGGAATGGACTTCCAGGCCGGCGCCGTGGCCTTCTCGCCCAGCGCTGCCGAGGACAGCGGCCGCTGCCGGGCCGCCAGCAGTGCTACGTCCTTGGCGGGAACAGAGTTGCCGGTGAACGCCTTGCCGAAGACCGACGTCTTCACGTACACGTCGGCGGCGCCGGAGGGGCCGTTCGGCACCACGACCTGGTTGAACACGGTGGACTGGTCCTGGACGGCGAAGACCGAACCCGGCTGGGCCGTGGTCAGCGACAGTACGGTGTCGCCCTGGTCCGGGATGTACGCGTCGACGTACACCAGCGCCTTGACCTTCTTGTCACCGAGTGCGGCGTTCGTGATGACCATGCCACCGTAGGAGTGCCCGACCAGCACGATCGGGCCGGTGATGGTGTTCAGGTAGGCGCGGAGGTTCTCGGCGTCCCAGGCGACACCCCGCAGCTCGTTCGGCGGTGTGACCACCGGGTAGCCGTCGTCCTGGAGCCTGGTTGCGACCTTGTCCCAGCTGGAGCCGTCCGCCCACGCCCCGTGCACGAGCACGACGGTCGGCTTGGTCTTCGCGGAGTGCAGGAGGTTGGTTCCGGCCGCGGCCGGGCCGGCGAACCCGGCGATGGCGACCAGCGCGCTGACGCCAGCCGCGGCGATCGCCAGTCGGCGCGCCTTCTTGGACAGAGAGAACATGGCGTTCCTTTCCAGTTGCAATAAATAGGTGGGAGTTCAGCTGAGGAAAGCGAGGAGTTCCTTGTTCACCTGCTCGGCGTGGGTCCAGCCGATCGCGTGCGGGCCACCCTCGATCCGGACGTGCCGTACATCGCGCAGCACCGCGGGAAGGCGGTCGCCGGTGACCGGCGGCGGCAGGATCCGGTCCGCGTCGCCCTGCACGACCAGCACGGGGATCTCGATCGAGGCGAGGTCGGGGCGGAAGTCTTCCAGCCACGCGTCGACACACTTCACGGCCGCGATCGCCGAGGCACCCAGCGCCACGCTGAAGCTGTCCTGCCAGGCCGGCTCGCTGACCAGGGTGCCGCTGAGGACGTCCATGTTGTAGAAGTTGTCGAGGAACGACTTGATCGCGGCCGGTCGATCCGCCCGGATCGCCGCCTTGATGCCCTCGAAATACTCGGTTGGCACACCCTCAGGGTTGTCGTCGGCCTTGCGCAGGAACGGTCCGAGCGGCCCGAGCAGGACCGTGCTGCGCACTCGCGCCGAGCCGTGCGCTTTCAGGTAGCGGAAGACCTCACCGGCGCCCATCGAGAAGCCCACCAGCGTGACGTCGTCGAGCTCCAGGCCTTCCAGAACGGTGGCGAGGTCCGCGGCGAAGGTGTCGAAGTCGTAGCCGGTCGCCGGTTGGCTGGAGCGCCCGAAGCCTCGCCGGTCGTACGTGATTACTCGGTAGCCGGCTTCGAGCAGCGCGGCCTCCTGCTTCTCCCAGGAGTGTCCGCTGAGAGGGTATCCGTGGATGAGCACCACCGGCCGGCCGGTTCCGTGGTCCTCATAATATAGTTCGATATCGGCAGAGTTTTCTTTTCCGACTTTGATGTATGCCATCGATATAGCTCCGTTCTGGGGTTTTGAGGAATTACGGCTGGATGTCGGAGGATACTTTTTGGTCGACCGCCCGCGGTTTCGTAGCCCAGCTCAGGGCATAGTCGGCGACGTCCTGCCAGCCCGGCTGGCCGATGGTGAGATGTGAACGTCCCGGGAATTCCGAGTAGGCGACGATCGCATCGGCGTGATCGGCGTAGTGCCGGTAGTTGGCCCGGTTGACCGACGGCGGCATGAGGTGATCGGCACCGCCGGCGATGAACAGCAACGGCGCTCGGTCCGGATTGGCGAAGTTCACCTCGGTCGCCGCGTGTGAGCTGAAATTCGCCAGCACGCCGTCCCACACGATTCGCCCGGGCGCCGGGACGCAGTAACGGTCGTACGCGGCCCGGGTTTCCTCATCCGTGCTGGTGTTGCTGATGGCGTATTGGAACTGCCCCAAGGTCAGGGGCACCGCCTTGTGCCGGTTCGAGAAGTGTCCGAGGACCGGGAAGGCTGCTTTGGCCTGGCTGAACGGCACGATGCGAACACCTTTGACCGGCACCGAGTCGATGGCGACACCGGCCGCACCCAGCCCGCGGTCGAGCAGGATCTGGACGATCGTGCCGCCGAACGAATGACCGATCAGGATCGGCGGGTTCACCAGTGCTCGGACTATTTCCTCATAGTGCTTCGCGACCCGCTCAATGGTGAGTTCCGCGATGGGGCCGGGATTGTTTCGCAAGTCCTCAACCTCGGCATCAAGACCGGGATAAGCAGGCGCGATGACGTCGTACCCGGCCCTGCGGTAGTGCTCGATCCAGTTTTCCCAGCTGCGCGCCGTGACCCACAGTCCGTGTATCAAGACAATGGTGTCGGCCTGTTTGGCCGGCTCTGCTTTCATGACCGCTCCTTGCCGCGTTGTCGAAAACAACAATCGCATCGCCGGCGTCCGGCCACATCGCATGGTCGTGTGAAGCGTTATCTCAAACCGCGCTGGGGTCGTGATCTTTAACGAGATGCGTCAGCTCGATCCGTGACCGGATGCCGAGCTTGCCGAAGGCGTGGCGCAGGTGGGTGCTGACCGTATGCGTGGACAAGAAGAGTTTCCCGGCGACCATTCGGTTGGTCATTCCCTGGGCCACCAGGCGTACGACGTCGAGCTCGGAGTGCGTCAGCGCGGCCCAACCCTGCTGTGGCCGTACCGCA
This sequence comes from Actinoplanes sp., assembly GCA_965217855.1. GTDB lineage: Bacteria > Actinomycetota > Actinomycetes > Mycobacteriales > Micromonosporaceae > Actinoplanes. The sequence continues at coordinate 245,919 of CBDCJN010000049.1, read as the reverse complement.
GTCGTGAGCCGGCGCCGTACGCCCAGTTCGCGCAGGCGGCCACGGACTCGGCCTGCGTCCCAGGTCGCTCCGGCCCGGGCGTAGGTCTCGAGGGCCCGCCCGAGCATCTCGACAGCCTCGTCCTGCCGTCCCCGGGTGCCGGCCGTGACACCGGCATCCTCCAACGCGGACGCGGCGGCGAGTGGCCGCGGGCCACGCCCAAACCACTGGGTCGCCTCGACCAGGTCGTCAAGTGATCCGGTGGCGATCCCCCGTGCATGTGCGGCGACTCCTTCCAGCGTGGGCACCCCGGGGTTGAGCCGCGACTGACCGGTTGCCAGGTTGACCATCGCCTCGGCCAGTTCGCCGTCCCCGACCACCGTGGCCATCCGAACGAGGTGAACCGGGTCTGTTACGTCCTGCGGGAACAGCGGCAGAAGGGAGAGGCGTTCCGGCTCACCCAGGACTCTCAACTGCCGGCGTAACTCGGTCCGATCACCCAGCGCCGATGCCTGGTGGGCCAGCAGCCAGGCCGCGTGACGACGGACGCCTAGCGCGTCCACGCTGCGGACCTCTCGCATGATCGCGGCGCACCGCTTGAGTTGAAGATCGTCGCCGGTATGGATGGCAACCCGGCCGAGGGCCACCACTGCCGCGGCTTCGAGGACGCCCACCATGGCAGGTCCGCCCGGTGTCTCGACGGCGGCCTCCAGCACGGCGGCGGCGTCGCCAAGACGGCCGACCTGGAGCAGTTGCCGGCCGTACCAGGACTCCCAGAGCCGAACTCCCCAGCCCTGGCGGCCCTCCTGTGCAGCTTTCAGACAGTCGACGGTGATCTGAATCGACTCGTCATATCGGTCCACCAGAGCGAGCTGCTCACTGTTCCACTCCCGTGCCAGCATGGCTCTCGGCGGGTCGTCCGCCGAGGCTCCTTTGCGTGCGGCACTGTTGATCAGTTCGAGTGAGCGCCGGAAATCACCACGGGCGTACGCCAAGCCGCCGTCGGCGAGCTCGAGAGCGAATGCGGCAGTCGGGTCGGCAGTCGTCGCCACCATGTCGCGGGCCTCGGGTACGAGCGCCTCGGCTCGCTCCGGCGAGCCGGATACCAGCAGGTTGTGGGTGAGGACCGTGAGGTGTCGGGCGCGCAGAACCGGTGACAAGGACGGAAGCTCGAGCGCACGGAGACCGGCGGCCGCTCGGACATCCGGTGCCAGCGCGATCATGCCGGCAAGGGTCAGCCTCACCTCCGCTTCCTGGTCGACCGGCATCAGCTGCCGCAGCACCTGATCAGCGAATTCCTTGCCCTCTTCGATCCGCCCGGCCGCGTGCAGCAGGATCACCCGTTGGGCGGCCAGCGATCCGCGCGTGGGGTGATCATCGGGGGTGAGCCCCAGGGCGCGGTGGCAGAGATCGGCGGCGGCGCTCGGATCCGAGGCCGACAGGGCGGCGGCCGCCGCTTGTAACGTGCGCACGGCGGCGATGTCGCCCTTCTCGGCGCTGGCCGCGAGCGCCGCCGCAACTTCCACCGGAGGTACACCCGTCACGATCAAGGCGTCGACCGCCTGACGCTGCAGGGCACGGTGCGCGGATGCCGGCAAGGTCGCCTGCACCGCCTCCCGCAGAAGGTCGTGCCGAAAACCCAAGGCGCCGTCGAACTCGGCGAACAGTTCGGTCCCCAGCAGCTCGTCGACCGGAGCCAGCAGCGCGAGCGGGGTGACGTCCAAGACGGCTGCGAGCTGTTCGAAGGAGAAGGTTCGTCCCAGTACGGTCGCGACACCGGCCAGCCGGGCGGCCATCGTTGACATACGGGAGAGCCGGTCGCGCATGCTGTCGCGTACCCGGCCCGGCAGCTTCGCCTCGATCAGTGACGCATTGCCGGAATCGACGTGCAGCAGCCGCTCTTCCTCCAGACCTCGCAGCAGTTCCATCAGCAGGAACGGACTGCCATGAGCTCGTTGCGCCAAACCGAGCAGAGCCTGATCGGGCCGAGCTCGTACGACGTCGGTGACGATCTGCTCGGTGGCTTCTTCTTCCAGGGGTGTCAGGAGTAAGGAGCCGGCGCCCGAGCTTCGCAGGGTCTCAACAGTCGCCCGCGGACCGGAGGGAATCTGGCCTGCCCGGAACGCGGCCAGCCAGACGATCGGGACGTTTGCCAAGCGAGACGGCAACGCCTGCAGAGCGATCAGTGATCCGGCGTCCGCCCACTGCATGTCGTCGAGGCACAACAGGATCGGTGAACAAAGTGCCGCCTGCTCCAGCACGGCCTCCAGCTCGTCGAGCAACCGGTGACGCTGCTCGAGCGGATAGTGCAGCCGAGCCCGCTCACGCGGTTCGACGATCGGGTCGCTGCCATCGAACAGGGCCGAGACGAACGGCCCCATCGGAACTACCTGATCGCTAGCGGTGACCGATCCCCGACCGACCCGCACACCCAGCCGTTGCGCATTCACGGCGGCTGCCCGGAGCAGCGCCGTCTTTCCCAGCCCTGGACGCCCCTCAACTGTCACGACGCTGCCAAGGCCGGTGGTTGCTCCGAGCAACCTTTGCCCGATAAGTTGCAATTGCTCGGTCCTGCCCCGGAGAGGTAGGTCCATCATTGTCACCCGCGCCCTGAATCAGCTCGCGCTCGAATAGTCAGAGCCCGAGCGCATCAGAGGGCAGTGCACGATCACTGACTGCCTGATGCACTGCTTCGACCGGCCAAGATGGTCGGCGCAGGATCGACCTTCCCACGGCCCGGCTGCGGAAGGGAAAGCGGGCCGACTCAGTGGCCACGTTGTAAAACACCCCGCACCAGCGCCTGATCACGCCGCACAAGGTCACGCCCATGGCAGACCTCGAGGATCCGCCGGTCTTCTCGTCACCCAGGACATCGACCAGTTCTCGGACTGCCGTCGACTTGGGCCCCTCGAGCATGGGTGATGGTTCGATCTCACCCTCGGCAACAAGCAAGCCGAAGAACTGCTGCAACGCTTTGTACTTGTTGAGCCCTGTACTCGCCGACCACGTCTCGTTCACCCCACGCCTGAAACGCCACCACTTGCCGCCCGTCCACCAGGGTCGGGTCTAAAGCGGCATCGGCCTCCAGCGCCTGCTCACCGAGATAGGCGGCGAGCTGTGACACCGCGAGCACGAAGTTGTACCGAGGGGTCTCCAGACGATTCCCGGCCCGCAACGAGCGATCCCAGTCCTTCAACAGCAGCGCCCACGCCTCGGCTCGCACTCTCGATCCTTCAACGCCCACCTCCAGTCAAGGGGTCGCTGACTACCCGCCGTAAGCGCCCGAAGCTCCTCAGCTACCCGGCTGACGGATCGCGGCGCCCGGATCGGTGCTCTGCTCAAGGGCCGTCCACCACTCCTCCAGCTCATCGACCCGGCTCTGGAGTGCGGCGTTCGCCGCCCGGGCCGTCGCCAGTTCCTCGGTCAGCGCACCGATCGGCCCGGAGGCGGTCAGGGCGTCGAGCCAGCCCGCGACCAGCCGATCCTCAGCGGCGACCCGGCGGAGCGCCGAGGCGACCACCTCCGGTGACAACTCAGCCACGAACTCTCTCGGGAGCGTGAGCAGCCGAGCGACCTCGCCGAGGCTCCGCGCGGCGCTCATCTGGCGCCGAAGGCGCTCGGCGGACGGCACTGCCGGTTCGGCCGGTGTCGCAGCCGCGATCGGCTTGGCGGGAGAGGGAGCGGGCTTCGACACAGGCGCGGACGTAGGTGCCGGCTCCGGGTCAGGCTCGGCCTCTGACGGGAGTTCGGGAAGGTCGTCCCCCACCCAGGCGTAGGCCAGAGTGTCGCCCCTCTGCCGTCGGACGACATTTGGCCACTTGGGCAGAACCGCCAGCGCGCGGGGCCCGTGCCGGGCCCAGGTCTCGTTGCGGAGACCGAGCTCGGCCAGACGCTCCCGGATCTCTCGCACCTTCAGCGGGACCGACGACTCGGCCAACAGGTGGAGAACCACCGCGAGGGGCTCTTGGGCGAAGACGGCGTGGAACAGCCGGGAGTCGGACAGAGCCAGGAAACGCAGCGAACCCCTCGTCGCGACGTGAACGCCGGCGCCCCGTGGGACAAGCTCTTCCTCATCGGTGTCATCCCACTTGACCTGATAGTTCGTCCCGTCATCCGCGAGGATCGATCCGGCTCGGGTACGGCGTACGCCGAACGAATCGGACACCCGGACAAGACCCTGATCTGCGCTCACGAATGCGACTGTAATGGTTATCGTCGCGGCCGGGGCGCCGGCCGGAGCCAGCCCATCCTGGCCAAGCTCATCGGCCGTGTGCGCCCAGCGCCGGCTTGGCGGAACAACTCTGAGAGGAGAGGGGCGCGCTTGCCGGCCGCCCGTGCGGCCAGATCGGTGAGCTTGTCACTCGGTTCGAGGTCGAGCGTGAACGCGTGCCCGTCCCGCGGCTTCCTGGACGCGCTGCTGGCGGGGATGGGCATGGAGACCCGCCAGGCCGCCAGTGTCGAGAGGCAGTACGAAACGTTCAGCGCTGGCCGCGCAGACTCGGCCGGCGGCCGGACCCGTTAGAGGCGTTCGCCGATGCCGAGGCGCGCGTGGACTTGCTGGGCTCGTTCCGCGGCCGCGCTGGCACCGTAACGGCGTGGCATCTTTTCCGAGGACCACCCCATCAGCAGCATCAAGTCGCCGGTATCGCCGCCGGCCAGCTTCCATTCATGGGCGAAGCTGTGCCGCCACCGCTGTGCGTGGACATGCTCGACCCCAGCTCTGTCCCCAGTTCCCGGAGCCGGATCTTGATGCCGTTCGGTTTCAGCGGCCGGGCGCCCTTCGCGGCGATCCACAACTGGTCGATGCTGGTCAAGCCCGGGCGTCGGCTGCGGGCACGCACGTACCGGCGCAGAGCACCCGCAGTCTTCGCCCTGAACCGCACCCGGCGTTGTTTGCCGCCCTTACCCGTCAGGACGACCGAGTCAGTATCCAGATCGACGTCAGGCACCAGGAGATCGCCGATTTCAGCCAGACGGCCCCCGGTGTTATAGAACATCCTGACCAGTGCCTGGTCGCGCAGCTGCACGAAGCCGCGCCCTCACAGACCTCGAGAGTGCGTCGCGTTTCCTCATCGCTGAGGACCTCAACAAGCTTCTGCACCGCTGTCGGCTGCGGCACGCCGTCCATCGGCGACCGCTCAACTTCGCCCTCGATGACAAGCCAGCGGAAGAATTGCTGCAACGCCTTGTACTTGTTCAACCCCGTCCCCGCCGAGCGCTCCTCGATCACCGCCGCTTGAAACGCCGTCACCTGCCTGCTGTCCACCAACCCCGGATCGCAAGCGCCGCCTACCACCGGCATCCGCTCGCCCAGATACGCGGCCAGCTACGAAGCAGCGAGCACATAGTTGTACCGAGTGGTCTCCTGATGATTCCCGGCGCGCAACGACCGGTCCCAGTCTCTCAGCAATACCGCCCAGGCCTGACTCTGAACACCAGCCAGGAGATTATCGATCTTCAATGTCATTTCCCTGGTCAGGGAGTCGCTGCCCGGCACCGCACCTGTCCGCGTCAAGGGGTCGTGCAGCGGGGTGCTCACGTCCAGCAGCCAAAACTCCGGTTCGCGACCCCGGCTCACGAGTAAAGGGTGGTGCCGCCGGGTCAACGGCCACAAGGGTCACCACCCGAACGGCCTACACGGCCCGCTGACCTGCAGCGATACACAGCGGAGCCTCGAAGACCCATTCGATCGTCAACGCGGAGGCAGCCGAGTAAAGGAGTCGGCGAAAACGACCTCTCGGCCCATAAGGTCGGTCTTGAGCTGCGGAAACATCTTCCGGAATGCACTTCAATCCGCTCGCGTGGATGCCGAGTAAAGGGCTCCACGCACCTTTGGAATCAATCAGCGTAAATAAAAAGAACGCCTCCGCAGGCTTCTGAACTGCGAAGACGTTCCAAAAGTCGGGCTGACAGGACTTGAACCTGCGACCCCTTGACCCCAGCATTGTTACATTTCTATCGAGCAATGCCAGTACGTGTCTTTATGTACGCAGAATCGGACAGATCGACACCGCCATGCCATCCAATTTCAACCGATCCCGGAAAGTTGATCACCACTGTGACTAGGTGTGTGGCCACGGCCAATCAAGTGCGGTGCCTACCATTTAGTTCACAATCGTCTTTCCGGCAATTTGCGGCAGTTGCTTTTATTGCAGGTCGAAAAGATCCTCAAGCATGGCGCGCGACCTCGGCGGAAGTTCTTCGTCAGGGAAGAACCGGCCGCAGAACTCTAGCGCCGCCTGGATTGTTGATATGCCGATGATCGCAGCGAGCGCTCGTAGGTCATCTTCGTCGCGGCTGCGTGCTGCGAATGCCTTCATCGCGAACACGTGCTCGGGCGAGGCTGCCATCACCCGAATTCCGGGATGATCGAACACCTCGCGCTTTCCCTCGTCGGGTTGGGTCGAGACGTAGGCGCTGGCCTGTTCGTTGAGCCACCACGGCGGCAGACTCATAGCCTGTGCCACGTTGCGGGCTTCCTCCAGGACCACACCATGCGGAACGAATGTGGCGTCCACGTCCCTGGTCACCCGGTTGGCGTCGTAGGCGAGCGCCATCGCGGCGCCGCCGACAATGAACAGGTCCGCCACGACACCTCGTCGTACCAGCCGGTCACCGAGTGCCGCGAAGGCACGCTCGAGCTCGACCCGACCGAGCAAGCCGTCATCGCTCACGCGGCGCCCAGGTCACGCGCGGAGAGATAAACGCCATGCTTGCGGAAGGCGGCCGGTGCCCAGACGAGCGCTTCCATCCGCTTCGACGGCAGTGCGGATGGGAACCACGGCGTCATAAGGATTCGCGACCTCGACCACTCGGGCGGCGACAGGTCGAGCTTTGCGGTGAGATGCTCCGCCAGCGCGCCGAGTAGAACGTCCCACTGCATGTCGCCCGTCATCGGCGGCTCGGCCTGCAGCAGCTGAGCTTGCTTGTCGGCCGGCTCCCACCGGTACTCCTCGAGGAACTCCCAGACGTGTTTCCACCGGACCTTCTCGTCGGGCTGACGGGACAGATGGCCCGCGAGTTCGACCATCGTCATTGGCTGATACGCCAAGCTCACTCTGTCCACCTACCTCGTTGCGCTCGACTCCAATCCTACGAGCCGCAGCCACTCGAGACCGATTAACCCGCAGGGTGGTCAGTCGGCCTCTTAACCCCAGCGGGGTGGGCACGCCAAAACGGGGTTCAGATGGAGCGGAGCACCGACCACCGACGTGCGGCGGCAGCACTGACGCCTACTCGCCGGAGAGCCGCCCATCGCGGTCGACAGGTCCGCGGGAATCACCGATCATGGCGAGCCGCGACGTCGGCGTGGAACACGGCCAAGCGACCGGCCTCAACCAGTAATCGTTTCGCGCTGTCCCGTACGGATGTCGTGGTACTCCACCCGATAGCGGCCGGCCAGCTCAGCCGCCAGACGCCGGGCCAGCCGGGCACCTCGCTCGGCGAACGCGATCTCGGACGCCGCATCGGGGAAGCCGGAGGAAGCGGGGTCGTCAAGCACCAGGGTGGCGTCGAAGTCGTCACCCCAGGCGTTCAGGTCGTCAGCAAGGTCCTTGGAGATCGGCAGCTTCTCGGGGTCGATGTTGTACTCGTCGGCTCCGGGCTGCCAGGTCGGGTAGGACTGGTAGTCGGGCATCACTCGGATGACGTCAGTGGCCAACGGGATTCGCTCCTACGATAAAGCCGTTACTTCCGACCGTGACGGCCACCTTATAGGGCCTGCCCTCGAACAGGAATTCGTAGATCGGCCGGCCGGTGCCCTTGCCCTGGTAGCCGACGACCTTGCCGGTGGTGGTCGCGTCGAACACGAACTGGCCGACCTTGTCCCTGGGGACACCGATGTCGGTGAACTGGTCCGCGTGATCCATGACGTGCTGGAGCCCGGCCTTCGCGTTACCGCTCTCCAGGAAGACGATCTTCCCGCCGCCGTCCTTGCCGATCAGGATCACCTTGTCCGGGTCGTGCTTGACCCCGTTGGCGGCCAACTCCGCCAGCAGTTCCTCGCGGGTCGGACCGGCAGGCTTGCGGACGGGGTCCTTGCCTCCCTTACGGCCGAATTTGCTGAGAATGCCCTTGATCTTCTCGATCAGCTCGGCGATCTTGCCGGCCATGCCACGCAGGCGGGCGAGGCTGCTGACCAGGTCCTTGAGCCACCTGGCGATCCGCGCCGCCCAGGACGCACAGAGTGTCGCGACCTGCTCGACCACCAACGGCGTCGCCAGACCCAGCGACGCGACTTCCTCAGCCGCGTACACGACCAGCCGGGACACCAACGTGGCGATACCGTCACGCACCAGCATGCGTACACCGGCGACCAGAATGCCGGCGGCCTCCGTGATGGCCGCCAGGGTCTCGGCGGCCTTGGCGAGGGCGTCGACGGCGGCCTTCTGCTGGCCGGTCCAGGTCCGGTACGCATCCGCCGCCGACCCGGTCCACTCGGTCATATCCCACCGCACCGCCCGGTCCAGGTCCTCAGCGCGGTCGTGCAACGCTCCGGCCACGTTGCTCCAGGTCTGCGCGTGCGCCTGGATCTGGGCCGGATTGCCGGCGAGCCAGTCGAGCGCCTCGCGCAGCGGCTCCACGTGCTCGATGATCCAGGCGACACCGTATTGAAGGAGCGCACCGACCGGGTCGGAGACAAAAGCCTGCGCGTCGAGGCCCGCCGACACCGCCCCAAGCGTGCCCTCGATCCAGCTGCCGTCCTTCACCCCGCGATAGATCGCCTCGATGTCCTCGGCGATCCACACCCCGGCCCACGGATCAACGGACGAGTTCGCCGTGGCGATAAGTGGGTTCCCAGAACTCACCGGGTCTTCCTCAAGCGCTCAGCCGCATCGCCGTCGGCGGCGTCGTAGTCAGCCGCCGTCGAACGCAGGGCATCTGCGGTGTCGTGCGCCGCGTTCACGGCACTACCGATACCGTCGATCAAAGCGGTCTGCAGGCCATTGAGCAGGCCCGGAACGAACTGGCACAGCTGGCCGTAGGCGCTCGCGTCCACGCGTACCGCCTCGCCCGCTTGCTTCGCGGTGCCCAGGCCATCGCCGATCCCATCAACCTCAGCGGCGTGCGAGACGAGGTCGGACGGCTTGACCTGAAACTGGCCCTCGCTCACCGCAGGACCGGCCCGGTTCCGGTGTCCGGTTCGGGGCCGTCCGGCCGATCGGTGAGGCCAAGACGCACGTTCAGCGAGTTCATAACGGCCTGGCCGGTAGCGCTGTCAAGCCCGACCGTGTCGGCCGTCACCTGCGCGAAGTCACGAACCAGAGACGCCTTGGCCACGGAGATCGCCACCAGGATCTGCCGGGCTGTGGTGGCCGACGACTGACGCCGAATCTTCTCGTCGAGCCGCAGGCCGGTGATCTCTGCCCGCCGGAACCCACCGTCACCTCAACGATGCCGTCGCCTTCGCGCGCGGTGGCCGACAGGCTGGACGTGCGCTCGGCCAGCACCCGCGCCTGAGCGGCATGCGCCTCGAAGCCTTGTTGCCACTCATCGATCCGTTCCAGCGCCGGAGCGTCGATCGCGTCATCGACCACCGACTCACAGTAAAGGTGGTCGTCAATTTCGATATTCTTGTGCTCGGCGTAGATGGCTTGCGGCCTGCTCGATGCGCAAGCATCTATTGCTCCGTGGCCGGGTGGACTCCGAGATCGACAAGGAGGTCGGTTAGAACAAACTCCTCATGGACTGCCAGACCGTGCTCCGACATAGCCGCTGCTAACCCGGGATCCCACTCCGTCGACTCGGGCCGGCCGGTCAGTGGAACTGAATGATTCGCATCGAGATCGGCGACGGCAGAGACGTAATCCTCTGCGGACATCCGCCACGCCACGACACCCCGTTGAATGATCCGACCGGCGATCGCCACGCCTGGCCAGTCGAAGTCGCCGTGGTAGCGGACGTGTACCCCGGCCGTGACCAGATGGTCCAGCAGTTGTGTGCCCGCCCTCGCCGGGTTGCCAGACAGGCACAGCAGTGGCGGCACGGTTCCGGCCCGTATGGCAGCTTGCATGACCTGCGGGTTCTCGCATACGGAGACGATCTGTCCTGGTTCCGACCAGAGGAGCGGACCAGCGATGGACAGTTCCTGAAGGTTCAGGTGGGTCGCCAAGCCGAGCTCTGCTCGCTCGCGCATCATCCGCGACCACCTGTCATCCCCGGGCGGACGAATCTGCCAGGCCAGCACGGTTCCGGAGAGCATGTCGGTGGCGACACCCAACGCGCCCCAGAGATCGCGCCGATCGGCAGCGGACTCAGGGACGGGACGGTCAAGGGCGTACGCCGCGGCTCGGAGTAGAACAGTCGACGCCAGGGTCGTCTCATCGAATCCGTGAGCGGTCCCGGTCACCCGGCTCGCCAAGGCCCCGAGCGCCCAGGCGTGCTCAGGTTGACCGGCCGATTCACGGCCCGTCGCCGGCCCGAGCAAAAGGACCAGCCCGGCGACAGCCTGATCGAGAGCCCGACCAGCAGCAACGACACCGGCCCTGGTCAGGATTCCAGTCCTCCGGAGAGCGGTGATCCACTCGGGCACCCAAGACGCTCCGGCAAGTTCGGCGGCGTGCAGGGCGCTGTCCAGACGCTGCCAGACCTCGGTCCACTCTGCTTGACTTCGGTCGCGGACGGCCCGCCGGTCGGTCACCGCGGACCCATCCAGGATTTCGAGTACGGAGACAAGACCTAATCCGCCCGTTGACCTGCGCAGCACGATGTCGAGCTCGGCGAGCTTGATGCGGCAGCCAGGACCGGGCGCTATCAGCCGGCCCAACAGCCCGGACAGGTGGTCCGCGGCCAGGTCGTCGAGTCCCACCTTGATTGTTCCGGTGGGCTGGAGGTCATTGCGTTCGAGCCGTGCACGGGCGGCTGTCCAGACCGGCCTGAGGCTGCGAGCAGCCAGATAGACGCGCAGGTTCGGCGGCAGGCTAGCCGCACCCTCCGTCATGCGGCCCGCAGGAAGTGTCGGGTGCGGCCGTCCCAGTGGACATGGGCGGTCGCGGCGGGTGTGCCTTCCTCGCGACAGATCTCATAGATGTCCAAGACAGGCACCTGTGGGACACAGCCCCACAGCGAGTGCCCGGTCATGGCGAAGTCGACGTCGAGACGGACCAGGAGCCCGAGCAGTTCGGCGACCGTCTTGTCGTCAACTTTGGCGAACGCGTCGTCGAGCAGGATGAGTCGCAAGGCCGTCGTGGTGTTCTCCAGTCCGGTCAGGTAGGCATCCACGGCTGCGAACAGCGTCACGTACGAGACGAAGCGGGTCTCACCCTGCGACAGCTTGGCACGCCGGCTGATCCTGCGCTCGCGGCCTTCCTCCGGTCCCGTGATGATCACTTCGACCGTATGCCAGGCGCGGTAGTCCAGGGCAGCGCGCAGATGCACGGCGTAGCCGGCGCTCGGGTCCTTGACCGCTTCGGACGCCACCCGGGCCGTCAGTAGATCCGTCAGTTCGTAGTCCTGGCCGGTGTCGCGGACGGCCGCGGCCGTACTGACCAGCGCTCTGATCCGGGCGATGTCAGCGCCGGTCTCCTCGGCGAGCTTCCACGTGAGCCGTACCCCGATGCCGTGGCTGGTTCTGATGGATCGGAGGCTGCCGTTCATGGCTTTGATCAGTTTCTCGGCCTGGTTGAGCCGGCGGCGCAGTTCCTCACCGACCTCGCCCAGCACGAATCGGTGGAAGACCTCGTGTTCGCGTTCCGTGAGCGCGGCCCGGCCCAGCTCGCACTGCCGGTCTATCTCCACCGCCGCCTGAGCGAGCGGTCGGCGGCCCTCCGCGTCGGTGAGCTCGAAGAGTTTGATGCCGGCGGCAACGGTCGCCGATACGTCGTAGCTGCCGGAGATCTCCCGCTCGAAAGTCTGCTGGGCGCGCATGAGCGCGTTCTCGTCGATACGCCCGCGGCGTAGAGCGACAAGCAGCGCGCCGGCCTGCGTCTCGAGAGTCGCCGGGTCGAGGGAGCCCAGTACTTCCCCGGGTGCTGAAGCGAAGGCCGTGGCGAGGATTCCCGGCTGGCTGATCTGGTTGCGGACAGCGGTCGTCCGGGTGCCGAGTGCGAGGCGAAGCGCGTCGGCACCGGCTCCGGCCGCTTGGGCGTCGGACTTGGCTTTGCCCGCTTGCCAGTTCAGCTTATCCATTGCCGTGCCGACGTCCCGGAGCTCGGCGGTGATCGCTTTCAACTGGGTCTCGGCGTCGGCGACCTGCCGATGTACCTCGGCGGCGGCGATGCCGAGCGATTCCCGGAGAGTCCGGAGTCTGGTCAGGATGTTCTGCCAGTCCTGACATGCGCCCGCGGCCCGACTTTCGGCCGCCTCGCGTCGGCCGGCCACGTCGGTGATCCGGTCGGCTGCCTGCTCGTAGCGGATCAGTACCTTCTCGACGCCGCCGGCCTGTTCCACGGCTCTGGCGCAACGGCGCCCCGCGTCTTCCGCGCTCGATTGCAGGGCTCGCAGCGACTCCTCATCGGTCGGCAGTCCGAAGTCGGAACAGGCACGGTGGTGCTCACGGTCCTGAACGGCCCAGGCTCGGGCCAGCTCGTCGGACAGCGTACGGAACTTTGTCGCCTCAGACTTCCACCGGCCCTCGTCGCGCCGTTTTTCCGCGGCGATGGATCTTGCGTGCGCGAGCTCGGTCGACGAGGGAACCGCGCGGCCCCAGTCACGGATCTGAGCCGCTCGTGCGCGCAGGCGTTCGCCTTCCTGCTGCCGATCGCGAAGGGCGTCCGCCAGCTCGTCCAACTCGGCGGCGATGGCGGCCAGGCGGACGGCGCGTGCTGCGGCCCGGGCGGGGGCGCCGATGTACCGGGCGACAGGAATCTCGTACCGGCCGCGAAGGGCGCCGTTGCTCCAGCTACCGTCGGCGCTGACCCAGGTGGTGGCTTCCTCATCACCGAAGCCGATCCGGCTCAAAACGTTTCTGACTGAATCGGCAGGCAGCGGACTGGCCGGATCAACTGCGAGCACCGTGCCCAAGGAGGTACCCACGCGCGGATCGCGCGGCGTGACGAGGAGATGCCCGGTCGCCGCGGTGAGCCGGCCCGTGCTGTCGACGGCTGCCGTGAGAAGCCCGGAGGCGGTGAGTGCGGCTTCTATACCGGCCCGGCGCCCGGCGTCGACCGTCTCGACGAAATCGACACATCGCCACAGCGGTATGCCGTCGGACGCGATCACCCACGCAGGCCGGTCCGGTTCGGGATCATGGGCGGACCGCAGCTCGGCCTGCTCGTCGCTGAGTCGGGCAGTGGTCAGCCGGTCCGCCTCGTCGTCGGCATCGAGTCGGTTCAGCGAGCTGGATACGGCAGACATGCAACCGGTGACGGTGTCGTCCGCCGCACGGTCCAGCTCTCGTAAATCGATCGCGCCGTCGTCGAAGAGTGCCATGCGGTCGGCCAGCAGGATGCCGAGGATCGGGTGAACCGCCCAATCTGTGGGTCCGAGCAGGTCGCCGGTGGTGGGATCGGCTGTCCAGACGCGCCAATGGTCAGCGAGAGCGAGAGCGGCGTGTTCACGTTTCTCGTCGGCCTGCCGGCTCGCCTCGGCGGCGTCGTCGGCTCGTTGCTCAGCGCCGGTGGCGTCGTCCACGGCCTTGTCGACCTTGCGGCACGCCGTGGTCAGTGCCTGTGCGTCGGCGGCACGATTCCCTGCTTGACCGGCTCGGGCCCGCGCCGCCTCGCCGGCCCGGTTCGCCGTGTCGACCAGCGTGGCCAGGTCGGCGGGTTGCACGGCGATGACGTCCGGCACCGGCTGAGTCAGGATCTCCGTCTCGCCGCCACGGTTTGTCCGCACCACCCGGGAGAGGGCCGAACCCGGTCGCCGGTCGGCACGAACCTCCGCGAGTAGGCCGGGATCGGTGAGCCCTACCTCGGCGAGTCGTTCCCGGATTCCCTGCAGGGTCGCGGACAGCGTGGTGACGGCCTGCTCGACGTCGCCTGCTTGCAGGTCAGTGTCGGCGACGCGCTCCTCTTCCGTACGGCGTAGATCGGCGGCCGCCCGCAGAGCCGTGTCCGCCTCCGCGGCGCGGGCCTCGACCACCGTGGTGAGTTGGCGTAGCTCCTGGCCGCTGCGATAGGCATCGGAATCGCGCAGACCTTCCAGGCGTATCCCCAGCGTCTCCTGTTGCGCGCTGAGCATCTCGATCTCAGCCTTCTGGGCGGACCGCTGCTCGTCCTTCCGCTCGGCGGCGATTTCGAGCCCGGCTGCATTCTCGGCGGCCTCCCGGGTCTCCACCGCGCCGGCCCGCAAGCCCTGCAGGGACGTCGCGAGCACTCCGGTGACGTACTTGCGGTAGGCGTCGAGAAACGCGCGTACCTGATCACGAGCACCCTCGAGCCGGAGCTGGTCCTCCCGGGTGCTGGTGAGACCGTCGAGCTGCTGACCCGCGTCGGTCAGCGCGTCCTCGGAGAGTGGCGGAAGCGCGTCGCTGAGAATCATCGGCAGCCGGCCCTCCTCGATGCGGTTCCCGACATCGGGTGATCGCAGAGTGTGCAGGAGCTTGGTCAGCCCGTCGAAGCGTTCCCGGCCCAGCTGGCCGGTGAGCCCGAAGACCTCGGTGCGGACCCGTTCGCGGTGTTTCTCGGCCACATCGGTGATGCGGTCCTCGGTGACGAGGTCGGCCAGGTCACTTCGTGACAGGGGCTGGCGGTCCGCTCCGAGCAGGGTCAACTGAGAGCCGACGCGAAGCGGTGTGCTGAAGTACCAGACCTTCGCCTCTTTGGTACTGATCGCGAAACGAACCAGGGCGCCCAGGGTCAGGTATCGGGTAGCCGGATCGGCGCCTTCCTCCGGATCCGGGTCCTGGCGCAGCTCCAGCCACATGTATCCGAGGCGGTTGCCCTGGTCGCCGGCGCCCGCACTCATCAGGTCCTCCATCCGAACCGACGAGCCGGTGCCCATGTTGCGCCGGTCCGCGTCGAGCAGGAACGGCAGCAACATCTCGAGAGCCCGGGATTTTCCGGATCCGTTGGTGCCGCGGAGGATCAACCGGCCGCCGGAGATGTCGAAGGTGTTCTCGTAGTAGTGCCATACATTGACGAAGCCGGCTCGGGAGAGCCGCCATCGGTGCGGGTTCTGCCGAAGGGGTGTCTGGTCGAACAGGTCGGTCACGGGATCTCCAGTTCGAGCTGACCGGTAGCACGACGAGCCGCGCGGGTCGGCGCCGCGGTGCGGGGTCGAGGCCGGTAACGTGCGGCTGCGGGATGGACCACCAGACCTGCCGTTGTGGCTCGAGTCAGGCCGAGCTCACCCAGCAAAGCCACGACCCCGGCCCGCAGGCTTCCGGGCTGATCGGCGAGGGCGTCGCCCCAGGCTCGGGCGTGCCGGGTGGCCAGTGCGGCCAGTGCGGCGTCGACCTCGTCCCAGGTGACGGCGATGCCCGGTACCACTTCGCCGTCATCGAGGAAAGCAGAAGATCCCGCTGTCGGGGCCCGACGGTCGATGAGTTCTCCCAGCAGCAGCAACGCCGCCTGCTTGATCCGGCCGTTGCCGGGAAAGACGATATCGGTGAGGTTGCCGGTGAGGTCATAGGTGAGTGCGCCCTCGGCGCGAACCTCGAGGGCGAGTCCGAAGTTCTCCACAAGTACCCGAGTCAGTTCGCTGCGTTCGCGGGACAGGACGTCGCGCTCACCATCGGTCAGGTCCTCACGTCGCACCAGCGGATTTTCGATGAGCTTGCGACGAAGGGACCGCCGAGGTTGGTCGGCGAGATTCGGATCCGGCGCCAACAGGTCGTCGGCGCGGCCAAGCGCGGACAACGGTCGAGCGAGCAGATGCGGAAGGACCGCCCGGTGAATCGTTAGCAACGCCTCATCCCTGCGTTCGCCCCAGCCGCCTGCGGTGCCGTCAGTCTCCGTCAGCACACCCCAACCGATCAGCTGTCCGACCGCTGTCACCAGCGCCCGGCGTTCCGGCAGGGTGTCTCCAACCTGGACGCCGATGATGGCCGCGTCGGAACGCACCTGTTCGATCAGCGCTGAGATGAGGATCTGTTCCCCCGTACCGGGAACGAGCAACGCCGCGCATAGCAACGAAAGCAAGGTGTAGGTCATCGGCGTGAAGGCGGTGTTGTCCGGCCTGCGTGCGGGCCGAGCCGGGCCGTCGGTGCTCACCGGTCCCTTGACGAGCCTGGCGAACGTCGACTCGATGACGAGGTGGTAATCGAGGGTGGACTTGAACATCGAACGCAGGGCCGGAGCGTGCAGGCGTACGAGTGCTAATTCATCGGCATGGGCGGCGGTGAGCAACGGATGGGCCAGCAGCGCTCGAGCCGCTTCTCGCCGGTCCCGGGCCGCGTGCGACGCAGTCCCGGCTGCCGGTGCGGTCATGCGGGGACCTGAGCTTCGGAGTACCCATCGGCGGCATACAAGGGCATGGCCTCGAGCATGACGTCGTGGATCGTGACTGTGCCGTCTTCCCCGACGATCGTGGTGGCGTCTCCTTTTGCCGGTGTCGCCCGCAAAAGGAGATCCAAGTCGTGGTCTCGATCCTGCGCGGCCCCATCAGCGAGGGAGACGGAGGCCACCAGCTGCGACAGCTTGTCCAGCAGCAGCTCACGGGCCGCTCGGCTCAGACTGCTGCGATGCAGCACACCCGCCGCTACGAGCTCGGCTGCGGCCGCGCGGCGGGCTTCGCTGCGGCGGCGCGCCCGTTCCAGCAGATGTTCGGCGTCGGCGCCCGGATCCGGCACGCGGGAGCTGCGACCGCGTGGAGTCCGGTCTCCTCGCTCCCGCAGCGAGACGGGGACATCCACTGGCGTGCTGTCCCACCAGGACGTGTTCGGCCCGGCTGACGGATCAGCTTCCTCAGGGCCGATCAGCAGGTGACGTGCGGGGTAGCAGCCGAACGCCGCGTCGAAGAGACGGTGCGCGGAGTCACTGTCGGCGGTGTGGAACCACGAGGCGAGCTTGAGCAGGTCGGCACGTCGGGACAACCCGGTTCCGGAGGCGGTGAGCATTCTCCGCGCGTTGATGATGAGCTGGCCGAGCGCCTGGCGGGCGGCGGCGCGTAACTGGTCCGGCCCGGAGGGAGCGTCGCCGGTGCCGTACCAGACGGCGAGTTGCTCCCATTCCACTCGGGTGCGGCCGGGCAGCCGTTCCACTGCGACGAGGTCATTCTCCAGAGCGGGAGCGGTCGGCAGGTTGTCCAACACCGGATCGATCAGCTCGAGCAGCAACAGCAGACGGCGCCGGATCTCCGGGGCGTTGCGGTTGACGTCGGCGCCGATGAGGTCGACATAGTCGAGGAGAAGATCTTTGAACCGGGCGTACTCCCCGCTGGCCAGGTCATACCGGGTCAGGACGCCGGCGAGGTAGGCGTAGAAGTCGGTGACCGATTCGGTGAACACCCGATGGTCGGTGAAGACGCTGGTCACCGCCCCGGCGAGGGCTTCGGAGTCGATGAGCCGGTGGACGTCGGCCGCTTGTTGCAGGATCTGCCCGAGGCTGTCGACGATGCGGGCCAGCAGTTCCCGGGCCACCTCCTGCACCCCATCGACTGCCCGGAGGATCTCCTCGGCCTCGCGGTGCAGCCGGCCGCCCAGCTTGGAGACCTGGAAGCGGGACCGGGACCGGTGGTAGGCGGCGACGGTCGGCACTCGGGTCTCACGCACGGACCGCACCAAATTGCCCCACTCGACGAGCTGCTTGCAACGGTCCTCAGCTGTGTCGGGGTCAAATGGAACGCCGTGTTCGGTGAGCTGGGTAGCAACCTCGGCAGCCGAGAGGTCCGCCAGTAGCGTTCCGGTGAACAACCGCATGATCGCGATGTAGTCGTCTGCGACCTCGGCAGTCAGGTAGGAGAACAGCTTTCGGTGAGCCGATGTGTCGTGAACTGCGGCGACGAGGTTGGCCTCAGACGCCTCATCGCGCTGGTCCATCATCAACCTCCCCGGTGAACGCCCCGCTCTCCCAAGGTATCGGAGCCGCCCGAGAGTTCGGGCACGGCAGGCAACTCGTAGTAAGAAGTGTGGGTCGGCTGCAGCATCTTGGCCACGGCACTGGCGCGGACCCGTGAAGATGCCCCGCCCACAGAGAGGATGTTGGTGAGCACCTCCCGCCGGGGTGTGACCCACCCTCCCACTGACTTCGGGTCCTGCATGGGATTTGTCGGCTCCGGTCGGGAGGTGCTCGTGCACTCACCGGTCGTGGCGTTGTGACTTGATAGGAGCCTGGCCAGAGGCCCCATCTGTGTTCTGTCCGCGTTGCCCGGCTGGTGCGTGCCGCCCTGCCCACGGTCACGAACGACAGGACGACGATAGTCTCCATTACACCCGACATCGCGGCGATTGAGGTCGCTGGTGGCGTCGACACCCACGATGACACCCACACCGCTGCCGTGATCGACGTGATCGGCCGAGTGCTGGGCACTGAACAATTCCCTGCTAACCGTGGGGGATACGCGGCTCTGCTGACCTGGATGCACGGGTTCGGATCGCTGCGGTACGTCGGAGTCGAGGGCACCGGCGCCTACGGCGCCGGCTTGACACGATGGCTGCACGCCGAGCAGATCACCGTGATCGAAGTCGACCGGCCCAACCGTAAGACCCGCCGCTTGCAGGGCAAGTCCGACCCGATCGACGCCATCGCGGCGGCCAAGGCCGCCCTGGCCGAGGACCGGACCGGCAGCCCTAAACAGCGCGACGGCCAGGTCGAAGCCCTGCGCAACCTCCGCGTCGCCCGGCGCAGCGCGGTCAAACAACGCGCCGACACCCAACGCCAGATGAAAACCCTGATCGTCACCGCCCCCGACACCCTGCGAGCCCAGCTCCGCGGCCTGAAAATCACCCAGCTGATCACCATCTGCGCGAACCGGCGACCCGACCGCGGCGATGCCGCCAGCCCAGCCACCGCCGTCACGATCGCCCTGCGCTCACTGGCCCGCCGCCACCAGCAGCTGACCGCCGAGATCACCGACCTCGACGAACTGCTCGAGCCCCTCGTGACCGCCATCAACCCCACACTGATCGCCACCAACGGCGTCGGCACCGACGTCGCCGGGCAACTACTGGTCACCGCCGGCCAGAACAGCGACCGGCTCACCAGCGAAGCCGCCTTCGCCATGCTCTGCGGCGCAGCCCCGCTGCCAGCCTCATCCGGCAAAACCAACCGGCACCGGCTCAACCGCGGCGGCGACCGACAAGCCAACGCCGCCCTCTACACCGTCGTCCTCAGCCGCCTACGCTGGGACCCCCGCACCCGCGAATACGCCGAACGACGCACCAAAGACGGCCTCTCCAAAAAAGAGATCATCCGCTGCCTCAAACGCTACGTCGCCCGCGAGCTCTACCAACTCATCACCACACACAAACCACAACAGGCCGCTTGACATCCATAGGAGCATCCCCTGGTGGCCGCCCGTTGGACGGCTCGGCCCCCGCGCAACAATGCAGAATCATCTATATTGACTGGCCTGGCACGACCTCAAAACCTACTTCGAGGACTCCGTACGATGACGTCCAACCATGCAGACCGCCATTTCAGCATCACCATTTTCACGGAGGACGAGGCCGTACTCCACATGCTTCGCGGCCTGAGTTACTACTCCGAATCCGCCCCTTACCCGCAAATCGCTTCGGGTGGGACCGGCAAGGGAAACTGGAAAAAGGGCCATAAGGCAACCTTCAGATTCAGTTCGCCGGATTGCCGGAGCAACTTCCAGGCGGATGCCACCCGACTTCTGCCCGCTCTCACCTGGATTTTGGTCGGCACCGACGACAACGATCCGGCCACTCCCTGCTGACCAGCAAGAAATCGTCCGTAGGACCTGTGGCCAACACAAGGTCGGCAAGACGCACAACGAGATTGACTGCCCGCCCTTTTCGCACTGCTCCTTGCTTGAATCTTTGACGAGGGATTTTACGTCTTCATTCTTTTGGACGTTCGGCCGATCCGCACGCAATCGGTTAAGGCGCGGGTGAGCGAAGCGGACGTCAAGAAGGCAGACGTCGACCGCCGCTGGAGTCGTTCGCCCTCGACCCGCTCGACCGAAGCCGGTCGAGGCACCGGCTCGAGACGCCCAGCGGTCCAGTCCAAACGAAACGAGGAAACCGCGTGACTGCCGGTCGGCGATTACTCGGTCTTGTCGTCGTCCCCGCGCTGACGGAACGCTCGCTCGGCAATCCCACTGGAGAACTTACCCATCACCGATCTGCCCCGGCCGAAAGTCTCCTTACCAAGGTGCTTAGCGGCGTCGACGCCTCCTGCTCCCGTTTCGAGCGCCTTGTCTCGTACCTCCGTGGCCGCGTCCACCCACCGCCTCGCCTCCACCGCCTGCCGGCCACGCTCGATCCCAAGCCGCCCATGGAAGTCGACGACGGTGACCGCGACATGGTTGCTCGAATGCACCATGGCCCGCGACGTGGTCGGGTGCAGCAGCACCTTCGTGTTGGCCGTGCCAGCCGCCGCGTCCATCCGGGCCATCAGCCGCTCGGTGCTGCGGGAGATGAGTTCCAGCCGGTTCTGCCGGGCAAGCCGCAGCGCCAGGCGATGCGCATCAAGCTCATCCGGCGACGAGTCCAGCACCCGGTCGAGTTCCAGCACGGCGATCGCGTCCTGCAGCTGAAAGCAGCGAGCCAGAACGGCGAGCCACTCCTGAACCTTGAGCTTGGCTTCCTTGGACGTCTTGGCCAGATCACCGATGTTCGCCTTGCTTTCCAGCTTCTCCGCGATCGCGTCGAGCTGGCGCAACACGT
The DNA here is from genome assembly GCA_965217855.1 of Actinoplanes sp. Taxonomy (GTDB): domain Bacteria; phylum Actinomycetota; class Actinomycetes; order Mycobacteriales; family Micromonosporaceae; genus Actinoplanes. The sequence continues at coordinate 225,269 of CBDCJN010000049.1, read as the reverse complement.
ACGCCTGGGTCCGGGCGATCGTCACCGGCGTCGACTGCAGCTTCGACCAAGTGATCTCTGAGACTCGGCCGACCTGCTCCCGGATGGTCATGGCCTCGTCGATCATCAGGTCCACGCCGAGCATGTCCGCCACCACCGCGTCCTTCTGGGCGCGGAGCACATCGTCGACCTTCTCGTCGATCGCCGCGAGATAGTCGGTGATCTCATCCATCGCCTGCTGCATCGCCAGCTGCGCCATCAGCCCGGCAGCACCGGCCAGCAGCGCCGGGTTGGCCAGCCCGGGCTTCGCGAACTGCACGAGTCCCTTGATCTTGCTGTGGTCGGTCAGCACCGCACGACTGACACCCGGATGCGAGCCTTTCATCAGGGGGTACTTGCTCATCGCCTGCGCGGCCGGAGTCGCGATGGAACTTGAGGAACTGCTTCGATTCCTTTGGCGTCCAGACGCCCTTACGCCCGTGGTCTTCTCGTTCGGCCGGGCGTGGCTGACGGACCGCGCCGAGTTCGATACCGAGATCCCGCAACGCCTTCATGAGAACGCGGTGCACCGTGCGGACCGTCGTCGGCGACAGTGGCTTCTTGCCCGAGCCGCCTTCCTTAAGCAGCTTCTTGTAGAAGTCCTGGATCAGCCGCTTGTCGAGGTCGTAGAGCTGCCGGCCGCCGATGTGTGGGATCACGTACATTCGGAACAGGTTGCGGTAGTTGTCGAGTGTGGTCTCCTCGATGTCGAGTTCGCGGTTCCAACAACCACCCGGTCAGTTCGGCCGCGACGCTGCCATCGGCGCCGATGCTGGCCTCGCCGTAGGCCTTCTGGGCCTCGACTTCCGCCTTCTCCGCTGCCGTCTTGCTGGGAAATCCGCGTCGCTTGTGTTGACGCCGTTTCCCGTCATCGCCGGGTGGCAGGTCGATGACGAAGAACCACAGCGTCTTGGTGGAAGTCTTGTACGAGCCGACGGTCATGTGGGTGGCCCCGTGGTCACAGAGCTGAGCTGACCTCACCCACGGTAGGCCGGTCTGTGCCCACAAGATCCACTAGAGCGATCTTGGGAGCACGATGCCAATCAATGAAAAAAGCCGCTGACCAGGACTTTCGTCCTCATCAACGGCCTTCAAAAGCTGGTCGGGCTGACAGGATTTGAACTTGCGACCCCTTGACCCCCAGGGGGGTCCGGTTGCAATTCGGTTAAGCACTGTCAGCCTATGTCTAAATGTACACAAGAACGGACAGGACGGCACCACCGTGCCGTCCGATTTCATTCAGTCCCGCGAAAGTTGATCACTGCTGTGACCAGGGGTGTGACCACGGCCAATCAAGTGCGGTGGCTCCCATTCAATACGCAAGCCGTTCGGGCGGTGTTGGATCAAGTGTTTATGATTCTTAGGCCGATTTCGGTTTACGAGATTGGGAACGCAAAGCGATTCAGCCGGGGCGACCACTTGACAGCCTCCGAGAAGCGCCCTTCTTCCCCCAAGTCCAAAACGCGCGAATCAAACTCGCATCAGCTTCCTCACGGTATAAATCTCTTCGATCCGCTCCCCCAGCGGCCCCTCCGGCACGCCGAGCAGTGTCGCCACGGCCGCCGGCTCACGCTCGTCGACGTTGAGTAGGTCGACGTCGGCGTAGGTGAGCCGGTCGAGCAGGCCGGCCCAGTCCTGCGCGCCGACGGCGCCAGCCATCAGCACTTCGGCGCCTACGCGGACGGAAGCGACGGCCTGGTCGGCGCCCTTGCCGCCGAACGCCGTCTGGACGGGGCGGCCGCCGACGGTCTCGCCGGGCCGGGCAGACGGGCGAGCCGGATAGCGTCGTCCGCTCGCCCGAGCGAAGGTGGAAACGCAACCCAGAGGTGTCAGGTTGCGATGCGAGCTATCTGGCGGTACGCAGCGTCTGCCACAGCTTGGCGTAGAAGTCGGCGTACGTGCGCTCGACGTGCGTCGCGTATGTCTGGGTCTCCGCGTGGCGGGATGGCAGCTGGTTGATCGGCACGCTCATGGCGGCGTGGTGCTCGATGTGCAGGTTGTTGCCGTTCGTGTACCAGGTGCTGAGCCGGCTGCCCTTGATGGAGCGCGTGTTGCGCAAGACGTCGGTGGTTTCGGTGTCGCAGAGGATGTGCTCGGGCAGCTCGACCAGGAAGTGCATCGGCACCGCGGCGACCAGCGGCAGCACCCACAGCAGGAGGACGTACTCGCCGTGGCCGAGGATCGTCAGCGCGACGGCCGCGAGCACGACTGCGCCCTGGATGAGGTGTTCCTGATTGACCTGGCGGCGCATCTTGGGGCTGATGTCGCCGAAGGCGTACGTCCACGTGCCGGTGGCGCTGCGCACGACGTCCCCCAGCACCAGCGCGACGCGCTTGTAGTCGAACAGGCCACCCAGCAGCAGGCCGAAGGTGAGCGGTTTGCGGGTGTCGAAGCCGAAGAACTCGGTGTCGTCGGACGTGCCCAGCGCCCGGTGGTGCTGCAGGTGGCGTACCCGGTAGTGGCTATAGACGACGAACAGCGGGATGCCCAGCGGGACCCCGACGAGCCGGTGCGGCCACGCCTTGCGGAACGCGGAGTGGTGCAGGGCCTGGTGCTGCAGTTCGACAGCGTGGGTGTACATCGCGGCAAGCAGCAGGATGCCGGCGACGACGGCCACCGGTTCGGGGCGCAGGGCGAGGACGACGCCGGCGGCCGTGAGGACGGCGAGGACGGCAAGCTTCGCGAGGTAGACACGCTCGTCGGCCGCACCGGTGCGGGCGCGGGAGAAGAGCAGCGTGGGGGCGGCGGCGGTGACCGTCATGGTTTTCCTTAGTGAGGGTCAGCGACCGCTGAGCAGGACGACGTGGGTTCCGGAGAGCGGGTTCGTGCGGGCGTGCTCGAGCAGCCCGGCGAGCGCGACCGAGCCGGCGGCCGTGGGGTGGGCGCCGTGGTCGCGCAGCAGGGCCTGGGCTTGGAGAAGCTGATCGTCGGTGGCGGCGTGGACGGTGCCGCCGGTGGCCGCAATCGCGTCGAAAGCCTCGGGGCCCTGCAGCGCGTGCCAGTTGACGAGCGGCTGGTTGTGGTCGGTGGTCGTCACGGCCGCGGGGTCGAGCATCGTGTACGGGCCGGGCCAGCTCGTCACCAGCGGGTTGTTGGCGGCCGACCCGACGCCGTGCAGCGGCACCGCCCAGCCGAGCTCCCGCAGCTTGCGGTGGATGGCGATGACCGTCGTCCCATTGCCGACGGGGATCCACATCGCCGTCGGCGGCTCGTCCAGGGCGTCGTGCAAGGCGGCGGCGGCGACACCGTGGCCGGCGAAGACCGCGTCCACATAGGGGCCGTCGACGTTGCCGTCGATGGAGCCGGGCAGCGTGGCGAGGCGCTTGGACTCGTCGACCGCGTCCTCATAGCTGCCGTCGACGAGGACGACGTCGGCGCCGGCCGAGCGCATGAACTCGCCGCCGTCGCTCCAGCCGGTGGGCAGGACGACCGTGCAGGGCAGGCCGGTCGCGCCGCTGGCCATGGCCATGGCCCGGCCGTAGTTGCCGCACGTGGCGATGACGATGCGCTGCTTGCCCTCGGCGATGGCTCGGGCGACCACGGCCCGGGCGGCGGGCTCCTTGTGACTGCCGGAGGCGTAGCAGGTCTCGTCCTTGATCAGGACGCGCGCGCCGGGCACGAGCTCCCCGGCGTCGATCAGCGGGGTTCCGTACGCATCGACCGGAGCGGAAATCGTGTCCATCTGGGAGCCTTTCGCGTGGTGAACAAGGAGGCTGGTTTGCCGCCGGGAATTCAGCTGCGGCTCGTGAGACGGCTGTCGGCGAGGCGTTGCAGCTCGTCGCGGTCGCCCAGCTCGTCGGGCGGAATGGCGTCGGGCAACAGGTCCTCGATGCGCCGCACCGGCGGGTAGAACCAGCCACGGACGGCCCACCCGAGCTGCAGGACGCCGCTGAGGACGAGTAGCAGGGCGAGGCCCCGGGTGGCGCCCGTGCCCAGCAGGGGGCCGAACACCTGCGCCAGGGGCGAACCGGGCTCGAGCAGCGGCCGCATCACCGCATCCGCGAACGGCCCCACTACCAGGTAGCTCAGCGGCTCCGTCAGGAGCATCACGGTGAGGAAGAAAGACAGGACCCGGCCCTGCAGGTCGAAACCGACCTTCACCTGCAGCAGGGTCATCCAGTGCGCGACGGCCATCGACTCGCCGAAGGCCATGAGGAACATTCCGCACACGATCAGAACGGGCGAGGTGCTGACGCCGATGCCGACCATGCCGACGCTGCACACCCCCATGAACAGCAGCATCCCGTCGGTCCGGCGCCTGGTGCCGCCGGACAGCCCCATCACCAGACCCGCGGTCACGGTGCCAAGGCCGGCTGCCGTCAGCGCGGCGCTGAGCGCGACGGGGCTCTGCTCGCTGAGCAGCAGCGGCATGATGACGGCGAACCCGAGCAGGAAGAAGACGTTGTCGACGATGAAGTAGCGCAGCGTCGCGAGCAGCGGCGGCCGCCGGGCGATGTACCGCCAGCCGCCCGTGATCTCACTCGTGAACGGCTCCTCGCGCCGCCGGAACAGGCGCTCCGGGAAACGCACCGCGAGCACGGTTACGATCGCGGCGAGATACGTCCCGATGTCGATGGCGATCACGCCGCCGACACCGATGACGTTCATCAGCGGGACGCCGAGCATCGGCGCGAACACCAGGCCCATACCCGTCCCCAGCTGGCTGATCCCGTTGGTCCGGCCCAGGTAGCGCTTGGGCACCAGCTGTGCGACAGCCGCCAGGTACGCGGGGCGTTGGAAGGCGATGACCAGCGAGGCGGCCGTCACGGCGAGATACACGTGCCACAGCTGCAGTTCCCCGCCGAGAGCCAGCGCGGCCACGATCGCCATTGCGGTCGCGCCGCCGATGTCGGCGGCCAGCATGAGCTTTCGCCGGTCCCACCGGTCGGCGGCGGCGCCGGCGAAGGGCGAGGCGATGATCCCCGGCAGCATCCCGAGTGCGGACACCACGGCGAACTGCGTGATCGAACCGGTCTCACGGAACACCCAGATGCTGAGCACCAGCGCGGCGATCGCGCTGCCGAGCATGGATATCAGTTGGCCGCCCGCCACCGCGGCGAACCGGCCGAGGCCGGGCGCCGGGCCGTGCGGCCGGCGGCTCGGCTCCTGTCCGGTGAGCACCGGCTCGTCCGAGTCGGGCCCGGTGGGCGCCTGCTCGTCCGGGTCAGGCCCGGCCGGGGCCTCGCCGCGGGCGGCCGCTGCATGGGCAGTCAGCGCCTGCGCCATCTGGGTGGCGTGGGTGCGGACGAAGAAGTGACCGGCGCGCGGGATGACGGCCAGGTCCACCTTCTGGGCCAACGGCTCCCATTCGCGGTGGCGCTCCTCGTACAGCTCGGTGACCCGGTCCCGGCCGCCGACGAGGCTGAGCACCGGGGCCCGCAGCCGTGCCTGGTCCGTCCGCCGGAACAGCGCCGTGAAGTACTCCTCGGCCCCCTGAGCATCGTGCCTGACATTGCGCAGCAAGAACGCCTGCTGCTCAGGTTCTTCGATGTCCGTGAAGCCGCCGCGGCCGCGCAGGTAGGCGAGGTACGCGCGGTCCGACACGAGCCGGTCCTGCGGGAAGAGCCGGTAGAACAGGTCGAACAGCCGCCCGGGAAGGCGTGCCGTCGGGAACGCCGCGCCGAGGGCCACCCCCGCCAGGTCGACCCCGTCCTGCTCGAGGCGCCGGGCCACGTCCACGGTGATCGCCACGCCCAGGCAGTGCCCGTACAGCAGCACCGGTCCTTGGATCGCGCGCACCTCGTCCGCGATGCGCGCCGCGGTCTCGTCCACCCCGAGCAGCGGCTCGTCGGAGCGTACCCATTCGTGCCCGGGTAGCTCGGCGGCGTATAGTGCCCATCCCTCCGGGAGAGCGTCGGCGAGCGGTTGGTAGGCGACTGCGCTGCCGCCCGAGTACGGCACGGCCACGACTGTGAGCCCGCCCGTACCCGGGTCCGCCTCGCCGCGGGTCAGTCTGTGCAGCAGCCGATCCACCCGTTCATCGCCGTCGGCGGTCCCGTCCATCCAGGCCGCCACACCGGCGACGGTGGGATTCTGGTAGAGCGCGAGAAGCGGCGGTCGCGGGTCCAGCCGCCGCACGATGCGCAAGGCCGAGAAGGAATCGCCGCCGAGCTCGAAGAAGTTGTCGTCGACGCCGACGGCTGTCTCCTCACCCAGGCCGAGGACCTCGCGCCACACGGCGGTCACCTCGGCCTCGCGGGGCGTGGGTTCGCGGTCCGGGGGGAGCTGCCGCGCCGGCTCGGGCAGCGCAGCGCGGTCGATCTTCCCGTTGGGAGTCTGCGGCAGCGCGGGAACGACGACGATCCGGCTCGGCACCAGGTGCCCGGGTACGAGCGTCGCCATCCGTTCCCGCAGCGGCGATTCGCCTGGCCGGGTGTCGCCACTGCCGACGACGTAGCCGACGAGGTAGGCGTGGCCGCTCGCACCGCGGTGCACGGCCGCCGCCGAGGCCGCGACACCGGGCAGCGTGGCGAGGACCGCCTCGACCTCACCGAGCTCCACCCGATACCCATTGATCTTCACCTGCTGGTCCAGCCGCCCCAGGTACTCGACGACGCCGTCCCGGCGCCAGCGAACTCCGTCGCCGGTGCGGTACATCCGGGCGCCGGGGACGGGGCTGAACGGGTCGTGCACGAAGAGCTCGGCGTTAAGTTCGGGACGCTCGTGGTAGCCCCGGGCCACACCGTTACCGCCCAGGTACAGCTCCCCCACGACCCCGGCCGGGACGGGGGACCCGTGTGCGTCCAGCACATAGACGCGGTTGCCCGGGAACGGCCGGCCGATCGGCAGCGGAGCGTCGTCCGAGAGGTCCTCGACGTCGCCGTCGAAGTAGACATTGTCCACCGTGACCTCGGTGACGCCGTACGCGTTGACCACCCGGCACCGCGGCCCCACCACCCGGCGGGCCCGGCGGAAGTCCTGGACGTCCCACTTCTCGCCGCCGCCGACGAGCAGTTCGACGAACTCCAGGCGCTCCGGCTGGGTCTCCGCGTGGGCCAGCAGGCGTCGGAGCACGGTGGGGACCAGCTCGGTGCAGGACACCCGCTCGGTGCGCATCAGCTCGTAGAGTGCGGCCGGGTCGAGAAGGGTCTCCCGTGGGACGATCACAAGCCGGCCGCCGGTGCAATGCGCACGCAGGGTCTCGCCGACGAACATGTCGAACGAGAAGCTCGCCGCCTGCTGGTAGGTCCACTCCACGCGCAGGCGATAGGCGTCCTGCCACATGGTCGCAGCGTGCACGAGGTGCCCGTGCTCCACCGTCACGCCCTTCGGCCGGCCGCTCGAGCCCGACGTGTAGATCAGGTACGCGGCATCGGCGCTGCGGGTCACCGGCGCTGGATCGGTGTCCGGCAGGCCCGCGAAGCGCTCGCGGTCGCGGTCGAGCGCGACGACCTGGACACCGGCGGGAACCGGCACGGCCTGCGTGCGGGCCTGCTGGGTGAGCAGGATCGCCGGCGCGCTGTCCTCGAGCATGAAGCGCAGCCGCTCGGCCGGGTAGTCGGGATCGAGGGGAACGTAACCGCCGCCGGACTTGAGCACGGCCCACATCGCCACGAACACGTCGGGGCCACGGTCCAGGCAGATGGCGACGCGGTCCTCGCGGCCGATCCCCCGCTCGCGCAGGTAGTGTGCCAGCCGGTTCGCCCGCCGGTTGAGCTCCCCGTACGACATGGTCTCGCCCCGGAAGGTGAGCGCGGGCGCGTTCGGGGTCTTTGCGGCGTGACGCTCGAACATCAGGTGCAGTGCCCCGATCGGCGGCACCTCCAGTTCGGCCGCACCCCAGTCGTGCAGGAGCCGGTCCTGCTCGGCGCCCGAGACCAGAGGCAGGCCGCCGACAGGCAGGTCCGGCCGCTCGGTCGACGCACCCAGCACGGTGAGCACGTGGCCGGCCAGGCTCTCGATCCGCCCGCGGTCGTACATCGCCGTCGCGTAGTCGACTTCCAGCGCCGCACCCGACGAGTCGGTGCGCAACGTGACGACAAGGTCCGTGGTGATCTCGGCGGGCGCGTCCTGGCTTCGGCTGCCGTGGTCCTCCGTATCCGCCGCCAGTACGCGGAAGACCACGTCCCCCAGCGGGTTCCGGCCCGCGTCGGCCGGGTGTCCCAGCGCCGCGGCCAGCTCTGCGGCGGGTACGTCGCAGTGCGCCAGGTCCTGCAGGTAGTCACCGTGCAGGCGCCGTACCACGTCTTCGAACGAGAGTGCGGCATCGATGTCGGCGACGATCGGCAGCAGGGTCGTTGCCCCTTCGGCTGCGTCGTCCACGGGGACGACGAGCACCGGGTGGGCGCAGCCGGTGTAGCGGGAGAGCACGATCGCGAGCCCGGTCGCGACTGCCGCGGGGACGGATCCGTGCGCTGCCGCGAGGCCGGCGGTCAGCGCGGGATCGAGTTCCAAGGCGACCCGGGCCGCTGCGAACGGCCGGCTAATCGGCCGCGGCCGGTCGCTCGGAAGTTCCGCCATGGCATCGGTTTCCGCCAGGCGCCGGCGCCAGTGGCCCGCCGGGTCGGCGGCGTCCTGCGCCGTATCCCGCGGCTCGATGACCGGCCGCAGGGGATCCGCGGTCACCTCGTCCAGCAGTGCCAGGAACTGCTGGGCGAGCCGAGCCGCAGTGGCACGGTCGTACAGCTCCGTCGCGTATTCGAGGTAGAGGACGGGTTCGCCGGCCGGGAAGTCGATACTGAAGGTGAGGTCCAGCTTGGTTTGCTCGGGGTGGGTCGAGCCCACGAATTCGACCGCGACGTCGCCGCATCGGGCCACCGCGCTCGGGGTGTTGTGCACCATGAGGCTGACCTGGCCGAACGGGCTGCGCCCCGACCGGGCCGGGATGCCCAGGGCGGCCGGGAGTTCACCGAGCGGCGGGTCATCGTGGTCCAGCGCGCCCAGCACGGCGTCGTGCGCCAGAGCCAGGATCTCCCGGAAGTCCGCGCCTGCGGCGACCTCGGTGCGCAGCGGGACGACGGTGAGGTAGGCGCCGATCGCACGCTCGCTATCGAGCTCGGTGCGATGCGCGACCGGCGACAACACGGTGATGTCGGACCGCCCCGTCAGACGCGCGACGAGCGACTGCAGGCCGGCGAGGAACACCGTGGCCGGGCTCGTTCCCGCCCGTTCGGCCTCTTCGGAGACTCGGCGCAACCTGTCGGCGCCCATCGGCGCCTCGACCCGGTCGCCGAGGAACGAGCGCACCGCGGGGCGCGGACGGTCCGTCGGGATCGACACGTCGGTGTCCAGCCCCGCGAGCTGCTCGACCCAGTAGCCCGACGAGTCGGGCGAGGTGCGCGCGAGGTGCTCGGCGTAACTGACGGTGGGTGCGAGCTCGCCACCGCCGAGGGCGGTGGCTAGCTCGTCGGCCAGCACGGCGGCCGACCAGCCGTCGAAGACCAGGTGGTGCACCGCCACGATCAACTCGGCCTCGCCGTCCCCGAGCACCAGGGTCGCCGCCAGCATGTTGCCCGCCTCAGGGTTGAAAACGGTGCGTGCGCGGTCACGGCGTAGTGCGTCGACGTCGGCATCGTCGGCCCGGTGCACCATCATGGGGACCGGCCGGGCCTCGGTGCCCAGGTCCACCACGGGCTCGTCGCCGTCCAGGCGGAATCGCGCGCGAAGCGCGTCGTGGCGGTAGGGCACCGCATCCAGTGCGGCCTGGACCGCGGCGGGATCCGTCACGCCCATGATCCGGTACCGCACCCCGATGGTGTGCAGAGCTGTGCCCGGGTGCAACTGCTCCGCGAGCCAGGTATCGCGCTGGAACCGCGTCATGCGAGCCGATGTGCGGGCGCGAGCTGCCTGCGGCTCGCTCGCCTCGCAGCCGGCGATCAACGCGGCGATACCACGCACCGTGACCGCGCCGTGCAGCTCGCCCACCGCCGGGCGCACGCCGAATCGACGCGCAAGGCGCGTCGCGATCTGCACCATAGCCAGTGAGTGCGCCCCCAGGTCCAACAGTGGGGTGCCGACGTCGGGTTCGGTGCCCAGCACCTCCCCGACGATGGCGAGCACGTCGCGTTCCGTGTCAGTGTCCGCGCCGCCGACCGGCGCCACCGCCGGAGGCGCGAACCTCTGGTGCAGAGCCGCGACGTCGACCTTGTCGCGGTCGGTGCGCGGGAAGACCGCGACCCGCCGCAGGTGGTGGGGCACGCTGTACGCGGGCAGTTGCCGGCCGGCATGGTGGCGGAGGTCCGCGAGCACCTCGTCTTCCCGGCCCGTGGCCTCGGCGCCCAGGATGAGGTAGCCCACCAGCAGCCCACCGGCGGGGTCGAGGTCCACCACCGCGTCGTCGACCAGCGGATGGCCGAGCAGAACCTGTTCGACCCCCACACCTTCGATGCGGTGGCCTTGGACCTTGAGCTGCCGGTCCATGCGCCCGAAGAACGCCAGACGCCCGTCGGCCCGCAAGCGCACGCGGTCGCCGGTGCGGTAAAAACGCCCGCCGTCGGCGTCAGTGACGAATCGCTCAGCCGTGCGTTCCGGCTGCCCGAGGTAGCCGATCGCCACTGTCGGGCCGCCCAGCAGCAGCTCGCCTTGCTCGCCGGCAGGGACATCCTCCCCGGCTTCGTCCACGACCCGCGCGACCACGCCGGGAAGCGGACGGCCGATCGTGGGCTCCTCAGCGTCGGGTTCGGCGTACGGCCCCGCCAGCTCGTCTGTGGTGACGGTGACAGTGGTCTCGGTGGGCCCGTACTCGTTGACCAGCCGCACGCGCGGGTGCATCGGAAGGCGGCGCCACTTCTCCACCCGCTCGGCGCGCACCTGCTCGCCGCCGATGGTGACGAGGCGGACGCTGGGCGGGAGCGCCAAGCCGTCCCGTGCCATCGCGTCGACCATCTCGTGCCAGAACGCAGTGGGAAGCATGAGCACGGTGAGCGACCACTGCGCGCAGCGCTCGAGGAACCGGTCGATCGAGAGGACCATCTCGTCGTCGCGCAGGACGATGGCCGCCCCCGCGAGCAGGGGCGGGAAGATGTCCTCGATCGATGCGTCGAAGGCCAGCGAGAAGAACTGCAGCGCCCGGTCGTCGGGCGTCATCTCGAAGTGGGCGACGGACACCCGGGAAAAGTGCTCCAACGCCCGCCGCGGGACGGCGACGCCCTTCGCGCGGCCCGTCGTGCCGGACGTGTGGATCACGTACGCCGGCAGTCCGTCGCCGGATCCGGTCGCTTCGCCGATCCGCGCCGCAGTGGCGGGGTCCACTGCAGGCGGCGGGGCCGGGTTCTCGTTTGCCCTCGCCGAGAGGCAGGTCAGGCCAACGCTCGCGAACCGTGGATACCGGTCCGGGTCAGCGACGCACAGTCTGGCGCTGACATCGTGCACCATCTGAGCGAGCCGTTGCGGCGGGTCGTCGGGATCGAAGGGGACGAAGGCCGCTCCCGCGAACAGCGCCCCCAGCATCGCGATGATGCTGTCCGCCTCGCGGACCGACGGGATCCCAACCGGCTCCCCAGAGCCGACCCCCGCGGCGAGCAGGACCTCGGCGACATCCTGCGCCGCTGCGACGAGCTCGCCGTAGGTGAGGACGCGGTCCCCGTCGACCAGGGCGTGCGCAGAGGGCTGCTCCGCGGCGCGCGCGATGAATTCGTCGACCAGGCCCGGGCGCGCACCGCGTGGGCTGTCGCTCAGCGAGACGGTCGGGTCCCCGGCGAGGCGACTGGTCATCGCAGCACCGCCGCGGTCCCGAGCCGGTCCGCGTAGCAGTGCAGGGTTGCCAAGTAGTCCTCGACGGTCTCCGCCCGGCGGATGCGCTCCACGACCCCGTCGGGATGCAGCAGCAGCTCCTGCGGACGCAGCCGCCCGCCGTAGGTGTAGGCCTGGGACAACCCGTGGGCGCCCGTGTCGTGCACCAGCAGCAGGTCGCCCTCGACAGTGCGCGGGACGACCCGCTGAATCGCGAACTTGTCGTTGTTCTCGCACATCGACCCGACGATGTCGACTGTCTCGAGGCCGCGGCCGTCGCCGTCCAGGACGGACACGTGGTGGTAGGCGTCCGGATACATTCCCGGGCGGATCAGTCCGTTCATGCCGCAGTCGACGCCCACGATCTCACGCCACTTGGTCATCCGGTTGAGCACGCGGGTGACGAGCACCCCGTGCGGACCCGTCACATACCGTCCGGATTCCAACAGAACACGCAGCGGCCATGCGTGTTGATGCTCGAAAGCAAACACCCGGTCTCGGATACCGTTCGCCAGCCCGGCAAGGTCGAATTCCTGCTCCCCCGGCCGGTACGGAATTCCAATTCCGCCGCCGAGATTCACGAAATTGATGCGCACCCCGGTCGCTTCCTGCAGCAGAAGCGCATTGTCCAGCAGAAGGTCGAGATTCTGCAGAAAGGAGTCGGGCGTCTGCAAGTGTGAGCCGAGCATGATATGCAGCCCGTACGTTTCCGCGCCGAGCCCTCGCGCCTTCGCCACCACGGTGTTCAGGTGGTCGATCCGGATGCCGAACTTCGACGACTCGCCCCCGCCCAGGTGCATGTTCTGCACTGACGCCGACCGGCCCGGGTGCACCCGGAAGCAGACCGACCGCGGCCGCGCCCGCATGGCCAGGAGCTTGTCGACGACGGTCTCGTCGTCGACAGTGACGATGGCGTCCGCGTCGAGCGCGGCGACGAGTTCCACGTGGCTGGTGTTGTTCGAGGTGAAAGAGATGTCGTCGGCTACGGCGCCGGCCTCCCGTGCAGCCACGAGCTCGGCGATCGAGCTGCAGTCGAAGCCGAAGCCGTGCTCGGCCAGAAGGCGCAGGATCTGGGGGTTCGGCTGCGCCTTGACAGCGAAGTACTCCCGGAAGCCCAAGTCGCGGAACGCGTGGTTCAAGCCCGCAGCGGTGTCGCGGACTCCCTGCACGTCGTAGATGTGGAAGGGAGTTCCGAAGTGATCCGCAATCCGCGAGAGTGTCGGAAGAAGACGCAGACCGAACTCAGTGCTCATGGGCATGTCGAAACTTTTCCTTCTGGATCAGATTTATTGCGGCGCGACTATCGGCACGTTGCGGTGACAGCCTGTCCCGATGGAAAAGAGCCTGGTCTCGTCCTGACCACTTCGAAATAAATCCTCTGCGCTCACCTCGCAAGGACCGCTAGAAATTACCAGAGGTTCAATGAACGAGAGATGGCGGTCAAAGTACCGACAGCCAACGGAACAGCCAACTGTTGCACTTGTTAAATTGATTTGCGGGCCGCGGCCCCGGTCGGGACTGTAAAAATAACGGTGTAACTCCTGATCAAGGAGACACCTGATGACTGTGACGAGCGAGCCTGCCGTGGATACTTCCGCGGTGGTCAAGAAGAAGGATCCGGCGGTCGCGCCGGAGGGTGTGGACGCTGAACTGGTGGGCCGGCTGGTCGAGCAGGCGCGCGCAGCGGGCCTGCAGCTGACCGGCGACGGTGGTCTGCTGCAGCAGCTCACGAAGCGGGTGATCGAGGCCGCGATGGACGGTGAGATCACCGACCACCTCGGCTACGAGAAGCACGATCCGGCCGGCAAGGACAGCGGGAACTCCCGCAACGGAGCCCGGGCCAAGACGGTGCTGACCGACGTCGGCCCGGTCGAGATCACCGTCCCTCGCGACCGCGACGGCAGCTTCGAGCCGCAGATCGTCAAGAAACGCCAGCGGCGGCTGACGGGCGTGGAGGACATGGTCCTGTCGCTGTCCGCGAAGGGTTTGACGACCGGGGAGAGTGCGCCGTGAGGCGCTGTTGGATTGTGTGGAGGTGAGAGACCTTTGCCGCTGTTCTGTCGCAGCAGAGCGGTGAAGTTGGGGGCAGCCTGATCCGGGAGGTGCCGGGGAGGGTGGCAAGCGGCCCTGACAACGCCGGGACGTGTCAGCACTGCCAGATGGTGCGGGTCCGGCTAGCGAATCGGAAAGGCATACGCGAGGAACCGGCGTTTACGTCTCCTAAGTGGTCACCGGCTCGAACCTGGCGGATCAGGGCCGGTCGCGGTGCGCACCCGTTCTTCATGACGGGCGGGGAACTCCTGGGCGGGGATTTTCACCTCCGTAGGGAGGCCATGGTGAAGGTCTGCGGCGTAGTCGTGGCGATGCCGCGGGGACAAAGTCGGGTGCCTCCTTCGATGAGCGATCCAGCAGTGAACACGGGAACCACCCGACGACGGTTCCTGATTATGGGCAGCCAGCCTGTTGGTCGGGATAGGTGCACCGTCTGCTGAACGCGCCGGGTGGGGCGGAGCCGTCGTAGTACTCCGCGGTCGGGAGAGCCGATCACATGGGGAAGGACGGCAGCGGTTTGAGAAGGAGAGGACGCTGTGATGCCGAGAGATGCGCCGCCGAACGGCGGCGCCCCACCGGAACCGGTCCGGGAGGACAGTTTCGGGCGGGTATCGGGGAAACAGACCAAACTTCACTGTTGGGCTGCGGCCGATGCGGGCCGCAGGTTCGACGATCTGTTTAACCTCGTGCATGACCCGGCGACGCTGATCGTGGCGTTCGAACGGGTTGCGGGTAACACCGGGGCGCGGACTGCCGGTTCGGACGGCCTGACGGTCGCCCGGATCGAACGGGAGATCGGCGTCTCGGCGTTCCTGGACGGCATCCGGTCGGCGGTCAAGGACGGCTCGTTTCGTCCGCAACCGGTGCGGGAACGCAAGATCCCCAAGCCTGGTGGGTCGGGCAAGGTCCGCAAGCTGGGCATCCCGACCGTCGCTGACCGGGTCGTGCAGGCTGCCTTGAAGCTTGTCCTGGAACCCATTTTCGAGGCCGACTTCGAGCCGGTCTCGTTCGGGTTTCGGCCCAATCGGCGAGCACACGACGCGATTGCCGACATCCACCTGTTCGGCAGCCGAGGCTACCGGTGGGTGCTGGATGCCGACATCGAGGCGTGTTTCGACACGATCGACCACGCGGCCCTGCTGGGCCGGGTAAGAGATCGGGTCAAGGACAAACGTGTCCTGGCGCTGGTCAAGGCGTTCCTCAAGGCCGGGGTGCTCACCGAACTCGGCGAGCAACGCGACACCCCGGCCGGCACGCCGCAAGGGGGCATCCTGTCACCGCTGCTGGCCAACATCGCGCTCAGCGTGCTCGACGAGTACCTGCACCGCGAATGGAAGCCCGGCGGCCGGATGTCGACGGACAACAGGCGCCATCGCCGACGGGATCAAGGGCAGGCAACATGGCGGCTGGTCCGGTATGCGGACGATTTCGTCGTCATGGTGTTCGGCACCCGAGATCACGTCGAGGTGTTGCGCGAGGACGTCGCGGCCGTGCTCGCTCCGCTGGGATTGCGCTTGTCGCCGTCCAAGACGCGGATAGTGCATATGGCCGACGGGTTCGACTTTCTGGGTTTCCACATCCGGTGGAGACGCAAGATGGGCACCTGTGTACCGAGTGGTCTCCGGATGGTTCCCACGGCCCCGGCGTTGTTCCGGCTTGATGCGTTCTGTCCGTGTTGAGACCCGGACGAGAGGTGAGTTGCAGGACGAGCGCGACTCCTGATGATCTTCGGGTGTCTAGTCCTGAATTTCATCGCTGGAGTCGCGCTCGTGACGTCATCTTCCCTGATCGACCCTGTTGTTGACCACCTCGCTGATCTGGCGTTGTGGGAGGCTGAACTCGCCACGGGCCCGGGTGCGCTCGATCCGCTGGTGATGGTGTCGCCGCTGGTGGCACGGTTGCGGCGGGTGCCGGATCCGCGCCGGCTGCGAGGGCTGCGTCATCCGCTGGTGGTGATCCTGGTACTGACCGCGTGCGCCACCCTGGTGACCGGCAACGACGGTCTGACCGCGATCCGGCAGTGGGCGGCGGGGACCCCGCAGGATGTCCTGCACCGGCTCGGCGCCCGGCGCAACCCGTTGACCGGCCGCTATCTGGTGCCCAGCGAACGCACGTTCCGGCGAGTCCTGGCCGCGGTGGACGGTGATGCCCTCGACACGGCGACCTGTGGTTACGCAGCTGACGTCGTCCGTGGCGACGTCCCGGCCCCGCAGGTCCCCGCGGTTGCGGACGAACCCACCGAACGAGAACAACGCCGCGCCACGACCAGGGCGGTGACCCACCCGGCGCCGGCCGGGCTGCTGCCCGCCGCTGCGGTCGACGGGAAACTGCTGCACGGCACCCGCACCGAGGCCGGGCAGGTGTTCCTGGTCGGCGCGGTCACCCACGACCGTGCGGTGGTCCTGGGCCAGCGCCAAGTCGCCGACAAACGCGGCGAGACCACCGTGACCGCGGATCTGCTCGCACCCTTGGACGTGGCCGGCATGCTGCTCACCCTGGACGCTCTGCACACCACGAAGAAGACCGCCCGGCTGATCACCGGACCTCTGAGCGCCCACTACCTGCTCATTTTGAAAGGCAACCAGCCGCTCGCCCTGCAGGCCGCCCAAACGCTGCTGTCCGGCCGCGACACCGAGTTCGCCGACAGCACGGACAGCACCAGCGACCGCGGGCACGGACGCGCCGAACGCCGCACGATCCGCGTCGCGCCCTGCGACGACAGCCTGTTTCCCGGTGCCCGGCAGGTCTTCCGGCTGCGCCGTGACACCGGCGGCCTCGACGGCGTCCGCACCAGTAAACAGATCATCCACGGCATCGTCAGCCTCGACGCCGAACAAGCGGGCGCGCGCCACCTGAACCATTATGCGAGAGGACACTGGGCAGTGGAAAATCGTCTCCATTGGACCCGAGACGTCACCTTCGGCGAAGACAATTCCCAGCTCAGGACCGGTACGGCACCTCGCAACCTGGCAGCCTTCCGCAACCTGGCCCTGAACACCTTCCGCCTCGCCGGCCGCGCAAACATCGCCCATGCCCGCCGCGATCTCCACGACCGCGCGGACACCTTCACCGTCTACGGCATATAGCAAACCATGATCAAAACGGGCATAGAAGAACAACGCCGGGGCCGTGGGGGAGATCCGACGTGTGTTGAACTCGTTCCTGCAGTTTCTTGAGCAGCATGAGTCCCAGAGCCTGCTCGTTGCGGCGTCTAATCATCCGCAACTGCTCGACAGGGCTCTATTTCGTCGTTTCGATCTCGTCGTGGAGTATCCGCTGCCGACGCCTAACGTCGTTCGTACCGTGATTAGCAACCGCCTCGCCTCCATGGTGCCGCAACGTTGGCCGTGGAAGGCGGTCGAACAAGCAGCGAACGGCCTAAGTCAGGCGGAGATAACTGTTGCTTGTGAATTTGCTGCGAAAGCCGCGATTCTCGCCGGGGAGAAGGCAGTGAGCAGCACGGCGGTTATCGCCGCGCTGCGTGGTCGACACCGATCAGGGGACGGCAACGACTGAGCATGACTGAACGTGACCGATCACATATCTTTCTGCAACAGCGGGCGCAAGCCGAGCCGTACACGCCGCCGTCGACGGGGCGCAACGGCAAAAGCCTCGCCGCTCCGGCGAGTCGGCAAGCACATGTGCAGCAGCTTCAGCAGCAGTTCGTCAGCGCGGAGCAACAGGCCGCCACGCGCCGCGATCAGCAGCCCGCCGTGCTGGTGGACGGCGCGGTCGACGGCATTCACCTGACGTTCGAGAGTTTTCCGGGCATCGAGCTCGCCCTCGAGTCGTTGGATTCCCGGCGTGGGAAGGTTCACCCGGAGTTGCTGTCTGTCCACGAGCGGACAGGCCCGACGGGGACGATCGCCATCGCCACGGTCTTCGTCCCCGAGGGCGCCCTCGGGCGCTTCCTGCGTCTGCTGCAGCAGTATGCCGAAACGGCCACCGATCCCAAGCCGAGAAACGCCAACCTCATCGACCGGATCGCGTCGGTGCGGCTTGCCACCATCCAGGCGCTGTGGACGGATGCGGTCGAGGACTGCCCCGCGCCCGGGGTGACGGCGTGGTGGGAGGTGTGGTTGCGCCGTCGTGACGGCCAGGAACTCAACCGGTTCCTGCAGCTGACCGCTCAACTGCAGTTGCGCACCGGTGGGCAGGCGTTGGGGTTCGATGAGCGCACGGTGGTGATGGTCGAGGCCACCTCCGACGATCTGACCGTCGCCCTCGACGTCCTCGACGACATCGCCGAGTTACGTCAGCCCCGTGAAGCACCGGAGATTCTGGTTGCGGAGCCAGCCTCGGAGCAAGGGCAATGGGTGCAGGAACTCGCCGATCGGCTGTCGCCGGCGGAGGAAGACGCGCCGGCTGTGTGCGTCCTCGATACCGGCGTTCAGCGGGAACATCCGCTGTTGTCAGCTTCCCTCGATGCGGCCGACTGCCACTCCTGTGATCCCGCGTGGAGTGTGTTTGATCAGGACGGGCATGGCACAACGATGGCGGGGCTGGCCCTCTACGGCGATCTCGGTGAAGTACTCACCAGCGCCTCATTGCTCAGGCTCCGTCACCGGCTTGAGTCGGTGAAGGTCTTCTCCCCCATGTCGCCAGCCAGCCCGCCTGAGCTGTACGGCGCTGTCACTGCGGATGCTGCCAGTCGAGCCGAGATTCAGGCTCCGCTACGGCGCCGGGTTTTCTCGCTCGCGGTCACGGCGCGAGCGATGGCGGACGGGCACGCAGGCACCAGCCACCAAACGGGGCAGCCCACGTCGTGGTCAGCCTCCGTAGACGCCCTTGCTGCGGGCCGCAGCATCGACATCGACGACAACGGGCTTGTCTTTCTCGACGAACCTGATCCCGGAGCCCGGCGGCTGTTCGTAATCTCCGCCGGCAACGTCGAGCCGCAGCATTTCGACGCTGATCATCTGACGCGCAGCGATCTGGAACCGGTCCACGACCCCGCTCAGGCGTGGAACGCCCTGACGGTAGGTGCTTTCACCAACCGCGATGTTCTCGACGACCCCGACCCCATGTGGCACGGGTGGTCACCGGTCGCGCCCCGAGGTGAGCTGTCGCCGTATAGCACCACGTCCGTCACCTTCCGGCCGGCGTGGCCGACTAAACCCGACGTTGTGCTCGAAGGTGGCAACATCGCCCGTTCCCCAGCGGGCACCGAATACGACACACCCTCCTGCCTGCAGCTCATCACGACCCGACGCCGCGATCTCGACAGCCGTCTTCTGACGGTCACCTCAGCCACGAGTGCCGCGACCGCACAGGCCGCACATCTGGCCGCGCGTATCACCGCCGACCATCCCCACATGTTGTCGCCGCTCCCTGAAGACTGACCCCCGGTGGGTTTCTGAAATTTGACCCCTCCTTTCTGTGATCTTGGAGGGTGTTGACTGTGGAGAACTGGGCAGAGATCCGTCGTTTGCATCGAGCGGAACGCGTTCCTATCAAGGAGATCGCTCGCCGGTTGGGGGTGGCCCGGAACACGGTCCGGGCGGCGTTGGCCTCGGACCGGGTGCCGCAGTACGAGCGGGTCGCCCGCGGGTCGGTGGCGGATGCGTTCGAGGCGCGGATCAGGGTCCTGCTGGCTGAGTGGCCGCGGATGCCGGCCCCGGTTGTCGCGGATCGGATCGGCTGGCCGTACTCGTTGTCGCCGTTGAAGAAGCGGCTGACGCAGATCCGGCCGGAGTATGTCGGTGTCGACCCGGTCGACCGGACGGTTTATGAGCCGGGTGAGATCACGCAGTGTGACTTGTGGTTCCCGGAGCCGAGGATCCCGGTCGCCGCGGGGCAGGACCGGATGTTGCCGGTTTTGGTGATGACGCTCGGTTTCTCGAGGTTCATGACCGCGACGATGATCCCGACCCGGCAGGCCGGGGACATCCTGTCCGGGATGTGGCTGCTGATCCGCGAAGTCGGCCGGGTCACCAAGACCCTGGTCTGGGACCGGGAGTCCGCGATCGGCGGGACCGGGCGCTTGAGCGCGCCGGCAGCGGCGTTCGCCGGCACCCTCGCCACGAAGATCGAGCTGGCTCCGCCCCGGGATCCGGAACACAAAGGCATGGTCGAGCGGACCAACGGTTATCTGGAGACGTCGTTTCTGCCTGGCCGCCGGTTCGCCTCACCCACCGACTTCAACACCCAGCTCGGCGACTGGCTGCCGCGGGCCAACGCCCGCACCGTCCGCGCACTGCAAGCCCGGCCGGTGGACCTGCTGGCCACCGAACTGCTGTCCATGCTGGCGCTGCCACCGGTCAGTCCCCAAGTGGGGCTGCAGCAGCGGATCCGGCTCGGCCGCGACTACTACGTGCGCGTGGACACCGTCGACTACTCGGTCGACCCGCGCTCGATCGGCCGGTTCGTCGAGGTCACCGCGTCCGCGCACCAGGTCACCGTGTGCTGCGACGGGCAGTTGGTCGCCCGCCACGATCGGTCCTGGGCCAAACACGGGGTGATCACTGACGCGGTGCACGCCGCGACCGCGAAGGTGATGCGGCACGCCCTGGCCGACGACCGCCGCCGGCGTCAAGAAGCTACCCGCCATCACGGCGACGGGCACCCGGTCACCTTGCGGGCCCTGCCGGACTACGACGCCCTGTTCGGCGTCGACTTCGACCCTTCCCCGACGAGAGCGAGCAACCAATGAGCACCACCACGAAGGCGAAACCGCCCGCCACCGGCCCGGCCGGCGCACCCAAAGACGGGATGCCGTCGATGATCGCCTACCTCACCCGCGTGTTGAAGACCCCCACCATCGGCAGATTCTGGGAAGAACTCGCTGGTCAGGCCCGCGACGAGAACTGGTCCCACGAAGAATATTTAGCCGCCCTACTGCAACGCCAAGTCGCCGACCGGGAGTCCAAAGGCACCGTGATGCGCATCCGCACCGCGCACTTCCCCACGGTGAAGACCTTGGAGGACTTCAACCTCGACCACCTGCCCTCACTGCGCCGTGACGTCCTGGCCCATCTGGCCACCAGCACCTACGTCGCGAAAGCGGAGAACGTGATCCTGCTCGGCCCGCCCGGCCTCGGCAAGACCCACCTCGCGATCGGTCTCGGCGTCAAAGCCACCCAGGCCGGACACTCCGTGCTGTTCGACACAGCGAGTAACTGGATCACCCGCCTCGCCGAAGCGCATCACGCCGGACGACTGGAAGCCGAACTGAAGAAGATCCGCCGCTACCGGCTGATCATCGTCGATGAAGTCGGGTACATCCCGTTCGACCACGACGCGGCGAACCTGTTCTTCCAACTCATCGCCTCACGCTATGAGCAGGGCTCGGTGATGGTGACCTCGAACCTGCCGTTCGGGCGCTGGGGCGAGACTTTCTCCGACGACGTCGTCGCCGCAGCCATGATCGACCGACTCGTCCACCACGCCGAAGTCCTCACCCTCACCGGCGACTCCTACCGCACCCGCCAACGCCGAGAACTACTCACCAAAGAAAACCGCGACAGCCGAAACTAACCCCAGAGGGGTCAATTTTCCCGAACCCCCAGGGGGTCAATTTTCGGGAATCGGCGACACATGTGGCCAGAGACGATCCGCGCGCTCATCGTCCATTCCGCGGAGTGGACCCCGGCGATGCTCAGCAGATTCGGCGGGAGGAACAAGACCCAAACGCTGGCTCTGTTGCGTCGCTACGGGATGGGTGTCCCGGATCTGCTACGAGCCACGCGCAGCGCCACCGATGCGCTCACCCTAGTGGTCGAGGACACCATCCGGCCGTTCGAGCAAGGCCGGATGCGGGAGATGCACCTTCATGATCTTCCGTGGCCTGCCGACGTCTTGGAGCAGCTGGGTGAGACGCCGGTGCGACTGCGCCTGACCTTGTCGTACTTCGTCGAGCCGAACCCCGCCAACCGTGGCTGGCGGCGCCGCTACAGCTACGCGTCGCATCTACTGAGGTTCGATGTCCGTCGGCCGTACGAGTCTCTTGACGACTTCCGTAAACGACTCAACAAGCAGGCCATGGCCGAGGAAGAGCGCCGGCCGAGCGGCGCCGCCGACGCCGGCTGGGTCCTGGGCTCGAAGGCACGCAGCTCGGGGTCGGTGCACTCGGACATCTGGCAAGGATCGGCGGTAGATCTTGCCAGCCGTGGGGCGGTCGCTATCTTTCCCGTCAGCGGCTGGTGGAAAGAGAATCCGGCGCGCGATCGCAGTGAGCAGGGCGCACGCTATGCGCTGGTCGTTTCCGTTGAAACCCCTGGCCAGGACGTCGATGTATGGACTCCGGTAGCTCAGCAGGTCGGAGTCCCAGTACAGGTTCACGTCTGAGGGAACACGTTGAAGTGTCTGTACCCGGTGCGGCTCAGCCTGGACCTGACCGAAACCGGGCGGACACGCTGGACGATCCGGTAAAGCCCGCTATAGACGCTTTCGCCAACACCTTCGGTGACCGCTGGGAGGCCGCCGACTCGCATCGACCGAACCGCCAAGAACACCGCTCATGGGATACACCCCACCGTCAGCATGTGCTGGCCCGTCGTGAACGCCACCCGCAACGACCTGGCCGCGACCGCGTGGGCAACGGGTGGGCGTCCTGCCGTCGTCGAGTCCCGGAGGCTGAGAGGGCGCGTGACATGTCCGGCACGGACGACCCTGTCCTGGTCGGCCTGACGCCTTTCCGACCCAGAACCGAGTGGCACGAGAAGACCGAGTTGGACAACCATCGATACATGCCTCTGATTGCCCGGGGTTTGGGTGGGTTGCTCGACGCCACGCTGGCTGATCTCGGTATTGGTGGGTCTTGGCCGAGCATCCATCGGGTGCGGCCTCGGGTTCCGTTGGCCTGTGCTGCGTGCGGCGGGTCGATGCACGCGAAGGTGTCGCCGCGGCAGCTGCGGTTCTTCGCACACGATGCGGCGCGGGACGAGTGTCCGCTCAACGGTGAGACGCCTGATCACCGCTTGTTGAAGTCGGCGATAGCCGCGGCGGTGCGGGCAGCCGGCTGGAACGCCGTGCTGGAGGCCGAAGGCCCGCAGCGGCGCTGGCGGGCCGATGTCCTGGCGACATCCCCGGACGGCCGTCGGCGGGTGGCGTGGGAGGCGCAGTTGGCGCACCAGCACGGCGACGACACCGTGGCGCGTACGACGCGGTACGCCGGCGACGGGGTGGAGGTGGTGTGGGTGTTCGACCGGCCGATTTCCCGAGGTGTGCCGACGGTACGAGTGCAGGTCGAAGAGACCAGCATCGTAGTGGCCGAACCGGTGGTGCGGCTACTCGTGGGACCTTGCGAGTCCGACCGTTGCGTCCGGTACCGCGATCTACCGGAACCTCCGCCATGTCCAGGCCATGGCCGTTGGGAAGCGACCACCCTGCCGCTGGAGTTGTTCGTCGGTCTTGTCTGCCGAGGTGAGATCGTTTGGACTGATCTGGCTGCTGCCGACGATACCGTCGACGGCAAGCCCAAGAAGGCGGGGCCGCCCCGCCGAGCGCTGACGCGGTGGTGGACGAGCCCCGTGTACTTGCGGCGGGCAGTAGAGGTCGAAGGGGCTCAGCTCGACACGGATGCAGAGGTCGCGGAGGTTCGTGCCCGGGTGTTGCACGAGCGCGAGGCCAAGGCCCGGCGGCGCCGTGCGCTGGTGGAGCAGCTCGAGCGGGACAAGCAGCGACATGAGGCCAATCGGGCGGCGCTTCGTGAGCGGCAGCAGCGGCTCACTCCGGTGGTGGTGCGGCATGTAACCGAGCAGACCGGGACGCGCGTGTGGCCGTTGGACGGTGATCCGGACTATGCGATGGGCGTCTCCATCCTTGCCGATGGCCACATCGTGGCGGTGATCTGTCCGGTCGCGTCGCGAATCACCGACGAGATGGCGGAGTGGCTGGCTGACGTCGTGGTCGTTGTGGCGTCTGAGCGCGAGCGGCGCGCTATTGCCAGCCGCTGCCGGGCAGACCAACGGATAGTTGTGGTCGCTGACCCACCCTCCTGATCCGCCGAAGAGCCGTCGCACTGCACCCCTGAAGGGAGACTTTAATTTGTGCCGGTGGTGCCGCCGGCTCGCGGGACGGCGGGCCGAGCTCGGGCGCGCGGTGGATGGCGCGAATCGACTCGGCGTTCTCACTGCCGACGCCGGTGCAGTCGTGCGACATGCCTATCAAAGACCGGCAACCGGCAGACGTCGATGTCACTCGATCGGGTTATCCAGCAAAGTGCGGGACGTGCTCAAACTGTTCTTGGCACCGATACGATCGCCGCGGAATGTCAGAACCTAAGACGGTGGGTCGTACCGGGCCGCCGGGTGGAGGGCAACGCGGGTGGGTAAGCGCGCCAAACGTAGGCCGATCTCGTCGGCAGCAAAGACGCCCCAGCTGGAGATCGTCGCCGTACTCGGCGTCGGGCACGGAGGGGCCGAGCTCGATCAGGAACTGGCCATTTGCCGCTCGGCTTTGCTGTACGCGGACCATGTGACTCTGGCGAGCCCGCGCCTGTTTGCGCTGGTGGCGGCGATGGGCATCGTTTCGGTGACGCCGCAGACATTTCGAGAAGTGATGAATCGCGCCCTTCGCGACGGCGGTGACGCGATGCGGGCGGCAGCAGAATCCACACGCCAACTCGGTGAGGCCCTGGACGCCTTCCCCAGCCGCCATGAGCTGAACCCTGCCCAGCGACGCGAGAAGGCGTCGCTTCTGCGCCGGTTCGACCAGGATCTCGATGGCCTCCGTAGGACAGCCCGCCATAGCGTTTCTGAGCTCGGTGGCGATGAACTGATCCTCGCGATCCAGGAGGGCGTTCTGACACTCGAGCCTCTGGTCCACGCCGAGGAAGAATTCGACGACCTTCCCACGGACGTCCTCCTCGGTAGATACGTCGACATTGTCCGCCGGTCGCTGGCGGGCGGGCAGAAGTACCCGTTGTTCGACGCCAGCACCGGAGATCTCGCACGCCTGGGCATCGATGCAGGCTATTTCACGAGGTCGGAAGCCACATTGGCCCGCAGCAAGAACGTCGCGGCTGGAACCGGTTTCATCGACCGTCTCCCCAGCATCCCGTTCGCGGACATGTCCGAGGTTCTGGACATCCGGCAGGAGTTGCGTGCACCGCTGGGCAGATTCCGAAAGGCAGTGTCCGGTCTGTCCTCGGGGGTCGACGTCTCTCCCGAAGACGCCGAGTTCAGCTCCGTATTGAATGCCCGCTGGATTCAAGAGGTGCAACCCGCACTCGACGAAATCGAGGAGCGCATCCAGCAGGATGCGTCCTTACGTGCGCTCACCGGAAAGTTCACCGCCGGCGTCGTGGACCCGCTCAAGTCCGCGTTACCAGCCGCTGGACTTGGCAGCCTAAGTTTCGCCGCCGGAGTTGATACCTGGATGGGTGCTGCCGCCGTGATCGGCGCTGCCGCGGCGGCACCAGCGGTGAAGGCGGTCCAGGAACGGCGCAAGGCGATGCGCGACATCGAGAAGCAGCCGTACTACTTCCTCTACAAGACTGAGGAAACGGTCAGGCCCCGCGAGCTGCGCTGAGCCTCGGACCACACCTGGTCCCGGGCTGCTGACAACTCACTTCGTGATGATACGCCACCTGACCAGGCCGCTCCGCCAAGATCAGCAGGCCGGTAGGTTGGTGGCCCCTCTCGGGCGGGTACACCACCGAGCTCAGGAGCGCTGGGTGTACATAATGACAGCGACGCCGATCAGGCAGATGGCGGCGCCGGTAAGGTCTCAGCGGTCGGGGTGGAACTTGTCAACGACCATCGCCCAGGCCAGCGATCCCGCCGCACGCGGCGAGGATGCGACCAAAGTTCGCATCCGCTTGCAGGGTGGCGACGAAGCCGTACGCGCCGAGTGCGGCGATGCCGGCACTCGGCCGTCAGGTGTGCCACCCTGCGGGAGTGTGTTGCCGGTCCGGTGTCGGCGGTGATCATCGACCTGCACCGTGCGGGCGGTCCACGGGGTGAGCCGACACTCTTCTGGGTGGCGGCGGCACGAACGGCTCAGCGATCCGAACCGGCACAGCGTGAAAGCGGCGATTCCGAGATGCCGCGCGAGAGGACTCCGCTCTGACGAGCGATCGACCGGCCGGTACAGACACCCCATCGGGCACCCAGGCGACGAATTGGCCGCACACACGCCGGACCCACCCACACTCTCCGCAATCGGCCGAGACTACTGCGGACAACCCGGGACAACCGCAGCCAACTTCCGCACCCCACGAGCAACCACGATCATGGACTTACCGGCCCCGGACAGGACCGGCGAATCCAGGCGAAGACCACCGTACGGGCGCTCGTGTCATGGAGGTGTCGTGATCATCCACATAGGATAATGCTGTGGATCGATGTTCGACATCACCGACGAGGAGTCCCCTTGCGTCGAGATTCGATCACTCCAACCATGAACGCCCTGCTCAGCTAGGGGCTCTGACAGCGAGGTCGACACGAGGGAGATGGCACAAGGTTTGTTGAGTACGAGCGGGCCGCGAAGAGCGGCTGCAATCTTGGCGCAAACCGAACGCGCGTACGTGCAAAAATACGTGTCACGCCGCCACCGTTGCATCGATGTGTAGAAATGTAAAAGGCCAGCTAAGCTGGCCTTTTACAAAGTCGGGCTGACAGGATTTGAACCTGCGACCCCTTGACCCCCAGCTATATAACGATTGTGTTAAGTAACATCAACTTGTGTTATTTCATACGCAGATCCGGACAGAACGACATCGCTATGCCGTCCGATTTCAACCAATCCCGGGGAAGTTGATCAACGCTGTGACCAGACATGTGACCACGCCCAGTCAAGTGCGGTGCCTTCCGTCCGGCCCAAGGAAGAATTCCGGAGAGACGAATCCGGTCATGCGCTGCCGAATACGCTGACCATTCTCGCGCTGGCAAGAAATGGCGGGTTCGAGTCTGCTCAAAACGCGGGAAACGGGTTGGCGCCTCGACCACCTGACAGCCCATGAGAAGCGCACCCCCTCCCCCACCACGGTTAGGTGAAGCGATACAAAATCGAGCCCGTCCTACGAAACAGCATATCGCCATTCAGGCCTACCGGTCATCTTCACGGCCTCTTCTTGTCCATCAACGTGGCCATCACGGGGTACCACCGTCAAGGGCGAAGCCGTGCTGAAGTCACTTCTGCCAGGCGGACGCTCGGGTGCGATGACCAGCTCGGCGATCCGGTCGCCGGCTTGCCGACGCCGGACGGCGCTGACCTTTGCGTAGTAGCGCATCAGTGTGGCCGGATCATGGCCGAGCCTTTCGGCGACCTCATGGATGCCGTATCCGGTGTCGAGCAGATTCGATGCGAGCATGTGCCGGATCTGATGCGGGCCCAGCGGCCTGACCTTCGCGGCGACAGCGAGTTGGTTGAACCGGTCGGTGAGATTGTCCGGCCGCATCGGCTGACCCGTCCGCCCGGTGAACAGATACCGCGACGCCGATCCCGACGCCATCGCAGCAAGCATCCCCAGCGTCACCGCGTCCAGCACCAGCGTCCGGAAGCCGTTGTGCGACTTCGGTGGCTTCACCCGTGTCCGGCTGCCGGGATTCTCGACGACGATCTGCCGCCGCACGGTCAGCGTGCCCTGATCGGGTTCCAGGTCACCACACCGCAGACCACGCAACTCGCCACGCCGCAGCCCGGACACCAGCAGCAGCCGCCACATCGGGTACAGGCGATCCTCACCGACATGCTCACCGAACCGGCGGGCCTCGGCCAGCGTCCACACCAGCCGCTCCTCGTCGCTCTCCCGCGGCTTACGTGCTCCCAACCGGCGGCCGAGTTGTTCCTCGAACGCCTTGGACAACACCAGGTCCAGGGTCCGCAGACTGGTACGGGAGTAACCAGCCGCCTCCAGGTCGCGGTAGGCGTTCTCCACCATCCGGGCACTGAGCCGCGACGCCCGCACCCTGCCCACATACGGGTAGATCAGATTGAGAAGCCACATGTAGTTGTAGCGGGTGTTGGGTTCGAGCTCCTGCTCACGGGCGAGCAGCCAGCCCTCACAGATGGCCTGCATCGTGTCACTCGGCCGCGGTTTAGGATGCCGCGCATCACGCTGCCGGCAAAGCCGGTCGTACACGACCTTCGCGGCCTTCACCGTCACGAACCCGGACCGCCGGGCCTGCATCCGGATCCCGCTGCTGTCGTTGCCCAGCTCCAGACGGAACCCGAACAACCCGGTGACATCATCTTGAAAGATGGGACTGGTCTCGGGCATAGCCCGCACCTCGACTCCGATAACGGCCCCTCCAAAGAGGAGGAGCGTTCACCTTCACCAACGACAGGAATCGACGACGGTAACTGCCGGGCGCCGGGTGTCGCTCGAAAGGGTGAAGTACCGCCGCTTGGTGGCCGAACCACAGGGGCTTCGATGCCTTGGGAGGGGACGACATTCTTCGCGGTGGATGACTCCATCAAACCCGGGGCGGAACAATGGGTCTTGATCGTCACGCCGGCAGCACGATCGAATGGAAAACGTGAGGCCGTGCGCTGCGGGATCTACGGGTCAGCGCGATCACCTCTGCCCGTCGTCAAGCCGTCAGGCTTGCGTTGCGCGCCCTGTGTACGGCGACGTTCACGAGAGAGTGGGTCCGGTCACCGGCGGAAGGGGCGTCGTCCGTCGCGTGGTGTGGCGTTCTGGAAGGGCTTGAACCAGGATTCGGGCCGGTAGTCGCCGATCCGGAAGCGCTGGTTCTCTTCCGACTCCGGGTCTTCGATGCCGTCCAACTGTTCGTCGAACAGGTGCAGGATGTCCTCGTCCTGCAGCAGGACATCGACGGCGAGGTCCCAATCGAAGTCGTCAGCATGCGGGGGCAACAGGTTCAGCTTCTCGGGCGGCACGCCCCAGCCGTCCACTGCGGCTCCTTGCGCGGCCCGCAGCATCAGGTGCGTGGCCATCTCCTCGCCCGGGCACGTCGCGAGCGGCAGCTGGCCGGCGGCGAGGTCTGCGGCTAGGTCGTCGAAGGCGCGGGCGGCCTGGCGCCGCCACACCGCGTCCTGACCCCAGGTGATCCAGGGATAGTCGGCGAACGCCGCCCACCCGTCGTCCCTGTCCGACACCGGAGCGTCGCCGTAGTGCTGGACGTCGTCGTAGGCGAAATCGGCGTGCAGGTGCGCGACCGCCCATAGGATCGCCGCCGATCGGGGTGTCATTTGAAAGCCGGAGCAGTCCTCGCAGTCGTCCGCCCCGCAGCGGCAGAGGGGAAACAGGGCGGCGAAGTCCGGCATCACTTCAGCACCTGCTTGCGCCGCGTCCTCACGTTCGTCTTTACCCTCGGCGACCGATACGGTCGAGCCGACCACTTCGGCACCTACTGCGTCCTCGACGATCGCATCAGCGTCGACAAGCCAACTCAGGGCGGTCGCAACGTCGGCCTGCACGGCATCGCGTTCAGCAGCACGAACCTGATCGTCGCTGTGGTCGCTGTCGGCGACAAACGCTGCCTCGGCGACCCGATCGAGCGCCGCCCCGCGCAAGGTGGCCACATCGGTGATCTCGACCAGCACTTCAGCGGTGATCATGAACCGGGGCCGGGCTTCGTCCATGACGGCAGCATAGGCCGCGGGTGACGGCCAGCGGCTGACCCTGGAGGCCGGCGAGCCCTTGATGGGCTCCGGTCGTTGCGGTCGCGCCCGGAGGGTTCTGCAAAGGCGCGGCAGGCTCGGGCGACCGCGTGTCTGCTCATGATGACCCCCATCGGAGTCACTGCACAGTAGGCCGGCGGGAGGCTGGATGGTCGTGCCGTCGGTGGGTCTGTGCTGGGCCGGCCTTTCCTTGCGGTTCGGCGGTCAAGTCGGCTTTGGCGCGTTGTCGGTTGGCGGTGTGTTGCTGCCCTGGTCGGGGGTCAGTTGGACGCTGGCCGGTGCGACGAGTTGGAGAGGCGACATCTAGGCGAGGGCGTCGATTTAGGAATACCCCGACAATGATCTAGGAATATTTCGCGGACGCCGTGTTACTCTCAGTCAGGACACAGGGGATCATCAAGGAGGTGAATATGCGCGGGAGCGGGGCGACACTGGCGGTGGTCCGACAGGCCAAGGGTGCGGCGTGGACTCAGGCCAGACTGGCCGAGGCATCGGGGCTGTCTCAGGGGTATCTGTCCAAGGTCGAGAGTGGGCAGGCTGAGATCGAGGGCGAGTCGCTGGCTGCGGTCGCCTCCGCGCTCGAGGTGCCGGTCGATCTGCTTGCGGTCCGTGATCCGCACTTCGGCACGGGGGTCTCGTGCGTGCATCATCGGCGCCGGCGCAGCCGGCTTACCGCGGGAAGCGCACGGCGCGTAGAGGGTTTGACCCAGCTGATTAGTTTGTCCGCCACTCGGCTGCTGGAGGAGGCGAACTCGGCACCCGGAGTGGGGCTTCCGGAGCTGCCGGTGGAGAGGTTTGATCCTGCGGATGCGGCTCAGCGTGTCCGTGTGGAGGCCGGCCTCGGGCGTAACGTGCCCGTGTCAGATGTGATCCGGTTGGTCGAATCGTTCGGTATCGTCGTCGTCCTTCGCGATCTCGGTACGGATGCTCAGGATGGCGTGAGCTTGCGCGTGCCGGGTCGACGACCGATCATTGTCATCAATACGGCATTGCCTGCCGATCGGCAGCGTTTCAGCGTTGCGCACGAGGTCGGCCATCTGGTTCTTCATGGTTGGCAGGTGTCAACGGGCGATGATCTCGTCGAAGACGAGGCGAATCACTTCGCCCGTGAGCTGCTCGCGCCGCAGACCGCGATACGTCCCTTCCTGACGGGGTTGACTGAACGTGATTTTCGGCCCCTGATCAACCTCAAACTACATTGGGGTGTGTCGATTGCTGCCCTGATCGAGATCGCTAAACGCTCTGGCACCATCGATGAGGGAACTCATCGGGCGTTTCGGATGAGACTGAACACGCTCGGCTGGCGTCTGGTGGAGCCCGGCGTCCTCCCAGAGGAGAACCCACAGTTGATCGATACCGCTGTCGACGTTCATCTCGACAAACTGCAGCGCGCCATGCGGACTGTCGCCGGTGTGGCACTGATGCTGCCTGCGCCGTTCGAGTACCACTACATGGGGCATCGCCGAGCCGGCGACTCCAGCACGGCAGGTGTCCTGGCGTGACATCTTCCGACTCCCCCGCTGAGGCACGCCGGGTCCCGGACTTCGTGGCGCCATTGCGGGAAACCTTGCTGATCCAGTGCGAGAGCCAGCAGGCGCTTGCCGCCGCGCGCACCGCTGACACGGACGACTGCGGATTGGTCATCACGGCTGCGGGACATCGCGGGTATGCCGGTCAGGTCGACGCGTTCAGTGCGGCACGACACCTGCGGGAAAAGCTCGGTTTCCGGCGCCCGCTGCTGCTGGATGCCTCAAGGTATTCGGGAAAGAACCGGATTCCGGCTTCGACGGAATTTGACGCCACCTGGATCGGGCGTCAACGTGAGCTGGGACTTCCCGTTCTCACCGATTCCGGATACGTGGCGGAAGGAGACGGCGCCGGCATCGACAGCATCCTGGAGCGGGCCGCAACTCTCGGCGATGCGATCGCCTTATTGCCGTTGCACCTATCGTGGCTGCGCAACCCCGCCTCCAGGAAGATGCTGGTCAAGAAGCTCGCCGATGTCGAGGTCCCCGTCGCGCTGGTGCTGGAGTACGAGAAGGATCCGTTCAGTCTTGTCGGGGTGACCGCTGCGCTGATGCAGATCATCTCGGCCGGGCCACCGGTTCTCCTGCTGCGGTGTGACATCTCGGCCGTGGGCTCGCTATGTTCGGGAGCTCTCGCCGCGGCGGTCGGCACGACCACGGCACTGCGGCATCTTTACCCCATCAAGGAAAGCGGCGGCGGTGGCGGGCACGACGAGTCGCCGATGATCGCGGCGGTCATCAAAGAGTGCCTGGCCTACATCAACCTGGAGAAGATCCTTTTTGCTGCGAAGGCCGATCCGGATGATGTTCTCTGGCAATGTGACTGCGACGCGTGCCTGCGCGTTCCCATCAGCCTGCTGGCGCTGCACGCTAACGAACGGCAAGAGGAGCTGGCCTTCGTTCACTCGGTGAATGCCCTGTTGAAGGTCCGCGAGAAGCTCTTGACACCCGAGTCCACCCACGCTCAGCGGTTGGCGAGCTGGCAGGCTCACTGCCAGCAGGCTCAGGTCAGGCACATGGAGGTCGAAGCGACAACAGACAGGTTCGAGCCTCCGAAGTTTCTTCGGAGGTGGCAGGAGGCGCTATCGACTGTGACCCGGCAGGAGCGCGTCCGCTGACTCCATACGGGCCAGGAGCATCCCGTACAGATGCTCCTCGACCCATCTGTCCGCCACCGAACGTCGCGCGGTGGTTAGTCGCTCAGGATTTCCGTCATGCCGAACCTCAACGTGTCCGCGGACATG
The DNA here is from genome assembly GCA_965217855.1 of Actinoplanes sp. Lineage (GTDB taxonomy): Bacteria > Actinomycetota > Actinomycetes > Mycobacteriales > Micromonosporaceae > Actinoplanes. The sequence goes on along the minus strand of CBDCJN010000049.1, from coordinate 193,228 downwards.
GGTCAGCACGGCGATGCCCGAGTAGGCACATTCGAGCTGCTGCTGGTGGGAGAAAGCTTTGCGGGCTGGCAGCAGGATCGCGCTAGCGCTGAAGCCGCGCCATTTACGGGCGGTGCTGACCAGTGCTTTGACGGATTGTCCGTGATGCGCCAGCACACCGACTATTGAGGTCACGCTCGGTGGAAAGTTTCCCTGGGCTTGCGGCCACTCCCACATAGCCAGCGTGTCGGCGTCGAGGACCGGTTGTGCAGCGCCGGTTTCTTGCCTGTGCGCGTGCGCTTGATGGTCGAAGGTCACTACCATAGAGGTGACGGTGCCCAGCAACGTCACATCCGGTACCAGGTGCCCCTGCCAGCCCAGAAGGTCGGCTGCCTCGATGAGCTGTGGATCAGTGCCCACGGAGACTGCTGGCCCGCTGTTATGACGGCCGGCCATCTAGCGTCCTCCCTGAGAGCATGATCCGATAGTTGTACATGATGCCTCCTGCCGCACTACCGAATCAGCATTCGCCCCACTACAGCGGGTCACCCCAGGCATCACCGCGGGGATAAACCCCTGCTCAATAGCCTATCGAACGGACGTTCGAGGCTGGTGGAGAGTTGGTAACGCCACCCCAGGGTTCGCCTGTCCGGCGGCCGTCAACGAGCCAACCGGCTGGCGCCCAGCGACATCGATGGCGCTCCGGCGGGCAAACAGCCTCGATGGGCTCGCCTGGGCGAAGCCGACTGCGCCCCGGCTTCGCGGCAACGTCGGTTCAGCAAGGCCGCCACGCCAGCGCAACCTGCAGACCGGACGAGCCGGACGAGCCGGACGAGCCGGACGACGATCCAGCCCGTGTCATATCTGCGTGCCGGTACCGCAACCTCAACCGTCGTTGCGGCAAGCCGTGGCGCGATCCTGAAACTGCGGGTGCCGGGAACGCCACGACTTTTGCGGCGCTGAGCCCCGGGAACCTCCAGACCAGCTGACGAGCATCAGGGCCGACCGCGCATGTGGCTCCTCGGTCGCGCCGTCGTCAGTTCGCGTCCCCGGCCACCAGGTCTCGCCACGCTGACGCGACCTGGTTCGCCACGACGGTTGGCGGGATGGCCAGAAGGCATGCGAGCAGGTCCACACAGGCGCTGACGTCACTGGGCCGGGCGGGCCGCGCCTGGTACCTGGTGAAAGGCCCGTCCGTCTCGGTCAGGAGCCGGTCGGCGGGAATGACCTTGATCAGCTCGCCGGCCTTCTTCGTCCGCAGCATCATTGTGTTGACCGAGAAGTAGCAGCCGAGCTCCACGGCCCTGGCGGCTTGAGTAATCGTCCCGGTGAACCAGTGCAGCACGACGCGTCCGCGGTCCGGCGGCAGGAGCTTCTCCACCATGTCGAGCACCGCGCCAGCGGAGCGGACAGCGTGGACGGAGAGGACCTTTCCGCCGGCCTCGGCACACGCTCGCAGGATGTGTTCGAGAACGTGCTTCTGATGCGTCAACGTGGACGCGTAGGTCGGGCCGGCGTCAAGTCCGACTTCGCCGATGTAGCGGGCGTCGGCCAGATACTTGTCCCATAGGGCCAGCTCACGGGCGTTGTCGCTCTTCACCAGCTGAGGATGGATCCCCAACGCGGAAGTGACATGACGTAGCCCGCTCGTCAGCTCCTTGTTGTGAGGCCAGGCCCGCGGTGTGGTCGTAACGGCCAGGGTGTGAACCTGGGAGCGTTCGGCCTCGAGTACGGCCTTGCGGTAGTCGGGGAACAGATCAAGATGGCAGTGGAAGTCGATCAGTGGGGTTTCCATGGTGTCGGTCATTCTGCCCGGGTCTGCACGTCTTCGAGGAGCTTTCCCAGCTCGCTCATGCCTCGGCGGTAGACGTCGGCGAGCGCCTCGCGATCGGCGGACGGTACGTCGGCCAGGGAGCCATGGGCGTGGATGGCCAGGGCGGCTCGACGTGGTCGTTCGGCCAGTTTGGCCAAGGCGTACTGCAAGGAGCGGATCTGCTGGCCTTCAGCGACCGTACTGACCATCGGCCGCGCGGTCAGATCGGAGATCGCGTACTCGGTCGTGTCTTGGATGCTTGGGGCGTAGGCCAGTGCCGCACGCCGCACCAGGCAGGGCAGGCAGTATCCGCAATGCCGGATCGAGGTGCCCCGCCAGCGGCCTTTGGCGGGCGAGGCGCATGACAACGAGGAGGACACGAGATGCTGCAGCAGTCCCGGGTCGCTGCATCCGGCGGCCATCTCGCCCTTGGTCTGATCCCAATAGGGGTTGTGCAGGGTGGCCGGTATGCCGATTTGTTCGAGCAGTTCGTTCCAGCGGGCGACGTAGAACGGGTGGGTGGTGCGGGTGCTGTGGGCGCCAAGGCGCAGCGGGTCGAGCGCGACGTTGAGCGAGATGAACCCGTTCTCGGGTATCCGGATCTTGACGGGGGCGTTGAGACCGCTAGCAGCCATCGCGGCGGTGGCGAAGAACAAAAAGGACCGTCCACGGGTGGTCTTCTCTCTGCTGCTGCCCTCCACCTTGATCTTCGGAAGGGTCATCCAGAGCCGTAGCCAGCCGAACTGGCTGTCCGCGAAGTGCTCACGCAGCACACGATGACATGTGCGTTGGGATTCGCTAGTGGCGCCGTCGCCTGCGTGCCCGATCAGCAGGGGGGTACGGCCCGCAGTCAGCGTGTCGATCGCCCCGATGAGGCTGTCCAGGCCGCCAGAGAACAGCGACAACTCGTCGTAGGGCGCTGCCATCAGCGGGGTGGCGCCCGGCCCGCTGGCGGCGTGTGCCTGCGGCGGCGATTGCCGGAATGCGACGGTCCACAGGTCTCCGGTGAGGAAGTTCAGCGCCCGGGTAAGCGTCGATGCCGCCGCTGTCCACCGGCTGGGGTCGCTGACGGGTACGACGAGCCTGATCTCGCGGGTCCAGCTGTCCTGCGATTCGCGGCGGCGGGATAGCCGGGTGTCCGCGGCGTGCACATGCAAGGCCAGCACCATCAGGTCGACGCCAACCGAGCTGGGGTGTACGCCGAGCCTGGCGAGGTTGTGCAGCGCGCGGCCGAGGCCGTGGTCGAGGTTGCCGTTCGTATCGAGCAGCGCGATGGCCGTCGGTGTGTGGTCGTCGGGTGCTGTCACCGTGCCGTTGTCCCGGGCGCCGTAGCGGCCGTAGAGCAGGTGTCGTCTCATTGGTCGGCCTCTGCCTCGCCCATGGCGGCGAGCAGCCGGAAGGCGTTTTCGTACAGGGTGTCGACGAAGTCGGGCAGCTGAGCGCCGGGCAGAGTGGGCAGGGTGCCTCCGGTGGTGGTCATCGCGTCGGCGACGCCGTTAGCAATGAAGTCGTGCAGCTGGCCCTGGATGGCGTTGACAGCGTTGACGTCGGCCGGCAGCGTGATCGCCCGCAGGCCGATGTCGTTAAGGATGCGGTTCTCGATCGCGTAGGTCACGAAGGTCTCGAATATCGTTTTGACCTCGGTGTTGTCGAGGTTGTCGAGGTCGGTGATGCCCGCCTCCGAGATGTCGTCGAGAGTCTGGAGGTAGGAGTTGCGGGCGATCGCCCTGTCGTCGTCTCCGCCTTCGGGGCAGATGTAGTCCGCGAGCCCGAGGAATATCTCGATCGGCGGCTGCCCGACGAGGCGCTCGAGGTCCAGGGAGCGCAGCGCCTGGTCAACGCCTTGGGTGGCGGCGTCACTGAGGAAGCCGAGCAAACGTGAACCGGCGGTTCGTGAGGCGCCCATACGGCGCGCCGCGTTACGTGGGCCTCCGGCGGTACGGTTGACGTAGCCGGTCGCGGCGCGTCCCAGGCTCGCTCGGTCGGTGCCGCCGGAACGAACGAAACGGGTGAAGGATCCTCGGGGTGCCCGGAACCGGTCCGGTGGGGCCGGATCGAGCGTCGAATGCCGGTCGTCCTCGGGCCTGTCGTCGTCCGGCGGCACCTCGTCGGGCGGCGGCTGGTCAGGTGGTGGCGGTTCGTCGAGGTCACCGTCCAACCACGAGGGTATGAGCGGGGTGCCGGAGCCAGAAGTTCCTGCAGTAGGCGTGGATGTCCCCATCCGGGGCTACTTCTTCCCGGACTGGATTGTCACCGCGGCCTGCAGCGTCGAACTGCCGGAGGAAGCCCACCGCGTGAACAGGGCCTGGAGGCGTTGTTTGCTTTCGGGATCGCGTACGCAGCCCTCCCAGCCACCCCCGGCCCAGGCGCCTAGGCGCTCTGCGGGCAAGCCCTCCAGTAGGTCGAGCAGCTTCTCCTCAAGGTGAGGGTGTGCCATCACCAGCTCGACCATGCCATCCATGCCCTCCGGTTTGCGTTTAAGTTCGGAAGCGGAGATCACCATGATCCGCAGTTCGTCGAAGAGGGCGGAGGCGTCCGTCGGGCTCAGGGCCGTGATCTGGTCGGTCACCGACTGACGCCGGACGGCGAGCGTGTTGCCTCTCAGCGCTGTGATGAGTTCACCGAGCCTGGCCAGTACGGAGCTGCCGGTGAAGAAGTCTCGCTTGTCCTTGGCGACGAACAGGTAAGGCCGTAGATCGACTCCGCCGAGGTCTGGTTCCAGAGCACCCCAGGTGCGCACCTGATCGCTGCCCAGCCATGCCTTGACCAACGGCCGGTCGCCAGCGCCAACGCTCGCATCGACGGCCGGTGACCCCGGGGCTTGCGGATCAGGCTGCTCTTGACTGCCGGCGTCTTGGCCTTCGCCGCGGGCCAGGGGTTCGAATATGGCCAGTTCTGCGCATGTGCCGTCAGCGGCGCCGGAAGCACTTGCCGCGATCTGCTCGAATACTGTGACCAGGAATCGTTCGGCCAGCATCAGCTTGGCGAGTACGGGCAGCGAGACCACGTCGCGGCCGAAGCCGCGCGCCTCGGCGATGTTCATGCGCAGCAGCAGCGCGTTGAGGAATCGCTTGATCTGTCGCGGGTTGCCGATGAATCCACGCGCGAGCATCGGCGTGATCTGGTCGCTGAGGGTGAGCAGTTCGAGCATGCGTTCGGTGGGGGTGCCGCCGACGGCGTCCGTGACTGCCTGAATGTCGAGCGGTGTGGGTGCCCACGGTGTCTTGAGCCGTTCCCGACCCATCGCGATGAGGTGCTGGAATGCCGGCTTTTCTTCGCCGATTTCCGCGCCGAGTAGGAGCAGGGCCACGTAGATGCGGGTCTCGGCTTCGCCGAGGGCGGCGAGCCGAAACGGCACCTGGATCAGTTTCTCCAGGTAGTTGCGGGCGTAGTCGCGGGGAAGGGTCGTGTCGGGCAAGTCAGGAAAGTGACGCCGGACCGCATATTCGATCATGGCTTCGTCGGCGCCGATGACGAACACAGTCCGTTCGGTGGACACGAACAACCTGATCGCTTCGAGGGTCTGGATGGCGGTCTCGGGCAGGCACCGGTCGAGATCATCGACGAGGACGACCAACTGCGCGACGCCCGCCTCCTTCAACAGGCTGGCGAAATCCTGACGGAATTCGTTGATTTCCTGTGGCACCCGCTTCTCCGGAGCCGCCTTGAGAAAACCGCCGAGGTTTTTGGCGGCGCCCTCGATATTCTCGCGGGTGACGAGATCTTCTGGCTCCGCGGCGAGGTGTTGCAGCCCCTTGGCCATAGCTTCGATCTGTCCGGGCGCCGGCAGTCCTGTAGTGGCGTTCCAGGCGAGTTGACCGCCGTGCTTGGCGATCTTGAGGTAGTCGATGCGGGTGAACAGGCCCTTGAACTTGTTTTTGATCTCCTGGGGCCATCGCCGGGTTGCCATCAGTTCGGTGACAATCGCCTCGATCAAGGCGATCTTGGCGTCTTCGAACCCTTGAAATCGCCATCCGTTGAACTTGAGGCAGACCACGTCTTGCTCGTCCTTGAGAGCTTCGTCGATCATCTCCAGAATGCTGGATTTGCCAGCACCCCAATCGCCGTGAACGCCGAGCGTGACTGCATGTTCGGGCCGGAAACGCAGCATTTTGATGATCGTCCGTGCGATCGCCTCATTGTTGAGCAGGTCAACTTTGGTTTCCGTGTCAATAATGAGCATCGATACCTCTGGCGTGAATCGCACGAAAGGTGACATCTCATGAGCCTGCATGGCACACGATCTTGTTCACCGCAACGATGCAGTTTATCGGTTGTGCGCGTGATCGGCGGACCGCCACACGGATACAACCCGGCGGGCCGTCCGGCGGCGCGATGATCAACCGGACGGTGTTACTGGCGGCGCCCGCGCCGCCTTCGCCCGCAGCCCGCCGACAGCCACGTCCCCGCGCACGGAGCTAATGTCCAGCACCCGCAACGGGCCGTCATCCACCCCTTGGAAGGTCACACCCCGGCCGGCGACCAGGTCAGCGAACCGTTCGGGAGCCGCACGACTGCCTGATGGCCGCGCCGCTGCAGTTCCTGCGCCAGCGCGACGAACGGCTGCACATCACCGCGAGTGCCCAACGTCAGGATCAGAACCTTTATCGTGTGCCGCCCGAAGACGCCGACCAGTCCATGCCGACCAGGCTTCCCGGTTCACCATCGGCGAGCATATGACCCACCGTCCACTCCGCAGCCGAACCGTCACCCCCGCCATGGTTGCCGACCGGCAGACGCGGTGGCGGGCCTGGGTCGATCTGGTCGGCCTGGGTGCGGGGTTGAGGCCATAGGCGTATGGGTTCAGGCGTACGCCGACAGAGGCTCTGCGCCGTGCGGGCCCGAGGTGAGTGGCGATCGTCAGCGGCTGGTGTATGTCCGCGTCCGGTTTATTGGCGATCGGGAGTCCTGGCCGATCGAGCGCGCCGGACGGAGGTGACGGGTTTCGGCCCACCGACGCCATGACAGCTCCGGCGGAGGGGGTCAGCGCGCCCGCCCTTGGTGTCGTATGGATGTTTTTGGTTGATCCGTACAGGCGAATGCACCACCCGAACGTGGACGCTCGTACCAACCCTGGGCGTGCTGAAGCACCATAGACTTCGCCGATGCAGATTCGGCGAGTGATCGCCCGCAACTTCCGTGGTGCCCAGCATGCTGATTGGACACTCCCCCAGCAGCGGTTTCTGTGCCTGGTCGGCGCCGGTGACAGCACCAAGACGACCCTTCTGGATGTCATCGCCCTCGTTCTGACACCCCGGTGGGGCGTCCAGTTCACCGACGCCGACTTCCATGCCGGCAACCTGGCCGAGCCAATCATCCTGCAGCTGGTCGTCGGAGACCTGGACGGAACCATGCTAGCCGACAGTCTGTTTGGTCTGGACCTGTGCGGGCTGACCGGTGACGGGCAGCTACTTCACGATCCGGTCGACGGCGCCGAGCCGTGCGTCATGCTGCAACTGAGGGTGGACGAGGAACTGGAACCCGAGTGGACCGTCGTCCGGCCCGGATCCGTTGAACCCGGACAGCCCGTTTCTGCAGCCAAACGCAAGGCGTTGGGCCTGTTCCGCATCGACGACCGGGTAGACACCCACCTGCGCTGGGGACGCGGCTCGGCCTTGTCCCGGATGACCGATGCAGGCGGAAGCGGCCGTGCGGTGACCCTCGCAAGCAGAGCAGCGCGAGACGCGATCTTCAACGGGCCCCAGACGGAACTGCACGCAGTGGCCGGCCGCGTTGCCGCAGCGGTCAGCGAGATTGGTGGCCGCGCTTACACCGGACTCCAGCCGGGACTGGACCCCCAGGGGGCCAGTTCTACGAGCGCACTGCTGCTTCACGATGACCGCATACCGCTGACCAGCGCTGGCCTCGGCACCCGAAGGCTGACCAGCATCGCTGTTCAGGAGATCGCGGCTGTCGGCGGCGACATCGTGATCATCGACGAAATCGAACACGGGCTGGAGCCGCACCGCCTGCTGCACGTGCTGCACCGACTCAAAAAGAAGGCCGTCGACGAGAGTGGACAGGTCATCATCACCACCCACTCACCCATCGCGGTGCAGGCTCTGCAGGCCCAGGACATCTTCGTGGTAGGCAGCGCCGCGGGCGAGACCACCGTGTCTCAGGTGCCGGCCGATGTCGAGGAGGCCCAGGGCGCACTACGGGCTTGCCCTGCCGCAGTACTCGCCAGGAAAGTCGTGGTGGGTGAGGGCAAGACGGAGGTAGGCCTCGCCCGGCACCTGATTCGCAGCTGGGACGCCGAGCAGATCGCCGCAGGCCGACCCACCCATGCCGCGCTTGGTGCCGCTCTGGTCGACGGAGTCGGCAAAACCGCCCCTGTCCGATCGAAGATCTTTCACAGCCTCGACATCACCGCGCTGCTGCTCGTCGACAACGACGACCGCAACGTCGACGATGACATCCAGGCGGCCATGAAAGCTGGCGTCACGGTGGTGCGCTGGCAGGAGAACAACTCGACCGAGGCCGAGATCATTTCCACGCTGGACGTCAAGGCCCTGACCGACCTTCTGCAGTTTGCGGTACAGATCCACGACGAGCAGGTCATCCGCGACGCGGTGGTGGCCCGGTTGAAGAACGTGGCCTCCCCCGGGCTGCTCGACCCGGACTCCTGGCTGACCGCCGGGCACACCCTCGACGAGATTCGCCACGCGGTCGCCGAAGCGGCCAAGAAAAAGGAGTGGTTCAAACGCGAAGACCGCGGCGAGCTGCTAGGCGCGTTCATCCTGGCTCACTGGGGCCACTATAAAGACGTGGTACTCGGCCGACGGTTGGCCGAGTTGCGGCGCTTCATCTACGAGGCGTAAGGGAAACGCAATCATCATCGATGAGGGCCTGCGCGGCACGGCGCAACGAATTCGCGCGGCCATGCCCTGTTCCGTGCAGCTACCCGCCGGAGCCGGCAAGACTCAGCTGATCGCCGCCGTCAGCGCTCAGAGCGCCGAGGCGGGCGAACGTGTTCTCGTCCTGACCCACACCAACGCCGGCGTCGACGCGCTACGGCGCAGGATGCGGGCGTTCGGGGTCCCCGACACGCGGGTACACGTGGAAACGATAGCCAGCTGGTCGCATTCCCTGGTCCGCCGCTATCCGCAACTCGCCGAGTTCATCGTGCCGCAGCTACCGAGCTGGGTGGACTCCCAGCGCTACTACACCGCAGCGCAGCTGGTCATCTCCAGCAGGGCCATCCGTCGGGTTCTGCAGGCCAGCTACCACCTCGCCGTCGTCGACGAGTACCAGGACTGCGGCACCGATCAGCATGCGCTGGTCGTGGCCCTGGGTGACGCCCTGCCAGTGGCCGTCTTCGGCGACCCGCTGCAGAGCATCTTCAACTTCGGCGGCAACGTACCCGTCACATGGGAAACGGACGTGGCAGACCGGTGGCCGGACGCCGCCGTTCCCGTCCATGCCTGGCGATGGGCCGGCCAGAACGAAGCCCTCGGCCAATGGCTGATCGACATCCGTTCCGACCTCGCCGAGGCAAGGTCGATCGATCTCACCGGCGCACCGGTGACCTGGCTCCCCGCGGATGCCCGCAGCCGCTTCAGCGCCTGCTTTGATCAGCCCACCGGCGCCGGATCCGTCGTCGCGATCGGAAACTTTCCGCACGACTGCGTCGCGCTGGCCCGGACCCTGCGAGGCACCTACACGATGATGGAGGAGATCGAGGGCAAGGAGATCGTTAGATTCGCCGAGGTGATCGACCACGGCGACCCGCAGGCTGTCGCGGTAGCCACCGCCGAGTACGCCAGAACCTGCGCTTCCAAGGTCGCCGAGAGTCTGAACCCGCCGCTGATCAAAAAGCTGCGGGAAGGCAAACCCGTCACGAAACTCAAACGCCCCGGAGCAGAATCGGCCCTGATCCTGCTCAGCGGACTCCTGGACGACCCGGCGCCAGCACGGGTACGCCAAGCCCTGCTCGCCATCGCAGACATTCCAGGCATCCGGCTCTACCGCCACGACGCCTGGCACACGATGCTCAGCGCCCTACGGATAGCCGACGCCGGTAACAACTCCGTCGTCGCAGCAGTCATTCAATTGCGTAACCGCACCAGGACCACCGGCCGTTCCGCCTGGTCTCGTGTCGTCTCCCGCCCGGTGCTGATCAAGGGACTTGAGTACGATCATGCCGTGCTACTCGACGCCGACGTGCACTCGCCGACGAGTCTGTACGTCGCGCTCACACGGGCCCGGCGCACGCTGACAGTCGTCAGCCGGGAACCTATGCTGCGAGCCAGAAGCGCAGCACCCGGCATGGACCGCGAGCGGCCCGGCTGAATGCCGGTCAAGCGCACACCGGCGACCACCGGGGCGTTCGCGGCCGGACCGCCCCGGACGACCACGACCCGGCAGTGAGCGTGCGCGCTGACCGCGGCCGCGACCCCATCGAACGGCCCTGCCCCGCCCCGGAACCCGCCAGCTACAGGCGATCGAAGAGGTTGGCCACGGTCGGCGGCTTCTCGCCCCAGGACAGTGGAAATTCGAACAGCGCCCGCTGTCCCGGAAGGACCTCTGCCACATCGGACGGGTCCGCCTGGGCCAGGATTTCCCAGATCTCCTCGGAGTCCACCTGGACCATGAGAACGGCGGCGATCTCTTCCAAGGCCTCCAGCTCACTTCTCTCGAAGTCCTCCGGGGCGTCGTCCAGAATCAATCGCATCTCGTCGAGCTTTTCGGCCGAGTAGAGCTCGAAGGTCGCCATGGTCGCAGCGCTGAATTCCGCGGCCGGCTCGATGAAGGTCAAGATCTTCGCTAGTTCCTGCCACGAACCGAGGTCATCTGGATCGGCGAATCTGAGCAGTGTCCGGTGCTCGAGTTCGGTCTTCAACGGTCGCCACTTCGTGGGGCAGAGCGGCGACGCCAGGAATTTCAGCGTCTCCTCGATCTCGCCGATCGAGATCTTCTCGTGCTCTCGAATGATCGCCTCGATAACCGCCTTCAGGGCCGCCGAGGTCCGTGTCCCTGCTCTCCGCATGAGGTCCAGAACCAACGAGAGGTTCGTTCCCACCGACACATGCCACGGGTCGTTGTCTGTGGGGAAGAGCTGATCGGTTCGCTGCGGGGCCGGTGCCAGAAGAACCCGCTCGGCCGCACGAAGGATCTCTCCGGCTGATAGCGACACCGGTGCGTGCGGTGCACGTTCCTCGATCGGCCCGAATGAGCCGGTGAGGCCAGCGATCCAGCGCACCTGGGTGAAGAACTGACAGCTCCGGACGAGAGCGAGCAGAACATCGTCGTACTGAAGCAGGAAGGCGTTGACCGCGTCGGCCAGGCCCGGATGGAGCGGCCCGGCGACGGTCTGACTCGGCGGGAACTCGAGGGAGAAGCAGTCGCCGTCCAGGACCATGACCGCGTCGTCCAGGGCGACCCGTGTGGGCACGGGGCCGCCGTTCCCGACATAGGCTCTGGTTGCGGAATAAAGGTCGTCGAGAGTCACGGGGCGTTCCCCGAAGCTTGCCCGTACCAGGAGAACCGCTTTCTGTAGCGGGGTGAACTGGTACCGGATGGCATGCCCCCACAGCTCTGCCGGGTCTCTCAGCGCGTCTTCGATCCGGGCGGGGACGTCGATCTCGACGTCGGGGACCGGCTGCGCGTCGGAGGGGTCGAACAGGGAACCCGTGAAGAGGCTCCTGCGCGGGTCCAGGCCCAGCTCACGCACCATCATCGCGATGGCCGTCTCAGTGAGGCGCGGATTGAAGCCGGGGTGCTCGACGATCGAGAGGTAGCGCTCGGATGGCGAGCGTCGGGCGACCGATCGTAGCGCCGAATAATAAAGCTGATTGTAGAGAATCTTGCTCTTCTCGAACTCTGACAGGCCGGCCGAGTTGACGGATACCTTGACGAGGTCGAACGGTCTCCGGTAGAGCTTCTCGTAATTCTGTTGAGCCTGCTTGAGGATGTAGTCACGGGTGGTCAGGATGAACACTTTGTTCCGGTCCGCCTGAACGGCGGCGATCAGTTGGAGGAGTTCCGACTCGCCACCGGAACGCAGCTTCGCTTCCAGGCTGTTCTGGCCCAGGAAGTCGTCCAGGAAAAGAACCTGACGCGTACCCCTCACCATTTGAGCCTCGAGCTCGCGCACGTCGGCGACGCCTGCGATCGGCTCCCAGCCCTGCGCCATCAAGCGCAGGACCAGCAGACGCGCCGTCGTCGTCTTTCCGACTCCGGGCGGTCCGGCGAGAACACAGATCCCGTGGTCCTCAAGCCGGTTCATCGCCTCTCGCAGGTAGGCCGTCTCGACGAAGGTGGAGCTCAACCTCTCGACCTCCGCCTTGAAGGTCTCGGAGCGGAGATGCTCCATCTGGCGCAAGACGAGGGAGAGGGTGTCTCCGCTTGAGAGCCACAGTTTGAGATGCCTCCGCTCGACGGAGGGGTGTTTCCGGAGAAGCCGTGCGATGTCGTCCCGGCCGAGAACGTCGCGCTCACTCACCCTGCCGTTGAAGAGCGCTACGATGCTTTTCTTGTTAAGCCGAGTCAACCGTGCTGATGTGACGACGACATATCTCACGGCGGTCCTGACGATCCGCTTCCCGGCCTCCTTCTTCAGATCCGGTTCCAGAGCCTGGTAATTGGCGTGTGGGCGGTGCTTGCACTGGACGACCAGCTCTTCGCCGTCACGTAATTCCACCTTGCCGTGTTGCGGCCCCAGAACCCGGAGATCGACTCCGCCGTCCCGTCCGCGGGGGAAATACTCGACGGCAGCGTCCCATTCCGCGGCGAGAAGGTCGGCGATCACCTGCTCGAAGTCGAAGTCAGAAAGCTTCTCGAAGTTCTCCAACGCAAGCACACCCCAGCGAGTTCCTCTGTCCCCGGCAGCGCTCAGACTAACGAGTGATGACGGTACGGAGCATGTATGAGCCGCGCCCGTGGGCGGTCGACCGTCACAGACTCGGCCCCAGGGCTATTGTGTGTTCGGGTAGCTGCTGGTCATGGCCGTGATGAGGTCGTGTGAACGGCGGTCGGCGCGGGCGATGTTGGTTTCGCCGTTGATGCGGTGCCAGCCGATCGCGGTGTTACGCAGTGTCGCTATGACGGCGGGTCCGGTGCCGGTACGGGCCTGCTGAAGATCCTCACGGAAAGTGACATCTCTGACGTTGTGGATCTGGTTCTCGATCAGCCACTCCGATCTGACCCACTTCTGCAGGTCGGCGGGCTGAGCGTCGGCAGCGGTCAGGGACGTGACCAGATAGGCGGTCTCCCGGCTGGTCTTGCCCTCGACGGTGCGGGTCCGGGTGATCCGGACGGCTTGCCGGGCGTGCGGGAACGCGATCCCGCCCGGGTTTGCAGGGTGACGGCCTTGACCGTGCGGGTCTCCTTTCGGCCGTGACCACGGTCGCGGGTGCGGTCGCCGACCGGGATCTGCGCCCAGGGAACGGCCTTGAGCTGGGCATGAAGGGTGGGTTGGTTGCCCTTAGCCTGGAGCAACAGGTGCGCTCCGCGGCGGGTGATCTGCTCGGCGTGGCCAGTCTGGGTGCGCAGGGCGTCGGCGACGAACAGCACCCCGGCAAGGCTGCCCAGCAGGTTCTCCACGGCGTCGAGCAACGGGGTGAACGACGGGATCTCGTTGCTCTTGGTGTCCACCGTGACCTGGGCGAGGACGATGCAGGTGCTGGTGTCCAACACGGACAGCAGGTGCACCTGGCGGCCGTCGGCCAGCCGGGCACCCCGCAGCGTTTTGCCGTCGACGGCGATCACGGTCCGGTAGCGGCGCGGCCGAGCGTTGACCTGCGGTGCGCGGACCTGAAGCCCGCCGGCCAGGACGCTGCTGACCAGGGCGTCGTCGAGGCGGGTCAGTAGCCGCCACACGGTGGTGCCGGCCGGCACACCCCGGTTGAACCCGAGGCGTTGCTGATCCGGCTCGTCTAGGTCGTACAACCAGTCGGCGATCACCGTGAACGAGGTGGCGCCGGCCAGGACCGCGCAGACCGCGACCGCCAGCAACGCAGCGAGGGGATATCGCACCCCGTGAGGGTTACGCGGGTCCGGGACCAGGCTCGCGGCGGCCAGGAGCCCGCCGAGTTCACTGTCGGTGACCGGCGGTGGTGGCGTGTCGATGCCAGGGGTTGTCACGGTCAGTCACGGAGGTCAGAGATGATGCCATCGGCGAGTGGAGTCCTCGGTGGTTGTGCAGCGTGAAGAACTCCATAATCACCTTGAGGGTTTCACCCGCTCCATCCGCCTCCATATAGGCCGATCACTCGACATCATCCCAGCTCAGAGCGTCCGCCCGCGAGAACGCAACGGCCCTGGCGCAGGAGCAGACAGGATTCGACCGGCAGTGCCGCCTGACATCGACCACCAAAGGCCGGCGGGCTCCTCGTGCCGATAGCCGCCTGCACCGCCGCCCGCCGCAGGGGCCTCAGCCGGTCCCCGGGACTACCGCGGACAACCCGGGACAACCGCAGCCAACTTCCGCACCACGTCGCCAACCACGATCATGGAATCACCGGCCCAGGAACGGGCCCGGCGAACCAGATGAAGATCACCGTACGGGCAAACGTGTCATCGAAGTGTCGTCATCATCTACATAGGACGGAGACGTGCATCGACGTTCGTCATCGCCGACAAGGAGATCCGTCGCGCCGAGATCCGAACACTCCAGCCAGGAACGCCCTACTCAACCAGTGCCCCCGAAGGCGAGGCCAACGCAGACGGAAGGCTCACGAGCTGCTGAGTACGAGCAGGGCACGAAGATCGGCCGGAATCCCGGGGGTAAACCGTACGCGCGTAGGTGCAAAAATGCGTGTCCCGCCGCCACGGATACATCGATGTCCAGACATGCAAAAGGCCAGCTACGCTGGCCTTTTGTTAAGTCGGGCTGACAGGATTTGAACCTGCGACCCCTTGACCCCCAGGTCGCATTACAATTCGGTTAAGCAGTGTCAGCACGTGCTTTTATGTACGCAGAATTGGACAGAACGGCAGCGTTGTGTCGCCCGATTCGCCCACATTCCCGAAGAAGTTGATCAGCGCTGTGACCAGGCATGTGACCACGGTCAGTCAAGTGCTGCGGCTGCCCGTAAACGCATGGATGCTCTTTCACGCTCGGAATAAGCAGACCAAAACCCGAAAAGGTAATTTAAGTTTCTCACTCGGCCACCCAACCATCGAAGTCAGCAGGTGGTTGTTTCGTGTCCGTGGGCCGTCATCCTTCTGGTCATCTACCCGTCAGCAACCTCTTGCCCTCCATCCCAAACCTATCTACCACAAGGAATGCTTCGCCCAGCTCGTTAAGCGTCAGCTCAAGCCGATAGAAGTCGACCTCACCGCCGCCGTTGCGGTATGGACGGATACGTTCTGTATCCAGACCGCGCTTCCACTCCTCGAAAGACACCGCCGCGAAGACCTCGTACTCGTCGGCCCAAATACAGCAATCTGCCCTGTACTGGTCGTACTCTGTCCCGTCATACGTCTCCGGGTGCACGTGGGCGTCAGCCCACGCGAACAGCTTCGGCACCACTTCGGCGTAGCTGGCGAGGCCCAGGAACACGCCCCAACTGGCGAGCTTCTCGGGTTCTTCGCCGTCCTCGTTGTCTATGCCTAGACGAATGTCGCCCCGTCCTGAGCTCTTGTTGACCCACTCCTCCATGTCGACCACCAGCCGCTTGCCGCTGGCCAGCAGCTCCATCCAGGGCTTGGCCAGCTGCAGTTCGCGTATACGCAGCTCGTACGGATCGCCATCGGCAGCCTCCCTGAGAGCCTTTCGGGCGCTCGAATCCAGCACCTGGGCTTCCTGCATCAGGAGCTTCCAGCCGCCGGTAGATGTCTCCTGAAGAGTCTGGCGGTTCGCCAACTGCCAGTGGCAGCGCTTAGTCGCCGGGTGGTACAGCACCACGGCCACCGGCAGTGAGTGGTTGAGCCAGTAAGCCACGTGCCCGCCATCAGGCCGGAACCACCAGCCTCCTGGCGCCGCCTCCCGGAACCAGCTCATTCCACTCTTGATCTGCAGGGCCAACAGCCTCCCACGGACGTCCTCGCCGTCGACAACCTCCGCATGCGCGTCAATGCCGTAGTCCTCAGTGGGCTGCTCACGGAACAGCCACTCCAACTCGTCCTCGACGGCGAGCTTGGTGCGGGTCACCCCTATAGTGGCGACCTTGGCTGATGGTTTACGGCGCATCACGGCTCCATCTTCTGCGAGAATGCGCTCGGCAGCCTTTTGCAACAGAGGCTGCCGCCGCCATCTTCGACTTCGTGTTCCTCACCCGGCAATGCCTCGTACAGCCCTGAGATGACCTCGGCGGTGTCGACGGCCTTGCAGTGCGCGCCATCTGGCTCGGCGTGGATCAGGTAGGCCATGGGGGCACCCGCACACCGTTCCAAAGGCGTAGAACCGACCGTACATCGCCTCGCTGACGAGCGCGGCAGGTAGTACACGATGTGCTTGCCGCAGATAGTCGGCAGCTCGACCACACCACCCACGGCCCGGCTCGACTCAAGCTCGGTCGCGGGCCGCCACGGCTGCACCTGGATTTGCTGCTCGGTCGAGCGGAAGTCGTTGCCGCCGGCGAAGCCGAGGAAGGCATCATCTTCAAGGGGCTGTCCGCTCGGCCAGGTGACCGGCCCCGCTGGCGGCCAGAACTTCGGAAGCTCCAATCGGCTCGACAGCTCGACCTGGAGGCTTGTCCTCGTGAAACGCACCCCTGAAGGACGAGCTGTCCGAGCAAAATGGTCATGGCGTAGCCCTGCGGCCGGTCGAGTTCGGGCAGGCCGTCGATGCGCACTGTCAGCGGCGTGACCCGGACCGACCAAAGGCGGACTCCTTCGTATCGTCCGGCCCAGAACTGGCTTGCCGGGAGCGGCCGCAGTTCGTCCCGGAGCGCGTACAACTCGTGGTACTCCGAGGCGGAGAGTCAGTAGCCTGTGCCGCGATCCGCCTCAGAGGACACCAGCATCGCCGTCAGCGCGGTCTTCTGTATCCACGCGGCGATTGCACCTTGCTCCGGCGCCCCGATGCGCCCGTGCTGCCCGAGGATGAGCGGGGTTAGGACGCCCTGCGTGACTACTTCGAGGCGGCTCATCCAGCCATGGTTGCAGTCGCCGCAGACGTTAGTGCCCCCCGCTTGTCGCCGATTCCCGAAAATTGACCCCCTGGGGGTTCGGGAAAATTGACCCCTCTGGGGTTAGTTTCGGCTGTCGCGGTTTTCTTTGGTGAGTAGTTCTCGGCGTTGGCGGGTGCGGTAGGAGTCGCCGGTGAGGGTGAGGACTTCGGCGTGGTGGACGAGTCGGTCGATCATGGCTGCGGCGACGACGTCGTCGGAGAAAGTCTCGCCCCAGCGCCCGAACGGCAGGTTCGAGGTCACCATCACCGAGCCCTGCTCATAGCGTGAGGCGATGAGTTGGAAGAACAGGTTCGCCGCGTCGTGGTCGAACGGGATGTACCCGACTTCATCGACGATGATCAGCCGGTAGCGGCGGATCTTCTTCAGTTCGGCTTCCAGTCGTCCGGCGTGATGCGCTTCGGCGAGGCGGGTGATCCAGTTACTCGCTGTGTCGAACAGCACGGAGTGTCCGGCCTGGGTGGCTTTGACGCCGAGACCGATCGCGAGGTGGGTCTTGCCGAGGCCGGGCGGGCCGAGCAGGATCACGTTCTCCGCTTTCGCGACGTAGGTGCTGGTGGCCAGATGGGCCAGGACGTCACGGCGCAGTGAGGGCAGGTGGTCGAGGTTGAAGTCCTCCAAGGTCTTCACCGTGGGGAAGTGCGCGGTGCGGATGCGCATCACGGTGCCTTTGGACTCCCGGTCGGCGACTTGGCGTTGCAGTAGGGCGGCTAAATATTCTTCGTGGGACCAGTTCTCGTCGCGGGCCTGACCAGCGAGTTCTTCC
This sequence comes from Actinoplanes sp., assembly GCA_965217855.1. Taxonomy (GTDB): domain Bacteria; phylum Actinomycetota; class Actinomycetes; order Mycobacteriales; family Micromonosporaceae; genus Actinoplanes. Next base: position 175,596 of record CBDCJN010000049.1, on the reverse strand, counting down.
CAGAATCTGCCGATGGTGGGGGTCTTCAACACGCGGGTGAGGTAGGCGATCATCGACGGCATCCCGTCTTTGGGTGCGCCGGCCGGGCCGGTGGCGGGCGGTTTCGCCTTCGTGGTGGTGCTCATTGGTTGCTCGCTCTCGTCGGGGAAGGGTCGAAGTCGACGCCGAACAGGGCGTCGTAGTCCGGCAGGGCCCGCAAGGTGACCGGGTGCCCGTCGCCGTGATGGCGGGTAGCTTCTTGACGCCGGCGGCGGTCGTCGGCCAGGGCGTGCCGCATCACCTTCGCGGTCGCGGCGTGCACCGCGTCAGTGATCACCCCGTGTTTGGCCCAGGACCGATCGTGGCGGGCGACCAACTGCCCGTCGCAGCACACGGTGACCTGGTGCGCGGACGCGGTGACCTCGACGAACCGGCCGATCGAGCGCGGGTCGACCGAGTAGTCGACGGTGTCCACGCGCACGTAGTAGTCGCGGCCGAGCCGGATCCGCTGCTGCAGCCCCACTTGGGGACTGACCGGTGGCAGCGCCAGCATGGACAGCAGTTCGGTGGCCAGCAGGTCCACCGGCCGGGCTTGCAGTGCGCGGACGGTGCGGGCGTTGGCCCGCGGCAGCCAGTCGCCGAGCTGGGTGTTGAAGTCGGTGGGTGAGGCGAACCGGCGGCCAGGCAGAAACGACGTCTCCAGATAACCGTTGGTCCGCTCGACCATGCCTTTGTGTTCCGGATCCCGGGGCGGAGCCAGCTCGATCTTCGTGGCGAGGGTGCCGGCGAACGCCGCTGCCGGCGCGCTCAAGCGCCCGGTCCCGCCGATCGCGGACTCCCGGTCCCAGACCAGGGTCTTGGTGACCCGGCCGACTTCGCGGATCAGCAGCCACATCCCGGACAGGATGTCCCCGGCCTGCCGGGTCGGGATCATCGTCGCGGTCATGAACCTCGAGAAACCGAGCGTCATCACCAAAACCGGCAACATCCGGTCCTGCCCCGCGGCGACCGGGATCCTCGGCTCCGGGAACCACAAGTCACACTGCGTGATCTCACCCGGTGGAGTGCCCCGAAGTTTCCGGACAGGGGATCTAATATGATCTCGGTCTGGAATGGAGATGTGCATGGCACGGCAGAAGCGGACTTATTCGCAGGAGTACCGCGATGAGGCGGTGAAGATGGTGATCGAGACGTCACGTCCGATCGCGGTCGTCGCGCGGGAACTTGGATTGCTGGACGGCACTCTCGGTAATTGGGTCAGCGCGTACAGGAAGAGTCACCCCGTGGAAGAACAGCCCCTGGCCGTGCAGGATCAGGCGCGGTTGAAGGAACTCGAACGTGAGAACCGGGAGTTGCGGCTGCAGAATGAGTTCCTGAAAAAAGCCGCGGCCTTCTTCGCCCAGGATCATCGGTAAGCGACGTCTACGAGCTTATCGATGCCGAGAAGGCTGCGTTTCCCATCGTGATGATGTGTGCTGAATTGGAGGTGTCCCGGTCGGGCTACTACGAGTGGCGCGACCGTCCGGAGTCGGCGACCGCGGCACGTCGTGGTGTCCTGCTGGCCGCGATCACGGCGATCTTCCACCGCCATCAGGGCCGCTACGGCCACCGGCGGGTCCATGAGATCCTGCGACGTCAGGGTCGGCGGTGCAGTGTGGAACTGGTCCGTCAGTTGATGGCCCAGGCCGGCCTGCGGGCCGCCCAACCGCGCAAGTGGCAGGTCACGACCCGCCCGGACAAACAGGCCGCGGCCCGCGTGCCGGATCTGGTTCGCAGGGACTTCACCGCGGACGTCGCCGGCGCCAAGCTGGTCGCGGACATCACGTACGTGCACACGTGGCAGGGCTGGATGTACCTGGCGACGGTGATCGATTGCTACTCGAAGGCTGTCGTCGGGTGGGCGGTCGCGGACCACATGCGGACCGAGTTGGTCATCGACGCTATCGAGATGGCGGCCCGCAACGTCCGCATACCGAAAGGTGCGATCTTCCATTCTGATCGCGGCAGTCAATACATGTCGCACGAATATCGCCGGAAGCTGAAGAAACTGGGTCTGCGGTCCTCGGTCGGCCGGACGGGTGTTTGCTGGGATAATGCCCTGGCGGAATCGTTCAACGCCAGCCTGAAGAATGAGATGGTCAACCGGACGGCCTTCCCGACGAAAGCTCACGCCCGAGACGCCATTGTGCGTTACGTCGAACTGTACTACAATCGCCAAAGGATCCACTCGGCGCTCGGTTACAAGACGCCGTTCGAGGTTCTCAGTGGACGCACGGACGACACATTAGCGGCGTAAAAACACGCTAAAAGAACTGTCCGGAAAACGCGCGGCATTCCACGGCTCATAAACCGTCCGGTCGACCGGGTCGACACCGACATACTCCGGCCGGATCTGCGTCAGCCGCTTCTTCAACGGCGACAACGAGTACGGCCAGCCGATCCGATCCGCGACAACCGGGGCCGGCATCCGCGGCCACTCAGCCAGCAGGACCCTGATCCGCGCCTCGAACGCATCCGCCACCGACCCGCGGGCGACCCGCTCGTACTGCGGCACCCGGTCCGAGGCCAACGCCGCCCGGACCGTGTTCCGGGCCACCCCCAACCGGCGAGCGATCTCCTTGATAGGAACGCGTTCCGCTCGATGCAAACGACGGATCTCTGCCCAGTTCTCCACAGTCAACACCCTCCAAGATCACAGAAAGGAGGGGTCAAATTTCAGAAACCCACCGGGGGTCAGTCTTCAGGGAGCGGCGACAATATTACGCGCTGTAGTCATCCCGCTACTCCGGTAGAGCGATGCTAGTCGATTAGTCAGGCGGTCCGCGACCTTCACGCACAGGTTGTTCGGCTGGTTTCCTATGTGTACCCAGCCGACTGCGGATGATCTTTTTAGCCGAACGTGTGGCGGCGCCGGTTTGTCCGCGAATGATCTTGTGTGCTTCTCGGCTCGATCTCGTCGACGTACTCGACGTCGACGGCAGGCACGGCGACGTTGCGGCAGTCGATGAAATGGAGCGTATTCCAGTCGAGAGGCTCATCGTTCAGGTGGCGGTGGAGGTACCAAATGGCGGCTTCGATCTGGTGCAGCCCGACTTCGGGGTGCCGGAACTTGACGACGCAGCTTGTTGCTGCAGCCGCGAACTTTGCCTGCAGATCGCTTCCGATATACCCGGCGATGTCTTGGATGATTTCCGGGGTCGCAAGGTAGTCATGCTGGCCGTCGGTGGGGTTCACGGTGTGCTCGCGGATGAGGGACGCGTAGGGGCCGTGGTGCGCCGGATCGGGTTGTTTGAACCGGTACAGCCAAGCGCTGTGGTCGTCTGACCGCGAGCGGGGTCCGTCGTGTTCGAGCTCGCGGCGGATCGTCTGCCACCGGTGGGCCGGTATGTCGTCGGCGCATAGCAGATGCAGCGCGTCCCAGAGCTGGTCGATGACCAGGCCAAGTGGCTTGATGCCGTCAGCGAGGAAGAGCCGGGGTTCGATGGTGCGGGTGCCGTGGAAGTAGTAGGCAGCGTCGAAGGCCACCTTTTGGATGTCGACGTCGACGGCGGCGAGGGCGTTCTCGGGGAGTGCGCTTGACGGATCTTGCCATGGCAGAGCTGGCGACTGATCGGCCCGCTGGATAGCTTCGAGCAGGTCGGGTAGCGGCACTTTGCTGGCGAGGCTCAGTGTTGACGCGGTGGTTTCGGGCGTCTCACAGTCAAGAATCAGCATGGTGTCTTCTATTCGGCAGCCCACGGCTGCGTTCCCGGTTTGGCGGAAGTCGAGGCTGAGCCAACCCACGCTTGGTGTGTGTCGGCGACGTGCAGGCCGTCAGCGCGTCTTCCCTTGAGGATTCCCATGCGCATGCGCCCCTCGACCACCTGCAGGCCGGGGCTTCCCGGGTGTATCAGGTCTCGGGTGATGAGGATGGGCGGCAACAGCCAGCTTCCCTGGTCTTCCCAGGCCTCGCGGTACCTCTGCGGACGCCGGCTCAGCCAGTATCGATGTTCTGCAGCGACCTGTTCCAACCAGTCCTGATCGCTGGGTCCGGTGGGAGCAGCGGCCAAGTCGTCAACCACCACGCGCTGGAGTGTCCATCGGATCTGGCTGAGGTCGAGGCTGCCGTAGTCATCGAGAAACTCGAGGTGGCGGCCGTGATCGTAGAGCCACTGCTTAACAACGTCGTCAGGCCAAGCAAGCTGTTCGATTTCCGGCAGGGCCGCGAAGACGGAGACGTCTTGGTCGCAGTCGGCGGCTGGGAGATCTTCCAAGCAAACCGGCATTGTCCCTCTCCCTTCCGTACCTGTTCTGGACGGCATTGTCGTCGTCACCGCGTACCGCCTCTCGGGGCTGTCCGAACTATTGACCGGCACGGCGGCACAGCTCGCGGTATGTCCACTCGGCGTCGACCGCGAAGTCCTGGAGCAGCAGGTATTCGAGGTTTGCCGTGCGGTGACGCTCAACGCAAGTGAACTGGTCATGCCAGGTCCGATCGCGTGTGAGCAGCACCGGCTCGTCGATCTTCGTGAACTGGTCCGCGGTGATGTCGAGGATAAGACCGTCCCGCTCCAGCCAGGCATGTGAGAGAAAAGAGCGATCCCGGATCCCGGCGCAGAAGCGCCACTCGCCAAACCCGGAGTCGATCAAGTACTGGCCCAGCAGCTCGCAGGCGTCGCCGCACGAGCCGCGAGGGAACGCGGCGAGACGTCCAAGCCGCAGGCCGCCCGCTTCAAGGGCCACCCGGAAGCTGCTTGCCGCGGCCCTGATCGGCTCTTCGACGTGTCCGCTCTCAGCTCTCATGTCACTCGCTCCGTCAGATTGGACCGGGCAGCGTATTAACGATCGACAGAGAGATTCGGTGATGGGTCATGCGGCGTCGGCCGCAACGCTCGCTGAACGGGTGACGATCGGCCATGAAGACCGGGTGCTGGTGAGCCGCAGAAGGGTTCGCTTGATCACTCAAATCGCGGCTGCTGTCCATACCTGACGTCACGACATCCAAGCCATCCTAGGATCCTCGGTTACCGGCGTAATGCCGCTCGTGCGAAGGAGCCCTACACGTTCGGTTTACACGGACCCTCGGCAAGGCGAGCAGGGTCGACTTATGGCTTCCATCTACACACGAGGAAACTCGTTCTGTGTCCGGTGGCGGGCTGCAGGCGGACGGCAACAGTGCTGCACGTTCCGCGGCCCGTCAAACGACAAGGCCATCGCGGCCAAGCAGTACGTCGAGGCGCAGGGCGCGCTGATGACCCGAACCCAGGTGTACGCGGCGATCGACCCGACCGCAGCCCCGGCGTTGGCGCGGCCGCCCACAGTGCTGCTGCGCGAGTGGATCGAACGATGGCTGGCGGTCAAATTGATGTCGCCGTTACTACCCACGCCGAGTACGCGCTGATCCTGCGTGGACGCGTCGCCGCCCAACTCGGGGATCTACAGATCGCCGAGATCAGTCGGTTCGAGCACCTCGATCCCTGGAAGGCGGCGCTGTCCCGCGAGCTCATGCCGGCCGGGGTTCGTAAGCACTGGACGGTACTGAACCAGGTGATGCGCGATGCGGTGCCACATCTGCGCTGTGACAACCCGATGCGTCGGCCGATTGGAGGTCACGGCAACGGTCTCCCCCGCATCGCCACGCATCAGGCGTGCGTGCTCGATCCTGATCAGGTCGGCATCCTGCTCGCTCACTGCCCCAGGCCGATCCGGTCGCTTGTTATGGCTCTGCTGGGAACTGGGCGAGTTACTCGGCCTGCGCATCGAAGATGTCCGCCTCAGCCCAGATCCGGTGCTGCGGGTCGCGCGGACGATGCGCCGCGACGGCACCTTTGCCGGGCCGAAGACGGCCCGCTCGCGCCGCACCATTGCACTGGCGCCAAGTACGGCAGCCCTGTTCGACCGCCTCATCGCGGGAAAACAGCCCGACGCCTTGGTATTCACGACGCCCGGCGGCGGGCCGTGGAAAGCCGGAACGTTGCGGCAGCGGTACTGGAAGCCGGCTGTCGTCGGCGCTCAGCGTTGTCCGCAGCACCCGCCGGTTGCCGCGCCTTCCGGGTGGGTGAGCCCTCGAGCGGTCTCGACCTGTCACTGTCCGGGCCGGCTGCGAGTGCGGCCGCGGCTGCAGGATCTGCGACATACTCACGTCGCTTACCTGATCGCCGCGGGCTGGGATTTCTATGCCATCCAGCTGCGGCTGGGCCACGCTTCGATCAGGACCACGTTCGACATCTACGGGCACCTGCTGCCCTCCGGCGACGTTGTACGACTGGCCGAACTCGACCGGCAACTGCCGACCATCTGACCGAAACGGGCGTCCGGTCCAGGTCGTTCGCTACGACCCACCTTCCGACGGATCGACCGAGCGCGGCGGCTCGGTGCCAGGCCGGGGCCCAAGCGGGGTTGGGGCAACCAAGCGGCGGCGAAGGACACGGCGTAGGCGTGCTGTGTGCAGGCGCCATGCCAGCCGTTCTGCTGCGGTGGCCGCCTTGGCGAGCCAGTTACCGATCCGTCCGGCGTCACCGGTCGGGTCGGCGAGCAGCGCGATGATCTCGTCGCGGTCGCGTCGGTGACCGGCGCGCACATGCGTGATCGGTGCAGGTCCGGCGATGACGGCGAGCACGGTGACGGCGCGCAGGAGTGCTGCGTAGGCGGGGGTCAGGGGGCGGGCAGGCCGTGGGAGACGTCGTTGCGCAGGTTCGCACCCCACGGCCCGGTGAGCAGCCAGGCGAAGAAGAACGCCCAGGACTCATCGAGGGCGATGTCCTCGAGCTTGTCGAGCAGGAAGTACAGGCCGGGGTAGCCGCCGGGGGCGTTCACGGCTTCGGCGCGGTAGATGCCCTCGTCGAGTTCGATCAGCAGGGGCACGCGGCTTCAGGGCTCGGTGCGGGGCACGAGCGGCGCGAGGAAACCTCCAGCCGAAACGTCTCAAGTCCGGCTCGGCACGGTCGATCAAGCGGCCGAGAACCCGACGACGGAATCACACCCACCCCTCGGGCTGTGCACCGACGTCATCGAAGGAGTGACCCATGCGAGCGAGTACGTCAGGCAGAACCGCGGCCACCGGGCTGACAGTTCTGCTCGCACTCGGCGCTCCCATTGCCACAGCCGCCCCTGCCGCAGCTAGTGGAGTCGTTTCAGTCCCGGCGGCGGTCAGCGACGCGACGATGGTCCCGGTAGTCGTACGCGCCGACACGGTCACGGCGGTCACGGCGGCTAAGCAGGCGGTACTGCGCAGCGGCGGCACGGTGAAGAGCGACCTCGATCTCATTCAAGGGTTCTCGGCCGCCATGCCGAGCGCCGCGGTGGATGATCTGACCGCCATTGCCGGTGTGCGGGTCACCCGCGATGCCGCCGTGCGGATGAAGGGCATGGACAGCTGGGCCAATCAGGTGGGCATCACCATGCTGGCTCCGGTCATCAAGGCGGCGGGCGGTGACAAGGCGGACAAGGACAACCCGGACGACGGAGTGACCGCCACCGGCTCTGTCCTCACCGGCGCCGGCATCGGAGTCGCACTGATCGACTCAGGGGTCGCGCCGGTGAAGGGCCTCAACAACGTAGGCCAGATCATCTACGGGCCAGACCTGTCCTTCGAGTCGCAGAGCGCGAACCTGCGCAACCTCGACACCTACGGCCACGGCACCCATATGGCCGGGATCATCGCCGGTAACGACCCGACCAGTGGTAGCGGTCTGCACGGCATGGCGCCCGAGGCGAAGATCATCAGCTTGAAGGTCGCCACCGCCGACGGCGCCACCGACGTGTCCCAGGTGATCGCCGCGATCGACTGGGTGGTGGCGCACCGCAATGATCCCGGACTGAACATCCGGGTGCTCAACTTGTCCTTCGGTACCGACTCGGTGCAGTCGGCCGCACTGGATCCGTTGTCGTTCGCCGTCGAGCAGGCCTGGACCAAGGGCATCGTGGCAGTCGTCGCGGCCGGCAACGACGGTTTCACCGCCGCCAACTTGACCATGCCGGCCGCCAACCCGAAGGTCATCGCCGTCGGCGCCGCGGACTCCATGGGCACCGACGCCCGAAATGATGACACCGTCGCCACGTTCACCAACCGTGGTAACGCCGGACGGCACCCCGACGTGCTCGCGGCCGGACGATCGATCGTGTCGCTGCGCGCGCCCGGCTCCTACATCGACCGCACCTACCCGAGCGCCCGGATCGCGACCACCCTGGATCCTGAGCAGAGACTGTTCGGCGGCAGCGGCACCTCCCAGGCCACCGCCGTCGTCTCCGGCGCCGTAGCGCTGCTGCTGCAACAGCGGCCCGCTCTGACCCCCGATCAGGTCAAGGCACTGCTCATGTCCACGGCTGTGCCGATCAAGAACGGTGACCCGTACGCCGCCGGAGCCGGCCAGATCGACATCGTCAAGGCCGCCAAGACGAAAACACCGACCACCCAGCAGACCGGTGCCAACGCCACCGGCCTGGGCACCCTGGAAGCCTCCCGCGGATCAGCGCACGTCTACGACTCCGCCACCGGCGCTGCCCTGGCCGGAGAAACGGACATCTTCGGTAAGGCCTGGGGCCCGTCGACGTGGACCGCCCAGTCCAAGGCCCAGCGCAGCTGGACCGGTGGCTCCTGGAACGGATCGGCCTGGACCGGCACCGCCTGGGGCGCCGCCGTCGTCGGCCAGCAGTCCTGGGCGCCGGTGACCTGGAGCGGACGTTCCTGGTCCGGTAGCGCCTGGACCGGCCGGAGCTGGTCCAGCGCGGTGTGGAACGGGCGCAGTTGGTCGTCCGAGACCTGGCTCGGCAGGTCCTGGAGCGGCCGCAGCTGGTCCTCCGCCGGTTGGACCGGAGAACCGTGGCAGTAGTGGAGACGGCCGGGCTGCGCGCCGCTGGTGTGGCAGTCCGGTCCCACCGTCATTCGACCCAGCTGCAAGGACCGCACCTGCCGGTCTGCGACGTCTCGTCGCTTGTTCCCTGACAAATGCTTCACTCATCGCGGCGGCGGTGCTATTGGCCCGGTACTCGCTGTCGCGCTTAGCGGTGGCGGCGTACCGCGTCGAGGTTGGCGCATCGGGTGGAACAGGAGCGTTGCCGGCCGGTCCGGGACGTGTCGGCGAAGATCGCCGCGCACTCGGTGACCGCGCACCGTCGCAGGCGGTGCAAGCCTCGGCCGGCCAGATGCAGGCCTCGCCCACTGCGATCAAGGGCGAGCACCGCGCCGAGGGGCTGGTCGGCGGCGCGGCAATGCAGGTGCCACCCAGCGTGATCGGTCAGTCCAGGATGAGCGGCGGCCGGGGTGAGCATCCGGTTTCAGCGATGCGGCGCGCTCGTTCTCGCCCTGCGGGCCGACGACTGCCTGCGAGCAGTCCGGCGCGGCCAGCCCGGGTCGACAATCTGATCGCGTCCCTGCCGGGTCGCGCTTGGTCACCCCGGCTCTGCACAGCTGTCACCAAGACCGTCTACTACAGGCGCCGACCGGTACCACCCGGTGGTCTCCAACGCGTCAGTTCCGTGGCCGGGTGGGGTCCGTTCGCGTGGCCGGTCGACGGTTTTGCCGTGTCACTCGATCCGTAACGCTGATTGCCCGGGGCACCGCGTGTCCGACGCCTGCGTTCGCATTGATCCATTGCCCTCGGGCATCGTCCATGGGTATCCGCCGATCGTCCAACAGCCGCCGTAGCGTGCGGCCGCAGTCAGCGCACCGGCCGTGCTGGGCGACCACGCCGCATGGGTGCTTCGACTCGGCGGTGACGATCACCGGGCCGCCGCACCGAGCACACTCGACATCTCCCGCCCCGTCCACACGCCCACGTTAGGCGTTGAGTACGTCGAGCGCGACTGCTGAGGGCATGACGGTCAGCCGCTCATAAAGTCGCCGACACTCTGGGCCGTTAGCAGCACCGCAGAATTCACGCCTCCGCGCCAGACCTCGTCCTGAGAGCCGGAGAACCTCCGACTTAATGCGGGCGACCATGGGCTGCCCGGCGGAACGCTTCGGTCGCTGCCGGATCATGGCCATACGAACGACGACAGCGACCGTGGCCGGGTTCGCTCACCAGCGGAATCCCCATTCTGCCCGGGGCAGGTGCGCTGTGACCGTGGTCGTGTCTGGGACGGCGCCGATCTGGGCACACCGCGCTGGGCAGTCGAAAGGAACTCCTCTCGGCTGTACTACGTCCGACGGCTCTGCACCCGCTACGACCGCCGAGCCGAACGTGGCCGCACCACGGCGGGGATCTCCTCAGCAGCGGCCCGACCCACTGCGATGACGTATCGGCGGCCGAATCCGTGAACAGCTCAGCCCATCCTGCACCTACCAGCAGCATGTTCGTACACAATTGTCACGGATGGCCCGCTGCCTCGTCTTCAGCGTTGTCTCAGCGAGTGCTGGTCATCGTGATCGTCACCCCGGCCACTGCAGGTGGCTGGTCGAGCTGACAGGGAAACCATGGCGTACAACACCATTGCGGCACCGCGTACGCGTGACTGGCTGACCAAGGTCCCGGCGATCACGGCCACGTTCTGGGTCATCAAGGTGCTGTCCACGACCATCGGCGAGACCTTCGCCGACTACCTGGCCGTCAACGTGGGCCTGGGCCCGTTGGTCACCGATGCCCTGATGATCACGGTGCTCACCGTCGCCCTCGTCATTCAGCTGCGGACGCGTCAGTACACGCCGTGGATCTACTGGCTGTGTGTGGTGCTGGTCAGCATCGTCGGCACCCAGATCACCGACTTCTTCACCGACACCCTCGGCGTCAGCCTCTATCTGAGCACCGCCGTCTTCGCGGTGATCCTGGCCGCCGTCTTCATCCTCTGGTACCGCCAGGAGCACACCCTGGCGATCACCTCGATCGACACTCCGCGCCGGGAGGGCTTCTACTGGGGCGCGATCCTGACCACCTTCGCCCTCGGCACCGCCGCCGGTGACCTGGCCACCGAGGCCCTTGGCCTCGGCTTCCGCAACGGCACCCTGATCTTCGGCGGCCTGATCCTGCTCACCTGGATCGCGTTCAAGGCAGGCGCCGGGCAGGTGCTGACCTTCTGGATCGCCTACATCCTCACCCGCCCGCTCGGCGCGTCGCTGGGTGACCTGCTGACCCAGTCCAAGGACTTCGGCGGCCTCGATCTGGGCCCGAGCATCACCAGCCTGCTGTTCTTCGCCGTGATCGTCGTGTTGGTCGCCCGCGAGCAGATCCTCGCCAACCGGCACGGGGTGGCGGTCAAGGGCGACGGGCCGATCGGTGGGCGGCGGGCCGACTTCGCGTGGGCTGCTGCCGGCGCCGTCCTGATCGCGGCTGTCGGCGTGGGCCTGAGCAGTCTGCACGCGAGCCCGAACAGCACCGACGTGGCCGTCACGGTCGCCGGCGGACCGGTCGCCACGCCTGGCGTCGGCAAAGGCACGGCACCAGCGGTCGCGCGGCTGCCGAAACCCACCACCCGCCTCGGCAACCTGACCGCCTTCGCCACCATCACCGCCGATCTGCAGACCATGGTCACCAACAACGATCTGGCCGGTGGCAAGAAGCGTGCTAAGGACCTCGAGGTGAGCTGGGACGACGCGGAAGCCGGCCTCAAGCCCCGCGACTCGGGCAAGTGGCACCAGCTCGACGACGAGATCGACGCCGTCCTGACCTCATTGCGGGCCGGCAGTCCGAGCCAGGCCGACTGCGCGGCCAACCTCGCCGCGCTCAAGGCGACACTCGATCAATTCGACGGCGTCTGATTCCCCATCGACCCGGCCGGCCATGGCGAAACAGCGTCGAGTGCCGGCCGGGTTGTCGACCTTGGCGGTGCGACGGCCGGGTTCACCCGGAGTGCGGCACATCACCGACGGCAAGCTGGCCACCCCAGAGCTGGGGCCAGCGCGCCGGGGACGGTGAACGCAACGCCGGCCGCGGTTGGGGCAACGGGTCGCGGCGGACGCCGCATCTTCCTTCGGACTCCGAGAAACCGACCATGAGCGCCCTGATCCACGGCTTCTTCGCCTGCTGCCTCGCCGCGAGTCCGTCCTGATCGTCGCGGCACGACCAGTAGCTCCGCCACCGCAACGGCAAGTGCTGTGCGCCCTCGCGGTCGCGGGACTGCTCGTGCTGCCGCTGTCCACCAGCTTCCGAGACTGCATGGGGTCGGTCGTCAGCGGTGACCCCTACGTGAGCTCGATCCCCGTGTTTGCAGGCATCGTCGGGTTCAGCGCCCTCACCATGTTCAGTGTCGCGCTGGCCATCGGCCTGATGACCCGATGAAGCGGCTGATCGTCAGTCGCGGCGCAGCACGCCCGCCGCGACCAGTTCCACAGTCACCACGACCGCGATCGCCTCCACCGCCAACAGAGCGACCAGCACGAGCAGCTGGGTGGCGCCCGCCTGCACCGGTGTGCCGCCGCCGAGCAGCACCCCGACGAATGCTCCCGGCAGGGTGACCAGGCCGACGGTACGGGTCTGGTCCAGCGCCGGGACGAGCGCCTGTCCGGCGGTGGGCCGGCACACCTCGAGCGCGGCGTCGCGGGGCAGGAAGCCCAAGGCGAGGGCCGCCTCGTACTCGCCGTGGCGGTCGCGCAGCTCATCGAGCGCGCGGCGGCCGGCCAGCGAGGTGGCGGTCATCGCGCCGCCGATCAGGATCCCGGCGATCGGCAGCACCGCGACGGTGGTCCACGGCATGGTGTGCGCCGCGACGATCCCCGCGCCGACCGGCAGCGCGCCGATCGTGATCGGCGCGGCCACCGGCCAGCCCCGGCGCAGCGTGGTGACCCGCCGTGCGGAGGTGGCGGTGGCAACCGCGAGCATCACCGCCACGAACGCCGCGGTGGCCCACCAGCTGCGCAGCACCGCGGCGATCAGCAGGGAGACGGCGCCGAGCTGCACGACCGCCCGGACCGCCGCGGTGACCACGGCCCGGCTCACACCCAGCCGGCCGACCAGGGCGACCGCTGCGGTCAACACGACCAGGACGGCCAGCACGACGGCGAAGCTCGGCCCGACAGCGATCGCGCTCCGGCTCACAGCGTCCCCCTTGACATCTCCCACAACCTGTAGGAGCTTAGGCCGAAGTTAGGTAAGGCTAAACACCAAGGGGTACCAGCGTGAGCACCGCCTTCTTCGCCAGCTATCTCATCGGGCTCCGCGACGGCCTCGAAGCCGCCCTGGTCGTCACGATCCTGCTGACCGTGGTCAGCCGGTCCCAACGCCGCGACGCGCTGGTTCCGCTGTGGACCGGCGTCGGCTTGGCCGTGGTGGCCGCGGCCGGCCTCGGCGCGATTCTGACCTGGGTCGCCACCTCGCTGCTGTCCGGGGTGCGGCTGGAGTGGTTCGAGGCGGTCACCTCGTTGATCGCCGTCGGGCTGGTGACCTGGATGATCTTCTGGATGCGGCGCAGCGCGCGCACCATCAAGGCCGACCTGACCGGACGGCTCGCCGACGCGCTCGGGATGGGCCCGGCTGCGATCGCCGCGTTGGCGTTCGTCGCGGTGATCCGCGAGGGCGTCGAGATGGTCCTGCTCGTCTTCGCCTCCGCCCAGGCCGTCGCCCAGACCGCCGCACCCCTGGCCGGCGTGATCTCCGGGGTGGCCTCCGCGGTCCTGCTCGGCTGGCTGATGTACGCGGCGGTGGCCAAGGTCAACCTGGGGCGGTTGTTCACCTGGACCGCGGTGCTGCTGATCCTGGTCGCCGCGGGCATCGCCAAATACGCGGTGCACGGATTCCAGACCGCGGGAGCGCTGCCCGGCGGCACGAACGTCGCCTATGACCTGTCCACGACCGTCGAGCCGACGTCCTGGTACGGCACGCTGCTGGCCGCAACCGTGAACCTCACTCCCAGTGCCACGGTGCTCGAAATCGCCGTCTGGACGGCGTACGCGGTGGGGGTGTTGATTCTGTTCTTCCTCCCCGCCCGGCGCTCACCGGTCGTTGCCGCGCCAGTCGCGGGCGACCGTCCGGAACCGGCCTGACCTCGGGCCGGGTCCGAGCTCACTTCGCCGGACCCGGGAGCACACCACAGCCGGCAGCGATCACCGGGACGACGACCGCGACCAGCAGCCACGCGCCGAGCACGTCGGTGGGCCAGTGCACTGTCAGCGCCACCCGGCTGACCCCGACGGCGGCCGCCCAGGCGCCCGCGACGCCGGCCAGGATCAGCCGGTCCCGGCGCCGGCGCAACAACGGCCACCCGATCAGAACCGCGATCAGGGCGACGGCGGCGGCAGCCGTGCTGTGACCGGACGGGAAGGACCAGCCCGAGGCCGAGGTGAGCCATTCGACCGGACGCGGGCGGGCCACCGCGTTCATGATCAGCACCCGGACCTCGACGGTCACCGGGATGGCCACCGCGACGAAGACGGCCTGCCGCCAGCGGCGCCATCGCAGCAGCGCCAGGCACGCCACCGCGGCCACCGGGCCGATGTACGTCGTGCTGCCCGTCCGGGTGATCGCGGACATCGCCGATCGCCAGAGCGGATGCGCCAGCGCGAACCGGTGCGCCGAGCCGCTGATCACCGCGTCGGCACGTTCCAGCGCACCCAGGTGGCCCAGCACCGTCACGGTCAGCAGAACAAAGATGAGGGCGGCCAGGCCGGCGATCGTGAGCGCGGCCCTGTCGGTCCGATGCAGTTCGAGCGGGCGGAGAATCACTCCCCGACGTTATCTCCTACATCCTGTAGGTTCGCTGAACGGTTACCATGGCGGCGGAGGTCTCGAGATGGGGAACGCACCGGCGGGCCGGCGGGCCCGGGGCTCCTTGGAGTCCGAGGTCATGGGCCTGCTCTGGGGCCGCAGCGAGCCGTTGACGGCAGCCGACGTGCAGAGCGCGATCGGCGGTGATCTCGCCTACAACACCGTGCAGACCATCCTGATCCGCCTGCACGAGAAGAACCTCGTGAACCGGCGCAAGGCCGGCCGCGGGCATGTGTACTGGCCGGTCGAGGACGCTGCCACCACAGCTGCGAAACGCATGCGGGCCGCTCTGGCCGACCCGGTGGACCGGCACGCCGTCCTGCAGCAGTTCGCCGCCTCGCTGGACGAGGACGACGCCGCCACGCTCCGCGGGCTGCTACAGCCGTGAACGTTGCGATCTACCTACCGCTGTTGCTGGCGTTGCCGCTGACGTTGACCGCTGGTTGGCTCGCGGCCCGCGGCACGCCCGGACTGATCGCCCGCGGGCTCACCGGGGCCGCTTTCGTCGCGGCAGTGTCCTCGACCTGGTCGCTGGTCCTGCTGGCCCTGACCCTGCTCGACGACCTGCCACCGCTGTCCGCCCTCGACGACCATCCGACGCTGGAGTTGCCCGAGCCGGTGCCGGGACCGGTCGCGCTGATCGCCGCCCTGCTTCTGGCCTGGGGCGCCGTCCGGTTGATCCGCGACATCCACCTGCGCACCAGCACCCATCGTCGGCTGCGGGCCGCCGGCACCCCTCAGGACGGCCTGGTGGTGGCCGACTGGTCGGCGCCACTCGCCGTCGCGGTGCCCGGCCGCCCGGGGCACCTGCTGGTGACCAGCGGCATCCTGCGGCTGCTCGACACCGACGAACGCCGAGTGCTTTTCGCCCACGAGCACGCCCACCTGGCTCATCGCCACCACCGCCTGGTCGCCCTGACCGCGGCCGCGGCCGCATTGAACCCGCTGCTCATCCCGGTCCGCACGACAGTCGCCTACCTGGTCGAGCGTTGGGCCGACGAGGACGCCGCCGCGGTCGTCGGCGACCGGGAGCTGACCGCGAAGGCAGTGGCCCGGGCCGCTCTGGCGACGGTCGGCCCCGGCCCGAAGGCCGCACTCGGCATGCACGGCGGCACGGTCGTGAACCGGGTACGCGCGCTGATCGCCCCGTCGCCCACACCGAGACGCCGCCGCCTGCTCGGGCCGACCATGCTCGCCGCTGCATGCCTGGGCGCCACCGCCGTGGCGACGGCCGAGTTCGTCGCGCTGGCCCGCGCCTGGCTCTGACCGCAGAGTCAGCGGCCCACCCAGACGCCGCGCAGCGGGGCCGCCCCGGCGGACAGTCCGGTCGGGCGCAGCCCGTACATGTCCTGCAGGGTGCGCAGCAAGCCGTAATGAGTGGCGCGGGCCGGATACCGGCTCGGTTTGATACCGGCGCCGGCCACGACCGTCGGGATGTGGTTTCCGTCAGTCTGGTTGTCCTCGTCGAAGGTGAGGACGAAAAGGCTGTTGTGAGTCTTCGCCCAGGCCACGTAACGGGCGAACTCTTTGCGCAGCCAGGCGTCAGCGACAGCCTTAGGGCAGTCGTGCATGTCGTGGCAGAGGTTCGGGATGACGAACGCCACCGTCGGCAGCTTGCGGTAGTCGCGCGGAAATGCCGTGTACGGCTGGTGTGCGCTCGCCGGGACGTTGCTGAAGTTGACCCACGGGACGTGCCGGCGCACGTATCCCCCGTGCCCGCCGTGCGTGCAGCCACGCCAGCCGGGCCGGGGCAGGTCCTCGGAGTAGCCGGTGAAGCTGTAGCCGGCGTCGATCAGCTGACGGCCCAGGTTCGGCCGGGCGCCGAGGTTGTGCGGGCACTTGTTGTCCCGTACGCCCTGGGTCGAGCCGGAGAACAACGCCAGATAGTTGGGCTGGCTGGGATGGGTCTCGGCGTAGAAGTGGGTGAGATTCGCACCGCCCGCAGCCAGTTCGTTGACCCACGGCGCCTTGCGATGCCCGATCACCGCGTCGTACCGCTTGTTCTCCAGCACCACGATCACCACATGACCCGGCCTGGTCGCGGCACTGAGCACCGCCACCGGCCGGGCCTGCATCTGCCGTTCGGCCAACGTCATGCTGCCGAGCAGCAGGACGGCGGCCACAGCCGCACCAGTCCGTCGGAATTGAGTCATGAAACTCCCTCGTCCTGTCCCCGCCTCCCCAACTCCTACATTTTGTAGGATTTGGTCCGATTCGAGGACAGACACGCCGGAACGGTCAGTGCTGGTCGACCTGCGCGCTGCGGGAACGGCGCCGCGCCCGCAGCAGTTCCACGGCCACCGGAACGACCGACACGACAACGATGCCGATCAGAATGAGTTCGATGTTCGAGCGCACAAAGGCCACCTGGCCCAGGAAGTACCCGAGGGTGGTGACGCCACAGGACCACAGCACGCCGCCGTTCACGTTGTAGACCAGGAAGGTCCGGTAGTGCATGTGGCTGGCTCCGGCCACGATCGGGGTGAAGGTCCGCACGATCGGCACGAACCGGGCCAGGACGATCGACCGGGCGCCGTAACGCTCGAAGAAGCCCCGGGCGCGGGTCAGGTTCTCCTGCTTGAACAATTTCGAGTCCGGCCGGCGGAACAGCGCCGGGCCGAACCGGCGGCCGAACAGGTAGCCGAACTGGTCGCCGAGCACGGCCGCGATCGAGACCAGCAGGCAGATCAGCCACAACGGCTGGTGCAGGTAGGTGCCGTCGGCGACCAGCAGCCCGGTGGTGAACAGCAGCGAGTCGCCGGGCAGGAAGAACCCGATCAGCAGCCCGGACTCGGCGAAGACGATCGCGAGGATGCCGATCAGCCCGAACGTGGAGATCAGATGCTGCGGGTCGAGGAATGACGGCATGGAGGCATGCCTCTCAGATCGAGGGAACCCGAGGTTTGCCCGCCTCGGTGGTAACGAAACCTACAACTAGTAGGACTCGTGGTGCTGCCGTGACGGTAGTCCGGCGATCCTGAGAAATCGGTGAAAGCCGTCCGCTCCTGCGCCTCCGGCGATCCGTCAGGTCAGGCCCGCAGTCGCCGATTCTGACGTTCGACCAAGACGGAAAAGACGACAACGGGGACGGGCCATGCGAATCAGATCGGCAACGGCGGTGACCGGCGCGCTGAGCGCGGTCCTGATGCTCGCCGGCGGGTGCGCCACCTCCTCGGCCACGGTCTCGGCCGGCGGCCCGGCAGGCCCGGCATCGCCGGCGTCCGCGACCCCGGCCCGGGTCATCACCATCGCGCCCCCGAAAGCGAAGACTGTGGCACCGGTCTTGAGAAACACCGGTACCGCGTGGCCGGCGATCCTCGCTTCCCTCGCGGCCTACGGCCAGTGGTCGCTGGCGAACCTCAACCCCGCCACCATCGCGGCAGTGGCCGTGCCCGGCTGCAGCACCGCGAACCAGCTTGGTGAGCAGATGTCCGGTCTGCTCGGCAGCCAGGCCACGGTGACGCCGAGCCCGGTGGTCTTCGGCGCATTCACCAGTCCCTCCCCGGTCGCCGCCGGCGTCAGCGAGATGGTCCTGTACGTCAGCGCGAGCCGACCGGCCGAACCCGTCATGAGCCGTCACGGCCGGCAGATCAACACCTTTCCGGCGCTTCCTCCGACCAACCTGGAGATCACCCTGAACCGCGGCACCGATCAGAGATGGCGATTCTGTTCCATCGAGTCGATCGGTGACGGCGCCTCGGAAGACCCGACGGTGGCCCTGCTGTAACCGCCGTGACCGGGCAAGTTCCTGCGGCGCTCGCGGACCTGCGCGAACACCATCAGGGCGAACAGCACGGTGAGTAGCACCACCGAGGATCCGAGCGTGCCCAGATCGAGGCCGCCCTTGGCCACCGGCTTGGTGAGAAAGTCGCCGGCCGTCGCACCCAGCGGGCGGGTCAGCACGAACGCGAGCCAGAAGAGCACCACATTCGGTACCGCCGGCACGTACTTGAGACCGAGCAGCACCGCGAGCACGGCGGTGACCAGCAGCGCTCCCCCGGCGTAGCCGAGCCCCGAACTGTCGGACAGGAAATCACCCACCGACGTGCCGAGGGTGTTGGACACCAGGATTGCCGCCCAGAACAAGGCCTCGCCACGGAACGTGTCGATGTCGGTGATCGCGAAGGTCAAACCCGAGACCCGCCACACCACGAAGATCACGATCAGCAGGGAGACCAGGATGGCCGCGCCGACGGGATAGCCCAGACCCAATCCCTGCGGTCCCCAGCCGAGGGCGTCCGTGCCGGCCGCCAGGTAGCTGGTGTCGCGGTTCATGAAGTCCGACATCGTGGTACCGGCCATGCTGGTCGACAGGATCACCGTCCAGTAGAAGAACGGGTTGTAGCGCCGCGACCGCAACTGCACCACCAGGGTCACCACGAACACGGCGAACAGCGCCAGGGTCGTCAGGAAGTAGCCCAGCTTCAGGGTCTGCGCGAACAGGTCGCCGGCGGTTTCGCCGAGCGTGGTCGCGGCGATCTTCATGACCCAGAAGGCCAGGGTCACCTCGGGCAGCTTCTTCATCACGACGCGGCCCGCGCCGGCCACGTCGGCTTCGGTGAAGACTTCCGGCTGGTACCTCAAGACACTCTCCGATCGACGACGGCAAACGCCACCAACGTACGGAATGTCCGATAAGAGACGGCTGAATGGCCCGTCGTGACCTCGGCGGCGCTCAGTCGTTGCCGCCGGGCGGCGGCAGGCTGATCCGCATGGCCGCGCCCACATCGAGGTCGTCGACGGTGAGCTCGCCGCCGTGGGCGGTGACGATGTCGCGGGCGATCGGCAGGCCCAGCCCGGTGCCGCCGGCTGCCCGCGATCGGCTGTCGTCCAGCCGCACGAACCGGTCGAAGATCCGCTCCCGGTCGTCCTCCGGGATGGGCGGGCCGTCGTTGCCCACGCGCACTTCGGCCGCGCCGTCCACCACGCGTACGGTCAGGGTGACCGTGCCGGCGGCGTGTCGGGCCGCGTTGTCGACCAGGTTGCGCAGGACCCGTTGCAAGGCGTCCGCGTCGCCGGTCACCCGCACCGGCTCAATGTCCGCGCGGACGGTCAGCCGAGGATGTTGCACAGCGATCCGTTCGCGTTCGGCGTAGGCCAGGTCGTCCAGGTCGACGTCCTCGCGGCGTACCCGCAGCCCGTCGTCGTCCACGCGGGCCAGCAGCAGCAGGTCCTCGACCAGGCGGGCCATCCGGGCGCTCTCGCGGCGGATCCGGGCCACCGACCGGGCCGGCGCCTCGTCGAGTCCGGCGCCGTCGAGGAGGTCGGCGTTGGCCTGCACGGTTGCTAGGGGGCTGCGCAGTTCGTGGCTGGCGTCGGCGACGAAGCGGCGCTGCGCTGCCGACGCGGCCTCGATCCGGTCCAACATCGTGTTCATCGTGGAGGCCAGCGCGGCGACCTCGTCATCGGCGGCCGGGACGGGCAGCCGCGTGTGCAGGTTGCGGGACGTGATTGACGCCGCCTGGGCGCGCATGTCCTCGACCGGGTGCAGGGTGCGTCCGACGAAGAAGAACGTCGCCGCGCCGACGACGACTGCGAGCAGCGGCAACCCGACCAGCATCGCCGCGATGACCGCTTCGGTGCCGTCGTCGAAGGTGTCCAGCGACGATCCCACCAGCACCGTCTGCAATCCGGCAGCCGTGTTCACCCCGACCGCGACGACCTCGAACAGTTCGTCGTGTGCGAACGTCAACCGCTGTTGCTCGGTCAGCCGCCGGCCGGCGGCCGGCCGCAGCGCGGAGATCGGCGCTTGGCCGGCGAGCGCTTCCGAGGCGGCCGCGACCCCGCCGGCGGCGTCGACGACCTGGACCACCGTGCGTTCGCGGGCCGACGGTCGTAACAGCGAGGTCAGGTTGTCACCGCCGCGCAGGGCGGTGACGACCTGGGTGGCCCGGTCCGTGGCGGCGGCGGTGATGGTGTTCAGCAGGACTCTGCGCGCCGTGACCAGGAGCACGCCACCGCACAGCAGCGACGCCACGACCACCACGACCGCGGCGGCGAGGGCTGAGCGCAGCCGTACGCCCAGCCGGCGCTTGAAGCGCCGCACCACCGCCAGTTCCCGCATGCCGTCACCGTAACGACCGCCGCACTGAAAGACCGCTGAAAGATCGGCGTTCAGCCGCTCTTCAGCACCTGGCGTGCAGGCTCGCCAGCAGTCGAAGAGGAGGCCGATCGTCGTGAGCACCCGTCCCCTGACCATCGTCGAGCCGCCGCGCGCGCTGCGGCCCGCTGCCCCCGAGCCTCCTGGACGACGACAGCACCAAGCAGTCGTCGTGTGGAACCTCGACGGCACCCTCACCCGCCGCGACACCCTGCTGCCGTTTCTGCGCCAGGTCTGCGGGCCGATACAGGTGGGCCGGGCGGTCGCCGCTGCCACCGGCCGCGACGGCCCGAGGGCACTGCTGCTTCAACAGTTGCTCGGGGGGCGAGTGACCGCAGAGGTGGACGTGGTCGCCCGCCGGTATGCCCAGCACCTGTTCAATCACCGCCTGCGGGCGGATTGCCGGCGCCGGTGGCAGTGGCACCACCACCACGGCCACCATCTGGTCATCGCCTCGTCGTCGCCGGAGGTCTACGTGGGTCACCTCGGCACACTGCTGGGCGCCGACACCGTGATCGCCTCGCGCATAGCCTCGGTGAACGGCCGGCTCACCGGGCGGATCAGCGGCGGCGACTGCCGCGGCGCCGAACGGGCTCGGCGAGTGCTGGCCCACCTGACCGAGCGGCCGGCCGGCCTGCTCTGGGCGTACGGCAATCTGCCCGCCGACCGTGACCTGCTCGACCTTGCCGACATCGCCATCCGGGTGCGCCCGCTGCGGCATCTCTACGCGATGACCGACGCGTGAGCGGCGAGTCCAGCGCATCCTCAGCCGCGATGGTTCAGGCTGGCAGGGAACAGGGGGTCGCCATGCGGGTGCTCGTCGTCGAGGACGAGGTGGAGTTGGCCGAGACGATCCGCGACGGGTTGGCGGTGGAAGGCTTCACCGTCGACCTGGCCCACAACGGCATCGACGGACTGTGGAGTGCCACCGAACAACCGCATGGCGCCTACGACGTGCTGATGCTCGACATCATGCTGCCCGGCCGCAACGGCTACGAGATCTGCCGCGAACTGCGCGGGCGCGGCATCTGGACCCCGGTGCTCATGCTTACCGCCAAGGACGGCGAGTACGACCAGGCCGACGCGTTCGACCTCGGCGCCGACGACTACCTGATCAAACCGTTCTCGTTCGTGGTGCTGATCGCCCGGCTGCGCGCACTGGTGCGGCGAGGCGCGCCGGAGCGGCCGGCGGTGCTGCGGGCCGGGGACCTGTCGCTCGACCCGGCGGCGCGGCGGGTCGCCCGCGGAAACACGCCGATCGCGGTGACCCCGCGCGAGTTCGCCATGCTGGAATTCCTGCTGCGCCACCCCGGGCAGGCGATGACCAAGACCGCGATCCTGGAGAACGTCTGGGACGCCCACTTCGCCGGCGACCCGAACATCGTCGAGGTCTACATCGGCTACCTGCGCAAGAAGATCGACCACCCGTTCGGCCGCGCGGCCATCGAGACCGTACGCGGCTCTGGCTACCGCCTCGCCCCGGGAGGTGGCTGACCGGGTCAGCGTTCTCTTACCAAGAGGGCTCCGACACCGACAACCACATCCCCACGGTGGTCCTGTCCCCCACCACCGGCCACGTCGTGGACACCTGGGCATACGACCACTGCTCGACCCTGCGCACCAGCGAAGACCTGCTGGGCCTGACCCCACTGGGCTGCGCGGCCTCGGCCGTACCGATGACCGCCGGCCTTCACCTTTTACCTACAAGTTGTAGGAGTATTGGGGTGGGCGTTACCGGGGTGTAGCCGGCCGGCCATGGGTGGTACCGAAGGTCCTGGGCAACGTCCACCACTCGAGGAGACTCATGCGCCCGCACCATGTCGTCAGCCTTGCCGCCGGGATCACCGTGACCCTCGGCGCCGTCGTAGCCCTCACCGCGCCGACGGCGGCCAGCGCCGACCGCGACGACCGCCACCGGTCCTCCTACACCGTCGGGCTGTTCGGTGACATGCCGTACGGCGACTACGGCCGCGCCCACTACCCCGCCGTGATCGCCGACATGAACGCCGCGCACCTGGCGTTCTCCTTGTTCGACGGCGACACCAAGAACGGCAGTGAACCCTGCTACGCCGACCCGCACCCCGAGGACCCGGCGAACCCGACCCCGGACAAGGCCGTCGCCGACGCCACCCACCCCGACGTCTACAAGTCCACCTTGAGCCTGTTCGCCCGGCTCGACGCCCCGGTGATCTACACCCCCGGCGACAATGAGTGGACCGACTGCGACCGGCCCAGCACCCTCGGCGGCCTGGTGTCGGACTCCAGCGACCGCCTAGCCTACCTGCGCAAATTGTCCTACCCCGACAACCGCAGCCTGGGCCGGCACAAGATGACCGTGATTCGGCAGAGCGCCGCCTACCCCGAGAACGTCCGCTTCACCAAGGGTCCGGTCACCTACCTCGCCCTCAACATCCCCGGCAGTGACAACAACTTCGCCGACGGCGCCAAGAACGGCCCGGCCGCCGAGGGCCAGGCCGAGTACGCGGCCCGCAACGCCGCCAACCTCGCCTGGCTGCGGACCGGATTCGCCGCCGCCAAGGCCGCCCACTCCAAGGGCGTCCTGATCGTCACGCAGGCCGACATGTGGGACCCCAGCGCCGTGCTCACCCACTACGCCGACACCAAGGCCGAACTGTTCCGCCAGACCACCGCCTTCGCCGGCCCGGTCGTGCTGGTCAACGGTGATTCGCACAGCTTCGAGATGACCAAGCCGCTCACCGATTACGCGACGGTCAACGCCGCCGGCCTGGCCGGGCCTAACGTGGTGGAGAACTTCACCCGCGTCACCACCTTCGGCGAAGCCCAGAACCACTGGGTCAGCCTGACCGTCGACGCCCACGACCCGAACGTTTTCACCTTCGAGCAGCACCTGATCGCGGCGAACATCCCGGCTTACACCCCGCCGTCAGCACCCTGACGCCCGAGGGCGGGCGGCCGGGCTGCTGCCGTTCGCCCGGCCGCCGGTCAGCGCGTCGGTGCCGCTGCCCTTAGCCGTTCCTTGCGGTCCAGTACGCGCACGTGGTCCCTTCCGTCCTGCCCAGGTTGCCGCCGATCGATGAGATTCGGCGCGATTTCGCTCAGTGTTCCGTCAGAGAGCGGACCCCTCCTGGACGCTTAGGTGAGGCATGCCTTACCGTCACCTACAACTTGTAGAACTTCATTCGAGGACGGAAGATCATGCGCGCTACCTACCGGGTGCTCGCTCTCGTGGCGGCCGGCTCGCTCGGCGTGCCCCTCGCGGGGTGCGGCTCCGACGACTCCGCCGGCACCGCCGTGGCCGGAGATCCCATCACGGTCACGGCGACCGACACGCTCTGCGAGATCGCCACAAGCACCCTGGATGCCGGCACCAGCATCTTCTCGATCACCAACAGCGGCACGAAGGTCAACGAGTTCTACATCTACGGGCCTGGTGACCGGGTGCTGGGCGAGATCGAGAACATCACCCCCGGGCTGTCGCGCGAGTTGCACGTCGAGCTGCCCGCCGGGTCCTACGAGATCGCCTGCAAGCCCGGCATGATCGGCCAAGGTATACGGAACCCGATCACCGTGTCCGGCTCCGCCGCTCCGCTCGCCGACGACGCCGCGCTCAAGGACGCCACCACCGACTACACCCGGTACGTCAAGAGCCAGACCGCTGCCCTGCAGACAAAGACCAGCGAGTTCGTCGCCGCCGTCAAAGCCGGCGACATCGCCCGAGCCAAACAGCTGTACCCGATCGCGCGCACCTACTGGGAGCGCATCGAACCGGTGGCCTCCGTCTTCGGTGACCTCGACCCACGCATCGACGGACGCGAGGACGCCGCACCGGACGGCCAACCCTTCGGCGGCTTCCACCGCCTCGAGAAAGACTTGTGGGCCCCGAAGCCGGACATGAGCAAGGACGGCCCGATCGCTGACCAACTACTCACCGACGTCAAGGAAATCGTGCGGAAGTCGAACGCCGAGCAGCTCACCGCGCTGCAACTGGCCAACGGTGCGAAGGGGCTGCTGGACGAGGTCGCCAGCGGCAAGATCACCGGCGAGGAGGACCGCTACTCGCACACCGACCTGTGGGACTTCAACGCCAACATCGAAGGCTGCCAGGCCGCGATAGCCGCGCTTCGCCCGGTGCTGGAGAAGCGCAACCCGGCCTTAGTCAAGACTCTCGACGCCGAGTTCGCCAACGTCGACGCGGCCCTAACGAAGTACCGCTCCGGCAACGGCTGGAAACTACATAGCGAGCTGAGCCCCACCGACCTCAAGGGTCTGTCGGACGCGGTCAACGCGCTCGCCGAGCCGGTCAGCAAGGTCGCCGCCGCCCTGGTAACGAGGTAGCCGGCACAGGCTGAGGGACGCTGACCGCGGTGTTCGCTTCACCATGCCGTCGACAGGCATCGGCATCGATCACCGGCGCCTTTCCCGCTGCATGTCCATCGCTCGCTCGACCTCTCCCAAGGGCCCCCACAACCTGCCGACGCGATGAGACTTCGTGGGGTATCCGGCCAAGCGTTGCGTCAAAACGGCGACGCGGTCGTTCAGCCGTTCTTCAGGCGCCGGCGGCGAACATTCCCGGATGACAACTGATGTACGTGCCGGGCATCTGCGTGCCACCGGACTGGTGAAGGTGCCGCAGGTGACGGCCCTTTTCTGGATCATCAAGGTGCTCACCACCGGGATGGGCGAGACCGCCTCGGACTTCCTGGCGCACGCCCTCGCACCACCGGTGGCGGTCGGCATCGGCGCAGTCGGGCTCGCCGCCGCGTTGGTCGCACAGCTCTGGGCGCCCCGCTACCGGGCGGGCATCTACTGGTTCGCGGTGGTGATGGTCAGCATCTTCGGCACGATGGCCGCTGACGTGCTGCATGTCGCGCTCGGCATCCCGTACGCGGTCTCCACAGCTGCCTTCGCGGTTGCGCTCGCCGCGATTCTCTGGCTCTGGTACCGCACCGAGGGCACCCTGTCGATCCACACGGTGATCGCGGGACGCCGGGAACTGTTCTACTGGTCCACGGTTCTGGCCACCTTCGCGCTGGGCACCGCCGCCGGCGACCTCACCGCAGCCACGTTCGGCTGGGGCTACCTCGGCTCCGGGCTGATCTTCGCCGCCGCGATCGCGGTGCCCGCCGTCGCGTTCCGGGCCCGACGACTCGGCCCGGTCGCCGCGTTCTGGACCGCCTACGTGATCACCCGCCCGCTGGGCGCGTCCTTCGCCGACTGGATGGGCGTCTCCACCGCCCGCGGCGGCCTCGGGCTCGGCACCGGCCCGGTCACCGCGGCCTGGGCAGCCGTGATCGTCGCGCTGGTCGGCTACCTGGCGTACACCCGGGCTGACCGTGCGCAAGCGCCCATCGGCTGACATACGACCGACACTTACGAACCGCTGGTGGCGCCGGCCGCCGTCTTGGCGGCACCGCTGGCCGGCATCCTCAGCTTCGTCTGAGCGATCGCTCCCGAGGCGGGCGTTCCGGATCATCGTTCGTGTGCCACCACCCGTGGTCGGCCCAGGACCTGTGCCGGTACGGCGCATCCACCCGGCCTCGTACACGTTCTGTCGTGCGTCGGCCTGGTCCGCGGCTGAAACGGCAGGCCGAAGTCGGACGCAACGCGCTGTCCGCCTCGGTCGCGGACACCTGCACCGTTGAAGCCCGCTACGCGCCCGGTCGGGCGCACCCTGCCCCGCCGATCAGTTGAATAAGGTCCACACCAGGGCGCCCGCGCCGGCCACGACGCAGTAGATCGCGAACGGGTTCAGGGTGCGGGTTTCGAAGTAGCGGGTCAGAAAACGCAAGGACACGTACGCGGCGACGCCCGCGACCAGGCTGCCGGCCAGTACCGGGCCGAGGATGCCGCGACCCGAGGGCCCGGCGAGTTCCGGCAGCTTCAACACCCCGGCCGCGAGGATCACCGGGGTGGCCAGCAGGAACGCGAACCGGGCCGCGTCCTCGTGCGACAACCCCCGAAGCAGTCCGGCGCCGATGGTGGCGCCCGAACGGCTGACCCCGGGCAGCAGCGCCAGGATCTGCGCGCTGCCGATCAGCAGTGCCTGACCCCAACTCTGCCCGCCGAGGCGGTTGTCGGTGACCACGTCACCACCGTGGGCGGCCGAGACACCGCCCCGACGCGCGGCAGCGCTGACATAGACGTGATCGGATCCCATCGCCACCGGCTCCGCGACCGGAGACCTCCCACGGATCCGCTCGACACCGGCCAGGATCAGTCCGTTGAGGATCAGGAACAGCGCTGCGGGCACCGGCTTGCCGAGCGTGGTGCGCACCGTGTGCTCGAGCACCAGGCCGGCCAGACCGACCGGGACGGTCGCGACCACCAGCAGCCAGCCGAGCCGCTGATCCGGCGTACTGATGGTGCGGTCCCGGACCGAGGTGGCCAGCCCCCGCACGATCCGCACCCAGTCGGCGCGGAAGAACCAGATCAGCGCGACCGCCGTCGCGACGTGCACGGCCACCACAAAGGCCAGGTACGGCGACTGGTCCGCGCTCAGGCTCAGGTCCCGCGCCCACCGGCCACCGATGATCGCCGGCAGCAAGACACTGTGGCCCAGGCTTGATACGGGGAAAAGCTCGGTGACGCCCTGCAGCAGACCGATGACGATCGCCTCGGGGTAGGTCAGGGTGGGGTCGGCCATGTGAGCTCTTCCGGTCGAGGGGCGCGAGGACAGCATGCGGATCCTGCTGCGCAGCCGCTGAAAAACCGCTGAAGAAGGTCACCGTTGTA
This sequence comes from Actinoplanes sp., assembly GCA_965217855.1. GTDB lineage: Bacteria > Actinomycetota > Actinomycetes > Mycobacteriales > Micromonosporaceae > Actinoplanes. The sequence continues at coordinate 148,191 of CBDCJN010000049.1, read as the reverse complement.
CGCCGCTACCGTTCGTCCTCGAGCAAGACAGCCTTCATGGTCAACGGCAGCCACAACGCCCAAGCCCTGACCTGCAGCACAACCCAGCCGGCAGCCCCGACGGCGATAAAAGCGAGAAGCATCCGGCGAATATCGCGAAGTGCCCCTAAGAGAACGCTGAACCCGCAGGCTGGAGCCGGGCTATGAACGGCTCTTCATCAAATTCTCAGCAGTCGGCTGGTGGTGGGTAGCGTTCGGTATGCAGAGCGGGCAACCGTGCCGACACCGCCGACGACACCGCGGGTGGCGCGCTGGGCACCGAGCGCGGGGCCAGGGCTGCTGACTGCGGCTCCTGCGATTGCCAGAGCAGTGACGGTCGCGATGCGCATGCTGGTACTCCTGACTGTCGCTTTATTCCGAGGGCCGGACGCTTCCTCCACCCTCGGTTCCACTCCAGCGAACCAGACGGCACCGAAAGCCGACCGAAGCTCAGCACGTTGCCCGTCCTGCAGGCGACCAGAAAGGCACGAACCGAGCTTCGTCGCGGTGACCACCAGCAAGTACGGGCACAGCCGAGGAAGAGATAGACACGCCTTCACCGGCTCCGCCGGTGACCCCCTCGCCGAGGCCATCTCCCCCACTCGATCACAGGCCCCTCGATGGCACTACGGTGCGGGAAACGGCTCCTCGATCAGGGACACTGTGGCTGGGTCCAACAGGAACTGTTCGGCGCAAGCGGATTCCGTGATGGTCTCCGGCCGGCTTGATCCGACAAGCGGCGTGACATGCGCGCCCTGGGCGAGGACCCAGGCGAGCCACACCTGCGGGACGGATGCCCCGAGGCTGGCCGCAATCTCGATGATGGCGGGGTTGTCCTGGCGTCTGCCGGATCCGCCGAGCGGCTGGTAGGCGAGGTAGCGCAGCCCCACCGTCGCGCAGTGGGCTACCGTCGCCAGGTCAGCGCGGTCGGCCAGGGAGAGTCGGTTCTGCACTGACGCGATCGGCGCTTCAGCGCGCGCCAATTCGACCTGCTCGATGCTCACGTTCGACAGCCCGATCGCGGCGACCTTGCCGGCCGTCTGCAGGTCTCGTAGCGCGCCGACGCTGTCCGCGAGCGGTACCCGTGGGTCGACCCAGTGCAGCTGGTAGAGATCGATTCGTTCGACGCCGAGGCTGCGCAGGCTCGTATCGCAGTCGGCTCGCAAGGCTGCGGGGCTCGCGTCGACGGGAAAGTCGTCGCCGGCACGGCGGTGACCACATTTGGTCGCGACCAGCACCTCGTGGCCCGGTCGTTGTGCGCATGCTCGGCCGACGATCTCTTCCGCGAAGGATTCGGTTCGGGCCCTCGTGTACGCCAAGGCGGTGTCGATCAGCGTGACACCGCAGTCCACCGCGGCGTGCACGGTCGCGACAGCCTGCTGCTCGGTGATGTCCTTGAACGCCAGTGGCGCGGTGCCCAGCCCGATCCTGGTCATGTGGCCGGCTCCTGTCGGTCGTTCGGTGGTGTGTGCGGCGGCGGTCGGTGATCGGGTCGCCTTGCGGCTCGGGAGCCGAGGAGTGCGTGTGGGGCAACGCGGTGCCCCACACGCACTCCGGGTTCAGTCCCGGTTGTTCCAGAAGAGCCTTTCGCTGCGGTCGGGGTCCTTGACGATCCGGCAGTGGGCATCGATCCACATGGTGGCTCGGTCCTTCGGGGTGTAGGCGGGCCAGCGCGGCACGCCGGGCGCGGTCGGATGGCTGTGCCGGGCGAAGCCGGCCCACAGTGCGCTCATGTGCCGCGCGGTTGCCCTTTGGCCGGGCCGGGCGTCGCTGGGGGTGTTGGCGAACTTGAGCGGGATGTCGGAGGCGTGCGGTGAGCCGAGTGGGAAGTCGGTGCCGGGCACGAGGGTCGGGTCGGGGTAGGCGAGCAGGTACATGTACACGGGTGCGGCGTGCTGGGCCGCCTTGGCTTCGGCGATCTTGACGGCGTCGCGCCAGATCGGCGAGGTGGTGATGGCGAAGTACAGCTGGGCCGGGGTGGCGCCGGGCCGGGACCGGCGGAACGTGGCGATGATCCGGTCGAGCTCAGCACCTTGGTAGGTGCTGCTCAGGGCGGTGCGCAGGCCGGCGTCGTCGATGCGGAAGATGTCGGGCGGGCCGAAGAGGCTGAAGAACACCGTCTCGTCGCGGCAGGTGCCGACCATCAGCGGCTTGCCGGCCGACCAGGGCGCGGCGCCGTCGGCGAAGGGGTTCCGAGAAATGATGTGTCCGTCGACGAAGGCACCGAAGCCCGGCAGCGGCGGCGGGTCGCCCCAGGGTGCGACGCCGTTGGCGGCCTCGGATTGCTGGATCTCGAGCAACCGGGCGGCCGGGATGTCGTGCAGCCGCGGGATGTCGGCCCGGGTCAGTCCGAGCAGCGTGAGGGTGTGCTCGGCGCGGGCGGTGGCACCGTCGCGGGTGGGGAACCGCAGCGGTGCGGCGCTCTCGATGGACGCCTTGTGGAACAGCCGTGCCGCCGACGGCATGGTGTAGACCGCAGCCGTCTTGGCGCCGCCACCGCTCTCACCCCAGACCATGATGTTGTCTGGGTCGCCGCCGAAGTTCTCGATGTTCTCAGCGGTCCAGCGCAGGGCAGCGAGGATGTCCAGCATCCCGGCGTTGGCGGCGTAGTCGCCGCGGGCGAGGTCGTCCAGGAACAGGTAGCCGAGCAGGCCGAGGCGGTGGTTGGACTCGACCACGACCACGTCGTACAGCTGGGCCAGGTGGGTGCCGTCCTGCCCGGTGGCGGAGCCGGAGCCGATCATGTAGCCGCCGCCGTGGTTGTAGAACATCACCGGCCGGCGCCGGTGATCGGCTGCGGGGGTCCAGATGTTGAGGTACAGACAGTCCTCGGACGGGGCCGGCATCCGCCCGTTGCCGGTCGGTCCCATCTCGGCGCCGACGGCCTGGAACGCTGGGTTGGGGAAACTCACGGTGTCGCGGACACCGGACCAGTGCCGCGGCGGCTTCGGAGCTTTGAACCGCAGGTCGCCGAGCGGGGGTGTGGCGTAGGGGACGCCGAGGAACTTGACGATGCCGTCCTCGCGCCGGCCGCGGACCTTGCCGTAGCGGGTGGTCGCCTCGTCGGTTCGCCGGCTGCCGTGGGCTTGGGCCGGTAGCGGGATGCTCAGGCCCGCGGCTACAGCGAGCGAGCCGCCGATCAGGGTCCTGCGGGTCATCGGGGTGTTCACGCTCAGATCTCCTTCGCGAAGCGGGGAAAGCCGGGGCCGAGGGGCGGTGGTGCCGCCCCTCGGTTCTCCTAGCGCAGGACGGTGATCGTGTGGCTGCCGCCGCGTAGGTGCAGCTGGGTGTACCCGTCGGTGATCTGCGGGCGTACGGGGCGGCCGTCGACCAGCACGATGCTGTGCTTGCCGGCGGGCACGGCCACGGTGCCGCTGGTGTTCTTCGGGGTCGTGAAGTGCAGGGTGAAGCGGTGGTCCTTCGAAATCCACCGGGCGCTGATGTCGCCGTACTGGGTGGGCACGACGCCCTGGGCCCAGGCCAGGCGTCCGGGGCGCGGCTGGATGGTCCACGTGGCGTAGCCGGCGCCGACGGGCTGGACACCGAGGATCTGCTGGGTCAACTGGACGGTGGGTGAGGCGGCCCAGCCGTGGGCCAGGCTGGCCGAGGGGCGGTTGACGCCGCCGGTGCTGTTCTTGAACTCCCAGAGTCCGCCGGTGTAGAGCGGGTTGCGCTCGTCGACCATGGGGCCCCAGGTGCGGCGCATCAGGGCGAGGGCGCCGTCGACGTCGTTGACGGCGAAGCGGCCGGCGGTTTCCATGCCGTTGCCGAACGGTTCGATGGTGTGCCCGGTCGGATCCTGCAGGCCAGGGCCGAGGATCGCACCGTACGGCGTCCACAGCGTCTTCAGCGCCCGCAGCACACTCGCGCGGCGGTCGGCGGGGACGAAGTCGTACTGCAGGGCAAGCGCGTTGGCGTCCTCGACGAGCACGTCAGGATGGTCGGTGCTCTGCCCGTACGCGCCGAGGGTGGGGTTCCACAGCTTGGCGTTGACGGCGGTCTTGATGGCGTCGGCGGTGGCGTCGTAGCCGGCCGCGTCGGTGGCCGAGCCGACGGTCCGTTCGAGCCAGGCCATCTCGCGCAGCAGAATGTAGTAGTCGATGCTGTACTTGGTGACCGCGCCGGTCTGGGTGGCCTGCCAGTAGTCGCGGTCGTTGGAAGCCACCAGGTTGTCGGCGGTCAGGAACGTGGCGTTGTAGGCCAGCTCGCGGCGCAGGTTCGGCAGCAGGCCGAGGATGTACGCCCGGTCGCCGGTGTAGCGGAAGTAGTCGATAGCCGCGCGGGCGCCGTACCCGGAGTAGTTGTTGGAGTAGAACAGCGGTGACCCGGCCGGCGAGGTGCGCTTGGCGAAGTCCGGCGAACCGGGCAGCGCCCCGTCGGCACGCTGGGTGGCGAACAACGCATCCAGCGACGACCGCAGGTAGTCCGCGCCGACGTCACCGAGGGTGTTGATGATGGTGGGGCCCTGCACGAGCAGGTCACCGGTCCAGATGCTGCGGTCACGCTTGGCGCCGTCGTAGATACGCGCGTCGGGCAGCCCGTTCACGCCCGGCAGTTTCATGTTGAGCTGCAGCGTGTACGCCCCGGAGTACCACATCCGGTTGAGTTGATCGTCGCTGGAAAGGAACCAGCCGCGGTAGTCCCGGGCGGTGGCCCGGTACGCCTGGAAGTCGACACCGAGGCCGGACAGCTGCACAGTGCCGGGCGTGGTGAGGGTGAGCAGGATGAACCGGAACCCGCCGTGGAAGCCGGCGGCGACCCGGCCGGGCGTGGTGACCTGCAGGTTGTCGGGTCCGCCGACGCCGGCCAGACCGCGGGACTCATCAGAGGCGGGAGCCCCGGGGGCCGTGCTGACCGCGGTGGCCGCGGGGACGTCGGCGTCCAAGGCTCGGTCGAGGTCGACGACGCGGGTGGTGGCGTCGAAGCCGACGATGGTGCGGGTCTGCCCGCCGAGGGTGATCGTGTTGCCGACTTCCAGGCCGGCGGCGGACGCGACGGTGACCTGCCGGGCGCCGGCGGTGGCCGGGGCGGCGAGTGTCGTCGCAGCCGGGCGGCGCAGGAACTCCCGGGCCTCGCCGGTGACCAGATTCAGCGTGGAGGTTGCGCTGACCTCGGCGATGTCCAGGTACGGGGTCCCGGCGATGTCCCGGCCGAAGTCGAGAACGACCGAGGCCGGGGTCTGGCCGGCGACCGTGGTCAAGGTCGTCGGTCTGCCGTGCGGGTGAACCAGCGAACCGGCGTTGATCACGGCACCGCGTGCTTCGGCACGTTTCGCGGTGACCTGGTCGGCGTGGGGGCCGAGGACGTAGGACTGCCACGAGCGGACAGGTGTTGCGGTGGCGGCTGCCGGGGACGCGGCGAGGCCGAGGGCCACGATCGCGACAGCAGCGAGTGTTCGACGCACGATGTTCCTTCCCGGGACGGTGAGACGGATCAGTGACGGTCGGAAAGATCGGTCAGCGCCTCGAGCCGGCCGGTGCGGGCGACCCGGGCGAAGGCGTGGGCGCTGGGTTTGGGGTGCCGGACGAAGTCGCCGTCCACGGCGATCAGGCCGAATTTCGGCCGGTAGCCTTCGCTCCACTCGAAGTTGTCGAAGGCCGACCAGTGCAGATAGCCGCGCACGTCGACCCCTTCGGCCCTGGCCTGCGCGACCGCGGCGAGGTGGCTGTGCAGGTAGGCGACGCGTTCGGTGTCGTCGGTGGTGGCGATGCCGTTCTCGGTCACATACAGCGGGAGACCGGTGCGGGCGGCGTGGTGCAACATCTGCCGCAGGCCGTCGGGGTAAACGGCCCAGCCCATCTGCGTCGTCGGGGTGCCGTCGGGCGGCAGGCCGAACCAGGTCGGTGAGGCCGGATCGACCCATTGCTTGCGGTAGTACTGCACACCGAGCCAGTCGCCGCGGTCCGGTCCGGTGAGTCCGTCGAGGTAGCGGTCGACGATTTCGTACTGCATCAGCCGGTGCAGTGTGTGGCAGGCGTCGTCGTCGCGGGCCGGGGCGAGCAGCGGCAACTGCAGCACCAGACCGGTAAGGCTGTCGGCCTCCTTGCGGACAGCCCGCACGCCGTCGAAGTGGGCGCCGAGCAGCGCTGCGCCGACCCGCTTCCAGAGCACGGGGTTGGTGATGCCGGGTGGGTGGTAGCCCTCGAGGTAGCCGTGCAGAGCGATCATCTGCGGTTCGTTGATGGTGCAGACGTACGGCATCAGATCGCCCAGCTCGGCGGCGACGCGGGCGCTGTAGCGGGCGAAGGTGGCGCCGGCGTCCGGGGCGAGCCAGCCGCCGCGGGCGGCGAACCAGCGCGGCAGCGTGAAGTGGTGCAGCGTCACGAAGGCGGTCAGACCCTCGTCCCGTAGGGCGGTGACGACCCGCCGGTAGTGGGCGAGGGCGGCGCGGCTGAACTCGCCGGGTGCCGGTTCGATGCGCGACCATTCCAGCGACAGGCGGTGCGCGTTGTGGCCGAGCGAGGACAGCAGGGCGAAGTCTTCGGCGTAGCGGTGGAAGTGGTCGATGCCGTCGCCGGAGGACTCCACGGCCGCACTGGCCGGGTCGTGTTCGAAGTCCCACCAGTCGTTGTTGGTGTTGCCGCCTTCGACCTGGTGCGCCGCGGTGGCGCTGCCCCAGAAGAAGTCATCGGGGAAGTCAGTCACGGATTTCTCTCCTGGGGCCGCGCCGCGCAGTGGTCTACTCGCCCTTCTTGTATTCGGTGTCCATGTCCTTGAGCACGTCGTCCGCGGTGGCCTGGTTGCTGAAGACCTCCTGCAGGCCGCTGAGCATGGTCTGCTGCACCTTGGCGTTGGGCCACAGCTGGTCCATGAACGGCACGGTCTTGTTGTCCTGGACGAAGGTGGTCAGCTGTTTGAGGCCGGGGTCGACGGTGGTGCCGGCGTCGGGCAGGGTCGGCAGGCTGCCCTGCTTCTCGTTGAAGACCTTCATGCCCTCGGGCGACATCACGTACGTGATGAATTTGAGCGCCAGGTCCTTGTTCTTGGCCTTGGCGTTGACGCCGTAACCCGCACCGGCGGCGGCGGGCATGAGGAAGGTGGCCGGGTCGTCGGTGGCCGGCAGGGCCGTCATGGTGAACTTGCCGTTGGGGTTCTTGCCCTTGAGCAGCCCGATGATCCAGTTTCCCTGGATGATGCCGAGGGTCTTGCCGGTGGCGGCCAGGGTCTGGCTGGCTTCGTAGCTGGTGCCCAGGGGGTTCTTCTGGAAGCAGCCGGCCTTGGTCAGGTCCTGGTACTTGGCCATCGCCTGGGTCCAGGCGGAGCCGGCGAACGTGGTCTGCCCGGCCGCGAGTTTGGTGTTGAAGTCCTTGTCCTGGCCGAAGACCACCGTAGCGGCCAAGGCGTAAAGCACGAGCTGGGTGACCCAGTTGTCCTGGATGCCCAGCGCGTAGGCGGGGGTGCCCTTGCCGGCGGCGTCGCGGCAGAAGCTCAACAGCTCGGTCCAGGTGGTCGGCGCCTTCAGGCCGGACTTCGCGAGGGCTTCGTCGTTGTAGACCGCGCCGATGCCGTTGAGCCCGAACAGGGCGTTGTAGGTCTTGCCGTCGTACTGGGCGACGCTCTTGAACGATTCGGGAAGCTTGGCCGCCCAGGGCTGGTCGGACAGGTCCAGCAGATAGCCCGGCTTGGACAGCACGTACGTGGCGCCGGGGTTGCCGTTACCGGGCCAGACGGTCATCACGTCCGGGGCGGTGCCGGAGGACAGCTGGGTACGGATCTGGGCCTGGTACTGGTCGGCGCCGCTGGTGGTGAAGTTGACCTTCACGCCGGGGTTGGCTGCCTCGAACGCCTTGACGACGTCCTCGATGGAACCCTGGTCGACCGAGGCGAGTGTCAGCGTCTTGTTGTCGCCGCCCTCGCTGCCGGAGTTGGCGTTGGTGCCGCTGCTGCACGCCGCGGCCAGCGTGACCGCCGTCAAGGCGGAGATCAGTGCCGCGAATCTACGAGACTTCATGATCGCTCCTGCGTTGGAGATCAATAAGAGGTGGCAGTGAAGGTGTAGCGGCCGGAGGTCAGCCGCACGGTGGCTCCGCGGGCGGACGGCACGGCGGTGACGGGAACGTCGTCGTGACGGACGCTCCCCGGGTCGGGGGTGGGGATCTCGAGAACGGCGGTGCAGCCGGGCGGCACCGCGACGACGACGGTGAGCTGGTCACCGTCGAGGTCCCAGCCGCAGCAGACGAGCCCGCGGGCGGTTTCCTGTTCGGCGCGGGCCCAGGTGAGTTTCCCGCCGGGGGTGGGCCGCAGCAGAAGTTCCTTGTAGGCGATCGAGCCGGGTGTCTGGTCGATGCCGGCGACGCGGCCGTACAGCCAGTCGCCGACGCTGCCGAGGCTGTAGTGGTTGAAGGAGTTCATCGCGGCGGACTGGAATCCGCCGTGCTCGGTCCAGCCGTCCCAGCGCTCCCAGATCGTGGTGGCGCCGTGCCGGATGGAGTAACCCCAGGACGGAAACTCGTCCTGGTGCAGCAAGGCGTAGGCGAGGTCGCTGCGGCCGTGCTCGGTCAGCACCGGGCACAGCAGGGACACGCCGACGAAGCCGGTGGTGAGCCGGTTGCCGCGCTTCTCGATGTCGGCGGCCAGGTGCTCGACCGCCGCCGGGATCAGGTCGTCGGGCAGCAGATCAAAGCCCAGAGCCAGCAGGTACGCGGTCTGAGTGCCGCCTTCGACGGTGCCGTCGTCGCTGACGTACGCGTCGATGAACGCTGAGCGGACCTTTTCATGCAACGCCCGGTACTCCCCCGCCTCGGCCCGCCCGAGCACGTCCGCGGCGTCGGCGACGATCCGGGTGCTGTGGGCGAAGTAGGCGGTCGACAGGACGTCCCGGGGGGTTTCGGCGTCGACCTGGAGCCAGTCGCCGTACGAGTTGCCGGTGCGGTGCCGCCACAGCAGGTCGGGGTTGTGCCGCCGGATGTGCTGCACCCAGGCGGCCATCGCGTCGAAGCTGTGTTCGAGCGTGCGCCGGTCGCCGTAGGTGCGCCACAGCAGCCACGGGATGATGACGCCGGCGTCGCCCCAGGCCGGGGCGCCTTCGCGGTCGAGCACCACGATCGGGGCGACGTCGCGGAACGCGCCGTCGGCGTCCTGGCCGTCGACGACGTCGCGTAGCCAGCGGGCGAAGAACGCGGATACGTCGGCGTTGCGGGTGGCGGTCGGTGCGAACACCTGGGCGTCGGCCAGCCAGCCGAGCCGCTCATCGCGCTGCGGGCAGTCGGTGGGCACGGCGAGGAAGTTGCCGCGCTGTCCCCAGACGATGTTGGCCTGCAACTGCTCGACCATGGGGTCGGAGCAGGTGAACGTCGCGGTGAACGCGGTGTCGTTGTGAAGCACCCGGGCACTCACATCATCCGGATTCAGCTCGCCCGGATAGCCGATGACCTCCGCATAGCGGAAGCCGTGGAAGGTGAACTGGGGCTCGAACACCTCGTCGCCGCCGCCGGTGACGTACGTGTCGGTGGCCGTGGCCCGGCGCAGGTTGTCCAGGTAGAGCTCGCCGTCGGTGAGGACCTCGGCATGACGCAGCACGATCCGCCGGCCCGGTTCGGCGCCACGGACGCGCAGCCGCACGAGGCCGACCAGATTCTGGCCGAAGTCGACGATGACCCGATCCCCGTCATGCGCCACGATGGTGGCGGGCAGTTCGGCGGTGATGCGTATCGGCTCATCGGGTTCGGCCACCAGTGGGCCGGGGTCGGTGTCGAGCACGACGACGGGCCGGAAGCCGTCGCCGTCCCACGCGGGCCGGCGGGCGTCGACGAACTGTCCCATCAGCAGGTCGGCCGCGCGGATCGGGCCGGGCCGCTCACTCCAGCCGCCGTCGGTGGCGATCACCTGCCGGGACCCGTCGGCGAAGTCCAGCACCAGTTGAGCCAGGTAGGCGGGTGCGGTGCCGTAGTGCCGGGCGGGCCGGCTCGGGTCGAAGCCGACGTGACCGCTCCACCAGCCGTCGGAAACGATCGCGGCCAGCATGTTGGCGCCCGCGTGGACCTGGTCCGTGACGTCGTAGGTCTGATACTGCAAGCGGTGCCGGTATTCCGTCCAGCCGGGTGCTAGCTCGAGGTCACCGACCCGCTGCCCGTTGAGGCTCGGCTCGTAGACACCGTGGGCGGTGGCGTACAGCCGGGCCCGGACCGGCCGCGCCGCGACGTCGAACGACTGCCGTAGGTAGAGGGGTGCGGCCGCGGGATCGGGGAAGGAGCGTTCCTCGTCGGTGGGCGGGTCGACCATCGGCAGATGGACCGGGTCGCGGCCGATCCACACCGCCGTCCAGTCGTCGCGGTGCAGCAGTCCGGTCTCGAACCAGGTCCGCGCCGCACCGGACACCGCGCCGGTCTCGTCCCAGGTCTCGACACGCCAGTGGTAGCGGGTGGCCGACTGCAGGGCCGGGCCGTCCCAGGCGACCAGCAGCGTGTCGTCGCTCATCCGGCGGCCGCTGTCCCAGATCAGCCTGCCCGGCTCGTCGAGGTCCTGCTCGCTCAGGGCGGCGGTGATCCGGTACGCGGTCTGCGCGGCGCCCCGGCGGTCGCTGCGCAGTTTCCAGGACAGTCGCGGGCGGGTTTCGCCCAGGCCCAGCGGTTCGGTGCGTTGTTCGGTCGTCAGTGCGTACGGTGTCATCCCTTCAGCCCTCCCGCGAAGCCGTTGATGATGCTGCGCTGCAGCGCCAGGTAGACCGCGAGGATCGGCACGATGCTGATCAGCAACGCGGCGAAGATGAGGTTCCAGTCGGAGACGAACTGTCCGACGAACCCGGCCACGGCCACCGGCACGGTCTGCTGGTCGCTGCCACTCAGGTACAGCAGCGGCGTGAAGAAGTCGTTCCAAACCGCCACGGCGTTGAGCACCAGGGCCGTCACGGTGATCGGCTTGAGCATGGGCAGCACGATGTAGCGGAACGTCTTGAACGGACTGGCGCCGTCGATCGACGCGGCCTCCTCGAAGTCGCGGGGCAGCGCGCGCAGGAAGCCGACGTAGAGGAAGGTCGTGAACGGCACCTGCAGGCCGGCGTAAAACAGCACCAGCGACCACACCGAGCCGAGCAGGCCGAGGTCTCTGACGGTCTGGTAGAGCGGCAGCGAAGCGAGCTGGAACGGCAGGATCAGCCCCAGCATGATCAGCACGAAGGTGCCGCGCGACCAGCCGGCCGTGCTTCTGGCGAGGGGGTACGCGGCCAGGGCGGAGACGGCCAGGACGATGAAGACGCTGACGGTGGTGACCAGCACGCTGTTGATCAGGGCGCCGCCGAGGCCGGCTTCGCGCCACGCCCCGGTGAAGTTGCCGAAGGTGGGCGAGGTGGTCGGGCGCAGTGGGGAGGAGTTGTCCGACGGCTGCCGGATGGCCAGGTTGACCAGCACGTACACCGGGAAGGCGAAGACCACGCCGACCGCGATCATGACCATTTCGAGCAGGAGCGTGCGTTTGGTGTAGCGGTTCATGACGCCGCCTTCTCGTTGCGGTTGAGCACGGTGAACTGTCCGGCGGAGACGATCGAGACGATGACCGTGAGCACGACGGCCAGCGCGATGCTGTAGCCGAACTCGCCGAGGGTGAAGGCGTCCTTATAGATCAGCGTCGAGATGGTGTCGGTCGCGTGGCCCGGGCCACCCCCGGTGAGCGCATAGACCTGGTCGAACAGCTTGATCCCGCCGATGATCGACAGCATCAGGTTGATCGTGATCGCCGGGGCGAGCAGCGGCCGGACGATGGACCAGAAGCGGCGCACGGCGCCGGTGCCGTCGATGGCGGCGGCCTCGTAGATCTCGCGCGGGATCGACTGCAGGCCGGCCAGGAAGATGACCATCGAGTAGCCGGCGAACTGCCAGACCACGACCAGCACGACCATCCACAGGGCAAGGTCCGGGTCGCCGAGCCAGTCCTGTTGCCAGCTGCCCAGGCCGATCGCCCCGAGCAGGCTGTTGACCGCACCGTCCGGGCCGAGCAGGTTGCGCCACAGGTAGGCGGTGACGATCGGAGTGATCACCGCGGGGGCGAACAGCAGCACCCGCAGGAAGTTCCGGGTCTTGATCATGCTGTTGACGCCGAGGGCCAGCAGCAGGCCGATGCCGTTCTGGATGACGGTGATGGCCACCGCGATGACCAGCGTGTGCCAGACCGCCTGCAACGCGTCGCCGTCGTCGAGCATGTCGGTGAAGTTGCGCAGGCCGATCAGCGCGAAGTCGGGGTCGAGCCCGTCCCAGTCGGTGAAGGCGTAATACACGCCGCGAGCGCTCGGCACCAGCACCACGAACGCGAACAGCAGCAACGCCGGCAGCACGAACCACCAGGGCGGCGCGACCCGGCTACGCCGCCGCGGAGCCGCAGGGGGGACGGCCCGGCCGGGTGGGCGGACCTGGAGATCAGCTGACACGAGAACCCACTTGACTGAATCGTTTCATCACGCTAGGTGACAAGCCGCTTCGGAAGAAGAGAGGAGAGAGGTGGCATGTGACGTGAGTAACGTTTTCCACTATGTTTCGCCGACACTACGAGCAGATGCCAACCTCGTCAAGACCAACTTGGGCAACGTTTTCCAAGCTATGAGCAGGTTCTGCAACCAGCGCGGATTGATCTAAGGTGGGTAACGTTTCTCGCCTTAGGAGCTTGCATGCACCCAGCCCGACGCATCACGATCGTCGATGTGGCCCGCCACGCCGGGGTGTCGACCACTGCCGTCTCGAAGGTCATGCGCAACGCGTACGGCGCCAGCCCCGAGATGCAGATCAAGGTGCGAGCGGCGATCGAGGAGCTCGGCTACCGCCCCTCGGCGGCGGCCCGGGGCCTGCGCGGGCAGACGTACACGATCGGCGTGATGCTGCCCGAGATGCGCAACCCGTTCTTCGCCGACATCCTCGACGGCATCACCGAACACCTCGGCGGCACCGACTACCAGGTGCTCATGGCCGCCAGCTGCAACGACGAGCCGGGCGAGGTCCGCATCACCGAGGCCATGCTGGACCGGAGCATGGACGGCGTCATCCTGATCGCCCCGATCTCTTCACGCCGTCACCTGCAGAAGGTCGCCCGCGCCGTGCCCACGGTCGTGGTCGGGCGGCACGGGCACTCCCCCGACTACGACACCGTCACCGACGACGACTACGCCGGCGCGGGGCTGGTCGTCGACCACCTCGTCGCGCTCGGCCACCGGCGCATCGCCCACATCGAGCACGCCGAGAAGGACCCCGTACGCCTCAAGGAAATGCCCAACGCCCAGCGCTCCGACGGCTACCGGTACGCCATGCAGGCTCATGGACTGGACGACTACGTCGACATCGCGTCCACGACCTACACCCAGCGAGGCGGCTACCTCGGCGCCCAGCAGCTCCTGGCCCGCCCGCAGCGTCCCACGGCCATCTTCGCGGGCGCCGACATCGTCGCCATGGGCGTGCTGGACGCGCTCACCGAGGCCGGCCTGTCCGCGCCCGAGGACATTTCCGTGGCCGGCTACGACGGCACCATGTTCGCCGCCTTCGGTCCGATCTCGCTGACCACGGTCGATCAGGCCGGGCACCAGATGGGTGCCAATGCGGTGCGGCTGCTGCTGGAACGCATCGCCAGCCGAGGCCGGCCGACCGCCCAGATCAAGCTCTCCCCCACCCTCGTCACCCGGCGCACCACCGCCCCCATTCTGTGATCCCGAGGCGCTGAAACTGGTGACGCGGCTCAGAAATCACGGAGCGCGGCAGCACCACGGCGACGACGCCCGGCCAGAGACCATGTCGACTCGTGCATCCGGGCGAGCAGCGCGCTTACCGGCTGCCGCCGGGCTGACGACCTTGACGGTTACCAGCCCGGCAGGGCACTCCGAACTAGCGGGTGGCCGCGGCGGTGGAGATGAGCGGGCAGCTGTTGCGATACGTCCTGATACCCGAGGTGTTGGTGGTAGGGCACAGGAACTGGCTGTAGCGGGCGTCGTCGTCGACGAAGATTTTCAGCCACGGGATCATCGTGCGGGCGAGGATGGTGCTCGGCTGCCCGATGTAGTTGTGGCCCGCGCCGGTGACCTCGACGTAGGCGCGTTCGGTCGTCGCCGGGATGGTGTTGTAGAGGCTGGTCAGGCGCGACGGCGGGACGAGGGTGTCGTTCTGCATGGCGTAGATCAAGGTGGGGACCCGGTCACCGGCCAGACTGCCGGAGGGCAGGTACGGTGCGTTGCCGATCACGGCCTGCAGGGCCGGCCGCCGCAAGGCGGCGTCGAGCGCGCCGCCGCCACCCATCGAGTGCCCGATCACCGCGAGCCGGCCGGCGTCGACCCGGGTGCGCACCGCGCTGCTACCAGTGAGGTAGTCCAAGGCCGCGAGCAGCTGCGTTCCGCGGCTGGTGGGGCTGTCGTTGAGGTTGTTGGTTTCGATGCCGAACACCACGAAGCCCTGCGAGGCCAGCCGGGGGCCCAGCCAGGCGATGCCGGGCCAGGTGCCGTTGAGGCCGGGCGAGATGGCCACCGCGCCGAACGTGCCCTGGCTCGTGTCGGTCGGGTAGTAGATGACTCCGCCGCCGAAACCGTTGCCCCGGGCGACCGAGGTCGACGCGATGGCGAACGGGCCGGTGGTCGCGGCGATGCTGGCCGCCGTCGGGGCCGGGCCTCGCTCGTAGGGACTTGCGGCCGACGCCGGGCTCGGCACGGCGGCGGCGACGAGCGCGGCGAGAGTCATCACCGCGGTGGCCAGGGTTCTCCGGATCACCATGGGCTTCCTTCCTTCGTATTGGATCGTTTCAGGCGCCCAGGGATTGCCGCCTATGGGCGCATCCCACGCAGCGGGCAACCCGCCTCGACCACTCCGCAATCTGCAGGTCAGGCCAATGAAAAACGTTTCTCACATGTTTCGCGATAACCATAGGCATCGATGTATGTCGGGTCAAGCCGACTGACCGACCACACCTACAGTCTCGGGAGGCGCCCCGCCATGAGTGTGTCAACGACAGAACAGATCATCATCGGCCCGCACGGGGAGATACCGGTGCGCATCTACGCTCCCGCGGCAGGTGAGCGGTCGATCAGTCCTCGACTGGGTCTGGTGTGGGCGCACGGTGGCGGCTTCGCCGGAGGCGACCTGGACATGCCCGAGAACGACTGGGTCGCCCGGCAACTCGCTCACCAGGGACTCGCGGTCGTCACGGTGGATTACCGGCTCTCGCCGCTTCCGGACGGCGAGCACACCGGTACGCCGCAGGCGCGGCGGTTCCCTTATCCGGTCGCGTCCGAAGAGGTGACCGCGGCCTTCGCCTGGGCCACCACATCCGGTGCCCATGTCCCGGCCGCGAACTGGGCCCTCGGCGGCGCCAGCGCGGGCGGCAACCTGGCCACCGGCGCAGCCCTGCGACTGCGCGACACCGGCGGCCCGGCTCCCTACGCGTTGATGCTGGCCTACCCGGTGCTGCACGCCGCGCTGCCACCGGTGCCGACTGAGCTGGCCGCCAAGGTAGGCACCCTGTCGCCACCGTTCAACTTCGGCGCCGAGCAGATCGCACGGATGAATCTGGCCTATGTCCAGGATCCCGGCGCATTGCTGGAGGCGTACGCGTTTCCCGGCGGTCACGATGTGTCCGGGCTCCCGCCGACCTTCATCCTCAACTGCGACTCCGACAGCCTGCGCGCGTCCGGGCAGCAGTTCGGCGCCGAACTCGCGGCCGCCGGCGTCGATGTCACCGTGATACGAGAGCCCGGCACCAGCCACGGCCACCTCAACGACCCGGACGATCCGGCAGCGTTGCGCAGCATCACCCGGATCGCGGACTGGCTGACGCGATCCCACCTGGCCGCCAATGCGGGCGCTCAGTAGCCGCTCGACTGGTCAACTTGAAGAAAGTATAACGAAATCGTATAGTCCGAGATCGTGATATCTCAAGCCGTGCCTCCCGACTGGTCCGCCCTGCTCGCGTTGCAACGGGCCACCCATGCCACCCTGCAGGTTCTCGCCGCCGAACTCGTCGATCTCGATCTGACCGCCTCCGAGGTCAACGCCATGGCCAACCTCGCCGACGGCCGCAGCCGCACCATCTCCGAACTCGGCAAGGCCGTCGGCGTCCGCCCCACCACCCTCACCAGCGTGCTCGACCGCCTCGAACGGCGCGGTCACATCACCCGAGGCAACCGACCGGGAGACCGCCGGGTCGTCGTCGTCGAGCTCACCTCAGACGGCCGCGAAGCGGCCACCGCAATCCGCGAAGCCATCACCCGTATCGAGTACCGCGCGCTCGGCAGCCTGCCCGTCAGCGAGATGGCCGTCCTGCGACAGGCACTGGAAGCTCTAGCGAGGATGCCCTCATGACAACATCGGTCTTCACATCACTGATGGCCCAGGTGGTGGCCCCTGCCGAACAGTTCGGTCACCGGGAACACGTTCACCTGACCTGGCTGGCCGTGCGCCGCTACGGAGTACCCGAAGCGATCGACCTCATCAGCGACGGCATCCAGCGCACCGCCCGATACGCCGGTGCCCCGCAGAAATATCACGCAACGGTCAGCCGGGCATGGGTCGAACTCATCGGCCACCACGCCACCGATTCCCCGCACCAGGACTTCGCGAGTTTCGCCGACCAGCATCCCGCCCTCCTCGACAAGCGCCTGCTCACCCGCTTCTACCACTCCGCGACCCTGGGAAGCGCCCAGGCCAAGCAGGGCTGGATTCCGCCCGACCTCGCCCCGTTCCCCTGGGAGAATGCCGACGGCCAAGGCCCCAGGCGCGACTGAACACGACACGACCGGGCTCCGACGACCAGGCGTACTCAGCGACGCAGCTGGCCGCGACCCGTACAACAAGGACCTGACCGACCTGGTCGGCGAGCTCGCCACCCGCAGCGACGACTTCCGCACCCGATGGGCGGCGCACAACGTGCGCCTGCACCAACCGGCGTCAAACAGTTCCAGCACCCTGTCGTCGGCCGGCTCGACCTCGCGTTCGAGGCCATGCCCCTTCCGGCCGACCCGGTCTGACCCTGACCGCGTACAGCGCCGAAGCTGGCACGCCCGCCCACGACGCGCTGCGGATGCTGGCCAGCTGGTCCGCGACGACCACACCGGCCGACGTCCCTGCCGACCAGGGCTAAGGCGTACGAGCCCGCAGTGCGTGGATGTTGAAGGGTGAGGGGCATGCTGGGCTTGGTACTGGTGGTAGTCCTCGGCGCCACGATGCTGGCCTGTACAGCGCTGGCCGGGCGGCTACGGGTGGCGCCGCCGGTGCTGCTGCTGATGTGCGGGGTGCTGCTGGGTTTCATCCCGGCGTTACGCGCCGTGCACCTGCCGCCGGAGATGGTGCTGCTGCTGTTCCTGCCGGTCCTGCTCTACTGGGAGAGCCTGACCACCTCCCTCGCGAAACCCGCAGCAACCTGCGCCCGGTCGTGCTCAACAGCACCGTCCTGGTGCTGATCACCGCGGCCGCGGTGGCAGTAACGGCGCACGCGATCGGGTTGCCCTGGGGCCCCGCGTGGGTGCTCGGCGCGGCAGTCGCCCCGACCGACGCCACCGCGGCCGGCGTTCTGGCCCGGTCGCTGCCACGGCGCAACGTCACCCTGTTGCGCGCCGAAAGCCTGATCAACGATGGCACCGCCCTGGTCATCTACGGGCTTGCCGTCGGCATCACCGCCGGCGAAGAGCACTTCAGCGTGCCGCACGTCGGCTGGTTGCTCCTGCCGGCGTACAGCGGTGGCGCGCTCGCCGGGATCATCGTGGCCTAGCTCGGTGTAAAGGCACGGCGGTTGCTCGACGACCCGCTGCAGGAGACCGTCGCCGTCCTCCTGGTCCCGTTCATCGCCTATCTGCTCGCCGAGGCGGTGGAGGCCTCCGGGGTCCTCGCGGTGGTGATCTGCGGGCTGATCATGAGCCAGGCCGGGCCCCGGTCGGGCGGGCCACCACCCGGCAGTACACCGTCCCGTTCTTCTCCCTGCTCACCTACCTGCTCAACGGCGCCCTGTTCGTCCTTGTGGGCCTGCAGGTGCAGAGCGCCGTACGCGGGCTGACCAGCGTCGCACTGGTCCAGGGTCTGATCGCGGTTGCTGTTGCCTCCGCCGCGGTAGTGGGAACCAGGTTCCTATGGCTGTTCACCACCCCGTACGCGGTCCGGGCACTCGACCGCCGTCCCCGGCAACGGCAACGGCGGATCGGGCCGCGCCCGCGGGTGGTCAGCGGCCTCGCCGGGTTCCGCGGCGCCGTGTCACTGGCCGCGGCGCTCGCCGTACCGGCCACGCTGGGCTCAGGACAGCCGTTCCCGGCCCGGGATCTGATCATTTTCGTCACCACCGGCGTCATCGTCACCACCCTGGTCGTGCCGGCGCTGATCCTGCCCGCTGTGGTCCGCTGGGCGCAGTTACCGCCGAACACCGCCGTCGACGAGGAACGGCAGCTGGCCGAAACGCTGGCCACCCAGGAAGCCCTCGAAGCCCTGCCCCGGCTCGCCGCCGAACGACAGATCGATCCCGCGATCAGCTATCGGGTGCGCCGGGCATACCAGAAGCACTTGACCGTCCTACGGACCGGCGAGGGCGACGTCGACCATCAGGCCGCGGTGCGCTACGAGCAGCAGAACGCGGCGCTGCGGGCCGCGGTCATCGCCCACCAGCGGGCCACCGTGGTGCGGCTGCGCGACGAAGGCCGCATCGATGACACCGTCCTGCGCCGGCTGCAGGCGCAGCTGGACATCGCAGACATCAGCCTCGCTCGGCACACCGGAACCGAGTGAACCGGCGGCGACCGGATCAGGTCGGCTCGCTGCCACCGTTGGTCGGCTGCTGGGCTACCGGAGAGGGTCGGGCGGACGATCCGCCGTCCTGATCAGGCGTGGCGGCCCAGACGTTCAGCAGCGACAGGTTGTCATGTGACGGTGTGCCGGGCTGGGCGGTGTAGACGAACAGGCTCTGACCAGGTTCGGCGGGCAGGTGCATGACCTCGAAGGCCAGGTCGAGCCGGCCAACGACCGGGGTGCTGAACGCCTTGGTGCCGCGGATGTGAGCACGGACATCGCGCCGGGCCCACAGTGTCCGGAACTGATCGGAGCGCGTCGACAGCTCGCCGACCAGTTCCACCAGCGCCTGGTCGTGCGGGTCGATGCCGGCCGCGGCCTGCAGGTGCGCGACCGTGTCCTCGGCGACTTTGGGCCAGTTGACCCAGAAGTCGCGGGCCCGTGGATCGAGGAAGGAAGATGCGCCTGCTCGGTCTCGTCAAGCTGCAAGGCTCTCGCAAGGGCCTCCAGGACGCCCTCGGAGACGCCGCCCAGATTGCCACGCTCCAGCCGGGAGTAGTACTCGGCGCTCACCCCAGCAAGCTGCGCGACTTCGCTGCGGCGCAGCCCCGGCACCCGCCGTTCGCCGTACGACTGCACCCCGGCCTGATCCGGAGTGACCTTGGCACGACACGACTTGAGGAAGGCGCTGACTTCCGCCCGGTTGTCCATCAACCCAGCGTAAGCACTGCGCACGCCCACTGAGAGTCCCTGCCGGTACCTCCCACGCCGGTGATCGCGGGTGGCCTTGTCGAGGGTTCGGACGGTCATGGCCGCCGACCTGAACACCGGGAGTACGCCTGCGGCGGTGCCAGCTCACAGAGATCGGCGATAGGAGCCACTTCCCGAACCTGCTCACACGGCGGAGTTCCGGTCGGTCGCTGCGGCGATAGAACCCCCATCAAGCTCTCGAGCACCGGTCACCTGACCATCCTGCGGACCGGCGGGGCGCGGCTCCGCGAGCGGGACGCCGACCAGTTTCGCCGCCGCCGGGCGGGCCGGCCTCACGCATTCATCCGGTCGGCACACCGTTGACACATTCCCCTGACATTGCGTAACGTCAATGAAACGAGGCTTGAATCGTTTCAACCTACCTCCGATTGAGTCCTCCGCCATCCAGGAGCTCGCTTCATCGGCCACGCCTCAGCAGCCAAGGGGAGTGACACATGCCCGTCAGCCCGAACCGGCTCACCAACACCCTCGCCGCCGTCCTCGCAACGGTTCTCGTCCTGTCCGTGAGCCCCGCACCCGCCCTAGGTAATGCCACCGTGAAAGCACCGACCGCCCTGCAGACCAACTCCACGACCGACCCGATCGGGATCGAGACCCCGCCCGCGTTCAGCTGGAACCCCGGCGTCGCGCGCCAGACGGCGTACCAGATCCAGGCCGGCACCCGGACCGGCCGCTTCGATCTGTGGGACAGCGGCCGGGTGACCAGCTCCACCAGCATCCGCGTTCCGTTCCCGAAGCCGGTCACCTCCCAGACCCGATACACCTGGCGCGTCCGCGTCTGGGACGGCTCGGGCCGCCCGTCGCCGTGGAGCTCACCGGCGGCCTGGGAAATGGGCCTGACCGGCGGTGAATCCGACTGGAAGCAAGCGGCCTGGATCGGCGGCCGCTCTCCCGAGGACCACGACTGGACCAACTCTCGCACCAGCGTCACCTTCCGCGGCGATGACCCGGTCCACGGCCTTGAACTGCTGACCAGAGCGGAACCGATCGGCAAGGCCTGGGGCGAGTCCCTGAGCTGGAGCATTCGCAGCAACGCGGTCGGCGCGGGCCGGCTCACGCGCGCCGCCGCCGCGGGTGACAACCGCGTATTCGTCGACAACGTGACCAACTGGAAGACCGGCGACGCCGTGACGGTCGACCGGCGCGGCCCGGCGAGCCAGCGCACCACGGTCACAGCAGTCGGCACCCCGACGATCGACGTCCCACTGGCCGCTCCGGCCGCGGCTGGAGCCACCTCGGTGACGGCACGCGGCGTCACCGGCCTGGCCGCCGGTGAACAGATCACCGTCAACGGCCAGAACGTCACCGTCACCGCAGTGCAGGGCGGCAACACCACGACGGTCTCGTTCACCCCGGAGCTGACCGCGGCCGCCACCACCGCGGCGCGCCTGTTCCGTCTCGGCACCGGCCTGACCCTCGCCGACCCGCTCACCGCCGATCGACCGGCCGGCACACCGCTGGTCGGCGCAGGCCACCTGCAGCTGGTGATGAAGACGAATCACTACGCGGGTAACACCTGGGTCGACGGCTCGGGTGAGCCGGGCTGGGGCGTGAACTACTACGACCCGCAGAGCCAGACCAATCCGACCGCGGTGGGTACCCGTAGCGTGCCGGTGGCCACTGTCGACCTGCCGGAGAGCACCGGGCTCACCTTCGACACGTATGACACCCGCGACCACAACATCGAACTGGACGTCAATGGTGTGACCGTCACCGCGCTGGTCAACGGGACGATCGTCGATACCCGGATGCTCACCGGCGACCAGATCCGCCGGCACGGCAGCATCGGTTTCGGCTCCGGAAGCTCGGCCACTGTACGCGAGGTGACCGTCAGAAGCCCTGAAAGTAGAACGTTCCACGCCGACCTTCGCAAGGGCGCCAACCCGTTCGAAAGTGGCATCGGCGGGCCTGGCGGCCTCACCTTCGTCGCAAAGAACGCGATGCTGCCGATCGCCAACCCCGCCCCGCTGGTGCGGACCCGGCAGACTCTGCCGCACGGCTCGATCGCCGCCGCCCGCCTGTACGTGGCTACCGGCGGATTCGCCGACCTGACGATCAACGGACGGCAGATCACCACCGACGGCCGTCCGGCCCGGGCCGACGGCACCAACGTTCCACGCATGATCACCGATCAGGCCGCCTACGACCGGACGGTCCTCTACGACACGTTCGACGTCACCGGTCTGGTGAAGCCGGGCAAGACCAATGTGGTGGCCGCCGAGTTGGGCCGGGGCTGGTACGGCGTGACGACGCCGAACGAGTGGTACTGGAACCTGGCGCCGTACGTGGGAGCGCCCCGGATGCGTGCGCGTCTGGTGGTCTCCTACGCCGACGGCCGTACGGCCGAGATCCGCACCGACCGGTCCTGGCAGACCACCGATGGACCCACCACTTTCGACTCGGTGTATTCCGGGGAGAAGTACGACGCCCGGCTCGCGGCGGATCTCGGCGACTGGCGAACGGGAGCGACCACGACGCCCTGGCAACCGGCCACCGTCATGCTCGAACCGGGCAGCTGCTCAGCCCCCGCCCCCGGCTGCCACGGCCGGATCTCCGACACGGCGCGACCTGCCGGCTTCATCCCGGCGAAGCTACGGGCGGCCGAGGCCGAGCCCGTCCAGGTGATCGAGAGTCTACGCCCGCGCAGCGTCACCGAGACCGCACCCGGATCGGGCGTGTACGTGGCCGACTTCGGCCAGATCCTCACCGGCTTCCCGGTGCTCGACCTGGCCGGGGTGCGCCCGGCGTCGGCCGGGCAGACGTTGCGGCTGCGCGGCGGCAACAGTGTCACCGGCGACGGCAGCGCGACGTCCCCTCTGGTGGTGGCGGAGGAGAACAACTTCCACGACGCGAACCTGCAGACCGGCTACTACACACTCTCCGGCGCCTCTCGGCAAACATGGCGGCCGGACTTCAACAACTGGGGCTTCCGCTACCTTGAGGTCCGCAACGCCGGCGCCGCCCCGGGCCGGGCCCCGGACAGGAACATGTTCCGTGTCGACGTCGCCCGCTCCGGGTTTGCCCGCACCGGCGCGTTCGATACCGACAATCCGCTGCTCGACCGAATCAACAGCAACCTCGAGTGGTCACAGCAGAACAACAACGTCGGCAAGCCCACCGACACCCCGTCGCGGGAGAAGAACGGCTGGACCGGCGACACCATGGCCGACTCCCTGACCCAGTCTTTGATCTGGGACGTCGAGGCGGCGCACCAGAAGTACCTGCGTGGGTTCCCGGACGCCCAGATCTCCACCGGTCAGGTCCCGATGATCCTGCCGGCCGCCAAGGGCGGCTACGGCTATGACCGGACACCCGGCTGGAATGCCACCTGGCGGGCGGTGCCGGCCTGGGACAGCGCCCTGTTCCTCATCCCGTGGGGGACCTATCAGATCTACGGGGCCACCAACCTGCTGCGAGAGCTGTACCCGACCCAGGAGAAGCTGCTGCAGTACTACGAGACCCTGTTCACCCCGGAGAACGACTACACGTTCAACGCCTCACTCGGCGCATACTCCGGCGCCGAGAGCGGCGGCAGCAACGCGGTCATCAGCCTGCAGATGTACATCCGCTTCTGCGACTACATGGCCCAGGTCGGCAGGATGATCGGCGAGACCGGCAAGGCCACGGGCTACGCCGACAAGGCGTCGACGCTGCGCAAGGCCTTCGTCCGCAAGTACTGGGATCCGGCTGCCGGCTACTTCACCCAGGGCAGCGTCTCCAGCGAGAACTCCCTCGCGATCGCCTGGAACATGGTCCCCGGCTCCGACCTCGACCCGGCCGACCCGCTGCATCTGGCCGGCACCGGCACCCAGGAAGCGAACAAGACCCGGCTGGCGAAGTTACTCGCCGACCGCATCGTTGCCGCCGGCTACCACATCCAGAACGACATGTACGGCTCCCGCTACGAGTTCGGCATCCTCGACGACTACGGCTACACCGACGTGGCCCTGCGCGCGGTCACCCAGACCGGCGCGCCCGGATACGTCGACCAGATCGCCAAGGGAGCCACCTCGCTCTGGGAGAGCTGGACCGGTGGTTCGCTCAACCACCATTACCGCAGCAACGTGGCCACCTGGTTCTACCAGGGCCTCGCGGGCATCACACCGACCGCACCCGCGTACGCGTCGGTGCGGATCCGGCCGCACGTCCCGCAGGTCGCCGTCAACGCCGAGGTTCCCACCTCGCCCGAGGACACGGCTCTGGTCACGCACACGCTGGATCGTGCCCGGGCGTCGATCGACACCGTCCGTGGCACCGTTGCATCCGGCTGGCAGCGCCTGGCCGACGGCCGTACCCGGCTGACGGTCACCATCCCCGCCAACACCCGGGCCGAGGTCTGGGTGCCCACCGGCGGCAAGAGGGTCACCGCACCCCGCGGTGCCGCCTTCACCAAGAACGCCACCTCCGGCGGGACCGCCTATGCGGTGTACCGGGTTGAGCAGGGCACGTACCGGTTCAACTGACGCGGAGAGGCCGGACAGAGCTCCTCGGTCCGGCCTCTTCCCCCGTTCGAGTGACGCGTGTAACGTTCCCCACACATTCCTGTAAAACGTTCTACACAATCTCTTCGAGAAGTGGCAGCACGTATGGCAAAAGGTGAAGGACCCACGATCGTGGACGTCGCGCGACGAGCGGGCGTTTCCACCGCAGCGGTGTCGAAAGTCCTGCGTGGGGCCTACGGCGTCTCGCAGGCGATGCGCGAGGCCGTCACCCTCGCGATCGACGAGCTCGGCTACCGGCCCAAAGTAGGCGCTCGCTCCATGCGCGGGTCGACATACACCATCGGATTCGTTGTTCCCGGCGCATTCTCGCCGTTCTTCTCCGAGATCTACGACGGCGTCGCCGACGAACTGAGCGGCACCCGGTACCGGGCCATCGTGGCGCTCGCCCCGGTGTCGGATCCCGACGACAGCCAGACCATCCACGACCTGCTCGATCGCCAGGTCGACGGGGTCATCCTGCTGGCCCCCACGGTGAGCCGGTCCTGGATCGAGGACGTCGCCGCCACCACCCCGGCCGTGGTGGTCGCGCGCCACGACCGGTCCACGGTCTACGACTCGGTGTACGGCGACGACAACCTCGGCGCCGAGCTCGTGATGCGGCACCTGCTCGAGCTCGGGCACCGCGACATCGTGCACATCGCCAACCGCGCCTCCGACCGCACCGGGCCGCAGACACCGCACGGCGACCACATGCGACGTCTGACTTACGAGCGGCTCATGCGCGAGGCCGGCCTGGAGCAGTACCTCAAAGTGGTCGAGAGCCGTTTCGACGAGCACGCCGCACATCTGTCGACGCGGCAGCTTTTCGATTCCGGCCATCTGCCGACCGCAGTCTTCGCGGGCGCCGACGAGGCCGCGTTCGGGGTGCTGCGGGCGCTGGCCGATCTGCCTGCTCCGGCCGCGGCCCAGATCGCGGTCGTCGGTTATGACAACACCAGGTTCGCCGATCACCCCAGCATGTCGCTGACCAGCGTCGACCAGGCCGGCCACGAGCTCGGCCGGCAAGCCACCGCGCTGCTGCTCAGCCGGCTGGCCGAGCCCCGGCCGACCGTCCAGCAGTCACTCGTACCGCGCCTCGTCGTCCGCCGGACCTCGGTGCCCGGTCCGGTCGCCGAGGCCTCGCACCCCGGAGAACGCCCATGACCGCACTCACCACACCTACAGCCCGGCCCGCACAGAGACAACGAACCGCGCGGCGCCCAGGCCGTCGGGGTGCGCCCCTGTGGTTCCTCGTGCCCGGCCTGATCATCTATGCAGCCATCGTGCTCGGCCCCTCGATCGCCGGTGCCCGCCTCTCGTTCACCGACGCCGCCGTCGGCACCACCGGCAGCTTTGTCGGCATCGACAACTACCTTGACATCCTCAGCGACACCTCCACGTTGGCGCCGCTGGCCCAGACCCTGGTCATGGCGGTCGGGATCACCATCCTGCAGAACCTGCTCGGCTTGCTGCTGGCTCTCGCGCTCAACTCCGCCATCAAGACCCGCAATCTGCTGCGCGTGGTGTTCTTCGCGCCGTTCGTGATCAGCCCGCTGGTCGCCGGCTTCCTCTGGAAATACCTGCTCGCCCCCGAGGGCCCGGTCAACGGTCTACTCGGTGCGATCGGCCTGGAATCCCTGCAGCGACCGTGGCTCGGCGAGCCACGCCTGGCGCTGGCGTCGCTGATCGCCGTGGTGGTGTGGCAGTTCACTGGCTCCACCATGGTCATCTACCTGGCCGGCCTGCAGAGCGTGCCGAACGAGGTCCACGAGGCCGCCGCCATCGACGGCGCGCAGGGATTCCGCCGGTTCTGGAGCGTCACCCGCGCGTTCCTCGCCCCAGCCATCACCGTCAACCTCACGCTCAGCCTGATCGGGGGGCTGCGCCTGTATGACCAGATCGTCGCGATGACCAACGGCGGTCCCGGAGGCGCGACCGACTCCCTGTCGACGGTCATCTACCGCATCGCGTTCCAGTTCGGCGAGTTCGGGTACGGCGGCGCGCTCGCCGTGGTCCTGACCGTCTTCGTGATGGTGCTGTCGGGCGCACAGTACCTGGGCCTCCGGAAGCAGGCGAGCACGTCATGACCGGCCGCTACCGTCCCGGCACGTTCCTGCTCGAGATCCTGATGATCCTGGCCGGCGTCGCCTTCGTCGGCCCGCTGTTCGTGCTTGTCCGCGTCGCCCTGCAGGATGACGCCGGTGCGTTCACCCTGGCCAACTTCGGCACCGCCTGGAGCGGCGCGCATCTGGGCAACGCCCTGGTCAACTCGACCGTGGTCGTGCTGGGCTCGCTCGCCCTGCTGATCGTGACGTCCTCACTGGCCGGCTACACGATCGCCCGCCGGGCCAGCCGGTGGTCGCGGGCCGCATTCGTCGCGTTCCTGCTCGGCCTGCTGCTGCCTTTCCAACTCGCCACCATCCCGCTGTATCAGCTCATGCAACGGCTCGGGCTCCTCGGCTCGATCTGGGGGCTGGTCCTGTTCTACGCGGCGATCCTGATGCCGTTCTCCGTCTTCCTGTACGCCTCGTTCATCCGAGCGCTGCCCCCGCAGTTCGAGGAGGCGGCCGAGGTCGACGGCGCCGGTTCGCTGCGGGTCTTCTTCCAGGTCGTCTTCCCGATGATGCGGGCGGTGACCGGCACCGTGATCATTCTCAACACGATCACCATCTGGAACGACTTCTTCACCCCGCGCCTGTACCTCAGCGGCAGCGGCACCGAAACCGTCACCGTGGCGCTGTACAGCTACGTCGGCCAGTACGGCACCGAATGGAACCTCATCTTCGGCGGCCTGATCATCGCCTCGCTGCCGATCCTCGTGGTCTTCTTCCTGATGCAGAAGCACGTCATCAAAGGCTTCGCGGACGGCTTGAAAGGCTGACTCTGTAGAACGTTCCACAAACCTTCGAAAGGATATCGCCATGCAACGCCGCATCGCCTTGGCCATAGGCTTGTCCGCCGCCCTCACGGTGGCCCTGACAGGGTGCTCCAACAACACCGAAAGCTCCGGCAGTGGCGGGTCGCAGACCCTGACCATGTTCACCAGTTCCGACCTCAAGAATGCGTACGAGCCGGTGTTCCGGGCCTTCGAGGCCGCCAACCCCGGTGTCAAAATCAACGTCACGTACGGCACCGGCAACGAGTTCGAGTCGACCCAGATCACCCAGCTCGCCAGTGGCTCCGGGCCCGACCTGCTGGATGTGCTGCCCGGCAGCGGCGGCAACCTGATCAGCGTCGGCTCGCTGGCCAAGAAGAACTACCTCGCCGACCTCTCCGCCCAGAGCTGGGCCAAGAGCATCCCCGACAGCCTGCGACCACAGACCGACGTGGACGGCAAGACGTACACCTTCCCGGGCTTGCTCCAGCCGCTCGGAGCCTTCTACAACACCAAGACCCTCACGCAGACCGGCCTCAAGGCTCCGACCACCTGGACCTCGCTGCTCAAGTTCTGCGCCGACGCCAAGAGCGCCGGCAAGGTCGCGTTCTCCCTCGGCCTGGCCGATCAGTGGGTCGGGCAGCTGGTCCCGTACGCGCTCGCCTCGACCATCGTCTACGGCCCGCAACCCGACTGGAACGCCAAGCTCCAGGCCGGGCAGGCGACCTTCCCCGACTCCGGCTGGAAGCAGGTCCTCACCCAGTACCTCGACCTGAACAAAGCCGGCTGCTTCAGCAAGGACCCCAACGGCATCGGCTTCGACAACACCCTGCCGCCGGTGGCCAAGGGCGACGCGATCGGCGTCGTGCAGGTCGGCGGTGTCTTCGGCCAGATGCAGGACCTCAACCCCAGCGCCACTTACGAGCTGCAGCCGCTGCCGGCGACCGACGACGTGACGGCGACCTACATCGCCGCCTCACCCGGACACGGCTTCGGAGTCAACGCTGCGTCGAAGAACAAGGACCTCGCCCTCAGGTTCGTCGAGTTCGTGGCCGCCCCCGCCCAGATCAACGGCATCGCCAAGGTTCTCGGCGGCGGCGTCCCGGCCGTGCCGAACGACCAGTTCCAGCCGACCCCGTTGCTGGAAACCTTCAACAAGCTCGTCGCCGACGGACATGTGAGCGCCTTCCCGGACACCGGCTGGCCGAACGCGGAGGTCCAGAACGCCCACCTGGTCGGCATCCAGAAACTGTTCCTGGGCTCGCAGACGCCCGAGCAGGTGCTCGACGCGATGCAGAAGGCCGCCAAGTAACAACCCCCTCCTGAAAGGCTCCACAAGACAGTGCTCGACGTACCTCAGGATCTGCGGGTCGACGGCGCCACCCGGCCCCTCGACATCGGCCCCGACGCACCCGTGCTCAGCTGGCGGCCCGACCCGGCCCAACGGGCCGTCCGCGTCGTCGTCACCGACGACCACGGCAAGACGGTCTGGGACTCCGGCCCGGTTGCCACGGACAAGCCCGAGATCCGGTACGCCGGCCCGCCGCTGACCAGCCGGACCACCTACCGGTGGAAGGTCTGCGCCAGCGGCGCGGCCGGGAGCCCGTCGTTGTGGAGCGAGCCCGGCCGGTGGGAGACCCCGCTGCTGCAGCCGGACGACTGGACCGCACAGTGGATCGGCCGCCAGACGCCGGCCGAGCGGCGCATCATCCGGTCGATCGACTCCGACCACGTGGCCTGGATCGAGGAAGGCCACTGGGCGGGACAGGCCCTGCACGCCACAGGTCCGGTCACCGCCATCACCGCCGACCTCACCAGCATCCACGGGCAGGAGACCACGGGACGGCTCGAACTCTGCACCGCCGACGGCGCTGTACTGGCCGTCCGGCCCCTGCACGGCCGCGACTTCCCCTGGGACCGGTTCGCGCACTACATCGAGGTGGACCCACCGGCTCCCGCAGGCGATCTGCTGATCCGGGTCCACGCCGATCACGGACGGATCGGCTGGCGCACCAGCTCCCACCCGCCGATCCCGGCCGACCCCGACGACGGCGTATCGCCCCTTCCCGTCATCGGGACCGCGCTACGTGACGGCACACCCGAACCCGGAGTCCGGGCCGTCGGCGCCGAAACCGCACCAGAAGCCTCGCCCCTGTTCCGCACCGAATTCCCGGTCGACCGCGACGCGTCCGTCGCCCGCCTGCACGCCGTCGGCCTGGGCTACGGCAGCTTCTCCGTCAACGGCGTACCGGTCACCGACGACATCCTCGAACCCGCCCCGAGCGCCTACGACCGGACGATCCGCTACCGCACCTACGACGTCACCCACCTGCTGCGAACGGGCACCAACACCATCACTGCCGAGCTCGGCCGCGGCTTCTTCGCCGCCCGGGGCGCGAGCACCTGGGCCTGGAACCTCGCGCCCTGGCACCGCGAGCCAATCCTGCTGGCCCAGCTCGAGTACACGGACCGCGGCGGCGCCCACGTCCTCGGCACCGGAAGCGATTGGGAGACCACGGCCGGGCCGGTCGCCGCGGACGTTCTCTACACCGGGCTGACGTACGGCCCGGCCACCGCGCCATGGGAACCAGCGATCCTTGTTACGCCACCCGGCGGCTCGTTGCGCCCAGCCGGGATGCCACCCATCCGCCGGTTCGACAGCATCCAGGCGACCAGCTCTCACCGGCTCGACGAGACAACTGTCGTGCACGACTTCGGCACTGTCCTGGCCGGGCGCGTCCGCTGCCGGCTCACCGGCCCGGCCGGCGCCGAAGTTATCGTCCGGTACGGCGAAAGCCTTTCCCCCGACGGATCGGTGGAGTGCGACAACGTACTCGTCGCCGGCGAAGCGCAAGTCGATCGGTACGTGTTCACGGCCGGCTCCGGCCCGGTCGGCTGGGAGCCCGACCACACCTACAAGGGATTCCGCTACGTCAGTACGACGGTAACCGCCGGCGTCGAGGTTCAGCAGGTCGAGGCCATCCCGGTACACACCGATGTCGCTCGTACGGGAGCCTTCGCCTGCGCCGACGAGACTCTGACCTGGACCGACGCGGCCACCGCCCGGACCTTCCTGAACAACCTGCACGGCATCCCCACCGACACACCCGTGTACGAGAAGAACGGCTGGACCGCCGACGCCCACCTCGCCACCGAGGCCGTCCTGCACCACTTCGACCTACGCGCGTCCCTCGGCAAATGGCTCGACGACCATGTCGACGCCCAGGCCGCCGACGGCACCGTGCCCCAGATCGTTCCCACCCCCGGCTGGGGCCGGGCACCGGACCCGGCCTGGAGCGCCTCGATGGTGCTGATCCCCTGGAACCTGTACTGGGAGTACGGCGATCTGGAAATCCTACGCCGCTTCGCCGGTCCGGCCCTCGCTTACACCGACCGGATGCTCGAGATCGCCGGCGGCGGTCTCTGGCCGCTGCACAGCTGGGGTGACTGGCTCGCACCCGGGCACCAGTTCGCCCCCGAAGGCCCGGCCCCGACCGCCACCATGATGTTGCTGCACACCGCCCAGCGAACCGCCCTGATCTGTCGCGAGCTCGGCCGCACCGGCGACGCCGATCGGTACACCGCCGCCGCCCGGGACCTCGCCACCGCCTACCACCAGGCCTACTTCGACGAACGGACCGGCAGCTACCGCAACGGCGACACCAGCTACCGGCAGAGCATGAACGTCCTCCCCCTGGCCTTCGCAGCGGTGCCGGCGCAGCACCGCGACGCGGTCGAGCACGGCCTCGTCCACGACATCGAGCACCGCACGAAGGGACACCTCGACTGCGGCGCCATCGGGACGAAGTATCTGCTGCCCGTGCTCAGCGACCTCGGCCGCGATGACCTGGCCGTCACCGTTGCCACCCAGCGCACCGCACCCGGATGGGAGCCCTGGCGACGCGCCGGCTCCGACACCCTCATGGAGTCCTGGGACGACACAGCCCGCTCCCACGACCACTACTTCCTCGGGTCGGTCTCGGCGTGGATCCAGCAACACGCCGGCGCCTTGAAGGCCACCGCACCGGGCTGGGCCGGCTTCGACGTCCAGCCCATCGACGACGACCGCGTCCCCTGGGGCCGCCTCACGCACACCACCGTGCGTGGTGAGGCCGCCGTCGACTGGCGACGACGCGACGACGGCTGGCACGTCGAGCTCACCGTCCCGGCCGGCGCCACGGCAACCGTCCTGCTGCCCGGCACCGCGCCCACCACCGTGAGCGCCGGGCGTCACCACGTGCGATCGGAACGACTGGAGGTGAGTCCCTGACCGAAACCCTCCCGGAAACCGATGCCAGGCCGGCGACACACTCCCGAATGCGCCGGTCTGCTGTTCCGCTGTTCCCTTTCCTCCGTTGAAACGATTCATTGGAGAATGGTGTGAAAGTTTCCCGATGGAGCACAACGGTCGCCGCGTTGACGGTGACCGCCCTCGTCACCACCAGCGCCACCGCCTCGGCCCGGCACCAGCCGTCCGGCACAGTTCCCCCGATCACCGCGCCGGCGTTGACTGTCCGGACCTTCGCCGACCCGCCCACCTCTGTCCGGCCCAAATACCGGTGGTGGCTGCCCGGCGGCTACCTCGACGACAGTGAACTGACCGCCGAGATCGCGCAGATGAAAGCCGCCGGCGCCGGCGGCGCGGAAATCCACCCGATGGTCGTCACCGGCCCGGGCGGCACCGCCCCCGCCTTCCTGCAGCAGTACGGCTGGGACCAGCCCGGCTTCGCCCACAAGCTCGAAGTCATGCTGGCCGCAGCCCGCAAGAACGGCCTCATCCTCGATCAGAACCTCGGCCCCTACTACCCACCGGTGATCCCCGGGACGACCAGCATCAACAACCCCACCGCCCAGCAGCAACTCATCTCCGGCAGCGCCTTTCGTCAACGCCGGGACCACGTTCAGCGGCGCCCTGCCCGCCACCACCACGAACCCGCCCACCATCAGCACAACCGTCTGTTCACCCGCCGCCGTCGGCGCCACCCGGTTGCTCGTGCCCGCCGTCGGTGGATTCGGCCGGGGCGACCGGATCACCGTCGGCAGCGGCACGGCGGCCGAGACCGTGACCGTCGACGGCGTCGGCACGGCCACCACCGCCTGCACCACCGCCTTCGCCGACACCGTCGCCGGAGCCACCACCGTCCCGGTCACCGCGGTACCCAGCACCCTTACCGTCGGAAGCGCCCTGCTGATCGGCGACGAACGCGTCACCGTCACCTCGCTCGGCACCCCGGGCCGCGCCACCACCCTCACCGCCGCGGTCGTGGCCGGCGCCACCACCATCACGGTCGCTGCCGCCACCGGCATCGCCGCCGGCGACACCCTCCACCTCGACACCGGCAACGCCCGCGAGATCCGCACCGTCGCCGCCGTCAACGGAACCGCAGTCACCCTCACCACTGCACTGGCCGCCGACCACGCCGCCACCACCGCCGTACGCGCCCTCGGCACCGGCATCGGCGTGACCCCGGCCCTGGCCGGCCCGCACCCGGCTGGGGAACCGGTGCGCACCCCGGACGGCACCGGCATCAAGCTCAACCGCCTCACCGCCGCGCACCCGGCCGGTGACCCGGTCGCCAACCAGGCGACCAAGAAACTCGTCGCCGTGCTCGCCGCCCGGTGCCAGACCGCCGACTGTGCCACCCAACCCGCCCCGGTCCTACTCGACCGCACCACCATCAAGGACCTCACCAAGAATGTCACCGCGGACGGCCGGATCAGCTGGACCGCACCCACCGGCGACCTACCCTGGACCCTGCTGGCGTACTACCAGACCGCCGACGGATCCGTCCTGCGCGGCTACCAGGCCGGATCACCCAACCTCGCCGTCGACCACCTCAGCACCGCCGGCGCCAAGGTGATGACCGACTTCTTCGACCAGCGGCTGCTCAACCCCACCGTCAAGAAGCTCATCCAGGACATCAACCGCACCGGCACCAGCACCTTCTTCGAAGACTCGCTCGAGCTGTCCGGGACCCTCAAATGGACCGGGGACTTCCGCCGCGAGTTCGAACAACGCCGCGGATACCCCCTCACGACCGCGCTGCCCGCCATCGCCGGCACCGGACGCAATGCCACCACCACCCCGCCGTTCGACTTCGGCGACGGCATCGGCGCCCGCATCCGCACCGACTACCGCAACACCTGGAGCGACCTCTACATCACCAAATACCTGGCCACCTACCAGAACTGGGCCAACAAGTTCGGCTCCGCCATGCGCGCCCAGACCTACGGCGACCCCATCGACACCGGCTGGGCCTCCGCCAACATCGGTGTACCCGAGAACGAGTCGATCGCGGCGAACAACAACAACGAAGGCCCGGAGGAGAACTTCCGGATCACCGCCACCGGCGCCCACCTCAACGGCAACACGCTGGTCTCCTCCGAATGCTGTGCCTCGTTCCGCGCCCGCTACGGCCAAAAACTCGAAGGCCCCTGGGGCGACGCCGACACCATCGGCACCGGCGTCGGCACCCTCGCCTGGGCCTACCAGGGTTACGCCGCCGGCGTCACCCAACTCATCTGGCACGGCTGGACCTATCAGAACGGTCCCGCCGCCGTCTGGCCCGGCGACCACGCCTGGGGACCCGGCGGCGCCACCGGCTTCAACGTCGGCGACGCCTACGGCCCCCGCGTGCCCAGCTGGGAGGACCACCGCACGGTCAACGACCACCTCGCCCGCATCCAGCTCGCGCTGCGGCAGGGCCGGCCCGACATGGACGTCGCGGTCTACTACCACGACTACGGCATGAAGGGCACCAGCAACGGCGTCTCCACCACCGGGGCCCAGTTCGCCGGCGACTCCGCCCTGTCCCGCAACGGCTACCTCTACGAATACCTCAGCCCCGAGTTCCTGCGCGGCAAGGACGCCACCTACCGCAACGGCTCGCTGTTCGCGTCCACCTCCGGCTACCAGGCCCTGGTCCTCAACAACCAGGCGACGCTCCCGGTGGACATCGCCCGCAAGCTCATCGGCCTCGCCCAGGCCGGGATGCCGATCGTCTTCGTCGGCACGCTGCCCGACCGCACCCCAGGCGGGAAGGACACCGCCCGTGAGGACGCCGAATTGAAGTCCTTGACAGCCCGCCTTCTGGCCATGCGCACCGTCCGCCAGGCCGCCACCGAGGCAGACCTCCCGGCCGCGCTGGCCGGGCTCGGCATCCGCCCGAGCGTGCAGCGCGACAAACCGGAGGCTGCGATCCAGGCCATCGTCCGGCGCACTCCCACCACCGATTACTACTTCCTCTGGAACCGCACCAACTCCGCGGTCGAGCAGAACCTGACCCTCAAGGGCTCCGGCGCGCCGTTCCTGCTCGACACCTGGAACGGCACGATCAGCCGGCTCACCCGCTTCACCGCCGCCAAGCAGGGCGTCCAGCTCCCCGTCCGGCTCGGCGCCAACGACGCCACGCTGATCGCGCTGTCACGCACCAACCTCGACGGCAAGCCCCGCCCCCGCAACCTGGTCACCGGCTCCACGGCCGACAGCGTCGTCTACCAAACCGACAACACCGCAGCCGTACGCTCCGCGACCGGCGGCACGGTCACCACCACCCTCGCCGGCGGACGAACGGTCACCACGACCGTGCCCGCCGCCGAGGCCCAGCAGACCCTCGGAATGTGGCAGCTCGACGTGCAGAGCTACGAACCCGGACCCAACCAGGCACCGTTGCCGCAGACTCCCCGCAACCCCGTCTTCACCACCGTCAAGACACCCGTCGGCCCCTTCACCGTGACCGCCACCGACGGCAAACTGCCCTCCTGGACCGCCATACCCGGTCTGGAGAGTAAGGCCGGCATCGGCACCTACCGCACCACCGTCACCCTCGACCGCGGATGGCGGCAGGGCCAAGGCGCCTACCTCGACCTCGGCAGCGCCGTCGACACCGCACGCGTCACCGTCAACGGCAAAGCGCTGCCTCCGATCGATCAGAGCTTTAAGAACAACATCGACATCGGGCCCTATCTGAGGCGCGGCACCAACACCATCGAGGTACGCGTCGCCACCCCCATGTTCAACCGTGTGGGCACCGCACGCATCGAACAAGGACTGTTCGGACCGGTCACCCTCCGCCCGTACAGCCAGGTCCCGGTCGCCTCGAGATGACAGCCTGATCTGACTCGGAGGTGCCCGTTCCGTTCAGGCGGGCACCTCCCCTCACCGGTCAGTGTAGGAAGCACAGGCCACGCTCTCGGCCAGCTTCTGGTGGCGCGTCACGACGTCGACCAGGTCGTCCCAGAACACGCCAGCCAACACTGTCGACAGTGTCAACATGCCGGCCAGAGCGCCGGGACACCCATACGCACAGAACATCGCTCGGCTCGACGTGTCAGTACGATTGTGAGCCAGCCGCGGCGCCACCCGCGACAGTCCATGCGGAATCCGACTACTGCTATCAAGGTCACTGTCTCGACCCGGTGAGAGAGACGTCGGCTGGCCAGAAACCGAGCCCATCGGCGTGGCCGAATCGATGATGATCCCGCGTGTGCGGGAAGTCATCGGAGTTTGCGGTTCGCCCCGGTGCCCGCCAGCTCTCTGAGCGGGACCCCACCCGCTCTCCCTTGCCGAGCCGGGAGATCGTCCCAGGACCCGCCCGCAAGCCAAGGGCTTCGACGAGATAACGGCCGAGGTCTGTCCACATGCGGGAGTCGCTCGCACCGAACGTCGTCGCAAGATCGCCACGGACGTTAGCCGCGTCTGCCTAAACGGGCGACCCTGAACGAAGAGACAGCGTCGTGGCCTCCATCAACGGAGCAGAGGGCCGTACAAGGTTGACCCCTCGAACCCATCCACCGAAGCGGTCGAGCCCGCATCCCTTGACCGGGCTACAAGTACGGGGGTCACACGCAGGGGTGACATGCGGGGTTGTCGCGATGTTGTCGCAGCCGAACAGGGCACCGGTAGAGGCGACGAAGCTCACCTCTACTGAGGAGGAGGATCATGAGGCCGAATCCGCACCGGGGCCGGGTCTACCGCTGCTGCGCCTGCCGCGACAGTAACGGCCGGCAGCTCGGCGCCCGCTGCCCGAAGCTGCCGACCGCCCGGCACGGCACCTGGGCCTTCGCCGTCGACCTGCCGAGCCTGGATAAACGCAAGACCATGCGCCGCACCGGCTTTGCCACGAAGGCCGAAGCCTCTGCCGCGCTGAGCCATGTGCTCGACGGTGAACGCGCCGGCGTCAGCCTGGACGACAGCGAAACGGTCGCGAGCTACCTCACCCAGTGGCTGGAGACCAAGTCACCGACCCTCAAGGTCAACACGGTGCACCGCTACCGTGACTACCTGCGCAATGACCTGATCCCCGCGTTCGGGACGCTACCGCTGGAGCGGCTCACCCACGAGCACGTCAACCAGTTCGTCCAGCGCGAACTTGCCGCCGGCCGGGGCCTGGTCACCCTGCGCCGGTGCATCACCACTTTGTCGAGCGCGCTGAACGACGCCCGTCGCAACCACCGGCTCCCCCATAACGCCGCCCGCTTCGCCAAGATCCCTCGAACGCCGCAGCCCGAGCTCACCTGCTGGAGCACCGCCGAGGCGAGCGCCTTCCTGCGGCACTGCCACACCGTCGAGGATCCCCTGGCGGAGCTGTTCGAGCTGATGATCTGCACCGGGATGCGCAAGGGCGAGGTCCTGGGATTGCACTGGGCCGATGTGGACTTGGCGGCTCGGACGTTGTTCGTTCGCTGGACCCTGGTCAGCGTCGACAACACCCGCAGCATGTTCAACGCTCCCAAAACCCGTGGCAGCCAGGCGTGGGTCGCCCTGTCCACCCGGGCCGTGGACGCGTTGCAGCGGCAGCGCCGCCGTGAGCGCCGGCAGCAGCTGGCCGCGCGCCACTACGACAACCTCGATCTGGTGTTCGCCCGACCGGACGGGCAGCCGCTACGGTCGCAGTACGTGCTCGAGCACCTGCGCCGGCTCACCGCCGAAGCTGGGCTGCCGGCCATCCGGGTGCACGACCTGCGGCACATCGCCGCCACCATCATGATCAACCAGGGCGTGCCGCTGGCCGTGGTGTCCAAGACACTGCGGCACAAGAACGTGGCCACCACCGTCGACCTCTACGGCCATCTCACCCGCGACGCCGCCGACGACGGGGTCAGCGCCACCTGCGCGGCCTTGGACGCTGCCGACGCCCGAGCGGCCTGATGCGGGTGTAGGCTGCGTGCAGGTCTGCGACAGCGAGGCGACAACACCGCCCCTCAACGATCGCAGGGGATATGCCGCGAGAGGCATATCCCCTGGTCACACCCGGTCGGGCTGACAGGATTTGAACCTGCGACCCCTTGACCCCCAGCCAGCGACGTGCTAACAAACGTTTTACCAGGTCGCTGATAAGTATACCCGGCCGATTAAAGGTGTCGCTGCCAACTACCTCTTGAGGCACCCACCACAGGCCGCCTACCAGCGGCTTTGCTCTCCGAGATCCCTCGAACGAGTTCTCCTGGAACTTTATCAGTGTTCTGCCGACGCTCTAGCGAGCCGATTCATCCGATGAGCGGCGTGCTGATCCACCAACGGATCGACCGCACTTGACTCGGAACCCGATCATGCTTGCACTTTTTTCTTCGCGAACGATTCTTACGTCAACTCCCTTGGGCGTCAACCCGCGATGTCGAACATTCTCCGTTACTCGATCCCATCGAATCTTAAATGGCCGTGGCAATTCCACCGACGGGCAATGCAGGCGGGCCAGTCTTGGAGTCGTGTCCCGCATGGTTCCGCCCGCGGTTGCTCAGAGCCGGATACGTCCTTCCGGGCCTCAGCTGGTGCGGTTCTCCACGGGTCTGCTTTCGTCAGGGAGAAGGCTCGTGGTGCAGCCAGCCCAGTTCCGCAGCGGCCTTGGTTGGATTTCGGATGCTGCCATCAGCTCGGCGATCCGGTCCGTGGCCTGCAGGCGCCTGGCCGCGCTGACTCGGGTGTAATAGCGCATGAGGGTGGCCGGATCGTGGCCGAGGCGCTCAGCGACTTCGTGGACGCCGTAGCCGGCGTCCAGCAGCGTCGACGCGATCAGGTGCCGAATCTGGTGCGGGCCGATCGGCCGGACCTTCGCGGCTGCGGCCAGCTGGTTGAACCGGTCGGTGAGGTTGTCCGGGCGGATCGGCTGGCCCCAGCGGCCGGCGAATACATACCGCGACGCCGGTCCCGCTGCGAGCGGCCCGAGCAATTCGAGTGTCACCGGATCGAGGACCAGCGTTCGAACGCCGTTGTGCGACTTCGGCGGCTTCACCCGAACCCGGCTTCCGGGATCTTCGACCACCAGCTGCCGCCGCACGG
Organism: Actinoplanes sp.; assembly: GCA_965217855.1. GTDB lineage: Bacteria > Actinomycetota > Actinomycetes > Mycobacteriales > Micromonosporaceae > Actinoplanes. Next base: position 110,106 of record CBDCJN010000049.1, on the reverse strand, counting down.
TCAAGGTGCCCTGCAACGGCTCGAGGTCACCGCAGCGTAGAGCGCACAGCTCACCGCGCCGTAGCCCAGTCACCAGCAGCAGTCGCCACAACGGATACAGACGATCATCCGCGACGTGGTCTCCGAAACGCCGCGCCTCGTCGAGCGACCACACCGGTCGCTCTTTGTCGCTCTCGCGCGGCCTACGCGCACCCAAGGTCCGGCCGACCTGCTCCACGAAGGCCTTCGCCAACACCAGATTCAGCGTCCGCAGGGTGGTACGGGAGTAACCGCAGCCTTCCAACTCCCGATAGGCACGCTCGACCATCCGGGCACTGAGCCGTCTGGCGCGCACGCCACCCACGTACGGGTAGATCAGACCGAACAGCCACCGGTAGCCGTACACGGTGTTCGGCTCGAGTTCCTGCTCCCGGGACAGCACCCAGTCTTCACAGATGCTCTGCACGCTGTCGCTGAGCCGCGGTTTCGGATGCCGGGCGTCCCGCTGCCGACACAGCCGGTCGTACTCGATGGTCGCAGCCCGCTCCGTCACGAAACCGGTCCGCCGTACCTGCATCCGGATCCCACCGTGGTCACGGCCCATCTCCAGCCGGAACCCGAACAACCCCGTCACCGGATCTTGAATAATCGCTTCAGTATCGGACATGGTCCGCACCTCCGCTCCAGTCATGGCTCCCAGATAAGAGGAACCTTCACCTTGACCAACGAGCGGGCGTCGCACGCAGCAACCCGCAAGTGTCGATGTCACTCGATCAGGCGATGATCGAAATAAAGAGCCGCAGGCCCCGCAACGCAGCGCCGAGCAAGTCCCGCTCGATTGAGCCCCCGGCCGCCCAACACCTGGTCTGGCCATCCTTCTCCGTCTATCGGCTATCCACGTTGGCACAACCATGCCATGGCGAGGGAGAACGGAGATCCTTTGCTGCTTGTAACCGCACCTGGCCCGTCAGGACGATCTTTCTTCGCGAAATTCCTGTCGTAGGCGGCCACTACGGTTCTCGCTGTCAGCTGGACCGGGCCTCAAGTGGTCCGCGCCGAACGTGAGATCACTGCTGCCTAAAGAGAAGGAGCCTTCGACAACCATGAAACGTGACGATCAACTGGCCCAGGTGCTTGGCGCCGGGATCGAGTCGTTCGACATCCCGGAAGAGCAGTTCCAGGTCGCCAAGCTCGCCTACAAGGTGGCCTGCGACTTCCTAAGCACCTACTGGACGGGCAGCGGCACCGGCGGCGCACTATATCCGCAGGGATCCATGCGGCTTGGCACCGTGACAGCTCTCATCCACCGCCGTGACGAGTACGACTTGGACATGGTGTGTCGGCACGACCTCCAGAAGTCCCAGATTGACCCGGAAGACCTCAAGGCAGACGTGGGCGACGCGCTGGAGCAGTTCGTCAAAGAGAACCCCGACCTGCGACTCACACTCGACGACGAAGGGCGCCGGTGCTGGACATTCGTCCACGACCTGTTCCCGTTCCACATGGACATCCTGCCCGCCATCCCCAACGCCGACGCCAAGCCGAACGGCATCTGGGCCACCGACACCGAAGGCGCCCGCTGGCATCCCTCGGCCCCGACCGACTATGCCGACTGGTTCCTCGACGTCATACACGACGAGTGGCTGAAAGGTGCGCTGTCGATCGCCGAGTCTCGCCAAATGAACGTCGAACAGCTGCCGCGGAACGCCTTCAAAACCACGTTGCAGCGGACTGTCCAGGCGCTCAAACGGCACCGGGACATCTACTTTAGGAACGACCTCGGCAACCGCCCCTCCTCGATCATCATCACTACCCTGGCGGCCCAGTCCTACGAGGCGGGCGGCGACCTGTTCAATGTGCTGCATCACGTCGTCCATGAGATGCCTGAGCACGTCGAGTCCCGCTTCGGCCGGCACGTCATCGCCAACCCGGTCGAGCCGGGCGAGAACTTCGCCGACCGATGGATCGGACACCCGGTCCGCGCCCGACGTTTCTTCGAGTGGCTTGAAGCGGCACAACGTGACTTCACTGCCATCGGCGACGCCCAAGACCCGGACGGGATGGTTGACCGGACCGCGCTTGCGCTCGGGATCCAAGCCGCCCGCGCCGCCGCGCAAGCCGTCGCGACCGGGGCCATTACCCGCCAGTCGACGGTGACTGCCACGCGGATCCCGGCAGGAAGCGATCGCTTCGCGTGACGAAGTCCTGGGAGCGGGAACTCACGACCGAGCGGCAAGATTTTCACCGCATCTTGACCCTCGCTGGGTTCACTGGCGAAGGCGACACGCTGCGTGGCCCGGTCCGATGGCGCGGTGGTAGTGGACAGGAGGTCACGGCAACCGTCGAGGTCACGTTGACCGCCGCGTACCCGTTCACACCGCCTCGGGTCTGCGTGCTCGAGGCGGGTATTCCGCTGACGCTGACCTTCCACCGCGAACGGGACGGCAGCTTATGTCTGTGGCCGTCCGACACACCGGTGGAGTACGCGCCGTGGCGCGACCCTGTGCAATTCCTGTGCAGGGTGGCTACATGGTTGCAGCAAACCGAGGCCGGCTGGCCCGGTGACTCGGCTTGCGACCTCGAACGGTACCTGCCGACCGCGAGCGGATTGGTGCTCTACGACCTGCCGTCTTTGACCGCCACCAACGGCTGTGTACGCACTAGCGCTTCCCCCGACAAAAGGCGCGTGACAATCACCAGCCAAGTCCAGGCACCTCCCGCGCGGCCTAAACGGCGTCATCACGGCACACCCACGATTGGCCGGCGGCACCGGCAGCTGGCCTGGGTTGCCGACATCGGCGAGGTAGCCCAGCCGATCGAAGACTGGGCGTCACTTCGTCCCCTGCTCGGCGACGACGCCGGCCAGGTCGGTTGGCTCATCGGCGCCGGTATCGTGACGTACCTGGTGCTGCGGTACCGGCGCGGCTCCTCCTCCGGAGTACTCGCCCTGACCGCGCGTTCCTCCGCAACCCGGCAAACGCCGATCGAAATCCAGGCCTGTGAAGCCGCCGACACCAGCGTGCCTACTCGACTGCTACGCGCCGGTACGACGGCCAGCGAGCTCACCGGCCGCAAGGTAGCGGTGGTGGGAGCCGGGGCTGTCGGATCGTTCGTTACTGAACTGCTGTTTCGCCACGGTGTCTGGGCGCTAACACTGATCGACGGGCAACTGCTGCGGCCAGGCAACCTCGTACGCCACCTCGCCGGCGAACCCTGGGTCGGGCACCCGAAGGTCGTCGCCGTCACCGGGCGCCTGGCCGACCTCGGCTTCGACACCACCCGCGTCGACCCCCGCAACGATCAGATCACGACGCCCGAGCAAGCCGTCACGCTGCTACGCGAACACGACTTGGTCATCGACGCCACCGGCGACGCCCGCGCCTCCTCGCTACTGATTTGGGCCAGCAACACAGTTCAGCGCACCGTCATCTCGGTCTGCGTCGAACGACACGGCGGCATCGTCCGCGTCGACCGCTTCCCGCTGCGAGGCCGCGAACAGCATCACCGGCCCATCCCCGGCCGAGGCGAAACCCCGACAACCGAGCACGGTTGCGACGATCCCGTATCGCTGACCCCACCGACGTCGGTGGTCAACGCTGCCCAACTGGCCTGCCGAGCCGCGATCGATGACCTAACTAGAGAATGCGCTCTTCCGGCGACCCTGGTCGACATCGTCGAACCACAAGAGCCGCCATACGAGCAGCGCGGCCTTACCTGGGCTGTTCCCCCAACCAACCAATTCGTTTGACCGCAGTCGGGTGGCCACCACCCGCGTCTGGGCAAGGGCACGCTCGTAGCGCGTAGGGATGCCCTGCCCCGACTGAATCACCCGAGCGGGGTACCTACACGCAACGAGGCACTCCAATTTTGTCGGACCCCGCCGATACGATGCGCCTCGTGGCGTCGAAGCAGGCTCGGGACACCTCGGTTAAGCGAGGGGACATCAAGGAACCAGTCCGGCTCGCCCTCTGGGCAAGGGCGGCCGGCTGCTGTGTCATGTGCTCCATTGTGCTCCTCGGCAGCCGGACCTACCTGCATAGCGTGCTGGCGGGCGAGCTCGCTCATAACGTCGGCGCCACCCCCACAAAGGGCTCGCCACGCGGTCTCGCCGAGAACATTATCGACCGGGAAGCCGAAGAGAACCTCCTACTCCTCTGCCACGCCTGTCACCGGCTGATCGATGACGAAGACCACGTCGCCTACTTCACGCCCGAACGCCTCCGAGCGTTGAAGAAGAAACACGAGGACCGGATACGGGTAGCCGCAACCAGTGGCGGAATGCGACGCAGCGCCGCGCTTCGCGTCGGCGGCCTGGTCCGCGGCGCTACGGCCATAGCCTCACAACGGCAGACCGCAGACGCACTCCTCGCAGACGGATACCTGGGCCTGGTCGACAGCCGCTGGCAGGGCGACTTCCTTTGCAGGATCGCTGGTGATCCGAACCGCTCTACCTACTGGCGGGCGGCGCAGGAGGAAATCGACGCCGCACTCCGGCTCGTTGAGCAGTCGGTCGCCAGCGGCGAAGTCGAGCATCTGTCCATCTTCGCGATCGCCCCGATCCCGCTGCTGGTCTACCTGGGCTCTCGCTTGGACGACAAGACCGACACCCGGCTCTACCAAAAACACCGCGACGGCGACCAGGGCTGGCGGTGGGACGCCAACGGCTCGATCCACGACTTCGTCAGCAAGGCTGACGTCAAGGCCACGTCCCGCAACGAGGCAGTGCTCGCCGTCTCCCTCACAGCCGAAATTCAGCGGAGCAACCTTCCCGACCCGCTGCAGAGCCTTGCGTATTTCGAGATCAGGCCTACGGCCGATCGCTTCGGCCCCAACCTCTTCTCGCACCCGCAGACCCTACAAAACTTCGCCGGCCACTGGCGTACGCTGCTCGCCGAGGTGGAGCGGTCCTGCCCCGGCGCCACGACCTGGCACCTCATCGCTGCCGCACCAATCACCGCTGCTATCGAGATGGGCCGCGCCCTTATGCGCGGCGCTCAGCCGCCGGCCGAGGTGTATGAGCGGCAGCACGACACCTACACACCCGTCGTCCTGGTCAACACCTGACCAATCACGGCCTCGGACTCACGCAACGGACGCTGCTGGCAGACGTACCAGCAGCCAGTTACGACGGACCACCACAGGGATGCCGATGAAGCACACCGACTACTTCAGTAACTTCTTGAAGAACACAGTCAACCTGAGCCAATTCAACCTCGACACACTGGCCGGCCGTGTTGATGCCATCTACGCGGCGCTAAAGGCGGACCCCGACCTCGGCCCGAGGATCGTCAAGAAAATCCCGCAGGGCTCCTGGGCCCAGGAGACGATCATCAGCCCGCAGAACGATAAGCCGTTCGACGCGGACTTCCTTCTCCAGATGAAGGAAGAGCTCGACTGGTCAGACAACGTCCAGGAGTACATCAACGCCGTTTACCACGTCATTCATCATCACTCGGACTACAGCGACATGCCGCACAGCCGCAAGTGCCGCTGCGTCTACGTCCAGTACGCGAACAATCAGATGCACGTGGACATCGTCCCGTACGTCATCCTTGGCGACGGCACCCAAGTGATCATCAACCGCGACGCCGAGCAGTTCGAGACGACCAACCCATCCGGCTTCACCCAGTGGATGAAAGAAAAAGACAAGATCGCCAACGGCAACCTGCGCAGGGTGATCCGCCTGCTCAAGTTCCTACGCGACAACCGGAACTCGTTCACCGGAACCAAGTCGATCCTCATCACCACCCTCCTGGGCGGACAGGTCTCCGAGTGGAACAAGATCAGCGACCCCGGCTACTACAGCGACCTGCCCACCGCTCTGCTCCACATGATCAGCGACCTGGACCAATACCTCCAGGCCAACTGGACCACGCCGTCCATCGCCGACCCCTCCAACACGTCGGTCAACTTCGACCACCGATGGACCCAGGAGACCTACGCCTACTTCCGCGAACGCATCCACACCCACGCGGGTGAGATCGACGACGCGTACCACGAGAACGACGAGGAGATGAGCGTCGAGAAATGGCAAAACATCTTCGGAGACAAGTTCCAGGCGCCGAAGACGTCATCCTCGAGCACCAAGTTCGGTGACGCCGGCACCGCGGGCGGAGTCGCCGGCGGGAACGAAACGCCCGCTACTTCCTCGTCGGGCCGCTCTGGCCGAGCCGGGTGACGAGGCGGTGCGGCGGTGACCAAACGCATGCGCACCCAATTCACGGGCTGGCAGAAGACGGCAACCCGTGAACTTCGAGCAGTCGCAGCCGCCCTGCCGAACGATTTCGAACTCCTCGGCCGACCACAGCCCGCCGGCCTCGGACTCGTTCAAGCACGCATACGGCTACGGACCGACGACCTGCCTCGCGCACCTCGAGGTCTCCCGCTGCTACAACGAGAAGAATTCCTGTTGTGGATCGGCCCGAACCAGCTGCTGCCACCACTCGTCGAAGTCGACCACGACCGGTTCCTCGGCTACCCACACGTCCTGCAGGGACAGCAACTGTGCATTTACCTCGATCCCGCGCGAGAGTGGAACCCACAGCGGGGCTTCGCCAGCTCGATCGACCGGCTCTACGAGTGGCTCGCGGACGCCGCAGCGGCCAGATTTAACCCCCACGCGGCCCTGTTCCACGCCGTCGGTGGCGTCCTCCACCGGACACCCGGCACCCCCACGATCGTGATTCGGGAGTCCGGCAAGCCCAGAAAGGTACAGCCCGCCGTCCTGACCGTCCGGTCGGAGCGCCGCCAAGACCTTCACTACGGTCGCAGTCATCCGGGCAAACACCAGACCGTGGTCTTCCAGGTCGAGGACCCACTGCCACTCGGAGCAGGCACCCGACTACACCACCTACTTGCTCGCCTCGAAACCACAATCACGCCCAAGGCCTTTGGAATGCCGAGCTCTCTGCCTCAAGCAACGGCGTTTCTCACCGCGCTTGCCGCCGCCGCGTGCCGAAATCCCGCAGGCGCGCCTCAAACGTTCATCCTCGCGATCCCACACCCCTCCGGCGGACCTCCTCATCTACTTGCCGGCCGAATTCCCGCCAGAACGGCTGACGAACTCCGCCGACGCGTCCGAAGCCGACGCGACCCGGTCATTAATATCAACGCCCAAACGCTCGACACCCAGACACCCGTGGAGTGGTACGCCGTGTCCGACGAACGTGGAAGCGTCACAACCCGACGCGACACCACCCGCCCCACAAACGCCTACCTCGGCAAGACCATCCAAATCTGGGGCTGCGGCGGACTCGGATCCTGGATCGCCGAGTTCATCACCCGAGCCGGCGTCAAACGCCTCATCCTCTGCGACCCCGGCACCGTAACCGGAGGACTTCTCGTCCGGCAGAACTTCACAGAGAACGACATCGGCGAAGCGAAAGCCGAAGCGCTCCGCCAACGCCTCGCTGGAATGCCGCGCGTTTTCCGGACAGTTCTTTTAGCGTGTTTTTACGCCGCTAATGTGTCGTCCGTGCGTCCACTGAGAACCTCGAACGGCGTCTTGTAACCGAGCGCCGAGTGGATCCTTTGGCGATTGTAGTACAGTTCGACGTAACGCACAATGGCGTCTCGGGCGTGAGCTTTCGTCGGGAAGGCCGTCCGGTTGACCATCTCATTCTTCAGGCTGGCGTTGAACGATTCCGCCAGGGCATTATCCCAGCAAACACCCGTCCGGCCGACCGAGGACCGCAGACCCAGTTTCTTCAGCTTCCGGCGATATTCGTGCGACATGTATTGACTGCCGCGATCAGAATGGAAGATCGCACCTTTCGGTATGCGGACGTTGCGGGCCGCCATCTCGATAGCGTCGATGACCAACTCGGTCCGCATGTGGTCCGCGACCGCCCACCCGACGACAGCCTTCGAGTAGCAATCGATCACCGTCGCCAGGTACATCCAGCCCTGCCACGTGTGCACGTACGTGATGTCCGCGACCAGCTTGGCGCCGGCGACGTCCGCGGTGAAGTCCCTGCGAACCAGATCCGGCACGCGGGCCGCGGCCTGTTTGTCCGGGCGGGTCGTGACCTGCCACTTGCGCGGTTGGGCGGCCCGCAGGCCGGCCTGGGCCATCAACTGACGGACCAGTTCCACACTGCACCGCCGACCCTGACGTCGCAGGATCTCATGGACCCGCCGGTGGCCGTAGCGGCCCTGATGGCGGTGGAAGATCGCCGTGATCGCGGCCAGCAGGACACCACGACGTGCCGCGGTCGCCGACTCCGGACGGTCGCGCCACTCGTAGTAGCCCGACCGGGACACCTCCAATTCAGCACACATCATCACGATGGGAAACGCAGCCTTCTCGGCATCGATAAGCTCGTAGACGTCGCTTACCGATGATCCTGGGCGAAGAAGGCCGCGGGTCGGGTCGCCCGGGGGAATCACACCCCCGGGCTCCCACAGATCCCGGCGTGACAGTCTCCCGTCACCGGGCTCCTCTTGCCCTGATCACCAGATCGAGTGGACCCATTTCCAGTGAGCGAAGTACGACGGATAAGCCGTCGTGATCTGTTTCCAACGCCGATGGAATTTCTTGAAGGTCCTGAGCCGCCTGAACTTCTTCCGGACCCACCGCATCAGGTAGTAGTTGATGCGGCGTAGAAGGGGATACAGCTCGGTTTTGTAGAACGCACCGTAATACTGCATCCAGCCCCGCACGATGGGATTGATCCACCGCGCGAACTCGTCGAAGGTGTAGCCGATGTGCATATGAAGCCGCCACGAACGGACCTCGGCGCTCATCTTCTTCAGGGCTGCCTTGCTGACTGCTGGCAGAAAGGACGTGAAGATGTTCCCGTTACGGTCCCGGGCTCCCCGCCGTTGGAACGTGAAGCCGAGGAAGGTGAACGACGTCGCGACCGTATCGTCGCGACTGCGGTCCCTCCCGCAGTACACAATCTGCGTCTTGTCCGGATGCAGCTGTAACCCGACCTGTCGCATCCTGCCGTCGATGGCCCGCAGCACCTCGCGGGCTTGCCGCTCGGAGCCACAGTGGACTACCGCGTCGTCGGCGTAACGTTCGAACTGCACACCCCGAAAAGTGCGGGTGAGCCACATGTCGAACGCGTAATGCAGGAAGAGATTAGCCAGCACTGGCGATACGGCAGACCCCTGAGGAGTCCCCCGGTCACGTTGCCGCACCGTCCCGTCGGGTAGACGTAACGGAGCGGCGAGCCACCGCTGGACATACAACAGCACCCACGCAGCATCGGTATGCGCCTGCACCGCCTTGATGACGAGATCCCACGGGACGCTGTCGAAGAACGCTGATACATCCAGATCGATGACCCACGCCTTGTCCCAGCACCGCCGCCGGCAGACCGCGACCGCGTCGAGAGCCGACCTGCCCGGACGGTAGCCGAAGGAGTCAGGGTGAAACACCGGTTCCACCCGCTTCTCCAAATGCGCAGCCACCACCGTCTGAGCGATCCTGTCCGCGACCGTGGGCACACCGAGTAAACGGACCCCACCGCCATGCGTTTTCGGGATTTCCACACCCTTCACCGCCGGAGGGAAATAACTGCCCGAGGACATCCGATTCCAGATCTTGTACAGATTTCCTTTCAGATCTTTCTCGAAGTCCTCGATCGTGCAGCCATCAACCCCAGCGGCACCCTTGTTGGCTTTCACCTTCAGATACGCCTCCCACACCTCCCGTTTCGAGATGTCGAACGACTTGATCTGTGACTTCAGCTCGCCCACGCAGCTCCTCCCAGCACATTCCTGGTTGACCGAACAAACAAGCCACGGACAATCCGGCCCCTTCGCTCCACCCCCACCGCGCCCAGCAGGAGCTTCATCGCTACTACGAACCGGTCCGCCAACACACTCCGCCTCGGTACTCAAATCCTCACGGGTTGTCCGCTTGGAAAGCTCCCTATCGCCACCCCGAACATTCCGGCACGGCAGTATCGGAGTGTGTCTTCCCACGTTCCGCACGGCAGCGGCAGACCAGGTTCATGTCGCCTCCACGCCGGGCACCACCTGGCCAGTAAACGGGTTTCCGCCAGACTCATCCCGGGCCAAAAAGTAACACCCGGTTTCGATGCCATCTAATCAATAACGACGCGTCAACAGCGATCCCGTACGGGACTGCGCACCATCTCCCTGATCCCTACCTGACGCCTCAAGGACGCCTTTTCCACAGTCGCTCACCACGGTCACGTCACCATTCCCGCAGCATGTGGTGGTTTGGAACCTCCCCCCGCAGGGCGGTTCCGAAGGGCCATAATCCTTCATCTGCCATGCAGCACCGCGCTCAGCTACTCAACTACCTCAAGCAGCCTCCCGCGTTCGTGGCACACCTTTTTTCAGGAACTCATTCTGCAGCCGCAACTCCCGGTTCTCACGTTCGAGTTCCTTCAACCGCGCCTGATCCTGCACGGCCAGGGGCTGTTCTTCCACGGGGTGACTCTTCCTGTACGCGCTGACCCAATTACCGAGAGTGCCGTCCAGCAATCCAAGTTCCCGCGCGACGACCGCGATCGGACGTGACGTCTCGATCACCATCTTCACCGCCTCATCGCGGTACTCCTGCGAATAAGTCCGCTTCTGCCGTGCCATGCACATCTCCATTCCAGACCGAGATCATATTAGATCCCCTGTCCGGAAACTTCGGGGCACTCCACGCCGCCATCCGCGACGACGTCGCCGTAGAAGCACACACCAGCCACATCCCGGGAAACCTGACCACACTTCAGACCGACACCGACTTGATCATCGACGCCACCGTCTCCCGCGCCATCGGCCAACTACTCGACGAGCTAGCCGCGGGCGCAGACCGCCCACTACTCGCCCAGGTTGCCACGGACGCCGGAACCAGCACCCTTGGGCTCCTCACAGTCAGCGCCCTCACCAACCCCTCGGGCCCAAACAACATTGACCAGCAAGCCGGCAAGGTTGTCACCGCCGACGGAGGACTGGAACCCTTCCACACCTTCTGGACGGACGTGTCCGCTCAAGACGAACTCATTCCTACCCGTGGCTGCTCTGTACCTACTTTCCACGGCTCCGCAGCCGACATCGCAGCCGTCGCTGCCAGCCTGACCTCAACGCTCGGCACTCACCTCGCTTGCACAGAGCCGATTTCCGGCACCCACCTCATCGGACTACCTCACTCACCCGCAGGCCCATTCCGGCGCTTCATCTCAGCGACATAACGGTCGCGCCGAAGGCTGCAGTCGGGCCATCTTGGCACCACCACCAAGCAAGGCCCCGCCTCGCTGCGTGCGGGAGAAGCTCAACGCCATCCGGTGGAAACGGCTCACGCGTTCCCGTGGAAACCTAGCGTTCCTGGACTGGACGAGCTTTGGATCGCCAAACCGATCAGGTCGATGAGGCCTCGCCACTCGCTCACGCGGTAATCGATTCAGGTGATCAGCTCCCGGACTGCGGTTAACGAGGCGTCTGAAGCCACGAACGTGGGCTCACTCGCCGGAGTTGACACGGCTCATGCCCAGTACAAGCGCTCGATCTTGATCTAGATGTGCAGCTCATGGCCTGCCACGTCAGCGATGCATAATCGACTTCATGACCAGTACGTTCCGTAGGTGGAGGCGTGGCAGACCGTGCCGTCCTGCCTGGCTCGACTCGACTAGCCTCGCGCCTTCAGTAAGGGCGGCCGGTGGCGGGGCCGGTGAACGCGAAAGTGCCTCCTGATCTGGGATGATCTGGCTTGTCTAGAGTCAAGATCGTCCCGCACGGAAGGCACTTTCAGAGTGCAGGGTACTCGAACGCGTCCGAAGGTTGTCGTTGCTGGTGGCGCTCGTGGTGTTGTCGGTCATGCCGGCACCCGGCTGCTCACCGATCTGGCAGATAAGACGGGTTTGACCAGCGGCTTCGTTCAAGCGCTCGGGCTGGACCGGCAGCGTCGGCCGGCGCACGAGCCGGGCCGCGTCGCGGTCGATCTGGCGGTGTTGTTGGCCGACGGCGGCGAGGCCATCGCGGATTTAGCGGTGTTACGCCAGCAGTCGGACCTGTTCGGGTCGGTGGCCTCGGATCCGACGGCGTGGCGGGTCCTCGACGCGATCGACACCGCGGCCCTGGCCCGTTTGCGGGCGGCTCGCGCTGCCGCGCGGGAACTGGCCTGGCTGCAGGTGCTCGAGACGCGCCGGTCGTTGCCGGCGACCACGGTCCTGGGCCGGGCGCTGCCCGGGTTCGTGTTGGACATCGACGCGACGATCGTGCTGGCGCACTCGGAGAAGCAAGCGGCGGCGCCGACTTGGAAGCACAGTTTTGGGTTCCACCCGTTGTTGTGTTTCCTCGACGCCACCGGTGAGGCCCTGTCCGGGATGCTGCGGGCGGGTAACGCCGGGAGCAACACCGCCGCCGATCACATCACCGTCCTGGACGAGGCCCTGCACCAGATCCCGGACACATATCGCTATGGCAGCCCGATCCTTGTCCGATCAGATTCGGCGGGCAGCAGCTACGAGTTCCTCGCCCATATCCGCGGCTTGCGCGAACACGGCATGCACACCGAGTTCTCCGTCGGGGTCGCGGTCACCACAGCGGTCCGGGCCGCGATCACCGCTGCTGATGACTGGGTGGCTGCGCTTGACGGTGATGGCAGCCTGCGCGACGGCGCGGAGCTGGTCGAGCTCACTGACCATCTCGACCCCGGTGTGCTGGCCTCGTTCCCGGCCGGCACCCGGTTGATCTGCCGCCGGGAACGCCCGCACCCCGGTGCGCAATTGTCGCTGTTCGACCAGGTCAACGGGATGCGTCACCAAGTCTTCGCCACCGACACACCCCACGGCGGCGGCTCGATCCAGTTCTTGGAAGTTCGGCACCGCTGCCACGCCCGGGTCGAGGACCGCATCCGCACCGGCAAAACCACCGGCTTCGGCCGGTTCCCGTCACGGCAGTACGCCATCAACCAGGCCTGGCTGGAACTCGCCCTGACCGGCATCGACCTGCTGTGCTGGACCCAAACCCTGCTCCTGGACGGGTCGCTCGCGGCCGCCGAACCGAAGAAGCTGCGCTACCGGCTGCTGCACGTCGCGGCGAAACTCACCCGCACTGCCCGCGTCACCACGATGCGCATCGCCGAGGGCTGGCCCTGGACCGATGACCTCGTCCGAGCCTTCGAACGCCTCGCCGAGCTACCCGAACCCGTTACCTGACAACGAATCCGCCGCACCAACGACCAGGAACCACGGAGAAACCCGGCCTCCGGCCGGGCGACACCGCCTGCCCACCCACCAGCACCATCGGCAACACCCCGCCACGACCCGGACCCCGACAAACACCGATGCTTAATGAAAGACGGAGGCTAGGCTCAACGCCGCTCGGTTAGGGCGGGTGGCTGGTCAGCAAGGGTTTGTGATGATGTCTATAGCTATGGTGGCTTTGTAGCTGTGTCGGTCTATGTTGGGTCCGCGGGCCTGGTATTTGGAGTTCGAGCGTTTGATCATGCGGGTTTTCACCCGGATCCGGCGGTCAGGTAGTAGATGGGCCAGGACCGCGCGGCCGATGGCGCCGACCAGGTCGATGACGGTGTCGGCGATCACTCCGGCGGCGTTGGTGAGTTGGTCGCGGGCAGTGTTCAGGGCGGTGGTGAAGCTGGCCCGGTCGGGGTCGAGGCCGGGGATACTGTCGGTGGCGTCGGTCATGGCGGTGCGCAGGATCTGGTAGACGACCAGCAGGGCGTGGACTTCCTGGTCGATGCCGTCGGGGGTACGGGCGCGCAGGACCCGTCCGCCGAGGATGCTGGACTTGATCTCCAGGTAGGCGGTCTCCACTTCCCAGCGGCGGTGATACAGCTTGATCAGTTCACCGGCGGGATGGGCGTGCGGGTCGAGCAGGGTGGTGATCAGCCGGTAGCCGCTGGTGTGGGTGCCGTCGCTGGTTCTGACGCTGATCTGGGCGTCGATGATCCGGACCCGGACGGTGCCGATGACCGACAGCCAGGACCCGTCGTGGTAGCGGCTGATGACCGGTAGGCGGCGGCCGTTCTTGCAGCGGATCAGCAGGTCCGTGCCGGTGGCGGCGATGGTTTTGATCAGGTCGGCGGCGGCGTAGTTACGGTCGGCCAGCAGCAACATCCCCGGCCGCAGGCTGCGGGCCAGGGTGCGGGCGTGGTCGAGTTCGCCGGTGCTGGTCGGGCTGAACACGGCGTCGATGATCGAGCGGGTGCCGCCGGTGAGCAGGACACTGAGTCGTAGTGCCGGGTAGCCGGCCCCGCCGTTGTTGCCGCGTTGTTTGCGGTAACGGACCCGCACCTTTTCAGCGTCGGCGACCGACATGGTGGTCCCGTCGATCACGGTCACCAGCAGGTTCCGCCAGTACACGGCGTGTTTGGCGGTGGTCGCGGCCGGGCCGCGGAGCAGGTCGAACAGTGCCCGCAACGGTGCCGGCCCGAGTCGCTGCCGGGCGTCGTGCAGCGTGCCCGAGGACGGCTCGGTCAGGTCCAGCCCGTCCAGCCCGGCGGTCAGTTTCTGCCAGACCAGGGGATAGCCGAGTTCGGCGAACAGGCACCCGGCCAGGATCAAGTAGACCGTCACCCGGGCCGGGAGCAGCCGGATGCGCTGCTGGGTTCGGCGGGTCGCGGCGAGGACCTCGTCGACCATCTCGAAGGGTATGAACCGGGTCAGCTCACCCAGATGGCCCGGCGCGAACACGCCCGCGGCTACCCGCACCGTCCGGGTTATGGCAATCTGATCGACCAAAGCGGAGTTCCTGGTCTCGAGGCTGTCTTGGAGTGACTCACCTCAATACCGGAACTCCGCTTTCCTGTGCCCGACCGACACACCCACCCCTTGACGGCCACCACACCGCCTTAACCGAGCGGCGTTGAGGCTAGGCTCGGCTGATGGAAAACGTCGCACTCCGGCCATCCGCAGTGTCCACGCTTCCGTGCGAACCCTGGCACCCGCGCGGCTCGGCCGACAAGCAGCGCGCCGCCGCTGGAACGGAACAGACCAGCGCGCTCTTGTTGTCATGGGCCCAGCGAGAACTGCGTAAGACGTTGAGCCGTTCCACGCTGCTCGACGGGCGGCCGTACGAGATATTCGGCCAAGGTTCGCGAGTGAACAACACTTACCTTGAGCACGGAAGCGACATCGACCTCGTGGTCATGTTGAGAGGACCGCTTGAACTGAGAGTTGAGGCCTTTGATGAAGTCCGTAAGGATAACTCGAAGGAATCTCATCGGGTTGACATTTACGGTTGGGAGGAGTTCCGCGACGATGTTCTGGCCGCGTTGAGAGAGTCGTACAGCGTCAGCATGGGGCGTCGATGCGCCAACATAGACAGCCCCGATTCTCTCTTCGGTGAAATGGTTGACATCCTTGTCGCGACGGAGTACCGCTTTTACTCGACACGCCCGGCGTCGGGCATAGAATCCTACGAGCAAGGCGTCTTCTTCCGCGACCTCGAAGGCCGCCCGATCGTCAACTTTCCCAAGCAGCATCGGTGTAACGGCAATGAGAAGGACATACGGACCGGCGGACTCTTCAAGGAGATAGTCCGGACGACCAAACGCTTACGGCGGTTGGCCGAGCGAGAACACATGATCGTCGAGGGCAGCGCTCCGTCGTACCTGCTCGAGTGCCTCTTGTACAACGTCCCTGATAACGTCTACCGGACATCGACACGCCGCACCGCCTACCGCAACGCGCTCAGATGGCTGCGCTGGCGTCACCGCGAAGACCCGAAGGCGTTCGATGAGATGCTCTGCCAGAACAGCATAAACCGGCTTTTCGGTGCGGGCCCGGATCAGTGGGGGGCCGACGAGGCTGGCAGAATCGTCGACGTCCTGCATCAGATCTGAACGGTGGCCCTCTCATGAAATGGACGGCCGCACAAACGGCGGTAGTGCTCGTGCCGGTCATTGCGCTTTTCGGCGCTGCGCTAACTGCATTGCTGACCTATCGGCTGAGCAAGCGCGCCGCCCAGCGCGAGCGTCGCGCCCTTACGTTCAGTGAAGCACTCAGCGTCATCGAGGACTACGCCGAGATGCCATACCGCATCCGGCGGAGACCAGGCACGATAGAGGGACGGCAGCAACTCACCGAGGAAGTGAGTCGGATCTATTCGCGGCTCGCGTTCCACCAAGCGCTCCTCGACATTGAGGCCCCCAAGGTCGCGAGCGCCTACAGACTGCTCTCAAATGAAGCGAAGATCCAGGTCGGTGGCCAGATGAAGACTGCGTGGCAGCGACCGGTGCGTACCACGGACGCGGAGATGAACCTCGAAGAGCACTACGACCGGGGGCGCGTAGATGTTGCCCGTGACAACTGTGTGGCAGTTATGCGAGAAGCCTTGGAGCGCGGCCGTTTCCGGACGTGGAGAAGTCGAATCTTCCGCAAGTAGAGTTAGGAGACTGGCCTGCCCCGTCTTAACGGACATCCGAGATCAGGGGAACTGGGGTCTCTAGAAGGCCAGCTCAGCTCGCTGAGAGGAAGAACCTGAAGGTTGGTCTCGACCGGCGGCGCGGAAGCGGGCCGGCCGGCGCAGCCCACAGACCGCTTCGGCCCGATCGTGACCCTCGGCCTCGCTGGTGAACCCCACCGCCGTGAGCCTCCCCCGACCGCCTAATGCACTCGCTTTGTGCAACCCAACGACGCTGGCATGCAGAACAGCACAGGGGTGGTGGTGATTCAAGCCCTGCGAGGGCGATGCCGCCGCCGCGGAGCGGCAACCAGGCAAAGATCACCGTACGAACGTTCGTGTCACCGAGGTGTCACGATCATCCAGAGTAGACATCGAACGACCACGATACTGAAGATCGCCGCCGCAGATTGACGGCCGCCCACGTCACGGAAGAAACGCCTGTTCAACGCTACCCTCGGGAGACGTCGTCCTCACGTGGAGACGCGACGCCACACTCCCCCACGGATCGGAAGGAAGGAAACGATCAACGATAACTCCCCAACCCGTACGCGCGTTCGGGCAAAAATGCGTGTCATGGATATCCGGAAGCATTCACGGCGGGAAATGAAAAAGGCCAGCTAAGCTGGCCTTTCACAACGTCGGGCTGACAGGATTTGAACCTGCGACCCCTTGACCCCCAGGGCATTTGGGGGCCCCAGCGACGTGCTAACTAACGTTTTACCAGGTCACTGAAAAGTATACTCGGCCGAGTAAAGGGGTCCAAGGGGTTACTCCTTCCGTGCACATGCTCATAGTACTTGACCTGCATGTGCATGGCCGAACTTGTCCAGGAGCGATGCTCTCAGCGCTTTCAACCCGACCGTGACAGGTTCTTCGACCCTGCAGACAAGGCTAAATCTTCCCGGCTCATGACACCTTTGCTCCGAGGACTTGACTCGGCACCAGCGTTGTAGCGTGGTGGCTAGTTTCTCAGTTTTGCACTGCCGCTACGGACTGCACCAGACAATGAGTGGCGCTTTGATTGTCGTATTGAGGTATGCCTGCGTCGAGGCAAGGAGATTGAGTTGCTGTGGAGTGACCTTTGTCGCTGACAGCCCCGGCTGGACGATCACCATCTCCATCTTGCGTCGGAGAATGGCAGCCTTTTCTTGGATTTTGTAGAGAGTCTTGACGTCGCCTACCTCAAACGGGAAGACTCCGTCACTCCTGTACTTCTTGCGTGCACGGTCGTCCATAGTATGGAAGAAGTGCTGCAAGTCTCCTTTGCGCCACATAACCGATTTTTGGGTTTGGCCGCAGACTTCGTACAGGTCATCGACGCGGGACCGGCTGTCGGCCCGTGTGAATATTTGCAGTGGACGAGACGCATCAGCAGAGCGTCTTTGGTGATTCGGATGTCGGCGATTTCGCCGCTCCCGTCGTCGCCGATGACGAGGTCCCAGGGTTCAAGCTCTGCTTTGAGTTCGTCGATCGCTCGGTATTGGATGGAGTCGGTAAGGCGGTCTTTGGTTTGGGATTCGATCTTGAGGTCGGTGCCAGGGCCCCGGCAAAGTCGTGATGGTGTCCGACTTGGGTGGATCAAAGTAGAAGCGACTTGGTTGGCGGCAGCGAGACGGGCATGACCGATTCAGAAGATCATCAAGGTTCCTACGCCAGGGCTGTTGCGTTCTCGTGGCGCGGGGCGTTGAACAGGTATTTTGTGGGGTGAGTGGCCTCTGTGGAGGCGGATGAAGCGGGTGAAGCCCTCAAGGTGATCATGGAGTTTCTCTAGGACTTCATGACACCAAGGACTCCACCCGCCGATGACATCATCTCTGATCTGCGCACTGACCGTGACAACCCCTGTCTCCGACACACCCTCGCCGCCGGTCACCGATAGTGAACGCGGCGGGCTCGTCGAAGCCCTGAGCCGGATTCCGGACCCGCGTAACCCCACGGGACCCGGTATCCCCTCGTCTGTTTCGCCTCGGGTTTGATGGAGACCACTCTCCACCAAATCCGGGGCTTGACGCCCGAGCGTGCACGGGCACCATCAGGTGCTCGAAGAGAGGTATCAGAAAAGACTGGGCTGCGACAGCGTCGGCAGTAGAGGCGAACTGGACGCGAGCGACGTCATTGGCACTGCGGGTTCCACGCCGTACTCAACGCGATCGCAGACCGGCGCGGCCCGGCCCGGCCCACGGATCGAGGCTTAGGTCCAAGCGTTGTCCAGTTGGCCTTTCCAGCCACTCAGGACCTGATCCGGTTCCGCATCGAGGACGTGGCGCAGGAGTCCGGCGTACACGTCCCGGAAGTCGGTGGTGTATTTCAGATCGCCGTGGTCGAGATCGGTCAAACTGGGCGCCTCGCCGTAGAGGCCGCCTTTGAGCGCATCGCCGAGCAGGAAGACCGAAGATGCTGTGCCGTGGTCGGTGCCGTCGGAGGCGTTGGCCTGAACCCGGCGCCCGAACTCGGAGTAGACCGCCACCACGACGTCTTTGCCGTGCTCGGACCTGGCCATGCGGTCCATGAATGCGGCGAGCGGCTTGTCCAAGCGCTCGAGCTGTCCCTGCTGGGCACCTTTCTCGTCGGCGTGCAGGTCGAAACCGTCGAGCGACACCGAGTAGACCCGGGTCACCGCACCCGCCTCGACACACCGAGCGACCAGGTCGAGCTGCTGCTGCAGCGGGCCGGCGGCCCCGCCGGTCGCGGTGGCGCCGGCGTCCTCGGTGTTGTCGTCGGGCGTCTCGTCCGGCGCGGACTCGGCTACGTCGGTCATCAGGTCCTGCACCCGGCTCAGGTCGGTGAAGCAGCCTGCTGCCCGGGCCAGCGCCGGGGTGTCGTCCGGAGACGCGGCGCCGAAACCCTTCAGCAGCTCAGGTGTCACGGACTTCGGCAATTTGACGGCGCCGCCCGGTACGGTCGCTCCGGCGTTCCTGGCCCCGGCCAGGAGCGGCGGCAGGACCGGCTCGAAGGAGATGGCCAGGCGCGGGTCGCCGCCGGCCGCGTCGAGCCAGCGCCCGATCCAGCCGGTCGTCGCGGGCCGGACCGGGTCGGCGGTCTGCCAGATGTCCATCGACCTGAAGTGGCTGTGGTCGGGCTTCGGGTAGCCGACCCCGCGGATCACGGCCATCTTCTTGGCGCTGTAGAGCTTGTGCAGTCCGGCGAGACCGGGGTTGAGGCCGAATTCATCGTCGAGCTTCAGCACCTGGTCCACCGGGTAGGCGAGGGTCGGGCGGGCCTTTGCGTACGCCTCATCGCCGTACGGAATGACGGTGTTCAGGCCGTCGTTGCCGCCGTAGAGGGTTACCAGGACCAAGGTCTTGGCCCCGTCCGGTCGGTCGTCGGCGGAGCCGAGGATGTCGCCCAAGCCGTAAGCTGCGCCGCCGGCGAGCAGGGCCGCGGCGCCGGTCACGCCACTGGCGAGCAAGAATTTTCGGCGAGTCAGCTGATCCATGACGATTTCCTCTCAGTTCACGGCGTATTCGGGGGCGGCCAAGCCGAGCGCGAGTAGCTTCTTCGGCTCCTGCGCCGCTGGGGTGAGCACGGCGGCGGTGCGGTCGGTCCATCTGTCGATCACGAGTAGCCGGGCCAGGGCGTCCAGGCGGTCCGACTTACCGGCCTTCTCCAGCATCGCGACGGCAGCCGGGGCCAGCGCCACCAAGGTGGGCGCGCTGCGCAGGCGGGCCTGGGCCGACGAGGTGGTCAGCCAGGCCGCACCGACCGGCCATCCGCCGACGGACGGCGGCCGGAACGGCACCTGGCCGAGCGCCCGCATCATCGCGGACAGCTGCTTGAGCTGTTTGTCGTCGAGCTTGGCGGCGTCGATGCCGAGCTGCCGGACTGCGCCGACCACCCATTCGACGGGCTGCTTGACGAGCTGCCCGGAGGTGGCGGGGAACTCCGGGTCCAGGACCAGCGCCCGCAGCATCGCGGTCACGTTCCGGCCTGGCCCGAACGCGGTGACCAGCCGCCCGCTCGCCGCCGCCGACGGCGGGGCTCCTGAGCCGTAGCGCACCCAAAGCCGCGAGGCGACAAACGGCGCATGAGCTTCATGCCGGACCAGCAGATCGGCGTAACCGTCAGCGTCGAGGGTGCCGGTCCGGCCGAGCAGCGTCACCGGCGCCCGGTCGTGCCGTTTCGGCATCAGTTTCGCCGTGCCGGTGCTGCGGTCGACGGTCCAGCCGGTCAGGACCCGGGCGCCGGCCTTGACGTCGTCCTCGGTGTACTGCCCGACGCCGAGGGTGAACAGCTCCATCAGCTCGCGGGCCAGGTTCTCGTTCGGTGCCTTGGCGGTGTTCTTCTGACCGTCGAGCCAGAGGATCAGGGCCGGGTCGTGCAGCATCGCTCGGACGAACGGCCCGGTGTCGCCGGTGCCGTAGCGCCGGAACGTCTGCTGCTGCTGGTACATCAGGGTCGCCGACTTGACCTTCTGGACACTTGTTGCCCAGTGCCCGTGCCAGAAGAACGTCAACTTCTCGGCGGCGCTGCCACTAGCCGCCATCTGCCGCAGCCACCAGCGGCCCAGCTCAGCATTACGGTCGGCGGCCTCGGCGCGGGCCTTGAGCCGGGCGTCCCGGTCCGCGCCCTGCGGCAGTGCGGCCAGCGGATCGGTGCCCAGATCGGCACCGGGCGGGGCGGCCTGCGGTGCGAGAACAGCCTCGACCGTAGCGGCAACCCCCACCTTCGCCGCCCGGTCCACCTCGGACGCGGTCGGTCCGAACGTGAGGCGGCGCAGCACGTGGGAGACACTTTGGCGGTCAGTCATGGGACGAAGGTAGATCGATGATGTACGGGGTTTGTCAGGGCGAGGTCAGCTTGCCGCCAGATCATTCTTGCCGGCGTCCGGCGGCCTCCGTCAGCGGCTCGAGCTCGGTGTCGGGAAGTCCTGCGCGCTTGGCGTCGGCGAGCACCGCGGTGAGCTGCCGGTCCAGTTCCGCCACCGCCTCGGCCCGGCCGGTCTGTTCGGCGGTGACGTCGCGCAGCATCCGCAGCACCCGGACCAGGGTCAGGGCCACCTGCGGGTGCACACCGGCATAGAGCCCGGATCTGCCCGTACGCATGCCGTACGTACTCGGCGTGGTCGAGGTCCCACGGGGTCAGCAGGATGCGCCCGTCGGCGTCTCGTTGCGCCTGTGCCGGCAGGTCGGCGTGCAGCAGCGGCCGCATGATCGAGGTGACCCGCAGGATCACCTCGATGGCGGTGGTCGGGTCGTTGACGGCCGGAGAAGGCGCTCGCAGGCCGATATCGTTGAGCTGCCGCAGGGCGAAGGCGACGTCCTGCTGCATCGTGCGAGTGGCGCCGACGATGACCGCCTCCCCGATCTGCCGGGCGGCGTGTCGCCGGTCGCCGCGTCGGGTGCCGGCCAGATCCGGGCCAGTGGTTCGTGGCGGATGAGGTAGGGGCGAACCCCGGGTCTCCAGGCGGATCACGCTGCCCGCCGGCACAGCGGCCAGTACCGCCTGTTGGCTGACCTGCTGCACCCATCCGACAGCGTGCGAACGGACGAGCAGGGCGGCGTCGGTCCCGGGTAGGTCCGGCACCTCGGTGGGCTCCCCGCAGCGGTGATCCAGCTGCGCCCCGTACGGAAGTTCCTTGATCAGTTTGGTGGCCTCGAGCTGGATCCGTTCCATGATCCGGCCGACGTACTGCTGGCGGTGATCCGGTTGAGAAACCCGACGATGGCCAGGATCAAGGCCATGGCCAGGGTGACGAACTCTGCATTCGGTTCCCACATTTACCGAGCACCGGCCTGCTGGCTTCCACGGTGGCCGCAGTCGACAGGCTGAGCGACGTCGACGTCGACGTCGACGTCGACCTGCTCGGCCGCGCCGGCGAATGGTTCGCCTCTCACGACGCTACCGGATTGACGTCGCGCCAGGTACCGATCGAAGGACTACACGCCAAGTGGCTCAACACCCGCCACGAGCTATTCCCGCCGCCTGAGCCGCCGCGACGATCCTGAGCTTCTACCGCCGCATCCCACCCGCCGTGCATTCCAGGACATAGGCGGGTAACCACGCCCAATGTATCTCGTGTGCTTCGATTGCGGTGAGCGATCAAGGCACGTTGAATCGCTCGCGACCGACACGTGCCGCCAGGTCGTCGACGGCGCTGAGTGACAACCTCTCCAACGCCGTGATCGGCTGGGACTGAGTACCGGACAGGCGCAGCGCGGGTTCGTCGAGGCATTCTCCGCCGGCGTAGTGTTCTTCCGGCATCGGCACGCTGGTGAAACTATCGAAGTAGAGGACCTGCCGGTCTTCCTTGACGACATATCGACAGCCCACGGCGACAGATCTTCGGCCGAGGTCGGTAAGCGCCACCACGGCGCCTTCATGCCGCACGTGACCGACCGCTTCCAGGAACCGAAGAGCACGCTCGATCAACGCCGGCTGCACGCCGAAGAACGCGGCAAGGCGGCCCGGCTCGTTGAGCCCGGCCGAGCCGATACCCGTGACCGGCACTGGTCGACAACCTCGTACGGTTGAGCATCCCAGAACTGAGCCCGGATCTCGACACTCCACATGGGCAGCAGCATCGGGAAGATCCGCCGCGGCTGAGCGCCGGGCATGGAGTTGACCCGCTCCAGGATCCGCTGGACCAGCACATGCGCAGGGGCCGTCACCATAGACGGTCCTCCACTTCGCTCACCGGCAAGGATTCCCCGCCCAGCCGGTGGGACCTCCATATCCGCCGGCCGTCGGCCCGCAGCCGAGACCGCGAGGCCCAGCCGTGCGGGTCGATGCGTCAGGCTCTGTTGCGTTCGGCCCGACGGACGATCAACGCGCCGGCTTGCGCGGTGAAGGATGTAGCACGGTCCCAGGTCTGGGCGCCTCCTCGTTCCGCCTTTGCCTGCGTCCGATACCCGGCTGAGGTGATCGCCCGGTTGTGGTGTTGTTGTACTCGGACAGTTTGTGGCATCTCTTCGTCGCCCAGTGCTCGGCGTAGACCACTGGCAGGATTCCGCCGAGGGATCGCGTCGGCCGGCAGCCCGCGCACCTCGGTGATCAAGACAGCTGCGACTGGACGGATGAGGTTTCGGCCCCGCAAGGCCGCCGAAGACGAGGATGGCGTCATAGTCGTTGTCCCAGGCTTTCAGCCCGTTAGCGAGGTCCTTGGAGATCCGCAACTTTCCGGGGTCGACGGTCTATTCGTCGGCTCCGACTGCCAGGCCGGGTAGGACTGATAGCCGGGCGACAAGATGATCTCAGCATCCGGGTGCCAGCCACAAGGGCCTCCATCGCTGATGGATCGCTGCACCATGTAAGCGTGCTGATGCGCCTCAGGTGTTCGTGGCGTACGGGGGATGGGGGCCAAAACCGTTGACCAGGCTAGGTATTTCTCAATATGATCGTTGTGGATATCTGGTAAATCGATACACCACATTACGTTCATCTGGAGGCGATAGTGATTCGAGGTCGGGATCTGTCACGTCGATTGGTTCACGGGTACCTCAATGTCCGAACCGTGACGGCGGTCGCGCTGGTTATGGCACTTACGGTCGGTACGGCATCGGCGGCCTCCGTCCCGGGGCTTGGTGTCGGGCCGGTGGATCCGGCTGTGGTCGGCAACCCGTCGCTCGCGTGCGGAGATACCACGACCGGACTGGCAAGCTATCCCGATCGTGGTATCGAGCTGCCGAAGATGTCCCTTCCGGTGGCCGAGTCCCATCCCCGGGTCGACTTCACCACGGCGGACGTCCCGATGCTGCGGGCGCGGGCCGGGGGCGGGGCTGCCGATCCGCACGGGATCTACCAGCGCAACTGGGGGCAGATCAGCACGGATGTCAGCAACGGCACCACCGGTGGCGTCAGCGCCGACGACGTCAACTCCAGAAAGGCGAAAGCCTATGGTTTCGCCTACGTGATCACCGGCGATACCAGCGACCTGGACATCGCGGCAACGGCCCTGAGCGCCGCCTTCGTGAGCTTCGACTCCGACGATTCGTACGTTGCGGCACAGCTGACCAATTACTCGCAGGCCTACGACTACATCGCAGCCTCCCTAGACCCCGAGCGTGACGTCGCAGCGCGGACCGCGATCAAGCGCGGTGCGCAGTGGACGGCGGATTGGTTGAACGGGGAAATCCCCAGCGGGAGCAATCCGCGCCCGCACAATCACCGCTCCAAGGTCGCCAGTTCCCTCGGCCTGTGGTCGTTGGTGTTCTCCGCCGACCAGGATGCCGGCGATTGGCTCACGCTCTCGGTCGACGAGATCAACAGCGTCTACCAGTACATGTTCACCCGGGACGGCATCTACCTCGACGGGTACGCGTACTACTGGATCTTCCAGATGTTCCATGCCCTGCCGTTCTTCTACGCGGCGAAGAACGTTGCCGGTGTCGATGTCTTCCCCTCCCTGAAGCCGGCTTTCGAGTGGATGGTTCGCGACAGCAGCCCCAAGGGGTACCTCATGAACATCGAGGACTCCTGGATCAAGCTGGCCTGGACCTCGGTGGTCGCGACTGAGTACAAGTCGACCCACACGGACCTGTCCAGCCGTGGATCGTTGGCGAACGTGCTGCAATGGCGCTTCTTCCAGCAGGACTGGGCTGCGCCGCAGTATCCGGCGAACTGGACCGGCGCTCTCAACCAGGCGTACCTCTGGCCAGACGAGTTGATCCACATCGATCAGAACATCGCTGAGGTGGAGCCGGACAACGGGCAGTTCCACACGTACCTCAACGGTGGTAGCAGCAGCGTGATGCGCAGTGACTGGCACTACAACGACCCGGCGACTCGCTGGATCATGTTCTACGGCGCTCCGCAATCGAACAACCACGACCACTGCGACGTCATGGAGGTCCTCCTCAACGCCGAGAACACGACGATGCTCAACGATGACGGCTACGGACCCACTCGGTTCTCCGGCCGAGCCGACTGGTTCGGCTCCGCGCAGCACAATGTCATCACGATGAACGGCGCCGGCAGCAACGACGTCTTCGCCAATCAGGTGAGTCTCGGCGGTGACTTCACCGACTACAGCGAAAAACTTGCCTACTACGACCAGAGCGCCCCAGGAGTTCCCGGTACCAAATCCTGGACCCGCGGGGTGCTGTTCCCGGCACACGATTACGCGGTGATCGCCGACAGCCTCCACTCACCGGTGGAACAGACATGGGACAGTTACCTCCACTCCCGCGGCGACCTGGCCAGGAACGGCACGGCCGCCACCTGGACGACCGCCGACAATGTGTTCGGACCAAGCGCGGGGCTCTACACCTACTCGCTGCCGGTTACCGCGACCGTCGCCGGACGCACCGGACGTGACAACCTGTACGGCACCGGTCAGGTGGCTCCGGACACGGAGACCAACAACTATCTCCAAGTCACCCAGCAGGCAACCGACGCCCAGTTCCTCACCTTCGCAGTCCCGCGCTCAACGAGTGCGGAGCCGCCGACCTTCGCCGACGTGAGCGCCGGCGGCGTTCTTGCCGCCACCGTCCGCTACGACGGCCACACCGACACCACGCTCAAACAACTCGCATCCGGTCCGGCCCATGCGGGGGCGGTCGATACCGATGCGCGGTTGGCCTGGACCCGCCAGGACGCGGGCGCCGTGCGAGGCTGGCAGGTCACCGATGCCACCCGCTTCAGCCTCAACGGAGTGACACAGCTAAAGACCTCCACCCCAGTGACGGCGACCGCGGACCTGCTCAACACCAAACGGAGCGTCGATATCCAGGCATCCGGGCGATACGAAATCTCTCTCGCGGGCAGGTATTCAACAGCCACATTCGACGGTTGCCGTATCTACGGGAAGGTGTCACGCGGGATGACAACCTACCGCCTGTCCGGCTCCGGGCACCTTGCGCTGCCACTCGCTCGCTGAGCATTCCGACGAAGCGTCACCCCGTTACCTTTTTGATCGTCCCCAGCCGGGGACTGCTCGGTCGCTCGGTCCGGTATGACTTACCGCCCCTGTCGCACGCATGATCCGGGGGGTGTTGTCGCCGGGCCGGGTGGCGTCGGCGGACCGCTGATAGGGACCCGGCCACCCGCTTGCGGGTAGGTCTCTCAGTAACGTGGCTGCCGGCAGTCCGACGCTCTGACCAGCGACCGAGCCCATGATGGACATCGTGGGAGGCGAAAGCGTGCACAACGAGTACGGCGTGTTCCTGGGCTTGGACGTCGGCAAGACCGACCACCACGCGGTGGCGCTGGACCCGGCGGGCAAGCGGCTGCATGACGCGGCATTACCGAATACCGAGGCTGGGCTGCGGAAACTGTTCGACAAGCTCGCCCGGCACGGCCGGGTCCTGGCCGTGGTCGACCAGCCCGCCTCGATCGGCGCCCTCCCGGTGGCGGTCGCCCGGGCCTGCGGGCACCAGATCGCCTACTTGCCCGGTCTGGTGATGCGCCGGCTCGCTGACCTGCATCCGGGCACGGCGAAGA
Organism: Actinoplanes sp.; assembly: GCA_965217855.1. Classification (GTDB taxonomy): domain Bacteria; phylum Actinomycetota; class Actinomycetes; order Mycobacteriales; family Micromonosporaceae; genus Actinoplanes. Next base: position 83,412 of record CBDCJN010000049.1, on the reverse strand, counting down.
CTGATGCCCGAGACGCTTACGTGATCGCCGACGCCGCCCGGACACTGCCGCACACGCTGCGCCGGGTCGACGCCCGTGATGACACCCTCGCCGAGCTGGAGATGCTGGTCGGCTACGACGACGACCTCGCCGGTGAAGTCACCCGCATCAGCAACCGCATCCGCGGTCTGCTCACCCAGATCCACCCGCCACTGGAACGGGTCCTGGGCCCCAAAGTCCAGCACACGGCCGTCCTGGAACTGTTGTCGCGGTGCGGCGGCCCGGCCGGACTACGCAAGGCCGGACGCTCGAAACTCGCCGAGGTCGTCAAACCGCGTGCACCCCGCATGGGCGTCCGCCTCGTCGAGCAGATCTTCACCGCCCTGGACGCCCAAACCGTGGTCGTTCCTGGCACCACCGCCGCCGAGACCATCCTGCCGAAGCTGGCAGACAGCCTGCGTGAATTGCTGAAACAACGAGATCAGGTCGCTGGCCAAGTCGAGGAGATGCTTGATGCTCACCCTCTTTCCGAGGTCCTGATCTCGATGCCCGGTGTCGGGGTCAGGACCGCAGCCCGGATCCTGCTCGAAGTCGGTGACGTCGCCGCGTTCCCCACCTCCGGCCACCTGGCCGCCTACGCGGGACTGGCCCCGGTAACCCGCCGCTCGGGCACCAGCTCCGCGGCGAGCACCCGCCTAAGGGTGGCAACAAGCAGTTGAAGCGCGCGTTCTTCCTGTCGGCGTTCGCGGCCCTGTCCGACCCCTTGAGCCGGGCTTACTACGACCGCAAGAGAGCCGAGGGCAAGAAACACAACGCCGCCCTCATCTGCCTCGCCCGACGCCGCGTTGACGTCCTACACGCCATGCTCCGCACCCACACCCCCTACCAGCAAAAACCGGTAGGAAAGCTCGCTCTCGCTGCTTGACAAAACCCATAGGGACACCCCCCCGGCAGCGCCATGCACGGATGACCTGACCAAAGGATCGATGCACGGGTCGGCATGCAACGCGTGAAGCATGATCGGTTACCAACTTGTAGGCCGACTCTTCACAGTCAAACGGTGCCCCGAGGAAAAACCTCGGGGCACCGTTGTCGGAATTCCCGCGACGTCAACGTACGCGTAATGTGACCCTTACGCTCAGCTTGTGCATCCCGCCGATCAGTCGCGTGATGGGGGGTCGACTGGTGTGCCGCGGTAACAGGCGACGGAGTAGGGGAATTCGAGTGTGGCGTCATAGTGGTAGATCTGTTGACGCTTACCGTTCCACATCACGGTGCTGGTTCGGCCGTGGCAGGCGTCGAGGTCGGCGTTGGAGGGGAGGTTTCCACTTGCGTCTCGCTCGATGTAGATGCCGTAGCCGTCAAGGGCGTAGCCGATGAGTGTAGAACCTGCCTTCGGGGCGGAGGAGAGCAGGCAGGAGGGAATGTCGTGGTAATGGTACGCGTCGGCGCCGTCGGGATGACCGTCGCAGTCGTCTTGAGTTTCGTGCGCTGCGGCGTCTCCGCCTGCGGCGTCGATGGCGTTGTAGAGGAAGACGCCGTTCTTGAGTACGCCAACGGGGCCCATGTCCACGCAGGTCGGTGTGGCTGCCGTGGTGGGGTTGAGTGGCACTCGCAGGTCGACGGTCTTCTGTTCGATGGTATTCGGGTTGTGGTCGTACTGGTATGCGGGGTCGGTCTGCGCGATAGGGAAGGTACCGGTGATCTGCTTCGTCGGTAGGTCACCGGATGTGATAACCCTTGTCGCATTCTCGGTTGCTTCGCTGTAGGTCGCTTGCGGCCAGGACTGGCTGCCTTCGACGTGTGGTTTCGCCGTGGAGTCCCAGGTCTTGTTCACAGTTTCGATCCAGGGACCACCGTGCGGTGCGCCACGACCGCCGAATACGGTCTTGCAGGAATACAATGAGCCGGCGACAGCCGAGGTGGATATCCTGTCGTCGCCGAGTGGGATTGCCTTCGGGTCGACAATCTGGGACCAGGCAGCAGGAACAGTTACGCCGGTGGCAGCTGCTGGCGGCTGCACGCCGGCCTGCATATCTTCTTCGGAGCCCGACACCTGCGTGCCGGTCGTGGCAGTAGCGACGCTTCGGGTCGAACTCGTCCCGCATGCCGTCGCAACCAGGATGCAGACGACCGTCGCCGGAGCTGCGATGAAACGCATAGTTCGCCAGGGGATATCCGTCATGGTTTACATCATTGCTGCCCCCACTAGCAGATACCCCAAAAAACTGTCAGAATTCTGTAAAAGGTTAGGCAGATAGCTTGCACTGGCGGGCATCGACGATGGGGCCGTCACATCGGTAGAGATTCCACGCTCAGAGCCATGATATTCTGGGTTGTAGATGGTCGCGACGACGGCTGGAATGACACCTACCCAGTGAGGATTTGTTTCGACTCAATGCCGGTAGATGCGGGCGGGTGTGTAGCGTTTCACGGGGGCGATCTGTCGCTTACTCGTTGGTCTCTTAACCGTCGTCAACGGTGAACTGACCGCGGGCCGGGGAGTGCGAATGGGTAGATCATTGCCGTCGCGGCTCCCCAAATCGCGAAGATCGTCCACGGCGCCCACTGCGGGAGTACACCACCGAGGTCGAAGAGCAAGCCTCCACCCGAGCTACCCAATACCGCTCCGATCGACAGCGCCAGGCCGTTGGCACCGAAGTACGATGCGACTGCGCCGGGCGGTGCGAGCCGGGAAACGGTGCTGTTGAGAGTCGGCAGGAACAGCACCTGTCCCAGGGTAAATACGACAATGCCGATGGCAATGCCGGCGAGACCCGGTAGGACGCCGAGTATCAGCAGCCCGGCCGCGAGCGCGGTCGTTGCTACGGCCATGGTCTGGCCGGTACGGAGCTGTCGTTCGGCGAACCGGGTCAGCGGGATGGTGGTTGCCACCATGACCAGCGCCGAGGCGGTATAGACCAGGCCGAGCGATGTCGTTCCCGGCAGGACTTGTCCGATCCGGACCGGCACGGCCAGATAGAGCTGACTGAACAGGGCCCAGGCCGCGGCGCTGACCAGCGTGAATCGTAGGAATTGACGATTGCGGCCGACAGTCCGCAGGAGTTCTAGCGTAGATTCTCTCCCGGCCGCGCGGCGTTCGGGGTGGTCTGGTCGCAGCCCGGTCCAACTGATGAGTCCGGCGAGGAGGAACAGGCCGGCCGCGATAAAACAAAGTGTGGTGAATTTGGAGCCGGCCAGGAGACCACCGATGGCCGGGCCGAGGACGAAGGCCACATTGCTGGCCATTTCCCGCAGGGCGTATACGCGGTTCCGGTCTTGCTCCGGGGCGAGTTCAGCGTAGAGAGCGTAGCTGGCCGGATGGAACAGTGAGCCGCCGAGGCCGGCTAGCACCGAGGCAACGGCCAGACCGGGGACCGAGTCGACGGTGCCGAAAGCCACGAAACCGGCGGCCCGCAGCAGCACGCCCAAGCAGATCGCGCGTCGGTGGCCGAATCGGTCCGCCAGCAGACCGGACCAGAGCATCATGCCCTGTTGGCTTGCGGATCGAACCCCGGCGAGCAGACCGGTGAGGGCGACACTAAGGGCAAGATCGTGCAGCATGTGGTAGGCGAGGAGAGGGACCAGGGCGTAGAAGCCGAGTCCCATGATGAAGGTATCCGCGATCATGATCCGAAGGCCGGAAGACCATCGCGCAGGGCCCTCGGCGTGCGCGTCCCCCGGCCGCGGGTGCATTCCCGCGGACTGGGGGACGCGCCCGGACTCGATAGGGGCGCTCAGCGTTGCACCCGCGCACCTGAGCCGGCAGCGAGCGATTCGACTTCCGAAAGGCTGGCCATCGAAGTGTCTCCCGGTGTGGTCATCGCTAGTGCGCCGTGCGCTGCGCCGAATTCGATGGCGAGATCCAGGTCGCCGCGTTCCATGAGGCCGTAGATAAGCCCGGAGGCGAAGCTGTCGCCGCCGCCGACCCGGTCGAGGATCTCCAGGCCGGGCCGGTGCCGGGCGGAGACGAAGCCCGTCAGCTCCGACCAGCCGACGGCGCCCCAGTCGTTGACCGTCGCGGTTCGCACGGTCCGCATCGTGGTCGCCACCACTGAGAGATGAGGATAGACCTGCGTCACCTGGCCGATCATTTTCTGAAAGTTGACCACCTCGAGACCGGTGAGGTCGGGATCGGTGTCCGGTACCTCGAAGCCGAGGGCTGCGGTGAAGTCCTCCTCATTGCCGATCATCACGTCGACCAGCGGGGCAAGCAGCTGGTTCACCTGCCTCGCCCGGTCCTGTCCCCCGACATCACGCCACAGGCTCGGCCGATAGTTGAGGTCATACGAGATGACGGTTCCGTGCCGTCGGGCGGCGGTCATGGCGGCAGCCGCGGTCTCGGCGGCAGCCGCGGACAGCCCGGCGTAGATGCCGCCGGTGTGTAACCAGCGCACACCGAGCGTGCCGAACAGATGGTCCCAGTCGATGTCAGACGGGGCGAGTTGACCGGCTGCGGTGTGTCCCCGGTCGGAGGTACCGACTGCCCCGCGTACACCGAATCCGCGTTCGGTGAAGTTCAGCCCGTTGCGGTTCGAGCGACCGATGCCGTCATAGGGGACCCACCGGATCAGTGAGGTGTCCACTCCCCCTTGCAACACGAGGTCCTCGACCAGCCGGCCGACCTCGTTGTCGGCGAGGGCGGTGACAATCGCAGTGCGCAGGCCGAAACAGCGCCGCATGCCCCGGGCGACGTTGTATTCACCGCCGCCTTCCCACACACGGAAGGTTCGGGCGGTGCGTACCCGGCCCTCACCTGGGTCGAGCCGCAGCATGACCTCGCCGAGGGAGACGAGGTCGTAGCGGCAGTCCTTGGCGGGTGGAATGGTCAGGGTCATGCCGCACCTTGTCGAGAGGCGGACAGGGCCGCGGCGGTCAGGGCCGTCACGTCGTCCCATCGGCCGGCGGCCAGCAGCCCTGCGGCGACCATCCAGGTACCGCCGACGGCGAGCACCGCCGGGTGGTCGAGGTAGCCGCGGAGGTTAGCTGTGGAGATACCCCCGGTGGGTACAAAGCTCAGGAACGGGTACGGAGCGGCCAATGCCGTGAGCATGGGCAGGCCGCCCAGTTGTTCGGCGGGGAAGAACTTGACCACCGACAGGCCGGCGTCGAGGGCCATCTGGATGTCAGTTGGCGTGGCGACGCCGGGAATGACCGGCACGTCACGCTGTCGGCAACGGCGTACGACCGCGGCGGAGAAGCCCGGGCAGACGACGAACCGGGCCCCGGCATCGACCACGTGGTCGACCTGCTCGGTGCTGGTGACGGTGCCCGCGCCGATGACCAGATCGGTGCGCTCGGCCAGGGTACGGATGGTGGAGAGGGCCGTCCGGGTGCGCAGGGTGACCTCGATGGTGTGCAGGCCGCCTGCTGCCAGCGCTTCGCCGAGCGGTTGTGCGGCTGCGGCATCGTCGAGAACGACTACCGGCAGGATGCGGTCCGCGGCGACAGCGTCGAGGGCATTTGCACCGAGCGACGGTGTGGTGAGTGAGTGCTCCATCAGTTGGCACCGCACCGGGATGCCGGCGTGCGCAGGTCACTGTGGCTGAGGTTCGTAATGGGTTCCTCCTCGATCTCGAGCCACCCGATTCCTGGTGGGTCGGTCTTAGCAAGCGGCGCCAGGGAGGCGTTTGTCAGCCGTCGGGGAATCATGGTTTCTCGTCTCTTCGTCGGATGTAGTCCGCGGTTGGATGCGATTTACGTGTCTGAGCGTGCTGCCCAGGCGGATCAGATGGGGAGTCTTCGTTGACTCGGCCGGCGAGATGCAACCCGAACAACAGCGGGAGCGTGCCGCCGAACAGCAGCGGGCCGAACGCCAGCGGTACGGTCAGGACCGGAGCGGCGATCGCCACGGCGAGCAGCCCCAGCCCTTGGCGGGGGGTGGCGAAGGCGAACCGCAGGGCCGCTCGCGACCAGCGCCTGGCGTTGCCGTTCGGGTCGCGGGCCGCCATGACCGCCAGGGCCAGGTGGTAAGGCGCCATCACCATGAGCAGTCCGATTTGGAAGGCCAGCAGAGTGAGGGCGGCCATGCCGGGTCGGGTGGCGAGGAAGACGACGTTGACCGCCAGGACGAGACCGGCCAGGGTTGACACCAGGGCGTGGCGCCAGAGCTGTCGCCAGTAGTGCCCGAACGCGTGCACAGCTCCGAGAAACGGCCGGGTTCGGCCGTCGTCGTCACGCCACTGGTGCAGGGCGTAAGCGGCGGCGGCCAGCGCCGGTAACCAGGTCACCACGCCCAGGCAGAGCAGGAGCAGGGCGCACCCGGCCAATGCCGGGTACGCGACGAACTCCAGCATCCGCAGGGCAGCGCCCTCCCAGCCGGCCTGGTGTCCCCCTCGAGGACGCTGGGCGAGAGCGGGGCCGCCGGCAAGCACGCCGTTCAGCTGCCTGGCCACGGGATCACTCTCGTCAGGGGCTGCGGGCTGTCGACCACGGTCTGGCCGGTCAGCTCGACATGGGTCGCCCCTACGACACCCACCCTGGCAGGCTGGCCATCGAACGCGGGTACCAGGATCACGGCCGCGGCGTCGGCCTGCACGCCCGCGCCTTCGATGCGCCGGGTGCCCGGTGCCAGGAGCACTGTTTCGCCGTCACCGAAGCGAACACCGAGTCCGGCGGCGCAGTCCACCGTGGCGGCGGTGGACTGCGCCGGTTCCAGCGCCGACGTGGGTTCGATGGTAGTGAGGATCAGGGTCCTCGTTGTTGCTGCCACCCGGACCCGGACGGTGTGCAGTGTGCGGACGATGCGCAGGCTCGGCGTACTGGATGTCGGGTTGGCCTCGATCTCGGTGGTTCCCTGGGTGACCGTAGCGTCATCCGGGGCGAATCGCCGGACCCAGGCCTGCGCCGGACCTGAGCGCAGCACGACGTCGTCGCCGGCGAGCTGAGCGGGCCAGTCCGAGTGCAGCAGGAAGGTCCATTCCCGGGGCTGGTCGGCGACGAGTTCGTCGAGGATTACCAGCCGGCCCGCCGGAGTGAAGACCAACGTTCGGTCGACTTGACGGACACCCAGATCCGGGTCGAACATGGCCGCGGATTCGGAGGTCGCGTGCGAGATGCCGCTCTCAGCCAGGACGTCGCGCAGCCGGGATTGCCGGTTGTAAGGGAGGTCTTTGTAGACGTGGTAGCGGTCCTCGCCGGCCCAGCCCTGGCCGTCGACGAGAATGAGGTTGTGATTGGCCGCCCGTTTGCGGTTGGAGTACCCGTCGTCCACGGCGAGGAACGCGCCGTGTGTCCCGAACACGAACGATCCCGAATCCGGGTGGTGGTGGCCGGCGTTGAGAGTTTCCCAGCCCTTGTCCGCGCGGAGCCGGTGGGCGGCGTCCCAGGCCGTATGCCCGCCGCCGGGCGCTGATTTGAAGCTGACGAAGGCCGCCTCATTGTGCCAACCGGTGCGGGCTGTCACCTGGCCGAGGTCTGGGAAGTAGGCGGTGGTGGGTTCGACGGTGGCCGGGTCTACGGCCGGTACCTGCGGGTCGTACCAGAGCAGTTCGTACCCGGCCTCAGGCATCACTCCAGGACGGACCCCTGAGGCGTATGCCTCCCGCCAGAAGTGCCGCTCAGCGACCTGGTGGGCAAGCCACCGGGCTTGGCCGTCGCGGAAGACCGAGGCGAGCTTGTGGTAGAGGGCGACGCTGTGCCCGGAACGGCGGTCGTGGCAGTCACCGTGGTCGAAGTTTTCCTCGAACCCGGGGGCGCACTGGTGTAGCCGCCAGCCGAAGGTGTGCCGCAGGAAATAGCCGCGTTGCCACCAGTCGACCCCTTCGGCATGTTGCAGGAGGTCAAGGTGGATGGCAAGCCACGGTACGCCGTAGCGCCAGTAGACGACGCCTTCGGAGTCCGAGCCGTCGGCCGGCATCAGATCCAGCACCTTGCCGAGGTTGTCCCGGGCACGATCGCTCCATGGCGCCTGTTCCAGCACGTAGCCGGCGGCCGCGAGACCCGCATAGCAAATCCAGTTGTGGTTCTGCCAGTAGCTCGACGACCACCACGTACCCTCGGTCTGCACCGCGAAGTCGTACATTCGTTCGCCCTGCAGAATCAGTTTGGCGTGCAGCGCCTCGGCTTCCTGAACAGGCAGGTCGTCGCGTAACCACGAGTAGGCCAGCGACAGCCCGTGCAGCAGCCAACCCGCGTCGAGGTCGTGGTCCGGCAGGTTCGCTTTTCCCCAGTGCGGGTACGACACGGCAGCGCTGATCCACCGTCGGGCCTCAGCCAGGTAGCCGGGTTGTCCGCTGAGCCGGTATGCGAGGGCCAGATTCATCGCGGCCGGGCCGAGATAGGTGATACTCGCGGTGGGATGCTCCGCGGGCGGGGTCTGTCCGCGATACCAGTCGCACTGTTCGTACAATCGCCGCCATTGCGCGGCGTGGGTGGTGGTGAGCGCGGCACGCAGGTCGTCGAGCCGGCCGCCGATGAGCAGCGGTTGCATCAGGTTCCCAATCGGTAGACGGAACGGAAGGTCACCGCGGTCGTGTCGGCAACGCTCCAGTCGAACCACGTACGCACGCGTTGCGGGTCGTCGGCCGGGCCGGGCCCAGGGCGGCAGAGGGCGTCGGCGGCCACCGACGCGGTGTGCAGACCTTCGAGCGTTTGACGACCGGCCCAGGCCGTCTCCAGCGCCCCGTCAGCGCCGGCGCGCACGTCCAGGTCAACGTCGGGTCGCAGGTGCACGGTGACACGACGGGGTCGATCAGTGTGGACGGTCAGCTCGTCGACCAAGGCGTCGTCACGAAGGGTCAGGATCCGACGGGCCGACACGCCCGGGTACGCCGTGTCACAGCCGACGCCGACCGAGCCCCGGTCGTGCCCGATCAGATATCCGGCGCATTCGTCCTGGTCGAGTCCGTCGATGGAAAACGTCGGATGGGCGGCCGTGGACGCGTAGTGGCGTCGCCAGCTGTGATGTGCGTACGGCACCTGGCCGGGGTCAGGTTGCCACGGGGTGGCCGCGCCGTACAGGTAGAGGGCCAGTTTGTCGCGATGGCCGTGCGAGCCGCCGTGCGGGCCGAAGTCGACGACGGCGTGCAGCCCGGCCGCGCGCAGAACTGCGTAGCCCGTGTCCGGGTACAGCGTCACTGCTTGTGCCGGGGTCGGCGTGGCCAGGAACAGCGACACCAACTCGTGCAGTTCCTCGAGCTCGTACCGCGCCGGTGGGCGGTCATAGGGTCCATCGTGCAGCGCGGGCACCAGTCCGCCGGTGGTGGTGATGGTGCTGAGCACCGCGGCCATCTCGTTCAGCCGGGCCTGCACTTCGTCCGGCACCTCGACCAGGGGCAGTGCCTGCAGGGCGAGCAGGTAGGCCCGTAAAACGAAGCCGTGGTAGTAGGTGGAGCCCTCCCATTCCCATCCGTCCGGTCGGATCGCCGCCGGCACGTGGGCGAAGAGCCCGTGTGGTCCGGTAAGCCACTGCCGGCGCCCGGAGCATGTCGCTCCGGCGGCGATCAGCCACGCCGTGTAGTTGGAGTCGAACCTGCCCGTGGCTATCAGTGCGTCGCGGGCGTCACCGGCGGCTGTGGCAAGCGTCCTCAAGAGTTCATCGACCTCGACGGGGATCAGATGGCCCGCATCGCGAAGCTCCCGAGCAGCCTGCCCGATGGTCACGGCCCAGATGGCTTCGGTCAGCGCCTGATGGAACAAGCGGCCGCGCAGCATCCACTCGGCGGCACCGTTATGTGTGGCTGAGCCGAGCTCGGCGTACTGCCTGGCGTACGCAGCGAGCAGGCCGACGGCGGTGTTCCGGTCGTCGGTCTGTGGCGATCGGGCGAGTGCTCGGATCTGGCGGGCGCAGGCCTGGTGAGCGAGTACTGTCCACGCTCCCTGTACAGCGACCGAGGTGATCCGGCAACCGTAGCGACAGCGGGCACCACCGTCGGGAAACGTGCCGCCGAGCAGGCCGTCATGGTCGAGTTCGACTCCGTGGGCGGGGCATACGTAGGCGTGCCACCACCCGCCGCGTTCGGTCGGCAGGACCGGCACCTCGGCCCGAGCAGCCGGCGGGCTGATCAGCGGAACCATGCGCCACCATCGATGTCGATGGTCGCGCCGGTGACATAGGACGCGGCGTCGGAGGCGAGCCATACGGCCGCGCCGGCGACGTCGTCGGGGTGGCCAGCTCTACCGAGCGGCACACCGGCGATGATCGCCTCCTGGGTCGCCGGTGCGGTGAAGGTGTCATGGAAGGCGGTGCCGCCGATGAATCCCGGGGCGATCGAGTTGACGGTTGCACCGGTGGTCGCCAGTTCCTTGGCGAGCCCCTTGGTGAGCCCGCGTACCCCAGCCTTTGCCGCCGCATACACGGCGGAGCCCGCGCCGCCGCCGTTCTGCGCGGCCAGCGAGGACATGGTGATCACCCGGCCCATCGCCCCTGCGGCACGCAATTGCGGTATCGCCGCCCTCACGGTGCGGAAAGTGATGCCCAGGTTGAGTTCGAGGATCAAGGCGTAGTGCTCGTCGGTCATCTCCGCTACCGAACTGCGGCCGACCATGCCACCGGCGTTGCAGACCAGGATCTCCAAACCACCGAGGGACCCGGCAACGTCGTCGATGAGGTGCTCGACCTCGTCCGTACGGGTCAGATCGGCCTGGCAGACAACGGCTTTGCGGCCCGCTGCCTCGACGGCGGACGCCACCTCGGCGGCCGGCCCGGCCGAATGACCGTGGTGCACAGCCACGTCCGCTCCGGCGTTGGCCAGCGCGATCGCGATGGCCGCGCCGATACCGTGTCCAGCGCCGGTGACCAAGGCACGGCGGCCGATCAGGTCGACTGTCATCGAGGGGTGCTCCTTCACTTGATTCCGGCAGTGGCGAAGCCCTGCACGAAGTAACGCTGGGCGAACAGGAACAGAACAATCATCGGCACGGTGGCGAGTGTCGAACCCGCCATCAGATAGGCCCACTCGGTTCTTTCCGCGATCTGAAAAGCCGCGAGGCCGACCTGAATTACCCGCAGGTCGTCGCGGGTGGTCACCAGTAATGGCCAGAGGAAGTTGTTCCAACTGTTCTCAAAGGTGATCAATGTGACCGTGGCGACGGCAGGCTTCACCAGGGGTGTCATCACGCGGGCGAAGATGCCGAATTCACCCATCCCATCGATACGAGCCGCCTCCTCGAGTTCCGTGGGCAGCGAGAGATAGAACTGACGGAACAGGAAAATTGCAAACGGCGTCACCGCGCCCGGAACGATCAATGCCCACCAGGAGTCGATCCAGCCTTGCCCGCCCCGGCCGAGGTAGTCATTGCCGCCGAAGAACGGCATGCTCTTCGCGATCAGATACTGCGGCACGATCTTGGTGTAGGTGGGGATCATCATCATCGTGAGGATGCCCATGAAGATGACCGTGCGGCCGCGGAACGGTACGCGAGCCAGGGCGTAGCCGGCCATAGTCGCCACCATGAGGTTGAGCACGGTGTGCCCGACGGCGATCAGGAAGCTGTTGCGGAAGTATGTCCCGAATGGAGCGTAGGACAGCGCCTCGCGATAGTTGCTCCATACCCATTCCGTGGGCAGCACCCGGGGTGGGTAGGCTGCGATGTCGGCGTGGCTCTTGAGCGATGACACGACCATCCAGACGAATGGTGCGATCATGGCTAGCGCGCCGACGATGAGCAGCGCATGAAGCGCCAGCCGGTAGCCAAGTCTAGGCACCGTTGTCGTCCTTCCCGGTCAGCTTGCGGCCGATGACCGTCAGGACGAGCAGGAAGGCGAACAGCACCAGACTCTGGGCGCAGGCGGTGGAGATGTGGAACTCCCTGAACGCCGTCTTGTAGATCTCGTAGGTCATCACGGTCGTCGAGTTGGCCGGTCCGCCGTCCGGGGTCAGGATGTAGACCTGGTCGAACACCTGGAACGCCTCGATCATCGAGACGACGAAGACGAAGAAGGTGGCCGGGCGCAGAAGCGGGACGGTGATGGCGAGGAACCGCCGAGGCCCCGAGGCGCCGTCGAGGTCCGCCGCCTCGTACAACTCGCTGGGAATGTTCTGCAACGCGGCCAGGTAGATCAGCATCTTCAGGCCGATGCCTTTCCAGATACTGACCAGGATCACCGCCGGCATCGCCCAGGTGGGATCGGACAGCCAGGCTGGGCCGTTGACCCCGATGTCGCCCAGCAGAGTGTTGAACAGCCCGAGGTTGGGCTCGAACATCCACATCCACACCAGGGCGATCGCGACCGTAGCGGTGATATGCGGCATGAAGAACGCCGCCCGGTACCAGGCGCGTCCTCTCATCTTCTGGTTGAGCAGCACCGCGATGAGTACGGCGATCACCATCGCCACCGGCACGGTGAAGAAGGTGTAAACGACGGTGTGCCAGATCGACAGGTTCCACGTGGGATCGGCAAAGATCTCGCGGAAGTTGCTGAATCCCACCCAGTCGATCGTCCCGGCGATCACGTCGTAGTTGGTGAAGGCGAGTACGAACGTCGCGATCACCGGTAAACCGATCCACCAGATGAGGTGGATGACGGCAGGTGTCAGCATCAGGTACGCCGTCCGGCGGCGCTCGGCGCCGAAGCGGCGCCGGCGGGGCGGGCGTGGCACCCGGTTTCTGGGTGCCACGCCGATGGTGTCCAAAGTGGCGGTCATGTCAACCCTTGGCGATCGCTGTTTGCGCCGCAGCCGCCAAGTCATCCAGTGCCTGCTGCGGGGTCTTCTTGCCCAGAAGCGCCGATTCGATGGCCGCCTTGAAATCACTGCGGATGTCCAGCCAGGCCGGAATGCCACCCTCGGAGTAGGCGGCATCCAAGTGCTCCATCGCGAACTGCGCAGCTTTGTTCGTCGTCACGTACTCGGAGCCCGAGAGGCTCTTGAGGGCAGGGACATTGCCGCGCTGCTCGTTGGCAGCGAGTGAGGTGTCAGCCGAGGCGAGGAAGTCGACGAGCGCCTTGGCGGCGGTCGGGTGCGCGGACTTGGCCGACACGGTGCCCAGGGTGCCGCCTTGGAAGATCGCCGGGCGCTCGTTGTTGATCACGAAAAAGCCGATCTTGTCATCCTTGATCAGATCGGGTGCGGTCTGCTGAATGGCCTGCCAGACATTGTTGTGGCCGATCATCATCGCGGCACGCCCCTGGGACAGCGGGACGGTCACGGCACCGGGCGCGGTGTAGCCGAAGTCCTCGGACTTGTCGGTGCGAATGATGTCGGTCATCAGTTGCAGGGCACCTACCGCCTGCGGGCTGTTGAACGCCGGCTTGCCGTCAGCGGTGAACAAGTCACCACCGTTGGCCCACATCAGCGGGAGGAACGTCTGTCGCAAGTCATTGGAGAGAATGTCGACGCCGGCCCGGGTGAGCTTGCCACTGGCGTCGCGCACCGTGAGCTTGCGCGCGTCTTCGCGCAGTTCGTCGAAGTTCTTGGGCGGTTCGGTGATCCCCGCGGCGGCGAAGATGTCCTTGCGGTAGATCCCGAACCTGGTGTCCAACATGATCGGAAGGGCGTAGACCTTGCCCTTGTAGACGCCGGGGTCGACCACCCGCGCGTTGTACCGCTCACTCAGCCCTTGCGGGGTTTCGTCCAGCTCGGCGAGGGCACCCTTGGCCGCGAACGGCGGGATCCAGCCGATCCCCATGAGCATCACGTCGTACGGCCGGCCGCTGGCGATCGACGTGGTCAACTTCTCGTTGAGCTTGCTGTAGGACGTGTAGTCGACCTCGACCGTGACGTCCGGGTACTTGCCCTTGAACGCGGCAAGTTGCTTGTCCAGGACGGCCTTGCCGTCGGCAAGCTCAAAGATCGGCGTCAACAGCCGGATCGTGCCGCCGGCCTTGCCGTCGTCCTTGCTGGGAGCCGAGCCACCGCAGGCACCGGCGAGCATCGCCGCGACGAGCGCGACCGCCACCGCGGGCATCCGTCTTCCCCATGTTCTGATCATCCTGACCCTCTTCCCGCGGCGCAGACACTGCCGCACTGAGTTATCGCGCTGTGACGTTTAGGATTGGAAGGAAGCTTTACTGCATCGATTTACTGGTGCAACGATGCAGCAAGGCTAGGAGGGAGGTACAGTCCTGTCAATGGCTGGACACGAGCCCGAAACGTCGGCTTAACTGGCCTGGTCGCGACGGAAGCTCAGGTAGTAAACCCATACACTCATCTCGTTCCGTCTCTTCAATAACGTGGGAGTCCAAGGCGTGAGTGGTGTGACGATCTACCAGGTGGCTCGTGAGGCTGGCGTCTCACCCAGCACGGTGTCGAACTTCCTCAACGGGCGACCAGGCAGGATGCTCCCGCAGACCCGCGTGCGAGTGGCCGACACCATCGCCCGGCTGGGCTATCGGCCCAACCGGGCGGCACGTCAGCTGCGCACCGGCCGGATCCAGGTGATCGGGCTGGTGGTTCCGTCAGTCGCCAACCCCTTCTGGGGCAGCTTCGCGCGTTATCTCGAGCGGGCCGCACTCGCCGACGGCTACCACGTCCTGCTCTGCAACAGTGAGCGAGAGCCCGACCGGGAACGGCAATACCTCGAGGAACTGTGGGCCGACGGTATCCGCGGGGTCGTCCTCTGCTCCTCGCTACCGTCACTGGATCACGTACTGCCACTCGTCGACGCCGGGCTCAGCCTGGTCGCGTTCGACCGCACCGCACAGGTCGGCGATCCCGACGTGCTGGTGAACATCAGCGTCGACAACGTGTTCGGCGCGCATCTCGCCACCGCCCACCTCATCCAGCTCGGTCACCGCCGGATCGCGTTCGTCTCCGGTTCCTTGCGCAGCGTCAACCGCCGGGAACGCTTCCGAGGGTTCACCGACGCGCTCGAGGCGGCGGGCCTGGACCCGGCCGAGGCGATCACCTGGTCCGGAAGTGCGCAGCAGGAGTCCCACGGGGATTGGGACCTCGACGCCGCCGGGCTCGGCCGGGCTGCTGCGCGTGCTCTGCTTCAGGACGACGATCGCCCCACTGCCATCGTGGCGATCAACGACATGTGCGCGCTCGGGGTCAGTGCCGGCATCCGCGACGCAGGCCTGCGCGTCGGGCAGGACGTCTCGGTAGTCGGTTTCGACGACATCGTGCTCGCCGACCTCGCAGCACCGCCCCTCACCACAGTGCGTCAGCCGATAGCAGACATGGCAGCAGCAGCCTTTCAGCATCTGAGGTCACAGATCGACCAGGCCGAGCACGCACCGAGTCAGTCCCTGCTGCTCCGCCCGGAGCTGGTGGTCCGCGCCTCGACCGGCCCCGTACTCGCTAGCCAGGGAGTGAGGACACGACATTGACGACAGGCGGCGCCCCCCGGGTCAAGTCGGCGGATCGCACCGTCGAGCTGCTGGAACTGCTCGCCGCATCACCGGCGCGGCGCACGCTCGTGGAACTCGTGCGGTATCTCGAGATTCCGAAGAGCAGCATGCACGGCTTGCTGCGCACATTGGTGAAGCGCGGCTGGGTGGAGACCGACAGTGCCGGTCTGCGTTACGGACTCGGCGTACAAGTGCTGCGGACGGGTGCCGCCTATCTGCGCACTGACCGCGCCGTCGTGCGCCTGACACCGGTCATCGACCGCTTGCATCGAGAACTCGACGCGACCGTACAACTCAGCCGATTGGTGAACGGTCAGATGGTCGCACTGGTTACGCGGGAGAGATTCGGTGTGCCCCCCGCGATTAGCGAGGGCTCTTATGCCGCAGCTGATACGAGCACGCCCGGTAAAGCGGTGTTGGCTCAGCTCTGCCGTGATCAAGTATCCCTCCTTCAGTTTCTACCGACCCCAACCAAGCTGTCCCCTGCCAATTTCGACGCGCTGACCAGCGAACTCGCATGGGTGTTGGACCATGGATATGCCGTCGACCAGATTCCGGACGACTATTGCTGCGTCGCCGTGCGAACGCCGTCCACATTGAGCCCATACGACGCCGTCAGCGTCTCGGTCCCGAAGGACGCGTTTCTCGATTCGGGCGCCTCCGAGATCGCGTATGCCGTGACCGCCGCAATCAGGGAAGGCCTGGCTGGTCGAACTGATCAGCGTTAAAGCTCAATATTTCCTTGACTGCGGAGACCACACCTCCTACATTCTCTCGGCACTAGTGCGCCATTGTTCACATATAGGAATTCCCCCTCCCTGAAGGACTCCCCCAATGCGACGCAAAGTATTTCTCGCACTACCCGCTGCTCTCTTGGTCGGCGGCGCCGCGCTGATCGCCCTGCCCGCGGACGCGGCAAGCAGCCTCCCGGTCACCGCCGTGACGGCCAGCGCCAATGACGGCAACGTGCCAGCGAACGCCATCGACGGCAGCCTCTCCACCCGCTGGTCGGCCGAAGGCGACGGATCATGGATCCGTTTCGACCTCGGCTCCAGCACCAAGATCGGCTCGATCGGCATCGCCTGGCTCAAGGGCGACCAGCGCAAGAGCACCTTCACCGTGCAGACATCATCCAACGCCAGCTCATGGACGACAGTCGTCGCCCAGCGGCAGAGCAGCGGCGCCACGACCAGTCTGGAGGCCTACGACTTCACCGACCTCACGGCTCGTTATGTACGCGTTGTCGGCTACGGCAACACGGTCAACGACTGGAACAGCATCACCGAGGCCGCGCTCTACGGCGCTGACGGCAACAGCAGCACTTGTACCGTTCCCGCGGACGTCCTCGATCTGACCAACTGGAAGGTCACCCTGCCGACCGGCTCTGATGAAAGCCCGACCGAGATCCTGCAGCCGTCACTGGACAGCTACCAGGTATCCCCCTACTTCGTGACCGCCGACTCGTGCACCGCGGTCCAGTTCCGCGCCCCCGTCAACGGCGTGACCACCAGCGGATCGGGCTACCCCCGCTCCGAACTACGGGAGATGACCAGCAACGGTACTAGCAACGCGAGCTGGTCCTCCACCTCGGGCACGCACACCCTGGTGGTCGACGAGGCGTTCACCGCACTGCCGTCCACCAAGCCGCACCTGGTCGGCGCCCAGATCCACGACGCCGACGACGACGTGACCGTCTTCCGCCTCGAGGACAGCAGTCTCTACATCACCAACGGGGACGACACCCACTACAAGTTGGTCACCAGCAGCTACACCCTGGGCACTCGCTTCCAGGCCAAGTTTGTCGTCACCGGCGGCAAGATCCAGGCCTACTACAACGGCGTCCTGCAGACCACGCTCACGAACAGCTTCTCCGGCGCCTACTTCAAGGCCGGCGCCTACACCCAGGCGAACTGCACCAACTCCTCCCCCTGCAACAGCACCAACTACGGCGAAACCAAGATCTACGGCCTCACCGTCACACACTCCTGAACCAACCGGTTGGCCGGACGACGGAGCTGCCTCCCCCGTCCGGCCAACCGTCGGCTCCCGCAACGCAGGCGCTTCCTCGGCGAATGACGGCCGAGACGTCGCCAGACGATGCAGCCTTCGGGCTCTGCTCAGGGTGACCAATTCTGTGAACAAAGTTGATCACGAGCCAATCGGCGCCGCACGGACCGTGGAGCACGGCCATTCGGCTCAAGCCTGTCGAGTCCCCTTGTCTGCTCAAGTCGCATGGCACGCCGCCGAGACCTGGCCTTGTACAGGGCAGCGTCGGCTTCCGCGATCAGTGTCGCGAAGCTGATCTGCTCTTCGGCAGCTCGCGTCGCAGACCCGATACTGGCCCCACCGACGTGGTTCGCTCTCCCACTCGTACCGGTTCGGCGATCTCCGAGTGGATCCGTGACATCACCACCTCCGCCGTGTCCGGACCGACACCCGGCAACAACGCCAAGAGCTTGTCGCCTCCGAGGCCGCGCACTCCGTGCCGGATGGCCGTCACGACGATCGGGATCGCCATCGCCGGCCACGCAGCGCGAGCGTCCCCGTGCACCCTCGCCAGCTCAGCGAGCGCTACCATACCGACGATCACCAAAGTGTCGAGAGTCATCTGGATATTGCTGAGGACCGCGTAAGACCGATGCCCAGGACGCTGCGCGACAAGCTGAAGGCCGGCAGGATCTCGCGTCGTCCCGAGATTCGGGGAATCACGTTCGTGAGCTCCCGCAGCCCGCAGCGGCCTTCATGGCCCGACGTCGGCGGGCGCTCGCTTTCTACGCCTGCAACACAATTCCTTACACCTGAGCGCAGATCGCCGATCACAGAGGTACCACTCTGCGTCTGCGTCCAGGAAGGCACCACCGGATGAGGTTGCCCACGTTCGGCCGCGACGCCAGCCGGCTGGGCCGTGCCTCGATGGCGACGGCAGGGCTCGCCGTGCTCTTCTTCACGGTCAACCTGATCCATCCGGTGCTGCCCTGGCCGCTGCTGTGGCTGTTCGCACCGCCCTCCTCGACCCTGATGGCGATCAGCTGCTGGCGCACCTCGCGCCTCACCCATCTGCCAACGCCCACCAGACGATTCTGGCGGCACCTTCTTTTCGTCGCCGTCTTCATCGGCCTGGGAGCCTCTGCGCAGGCGATCGACGTGCTCACCACCGACGACCTGAGCGGACCGCACGTCCCGCTGGGCACGCAGGTCTTCGACGGCGTCGCCATCCTGATCATCGTCTACGCGCTGTTCCGCCTGCCGTTCGGCGGCCAGACCCGCGGCGAGGTTGTACGGGTCGTGCTCGACGCCGGCACCGTCATGCTGGCCTGCTCCGTCTTCATGTGGCACTACCAGACCCGCCTGGCAGTCGACAGCGGCGACCGCACCAACCTCTTCATCACCCTGATACTGACTGTGGTGGCGCTGGTGGCTGTCTTCGCCGTGGCGAAGTTCCTGCTGACCCGGCACGCATACATTGACAAGATCTCGCTGCGGCTGATCGGCGTCGGCGTGCTCATCGGTGCGACCATGCCATCGCTGCGCCCGCTGCTCTACCTCCGTGAACCGCATCTGTTCCCCGACATGCTCAGCGCGGTCCTCGCCTTCTGCGTGGGCACGATGGCCGCCGACCACCAGGCACGGGCCGACTCCGGCCTGCGCCACAGCGCCGGCCCGGTGCGCAACCGCGGGTTCAGCCTGATGCCATACGTGGCGGTCGCCGCGGTCGACAGTCTGCTGGTCGCCGTCACCTGGCGCGACGACGCCGACCTGCGCGTCGTGGTCGGCGCCGCGGTGCTGCTGACCACCCTGGTCGTGCTGCGCCAGATCACCGCGTTCCAGGACAACGCCCGGCTGGTCCGCCGGCTCGACCACAGCGCCACCCACGACGGCCTGACCCGACTGCCCAACCGGGTGCTCTTCCACGAGCGGCTGAACAAGGCCCTGACCACCCCCGGCGAACGGGCAGTGAGCGTCGCACTGATCGACCTGGACGACTTTAAAGAGGTCAACGACACCCTCGGGCACGAGATCGGCGACCTACTACTGATCGCGGTGGCCCAGCGCCTCAACTCCTGCGTGCGCGTCGAGGACACCGTCGCCCGACTAGGCGGCGACGAATTCGTCGTGGTTCTCGACGGCGCCGACCCGTTCGCCGCCGACCTGGCCATTCAGCGGATGATCGAGGCACTCCGCTTGCCGGTCGTCACGGACGGCCACGAACTGCCGATCCGGGCCAGCATCGGCATCGCCGACGGCAGCACCGGCGACGACCCCAGCGTGCTGCTGCGGTACGCCGACATCGCCATGTACGCCGCCAAGAACATCCCCGGCACCGCATCACTGCACTTCGAGCCGGCCATGGCCGCCACCGGCGTGGATCACGCCAACCTCGGCTCCGAACTGCGCGAGGCAATCGACACCGGGCAGCTCTTCCTGCTCTACCAGCCGATCGTCGTCCTGCGTGACGGCCGGCTGCTGGGCGCCGAGGCGCTGGTCCGCTGGGCCCACCCGGAGCACGGCACACTCACCCCGGACGCGTTCATCCCGGTCGCGGAGCGCACCGGCCTGATCGTCCCGCTCGGCCGCTGGGTGCTGCGCTCCGCGCTGAGCCAGCTCGCCACCTGGACCACCCTCGACGCCCTGAACATCAACATCTCCGCCCGTGACCTGCGCGAACCCGGCTTCGCCACAGCCGTGGCCGACCTGCTCGACGAGTTCGCGATCTCCGCCGACCGGATCACCCTAGAGTTCACCGAATCGATGACCGTCGAGGACGGTGAGTCGATCGCCAACCTGGCCGGGCTGCGCGCCCTCGGTGTCCGGCTGTCGCTCGACGACTTCGGCACCGGCCACTCCACGCTCACCCTGCTGCACGACTGCCCGGTCGACGAGATCAAACTGGACCGCTCGTTCACCCAGGCCACCGTCGACGGCCGGATCGCTGCGGCCGCCGCGGTCATCCGCTTGGCTGAGGCGCTCGGCCTGCAGGCCGTGGCCGAGGGCGTCGAGACTGTGGAGCAGGTGGAGCTGCTGCTCGACCTGGGCTATGTGGCCGCGCAGGGCTACTACTTCGCCCGGCCGATGCCTGCGGACCAGTTCGTTACACTGCTCACGGACGCCGCCACGCTCACGCCGGCCGTATGAAGCGCCGCTGCCGCCACCGGCCGATTTCAGGCCCGCTACGTGCACGCGCCGAACTCGTTGAGGCCGCTGACGAAAAGGCCTGCACCAGGACCCCGCCTCACGGCGGCCGGGAAAGATCGTAAACTCGGCGCAGCCGCTCTCACACCGCATCGGCCGGCCGTCCGCGAGCGGGCGGTAATCAAGACTCAGTCGTTGACGACGATCGCGTAGAGGTCCGAGTCGCGCCAGCCGTCGCGAATGTAGGCAGTACCACGCATCCGGCCCTCGTAACGCATGCCGATCTTGCGGAGCACCGCTGCCGAGGCGAGATTGCGCGGATCGCACGTGCCGAAGATGCGGTGGCGCCCATACTCGCTGAAGCCCCTCCGCAGCAACTCCCGCGCCGCAGCCGTGGCTATGCCCCGCCCCCACACGCGTGGATGCACCGCGTACGTGATCTCGCCGGTGCTCGGGCCGTAGAGCTTGAACGAGGCGCTACCCACGACTTCACCGTCGACGAGCACCCCGAACACCAGTCGATCTGGGGGCGCTGCTATCGCAGCTCGGACATACGCCTGCGTCTGCTCAAAGGTATTGGGTCCCCATGCCTGGTAGCGGCACGAATCCGGCAGGCAAGCCCAGCCGTGGACTGCGACGGCATCGTCCAGCACGAGCGGTCGGAGGTTGAGCTCCATGGCCGCACCTTAAATCAGTGCCTACACCATCATCAAACGATTTTTCATGTCACCAAGCGGTTCCGTGATGCCGGCCGCGTCGAGATGTGCTGCGGTGACCAAGAAGGTAAAGAGCCGCTTAAGTGTTGATCCGCCGTGGGAGCGCTCCCGTAATCACTTTCGTAGCGGAAGTGATGCACCCCGCGGGAGGAGCAGGTTCCAATGTACAGATCAGGTTTCAACAAGTCCCGTACTCACGTGCGCCGGTGGCGGATCGCCGCGATCGCCGGGGTAGCGGTTGTCATCACCGGTATCGGCTTGGGCGTGGCCTCCGCCGACGCGGCCGTACCCACCGTTAACTGCCCGCAGGTCACCGTCGGCTCGGCCGTACCGGCTCAGCAGCAGGCCGACGTGCAACACAATCTCGAACTGCTCAACACCCAGATCACCGAGGCTAACAACCGGCTACGCACCACGGTCGGCCAAGGCGGCGCGAACTTCATCCAGAACGCGATCCTCGGACCACTCAAGGACAAACGCTTCGCCACCATCAACCGCATCGAGACGGCGATCGGCCGCAACGCCGCGAAACCCAACCTCAACGCCGAAGGCCTCTCAGCCTGCACGCTCAACCAGGGCGGTGGTTCCTCGTCGGCCCAACCGACGGCGCTGCCGACGGCAACCGCCGGCGGGGCGGCTTCAGCGGCGGGTGTGCCGACGGTCGACTGCCCGCAGGTGACGATCACCGTCGCGGTACCGGCTCAGCAGCAGGCCGACGTGCAACACAATCTCGAACTGCTCAACACCCAGATCACCGAGGCTAACAACCGGCTACGCACCACGGTCGGCCAAGGCGGCGCGAACTTCATCCAGAACGCGATCCTCGGACCACTCAAGGACAAACGCTTCGCCACCATCAACCGCATCGAGACGGCGATCGGCCGCAACGCCGCGAAACCCAACCTCAACGCCGAAGGCCTCTCAGCCTGCACCCTCAACCAGGACGGCGAACCGAACGCGACCGCGGCACCCACCACCTCTGCGACGACCACAGCGCCGGCCGAACCCGCTCCGGCCACGACCGAGCCGACGCAGCCCTCCGCACCGCAGCCCGCGGACGCCCCGGCCGGCACACCGGTGTCGATCAACGGTCAACTCAGCGTGTGCGGCGTACACCTGTGCAACCAGGCAGGCGCGGCGATCCAACTACGCGGCATGAGCAGCCACGGCCTGCAGTTCTTCCCGAACTGCGTGAACGCCGGCTCCCTCGCGGCACTGCGCAACGACTGGAAGGCCGACTTCATCCGGCTTTCCATGTACGTCCAGGAGGGTGGCCTGGAAACCGACCCGACCGGCTTCACCAACAAGGTGAACGGGCTCGTCGACAACGCCACTGAGCTCGGGCTCTACGTGCTCGTGGACTTCCACATCCTCACCCCGGGCGACCCCAACTTCAATCTGGGTCTGGCCAAGACGTTCTTCGCGAATGTCTCGGCCAAGCACGCGGCGAAGAACAACGTGATCTACGAAGTCGCGAACGAGCCGAACGGCGTCAGCTGGGACGCCATCAAGTCCTACGCCGATCAGGTCATCCCGGTGATCCGGAAGAACTCGCCGGACAGCGTCGTGCTGGTCGGCACTCGCGGCTTCTCGTCGCTGGGCCTGACCGACGGCAGCGACGAGACCGAGATTATCAACGATCCGGTCGCGTTCAAGAACGTCATGTACACGTTCCACTTCTACGCGGCGTCGCACGGCGCGGACCGGCGCGCGGTCGTGGCCCGGGCCGCGAAGAGTCTGCCGCTGTTCGTCAGCGAGTTCGGCACCCAGACCTTCACCGGCGACGGCACCAACGACTTCGCCAGCACCACTGCGTGGCTCGACCTGCTGAAGAGCAACAAGATTTCGTACGCAATGTGGAGCTTCTCCGACGGCCGGGAAACCAACTCGGCCTTCAAACAGGGCACCTGCGCGGGCACGAACTTCGCGGGCATCGGTGTCCTGACCGAAGCGGGCCGATACCTCCGCAGCCGGATCCTCACCGGCGTCGGCAACCCGAACGGATAGGCAACCGGTAGCGGCCCGCATCCAGATGACCGGATGCGGGCCGCCCCGCTCACGGTGAGAGCCTGTACGTGCACACCGTGACCGCGTCAGGCTCGTCGCGAAGATGAATCAGCCCTGTTCCAGCGGCCGGGTGTGGTGGCCAGCCCGATCGGCGCCCAACCCGATGTCACCGGACTGGACATCGCCGTCGACCTCGGCTGATCTCGTAGGCATGCCGCACGCTGAGTCCCGAACAGGCGGGGAGATGGCCCGGGCGGAAAGGTCAGCTCGTGGCGCTGGGGCTGGCGGACGCGCGAGCGCCGCGACCGGTCGGGACCGCGATGCCACAGGCATTCAACTCGGTCTGGACCCTGCCGCTCCGATACATGCCGCCGCCGCAGGCACTGGGGAAGGCCGCATGCCGTCGGTCGGAGGCCTGCCGTTCGCCGAGGGGACAACAGTCCAAGTCAACGGTGGTGAATGCGATACGCCGTTACAGGTAGACCCCATCAGCTGAGGTCCGCGTTCGACCATCACCGGGCTGGAGAACACCATCCCGGCCGCCTTCGGCATCGAGCAGCTCGCGGCCTGCGCGCGACCAAGAGGAGCATGGCGCCGAGTAGAGCCCACCGGAAGCGCGTTCTCGTCAGCAGGGCCCCGGTCGACGGGTATCGGCTGGTCATGACGATGACGGGTATGAATGCGATCCACACGATGGCTGAAAGACGATCTCCAGTATTCCTTCAAGATCGGTACCTGACCCGGCGGGTGGATCATTGCAAGAAGGACGGGAGGCAGATGTCCGGAACAGGGGACGGACCGATCGGCTGGCTGCTCGTGGTCGAGGACGACTCCACCCTCGACCTGCTCAGCGCCGGTCTCGACCGCGTGCTCACCCGGGCGCAGATCCTCGGCAACGTGTGGTCCTTCGACTCCGAGGGCCGGCAGCGACTCGCGGATGGAGGTCGAAACCGCCCCGCTCGAAGGTGTCGACGCCACCCTGTCGACGCTCACGAGCCGACTCAGCATCGGCGCCGTCCTCACGTTGCTGATGGCGGCAACCGCCGTCGCCATTCGTCGAGGTCTCGGC
This sequence comes from Actinoplanes sp., assembly GCA_965217855.1. Lineage (GTDB taxonomy): Bacteria > Actinomycetota > Actinomycetes > Mycobacteriales > Micromonosporaceae > Actinoplanes. Next base: position 59,279 of record CBDCJN010000049.1, on the reverse strand, counting down.
CATCTCCACGACATGATCGCCGTCGCTGACGGCGAACGCGAGCAACGCATCCTCACCGACGACGGCTGAGTAATGCCCAGGTCAGAAACTCGATGAGTTTCGCCACCCAACACGGTCGCGTCGATCACTCTTAACAGATCTGACATCTGCCGTTGACGGCATAGTCATCATCTTCTATGGTTTCCCGGCACTAGTGCGATGTTGTTCACATATAGGAACTTTCGATCCGAAAGGAATTCCTTGTGCGACGCAAGTACTACTCCGACTCACCGCCATTGTCCTTGTTGCCGACTCGGTAATGTTCAATGTCCTCGGCTTCACCGATGAGAAGGCCATCGCCTCGAGCCGTTCCTCCGGCAGCCCTGCCAAGTCCTGGCAGCCGCGCATGAACAGCTAGAAGATCGGCGTCGCCTTTCCTCACCAGGCATACGCCACCGGTGCGCGGTGCGCCCTCCAGTCACCCGCAGATATCCCCGACCCGTCTCCCGTCATCGGCGTCTGCACAAACACTGCGCCGGTTCCGGGTTACTCGACGTCGTACGCCCGTCTCTCACTGGGGAGAAACCGAATGAACAGATTAAGAATCGGTACCCGCGGCATGATCGCCATTGCGGCGCTCACGGTCGGTACCCTCGCTGCCGCGCTACCAGCTCTTGCCTCCACTGGCGACACGATGAACCTCACCGGTTCGGACGGCATTGCCGACAGGTCCACGCGGGCGTTGCAGCAGGACATGGCAGTCAACTCTCTGCCGGTCTGTGCAGTGACCGCGAGCAGTGACGACGGCAACGTCGCGGCGAACACCCTCGACGGGAGTCTCAGCACGCGGTGGTCCGCCGCAGGCGACGGCGCGTGGATCCGCTACGACCTGTGCTCCGTTGTCCCCGCCGGGGCGGCGGCGGTCGCCTGGTACAAGGGCGACCAGCGCCAGACGACGTTCTCCATCCAGACCTCGATCGACGGTTCGGCCTGGACGACCGTGGTGCCCGCACGCACCAGTTCGGGATCGACAACGCAGCCGGAGACCTTCGTCTTTTCCGAGGTTTCCGCCCGTTACCTGCGAATCCTGGGGTACGGCAATTCCCAGAACGCTTGGACGTCGATCACGGAGGTGGACGTCCTCGGACCCGGCACGGACCCCACTCCCACACCCACCACAACCCCGCCCGGCGGAGTCGTCGACGTCTCGTCGTCCGCGCAGTTGGCCACCGCGATGTCCAACGCCGTGCCTGGCCAGAGCATCGTCCTCGCCGACGGCAATTACTCGATCGGCAAACTCAACACCAAGAATGGCACCTCCAGCGCACCCATCACGATCATGGCAGCCCACCAGGGTGGCGCCGTTGTCACCGCAGGACAGCTCGAAGTTCTCAGTTCGTCGTACGTGACGTTCTCCGGGCTGAACTGGACGAACAGCGACACGCTGAAGATCACCAGTTCGCACCACATCCGGTTGACCCGAAGCCACTTCCGGCTCACCGAGTCGAGTTCACTGAAGTGGATCATCATCCAGGGCACCGGCAGCCATCACAACCGGATCGATCACAACCTGTTCGAAGAAAAGCACCAGCTCGGCAACTTCATCACCGTCGACGGGTCGGCAACTCAGCAGTCCCAGTACGACCTGATCGACTACAACCACTTCCGCAACATGGGTCCGCGGGCCACCAACGAGATGGAGGCGGTCCGGGTCGGCTGGAGCGCGATCTCCCAGTCGGACGGGTTCACCACGCTTGAGAACAACCTCTTCGAGAACTGCGATGGCGACCCTGAGATCGTCTCGGTGAAGAGCAACGCCAACACCGTGCGGTTCAACACGTTCCGCACCTCGCAGGGCGCCTTGTCGCTGCGCCACGGCAACCGCAGCCAGGTTTACGGCAACTTCTTCCTCGGAGGCGGCAAGGCCGGCACCGGCGGCGTCCGGGTCTACGGCCAAGATCACAAGATCTACAACAACTACTTCGAAGGGCTGACCGGCACCGGCTATGACGCGGCTCTGCAGCTCGACGGCGGCGACGTCGATACCTCCGGCGCACTGTCCTCGCACTGGCGCGTCTACCGAGCCACCGCTGTGCACAACACCTTCGTCGGCAACGTCTCGAACATCGAGATCGGCGCCAACTACAGCCTTGCCCCGGTCGACAGCCTGGTCGCCGACAACATCGTCGTCGGCTCCCAGGGAAAGCTCTTCAACGAGCTGAAGGCCCCCAAGAACATGACCTACACGGGCAACATCGGCTGGCCGACCAGTTCCGCCACCGTCGGGATCACCAACGGCGTCAGAAACGTCAACCCGATCCTGACCATACAAAACGAGGTGTACCGGCTCGACACAGGCAGTCCCGCCGTCAACACTGCGTCGGCTCGCTACACCTTCCTCACCGACGACATGGACGGCCAGCCCCGCAGCGGCACGGCCGACGTCGGGGCAGACGAATTGTCCAACGCCGCGGTGATCCATGTGCCACTCGACGCCTCCGACGTCGGGATCGGCGCCTCCTGACAGTGCCGATACGAATCCGCCCGCGACGCCGCCGGATGGGCTGACGACCCAGCGATGGCCTGATTAGCGTCGAGGACGAGCTAAAACAGTCTCCGTCGGACTTCCCTACCTCACCTACCATCGACGCCCGGCAATTTTATAATCGCTTCTACCCGTATTTTATTTTTTAGCTGTTGACCTCGAAGCCACCATCTTTTAATCTCGTCCAGCGCAGATACCGGATGGTTCTCGTACGCGAACAATCCGGTTCGACGGGCTCCACGAATGGCGCGGCGCACGCCGAATTCCCCACACGCCGGGGCACAATTTCCCCAATCCTCGAAAGGTGCCATTGCAATGACACTCATCCGTAAGCGCAGGCTCGCCACCACGGTTCTGGCAACGCTGGCCATTCTGGCCGGCCCCGTCGTCGCGGCCGACGCTGCCAGCGCGGCCGCACCCTGCGACTACCCCGCCCAGCAGCTCAACCTCGCCAACTGGAAGGAAACACTGCCGACTGGCTCGTCCGGTTCGCCGACCGAGATCAAGCAGCCCGCACTCGCCACGTTCTCCGTGAACCCCTATTTCATGGTGAACAGCGCCTGTACCGGAGTGCAGTTCCGCTCCCCGGTCAACGGTGTGACGACATCCGGCTCCAGTTACGCACGCTCCGAACTGCGCGAGATGACCAGCAACGGCACGGCGAACGCCTCCTGGTCGGCAACCTCGGGCACCCACACCCTCACCTTCAGGGAGGCGTTCAACAAGCTTCCGAGCGTCAAGCAGCACGTCGTCGGTGCGCAGATTCACGACGCTGACGATGACGTCACCGTCTTCCGGCTGGAAGGCACCAGCCTCTACATCACCAAGGGCGACACCACTCACCACAAGCTGGTGACCAGCAGCTACAAGCTGAACACGGTCTTCGAAGGGAAGTTTGTCGTCAGTGGTGGCCAGATCAAGGTCTACTACAACGGTGTGCTTCAGACGACCATCGCCCACACCGCGTCCGGCAACTACTTCAAGGCCGGCGCCTACACCCAGGCCAACTGCGACAACTCCTCCCCGTGCAGCAGCTCCAACTACGGGCAGGTGAGCATCTACTCGTTGTCGGTCAAGCACTCCTGAGAAACGCGAGTGTCGGGCCTTGAATCGGAGGCCCGGCACTCGCGCGAGTGACCCGAAAGGGGAGATCGACTACGGGACGGAGTAAAACCACGCCAATCTTGCAAAGAAAATCATATGCGACAGTCCGCTACCGAGTCCACGGTCGACTGAATTCCTTCAACCGTGTATTGCCTCTTGTTGCTGACGCCGATTCTTGGTCTCGTACATGGCGAGGTCCGCCTCCCGGAGGACATCCTCTGGACTTTGCGTGCCGTCGACGCAGGCAAATCCGATGCTCACGCTCACAGAAACCTCAATGCCCGCCATACGAATCGGTTGCTCGATCACGGTGACGATGCGTGCTATGAGAGCGACCGGGCCGTCACAGGCCTCCTGCGTGGTGATGATGGCGAACTCGTCGCCACCGAGGCGGGCGACCAGATCATTGTCAAGGGTCACGACGAAGTCGTGTCCGATGGCCTTTGATCTTCTTGGTGGGCGGACAGCAGAATTCCATGCCGGTGGTCAGGTGATCTCCGGGTTGGGGGTTAGGTCAAGGTTTTCACCCCCTTGCCGGCGAGGGCTTGTTGCAGCCGGTGGGAGTCGCCTTCGGTGGTGATCAGGTGGGCGTGGTGCAGCAGCCGGTCGACCGTCGCGGTCGCGAGGGTTTTGGGCATGATGCCGTCGAAGCCGGACGGGTGGATGTTGCTGGTCACGGCGATCGATCGTCGCTCATAGGCGGCATCCACGATCCGGTAGAACGCTTCGGCGGCGTCCTGACCGGCGGGCAGCATCCCGATATCGTCGACCACGATCAGATCGCTGCGGCAGATCCGGGTGATGGTCCGGGCGGTCGAGCCGTCGGCTTTGGCCCGGCCGATCGTGGCGGTCAACGTTTCCAGGGTGAACCAGGCCACGCGCAGGTCAGCCTCGATGGCTTTCTGAGCGAGGGCTTCGACGAAGTGACTTTTGCCGGTGCCGGACGGGCCGGACACGGCCAGGTTCTCGGCCCGGCCGATCCATTCCAGGGTGGACAACCCTTGTTGGGTGGCGGCGGGGATGGACGATTCGTCGGGCCGCCAGGTGGCCAGGGTTTTGCCGGTGGGGAAGTTCGCGGTCTTGCGGCGCATCCGCCGGGTCGCGGCGTCGCGGCCGATGACCTCTTCGTTGATGAGGACCCGCAGCACTTCGGCGGGGTCCCAGCGTTGAGCTTTCGCGGTGGCGATCACGTCGGGGGCGGCGGCGCGGAGGTAGGGCAGCCGCATCCGGCGTAACAGCCGGTCGAGGTCGTCGGGCAAGGCCGGCGCCGATCGGGGCGGGGCTGCTCGGGTCGCGGCGGGGGCTGCTGCTCGGGTCACGGGTTGGCCTTTCTGAGCCGGCGGTGCAGGGCGACCGAAGTGTGTCCAAGGGTGGTGATCAGGCCGGCTGCGGCGAGGTGGCCGTGGCCGGAGCCGTCGAGGAAGCCGGCCAGGTCGGCTTGAGCGTCGTCGTCGGTGTGCAGAAGCCAGTCCTCGATCAGATCGAGCAGGCGGGCCAGGTCGGCGGCCTCGTCGAGGTCGAGGACCACACCGTTGACCGGTGCCGGGCTGGTCGGGGTGGGGGTTGGTGTGGTCATCGGCCGAACCTTTCCCAGGAGGCGGTGCCGGGCTGCGCGGAGTGGGTTTCGTCGGCGACCACCAGGTCACCGGGTTCGCCTCGGGTGGCGAGGTGGTCCAGGATCGAGCCGAGATCCGTGTCGTCGAACCGGCCGGCCGCCGCGGCCAGGCCGAGGGCCTGGTCGACTTTCGCGGGGCCGAGGATAGTGGCGAACTCGACCGCGCGGGTCATCTTCGCCCGCACCCGGCTGGCGCCGGTCGCGGCGGCCTCGACCAGCCACGCATAAGCGCCGTCGCCGATGGCCAGGAAATCGGCCTCGGCTTGGCTGCGGGCCCGTGGCCGCGGTGGGCGGGGGTGATTCCCGCCCGGGTGGTGCGGATAGTGCTCGTCGAGGACGCGCGGGTTACCCGGGGTGGACAGCTGGTGCCGGGCGATCTCCGCGGTGCCGGTCAGGGTCATGGCCACGATCGCCAGTTCCTCACCGACGGTTCGGCACCACACCCTGGTCCCGACGTGTCCTGGCGGTGTCGAGTAGCGCACGGAACCGACCCGGACCGTCTGATCCTCGTTGACCAGTCGTTCCTCACCCAACCCGGCGGTGTGCGGATCAGCCGGCAGGACATGCAGGTGACCACGTTCGACCGCGAGCCGATCCACCGGGGCGACACCGGTCTCGCGGTGGATACGAGCGTTGATGTGCTCGCACCACGCCTGGCAAGCGGCGACCAGCTCCGCGAACGTGTCGTAGGCGCCGCGCAGGTTGGTCTCGGTGGGCACCAGATCAGCCTTCGCGACCCGGACGGTCGCCTCGACCCCGCCCTTGGATTCGGGGTCGAACGGCTCACAGGAATGCACCGTCGCCCCGTAGTGCCGGCCGGCGGCGACGACCGTGGGATGCCTGATCGCGACACCGGCGACGTGTTCGACGGTGACGGTCTTCGCGTTGTCGCTCAACAGAAACGCCGGCACACCCCCGACCTGCCGCAACGTGGCATCCAGACAGGCGATCAGCGAACCCATCGTCTGGTCCCACACCGGGATCACGACCCGGAACCTCGACCAGGCCAGCCACGCGCAGAACAGATACGTCTTACGCCCGCCGATCCGCGGCCCGTCGCCCCAGTCGAACTGCAACCACAGGCCCGGCTCGCTCACCCACGGCCGATACGTGCGCCGCCGCCCAGCCCGCCAGGCAATCTTCGCCTCCCGCACCGCCCGCCGGGTCGTGCGTTCCGTGCCGGTGAACCCCATCGCCACCAGGCGTTCGTGGACCTTGTCCGCGCGGATCTTCGCCTTCGACCGATCGACGAGTTCTTCCACCTTCGGCAGGAACGCGTCGATCAGCTTCGGCCGCGGCGCGGCCGCCCGCACCAGCGGGTCCCCGCCACCGGCGTCGCGCAACGCCACATACCGGTTCACTGTCTTCGCGTCACACCCGGCCAGCTGCGCCGCGGAATGCGCGCAGCGGGTCAGGTCGTATGACTCCAAGATTTCCATGATCTCCCTGGCAGACTTGGTCACGGTCTCTCCGGCTCTGGTCGGTTGCAAAGGTCAGCAACCAGCAATCGAACCGGCCGGAGAGATCCACTTTCACGTGGCCGAGACGGAGATCACCTGACCGCCCAGCAGGAATTCTGCTGTCCGCGAGCAGGGACTCAACTGTCCGTCAACAAGGATTTTTCACTGTCCGCTAGCAATCATCCTCGCCTGCCACGGCACGCAGCCGAGCGGCCACTGTGATCAGCACCTGGTCGCCGGCGGCATGCCCGAAACGATCGTTGACCGGCTTGAACTCGTCAAGATCGAGCAGCAGGACGAAGACTCCTCGGGTGCTGGCTACCACAATATCCGGTCTATCCATCTGCCGTTGGAACGCCAGCCGGTTGGCGAGGCCGGTGAGCGGATCGTGAGACGCTTGATAGCGAAGCTTTTCGGCAAGACGGTCCCGTTCAGCCAGGCTCGTGCGTAGTTCACCGATCAGTTTGTCCGACGCCGCCACCAAGTGATGGTTGTCGGCCAGGGCCGCGAGTTGACGGGCCACGACGACCGCGGTGCACGCCATCGCGCCGGTGATCACGACCCAGGTGGCAGGCGGCAACTTCGCACTCAGCAGGATTCCCACCATGAGCAAGTATGTCGATCCGATCGCCGCGTACGGTAAAACGCTGTAAACACGACGCCGGGTACGTGGAAGTGTCTGCGGGTTTGATCGAGTCTGCAGTAGCTGCACCCGGGCGGCGGCGCACAGCAGCGCTACGACGACCAGTGTGCAGCCCATTTCCCACCGGACGAGGCCATGCGCAATCAACGTCGGCCGGACACCGCGGATGACACCCTCCATCGCACCTCCGAGCAGGCCAAGCGTGCCGGCCCAGAAGGTGAACGGGGCGGTGTCGCTGAGCAGCAACTTGACCGCGGCGAAGGCGCCTAGCAGGAATCCGGTCGGACCGATGATCACTTGGAGAGCGGCCCCGGGTCCGGGGCCGGCAGCATCGTTCGCTTGGATGGTGAAATAGAGGCCGAAGGCCGCAGCAGCGACCATGACAGTCACCACGTCCAGCCAGAATCGTAGCCTCGCCCTGGGGGTGTCGAATCCGATCGGGGCGGTCAGCAACGCCCAGACGACAGCCGCGCTGCCGATCAGAACACAGATGGAGTACGCCGTCGCGCCCAGCGCCGCGTCATTGGACCCTGGATCGCGCCACGCCGTCGGCGCCTGGAGCACTACTCCCGATGCGAAGGCCAGGCCAGCAAAACCCATCGCACCCCACATCCTGCGATGGGCAACGGGCAACTCCGCCTTGAGGCTGAAGATTCGTACACCGGTGACGAAGAGCAGCATGTCGACGGCGAAGGAGACCAGCCAGAAAACCGCGACCTGTGTCGGCCGGCTACCGAGACTCGCCCCGAACCAGGCAACGCCGACCACACCGACAACGGCCAGCAGGACCAAGATCGGATCCAGGCGCCGCTTGGGCGAGTTGTGCGGAGGCAGGCTCATGGCGCTCTCTTCAAGGCCGTCGGCAGCGGTACGGGTTTGTCGGGCTTCGCCTCTGACATCGGCGGCATGGTTCACGATGTGAGCGTTGTGCCGATCCATCACCTGTTCGCTGTGCGGGACGGCATGCATCGGGTTCAGGCAGAACCGGTCAAGTGAGTCCGTCCTACCAGGCCGTTACCGTGGGACCGAGGAGCCCTTGCGCGGCTCGCTGTGTTTCGGGGCGGGCCGGCCGAGATGGTCCGCAAGACTGCCTCGGCCGGCGGCGACCGGTTCAGCAGACAACCGGACGACAGCCGTATCCGGCGGGTGCGGGGCTTCACGAGGAGGACAATAGTCATGGACTATGCCGCAGAGGCGCACCCGCTCGTACGCCGGAAGCCATGATGGGATGGCAGCCCCGTCGTTACAGCGCCGGGGCCCGGTTCTACGACGTGTTGTCGCTGGAGCGTCCCGTCTACCGGGCGGGGCGGCTGGCCGGTATCACCGCGCTGGGCCTGCGCCCCGGTGACCGGGTCCTCGACGTGGGTTGCGGCACGGGACTCAATCTGCCCGTTCTGCGAGCGGCGGTGGGGCCGGGCGGGTCTGTCGTTGGTGTCGACGCCAGCACGGCGATGCTGCGACAGGCGAGCGCTCGCGTCCGTGCAGCGGGGTGGGAGAACGTGGCGGTCCTGGCGGGTGACGCCGCTGATCTTCCTGCCCAGGTGACGGCGCACGGCCCGGTCGATGCGGTGCTGTTCACCTATTCGCTGAGCGTGATCAGTGCCTGGCGGCAGGCCTGGGCGCAGGCCATGGCTGTGTTGCGGCCCGGCGGGCGGGCTGCAGTAGTGGACCTGGCACTGCCGGTGGGCCGCTGGCGGGTCCTGGCCCCGGCGGCGCGGCTGGCATGTTTCACGGGCGGGTCGGATCCGCGGCGGCATCCGTGGACGTTGTTGGAGTGCAGCGCGGTCGACGCGTCGCATCAGGTGCTGCGCGGCGGTCATGTCCACGCGGTGGCCGGTACCCGGCCGGGTCCGACATGAGCGGGCGGGGGAAGGATCCGGCGGTCTCACCGGGTTACCCACAGGTGAGCCCTCCGAGCGTCGGCAGTACGACCGCTGGTCATCATGCCTTCCGGACGCATGTGCAACCGCAGATCGAAGTTCTGCTGCGGGTCGCGCTCACTCTGACCGGTTCCTGGGCCGACGCCGAGGACCTAGTCCAGGACACCTTGATCCGCGCCTACCGCAACATCGGCGGTTTCGACGGCGCCCATCCCCGGGCCTGGCTGCTGACGATCCTGCGCAACGCCCACCTCAACTCGCTGCGCCGGCAGCGCCCCGACCTGCTCGGCGACCGCCTCGACGCCGGGCACCGCCCCGCCTTCGGCGTACCGGTCGCCGGCAGTGCCGAAGACGACGTCGTCGACGGGGTCATGGACCACCGGGTCGAGGCGGCGCTCGCCGGCCTGGACCCGAGATTCCGCACGGTGCTGATGCTCATCGACGTCGAGCAGCTGACCTACGCCGAGGTCGCCGAACTCCTCGCCGTACCGGTCGGGACCGTCATGTCCCGGCTGAGCCGGGCCCGTGACCGCCTGCGCACCCAGCTACGCGCCGACCCGACCCGGAGGAGCCGATGATCGCGGCCATCCGCACCATGCTGCGCTGCCGATGGTCGGCGCAGCGGATCCAGCGCTACCTCGACCAGGACCCGTCGGCACCCCTGACGCCGGCGGAGACCAGCAAACTGGTCGAGCACTTGGACATCTGCGCACGCTGCACGGCCGCAGCCGACGAGTACCGCGGATTACGCCGTACCCTGCTGCACTGGTCGCAGAGACGCTTCACTGACCCAGATGCCGTAGACCGTCTCCGCAGGGTTTCCGAACAACTGATCACCGAGGACCGGCCATGACTGATCTGTACACCCGGGACGCCCGGTCTTCGGACGAGCTGACCGCGCCGGATGGGGCCGGATGGGACCTGCTGGTCATCGGCGGTGGCACCGCGGGACTGGTCGCGGGGAAGACCGCGGCCGGCTTCGGCGCCCGCGTCCTGCTGGTCGAACGTGAACGCACCGGCGGTGACTGCCTGTGGACCGGCTGTGTGCCCAGCAAGGCGCTGCTGCACGCCGCACACACGGCAGCCGCCGCCCGCGACGCTGTGCGGCTCGGCATCCACACCGACGGGGTCCGGGTGGACTTCGCCCAGGTGATGACGCACGTGCATGCCGCGATCGGGGTCATCGAACCGACGGACTCCCCGACGGCGCTTCGTGACGCCGGAGTCCACGTCGCGCACGGCACCGTGCGGCTGCTGTCGGGGAGCACCGCCGACGTCGACGGTGTCACCGTCGGGTTCGGGCAGGCGCTGCTGGCGACCGGCTCGGCGCCGGTCCTGCCACCCATCGACGGACTCGTCGAGACGGACCCGCTGACCAGCGACACCATCTGGGCACTGGACACGCTACCGGCCCGGCTGCTGGTCGTCGGCGGCGGCAGCATCGGCTGCGAGCTCGGGCAGGCGTTCGCCCGACTCGGCACGCAGGTGAGCATCGTGCAGTCCCGCCCCCGGCTGCTCATGCGCGAGGACCCAGACGCCGCAGCGCTGCTGACCGCAGCCCTGATCGCCGACGGCGTCACGGTCCACACCGGCACGTCCGTGACCCGGATCCGGGCGGCTACACCCGGTTGGAGCGCCGTACTCGCCGACGGCACCGAGATCGGCTTCGACCGGGTCCTGGTCGCCGCCGGCCGTCGGCCCCGGACCGCTGACCTGGGTCTGGACGCGGCCGGTGTCGACCTCGACGAGCGCGGATACGTGCGGGTCGACGAGCGGCTGCGTACCAGCAACCGCCGGATCTTCGCTGCCGGTGACGTCACCGGCCACCCCCAGTTCACCCACACCGCCGGTGTGCACGGCAGCATCGCCGCCGGCAACGCGGTCCTCGGCCTGCGTCGGCGCGCGGACGTCTCGACCACCCCGCGGGTCACCTACACCCAGCCGGAAGTCGCCGCCTTCGGTATCAGCGCGGAATCAGCCCGCGCCCGCGGCCTGATTGTGCGCACCGTGCCGCACAGCGACGTCGACCGGGCCATCGCCGACGGCGACACCGCCGGATTCACCCGGCTCATGCTGGACGGCAAGGGCCGGATCATCGGGGCGAGCATCGTCGGGCCCCGCGCGGGTGAGTCCCTTGCCGAGGTGGTCCTCGCCGCACGGCACGGCCTGCGCGCATCCGCGGTCGCCGGGTCCGCCCACGCCTACCCGACTTACGGTGACGGGGTGTGGAAGGCCGCCATCGCCCAGGTCCAGCACCAATTGCGGTCACCGGCGACGCGCAAGGTCATCGGGGCCCTGGCCGGGTTGCGTCGTCGGTGGATGGCGCGGTGACCCTTACCCGCCGCCGGTATCGGCCGGCGACGAGACCACCGACGCTCAGGACGAGCAACGTGGCCAGGGCGGCCCACAGCGGCCAGGCGCCGGGCTGCCAGCCATAAGCACCCACAGTGACGTACGCGATGGTCGCCGGCAGCATCCCGACGAGTGTGCCGACGGTGAAGTCACGCAGCCGCAGCATCGTGACGCCGGCCAGATAGTTCACCGCGGTGAACGGCACCACCGGGATCAGCCGGGCGACCAGGACGGCCCACACGCCGTGGCGGATCATCCGGGCCTCCACCGTGTCGAGGCGCCCACCGGTGACCCACCGCAGCGGGTCACGGCCCAGGAACCGGCCGAGACCAAAAGCCGCCACCGCACCCAGCATCGCCCCGGCGACGACCACCACGACACCGCCCGGCACCCCGAACAGTGCCCCACCGGCCAGCGTGAAGACCGTCTTCGGCAGCGGCGACAGCGACACCACCGCGTAGAGCAGCGCGAACACCGCGGGCGCCCACCAGCCCAGGGCAGCCGCCTGCGACCGCAGCCGGTCCAGATCGGGAACGCCGACATACACCGCCACGGCGACCAGCACCACGACCAACACGAGCAGACCGGTCAGGCGTAGCCACCGTGCGCGGACGGTCACGGTGTGAACCCACCGGCGGCACGCGAGTCCGTTACCGAAGCCGTCGGGAACACGGTATAGGCGTGCGGTGCCACGTGGAGCCGGACCTCGGCGCCGACCGGCACCGCCGTGTCGACCGGAGTGTGCACCGTCACCGCCTGGTCCCCGGGCAGCTGTACCCGCATCGTCAGGTGGGTGCCGGCGAACCGCGCGGACAGCACCGTGCCCACCGCCGTGGCGGGCGGCGTGTCCCCGGCCGGGTCCGATCCGTCGAGGTGCAGCGACTCCGGGCGCACCGTCAGGATCGCGGGGCCGTCCGGGACCGCGCACGGCAGTCGTAGTGCGCCGTCTGGCGAGCACCAGGTGCCGTGGTCGACCCGGCCGGGCAGTTCGTTGGTGACCCCGAAGAACCGGGCCGCGGCCAGCGACGGCGGGTCGCGGTAGAACAGCGGTGGCGGGCCGTGCCCGGCGATCCGCCCGTCGAGCATCAGCACGATGTCGTCGGCGACGCCCACGGCCTCGCCCTGGTCGTGGGTGACGAACAGGGTGGTGATCCTCAGGTGGGATTGCAGGTCCCGTACCAGGCCCCGCATCTCAGCGCGTAGACCGGCGTCCAGCTGGGAGAACGGCTCGTCGAGCAGCAACACCCGGGGTTGCAGCACCAGCGCCCGGGCGAGGGCGACGCGCTGTTCCTGCCCGCCGGACAGCTGCCCGACGCGGCGGTGGGCCAGACCGGACAGCTGCATCTGCGCGAGGGCGTCGTCGACCCGGGCGCGGATCTCCCGACGCGGTAGGCGGCGCATCCGCAGGCCGAACCCGATGTTGCCGGCCACGTCGAGATGCGGGAACAGCAGTGGCTTCTGGAACACCATCGCCACCGGGCGCCGCTCGGCCGGCACCGTGGTCACGGCGGCGCCGTCGATGTGCACCTCGCCGGTATCCAGCGCTTGGAGCCCGGCGATGATCGCCAGAGTGGTGCTCTTGCCGCACCCGGACGGGCCGAGCAGCGCCGTCATCGCTCCGGGGCGCAGGCTCAGGTCGACGGTGTCGACCGCCGTCACGTCGGCGAAGCGGCGGCTGACCCGCCGCAGGTCCACTGCGGCGCCGGGGTTGTCGTTCACAATCGGCCGAGCCCGACGGTGGTCGGCGCGGCGGTGGCCAGCAACCGGGCGGACACGGCCACCAGCACCAGCGGCGGACCGACGACCAGCAGGGCCAGGGCCGCGGCGGCGGTGGTGTCCGAGGATCCGATTGCGGCGAACAGCAGCAGCGGCAGCGTGCGGATCTGCCCGCCGCCGATCAGCAGGGTGAGCACGTACTCGCTCCAGGAGATCAGGAAGGCGAACAGAGCGGCGGTGATCAGGGCGGGCCGCATCAGCGGCACGGTGACGAACAGCAGCGTACGGACCGGGCCGGCGCCGAGCGTCCGGGCCTGCCGCTCGTAGTCGAGGTCCAGATTGGCGAACCCCGCCCCGAGCAGCGTCGCCGCGTACGGCACGGTCGGCAGCAGCTGGACCAGCACGACTCCAGCGACGGTGTCGGACAGCCCGTACCGCACGAAGAAGATCTGGATGCCCAGGGTCACCGCTAGGCCGGGCACGATGACGGGTGCAAGAAGGGCGAAACGGACCAGGGTGCGGCCCCGGAAACGGTAGACACCGATCGCGCGGCCGGCGGGGAACCCGATGACGCAGGCCAGCACGGCCACCGTCACCGCGATCAGCGTCGAGGTGGCCAGCCCTTGCAGCACCTGGGGGTGCGGGTCGGTCAGCAGGCGCAGACCGCGGCCGCTGAGCTGCTGGGGCAGCAACGCGGGGTAGCGCCACTGTCCGCTGACCGACCACATCAGCAGGGGCACCAGCGGCAGCACCGCCACCGCGACAGCGACCGCAAGCGCACTCCGCCGCACGGTGTCGCCGCCGGTCACAGGGTCCTCCGGGACAGCCGCTGCACCAGGGTCAGGTAGCCGGCGACCAGCAGGACAGACAGCGCGGTGATGAGCACAGCGATGGCCATCGCCTGGGGGCGTACGGTCAGGTCGGTGTCGCGGTAGTACTGGTAGGCGACCACCGGCAGGGTCGCCGGGTACGGCCGGCCCAGCAGGTACGGAACCTCGTAGGAGCCGAACGCGAACGCGAGAACCAGCACCGAACCGGCCGCCACCGGCGGCGCCAGCAGCGGCAGAGTGACCGACGTGAGTCGGCGCGCCGGCCCGGCGCCGAGCATCCGGGCGGCGTTCTCCAGCTGCTCCACGCCGCCGTTGAGGGCGGCGAGGGTGACCATGATCAGGAAGGGGGTCTCCTTCCACACGTACGCGGCGATGATGCCCCACCCGAAGCCGTCCCCGGTCAGCGCCGGGAAGTCAGCCGGCTGATCGACCCAGCCGAGCGCGTGGCCGAGACGCGACAGCAGCCCGCCCTGGGTCAGCAACAGCAGTATGCACAGTGCCGCGACCACGTGCGGAACGGCGAGATTGGCCTGCAGGAGACCACTGAGCCAGCGCCGGGACCGGCCGGCGCGTCTCAGGAGCAGCGCTGTTGCCACCCCGAGCACGGTGGCGATCGCGGTGGACAGGATTGCCACCCGCAGGCTCAGCAGCAGCGATGCCCGGACCGCTGGATCCTTCCCCACCAGCCGGTAGGCGTCGAACGACAGCCGGCTGCCGGGCAGAAACGGCTGATGGCCGAGGCTCTGCGCCACGGCCTGCCCGATCCCGGCGACGAAGAACACGGCGATCACCGTCAGCGCCGGCGCGAGCAGCAGGACGATCCGCGCCCATCGCGGCAGCCCCCGACCGAAGACCGCACCCCTCACTTCTGCAGGACGGTGGCCGTCCAGTCCTTCTCCAACCGGGCCACGTACCCGGCGGCCAGCTCCGGCTGCACGTTGCGGGTCAGCTCAGCCAGCGGCAGCACCGAGTCGGGCACCGGCACGGCGGCGAACTGCTGCTGAATCTGCGCGCTGGTCTTGCGCAGGTCGATTCCCGGATAGACACCCGCCGCCTTGAACAGGGTGAGCTGGGTCTCCGGTTCCTGCAACACGTTCGCCAGCACGAGCGCAGCGGCCTTGTGCGCCGCGTTGTCCGGGATGGCCACGAAACTGTTGTTGGCGATGTTTCCGACCGACGGCACCGCCTCCCGGGTCGACGACGGATACAGACCTTTGGCCACCTGCGCACCGACCGCGCCGGGGCCGTAGGTGAAGAAGGCGCTGATCTCGCCGTCGCTGTACAACTTCTCCACCGCCTCCTGCGACTGCGGATAGGTGGCCCCAGCGCGCCACAGCGACGGCTCGGCATCTTTCAAGCGCGCCCACAGCTGCTGCGCTGCCGGCTGATACTTGTTGTCGTCGAAGGCGCCGGCCAGTGCCGCCGGCCCGCCGATGGTGTCGTACAGGATGGTGCGCACCGCCATCGAACCGGTGAAGTCCGGCGGGGCCGGGTAGGTGAACCGGCCCGGATTGCGCTTCGCCCACGCGAGCAGCGACGACACCGACGCCACGTCCGCCGGACCGAGTTTCGCGCTGTCGTAGACCAGCGCCGAGTTGGCTTGCTGCCAGACCCCCTCGCAGCCGGCGACGGGAACCCCGAAGTCGTTGGCGACCGCCGGGTCGGTGAAGTCGACATATTTCGCCGACGGCAGTTCGGTGTCCCAGCCGCAGTACCACAGGCCGGCCTGGGCGCCGGTGGCAAAGTTCTCGCCGTTGACCCAGATCATGTCGATCGACCCGTCGGTGGTCCGCCCCGCTTGTTTCTCGCCGAGGACCTTGTTGACCGCGTCGGCAGTGTCGGTGATCTTCACCTGGTTGACGGTGACGCCGAGAGGACGTAGCCGATCGGCGAGGTAGCCGGTGACGAACGTGTTCAGGGTGTCGTCACCGCCGTACATGTACCAGTTCACCGTCTGGCCCTTGGCCTGGGCGAGGACGGCATCCCAGTTCGCGGCGTCGACAGTACTCGCGCCGCCGGTCGATGTGGAGGTTCCGCAGGCGCTGACCGTCAACGCAGCCACGGCCAGCACGGCCAGCAGCCGGCGAGCGGGCCGGGGGTGGAAGGGCATTGATGCTCCTTACATTCAGGTCCGTGACACGACCGGGAGGCGCAGCACGCGTACGCCGAGAGTTATGCGTTGCACCGCGGTCACCGCGACCGCGGCGGTGAAAGCCCAGGCGATCGGCGCCGCCCACTGCGGGAACACGCAGAACAGCACGTAGACGGCGACGGTTTCGGCGCCCTCGGCCAGGCCGCCGACGAAGCGCAGGGACCGGGTGTCACCGATGCTGCTGCCGCGGCGTTCCAGCAGTGACGACAAGGCGAGGAAGGCGGCACCGGACAGGTAGTAGGCACACAGCAGTGCCACACACGCGAGCCGGGCTTCCGGACGGGCGATCGCGACGGCGACCACAAACCCGGCGTAGATGCTGAAGTCCGCGACGATGTCCAGGAACCCGCCGAGCTCGGTGGCGCCCCGCAGCCGGGCCACCGGACCGTCCAGACCATCCAGCAGCCGATTGAGCAGCCAAAAGGCCAGAGCGAGCCACCACCGGCCGGTCCCGGCGGCCACGCATGCGGCCACCCCGGCCGACCAGCCGACGACCGTGACCGTCAGCGGTGACACTCCCGCAGAGGCGAGCCGCGCCGCCACCGCGTTCAGCGGCGGTGCGAGAAGCCGCCGCGCCCGCGTGTCAAGCATCCGAGTCCGGCAGCCGACCCGTAACTGGTGGTGTCCGGGTCACCGGGGTGAGCGGCAGCAACTTGCGTAGGGCAATGTTCTCCCCCGGGTCCAGGACGCTGTGCTGCACGCACGCCGGGACCAGTTCGCCGGTCTCCGGATGCGCCATCGCGTAGAAACACGCCTGGAGCCGCTGCTGAGTCGCCGCCAGACGGGGGTCGGCGCTGGTCTCGCCCCGCTGCATCGCCGCCCACGCCGGGGCGACATCGGCGGCGTCCATGAACGAATGCATCACGAACGTCACCGGTCGCACCCGATGACGCAGCAGATCCCGCACACCGACCCGGCGGACCATCCGGGTCAACCAGCCGGCGAAGGTCGCCACGGCCGACGGGTGCCGCGCCGCGACCCGGGCGAGCTTGACCGCCAGCAGCGGCGCCGGCGTGCCGGAGAAGTTCACCCCACCGAGGAACCGGAAGAACCGGTCCCGTACCCGAAGGTCGGCCGGCACCTCATCGTCCAGGAACGGAAAGTAGCGGTCGCCGAGGAAGAACCCGTAGACAGTACGGTTGCAACGGTCGTCACCGTGCGCCACCGCCCGGAACGGCAACCGGGTCCCCGCTCCTCGTTCGATCTCCTGCCATACCCGGTCCCCCGTGGTGTCGCCGTACTGATCGTGCCAGCGGCGTTCGTCGCCGACGAACGCCGCCGGCTGGAACGAGAACATCCCGAACCCGTAGTCACGGCAGTCCCGGATCACCTGCGCGATCTCATCGACGTTACGCGGCGTCACCGTCATGTTGTGCGCGAGGAAATGCTGGACACCGTGCTCGCGGCGCAGCCGGACGAACATCTCGACGAACCGCTTACGGTACGGGTTCAGCGACGCCTCATCGGGCGGGCGTTCGAGACCGCGCCGACCGAACATCAGCATGTCGAAATGCCCGGCGAACGACAACCGTCCGAAACGCGGGATCCCGTCCGGGCCGACCGCCAACTCGTGCAGATAGTCGTAGTCAAAATCGCCGTGACTCATGCTCATCGGCTCGCGTCCGTACTCGCGCATGATGCTCAGCGTCGCGGCGTGATCGGCCGCGGGCAGCAGGCTCACCTCGCCGCCGATCAGTTGCGCGTGGGCTCGGGGGCCTCGCAACCGTCGCAGCAGGGCCATCTGCGCCCGTACCTGAGTCCAGGTGTGGGCGCCGTCGACGGCAACCCGGTTCGCGTCCCTCGAGTGGTAGCAGGGTGTACAGGCCAGATTGCAGCTGGGGAACACCCCGTGGGTGCCCTCGCAGCCCACGGCATGTCGGCCCAATGCCTGCGCGGGTGTCCGTACCTGCTCCGGCAGCTGCGACCAGCGTTCCCGTAGCGCATCCTCGGTCTGCGGATGCACCGCCCGCGTCGCCAGCTCCCACACGCGTAGCCGGTCTCTGAACACCAGACGTTCGCCGCCCATGGTCACCCCTTGTCGCCGACGCCGCAGGTGGATGTCGCGTTCGTCAAGGGAACCCGGTGAGCCGGGGCGATCCTTCCCGATGGGGCGGTTTCACCCTTCGGGAGGACAACAGCGGTTCTGGCAAGGCACGCTGACAGTCACTATGCCTGTGCAGGATATCCAGGAGCCGGCGATCGCGACCTCAGGCTCGAGACCGAAAGGCGGTTGAGGCCTTCAACCGGGGTGTCTCACGACATCCTGACCAGAGCAGGTCTGCGAAGCGGGCGACCGTGGCGGGTTCGGTGGCGCTGTCGGCGACAGCACGCCACAGTTGGATGACCGGATCGGGAAGGTCACGGGCTGCTGGCAGCAGGTCGTTGCCGTCGATGTTCAGTTCGCACCCTGGTCCTTCGTCACCGAGTCCCAGGTCCAGGGAGTACGTCAATGCGCGGCACAGCTCCCGTCGTATAGCCGTAAAGTCGCCCAGGACCTCGCCGGCGTCGGCTGCCGAGACCGCCAGCGCCGCCACCCAGGTATCGGCGCCCCGCTCAAGGCCCGGTCGACGGTCTCGACGGCGAAGGCACATGTTCAGGCCGAGAACTCGTACGGCACGACCGTATCGGCCGGCTCCGTGCCGTCATCTGCGGCTGGCTGCTGCTCGTCCTTCTGTTGCGCCTCGATAGCCCTGGCTCCCCCGTCGTCACCGTGTTTGTTGCCGGAGGACAGTCACAGGCCAGCGGGGTTCGTGTCACCTCGTTATTCGGTGCTCCTCGCCGCCGGGATGCGGTCCACGGTCGGCTGAACAGCGGCGGTGCGGGCGGCAGCAGGGCGGGGCGTGGCGCTGGGATCTCGGCAGTCAGGCGATGATCAGGTGCGGCGGCGGCCAGGGGCCGACTGGGCCTCGGCGGTGTTGGTGCCAGCGTCGGCCGCCAGCTGACCGCGTTCGTCTGAACGGCTTTCGGGGCGGCTGCCCTCGATGAACCCTGCGGGTCGGAGCGGTCCGGCAGTCCGGGCAGCGCGGACCAGTGGTGTACATGGGCTGGCGCGGCCGGGTGTCAGCAGCAACGCCCCGCCGCGGACGGGGTAAGGCTGATCAGTCCTGCAACGCTGGGCAAAGCGCCGAGTTCGTCGGAGTCGGTGGCGATCCGCAGGGCGATGTGGGGGTCCAGGCCGATTGGTACGGCGGCGTCGCCGGTGCTCGCTGTGGTGGGGAGCAGGGCGATGGTGGCGGCGGCCAGCGCGCCGCGCAGCTCGGGGTCGACGCCGAGGCGGGCGGCGATGTCACGGCCGGCTTGATCGGCGCTGATGGCGGCGCCGCAAACCCGATTTCGGGCAGGTTGAGCTGGACGTCGTCGGCGTCGTCGAAGTCTCTGACGCCGATGACGACAGGGATGTCCTGCGGTGCGGGCGGCGATGGGGTCATGTTGGGATTGGCGGCGCTCATGGGGTCTTCTCCTGGAGGTCGGTGGTGCGCATGTCTGGCGGCGGGCTGACCGAGCGTGGGTAGGTGCTGGTTGCCCCTAGGCTCATTGCGGCCAGTGCACACAAGGCTGCGGTGGCCAGCAGCACGCTGGTGTAGGTGCCGGATGCAGTGTGCAGGGCCGCGGCGGCCAGCGGTGCGCCGGCTTTGGCGATGGTCATGGGAACCACGATCGTGCCGGCGATGGTGGCGTACCGGCGGGTGTCGTACCGGTCGGCGATCAGCACCGGCTTCGCGATGGCCGCGACACCGAAGCCGAGCCCGAACCCAATCATCGCGGCGATCACGGCGATGGCGTTGCGGCCGATGAACGGCATCAGGCCGACGGCGAGGCCTTGGACGGCGAAGAGGGCGGCGACGACGGTGCTGGTGCGGTAGCGGCGTTGCAGGCCGGTGGTGGCCAGCCGCCCGGCCACGGACAGGACCCCGAACAGCCCGGCGGTGCCGGCGGCGAAGGTGGGGGTGTGTCCCCAGCTGGTCAGGGCGGCGACGAGGTGGACGGTGACGATGCTGATGGCGGCCATGTTGGCGGTGAAGCTGACCGCCAGCAGCCAGAACACCCGGTCGGTGAGGACCGTCGTCAAGGTCACCGGCGCCGGGCCCGTGGTGAGCGAGGATCCGCGGGAGGTGCGCGGCGCCGGGCGGATGACCAGGGCGTGCAGCGGCACGGTGAGCAGCGCCAGGATGGCGGCGAGGACCAACAGTGCCGTGCGCCAGCCGTGGTGGGCGACGAGCCAACCGGTCAGGGGCAGGAAGATGGTGCTGGCGAACCCGGCAACGACCGTGAGCGCGAGCAGGGCGTTGGCCAGCGCGGTGGGGGTGTGCCAGGCGATGATGACGGCGAACGCTGCTTCGTACAGGCTGGCCGCGGAAGCGACGCCGATGCCGACCTGGACGGCGTAGAGCTGCCACAGGCTGTCCACCTGCGACCAGGCCACCAGCATCAGCACACCGAGCAGTGAGCCGGCGGTCATCAGGGCGCGTCCCCCGCGGCGGTCGAGCCACCGCCCCACCGGTACGGCCAGAGCGGCCGACACCAGCACGGAGGCGGTGAACGTACCGGTGACCGCGGTGGTCGTGGTGTGCAGGTCGGTGGCCAGCGGAGTGAGGAACACCGCGAAGGCGTAGTACAAGGTCCCGTAGCCGACGGTCTGGGTGACCGCGAGGGCGGCGACGATGCGCCGGGCCCGGCCGCGGTGCACGCCAGGGTGGCCGCCGACCTCAGGGTCGGCGACCACCGTGCGCGGTGAGGTCATCCGGTTCAGCTGCAGCAGCCGCCGGCCTGGCTGTCGTCGGCCCCGCCGCCGATGCTGACCAGGGTCAGCGGCGCCGACAGCAGACCCCCGGCGATCCCGGCCGCCAGACCACGGCCCGCCGCGACCGGCTCGGCTTCGGCGGCCGGCGCGCCGCAGCAACCACCACCCGCCGCGATGGTGTCATCGCCGTCGACCGGGTTGCTGTTGCACACTCCGGTCTCCGGCAGGTCGAGCTGCACGTCGCGGGCCGCGGCCCAGTCCCCGGCCAGGGCGGCCACCACGGAACGGGCCTGCTCGTAGCCGGTGGCCAGCAGGAACGTTGGGGCGCGGCCGTAGGACTTCACCCCGAGGGCGTAGAAGCCGGGCTCGGGGTGGGTGAGCTCGTCGACGCCGTGCGGCGGGACGGTGCCGCAGGAGTGCTCGTTCGGGTCGATGACCGGGGCCAGCAGCCGGGTGGAACCGAGGATCGGGTCGAGGTCCAGGCGCAGTTCGCCGGCGATGGAGTGGTCCGGGCGGAAGCCGGTCGCGGAGACGATCCGGTCCACTACGACGCTGTGCGCGCCGTCGGAGACCTCGACGCCGTCGGGTCCGGTGGCCAGGTTGCGGACGCCGAAGCCGGTGAGCAGGGTGATGGTGCCGTTGTCGACGTGGGCGCGCAGCCGGGACCCGAGCGCACCGCGGGCCGGGAGGGCGTCGGCTGCTTCGCCGCCGTAGGCGCGGGCCGGGCTGGCCGCGCGGATTGCCCAGGTCACGGTGGTGCCGGGTGCCTGCTCGGCCAGCTCCGCGAGGTTGAGCAAGGTGTTGGCGGCGGAGTGCCCGGCGCCGACGACCAGGGTGCGGCGGCCGGCGAACCGGTCGCGGTCGCGGCCCAGGACGTCCGGCAGTGCTGTCTCGATGTGTGTGGCGGCGTCGGTCTCGCCGTGGGCGGGGATGCCGGAGGCGCCGAGCACGTTCGGGGTGCCCCAGGTGCCGGACGCGTCGATGACCGCGGCGGCCAGGATGTCCTCGCCGTTCGCCAGTCGCACCAGGAACGGGGTGGTGTCGCGTCCGACGGTGCGGACCCGGTCGAGGCCGAGGCGGGTGATGGCGACGACCCGGGCGCCGTACCGAACGTTCGACTTGATCGCGGGCAGGTCGGCCAGGGGCTGCAGGTAGTCGTCGGCGAGCTGGGCGCCGGTGGGCAGCTTGTCGTCGTCGGGGCGCATCCAGCCGGCGTCGGTGAGCAGCCGCGCTGCGGCGGCGTCGATGTTGAACCGCCACGGGGAGAACAGCCGGACGTGACCCCAGTGGCGGACGGCCGCCGCGGGGTGCTCGCCTGCCTCGAGGACAACGAAGCGCAGGCCGCGTTCGGTCAGCTGAGCGGCGGCGGCGAGACCGACCGGGCCGGCGCCGACGACCACCACGGGCAGCGTTTCATCGGCGTGCTCGATCGGTGATCCGGCCGGGTGGGCAACGGTCGTCACGCTGCCATCAGTTTGTGCTGATGTGTTGTCGGTGCAGCAGCCGGCACCGGCGTCGATCGCCTCGGCCTTGGCGGCCGGGGTGCAGCACTCGGTGCTGGTGGCGTCAGGGTTCTCGCTCATCGAACGGATCTCCTTGAATGGTGGACGGCAGGCGCGCGGAAGCTGTAGGTGCAGGTCACCGGGGCTAGAGTGGAAGGCGGGCCAGGTCGGAGCGGGTCGAATTGCCACCACCCCCACGCCGGGAACGCTGTGGGTATCAGTTCCGCCTGATGCTTACCTAGATTTTGGTCGAACTGCTGGTTCTACCTTGCAATGCGGTTAGACCACTGTCAAGCTAAACGCATGTCTGTTCTTCCGGTCGTCGACCGTTCGGGTCCGGTCTGCTGCCCGCCACTGCAGGTCGAAGCGCTGGCCACGCAGACCGCGGGCCAGTTGGCGCCGATGTTCAAAGCGCTCAGTGATCCGATCCGGTTGCGGCTGCTGTCGCTGATCGCCTCGACGTCCGAGGTGTGTGTCTGCGATCTGACCGACGCGTTCGAGGTCACCGGGGCCACGATCTCGCATCACCTGCGGGTGTTGCGCGAGGCCGGCATGGTCGACGTCGAGCGCCGCGGCACGTGGGCCTACTACCGGGTCAAGCGAGAGGCCCTCGATCTTCTCGGGGGGCTGCTGACCGGCTCGGCGGAGCCTCAGGACCGGCCTGCGGGCGAGTTCCGTGAGGTGCCGAAAAGGCAGATACCAATCACCGCCACCCATCAGAGCCAACTGATATCAGCCAATCCTGATGTGGTGCGGTTGCTGGGTGATCCGCTGCGGGCGCAGATCGTTCGGCTCCTGGCTGACGGTCCGGCGACCACCTCGCACCTGGTGGCTGATACCGGCGCGAAGCAGCCGAACGTGTCCGGGCACCTCAAGCAGCTCCGCGAAGCGGGCGTGGTCACCACCGAGCCGCGGGGCCGTTTCACGTACTACCGGATTGTGCCGGAATCCTTGCAGGGTGCGGCCCTGCATCTTGCCGACCTGGCCGCTGACGCGGCTACCCACTCCGAGACCTTCCGGGACTGCTGACCCATGACCAGTACCACCACGGCCGGCGACACCTCGCCGGCAGTCGTCGGGCGCCTGTCGCGCCTGGACCAGTTCCTCCCCTTGTGGATCGGCCTAGCCATGGTCGCCGGGCTGCTGCTGGGCCGGCTCATCCCTGGCTTGAACACCGCCTTGGAGGCGGTGAAGGTCACCGGGATCTCCCTGCCGATCGCGCTGGGCCTGCTCATCATGATGTACCCGGTCCTGGCGAAGGTCCGCTACGACCGCTTGGACACCGTCACCGGCGACAAACGGCTGCTGATCTCCTCGCTGGTCATCAACTGGCTGATCGGCCCGGCCGTCATGTTCGCCCTGGCCTGGATCTTCCTGGCCGACCACGCGGAATACCGCACCGGGCTGATCATCGTCGGGCTGGCCCGGTGCATCGCCATGGTCATCATCTGGAATGACCTGGCCTGCGGCGACCGCGAAGCCGCCGCCGTCCTGGTCGCCCTGAACTCCGTCTTCCAGGTCATCGCGTTCGGCGTGCTGGGCTGGTTCTACCTGACCGTCCTGCCGGGCTGGCTCAACCTGTCCGGCGCCGAACTCGAGGTCTCCGGCTGGGACATCGCCCGCAACGTGCTCATCTTCCTCGGCATCCCGCTGCTCGCCGGGTTCCTCACCCGCCGCTTCGGCGAAAAGGCCAAGGGCCGCACCTGGTACGAGGAACGCTTCCTGCCCAAGATCGGCCCGATCGCCCTCTACGGGCTGCTGTTCACCATCGTCATCCTGTTCGCCCTGCAAGGCGACGCCATCACCAACAAGCCGTGGGACGTCGTGCTGATCGCCGTGCCACTGCTGGTCTACTTCGCGATCATGTGGGGCGGCTCCTACGCCCTGGGCAAGGCCATCGGCCTGAACTACGAACGCACCACCACCCTCGCCTTCACCGCGGCCGGCAACAACTTCGAGCTCGCCATCGCCGTCGCCATCGGCACGTTCGGCGTCACCAGCGGCCAAGCCCTCGCCGGAGTCGTCGGCCCGCTCATCGAAGTGCCGGTCCTGGTCGGCCTGGTCTACGTCAGCCTCGCCCTGCGACGCCGGCTCTTCGGCCAGTCCCCCGCCGTCCCGGCGGCATCGGAGCGGGTATGAGCGACCTCGACGCGTTCCTCGATCAGGTCCGCACCAGCCTGACCACGCAGTTCGCCGGGGCCGTCGGCGCGGAGACGGTCGGCCGCTACGTCAACGAGTCGTACGTGGCGCTGTACCGCACCGCGCACGCTGACCAGCAGCTGCCGGACAAGACACGCCGGTTCACCGTCGACCGGCTCACCGCTCTGGCGCAGGCCACCGGGGCACTGGGCAAACCGGTGCCGGAAGTGTTGTTCCTGTGCATCCACAACGCCGGCCGCTCCCAGATGGCCGCCGCGTTGATGGCCCACCACGGCCGCGGCCGGGTCAATGTCCGCTCCGCCGGCTCACAGCCCGACGCGACCGTGTCGAAGTCCGCCACGGCGGTCCTGGCGGAGATCGGCGTCGACCTGGCCGGCGCTTTCCCGAAACCGTTGACCGACGACGTCCTGCGCGCCGCCGACGTGGTCGTCATCGCCGGCGGCGGTGACGCCTGCCCCCGGGTACCCGGCCCCCGCTACGACGTGTGGGACCTGCCCCACCCGCCCGGCAGTGATCTGGACGCCGTACGCGCGGTCCGCGACGACATCGACGCCCGGGTCCAGAAGCTGCTCGCGGAGCTCACCGCGTGACGGACACACCCCGCCTGACCGTGGCGCTCATGACTTCCGCCCACGCCGAAGCGGTCCTGGCCATCTACGCCGCCGGGATCGCCACCGGCAACGCCACCTTCGAGACCGCTCCCCCGGCCTGGGTCGCGTTCGACGCGGCCCGGCTGCCCGGCCACCGATACGTCGCCCTTGACGGCAACACGGTCACCGGCTGGATCGCGTGTTCCCCGGTGTCGGCCAGGCCCGTCTACGCCGGGGTCGTCGAGCACTCCGTGTACGTCGACCCTGCGCACGGTGGCCGCGGTATCGGGCGGGTCCTGCTCGAAGCCCTGATCGCCTCGAGCGAGGCCGCCGGGATCTGGACCATCCAGTCCGGCATCTTCCCCGAGAACACCGCCAGTCTCGCGCTGCACCGCCGGTGCGGGTTCCGGCAGATCGGCGTCCGCGAGCGCGTCGGCAAGCACGATGAGGTGTGGCGCGACGTCATCCTGCTCGAACGCCGCAGCCCCACCATCACCTGAGAAGGAGCACCCACCGTGTCCGACAAGCCCAGCGTCCTGTTCGTCTGCGTCCACAACGCGGGCCGCTCTCAGATGGCCGCCGGCTGGCTGCGCCACCTCGCCGGCGACACCGTCGAGGTCCGCTCCGCCGGCTCCGAACCTGCCGACCAGATCAACCCGGCCGCGGTCGAAGCCATGCGCGAGGTCGGCATCGACATCACCGACCAGGCCCCTAAGATCCTCGAGTACGACACCGTGCAGTCCTCCGACGTCATCGTCACCATGGGCTGCGGCGACGCCTGCCCGTACTTCCCCGGCAAGCGCTACAAGGACTGGAAACTCGAAGACCCGGCCGGCAAGGGCGTCGAGTCGGTACGCCCGATCCGCGACGACATCAAGGCCCGGATCGAGAAACTGCTCGCCGACCTCGTCCCCGCCGCCTGAAACCACCAGGCCACCGCCGGCCGCCGCAGCGCGGCCGACCCCTCGAAAGGCTCTGACGTGGACGAGATCCGCAACCTGATCATCATCGGCTCCGGTCCGTCCGGCTACACCGCGGCTCTCTACGCGGCCCGGGCCAACCTCAAGCCCCTCGTGATCGAGGGTGTGCAGTCCGGCGGCGCCCTGATGACCACCACCGAGGTCGAGAACTTCCCGGGCTTCCCCGACGGCATCATGGGCCCAGAGCTGATGGACAACATGCGCCGCCAGGCCGAGCGGTTCGGCGCCGAGTTCCTCACCGACGACGTCACCCGCGTCGAGCTGACCGGTAGCGACGAGGTCGGCGCCGAAGGGCTCAAAGCGGTGTACGCCGGCGAGACCGAGTACTTCGCCCGCGCGGTCATCCTGTCCACCGGCTCCGCCTGGAAGCCTCTGGGCGTGCCCGGCGAGCAGGAACTGCTCGGCCACGGAGTGTCCTCGTGTGCCACGTGCGACGGGTTCTTCTTCCGTAACCACCACATCATCGTGGTCGGCGGCGGTGACACCGCCATGGAGGAAGCCACCTTCCTCACCCGCTTCGCCGAGACCGTCACCATCGTGCACCGCCGGGACACGTTCCGGGCCAGCAAAGTCATGGCCGCCCGCGCGTTGAACAACCCGAAGATCAGCGTCGAATGGGACAGCGAGGTCGAGGAGATCCTCGGCCAGGACGGCGCAGTCGTCGGCGCGCGGCTGCGCAACCTCAAGACCGGTGACACCAAGGTCCTCGACGTCACCGGAGTGTTCATCGCCATCGGGCACGACCCGCGCAGCGAACTGTTCAAGGGCCAGATCGACCTCGACGACGAGGGCTACGTCAAGGTTGACGCCCCGAGCACCCGCACCAACGTCCCCGGGGTGTTCGCCGCCGGTGACGTGGTCGACCACACCTACCGCCAGGCCATCACCGCCTCCGGTACGGGCTGCGCCGCCGCGCTGGACGCGGAACGCTTCATCGCCTCGTTCCTCGAGCTCTGAGCGGGAGTCTCGAACCGCGTCACCCACGACGACACCGCCGGCCGCGAGCACCTCTCGGCCGGCGGTGTCGTTTCTCGCCGCTGCCCCAGACGACGCGAAGCGAGCGGGCCAGATCGTGATTGACACTCTCATCTAGCTCAGTCATCATTGAGTCAATGAATACTGACGTAATGAGCGTTGAGGGGCGTGCGCGGGTCCACGCCGCGCTCGGGGACCCGGCACGGTTGGCGATCGTCGACACCCTGACGCTCGGGGACGCCTCCCCGGGCGAGATCGCCCACACCCTCGGCATGCCTACCAACCTGGTCGCCCATCACGTCAAAGTCCTCGAGACTGCTGGCCTGCTGGTGCGCACCCGCTCCGAGGGCGACCGGCGGCGTACCTACCTTCAACTGCGACCCCAGGCCCTCGCCGCGCTGGCACCCGCGGCGCTACAGAACACCCACCGCGTGGTGTTCGTCTGCACGCGCAACTCTGCCCGCTCCCAGCTGGCCGCCGCGCTGCTGCACCAGCGCACCGGGATGCCCGCAGCGTCCGCCGGCACCCACCCCGCCACGCGGATACATCCCCGTGCGGTGCAGGTCGCGCGTCAGCACGGCATCACCCTCGACCCGACGGCCACCGCGCACATCGGTGACGTCATCGGCGATGACGATCTGGTCATCGCCGTCTGCGACAACGCCCACGAGGAACTCACCGACCGGGCCCGGCTGCACTGGTCGATCCCCGACCCGGTCCCGGCCGACACCGACGCGGCGTTCGAGACCGCGTTCGCCGAGATCGCCGCCCGGGTCGAACGCCTCGCCCCCGCCCTGCACACCACGGAGAACAGCCATGACTGACCTTGCCCCGCCGTACGCCCACCAGGACCTGTCCATCGATCAGCAACTCGCCCTGCGCACCGCAGCAGTCAACCTCGGCCGCGACTTCGCCGGGATCTACGGCGCGGAAACCATCGAACGGTTCCTGCACACCAGCTACGACCAGTTCGCCAGCCTGAGCAGCGTCCCGAACTTCCTTCCGCTGCTAGCCGAACGCTTCGCCCGGCAACGCCTGCAGGCCCTGACGAAGGTGGAAGGCCGCCGCGACGACGGCAAACCCGTCGTGCTGTTCCTGTGCACCCACAACGCCGGGCGCTCCCAGATGGCCCTCGGCTTCTTCACCGCCCTCGCCGGCGACCGGGCCACGGCCTGGTCCGGCGGTTCCGAACCCGGCAGCCAGATCAACACCGCCGCCATCGCGGCGATGACCGAACGCGGCATCGACATCGCCGGTGAGTACCCGAAGCCGTGGACCGACGAGGTCGTCCGGGCGGCCGACGTGGTCATCACCATGGGCTGCGGCGACGCCTGCCCGGTGTTTCCCGGTACCCGCTACGAGAACTGGGACCTCGACGACCCCGCCGGTCTCGACGTCGCCGACGTCCGCCCGATCCGCGACGAACTCGAGCGCCGCGTCCGGGCCTTACTCGACCAGCTCGACGTCCCCGCGACCGGTCAGAGCGTCTGATGCGGCTGCTGGTCATCGGGGGCAGCGACGCCGGCATCAGCGCCGGCCTGGCCGCCCGCGAGTAGGAGCGCACCGCAGAGGTCACGTTGCTGGTCGCCGACCGATACCCGAACTTCAGCATCTGCGGCATCCCGTACCACGTCTCCGGTGACGTGCCGCAGTGGCGGCACCTGGCCCACCGCAGCGCCGACGACCTCAAAGATGCCGGCCTGCACCTGCGCCTGGAACACCGCGCCACCACGATCGACCCGCACGCCCACACCCTCACCGCCACCACCCCGGACGGCGGCACGGTGACCCTGGACTACGACCGGCTCGTCGTCGGCACCGGCGCGCTACCCGCGCTCCCGCCGATCACCGGCCTCGAGCACCTCGGTCCCACTGACGGCGTGCACGTACTGCATTCCATGGGCGACATGTTCGCCGTCCTCACCTCCCTGGAGAAACGGGCGGCACGGTCCGCGGTCGTGGTCGGCGCCGGCTACATCGGCCTGGAGATGGCCGAAGCCCTGACCACCCGCGGCCTGCAGGTCACCCTGCTGGAACAACTCGACCAGGTCATGCCCACCATCGACGCGGACCTCGCGGCCCCGCTCGCCGAGCACCTGCGCGAGCACGGCGTGAACGTTCAGCACGGCACGAAGGTCCACACCATCCGCACCGACGGCACCTCACTGGCCGTCGACACCGACCGGGGCAGCCATCCCGGCGACATCGTCCTGGTCGTGACCGGGGTACGCCCCGACGCCGACCTCGCCGCCACAGCGGGAGCCGAGCTGGGCGTGCGCGGGGCGATCCGCGCGGACCGGCAGATGCGCACCAGCCTGCCCCGACGTCTACGCCGCCGGTGATTGCGTCCACACCTACCACCGCTTGCTTGACCAGGACGCCTACCTCCCGCTGGGCAGCACTGGCCACAAACAAGGACGCGTAGCAGGGATTAACGCTGTCGGCGGCGACGCCACCTTCGCTGGTTCTCTGGGCACCCAGGCCGTCAAGGTCTTCGACCTCGTCGCCGCCGGCACCGGCCTGCGCGTCGCCGCTGCCCGCCGAGCAGGCTTCGACCCGATCACCGTGGCAACCACCGCCGACGACCACAAGGCCTACTACCCCGGCGCCACACCCGTGCACCTTCGCATCACCGGCGACCGTCGCACCGGGCGGCTACTCGGCGCGCAACTTCTCTGCGCCCGCGGCGCGGAGATCGCCAAGCGGGTCGACACGTACGCCACTGCCATCAGCTACGGCGCGAGCGTCGACGACATCGCTGATCTCGACCTCTCCTACGCCCCACCACTGGGCAGCCCCTGGGACGCCGTCCAGATCGCCACCACCGCCCGGCGTCGCCAGTTGATTGCTCCTCGCTGACATACGGCAATTCCTACTCGCCAGTGTGCACTGGGACTCTCACCTGCTGGCGACGGCGCAGAGCCAGGACCGACATGTCGCACAGCGGCAAAGAAGCACGCAATATGTGAGTCACACGCGCTGGCCGATGCCGAGCCGGGCGTGGACGGCTTGAGCGCGCTCCGAAGCCGCGCTGGCGCCGTAGCGGCGTGGCATCTCCTCCGACGACCAACCCATCAGCAGCATCAGATCGCCGGTGTCACCTCCAGCCAGCTTCCACTCGTGCGCGAAGCTATGCCGCCACCGCTGCGCGTGCACATGCTGCACCCCGGCCCTGTCCCCCAGCTCCCGGAGCCGAATCTTGATGCCGTTCGGCGTCAACGGCCGGGCGCCCCTCGAGGCAATCCACAACTAATCGATGCCGCTCAGGCCGGGGCGCCGGTTGCGCACACGCACATACCGGCGCAGAGCACCGGCGGTCCTGGCACCGAACCGCACCCGACGCTGCTTGCCGCCTTTACCGGTCAAAACCACCGAGTCGGTATCCAAGTCGAGATCTGACACCAGCAGATCACCGATCTCCGACAGACGCCCACCGGTGTTGTAGAACATCCGCACGAGCGCCTGGTCACGTAACTCCACGAAACCGCTGCCCTGGCAGGCCTCAAGGATCCGGCGCGTCTCCTCGTCGCTGATGACCTCGACCAGCTTCTGCACGGCCTTCGGCTGCGGCACCTCGCTCATCGGCGATCGCACGATCTCGCTTTCGGCGACGAGCCAGCGGAAGAACTGCTGCAACGCCTTGTACTTGTTGAGCCCCGTACCCGCCGACCGCGTCTCGATCACCCATGCCTGAAACGCCACCACCTGGCGGCGGTCCACCAAGGTCGGCTCTGAAGCCGCACCCGTATTCGTCAGCTGCTCCCCGAGATAGGCCGCGAGCTGCGACACAGCGAGCACGTAGTTGTATCGGGTGGTCTCCGGATGGTTCCCGGCCCGCAACGACCGATCCCAATCCCTCAGCAGTACCGCCCAAGCTTCGCTCTGGACTCCCCGCAGGAGATTTTCGATCTTCAATGTCCGCTCCCGAGTCAAGGAGTCGCTGACGACCGTCGAACCCACCCGAGTCAAGGGGTCCACAGCGGCGTGCTCACATCACCCCTGCTGGACACCGTCAACACACAGGCATCGGCCCACGAGTAAAGGGTGGCGCTGCCGAGGCACCACCTCAAGGCCGGACACCCGAACGATGTACATACTCCGCTGACCTGCAGAAATACGCCACCAGCACTCAGCGGACCGATGGGATAGCCAGCGGCGGAGTCGCCGAGTCAAGGAGTCCACCAAATCACCGGCCCTGCCACCGAACATGGCCTGACCTGGGAGAACGCCTCCAGAAATGCGCTGAAGACCCCGTGCTCGACAGCCGAGTAAAGGGCTCCACCCACACCAAATATCGTCCGACATAAATGAAAAGAACGTCCCCGCAGGCTTCTGACATGCGAAGACGTTCTCAAAAGTCGGGCTGACAGGATTTGAACCTGCGACCCCTTGACCCCCAGTCAAGTGCGCTACCAAGCTGCGCTACAGCCCGCCGCCGCTCGGGAAACCCGCGCGGCAACCTCTACACACTAGCAAGGCCTAACCGTGGGCCTTGCCCCGGCCCCCGGGTCCGGTCTTCTTGCGGGGCTTGACGGCGACTTCGATCGGGGAGCCCTCGAAGCCGAACTCCTCGCGCAGCTTGCGCTCGATGAAGCGCAGGTATCCCGCGTCGAGCGGGCCCGTCGTGAACAGGATGAAGCGCGGCGGGGCGACGCCGGCCTGGGTGGCGAAGAGGATGCGGGGGGCGCGACCGCCGCGTACCGGGTGGGGGGTGGCCTGGGTCAAAGCCGTCAGCCACTGGTTGAGGGCGCCCGTCGGGATGCGTTGTTCCCAGGAGTCGAGGGCGCGGCGGATGGCGGGGGCCAGCTTGTCGACGGCCCGACCTGTTTTGGCCGAGATGTTGACTCGGATGGCCCACGGGATGCGCTTGAGCTCGCGGTCGATTTCTTTGTCGAGGAAGAGCCTGCGGTCGGCGTCGACCAGGTCCCACTTGTTGAAAGCGATGACCAAGGCGCGGCCGGCCTCGACGACCTGTGTGAGGACGCGCTGGTCCTGTTCGCTGATGACCTCGTCGGAGGCCAGGAGGACGACGGCCACCTCGGCCGCTTCCACGGCGCCGGCGGTACGCAGGGATGCGTAATACTCCGTACCGGAAGCTTGGTTGACTCTTTTGCGCAGGCCGGCGGTGTCGACGAATTGCCACAGGTCGCCGTCCATCTCGACCAGGCTGTCGACCGGGTCGACCGTGGTTCCTGCTACGGAGTCGACGACGGCGCGCTCTTCCTTGGACACGCGGTTGAGCAGCGACGACTTGCCGACGTTGGGGCGGCCGACCAGCGCGACGCGGCGGGGGCCGCGCGGGGCGCCCTCGATGATCGGGGGCGGGGTGGGCAGGGCGGCCAGGATGTCGTCGAGCAGGTCGCCGGAGCCGCGGCCGTGCAGGGCCGAGATGGGGTGCGGTTCGCCGAGGCCGAGTGACCAGAGCGACACCGCCTCCAGCTCGAGGTTCTGGTTGTCGGCCTTGTTGGCCACCAGGATCACCGGTTTGTGCGAGCGGCGCAGCATCTTGACCGCGGCCTCATCGACGTCGGTGGGGCCGACCGTCACGTCGACCACGAAGATGACGACGTCGGCGGTCTGGACGGCGATCTCGGCTTGGGCGGCGATGGCGCCCGCACGGTCGCGGGCGTCGGGTTCCCAGCCGCCGGTGTCGACCACGGTGAAGCGGCGGCCGTTCCACTGGGCGTCGTAGGGGACCCGGTCGCGTGTCACGCCGGGGACGTCCTCGACCACCGCCTGGCGGCGGCCGATGATGCGGTTCACCAGAGTCGATTTGCCCACGTTCGGGCGACCGACGACGGCGACCACCGGCGCTGGTCCGGTGTATTCGTCATCGTCGTCGACGACGGAGACGGGGACTTCACTCACGAACTCACCTTGCTGTTCAGAAGATTCAAAAGGTGCGCCACGACCCCGTCGATGCCGATGCCGGTCGTGTCGACCTCGATGGCGTCGTCGGCCAGCCGGAGCGGGTCGACGGCGCGGGAAGAGTCAAGCTTGTCACGCCGGGCCAGGTCGGCCTCGGTCGCCTTGACGTCGGTGGCGTCCTCGCCGCTGCGGCGCTGGGCGCGGGCGGCCGACGAGGCGGTCAGATAGACCTTGAGGTCGGCGTCGGGCGCGACGACAGAAGCGATGTCGCGGCCCTCGACGATGATGCGGGGGTGCGCGGCGATGATCGTCCGCTGAAGAGCGACCAACTGCTTGCGTACGCTGGGGACGGCCGCGACCGCGGAGACGGCCTGGGTGACCTCGGCGCCGCGGATCGGGGCGTCGACGTTCACGCCGTTGGCCGCGAAGTGGGGCGCCGAGGGGTCGGTGCCGATCGACAGCTCGGTCTCCAGAGCGATCTTCGCGATCGCGTCGGGGTCGGCCAGATCGGCCCCGGCCTGCAGGACGGCCCAGGTCACGGCGCGGTACATGGCGCCGGTGTCGAGGTAGACGCCGTCAATCTTGGCGGCGAGCCGGCGGGACACGGTGGACTTGCCGGAACCGGAGGGGCCGTCGACCGCGACCACACACTTTTCCGGCCGTACTTCTTCCGCCACCGTTCCTCCTGAGTTTGCCCGCGCGACCAACCCTCCCATTGTGCCCGTCGCACCGTTCAGCGGCGAACTAGGGTATGTTACCGACGGGTAACCAAGGGAGGCCTCATGACCGGGCTCGAGCGCCACGACACTGTCTTTGTCCTCGATCTCGGCGACGGGGAGAACCGCTTCCATCCCGACTGGCTCACCGAGATCGAGTCGCACCTCGACGAGATCGAGAGGGGCGACGAGCCCCGCGCGCTGGTCACGAAGGCGACCGGCAAGATCTGGTCGAACGGGCTGGACCTCGAATGGCTCTTCGAAAACTCCGACCAATACACCGCCTACGGCGTACGTGTCCAGGCTCTTCTCGCCCGGTTCCTGAGCCTGCCGCTCGTGACGGTCGCGGCGCTGCAGGGGCACACGTTCGCCGCCGGCGCGATGTTGTCGCTGGCCCACGACTTCCGGGTGATGCGGGCCGACCGCGGCTTCTGGTGCCTGCCCGAGGCTGACATCAACATCCCGTTCACGCCGGGAATGTCCGCTCTCATCCAGTCGCGGCTGACGCCCCGGACCGCCCATGAGGCGATGGTCACGGCCCGCCGGTTCGGCGGCGAGGAGGCGTACGGCCGGCAGATCGTCGATCTTGCGGTGAGCGAACCCGAGGTGGTCGGCTCGGCGATCGCGCTCGCTGAGAGGCACGTCGCCAAGGCCGGCCCGACGCTCGAGACGATCAAGACCCGGCTGTACGCGCCGGTGCTCGAAGCGCTGCGCAGCCTGGACTGACTACGGCGCTTCGTGGGGCAGCGGCCGGGCACCTTCCGGCCGCAGCCCGTCGAAGATGATGCCCAGGTAACGCCGCCACAGCTCGGGCGGCGCATCCGGGACAAAACTGACCACATGGTTGGGCGCGCACATCAGCAGGATCACGTCCATGCCGGTGATGTCGGCCCGGATCGCCCCGGCCTGCTGGGCCCGTGAGACCAGGGCGATGATCGACGCGAACATCTCGGACCGGGCCTCGTCGAGCCGCTCGTTGATCCCGCCGGCTTCCCGCAGGAACGACAAATCGAGCTGCCGCTGCCGCCCGGCCGCCATGTCCATGAAATCCAGCAGCGCCGCGCCCGGATCCTCGGCGATGACCAGCATTTCGGCGTAGGCCGCGAGGATCTCGATCCTGTCCAGGACCACCGCCGCGAGCAGGTCGTCCTTGGTCGGGAAGTGCCGGAAGACGGTCCCCTTGCCGACGCCCGCACGATGGGCGATGTCGGCCACGGAAGCGTCCGGCCCCCGCTCCGCGAACTCGGCCGCGGCCGCCTCGAGCAGCGACGACCGGTTGCGGGCGGCGTCGGCGCGAAGGGGCTTGTCGGGTGTCACATCGGCAAGATTGCGCCTACCGAGCCCAGGCGCCGCTGACGTTCCCGCACGTGCCCGGCAACGACTTCGCCGGCACCGTCACCGCGCTCGGCGCCGACGTCACGGCCTTCGCGATCGGCGACGAGATATTCGGTCATGCCGTGCCGCGGGCGCTGCGGGCGATGGCCGGCAAACACCCGTCGATGACCACCGGCACCCTCGCCGAGTTCGCGGTCTTCGAGGCCGAGACGCCGTTTCTGGCCCACCGCCCACCGGGCCTCTCCCTCATCGACGCTGCCGCGCTGCCCACGGTCGGCCTGACCGCCCGCGCCCTGATGGCCGTCGCCGAGCCCCAGCCGGGCGAGACTGTCCTGGTCATCGGCGCGACCGGTGGCGTCGGCACCACCGTGCTGCCGCTTCTGGCGGCGGCCGGGGTCACGGCGATCGCCACCGGCCGGCCCGGCGACGACGATCTTCTTCGCAGCCTGGGCGCGACCGAGGTGATCGGTTACGACGACTATCCGCCCGATGTGGACCTCGGCCTCAACCTGGTGCTGCCCACTGACCAGCTCAAGGCCGCGGCGGCCGTCATACGCCCCGGCGGGCGGCTCTTCACGATCACGTTCCCGCCGCCGGCGCCCGAGATGATCGACCGCGACGACATCCGCTTCGAATTGGTCCTCGACATGAACGGCCGGTTCGGCGGTATGGCTGAGGTCGCCGCTCTGACCCCGACGATCGCCGCGGTCTACCCGCTCGACAGGGCCGTCGAGGCGCTGACCGACTTCGCGGGCAAACACACCGTCGGCAAGCTGGTCGTCACCATCCCCTGAGGGTGCCCGCCTTGAAATGCGGCAGGGGCCCGGCCTGTCGCCGAGCCCCTCCCGCCTCAGGTTCAGCTGCCTTCGGCCGCCTTGAACAGGGCACCGACCTCGGCGTTCGACAGGTGACGGAAACCGCCCGGCCGCAGGTCGCCGAGACGCACCGGGCCGACCGACGTCCGCACCAGCCGGGTCACCGGGTGGCCGACCGAGTCCATCATCCGGCGCACGATGTGCTTGCGGCCCTCGTGCAGGGTCAGCTCGACCTGCGCGGTCTTGCCCAGCGCGCCGACCAGCTTGAACGCGTCGGCCTTGGCCGGGCCGTCCTCGAGCTCGACGCCGGCCAGCAGCTGCCGGCCGATGGTGCGGGGCAGCGGGCCGTTGGTGACCTCGGCCAGATACGTCTTCTGGATCTCGTAACGCGGGTGGGTCAGCTTGTTGGTGAGGTCGCCGTCGTTGGTGATCAGCAACAGGCCCTCGGAGTCGGCGTCGAGCCGGCCCACGTGATAGAGCCGCTGCCCGAACTGGCCGACGAAATCAGCCAGCTCGCTGCGGCCCTTCTCGTCGTCGAGCGACGAGACGACGCCACGCGGCTTGTTCAGCGCAATGTAGACGAGCTTGGTGTCGGTGATCACCCGCTGCCCGTCCACGAGGATCTCGGCGTTGGCGGGGTCGACCTTGTCGCCGAGCTTGGCGACCTTGCCGTTGACCGTGACGCGCCGGCGGAAGATCAGATCTTCGCAGGCGCGGCGGGATCCAACACCGGCCGCCGCCAGGACTTTCTGGAGGCGTTCGGCGGTGTCAGCCTGTGGCATCAAGCACTTCTTCCACGTCGTCGGGTAGGAACGGAGCGAGCGGCGGCAACTGGTCGACCGCGTTGAGGCCGAGCTTTTCGAGGAAGAGCCCGGTCGTGCGATACAGGTATGCCCCGGTTTCGCCCTCGGTGCCGCACTCCTCGATCAGACCGCGCGTGACAAGGGTACGCATGACCCCGTCGCAGTTCACACCTCGGATGGCGCTGATCCTCGACCGGGTCACCGGCTGCTTGTAAGCGACCACGGCCAGTGTCTCCAGCGCGGCCTGGGTCAGCCGCACAGACTGCCCGTCAAGGACGAACCGCTCCACATACGCCGCATATTCCGGCCGGGTGTAGAGACGCCAGCCACCCGCGACCCGCCGCAGGTCGAACCCGTGCCCCGCCGCCGTGTACCGAGCCGACAGATCGTCGAGCATCAACGCGATGCGCTCGGTCGGCTGCTCCAGAATCTGCGCCAGCTGCAACTCCGCCACCGGCTCGTCGACGACCAGCATGATCGCCTCGAGCGCCCCCGCCAGCTCCGCGTCCTCCGTCAACCCCGGAAGATCAAGGTCAATCTCGGATGTACGCGACGTCGCGTCCTCAACCACATCATCGCGGCGCACGGCCCGACGGCTCTGCCCCGGAACCGCCGCCCCGCCGCTCACCGGCGCAGCTGCCGCCGCCCCGTCCTTCTTCCCCCGCCCGGCGCGCCCCGCCTTCTTACCGGTCGCCGCCGTCGCCGCTCCCCCGACGGCCGCTCCCGCCACATCGCCGGAACCAGATTCCGGCCCCTCGGCAGCGGCGGTCCCGGCCTCGCCCTTACTCGCCGTCGTGGAAGCCGCTGCTGCCGCAGGACTCGCCGCCCCGGGACTCGCGGCGGCTTTCGGGTCCTCGCTCAGGGTCTCGAGCGATTCGGTCACCGGCGAGTTTTCCTCCGCGGCCTCGAGGGAGTCCTCGTCCCCGACCTCGGGCACCTCTTCGGTGAACGGCAGATCCACTTCGCCGTCGTCGCTCACGTCGTCGTCGGCCGCCGCGTCGAACACGTCCCCCGCGTCGTCCCCTTCCGGAGGCAGAGGAGCGTCGACCGGTGTCCCCCGGTCGCTCTCGTCCATGGTGCCGGCGGCCTGCTCGATCGACACCGGCAGCTCCAGCTCCGGCCCCGGCGAGACATCCACCGGGTCCTGCTCCGGCTGATCAACAGCCGCGTCCACACCTTCGGCCTCGTCACCCGGCGAGCCGAGCGCGGGCTCCTCGCGATCCGGGTTCGGCCCCTCGAAGGCCGGGTCGAAGTCGTCGTCATCGTCCGAGAGCCCGGCCTCGTCGATCGAGTCCCCGTCCCCCGGCGCACCGAACGCAGGCCCCGAGTCCCCCGCCGCCTGCGCGACAGGGCTGTCGACCGCCGCCGCTTCGCTGGGCGCTGCCTCAACGGCCGCAGCCTCAGCCGGCTCGCGCTGGACAGGGTCGGTCTCGGCCCGCTCGATCTCGGCCACCGTCTCGTCGGTGGCCTCCGCCTCCAGGTCCTCGGCTTCGGTCGACGCCGCCTCGAGCTCGGCCCGAGCCGTCTCTTCGGCTGCCGCCTGATAGGCCCGGTCCGGAGTTCGCGGAGCACGCTCCCACGGAGGCACCCAAGCGGCCGCCTGCGCCGCCAGTGAGTCAGGCCGCTCGTCGTCGCTCACGATCGCTCCTCCGCGTCATCGTCTTCCTTGCCAAGATCATCACCGGCGCCGCCCACGTCAAGTCGGCCATCCACCCGCAGATCACCCGACCCGGCCGATTCCCCACCGGCGGAACCAGAAGCGCCACTTCCCCTGTCAGCCTCGTCCCGGCCGATTTCGGAACCGTCACCCCGACGGGCAGCCGGCTCACTCAAAGATCGGACTTCCCCCAAGACCGAAGCCTCACCCTCAAGCGCACGATCCTCATGATCTACCGCAGAAATATCGTCCGGCGACGCCGGAGCATCACCATCAGCGGCAGCACCGAGGCCTACGACAGACGCGTCATCGGCGAAAGCGCGGAAAGGACCGTCAACGGTGGCGTCGTAGCCAACCGCGGAGGTGCCGTCCGGGAACGGCCGGCCCGCGCGATCAAGGGCGGTGTCGTCTTCAAAGGTGGCTGCGTCTCGGCTTGCTGCCAGGACCTCGGTTTCGAGGGCGCGGGCCTCCTCCTCGAAGGCGCGGGCGGCGTCCTCGAAGGAGGTGTCGTCCTCGAACTCGGCGTCGATCTCGGAGGGGTCGTCCTCGTCCGGGTCAGGCGCGGCCACGGCGGGGTCGGCCACGGCGGGGTCGGCGTCGGTAGGGTCGGCGTCGGAGGGGGCGTCCGGGTCGGGCTTGCTGCCTTCGTAGTCGTCGATGTCCAGTTCTACGTCGGTGTTCTCGCCGCCGATCCAGCGGACGATGAGTTCGTCGAGGGAGACGGGCTGTTCGAAGTCGATCAGGCCCTCGCGGTAGAGCTCCAGCAACGCCAGGAAGCGGGCCACCACCTCGAGGGTGTTCTCGCAGTCGGCCACCAGCAGGGTGAAGGTGGCTGAGCCGGCGCGGCGCAGGCGGTCGTGGAGCAGGGTGGCGTGTTCGCGGACGCTGACCCGCACCTGGTGGATATGGGCGATCGACACCTGGGGCGGGCCGGGCTTCGGGGCGAACTGTTTGAGGGCCAGCTTGAAGAGGCGTTCCGGGCCGACGCCGAGCACCAGGTCAGGCAGCGCCTCGGCGTAGCGGGGCTCCATTGAGACCGCGCGAGGCCAGCGGCGCATGCCGTTGACCTCGAGGTCCATGATGTGGGCCGCGGCCTCCTTGTAGGCCTTGTATTGCAGCAGGCGTGCGAAGAGCAGGTCGCGGGCCTCGAGCAGGGCCAGGTCTTCCTCGTCCTCAACCTCGGCCGAGGGCAGCAGCCGGGCCGCCTTCAGGTCGAGCAGGGTGGCCGCCACCACCAGGAATTCGCTGGCCTCGTCGAGGTCCCAGTCGTCGCCCATGGCCCGGATGTAGGCGATGAAATCGTCGGTCACCGTGTGCAGCGCGACCTCGGTGACGTCGAGCTTGTGCTTGCCGATGAGCTGGAGCAGCAGGTCGAACGGGCCGGTGAAGTTGTCGAGCCGCACGAGGAACTTGCCCGAGTCGTCGATCGGGTTGCCGTCGGCGTCGACCGCAACACCCTCGGCATTCAACGCCACCGCACGGTCGGCGCTCAGAGCATCCGCACCGTCGGCACCCAGCGCAAGTGCGTCGTCGGCGCTCAGCGCAAGTGCGTCGTCGGCAGCCAGAGCGACCGTGCGGTCGTCAGCAGCAATTCCGCCGGCGCTGACAGCGGCACCGCTAGTGCTGACAGCGGCGCCGTCGGTGTCGACAGCGGCGGACGCGGCATCACCGTCCGGGGTCGGACCGGTGGCGACGACCGGCTCCGCGGGGGTGGGTGCCGGGGAGGACCCGGCAGCCGTCGCGGGCGGGTGAATCGACTCTTCAGGCACGTGCTGACCGTAGACCACGGCCTCGACAACCTGCTCCCGCCTCACAGGTCACTCCCATCACTCCTGATGATCAACGCCGGAGCAAGCCAGGAGACATGCACAAGTAGCACATTTCGGACAGCGGCGAAAGTGCAGGGAAAGAACGGTCACAGCAACCACGCAACAAGCCCGAGCGATCAAGTTACTGCCCAACCCCGGTAGGAGCGAGCGGTAACAAGACCGCGGCCAGGTCAAGCGGCCAGCATCAGCTCGGCGGTGGACTGTCTGTCCTCGTACACGCTCTGGACCACGCTTCGGGCCCAGCGCATGCGGGCCACCGCGGTCTCGGGGTAGTCGCCGTAGGCGGCGGCCAAGATGGCCACGCAGCCGCGGGTGCCGCCGCAGGCGCGGACGGACTCGGCGATGGTGGCTTCGACGAGGGCGGCGCTGGGCCGGGAGCCGGCCGGCAGCGGGCTGGCGAACAGGGCGGCGGCGCGGGCGGCGAGCAGCTGGCTGCGCATTTCGATCAACTCCGGCAAGAGTAGGCACGAGAAGCTGTGGGGCGGAACACCCTCAGAGTGCGCCTCCGATGCCACAGATCGCCTCCAGGTTTCTGCCCGAGGCACGAATCCGGGGTTACCCGCAGGTGCGGTAGGAAAAAATCATCCCCAGACGCGTACGAAAACCAGGCCCATTGCATTCAGGATCTGAAGCAGGAACGGCGCGCCGAACGGGAAGAAGCAGAGGATCAGGAGCACCAGGACGCCGACGTTCTTGTCCTCGAACCACAGCCGCATCCACTGCAAACCGGCGCCGGGCTTGCGAACCGCGTTGTAGAGGATGCCGAAACCGTCGAGCGGCGGGATCGGGATCAGGGCCAGGATGCCGAAGCAGAGGAACCCGACCGCGAGCGACAGCAGCACCTGGTGGCCGAACGGAAGGGCGATGCCGAGCAGCACGTCGGCCGGTCCGATGTACGACAACAGGTTCTCGGGGTAGATCAACGCGTACGACAGCATGAGCAGTTGCGACACGATGATGCAGACGACCGGGCCGGCCGCGAAGACCGCGATGGCTTTTCCGCGGCCCTGATAACGGGGCACCTCGTCGACCGAGATCATTTTGCCCCAGCCCATGCCGCCGAGGGCGGCCGCGACGGCGCCGAACGGGTCGACGTCCTCGCGCAGGCGCGGGGTGATCGAGTCGCGGCGGTCGGCCAGGCCGAGGCTGCGGGCGGTCAGGCGGATGGCGACGGCGCGCAGCACGATGGCGAGCACAAATGAGAGGACCAGGGCGCAGAAGGCCACCGGTTCACCGAGGGCGAACAGCACAGAGTCAGCCGCGCTCGACCTTGGCGGCGATGACCTCGCGGGCCAGCTGCCGATAGTTGCGGGCGCCCGAGGAGGCCGGGTCGAGGCTCGTGATCGGCGCGCCGGCCACGGTGGACTCGGGGAATTTCACGGTCTTGGTGATGACCGTCTGGTAGACCTTGTCGCCGAACGCCTCGACCACACGCTGCAGCACCTGGCGGCAGTGGGTCGTGCGGGAGTCGTACATGGTGGCGAGGATGCCCTCGAGCTCGAGGTCGAAGTTGAGCCGCTCGCGCACCTTGTCGATGGTGTCGAGCAGCAGGGCCACGCCGCGCAGCGAGAAGAACTCGCACTCGAGCGGGATGAGCACGCCGTGCGCGATGGTCAGTGCGTTGATCGCGAGCAGGCCCAGCGAGGGCTGGCAGTCGATCAGGATGAAGTCGTATTCCTTGCGGACCGTTCGCAGCACGCGCGCGAGGGCCATCTCGCGGGCGACCTCGTTGACGAGCTGGATCTCGGCGGCCGACAGGTCGATGTTGGCCGGCAGCAGGTGCAGGCCCGCGACGTCGGTCTTGATGATGACGTCCTCGGCGCTGACGTCGTCCTGCATGAGCAGGTTGTAGATGCTCAGGTCGAGGTTGTGCGGGTTGACCCCGAGGCCGACCGAGCAGGCACCCTGCGGGTCGAAGTCGACCAGGAGCACCTTGCGGCCGTACTCGGCCAGGGCGGCGCCCAGGTTGATCGTCGTGGTGGTCTTGCCGACGCCGCCCTTCTGGTTGGCGAGGGCGATGATGCGCGCGGGGCCGTGCCGGTCGGTCGGCATCGGCTCGGGGATCGGGCGGCGCACCGTGTATGCCGTCGGGTCGGCCGGGCCCAGGTCGGCGCCGAGGTCCAGCGAACTCTGCTGCTCCCGGAGCGCAGAGGTCCAGGCTTCAGCCCGATTGCTGTTCCCTGACATGACCTCGCCCCCTTCCGACTCGATATCCAGAGTCGATGCCCGACTGTACGCCACGCGGACCGGCGAATACGGGTCAGCAGTCGGCGTGTCGCCATCTACGGGTGCGCAGCGTCTAACGAGCGCGCGGGTGAGCGGTCGCGTAGACCTCGCGAAGTCGGTCCACCGTGACCAGCGTGTAGACCTGCGTGGTGGTGACCGAGGCGTGCCCGAGCAGTTCCTGGACGACGCGGACGTCGGCGCCGCCGTCGAGCAGATGGGTGGCGTACGAGTGCCGCAACGTGTGCGGGCTCACCGCGTACGGTCCCTCGACCGGGAGCCCGGCCACGATCGCCGCCCGATGCAGGATCGTCCATGCGCTCTGCCTCGACAGCCGGCCGCCGCGGGCGTTGAGGAAGACCGCCGGAGTGCCCTTGCCGTTGGCCGCGAGGACCGGCCGGCCGCGGACGAGATAGGCCCCCAGCGCGGCCTTGGCATAACCCCCGACCGGGACCAGCCGCGTACGCCCGCCCTTGCCGTGCAGGATCGCGGTGGGCTCGTCGTCGAGGTCGAGGTCGTCGATGGCCGCCCCGACCGCCTCGGAGATGCGCGCCCCGGTGCCGTAGAGGAATTCGAGCAGCGCCCTGTCGCGCAGGCCCAGCGGCGTGTCGTCGGGCACCGCCAGCAGCCGGCCGACCTGGTCGACGTCGAGCGCCTTGGGCAGCCGTTTGGCGGGCGTGGGCGGGCGCACCTCGGCCGACACGTCGACCGGCACCAGCCCTTCGCGAGTGGCGAAACGGTGCAGCCCGCGGACCGCGCTGATCGCGCGGGCCGCGCTGGCCGCGGCCAGCCCGTCGGCGCGCAGGCCGGCCAGGTGGGCGGTGACCTGGGCGGCGCGCACCGCGGCGAGATCGTCTATCCCGGCCGCGGCGAGCGCCTCGGTGTAACGCTCCAGGTCACGCCGGTACGACGAGACCGTGTTGAGCGACAGCCCACGCTCGACGGTCAGGTGGTCGAGGTAGGCGGTGACGACGCGTTGCACCGTCAGCTCAGCACCTCCGCCAGGGCAAGTGTCCGCATGCCGTGCGCCTCCGCGACCGGTCCGTAGGTGACGTGCCCGTCGTGGGTGTTGAGGCCCAGGCCGAGCGCGTGGTCGGCCTTCAGGGCGTCGCGCCAGCCCCGGTTGGCCAGTTCCAGAGCGTACGGCAGGGTGACGTTCGTCAGGGCGTAGGTGCTGGTGTGCGGCACGGCGCCGGGCATGTTGGCGACGCAGTAGAACATCGACTGGTGCACCTGGTAGACGGGGTCGGCGTGGGTGGTGGGCCGCGAGTCCTCGAAGCAGCCACCCTGGTCGATGGAGATGTCGACCAGCACGCTGCCCGGTTTCATCCGCGACACCAGCTCGTGGGAGACCAGGTTGGGCGCCTTCGCCCCCGGCACCAGCACGGCCCCGATAACCAGGTCGGCATCGAGGACGGCCTTCTCCACCTCGTACGCGTTGGAGGCCACGGTCTGCAGGTGCCCCCGGTAATCGGCGTCGGCGGCGCGCAGCCGGGCGATGTTGCGGTCGAGCACGAGGATCTCGGCCTGCATGCCGAGCGCGATCGCGGCGGCGTTCATGCCGGAGACGCCGGCCCCGATGACCACGACCTTGGCCGCGTACACGCCGGGCACGCCACCCATCAGCACGCCGCGGCCGCCGC
This sequence comes from Actinoplanes sp., assembly GCA_965217855.1. Classification (GTDB taxonomy): domain Bacteria; phylum Actinomycetota; class Actinomycetes; order Mycobacteriales; family Micromonosporaceae; genus Actinoplanes. Next base: position 15,166 of record CBDCJN010000049.1, on the reverse strand, counting down.
CGGAACGCATCAGGTGGTACGCCCCCACCTGCGGGGCGAGCCGGCCGGCGACCTCGCTCATCGGGGCCAGCAGCGGCAGCGAGCGGTCGGGCAGCTCGACCGTCTCGTACGCGATGCCGGTGATCTTGCGGTCGAGGAGCGCGTCGGTGCACTCCTTGGACGCGGCGAGGTGCAGGTAGGTGAAGAGCACCTGACCGGGCCGCATGCGCGGGTACTCCTCGGCGATCGGCTCCTTGACCTTGAGGATCAGGTCGGCCGAGCCCCACACGTCGTCCGCCGCCGGAAGGATCGTCGCGCCGGCCGCCACATAGTCACCATCGGTGATCGACGACCCGGCGCCCGCACCCGCCTGCACGAAGACCTCGTGCCCGGCCCGGCGGAACTCGTAGACGCCCGCGGGCGTGATGGCCACGCGGAACTCGTTGTTCTTGACCTCGCTGGGAATGCCGACCTTCATCGAGCCGACACCGTCCTTTCTCAACGCTGAGTGACGTCCCCGGACGGCCTTTCGTCGGTGTGCCGCCCCCGCCGAAGGCTACTCCGCCGCTAGATCCAATGACCGTTTTATCCACCCCCCTCCGGCCGCGAGGCCGAGGGGATCACCTGACGTTGCGGCTGTTCAGCGCGAGCGAGTGGGCCTCGACGTCGCTCTGGTCGAGGCCGAAACTCACGATCCGCCGCGGGTGCAGGCGGATGATCGGCGCCGGCGAGCCGTAACCGGAGTCGGCCGGGGTCTCGAGGGCCTCGGCGGTGCCGCGGATCTCGAGGCAGCGCACCCGCCACGGGTTGGTCGAGGGCACGTCGTCGACCACGAAGGCGACCTGGGCGGTGGCGGCCACGTTGCGGAACTTGTGACTGCCGGCCATGTTGTGCCCGGCGATGTCGATCGTGCCGGTGGCCGCGTTGTAGCGGAACCCGACCGGGCTGTTCTGCAGGGTGCCGTCGGGGCGCAGGGTGGCCAGCCGCCCCAGCTGCTGCCCGGCCAGATAGGCGATCTCGGTCTCGGTGAAAGCGCTCATCCCTCCACTCTGCAACCTCAACCTTCATTGAGGTCAACCACCCGCCTCGGTCAGGCGCGCAGGTGCTCCCGCCGCCGCTGGCGCGGGGTGGCGTGCGGCTGATTCGATGGGGTGCATGGATCTCGGGATCGTGGTTGCGATCATCATCGCCGTCGTCGGGTTCAGCCTGGTGGTGGCGTCGAAGAAGACGGACAACCGCAGCAGCGACCAGGTGCGGCTGGCGGCCGTCGAGCGCAAGCTGGACGCCGTCCTGAAGCACCTCGGCATCCAGGAGCCGGCGCCGGCCGAGGATCCCGACGTGCTCGCCCACCTGATGAAGGGCGAGAAGATCCACGCCATCAAGATCTATCGCGAACGCACCGGGGCCACCCTGCTCGACGCCAAGAACGCCGTCGAGCAGATCGCCCGCGACCGGCGGCCTCGGTTAGCCGAAGATCCAGGCCAGGACGTCGTCGCGGGACGTGCTGGTGCGGTCGTCCAGGACGACGCCCTGCTCGACCGTCATCAGGTGGTAGACGCCGTCCACGTCGATGACCACGAACGGGTGGCCGTCGTCGCGCCGCTCGAACGCCACGCGATCGGCCCCGCCCCGCCGGGCCACCTCGTGACGCAGCACCTCCAGGGCGTGCTCGGATTGGCCCGGGCCGGCGTCGCGGCGGAAGAGCTTCATGCTGTCAACGCTAACGGCACGCCCGCGGCGATCAGCCGGGTCAGCTCGGGGTCGCTCTCGGGCATGTCGGTGATGACGCCGCTGACCGCCTCGAACGGCAGGACGGTATACGGCGAGGCGGCGCCGATCTTCTCCGCGCTGGCCAGCACGTACGTCTCGGCGGCGCGCGAGGCCAGGGTGCGTTTCATGGCCGCCTCGTCGGGGTCGCCGGTGGTGAGGCCGGCCCTGTGGTGGACGCCGGTGACGCCGAGCAGGAACAGGTCGGCCTGCACGGTCTGCGCCGCCTCGGCCGCCGCGGCCCCGCAGGTCACGGCCGAGTGTTTGAACAGCCGGCCGCCCAGCACGAGGACGTCGACCGTGGGGTGGGCGACCAGGGCGGCGGCCACGGTGACGCTGTGCGTGACGATCGTGGCCTCGAGATCGGGCGGGAGCGCGTCGACCACGGCCAGGGCGGTCGTGCCGCCGTCGAGCAGGACGGTCGCGCCGGGGCGGATCAGCTCGACGGCCTTGCGGGCGATCCGCCGTTTGCTCTCCGGGGCCACCGCCGTCCGCGTCGCGTAGTCGGCCGCCGCGGGGGCCGCGGGCAGGGCCCCGCCGTAGACCCGCTGGCACAGCCCGGCCGCGGCCAAGTCACGCAGATCGCGGCGGATGTTGTCTTCGGCCAGGCCCAGTTCGGCGGCGATGTCCTTGGCCACGAGCTTGCCGTCGGCGCGCAGGCGGGCCAGCAGAAGGTCGCGGCGCTCGGCCGGCAGCATGCGTGTTTCTCCTCATTGTTGTCGACTGTTGCGCGTTTACTGGGTAGCGTACCGAACCATGACTGATCTCGCCCGCCCCGGTGTCGACCTTCCCGACCACCGCGGCCGCACCGGCCTCGACCAGGCTGGACGTGACCTCACCGGCAACCCCGACGTGGTGATCCGGGACGTGGAGTTGCTGGCCACCGCGTGGCACGTGCTGCGGCGCACCACGTTCGACTACCGCCATCGCGACGGCCGCTGGACGACCGAGCAGCGCGAGACCTACGACCGCGGGGACGGGGCGACGATCCTGCTGTACGACGTCTCGCGCCGCACAGTGCTGCTGACCCGCCAGTTCCGCTACCCCGTCTACGTCAACGGCCACCCCGACGGCATGCTGGTCGAGGCGGCGGCCGGGCTGCTCGACGACGACGATCCGGCCCACGCGATCCGCCGTGAGGCCGCCGAGGAACTCGGCGTGACCGTCGGCGAGTTGCAGCACGTGTTCGGCGTGTGGATGAGCCCCGGTTCGGTCACCGAGCGTCTGCACTTCTACGCCGCGCCCTACACGGCGGCCGACCGCACCAGCCCGGGCGGCGGCGTGGCCGACGAGGGCGAGGACATCGAGGCCGTCGAGCTCGCCTTCGACGACGCGCTGGCCCGGATCGCCGACGGCCGCATCGCCGACGCCAAGACCATCATGCTGCTCCAGTGGGCCACCTTGAGCGGTCCATTCTCCTGATCGCGGCGACTGGCCACTCGACGTTGATCTGGTCTCCGGCCGTCCGAAGGACCAGGCATCGGTAGCAGGTATGTATTGATTGGGATGAGTGCATGGGTCGATTCCGCTGACATGCTCGCGGACACCGCCACCGCATTCGATGGCGGTCCGTCCGAGCTACACGGAGGATCTTCGTGCGAGCACCCCTCGTCCTCGGCATCGCCGCCCTGACCCTGGGCCTGGCCACCGCCCCCGCCGCGGCTGTTCCCGCCGAGCAGTCGGCCGCGTTGCTGGCCGCGCCTGACATCTCCGTCACCAACGTCAAGGCGCACCTCTCCCAGCTGCAGAGCATCGCCACCGCCAACGGCGGCAACCGCGCGCACGGACGCCCCGGCTATCTGGCCTCGGTCACGTACGTGAAGAACCTGCTCGACGCGGCCGGCTTCACCACCCGGCAGCAGTCGTTCACCTACAACGGCGTCACCGGTTACAACCTGATCGCCGACTGGGCGGGCGGGGACACCAGCGACACCCTGATGATCGGCGGCCACCTCGACAGCGTCACGGCCGGCCCCGGCATCAACGACAACGGCTCCGGCTCGGCGGCCAACCTCGAGGTCGCGCTGGCCGTCGCCCGCACCGGCTTCCAGCCCGACCGGCACCTGCGCTTCGGCTGGTGGGGCGCCGAGGAACTGGGCCTGCGCGGCTCCACGGCGTACGTCAACTCGCTGACCACCGCGCAGAAGGCGCAGATCACCGGGTATCTGAACTTCGACATGGTCGGCTCGCCCAACCCCGGCTACTTCCTGTACGACGGCGACAACTCCGACGGCACCGGCAGTGGCCCCGGCCCGGCCGGCTCGGCCCAGATCGAGTCGACCCTGGCCGCCTACTTCAGGTCGATCGGCGTGCCCACCCGCGGCACCGACTTCGACGGCCGCAGCGACTACGGCCCGTTCATCGCGGCCGGCATCCCCGCCGGCGGCATCTTCACCGGCGCCGAGGGCCGCAAGACCGCGGCCCAGGTGTCGCTCTGGGGCGGAACGGCCACCACGTTCGACCCCTGCTACCACGCGTCCTGCGACACGATCAGCAACATCAACGACACCGCGCTGGACCGCAACTCCGACGCCATCGCGTACTCGGTGTGGGCGCTGGCCGACGGCGGCGGCACCACTCCCCCGCCGACCGGTTCGACGGTGTGGGAGGACGACTTCGAGACCGCCAAGGGCTGGACGGCGGGCACGGCCGACACCGCCACCTCGGGCCGTTTCGAGCGCGCTGACCCGGCCGCGACCAGCTCCGGCATCACCACCCAGCTCGGCACCACGGTCAGCGGCTCCTACGACCTGGTGACCGGCGCGACGGCCGGAGCGAGCGCCGGCGCCAACGACGTCGACGGCGGCGCGACCACGATCCTGTCCCCGTCGATCACCCTGCCGACCGGCACCCTGAGCTTGAGCTTCAGCTGGTACCTGTCGCACCTCAACAACTCGAGCAGCGCCGACTACTTCCGCATCCGGGTCGTCTCGGGCAGCACCACGACCACCGTCTTCACCCAGGCCGGCGCGGCCTCCGACCGGGCCGCGGCCTGGGCGAGCGCCTCGGCCAACCTGTCCTCGTTCGCCGGCCAGACCGTCCGGCTGAGCGTGGAGGCCGCCGACACGTCCACCGCCTCCCTGGTGGAAGCCGCCGTCGACAACGTCAAAATCACCAAGGCCTGACGCGTACGCGGGTGACGGCGCACGCCGTCACCCGCGTCACGCCAGCGTCATCAGACAGCCCGCACCGCCGCCGGCCAGGATCAGCCCCGCGACCGCGAAGCCCGCGGTCAGTTTCGCGCCGGTCCCGATGCTTTCCCTGCGGGCCGCCATCGTCTGATCGCGGCTGTCGGTGGTGAAGACGGTCAGCCCCGCCCGGCTCCGGGTGAGCCCGTTCCCCGCCAGGCGCCCCAGCGCGAAGACCGGCAGCCCGCGCGGAACCCGGACCTCGGTGAGCGTCAGCCGTTCGCTCTTGCGCAGCCCGTCGACGATCTCCCGCGGCACCACCGGCGGCAGCGCGTCCGGCGACGACCGCTTGTGGACCACTGTGGTCGTCACCGTCACCCGCGGCTCCTGGGAATACGGATGGCCCAGGATCGCCGGGTCGACCGCCGCCCGCCCTTGCCGGTCGGCGAGCGCAAACCCCTGCGGCGACGAGAAATCGAGCAGCACGTCCTCGTCGGGGCCGTCACTGCCGGAGAACTGGCGGGTCGGCTCGCGGATCAGCCGCACGTGGAACCAGGTGCAGTCGGCCCCGGTGACCGGCCCGGTCTGCCGCCCCGCGGGCCCGTACTCGGTCTGCGCCTCGAGAGCGACCCGCCCGCTGCCGCGCGACCCGATCGGCGACGGCTCGACCCGGCGCAGGGTCCGCAGCGCGCGGTGGTCCCCGAGGTTGAGCAGAAAGAAGATCCCGGCCCCGCCGAGCAGCAGGCCACCGACACAGAACGCCACCGTCGCGACGACCATCACGCCCGCCACGGTAGGCGGACCCGTCCACTCCCCGGATGACGCCCGTGCCATGATCGGCGGCGTGAGCGCTTGGCCCTACAACGACCGTCCGGACGGCCTGCGGTTCCTGCCCGGCCGCATCGCCGAGCCGGCCCTGACCGAGCTCGAGACCGAGATCTGGGACCGGGTCGTCCGCGGCGAGGACGACCCCGGCGACTTCGTCGACTATCTCGAGGACGACGAGGAACGCCACGGCCTGACCGACGAGGAACTGATCGCCGCGTACGAGAAGGCGCTCGACGCCCGGCGCTCCCAGCAGCGTTCCTGGGGTGAGGTGCGGAGCAACCTGACGCGGGCCTTCGACGAACTCAACCAGCTCGGCGTGCTGGCCCGCGAGAACTTCACCTGCTGCGGCACCTGCGCCGCGACCGAGATCCACGACGAGCGCGACGACTCCCGTCACTGGCACGGGTACCTCTGGTATCACCAGCAGGACACCGAATCCCTGGTCGCCGCGCCCGACGGCTCGGTCTACCTCGGCTACGGCGCCTACCCGCCGCCGGCCTTCGACAAAGCCGCCTTCGACGACCTGACCGAGGAAGAACAGCGTTCCCGGTACGAGGCCGACGTGCGGCGCATGCTCGACGACCTGGTCTTCCCGGTGCTCCGCAAGCACGGCATGCAGACCGAGTGGAACCGCAGCCAGGCCACCCGGATCCGGGTGACCGGCGCCCACTGGTATGCACCCTTGCCCTGAGCGGGCCAAGACAGAGGCGGTGGTGCGGGCCGGGATTCCCCCACACCACCGCCGCTCGCGGGACGGGTTACTTCTTGGCTGCGGGGGCTGCAGGCTCGGCCGCGCCGGCCTCCTCGCCTGCGCCCGCCTCTTCACCGGCACCGGCCTCGTCGCCTGCGCCCGCTTCCTCACCGGCGCCCGCCTCGTCACCGGCACCGGCGTCCTCGCCCTGACCCGCGTCGCCACCGGCGCCGGCCACCACGGCCTTGGCGTCGGCCAGGGCCAGGCAGGCCTGGAGCAGGGTCTGCTGGGCCGAGGTGACGGCCTTGGCCGCCGCGGCGGCGTCGACAGCACCGGCCTCTTCGCCCGCACCGGCTTCGGCGCCGGCGCCGGCGCCGGCCTCGGCACCCTTGCCAGCCTTCGCGCCCTTGGCCGCAGCCTTGGCGGCGCGGGCCTTCAGGACCTTGGCCCACTTCTTCGCGGACGCCCTGTTCTCGGCCTTGGCCGCGGCCGAGCCGGGAGCCGGGGCCGCTTCCTCGCCCGCACCGGCTTCCTCGCCGGCGCCCGCTTCCTCGCCGGCGCCGGCGGCCGCCGCGTCAGCCGCGAAGGTGTCGCAGGCCGCTTCGAGGGCGATCGCCGATGCCGCGGCCGCGTCGCCCGGAGCCTGTTGCTCGACGGGGGCGATCTCTTCGCCGTCGCAGACCACGGCGCCCGCGTTGACCTGAACGTCGGCGCACTGCGAGACGTCGAACTGCTGGCCGTCCACGGTCACCAGGTCGACGGCCTTGGTGCTGGTGCTCGCATTGGCCAGTTGCACCCCGGCCACACCCATGGCGACGACCACGCCTGCCACCGCCACCGCGCCGATCGTTTTGCGCCGGTTGCCGTCGTTCCGTCGTCGGTATGTGCGGGACCTCATGACCACTCCTCGTCGTTGGACGTCGATGTCACCGGTGTTGCGGGCCAGGACGGGCTCCACCCGCCGAGCGGTTCAACCCGGCTCACCGAGGAACGGCCCATTTCCGACCACCGGAATGACGAATCCCCAGGTCGCAGCCCTGCTAGAAAATCTCGAAAATAGGTGGCAATCCACCGATCCGGACGAGTCCGGCAGCGGCCCCCGGACCGAACGGCACTTTCAACGAGGGTCGCGCCGCAATGGGAGCCGCCCGACACGATGACGCCGCAACCAAAATCCGGGCCGCGCCGCAAGGGAAGCCACCCGGCATCGTCACACCGCAGCCGAAATCCAGGCCGCGCCGCAATGGGCGCGACCCGGCATGGTGACGCCGAGCCGGCGCCGCACCGGGGGGCCCGCCCGACATCGTGACGCGGCTGCCGAAGTCCGGGCCGCACCGCAAGGGGAGCCACACGACATCGTGACACTGCCGCCGAAATCCGGGCCGCGGCGGAATGGGAGCACCGATCGGCCCAGGCCGAGCCAGGGGGACTCCGCGACAGACTCGGCTCGATCCACGAGTGTCGGGTTCGATCATCGAGTGGGCCGGGGGCAGATAGCGACCGGTCAGGATCGGCGGTTCCCCCGATCGGGCAGAACCGCCGGACGGCAGGCGCTTCGCGATATCTGATTCACGTCTCGGCGATCACCGAAAGGCGATTGCCGCGATCAGGAACGCACGCGATCATGATCGCTGCCAGGTCCACAGTGGTGTCATTGAGGAATCGCGTCGAAAGCGTTGCAGAAAAACGAATTTCACGTTCCAGTGGCAAGCCCGGACTAGCCAGGTAGCGGCTGAAGAACAAGCCCGAAACGGGCCGAGAGGAGGGCCCGGGACAGACCAGGAAGAGGGCTCGAAACGAGCCTGGAGGATTGCCCCGGGACGGGCCGGGAACGGAGCCCGGGACGGGCCGGAGGCGAGCCGCCAACGGGCCGGGGAAAGGTCCGGAAACGGGAGCGACGAACCCGGAATGCTTTATCCGCGCCGTCCGGAAAGGCGCGGGTAAATACAGTGAGCGCGGACCGGTGGCGGCCGGCCCGCGCTCACTGAGATTCAGATGGCCGGCGTGTCCGCCGGCCGCAGGGTGGCCCAGCCCTCGTCGCGGGCCCGGGCCGCGGCCAGCAGCCCACCGACCGCCGCCGCGTTCGTGATCTCGCCCCGGAAGATCATGGCGACCGCCTCGTCGAGGTCGATCCACCGGATCTCGAGGTCGGCCTCCTCGTCCGTGCGCTGATACCGCGACTCCGCGGGCACCGGCGTCAGCTCACGGGCCAGGAACAGCCGGATCGTCTCGTCGGCGAACCCGGGCGACGTGTGCAGGTCGACCAGCAGGTGGTACCGCCCCGCCTCCAGGTCGGCCTCCTCCGCCAGCTCCCGCGCCGCCGTCCTGACCAGGTCTTCCCCGCTCACGTCGCGCAGGCCCGCGGGCAGCTCCCACAGGCGCTGCGACACCGCGTGCCGGTACTGCTTGATGAGCACGACCCGGCCGACGTCGTCGAGCGCCACCACCCCGACCGCGCCCTTGTTCTGCACGACGTCGCGGTGGGCCGTCCCGCCGTCCGACATCGTCACCTCGTCGGTGAAGACCGTGAAGATCGGGCCCTCGTAGCGAGGCTGGCGCGAACGGGTCTCGTGGGCGAACGACGTCACGACGGGTCCACCGGCAGCTCGTCCGCCGCCGCGTACTCGATGGCGGCCTTGACCAGACCGTCGAACAGCGGGTGGGGCCGGGTCGGCCGGCTCTTCAGCTCGGGGTGGGCCTGGGTCGCCACGAAGTACGGGTGGGTCTCGCGGTCGAGTTCGACGAACTCGACCAGCCGCCCGTCCGGCGAGGTGCCGGAGAAGACGAGACCGGCCGCGGCCAGCTTCACCCGGTAGTCGTTGTTGACCTCGTAGCGGTGGCGGTGCCGTTCGGAGATGTCGGTCGAGCCGTAGACCTCGGCCACGACGGAGCCCTCGGTCAGCGTGGCCGGGTAGGCGCCGAGGCGCATGGTGCCGCCCAGGTCGCCCTTGCCGGCCACGATGTCCTCCTGGTCGGCCATGGTGGAGATGACCGGGTACGGGGCCTGCTCGTCGAACTCGAGCGAGTTGGCGCCGTCCATCCCGGCCAGGTGCCGCGCGGCGTCGATGGTCATGCACTGCAGGCCGAGGCAGATGCCGAGGATCGGGATCAGGTTCTCCCGGGCGTACCGGGAAGTGTTGATCTTGCCCTCGATGCCGCGGACGCCGAACCCGCCGGGGATGACGATGCCGTCGACGCCCTTGAGGGCCGCTGCCGCGCCGGCCGTGGTCTCGCAGTCGTCGCTCGGCACCCAGCGCAGCTGGATCTTGACGTTGTTGGCGAAGCCGGCCGCGCGGATGGCCTCGCTGACCGACAGGTACGCGTCGGGCAGGTCGACGTACTTGCCGACCAGCGCGACCGTGATCGTCCGCTTGGGGTGGTGCACCCGGTGCAGCAGGTCGTCCCACGTCGTCCAGTTGACGTCGCGGAACGACAGACCCAACCGGCGTACGACGTACGCGTCCAGGCCCTCGTCGTGCAGCACCTTGGGGATGTCGTAGATGCTGGGCGCGTCCGGCGCGGCCACCACGGCTTCGCGGTCGACGTCGCAGTAGAGAGCCAGCTTGTGCTTGAGCTTCTCGGGGATCTCCCGGTCGCTGCGGCAGACCAGCGCGTCGGGCTGGATGCCGATGTTGCGCAGCGCCGCCACCGAGTGCTGGGTCGGCTTGGTCTTGAGCTCGCCCGACGGCGCCAGGTAGGGCACCAGCGAGACGTGCAGGTAGAAGACGTGGTCGCGGCCGACCTCGTGGCGCACCTGGCGGATGGCCTCGAGGAAGGGCAGCGATTCCATGTCGCCGACCGTGCCGCCGACCTCGGTGATCACGACGTCGGGCGTACGGCCCGACTCGTCCGGGTCGGCCATCGCGAAGATGCGCGACTTGATCTCGTTGGTGATGTGCGGGATGACCTGCACGGTGTCGCCCAGGTATTCGCCGCGGCGCTCCCGGGCGATGACGGCCGAGTAGACCTGGCCGGTGGTGACGTTCGCCTTGCCGGACAGCGCCCGGTCGAGGAACCGCTCGTAGTGACCGACGTCGAGGTCTGTTTCCGCGCCGTCCTCGGTCACGAAGACCTCGCCGTGCTGGAACGGGTTCATCGTGCCGGGGTCGACGTTCAGGTACGGGTCGAGTTTCTGCATGACGACCCGGAGCCCGCGCGCGGTCAGAAGATTGCCGAGGCTGGAGGCGGTGAGCCCCTTGCCCAGCGAGGAGGCGACGCCCCCGGTGACGAAGATGTGCCGCGTGTCGCGCACTTTAGAGGCCAAGGCCCTGCTCCCGTGGTCGCCTGGTTGTGACTTGCAGACCTGGGCTCGCGCCCCATCCACGGGAATTCACCGTAACACCTCGAGGCGCGGCCGCACGTTCGGGCTGCTCGCAGCGCGTGTCAGCCGACCGGTAAGTGATCTTCGCCCGGTTTGCGCAGGGCGGGACCGCCCGGTCCGTCCGATTCCCCCTCGGGCCGGGTGCGGTCGGCGGCGTGCAGCAACACCCGCAGAGCCGTCAGTACGGCGGTCGGCACGGCGACGGCCGCAGCGGCGCCGGCCACGGTCAGGGCCGAACCGTTGAGCACCCCGGCGATGAGCACCGCCACGGTCACCCCGGCCCCGGCCGCCCGCAGCGCCGGGTGCAGCCCGAAGAGCCGGTTGAGGCCGCCCCAGGGCGAGAACTGGCAGAAGGCCAGCATCAGCACCCCGGCCACGGCCAGGACGGTCAGCGGGCTGTCCAGCAGGGCCTGGCCGTTGGCGGTGGCGGCACGCTGCATGGCCGGCCCGGCCGTGCCGTTGGCCAGCTCGGTCAGCAACCGGCCGACGATGCCCTGATCGGGGGTGGGTCGGCGCAGGTCGACCACGGCGAACCCGATGGTGACGGCCAGCCCGGCCAGCGCGGCCCAGGCGAAACGGGGGAAGGTCAGCCAGCCGCCCGTGGTGATCGCCGCGGCCACGCAGACGCCGGCCGTGACGGCGATCGCGCCCACCGGGTCGGCGCCCAGGTAGGGGCTGCCGACCATGACCACGCCGACCCCGCCGAGCAGCACGACCACGACCGGGCGCCACTGCTTGCTGATCCACTGGGCCAGCGAGCCGGCCAGCACCAGCAGGCCGGTCACGAAGATGCCCAGGCCGACCCCGCCGACCCCGGCGTAGCGGCCACCGTGCACGGCGGAGTAGCCCGCGACGCCGTTGAGCTGGAGTTGGGCGCCGGTGAGCAGGTCGAGGCCGACCACCGCGGCGGCTATCCCGGCGGAAGCGCCCAGCGGCCACAGGGTGCGGCCGTAGCGCGGCACGAACCGGACCAGCGCGGTGCCGATCGCGATGAACAGCGCCGTGACCGAGCCGAACACCCAGGCCGGATGCTCGTTGCGCCACCACGGGGTGGCGTCGGCGATCAGCGCGGCCGGGAGGGCCAGCGCCGCCGCGATCAGGGCGAGTTCGAGCAGGGCGACCAGCCGGGCCGAGGGCAGCGCCGGGCCGCGCGGTCCGGCGTGCCGGCGGGCGCGGACCATGAACGGCACGGTCAGCAGGAACAGCAGGATCTGCAGGCCGGCCAGCACGGTGAAGAAGATCGTGGCGACCGCGTTCTGGGCGTTGGCCCGCTGGTCGGCGTCGTGCACGCCGAGCATGGCGTCGGTGACCCCGGCGGGCCGGCCCTCGACCACGGTGGCGGTGCGCCCGGCGAAGAGCTTGTCGGGCGACGGCTTGCCGAGGGCGGTCAGGATCGTCGGGGCCAGGTCGATGAGCTGCAGGTAGCCGTCGCGGCCGGTGCCGGCCGAGGTGAGCCAGCCGCCGTTCCAGCCCTCCCCCTCGGCGATCGCCACGTGCAGCCGCGACGACCGGTCGGTGTCGGACACCCCGGCGATCATCAGCAGCGAGCGCTGCGGCCGGGCCGCGACGACCCGGGCCAGGATCGCGTCGGCCGCGGCGACCTGCTGCTGCCGCTCGGCGCCCGAGCCGTCGACCGGGCCCAGGTCGACGACGCTGAGATTGCACTCCGACAGCAGGCCGCTGGGGTCGGCGGGCAGTTCGGGCCGGTATTTGTCGACCCGGCCGAACGGGCGGGCGGCGGCCAGCGCCGCTCCCGGGCCGAACGCGTACGTGCAGCGCACCGACTCGGCCAGGGCGCCGGGCACCGCCCCGTACGGGAGCCGGTCCTGGTTGTTCTGCACCGCGGTGCGCTGTTCGGTGAGGTCGGCGCCGATGTCGTCGGGCTGGGTGAGTGCCGGTTCCGCGGGCTCGCACCGGCTGCTCTGACCGTGCCGGGGCCACGCGGCGTAGTTGCCGGCGCCGAGCGTGAGCCACCCGTCGGAGGGACAGGTCACCCGCATGGCCGAGCGCACCGACAGCCAGCCGATCGAGCCCCGGGTGGCCTCCTGCCAGAGCGCGGGCGTGCGCTGCGGGTCGAGGTCGTCCCAGCGCAGCCCGGGCGCCCCGGCCACGATCACGTAGTCGGCGCTGCCCGGGTTGGTGTGGCTGGCCGGCCGGATCGCCAGCCCGGCCAGGCTGGCCACCGCGATCAGCGCGACCATCAGATAGGGCACCCAGCGGGCGACGCCCTGTCCGCGGGGCACCGACGCCGGCCGGACCCGGCGCAACCGGTCGAGCGCTCTCACCCGAGACCCGTCACTTCGGCGTACGCCGAGAGCACGTCGGCCACCGTGTCGGCCTCGCGCGGCCAGGTCGCGGCCTGTTCGGGCCCCCGGGCGGCGTAATCGGCCCGCAGCGCCGGGTCGGCCAGCATCTCGCGGACGGCGTTGTCGAGCGCGTCGACGTCGTCCGGCGGGATCAGCACGGCCGCGTCGCCGACCAGGCCGGGCAGCCCGCCGACGGCCGTGGTGATCAGCGGCACGCCCGACTCGAGCGTCTCCTGGGCGAACAGTTGCCGCGCCTCCCAGTCGCTGGTGATGACCGCGAGGTCGGCCCCGAGCAGCAGGTCGGGCACGTCGCTGCGCCGGCCGAGCAGGTGGAACGGCGCGTGGGTGGCCGACGCGCGCTGGGCCAGGAACATGTAGCTGGGGCCGGAACCGGCCACCACGACGACCGGCGCCGGGTCGAGGCCGCGCCACCGGGCCGACGCGTCGACCAGCAGGTCGTAGCGTTTCTGCGGGTGCAGCCGGCCGACCGAGAGGATCAGCGGCACCTCGGGGCGCAGCCGGAACTCGGCCCGCACGGCCGAGCGGGTGCGCTTGGGCAGCGGCAGGGCGGGCGCGGCGACCGCACCGAGGCGGGCGTTGCGGGCGCCCAGCGCGACGGCTCGTTCGACCAGGTCCTCCGAGGCGCCCAGGGTGAGCGTGGCGCTACGGGCCACGACCCGCTCGACCAGCAGCGACGCCTGACCCTTGAGGCCCTTGCGGGTCAGCACCGCGTTGTGCCAGGTGACCACGAGCGGCACGCCGGAACGCGCGAGCTGGGCCACGAAGCCCGCCCGGAAACCGTGGGCGTGCACGACGTCGGGGCGGCGGCCGGCCAGGGCGCTGCGCAGCTGCCGGACGGCGCCCGCGTCCTGCGCGCCCGGGCCGGCCGGGATCTCGACGGGCACGAAGGTGGCGCCGGCGGCCGAGAAGCCGAACAGCTCGTCGGTGGCGGTGGGCCCGCCGACCATGACCTCACAGCCGGCCGCGACCAGGCCGCGGGCCAGCGAGGCGACGTGCTGGCCGACCCCACCGGTGCTGGACGCGAGCACCAGAGCCACCGAACCACGCCACTCGTCGCCCACGAACTCCCTCTCCCCAGTGCTTCCGGTGCCCTGCTCACCTGTGCTTCCCGGACCCCGCGCTTCCCGGACCACGCGATCGCACAGTTTCTCAGGTCGCACAGCCGTCCGGGTTGCACATCTTGTCAGGCCGCGCTGTTCCGGGCCGTCCGCCGTCGCAGCCGGCGGGCCAAGGGTGCCATGTCGCGCCGGGCCGCCGGGTAGGCGACGGCCGCGAAGACGGGGAGCACGACCAGCCCACCAAGCATGCCTTGAACGATGCTGCCGACGGCTTCCGGGGTCGGGCCGAACAGCCGCCCGACACCGGCCACCGTGCCCCATCCGGCCACGGCGGCCAGGCCCGCGGCGAGGACCGCCACGAGCGTGACCCGGCCGAGCCCGTCGAGGGCGGCGGGGCCGGCGTGCCGCCGTACGGCCAGGACCAGCAGCAGTCCGATAACCGACATGCCGACCGCGTTGGCCAGGCTGAGCCCGAACACCTGGCGCTCCTCGCCCAGCAGCGACAGGGCCAGCGCGGTGCCACCGGCGACCAGCCAGCCCACCGCGGTCGAAGCGGCGGCCGCGATCGTCGCCCCGCGGGCATAGAGGGCCCGGGAGAGCAGCGCGAACAGCGCGTACCCGAACAGGCCCGGCGCGAAGCCGGCGATGCCCGCGGCGGCGGGTGGAGCGTCGATCAGGTAGGCCACCGGGCCGGCCAGCGCGATCAGGGCGGCCACGCCGAGCCCGGCCAGCAGCATCACCGAACGGGCGGAGACCGACAGAGCCTTCCGGTACGCGTCCTCGTCCTCGCTGCTCGCGGCGGCCGACAGCGACGGGTAGACCGCGGTCGCCAGCGGCACCGCCAGCACCGCCCACGGCAGCAGGAAGACGGTCTGCGCGGTGTTGTAGGCGGTGAGCCCGTCCTCCCCCCGGTCGACCGAAAGCGCGATGGCCACGACCGTCATCACCTGCTGGGAGCCGACGGTGACCGCGCCGGCCCAGCCGAGCCGCACCGCCCGGCGGCCCTCGTCACCGGGGAACCGCAGGGTGGGCCGCAGCCCGCAGGTGCAGTTGGCGCAGCGGGATCA
>CBDCJN010000048.1:0-18324 GCA_965217855.1 Actinoplanes sp. | reverse complement strand
CCCGGCCGACATCCCGGTCCCCATCGTCGTCACCCAGCACATGCCGCCCGTCTTCACCAAGATGTTCGCCGAGCGGCTCGACCGCAGCACCCCGCTGCACGTGGTCGAGGCGGGCGACGGGATGGAGCTGGCGGCCGGCTGGGCCTACATCGCGCCGGGGGACAAGCATCTCGTTCTGCACCGCCGGGGAACGGCCACGCTGATCCAGCTCAGCGGCGCGCCCCCGGAAAACTCCTGCCGCCCGGCCGTGGACGTCATGTTCCGGTCCGTCGCGGCCCTGTACGGCGCATCGGCTTATGCGACCGTGCTCACCGGAATGGGACATGACGGACGGGGTGGCGCGAAGGTGCTGAGAGACGCGGGCGCGGAGGTGCTGGCCCAGGACGAGGCCACGTCGGTGGTGTGGGGCATGCCGGGCGCCGTGGTCGGCGCCGGGCTGGCGGACGAGATCCTGCCGCTCGACCGGATCGCCGCCCACCTGGTCAGCCGGGTCAAGACCGGCCGGTCGGCGGCGGTGGCTCGATGACCCTCTCCCAGTCGGAGTTCAACTTCGTCTCGCAGCTGGTCCGGCGCGAAGCCGCGATCGTGCTCGCGCCCGGCAAGGAGTATCTGGTCGAGGCCCGGCTCATCCCGGTCGCCCGGGCGGTCGGCGCGGCCGGGGTCAGCCGAGTTCCTGGCCGACCTGCAGCGCCGGCCCAACCCGGCCAAGCAGCGCCGGATCATCGACGCGCTGACCACGAACGAGACGTCCTGGTTCCGCGACCGGGAGCCGTTCCTGGCCCTCAATGACGTGGTGCTGCCCGAGCTGGTCAAGGCGCGCGCCACGACCCGCAAGGTGCGCATCTGGTCGGCCGCCAGCTCCAGCGGCCAGGAGGCGTACAGCCTGGCCATCACCATGCAGGAGAAGCTCCCGCCGGGCTGGAACTACGAGATCATGGGCACCGACATCTCGACCGAGATGGTCAAGCGGGCCGAGGCCGCGGAGTACAGCCAGGTCGAGGTGAACCGGGGCCTGCCCGCGGCCCAGCTGGTGCAGTACTTCGAACGGGCCGGCGCGCACTGGCGGATCACCCAGGCGCTGCGCCGCAACGTCTCGTTCCGGCTGATGAACCTGACCACGCCGCTGCCCGCCATGCAGCCGTTCGACGTGATCTTCCTGCGCAATGTCCTGATCTATTTCGACGTCGCGACCAAGCGCACGGTGCTGCAGAACGTGGCCAAGCTGCTGCGGCCGGACGGCTGGCTCTTCCTGGGCGCGGCCGAGACCACGATCGGGATCGACGACAACTACGAGCGGGTGGCCGCCGGCCGCACCTCCGCCTATCGAGTCCGTACCGGGGTGCCCTCGGGCGCCATCAGAAGGGGATGACACCCATGCGCGCCATGGTGATCGACGATTCCCGCGCGATGCGCATGATCCTCAAGCGCATCGTCACCAAGCTGAACTTCGAGGCGGTGGAGGCGGGGGACGGCAAGGAAGCGCTGGACCTGCTGACCGCGATGACCGAGGTGCCGGAGCTGGCCCTCATCGACTGGAACATGCCCAACATGAACGGGCTCGAGTTCGTCTCGAGTGTCCGGGCCGATCCGCGTCTGCGCGAGATGACCCTGGTCATGGTCACCACCGAGAGCGAACAGAGCCAGATCGTCCGTGCGCTCGCCGCCGGCGCGCACGAATATGTGATCAAGCCCTTCACCGAAGGGGCCATGATCGAAAAACTGGCCCTGCTGGGCCTCGTCCCGACCGGAGCGAACTCATGAGCGTCGAAGTCGAGGTCAACGAGAACGACCTCGCCGAGATGGTGGAACAGGTGTGGGAGTCGTACCTGGATCCCGAGGGTGTGAACCCGCTGATCCCGACGTACGACGAGAACCAGCCGTCCGAGGTGCACTCCTCGGTCTCCATCACCGGTTCCTGGACCGGACACGTCGTCTACGCCTCCTCCACGCTGGCCGCCCGCCGGGCCGCCGCCGCGTTCCTGGCCATGGAGCCGGACGAGGTCAGCGAGGAGGACCTGTCCGACGTGCTCGGTGAACTCGCCAACATCGTCGGCGGGAACGTCAAGGCGATGCTGCCACCCGGCGCGTTTCTTTCGCTGCCGCAGGTGGTGCTCGCCCCCGAATCGACGGCGCGCTACCCCAATGCCCACCGGATCAGTGGGGTCTACGGGATCTGGGACGGCGAGCCGGTGTCGATATCCATGTGGCACAGCCGCGGTGACAACAAGGAGGGCGCGGAATGAAGATTCTCATCGCAGACGACAGCCGGGTGATGCGGCAGATCGTGGTCCGCACCCTGCGTCAGGCGGGGTTCGGGGACCACGATCTGATCGAGGCGGCCAACGGGCGTGAGGCGTTCGACATGACCCAGTCCGAGAACCCGGATCTGGTGCTCTCGGACTGGAACATGCCGGAGATGACGGGCATCGAGGTCCTGCGGGCTTTGCGGGCCGCCGGAAGCACCGTCAAGTTCGGATTCGTGACGTCGGAGAGCACGCCTGAGATGAAAGATCAGGCTGACGCGGCCGGCGCTCTTTTTTTCATCGTGAAGCCCTTCTCAGCTGAGCGATTCGATGAGGTATTCGCTCCAATTTTGGGATGATTAAGACATGTCCGACGTCTCGGTTCTTCCTGGCACCCTGGCCGTCCGCAACCTCTTCGAGGACCTGCTCGGCCGCGAGGTGACCGTCAGTCCTGGTGAGCCACTCAGCGCAGATGAGGTGCCCACCTCGACGGTCGCGATTTTCACCGACACCTCCCAGAACGTCTACGCCGTCCTGGGGATGAGCCTGGCCCTGGCGGCCAACGCCGGCGCCGCGCTCGGCCTGCTGCCGGCCGGCGCTGCCGAGGACAGCATCGACGAGAAGCAGCTCTTCCCGAACCTCGCCGAGAACGTCTTCGAGCTGTGCAACGTGCTGACCAGCCTGCTCAACCGTGAGGGTGGCCCGCACATCAAGCTCCATCAGGTGATCTATCCCGGCGACCCGCTGCCCGCGGACGCCCGGGCCCACCTGATGGCGCTCGGCCGCCGCGTCGACCTGCTCGTCGAGGTCAACCGGTACGGCAAGGGGAAGTTCAGCCTGTCGCTGGCGCCCTGATCACGACCTACGCACAGAGAGCGGGCCCGCCCAGGTGGCGGGCCCGCTCTCTGTGCGTTGCGGCGGGAGTATCGGCTGGTTGCTAAGCAGTTCGCCGTTTCGGTCGAAGCTGAGGATGAGCCCTGCTGACCGACGGGAGCATTCCATGACTTTTCCGACCTCCGGTGTCTCCGGTGCCGGCGCTATGGGTGGCATCCCCGGTGCGTCCAAGTCCAAGGACGGCAAGGACCTCGGTGACAAAGACACGTTCATGAAGCTGCTGGTGGCCCAGCTCAAGTACCAGGACCCCAGCAAGCCGGCCGACTCGACCCAGTTCCTCGCGCAGACCGCGCAGTTCACCCAGGTCGAGAAGCTCGAAGGAATCATGAACATGATGAAGGGCCAGCAGTTGATCACTGCTAGCTCGCTCGTCGGGAAGAACGTCGAGTACATGGACGGCGACGGCGTGCGGCACACCGGGGTCATCTCGGCCGCAAAGCTCAACGGCGACAGCGAACCGATGCTTCGGATCGGGAACACGGAAGTGCAGCTGTCCAAGGTCACGGAAGTCCAGGAAGCCCAGACGACTGCCCCGACCGGCGCGACGCCCAAGCCGTAACCCTCGAAAGGAACCATCCATGCTGCGCTCGCTCTACTCCGGCATCAGCGGCCTGCACGCCCACCAGCAGATGATGGACGTCACGGGTAACAACATCGCCAACGTCAACACTGTCGGTTACAAGGCCAGCTCGGTCCAGTTCCAGGACACGCTCAGCCAGATGACCGCCGCGGCCGGCGCACCCCAGAACGGCCAGGCCGGCTCCAACCCGGGCCAGGTCGGCCTCGGTGTGCGCAACGCCGGCATCACCTCCAACTTCAGCCAGGGCTCGGCCGAGACCACCGGCAAGGCCGGCGACATGATGATCCAGGGTGATGGCTTCTTCATCACCCGCAGCGGCAACGAGGAGCTCTACACCCGGGCCGGCTCGTTCTTCTTCGACGCCAACGGCACGCTGGCCACCGCGACCGGAGAGCCCGTGCAGGGCTGGACCGCCGACGAGAGCGGTGCGGTGAACGTGGCCGCCAAGCCGGGCGACATCAGGATGCCCCTGGGCAAGAGCATCTCGCCGGTCGCGACCAGCACGGTGGAGATGAAGGGCAATCTGACGAACGACATGCCCGAGGGCACCACCGACCCGACCACCATCCCGGCCATCGAGATCCCGTTCAAGGCGTTCGACAAGACGGGTAACCCGATCAGCCTCTCGGCGAAATTCACGCGGACCACCACCGATCCCACGGCTTCCGTCCAGGACTGGACGGTGACTCTCACGAAGTCGGGTGATGCCGGGCCGAGTACGCCGATCACCGCGACCATTCAGTTCCAGGACGGTAAGCCGGTAGTCACGCCGCCGGCCACGAAGGCGATGCTGGAGTTCTCGGGGGCCACCGCGATCGACCCCAACATCAGTGACACGTTCTCCGTCGACGCCGGGGACCTGACAATGTTCCACGGCCTGACCGAGGCCCGGGTCTCCGACTCCAACGGCAACGCGGCCGGCACGCTGGCCTCGCTGTCGTACACGGTGTCGGACACCGGGCAGATCGTCGGCGCGTTCAGCAACGGCCAGAAGAAGGTGCTCGGCCAGGTCGCCCTGGCCACCTTCAAGAACGTCAACGGCCTGGAGAAGACCGGGGACTCCCAGTGGCGTTCCACCGTCAACTCCGGCCTGGCCCAGGTGGGCACGGCGACCAGCGCCGGCCTCGGCCAGATCATCAGCGGCGCGCTCGAGATGTCGAACGTCGACCTGGCCCAGGAGTTCACCAACCTGGTCATCGCCCAGCGTGGCTTCCAGGCGAACTCCCGCATCATCACCACCTCCGACGAGTTGCTCCAAGAGCTCGTCAGCATGAAGCGCTAGCCCTACCGGTAGAGCGGCCGACGGCCGGGACAGGCGCACCCCGCGCCGGGCCCGGCCGTCGCCCTTTAGCCGATCGGCTGCACCCGTAACGCGACCGGATGGATCTCATCGGCAACCGTCAAGTGGCCGAAACATCTAGTGAAGGCCACGGACGGCCAGCCAGCCAGGACCACACACTCCACCAGCAAGGACGGATGCAAGTGATCCTCGTAACCCGCATCAACGGTGCCGTGTTCGCCCTGAACCCGGACCTGATCGAGCGCGCCGAGTGCACGCCCGACACGGTCATCACGCTGGTGGACGGCACCAAGTACGTCATTGCCGAGTCCGTGCCCGAGTTCATCGATTCCGTACGGCACTACCGCGCCGCACTGATCGCCCAAGCAAGTCGTCTCGAGGCCGAGCCCACCAACACCCACTCCTCCGCCCCGTCGTCCGAGGACGACGACGACGCTAAGGTGCTCCCGCTGCACCGGAATGGTCGCTGATGGATATCTCCACCATCGTCGGTGTAGTCGCCGGCCTCGTCATCATCTTCACTGTTCAGATCCTCGAGGGCGGTTCGCCGGCCTCCATCATCCTGATCCCCTCGATGCTGCTGGTGTTCGGCGGCGCGTTCGCGGCCGGTATGGCCGGCGGTGTGCTGAAGGACGCGACCGGTGCCGGCAAGATGCTCCAGAAGGCCTTCCTGGCCAAGGTCATCCCGCCCACCAAGCTGGTCGAGGAGATCGTCAAGCTGGCCGAGCGGGCCCGTCGCGAGGGTCTCCTGGCCCTCGAGGACGCGGTCAAGACGGTCGAGCACCCGTTCCTCAAGCGTGGTCTGCAGCTGGCGATCGACGGCACCGACCCGGACGAGCTGCACGACATCCTGCACGCCGAGATCGCGGCCAAGAAGAAGGCCGACAAGGCCAGCTCCAAGCTGTTCGAGAACATGGGTGGTTACGCCCCCACGATCGGCATCATCGGCACGGTCATGGGTCTCGTGCACGTGCTCGAGAACCTCGACAAGCCCGACACGCTCGGTCACTCGATCGCCGCGGCGTTCGTCGCGACCCTCTGGGGCGTGCTCAGCGCCAACGTCATCTGGTTGCCGATCGCCGCCCGCCTGACCCGGCTCAGCGGTGTCGAGGCCGAGGAGATGGAGCTGGTCGTCGACGGTGTCCTGGCCATCCAGGCCGGCTCGAACCCGCGTCTGGTCGCCCAGAAGCTGCGCAGCCTGCTCCCCCCGGACGAGGCGCAGAAGGCCGAGGCGGCCGCGAACACGAAGAAGGCGGCGTAACGCATGAGTTCAGGCGGCGGCAAGCGCAAGCAGCGCCATGAGGAGCACGAGGAGCACGTCAACCACGAGCGCTGGCTCGTGTCGTACGCCGACATGCTTACCCTGCTGTTCGTTCTCTTCGTCGTTCTCTACTCGATGAGCGACGTCAACATGAAGAAGTTCGCCCAGCTGGCGTCCGGTCTGTCCTCGGGGTTCGGCGCGCAGAGCGTCGCGTTCCAGGGCCAGACCGGCCCGATGGACGGCTCGGGCAACAGTGCCGAGATCGTGCAGATCGACCCGGGCGCCAACCCGGGTGACGGCAAGGCCGGCTCGTCCAGCCTGACCGCTCAGCAGAAGGAGGCGGTCAAGGCCGCGATGGCGGCCGAGGACCGGCAGAAGGCTTCCCAGAACGCCGATGCGGCGACCAAGGAAGCCGAGAACCTGAAGAAGGTCGAGAACAAGATCTCCGACGCCCTGGCCAAGCAGAAGCTGCTCGGCTCGGTCAAGTTCACCATCGACCGGCGTGGTCTGGTCGTCACCGTCCTGACCAACGAGGTCGTCTTCGCCGGCAACCGGGCCGATCTGCAGCCCGGCGGCAAGAAGATCCTCGACGCGATCGCTCCGACCCTCGCCAAACTGCCGAACAACATCGAGGTTGACGGCAACACCAACCAGCTCAAGGCCAAGACCACCTTCTACCCGAGCGGCTGGGAGCTCTCCGCGGCCCGTGCCTCGACGACGGTGCGCTACCTGGTGGCGCACGGCCTGGCCAAGAACCGGATGAGCGCGGTCGGTTACTCCGACACCAAGCCGCTGATCAACCCGTCCGACCCGCGATCGATCACCATGAACCGCCGCGTGGACGTCGTTGTCCTGACCACGCTGACGGCCGACCAGGCGGCGCTGCTGCCGGCCGCGTCCGGATCTGACAGCAAGTTGCATTCCGGTGAGACCACGGCTGCAGCAGCCAAGGCAGCTCAATCCTCTGGCAGCTCGACCGATAACAACACTGAGTCCGGCACCACCAAAAAAACCACTGACTGAGTACGACGTAGCGAGAGGAGCTTTCGATGAGCAAGGACGAGACGACCACCACCGCGGCCGACGCCCCGAAGAAGTCCAAGAAGATGCTGATGATCATTGTGGCTGCCGCAGTCGTGCTGCTGGGTGGCGGCGGGGCCGGCGCGTTCTTCATGCTGAAGGGCGACAGTGCCGAGGCCGCTCCGGTCAAGGGCACCGTGGTTGCGCTGGATGACGCGATGACGATCAACCTGGCCGACGGCCACTACCTGAAGCTCAACTTCTCGCTGCAGCAGACCGCTGACGCCGCCGAGGATGTGGACACGAGCGAGGCCCGCGAGCTGGCGATCGACGAGTACACCGGCAAGACCCTGGCCGAGCTCTCCACCGAGAAGGGCCGCGAGGAGATCAAGTCTGATCTGACGGCCAAGATCGTGAAGGCTTACACCGAAGACAAGAAAGAGATGGTCATGGGCGTCTACTTCACGTCCTTCGTGACCCAGTAACCGAATAGCTCAGATTATCTGGACAGGGCGGGTTCACTCCGGTGAACCCGCCCTTTCGGCAATAAACGGATAAGAACGCCTCTCCCGCTCAGCCGTTCCGGAAACGAGCCGATGGGGACAACGTGACCAACGCCGCACGTTCCCCGGGCCGGATGTCGCGCCGAGGCCAGAGCGGGGGGCCGGCGCCGTACGATTTCCGCAAGCCGATC
Organism: Actinoplanes sp.; assembly: GCA_965217855.1. Taxonomy (GTDB): domain Bacteria; phylum Actinomycetota; class Actinomycetes; order Mycobacteriales; family Micromonosporaceae; genus Actinoplanes. Next base: position 10,332 of record CBDCJN010000048.1, on the reverse strand, counting down.
AAGCTCTCCCGTGAGCACGTCCGGACGCTGCAGATCGCCTTCGAGACGTACGCGCGCAGTTGCGGCACGCTTTTCACGACCCGGCTGCGCGCGGTCAGCAACGTCACGCTCGCCTCGATCGAGCAGCTGAACTACGACGAGTACGTCGCCTCCCTGAACAACCCCACGGTGATCGCCGTGGTGGTGCTCGACCCGCTCCCCGGCTCGGCCTTGATGGAGATGTCGTCCTCGGCCGCGATGACCGCGATTGATCACATGCTCGGTGGTCCCGGCGGTCCCCAGCCGGAGCGCCCGCTGACCGAGGTCGAGATGCCCCTGCTGCGCGGCCTCCTGGAGCGGATGCTCGGCGAACTGCGCTACGGATTCGAGACCCTGGTCGTGATGCACCCGCAGCTCAAGGAGATCGAGTACAACGCGCAGTTCCTGCGCGCGCACCAGCCGGGCGACGCCTGCGTGGTGGCCACCTTCGACTTCAAGATCGGTGCGGAGGAGACGCAGGCCAGCATCTGCCTGCCCTTCAACACGATCCTGCCGGTGCTCTCCAAGACCGAGACGGTGGTGCTCAGCGCGGCCGAGCGAGCGGCCAAGGATCTGGCGCTGCGCAACCTCACCGCCGGACTTTCCTCGGCCCCGCTCGACGTCGCGGTCCGATTCCAGCCCATTCGCATGCGGACCGATGACATCGTGGACCTACAGCCCGGTGATGTCGTGCCGCTGGGCCACCCGACCAGTCAGCCGCTCGAGGTGACTGTCAACGAGACCGTTTTCGCCCATGCAGTTCCCGGTAATCAGGGGGCCCGGCTCGCCTGCCTCGTCGTGCCCGCCCCCAAGGAGTCCTCGCCCAAGGAGTCTGGCCGCCCATGACCGCGCCCACCATCACCTCGCCCCAGTTGGCGCTCGCCCGTAACGCAGCCGACGCCGCTCTGGGCGTCCTGCCCACCAGCCGCCCGCTGATCGCCGCCGACCCGATCGCCGCGACCGCGGACCTGTTGACCGAGGGCCAGGCGGTCACCGCCCGGTTCAGCGGCGCGGCCGCCGGTGAGGTGGTCGTGGTGGTCGGGCAGGACCTGGCGGACGCGCTCAAGGAGAGCCCGCTCGGCGAACTCGACCTGACCGCCGCCGTCCGGCCGGCGCTTGAGGCCGCGGCCCGGGTCTTCGGCCCCGTGGTGCTCGACCCCGGCGTGGTGATGGAGCCGGGCGTGGCCCTCAGCGCGCTCGCGGCCAAGGAGGACGCCGTCGCGGTGCCCCTGGTCGAGGGCAACGAGATTCGCGCCGTCCTGGCCCTGGCCCTCAACCCGTGGCCCGCCGACGGCCCGGCGACCGGCGGCAACGTGGCCCGCCTGGACGCCGGCCCGTCGGTGCAGCTGCGCGGCGGCCTGGACATGCTGCACGACGTCGAGATGGAGGTCTCGGCCGAGCTGGGCCGCACTCGGATGAGCGTGCGCGAGCTGCTCTCGCTCACCCCGGGCGCGATCGTCGAGCTCGACCGGGCCGCCGGCAGTCCGGCCGACCTGCTGGTCAACGGCCGGCTGATCGCCCGCGGCGAGGTCGTCGTGGTCGACGAGAACTTCGGCATCCGGGTCACCGAGATCGTCGCTCCCGGCACCGAGCGGGAGTAAGAGCCTTGTTCGAGCTCGTGCTGCGGATCGGCTTCTCGCTGCTCATCATCCTGGGCATGATGTGGGGGCTGGCCAGGCTCGTGCGCCGTCCGCTGACCGGGCGGGGGCACGGAGCCCTGATGCTCCTCAACCGTCAGCAGCTCTCCCGGGGCGCCGCGGTGACCGTGGTCAAGGTGGCCGACCGGGCGATGATCCTCGGGGTCACCGACCAGTCGGTGAGCCTGCTCGGCGAGACCGAGCTCGAATACTTCGAGCCTCATCCGGCCGAGCACCGCGACCACCTCGAGCTGGATCCGGAGCTCGCCGCGGAGCTGGCCCACGGCCCGGGTGACCTGCCCGGCCGGCACCCCACGGCCGGGAAGCACAGCCGGCTGGACGGTTCGTTGCTCTCGCCGCGCACCTGGACCTCGGCCGTCAACTTCCTCCGGGACAGGACCAGCCGACGATGACCAGACGCGCGCTCTTTCTCCTGCTCGCGAGCCTCGGCTTCGCGCTCGTGCTGCTGCCCGGACCGGCGTCGGCCGAGCCGGGCCGGGCACCGGTGGCTGGGGAGCGCGCCGCGACGGCCGTCGTCGTCGCCCTGCCGGACCGGGCGCCCGTGCCCGGTCCGACCAAGCCCACGGGTCCCAGCCGCCCCTCGAACATCAACATCAACGTCAACGGGACCAACCCGGACGGCAGCAGGCCGGCCACCTCGCTGATCATCATGCTCGGCCTGACCGTGCTCTCGGTCGCGCCGGCGCTGCTGCTGCTCTGCACCTGCTTCACCAAGATCTTCATGGTGCTCGGCATCACCCGCAACGCGCTCGGCCTGCAGAGCATGCCGCCCAACCAGGTGATCGCCGGTCTGGCCCTGTTCATCAGCCTCTTCATCATGGGACCGACCGTCTCGGCCATGAACGAGCAGGGTGTGCAGCCCTATCTCAAGGGTGACAAGACCCAGTCGCAGGCGTTCGAGGCCGGCGTCAAGCCGTTGCAGGACTTCATGTGGCGCACCACCCGCGACGACGAGGTGGCGCTGATGATCAAGCTCTCCGGCGACGACCGCCCGAAGAACCGCGACGACGTCGGGCTCACCACGCTGATCCCGGCGTTCGTCCTGTCCGAGCTCCGGGCCGCCATGATCATCGGGTTCGTCATCTTCATCCCGTTCCTGCTGATCGACATGGTGGTCTCGGCGTCCCTGATGTCGCTGGGCATGATGATGCTGCCGCCGGTGACCGTGGCTCTTCCCTTCAAACTTCTGCTGTTCGTGCTGGTCAACGGCTGGGGGCTGATCCTCACGGCGCTGGTGGCCTCGTACCGATGAACCTGAACGTTCCGACCGCCGAGCTGCTCGCCCTGCTGCTCGGTGCGGCTCGGACCGGGGCCTGGATGATGGTCTGCCCGCCGTTCAACTCCCGCCTCATCCCGGGCACGGTCAAGGCGCTGCTCTCGATCGGCCTGACCCTGCCGGTCGCGCCGTCGTTGCGCGGGTCGCTGCCGTCGCTGCAGACCTCCGACATCATCTACAGCGTCGCGCTCCAAGTCTTCGTGGGCGCCGGGCTGGGCTTCATCACCGCCCTGCTCTTCGCCGCGCTCCAGGCCGCGGGTGACCTGATCGACCTCTTCGGCGGTTTCACCCTGGCCATGGGGTACGACCCGCTGTCGCAGAACCAGAGCTCGATCTTCGGCCGGTTCTACAACCTGCTGGCGGTCACCCTGCTCTTCGCCACCGACGGGCACGAACTGGTGCTGCGCGGCTTCCTGCAGACGTTTCAGACCGTGCCGCTGAACTGGACCTTCAACCCGGGCACGTTCAGCGAGCTGCTGACCAAGGGCATCGGCGAGATGTTCATGTCGGCCATCCAGATCGCCGGCCCGCTGATCGCCGTGCTGTTCCTCACCGACGTGGCGTTCGGCCTGCTCAACCGGGTCGCGCCGGCGCTCAACGCGTTCCAGCTCGGCTTCCCGGCCAAGATCTTCATGGTGCTGGTCATCTCCGGCATGGCGATCACCGCGTTGCCCGGCATCCTCGATTCGGTGGTGGGGCGCGCGGTCAACGCCGTGCTCCAGCTCAGCGGCGGGTAGGGGGTGTCATGTCGGGCGAGAAAACGGAACAACCGACACCCCAGAAACTCAAGAAGGCCAAGCGCGAAGGCCAGATCGGCCGAAGTCAGGACATCGGCGCCTGGTTCGGCATGCTGGCCGCCAGCGTCATGCTGCCCCGCACGCTGAAGTCGGCCATGGAGCACGCCGAGAAGCTGGTCGTCCAGATTCCCGACGTGATCGCCGACCCGCAGACGGCCACGGCGATGGCCCTGCTGAAACAGGCCATGATGGGCGTCCTGTGGGCGGTGCTGCCGCTCTCGCTGACGATGATGGTGGTCGGCATCGCGGCGGCCGGGGCGCAGGGCGGCATCCGGGTCGCCACCAAGCTCTTCATCCCCAAGTTCAACCGGCTGAACCCGTGGCCCGGCCTCAAACGGATGCTCGGCCCGCAGGCCCTCTGGGAGGGCACCAAGGCACTGGTCAAGACGTCCGTGCTGGCCGGGGTGCTCTACTCCACCACCAAGGACGTCTTCCCGGCGCTGATGAGCGCCGGTCAGCTGCCGCTCACCTCGCTGCTCGGCACGGTCGTGGACGCGGCCCTCAACCTGATCCGGGCCGCCTCGGTGGCCGGCATCGCGATGGCCGCGGCCGACTACTTCGTGGTGCGCCGCCGCACCAACAAGCAGCTGCGGATGACCAAGGAAGAGGTCAAGCAGGAGTACAAGAACTCCGAGGGTGACCCGCTGATCAAGGCGCAGATCCGGCAGCGGCAGATGGCGATGGCCCGCAACCGGCAGATGGCCGACGTGCCCACCGCGGACGTGATCATGGTCAACCCGACCCACGTGGCCGTGGCGCTGCGCTACGAACCGCAGAAGGGCGCGCCGCGGGTGGTGGCCAAGGGTCAGGGCCCGCTCGCCACGAAGATCCGCGAGCTGGCGGCCGAGCACCGGGTTCCGATGGTCGAGGACAAGCCGCTGGCCCGCGCCCTCTACGGGAGCGTCGAGGTCGGGCACGAGATCTCGGCCGAGTTCTACGGCACGGTGGCCAAGGTGCTGGCGTTCGTCATGAGCCTGAAGTCGAAAGGTTCGGCGGCAGGGCTGCACCGCAACCCTCATTCTTCCTCAGAAGCCGCATAACTGAAAAGTTAGGAGATTTCCTCACATCGGTCCCTCGAACGGGGGAAGATCGCTGAGAAGGATCCACCGTCCACTCCTGGAAGGTGCCGTGAAGAGCCGCAACCTCAGCAAACTTGTCGTGCCCATCGGGGTCATCGGCATCATCCTCATGATGGTCGTGCCCATGCCGACCTTCCTGCTGGACACGCTGATCGCGCTCAACATCACCGCGGCTCTGCTGATCCTGCTGACCAGCATGTTCGTTCAGAAACCGCTGGATTTCTCGGTCTTCCCGGCGCTGCTGCTGGTGGCCACCCTGTTCCGGCTCGCCCTCAACATCAGCGCGACCCGTCTGGTGCTGCGCGACGGCGACGCCGGCAAGGTGATCCACGCGTTCGGCAGCTTCGTGGTCGGTGGCAACCTCGTCATCGGCCTGGTCATCTTCCTGATCCTGGTCATCGTCCAGATGGTCGTGGTCACCAAGGGCGCCGAGCGGGTGGCCGAGGTCGGCGCCCGGTTCACCCTCGACGCCATGCCCGGTAAACAGATGGCGATCGACGCCGACCTGAATGCCGGGCTGATCGACGAGGAGCAGGCCAAGAAGCGCCGGGCCGAGGTCGGCGCGGAGGCCGAGTTCTACGGCGCGATGGACGGTGGCTCCAAGTTCGTCAAGGGCGACGCCATCGCCGCCGTCATCATCACGCTGATCAACCTGGTCGGCGGGTTCGCGATCGGCGTGGCCCAGCAGGGCATGGCGGCCGGCGACGCGATGAACCACTACAGCCTGCTGAGCATCGGCGACGGCCTGGTCTCGCAGATCCCGGCGCTGCTGCTCTCGGTTGCCACCGGTCTGATCGTGACCCGCTCGGCGACCTCGGGCGACATGGGCTCGACCGTCACCGCCCAGCTCAGCCAGAACAAGCTCGCGCTGCGGATCGCCGGCGGCGCGGCCCTCGCCCTCTGCGTCATCCCCGGCCTGCCCAAGGTGCCGTTCCTGATCGTCGGCGTGGGCGTGCTGGTGGCGGCCCAGCGGATCAAGGACCCGGTGCCCGAGGACGAGCAGGCCGCGGCCGCCGCCGAGGCGGTCGATCTGCCACCGGCTGACTCGCCCGAGCAGCTGCTGGGCGAGATGCGGGTCGACCCGCTCGAGCTCGCCCTCTCGCCCGACCTGGTCGACCTGGTCGACGCCAGCAGCGGCGACCTGCTCGACCGGGTCCGCGCCCTGCGCCGCAAGATGGCGATGGAACTCGGCGTGATCATGCCGCCGGTGCGCACCCGGGACGACCTGGACCTGCCCCTCTCCTCGTACGCGATCCGCATCTCCGGGGTCGACGCCGGCACCGGCGAGGCGCCGCCCGGCACGGTGCTGGCGATCGGCGACGGCCTCCAGGGCCTGCCCGGCAAGGCGGGCGTCGAGCCGGTCTTCGGGCTCCCTGGCAAATGGGTGCCCTCCGAGCTGCACTATCAGGCCGAGCTCTCGGGCGCGACCGTCGTCGACCGGGCCAGCGTGATCATCACGCACTTGGCCGAGGTGGTCCGCAGCAACGCCAGCCGGCTGCTCGGCCGGGAGGACGTGCGCGCGCTGACCGAGATGGTCAAGCGCACCCACCCGGTCGTGGTCGAGGAGCTGACCCCCTCGGTGCTCAGCCTCGGCCAGATCCAGAAAGTGCTCCAGGCGCTGCTCGACGAGGGCGTCCCGGTGCGCGACCTGGTGCGCATCTTCGAAGCTCTCTCCCTCAAAGCGAAGGTCTCCGTCGACCAGGACAGCCTGGTCGAGGCGGCCCGTGCGGCACTGGGCCCGGCCATCGCGGCCCAGTATGCGACCGCCGGCCGGCTCACGGTGATCACGCTTGACCCGATGCTCGAGCAGCAACTGCTCGAATCTCTGCGGCCCAGTGAGACGGGCGCCTTCATGGCCATCGACGGCATGCGTGCCGAGGCGATCGTCAGCGAGGCGGCCCGGCTCACCGAAACCGCGGAACAGCAGGGCCTGGCCCCGGTGCTGGCCTGCTCGCCACAGTTGCGACTGCCCCTGATGCGTCTTCTGCGCGCCGGCTCACGCCGGGTTCAGGTGCTGTCGTACGGCGAAATCTCTGGTTCCACAGCACAGATCGAGACGATTGGGGTGGTGAACGGTGCCTACGCGGGTGCTGCTTGAGGGCCCAGCCATCGAGCCACTGCTGGCTCAGGTACGCGATGAATACGGGTCCCGTGTCCGGATCATCTCTGCCGACAAAGTCCGCAGTGGTGGTGTCGGTGGCTTCTTCGCGAAACAGCATTACGAGCTCTCCGTGGAGGTCCCGGACCCGAACGAGGACAGGAATGACATGGCACAGCGCACGAAGCAGGCCGACAACGGCCAGCACAGCCTGGAACGGCTCCTCGAACGGGCCGAGTCGCAGGATCGGATCGACGATCCGGGCCGTACGGCCGCGCGCCCGTTCGGCACGTCCTCGCCCCGGGCGGTGACGCCGGCGTCGTTCGGCATGACCCGCCCGCCGGAGGCCGTGCCGCGCCCGTCGGAGGGCATGTCGCGTCCGTCGGAGGGCTTGCCTCGGCCGACGGTGGCCGAGAGTGCCTTCGGTGCCGACGAGGGCCGGCATGCGGCGTTCGGGGACACCGGTGCGGCCTTCGCCGAGCTGATGGCAGGTCTGGACGCGGGTAACGGGGCCGACCTGCTCACGTCGCGGCCCAAGCCGGCCCCGCGGGAGGAAACGCCGACGGTCCGGCCGTTCCGTCCGGCCGCCGCCAGTGAGGCGCCGGTCAACGTGGCCCGGACGCCCGCGCCGCCGGCTCCGATGCCGACGGTGGCGCCGGTGTCGCCGGCGCCGATGACCGCCCAGGTCTTCGCGCCGGTCACGCCGCCCGCCGCGGCACCGCCTCCGGCCGCTCCCGTTACGGCCCCGCCTGTTGCATCGCCTGTGGCGACGGCGCCTGTTGCAGCATCGCCTGTTGCAGCATCGCCGGTCGTCGCTCCGACGTCACCGGCGCCCAGCCTGGCCGAGCGGATCGGTGGGCTGGCGGCCAGCGCGATCGAGGTGGACCCGGTGCCGCCGCCCGAGCCCGAACCGATCATCGCGCCGGTGTCACCGGTCGCGGTGGCAACGGCCGCGCCGGTGGCGACCCCGTCGCCCGCCGCGGAAACCGACCAGGTGGTCAGCAACCTGATGTCGGTGGGCATGCCGGAGAACATGGCCCGTCAGATCACCGGCAGCGACACGTACGCCGGTGTGCTGAGCGTGCTGGCCGCGCGGCCCGCCGCACCGGGCATCCCGGACGGACCGGGTGAGATCCTGGTGCTCGCGGGTGACATCAACCTGAGCGTGCCGATCGCCCGGGGGCTGCTCGAGCAGATCGGGGTGCCGGAGAACCACCTGCTGCTCGCCGCGCAGTCGACGGCCGGCACCGGGCTGCACTCGTCCCGGCTGATCTCCACCCCGGAGGCAGCCGAGACGCGGGCCGAGAAACTGCACTCGGCCGAGGAGCCCTGGGTCGTCGTGCTGGAGGCTCCGGTCGGCGGCACCGACCCGCTGTGGATCAACGAAATGTGCGATGCGATCGGAGCCACGGCGCTCTGGGCGGTCGTCGACGCCACCCGCAAGACCGCCGACACGGGCCGCCACCTGCGGACCCTCGGTGAGGTCGAGTCGCTGGTGGTGCACGGCGTCGAGCTCACCGCCGATCCGGCCTCGGTGCTCGGCCTGGACCTGCCGATCTATTCGCTGGACGGCAAGTCGGCCACTCCGCACGCCTGGGCCGCCATGCTCTGCGCGCGGATCGCCTCGGACGTCATGCCGGTCGCTGCGGCTCCGCGGCGCGTCACCCGCTCGGTGCGGCAGTGATTCGTCCGTCCGCTCTGCTGTTCGCGCTGGTGATCAGCGCGCCGGCGTTGTACCGCTACGTGCTCGACCAGATCGACCTCACCGAGGTGCTGATCCGGTTCGTGATCGCTGTGCCGATCGCCGCCCTGCTGCTGGCCGGGTTGCGCTTCGTCACCGCAGGTTACGGCCGGACGGAGGGGAAGCCGACAGGCACCCCGGTGGATCCGACATCGGTCGACGCCCGTGAGGCCCAGAGGCCGGCCTGAAAGAGAACTACCGAAGAAGAAGGGGTGGCCGCGAACGTCGCGGTCACCCCTTCTTCGCGATCAAAGGCCTAGGCCTGTACGTCCAACCGGCTGCTGCCCGGCGCGGCCCGGCGGATGGTCGGCACCTCGGTCTCGGCCGGCGCCTCGGTCCCGGCGTTCGGCCGTCCGCCGCGGAAGCCGGCCGCCTCGAACTGCTGCCGCGCCTGCTCCTGCTGAGCGTTGCCCTGCCGCAGGTCGAGCGACGTGTTCCGGAACCCGGCGTCGTTGAGCTCGCGCCGCAGGTCGTCCATCGCGTTGCGCAGCGCGTCGTTGCCGGCCTCGGTGCCGCTGGTCAGCTGGACGCTGATGTCCCCGTTGCGGATCTCGGCCACCACCTGCACCGGGCCGGAGGTCGACCGGGTGCAGGTGCACGGTCAGCGGTGCACGCCGTCGGCGTCCAGCTTGAGCGGCACGATCCGCATGGCGAGCTGGGCCGCGGGCGGCGCGGGCGGCTGGGACGGGGCGGGCGGGGGTGCGGAGCCGGCCGCTGGTGCGGCCGGCGCGGCCGCCTGCGGGCCGGTGATCCCGCCAGACCGGCCTGGCCGAGGGCCCCCGGGTTCGCGGCGCCGTCCGGGGCCACGCCGGGGGCGGCGGCCGGGTTGACCGGGTGGCGGTCGCGGTGCCGGCGGTCGCGTCGGGGGTGGCGGCCTGCGCTCCGGGCTGGGCCGAGACCGGGGGCGGGGGTCGCGTTGGGGTCGGCCGCCTCCGGGGACGGGCCGGGGGGAGCGGTGTCGCCCGTCCCGGCGGCGGTCGGCCGCGGTGTCGGCCGGGTTCGGGGCGAGACCGGCCGGCTGGGCCCGGCCACGATCGGGTCGCCGGTGGTGGCCGGGTGAGGTGACCGTCGCCGCGGCGTCGGCGGCGGCCGCCGGTCCGGCCGGGGTCGCGGTGCCGGTGGGATCGGTGCCGCCCTGGCCCGGTGCGGTGGCGGCGCCGCTCTGGGCGAGCTGCGCGGCGAGGGCGGGCGGGATGGCCGTGCCGGGCCCGGTCGCTCCGGCTGGGCCGAGCCGGGCGCGTTCGGGCCGTCCGGGGTTCCGGCGCGGCCTGGGTGCCGGCGGCCGGCGTAGTGGAGGCAGCCGGTGCGGAGGGCCGCCGGCGAGCGAGACCGCCTCGGTCGCCTTTCCGCCCGGAGCAGCGGGGGCTTCGGTCGAGGAGCCCTGGGCCGGTTGCGCGGTGCCGGGCTGGGCCGCGCCGGCGAGAGCCGCACTGGCCTGGGCGGCGCCGGCCTGAGTTGCGTCGGCCGGTGCCGCGGTCGGGGCCTGCACCGCCGACGTGTCGTCGGAGGCCTTCGCGTCGTCCGACGCCTCGGCCGGGCGGCGATCGGTGCGACCCGATCGCGCGGCTGGGTGTCGGTCCGGTCCGCGCCCGGAGTGCACCCGGTCGTCCTGGGTGGTGCGGTCGTCGGAGCGGTCGGTCTGTCGGGGCGGCCGGCCTTCTCGGC
>CBDCJN010000047.1:0-26719 GCA_965217855.1 Actinoplanes sp. | reverse complement strand
GAACGGGCGGCCGGGCGGGTGGACTTGCGAGCGGGCTGACGAGCGGGCTGCCGTGCCGGTTGACGGGCACGACTGGTCGCGGAGCCGCGCGACGTGGAAGGGGTGCGGCCCCGGCTCGCCGGAGAGGTGCGGCCCGCCATGGTGACACCGTAACGCCGCGACGCTCATGAATCCGGAAGGCTCACCGGGGAGCGCCCTACTATCGGTGGGTGCAGGCCTTCAGCAAAGAGATGATCACTGCTGCGCTGGACGCGCGCGGCTTCAACTACTTCGAGGACGCCGACGGCGACCTCGGCGGCAACTTCCAGGGCAACCTGATCTATTTCTTCCGGATCGGGCAGCAGCGGGAGATGCTTCAGGTGCGCGCGATGGTGCAGCACATATTCGGGATCGACGACGTGCCGCGGCTCTACGAGTTCTGCAACGCGTGGAACCACGACCAGCTGTTCCCGAAGGCGTACGTGCACACCAACGACGACGGCACCGTGCTCGTGGTCGGCGAGGTGATCGCCGACTGGGAGAAGGGCGTGACCGAGGAGCAGCTCGACCAGGTGCTGATCGCCGCGATCGCCACCAGTGTGCAGCTCTCCGACGAGCTTCTCGCCCTGCGCTCGGACAGCCAGGACGGCCCGGACAAATAGACCGATGCCCGGGGAGCCTCTCGCGAGACTCCCCGGGCATCCGGGTGCGCTGTCGGTGGAGTGCGTTACGGGGTGGAGAACCCCAGCGTGTACTCGCCGGTGCCGGAGGTGGCCACGACCACGTAGCGGTAGGTCCCGGAGCGGCCGTTGAAGGTCAGCTCCTTGTCGCCGTCACCGGTGGCGCTGGCGACCGTGCGGAAGCCCCGGTTGGTGAGCCGCTGGAGGAAGAGGTCGAAGTCGGCCCCCTCGGCGGCGGTCAGGCAGGCGGTCTGCTCGCCGGCGTTCGATCGGAAAGCACCCCCCTCGGGCTGGGCCTGCGCGGTGCGGGCCCGGGCCAGTTCGCCCGTACGCTGCGCGGCCTGGTCGGCACAGGCGCCGGCCGACTCGGCCGGAGGCGCTTCCTCGGCGGGCGGGGCCTCGGCCGCGCCACCGCTGGTCACCAGCGTGAGGTCCTCAGCCGCGAGAATCTCGTTGACCGGCTGGAAGAAGGTCTCGCCGCCCACGGTGCAGTCGCCCGAACCGCCGGAGGTCATGCCCTGCGCCTGGTCGCCGCTGAGCCACGGCCCACCGGAGTCACCGCCCTCGGCGCAGACGTTGGTGCGGGTCAGACCGGTGACCGCGCCCTCGGGGTAGACCACGGTCTGGTTCTTGGCCAGGATCGTGCCGCAGAACGTGCCGGTGGTGGAGCCCGAACGGCAGACCGCCGCGCCGACCGGCGCCTCGGTGTTGCCGGCCACCGGGAGCTCGTTGCCCTCGAAGTCGTTGACCACCGCACGCGGGGTCCAGTCGCCGTTCACCTCGACGAAGCCCATGTCGGCGTTGCCGGGGAAGGTCGAGGCCCGCACCGTGCCCTGCGCCGCCTGGTTGAAGCCGGTCGTGGTGCTGCCGACGGCGCCGCAGTGACCCGCCGTCACGAAGCCGCCCTCGACCGAGAACCCGATCGAGCAGCGCGCCGTGCCGCCGTCGACCCGGATGAAGTAGGGGTCGGCGCCGCGCACGTCGAACAACGGCTTGGGCGAGGCCGCGCTGGTCACGACCGTCACCGCGGCGCTGGAGACACCCGCCGTGCGGGCCAGCTTCTTGGCCGAGGTCTGCTCGCCGGGCTTGGCCACGACGACCAGCTTGTTGGTGGCGACGTCGACATACCACCCGGTGATGCCGCCGGCCTCGGAGCGAACCGAGTCCAGCTTTTCCTTGGCCTTGACCAGCGCCTGCTCGCTGCGCTCGACCAGCACCGGCACCGCGCCGGCGGCCCGGACCGCCTGCTCGGCGTCCGGGTCGGTCACCGCGATCTTGAGCGTGTTGCCGTCGGCGGCCAGCCAGGCGCCGCCGAAGTCGGCGCCCGTCTGCGCGGACAACTTGGCACTCACTCCGCTGGCCCATTTCGACCGCTGCAAGCGGGCCGTCGCCTGATCGCCGTCCAGGCCCAGGTCGCGTTCCATCGCCGCAAGAATCTGCGGCGCGAAGCCACCCGGCTTGGGCTTGGCCACCTTGGTCGACGGCGTGGTGCCGGCCATGGAGGGCAGGGTGAAAGCCACCGCTGCCCCGGCCGCCGCCACGACCGCCGCCGCCACGGCGATCCGTCTGCGCTGCATCTGAGGAACTCCCCTCGCCACGGGTGCCGTGGGGGCGGCACCGTGACTGGAGATACGGGCAGCGGCAGCGAAAGGTTTAAATTGAGGGCTATTCAGGGCCTACATTTACCGGCGAAGTGCCGCAGATGACTCTCCGCGGTCTCCACCGCCCTGAATAGTTCTCACTGGTATCAGACTTCTACGACGGTTGGCACGATCATGGGCCGGCGACGGTACGCGTCGTTGACCCACCGGCCGACCGTGCGCCGCACGACCTGCTGCAACTGGTGGGGGTCGGTGACGCCGTCCTCGGCCGAGCGGTGCAGCGCGGCGGTGAGCAACGGAATCACCGGGCTGAACGCGTCCGGGTCCTCGCTGAAGCCCTTGGCCGAGATGCTCGGCTCGCCGACCACCTTGCCGGTCACCGAGTCGATCACCACGGTGGCCGAGATGAAGCCACCGTCGCCTAGGATCCGCCGCTCGGTGAGCAGCGACTCGCTGACGTCGCCGACCGCGAGCCCGTCGACGTAGACGTAGCTGTTCTTGACCCGGCCGACGTGGCGGGCATGCCCCTCGACCAGGTCGATCACGTCGCCGTCCTCGCACAGGACCACCCGGTCGGGCGCGACCCCCGACTCGATGCCGAGCTGGGCATGCGCGCGCAGGTGGCGCCACTCACCGTGCACCGGCAGCAGGTTGCTCGGCCGGACGACGTTGAGCAGGTAGAGCAGCTCGCCGGCCGGGGCGTGACCCGAGACGTGCACCTTGGCCGTCTCTTTGTGCACCACGGTGGCGCCGGCCCGGGACAGCCGGTTGATCACCCGGTAGACCGAGGTCTCGTTGCCCGGCACCAGCGAGCTGGCCAGCACGACCGTGTCGCCCGGCTCGATCGCGATGTGCCGGTGGTCGCCGTTGGCCATGCGGCCCAGCGCGCTCATCGGCTCGCCCTGCGACCCGGTCGACATGAAGACGATCTCGTCGCCCGGCATCTTGGTCGCCTCGTCCAGGCTGACCAGCAGGCCGTCGGGAATGTTGAGCAGGCCCAGGTCACGGGCGATGCCCATGTTGCGGACCATCGAGCGGCCGATCAGAGCGACCTTGCGCTCGTACTCCCAGGCGGCGTCCATGACCTGCTGGACCCGGTGCACGTGGGAGGCGAAGCTGGCCACGATGATGCGGCCGCGGGCCTTGCCGAAGATCGAGCTGAGCACCGGGCCGATGTCACGCTCGGGCGCCACGAAACCGGGCACCTCGGCGTTGGTCGAGTCGGAGAGCAGCAGGTCGACGCCCTCGGCCCCGAGCCGGGCGAAACCGGCCAGGTCGGTGATGCGGCCGTCCAGCGGCACCTGGTCCATCTTGAAGTCGCCGGTGTGCAGGATCAGGCCGGCCGGGGTGCGGACGGCGACCGCGAGCGCATCGGGGATCGAGTGGTTGACCGCGAAGAACTCGCACTCGAACGGACCGAGCCGCTCGGTCTGGCCCTCCCGCACGGTCAGCGTGTAGGGGTCGAGACGACGCTCGGCCAGCTTGGCCTCGACCAGGGCGAGGGTGAACTCGGAGCCGACCAGCGGGATGTCGGCCTTGTGGGCCAGCAGATAGGGCACCGCGCCGATGTGATCCTCGTGACCGTGCGTGAGCACGATCGCCTGGACGTCGTCGAGGCGGTCGAGGATCGGGCTGAAGTCGGGCAGGATCAGGTCGACGCCCGGCTGCTCGACATCGGGGAAGAGCACGCCGCAGTCGATGACCAGCAGCTTGCCGTCGAACTCGAGGACCGTCATGTTGCGGCCGATGGCTCCGAGCCCGCCCATCGGGATGACGCGCAGGGCGCCCTCCGGCAGCGGGGGCGGCGGATCCAGCTCCGCGTGAGCTTGACTCATTCGCGTTTTTCTATCTTTCCTCTACAGGCCGATGCCGGCCGCGGCGGCGTCCTGGCGCAGCTGGTCGATCTCGGCGCTGGTCGCATCGACCAGCGGCGAGCGGACCGGGCCTGCCGGGCGGCCCTGAGCGTTCAGGCCCGCCTTGACCAGCATGGTCCCCGGCACCCGGAAGATGCCGGTGAACAGCGGCATCGCCCGGCGGTGCAGGGTCAGGGCGGCGGTGTTGTCGCCGCGCTCGAACGCCTCGATCATGTCTTTCGCCAGTACGCCGGTGAAATGGGTGGAGGTGCCGACCAGGCCGACCCCGCCGATCGCCAGCAGCGGCAGGGTCGCCGCGTCGTCGCCGGAGTAATAGGCCAGGCCGGTGCGGCTGAGCACCCAGGAACTGGCAATCAGGTCGCCCTTGGCGTCCTTGACCGCCACGATGCGGTCGTGCTCGGCGATGCGGCACATCGTCTCGGTGGCGATCGCCGTGCCGGCCCGGTGCGGGATGTCGTAGACCATCACCGGGAGGCCGACCGCGTCGGCGACGGTGAGGAAGTGCTTGGCCACGCCCGCCTGCGGCGGCTTGTTGTAATAAGGCGTCACGACCAGCAGGCCGTGCGCGCCCGCCTTTTCGGCAGCGTGCGCCAGTTCGATCGTGTGGGCGGTGTTGTTGGTGCCCACGCCCGCGATCACCTGGGCCCGGTCACCCACGGCATCGACCACGGCCCGGAGCAGGATTTCCTTTTCCGCGTCGGTGGTGGTCGGAGACTCACCGGTGGTGCCGCTGACGACGAGCGCGTCGTTGCGCTGCTCGTCCACCAGGTAGGTGGCCAGTTTCGCCGCGCCCTCGACGTCGAGGGAGCCGTCCGGGGCGAACGGAGTGACCATGGCGGTCAGCAGCCGTCCGAAGGGTCGCGGGTCGTGCGTCATACCCACAACCTATAGGACGGCCCAGTCAGACGTAGAGCGCGGTGAACGGGGCCCAGGGCAGGTTGCGCAGCACGCTCCAGACGGCCCACACAGCGACAAAGGTGATCAGGACGGCCGGGCTGAGGGTGAGCTGGGGCAGCTTCCACTTGAAGAAACGCTGGCCGGCCCAGGCCACATACATATAAATGAGGAAGGGCACCGCGAAGACGAACAGCGCGTGGTGGCGGGCCGCGGCCGGCAGGTCGCCGTGCAGCAGATACCAGGCCGCGCGGGTGCCGCCGCAGCCCGGGCAGACGAAGCCGGTGGTGTATTTCAGCAGGCAGGTCGGGGCGTCACCGGCGCCGGCCTCGGCCGGGTGGGAGGCCAGCGTGTAACCGACCGCACCGCCCATGCAGACCAGCAGGGCGACCGGGGCGGCCCAGATCGGCGACCTCGTCCAGACGCGCTGGACCAACCGGGTGACCCGATCGGGCTCGTGCTGCTGCTGTTGCGCGTAGTAGGCCAGCCACTCGGGCGGCACCGGCGGGCCCTGCACCGGCTGATCGTCCAGCCAGGGGCGCGAGGTCGCGGTGGTCATGGCCGTCACGGTACACCGGCCGCGCTTTTGAGGGCTGCGGTCAATGTGTCGGCCAGGTCGCCCCGCTCGGGGGGCGCGATCTCGTTCAGGCCCAGCCAGCCGGCCAGCCGGTGCAGCTCGACGGCCAGGGCGGCGGCGGTCTCGTCACGGTCGGCCTGTGGCTCGAGCCAGGCGGCCGGGATGAGCAGGCGGCCGGTCTTGCGGTCGGCCTTCAGATCGACCCGGGCCGCGAGCTGGTCACCGAACAGGAACGGCAGCACGTAATAGCCGTAGAGCCGCTGGGCGGCGGGCACGTAGATCTCGATCCGGTAGTTCATGCCGAACAGCCGCTCGGTGCGCCCACGCTCCCAGATCAGCGGGTCGAACGGGCTGACCAGGGTCGAGGCGCGCACCCAGCGGGGGATTTTCGCCTCATGGTGCAGGTAGGTCGGCTGTTTCCAGCCCGGCACGGTGACCGGGAGCAGCACCCGGTCGTCGACCAGCTCGGCGATCGCGCGCTTGAACCCGTCGACCGGGAGGCGGAAATAGTCACGCAGCTCGGGCTCGGCGGCCACCCCCAGCGCCTGGGCCGAGAGCTCGACCAGGGCACGGAACGCATCCTGGTCGGTCGGGGTGGGTGCATTGATCACCGCCTGTGGCAGCACCCGCTCGGGCAGGTCGTAACGCCGGGCGAACGACGTGGTGCGCTCGGCCGCGGTGACCTGACCGGTGTAGAACAACCACTCGAGCGCCTGCTTGACGCTCGACCAGTTCCACCCCCAGTGCTGCTTGCTGCGCGGCTCGTCGTGCTCGATCTCGGCCGCGGTGATCGGGCCCTGGGCGCGCACCACGTCGAGCACGCGGGCGATCAGCTCGGGCTGCTCCTGGGCGATGCGCACCATGCCGCCCCACGCCATGTCGGCCGCGCGGGCCATGCGCCAGCGGAACAGCGGCTGCAGATCGGTGGTGATCAGCGAGGCCTCGTGACCCCAGAACTCGAACAGGTCGCGGGGCTTGCGATAGGCCGCCCGCTCGAGCAGCTCGACCGGATAGGGCCCGAGACGGCTGTAGAGCGGCATGAAGTGGGCCCGCTGGAGCACGTTGACCGAATCCATCTGGATCAGGTGGACCCGGCGCAGCACCCGCCGGAGGTGGCGCATGTCGGTCGCGCCGCCCGGCTTGGGGTCGGCGAAGCCCTGGGCGGCCAGCGTGACGCGGCGGGCCTGGGCGACGGAGAGAGCGTCTGGGAGTGCCATCGGTGAAGACGGTAGAGCAGGGGTACGACAATTTCGGCCCTCTGTAGGCTCGCCCGCATGGCAATCGGCTTCGTCCGTCCCGCGCGCCCCGGCGACGCCGCGGAGATCGCCCGCGTCCAGCTCGCCACCTGGCGTACGGCGTATCGGCGCATGTTCCCCCCGCACGTCCTGGCCAACCTGGACGAGGCCTATCTGGCCCGGGGGTGGACCGAGGCGATCGAGGCGCCGCCGTCCGGGCGTCATCGGGTGCTGATCGCGGTCGAACAAAGCGAGACGGCGTCGGAGGTCGTCGGCTTCGCGGCGGCCGGCCCGGCCGACGAGCAGGCGCTCGCCCCGGAGGAACCGCCGCTGCCCGATTTCGTGGCGGCGGTGACCGATCTGCTGGTCGAGCCGCGCTGGGGCCGGCGCGGGCACGGCAGCCGGCTGCTGTCGGCGGCGGTCACGCATTGGCGCGACGACGGGTTCACCCACGCGGTGGCCTGGGCCTACGAGCAGGACCAGGCGATGCAGAAATTCCTCGGGTCGGCGGGCTGGGAGCCGGACGGTGGAGGCCGTGCCCTCGACGTCGACGACATGCTCGTGCCCCAGTTGCGGTTGCACGTCGCGCTGAGCGGAGAATCAGAAGAGTGACCACGCCGACCTTCGTCTATGACGGC
The DNA here is from genome assembly GCA_965217855.1 of Actinoplanes sp. Taxonomy (GTDB): domain Bacteria; phylum Actinomycetota; class Actinomycetes; order Mycobacteriales; family Micromonosporaceae; genus Actinoplanes. The sequence continues at coordinate 19,241 of CBDCJN010000047.1, read as the reverse complement.
GACTGCTCTTTCTGTACGACCTGTGCCGAGTTCATCGAGAAGCGGATTCCCACCCACGCCCGGGTGATTCCCTGGCAGTTCGCCGATCTCGAGGCCCTGGGGCTGACGGTCGAGCAGTGCGAGGAAGCGGTGCAGTGGGTCAGCCCCGACGGGGCAGTGGCCGCCGGCCCCGATGCGATCGCGCTGATGCTGCACGACGCCGGGCGGGCCTGGCAGCTCGCGGGCGGTGCGCTTCAGCTCGGGCCGGTCCGGCTCGCGGCCTGGCCGGCCTATCGCTGGATCGCTGAGCACCGTCATCTGCTGCCGGGTGGGACGGCGGCTTGTTCGCTTCCGCAGGCTCAGCGCGATCTTCTCTACGGCAAGGACGCGGGCTGACGCCTGTGTCCGGGCAGCCGTCGGCGTAGCCACTCGACGGGGCGGATGCGTTCCAGCGAGAGGAAGCCGGCCAGCGCCACCAGGTGCGGGGCGAACGAGATCGTGATCATCGAGAAGGTCATCACGTGGAATGAGTAGAAGAAGGCCACCCCGGCCCAGCGCCACCTCTGGGGAACGGCCCAGATCAGCGGGCTGAGCAGCTCGAACAGGATGATGCCGGCCTGGGCGGCGATCAGCAGACCGGGGATCACGGCGATCTCGTCGGCCAGCCAGGTGCCCCGGCGGATGATCGCCTGGGCCAGCACGGCGCTGGTCACCCAGTCGATGCCGCCGAAGCGGAGCTTGGCCCACGCGGCCAGGAAGTAGGTGCAGATCACGGCGATCTGGGTGACCCGCAAGGCCCAGCCGCCGGAATCGCTCAGCGTCTTGTCGCCGTGCCGGGCCCGGCCGACCGTGGGCAGCACGGCCAGGGCCACGAGCAGGCCAACCCGGTCGTGGTCGACCTTGCCGTAGCTCATGGCGATGACCATCCACTCCAGGTACAGAGCGAGGACCGCCCAGCCCAGGACGCGGGCGGCGCGGCCGGTCGCGGCGGCCACGGAGAGCACGATCAACGCCCAGAAGACGGCCCACACGAGCAGGTGGGTGGGCGTGGGCAGGTGCAGGACGCGGCCGATCCGCAGCGGCTCGTAGAGATCGCCGGGGGTGTTGGCGTGCGAGCGCACCCAAGGGGTGAAGACGATCAGGTCGAGCGGGACGAAGATGTAGACCAGGGTGCGGAAGGCGGCGATCCGCCCGAGCGGCACCGGCGCGAAGAGCCACTTCATGGGAGCGTCCATTCGGCGATGACCTCGTCGTAGGCGTCGCCGCTGGGCCGGGCGTGCCGGATCTGGTGCCAGCGCACGACGATCCGGACGGTCCGCAGCGGGGTCGCGCCGGGCGAGTGCTCCTCGTAGGCGGTGGCGACCTGGCTCAGGCGGGCCGGCTCGTCGACGTACGCCTGCTGCTGGCCTTCGATCTCGGCCCGGCGGAGCCCGCTGTTGCCCTCGGTGATCGCCACCGTGCGGCCCTGCGTGTCGACGCCCTCGACCCGGGTGTCCTTGGCCGCGCCGTTCGGGTCGGGCGCCGTCGAATACATCCGGAACGGCCCGAACGGGAAGTCGTCGTCGGCCCCCCACAGGGTGCCGGCAAGCAGCAGCACGCCGGCGATCAGGGTGGCGAGCACCCGGAGCCGTCGGCCGCGCACGGAAAGCTGGTTCACAGCAGCACAACCTATCGGCTGCGGTCCAGCCGCCGGGGCGGAGTCAGCCCTTGTCGGAGCCGGCACCGGCGTCGCGGACGAAAAAGCGCTGGAAGATGACGAAGATGATCACGACCGGGATGGTGGCCGGCAGGGCCGCGCCGAGCTTGAGCGGATACTGCGTGCCGGCCCCGAGCGAGCCGCTGACCAGGTCGGCCAGGCCGCGCGGAAGCGTGACGCTGACCGGCACCGGGTCGAAGAACTGTTTCATGATGAAGATCCCGCCCGCGTCGGCCAGCAGCGGGACGATCAGCGCCGAGTAGCTGTTGTCCATGCCGAGCTGGTTGAAGACGAGGAACTTCGGGATCAGCAGGACGACCGGCGGCACCGGGCATGTCGGGAGGCTTCGGCCTGCGGACCATGTCGGCCGACGACGGCGGGTTCGCTCCCCTGTCGTACCACTGCGGTTCGATCTGGGCCCACGACACCGCGATCGTGGCCGCCGGTCTGGCCCGGGCCGGCTTCCCGGCCGAGTCGGCGCGGCTCATCGACGGGCTGCTGGGCGCGGGCGAGGCGTTCGGCTTCCGGCTCCCCGAGCTGTACGCCGGTGACGCGCGCACCGACCTCAGCCGGCCGATGCCCTACCCCGCGTCCTGCCACCCACAGGCGTGGTCGGCCGCCGCCGCCGTCCTCATCCTGCAGTCGTGGCTAGACCTCGACCCCGACGTCCCCACGGCGTCGTCCGCCTGCGCCCTATGCCCGACGCCCCCCACCGTCACCGGCCTGCGCATCGCCGGCCACCAGGTCGCCTTCACCAACGGAAAGCTGACCGGCTTGCCCGGCGAGCTCACAGTGGTTTGACCATGACCATTGTCGGCTTCCCGGGGCGAAATCCTCGGAGCTGCGAAGCGGCGACCGTCAAAGCAGAGTATCCAGGCCTACGGTCAGGCCGGGGTGCTCGAGGATCTTGCGGACGCCGAGCAGGACGCCGGGCATGAAGGACACCCGGTCGAGGGAGTCGTGCCGGATGGTCAGCGTCTCGCCGAGCGACCCGAACAGCACCTCCTGGTGGGCCACCAGGCCCGCGGCGCGCACCGAGTGGATGCGTACGCCATCGATGTCGGCCCCCCGGGCGCCGTCGACCTCTTCCTTGGTCGCGTCGGGCATCGGGCCGAGACCCGCCTCGGCCCGGGCCCGCGCGATCGCCTTGGCCGTGTGGGTGGAGGTGCCGCTGGGCGCGTCCAGCTTGCGGGGGTGATGCTGCTCGATGATCTCGACCGAGTCGAAGTAGCGGGCGGCGCGGGCGGCGAACTGCATCATCAGCACGGCGCCGAGCCCGAAGTTGGGGGCGATCAGCACGCCGACGCCGGGGTTGGCCGCGAGCCAGCCCCGCACCTGGTCGAGCCGCTGCTCGGTGAAGCCGGTGGTGCCGACGACCATGCTGATGCCCTGGTCGATGGCCCAGTGCAGGTTGTCCATCACGACGTCAGGCGTGGTGAAGTCGACGAACACCTGGGCGTCGGACGCCTTGAACAGCTCGTCGCCCTGATCGATCATGGCCACGAGTTGCATGTCGCCGGCGGCGTCGACCGCCTTGCACACCTCGAGGCCCATGCGGCCCCGCGCTCCGAGGACGCCGACGCGGATCGAGTCAGGTTGCTGAGTCACCGGGATAATTTATCGCAGCCTTGCGACGCGTCCACCAGCGCTCGGCCAAGCCGACCACGGCGAACGTGCCGGCCACGTAGAGCCAGCCGACCAGGACGTCGATGACGTAGTGCTCGCCCGTGTAGACCAGCGTGAACGTCATGGCCAGCGGATAGGCGAACAGCAGCGGCCACCAGCGCTTGCGGAGCATCGGCAGGAAGAAGGCGACGGCCATCATCGCGTACGCGGTGTGCAGCGAAGGCATGGCGGCCACCGGGTTGGACTGGTCGGCCTGCAGCGCGTTGAGGGTGTTGCCCGCGCCGTGCAGCCCGATCACGTCGAGGCCCCGGGAGGAGAACCGCGCCACCTCCTCGTGGAGGTAGCCGTACTCGGCGGCCCACCAGGGCGGCGCCGCCGGGTAGAGGAAGTAGGTGATCAGGCCGGCCATGCTGAGCGTGATCCAGCGCCGGATGAACCGGTAGGACAGGCTGCGGCTGCGCACCCAGAGCACGACCGCCACCGTGGGCACGGTGAGGAAGTGCGAGATGTAGACCAGCGTGGTCGCGACCTCCCACCACGGCACGTGTTTCGGGTCGAACAGGTGCTGCTGGAGCCAGACCGTCGGGATCTGGCCGCCGGTGAGCCAGCCGAACATGTCCTCGTCCGCGTCGATCATGAACTGGACGTGCGGGTCGAAGAGCTTGTCGGCCGCGCCGCGGGACACGTTGTAGAAGACCAGCAGGAAGACCACCGGCAGCCAGTCGCGCAGGAACAGCAGGTGTTCCCGCCACGGCAGATAGTTGCGCCAGGCGATGGTGGCCAGCCAGAGCCAGCCGAACGCGGTGAGCGGGTCGCTGGTCGGCACGCCGACCAGCCACACGAACACCGCGAAGGCGACGGCCCAGATCGTCATGCCGATCACCCGCCGCTTGCGCTGCTCGGGCGTCACGGTCGGCGCAGGCGGCGGGGTCTCCAGCATCGTCACGGGGTCCAAGGTTAACGGTGGGGTTCGAGACTAGGAAAACGCGTTCTCGTCGAACGGCCCCACCAGGGCGAGCGACATCGGCTGGGTGAACAGATCGGCCGCGACCGCGTTGACCTCGTCGGCGGTTACCGCATCGACCCGGCTCAACAGCTCGTCGACCGACATCAGGTCGCCGTAGAGCAGCTCGGACTTGGCCAGCCGGCTCATCCGCGAGCCGGTGTCCTCCAGGCCGAGCACGAACGAACCCTTGACCATGCCCTTGCCCCGGGCGATCTCGTCGGCGCCGACGCCCTTGACCGACACCCTTTCCAGCTCGGTGCGGGTGAGGTCGAGGACCTCCTCCACCTTGCCCGGGGCGCAGCCGGCGTAGACGCCGAACAGGCCGGCGTCCGCGTACTGGCTGGCGTAGGAGTAGACCGAGTAGGCCAGGCCCCGCTTCTCGCGGATCTCCTGGAACAGCCGGCTCGACATGCCGCCGCCGAGCAGGTTGTTGAGCACGCCCAGGGCGAACCGGCGCTCGTCGCGGCGGCCGATGCCGACCCCGCCCAGCACCAGATGGGCCTGCTCGGTGTCGCGGTTGCGCACGACCGTGTGCGGTTTCTGGGTGGCCACCCGCTTGGCGCCCGCCCGCGGCACGGCCGGAGCGGCCGGCTCGGAGTCGAGCACGGTGCCGGCCAGCGCCTTGCGCACGAGACGGACGACCGTGGCGTGGTCGAGGTTGCCCGCGGCCGCGATCACGATGTGCGGCGCCGTGTAGCGACGCCGATAGAACCGCTGGATCTGCGTACGCGTCATCGGGGTGATCGATTCCTCGGTCCCCGAGATCAGCCTGCCCAGCGGGTGGTTGCCGAAGATCGCCTCGGTGAAGACGTCGTGCACCTCGTCGCCGGGCTCGTCCTCGTGCATGGCGATCTCTTCGAGGATCACGCCCCGCTCGATCTCGACGTCGGCCGGCTCGATGATCGAGTCGGCCACCGCGTCACAGAGCACGTCGACCGCGAGCGGCAGGTCGGCGTCGAGCACCCGCGCGTAGTAGCAGGTGTATTCCTTCGTGGTGAAGGCGTTGGTCTCGCCGCCGACGGCCTCGATCTCGGACGAGATCTGCAGCGCCGTGCGCTTGTGGGTGCCCTTGAAGAGCAGGTGCTCGAGGAAGTGCGAGGCGCCGGACATGCCGGGCGTCTCGTCACGCGACCCGATGCCCACCCACACGCCGATGGAGGCGCTGCGGGTGGTCGGAATCGACTCGGTGACGATGCGCAGCCCGCTGGGGAGCGTGGTGCGCTTGGCGCCGTCCGAAAGGGTCTGTGTAGTAACGCGGGCCGGCTTTGCAGCCGGCCCGCGCGAACTCGATGTCACAGTTCTTTACTCGACTTAGTCGCGGCGCTCGCCGCGGCCCTCGCCACCGGCACGGCGACGACGGCGGGGCTCGCCACCACCCTCACCGCGCGGCTCGCGCGGCGGGCGGCCACCCTCGGCCGAGTCGCCGGCCGGAGCCTCCGCAGCCACGGCGGCCGGGGCCTCCGCGCCCTCGGGGCGGACCTTGTCGAGGTAGATCTTGCCGCGGGCGTCGATGTCCGCGATGGACACCTCGACCTTGTCGCCGACGTTGAGGAAGTCCTCGACCTTGTCGACACGCTTGCCGTCGCCCACCTTGGAGATGTGCAGCAGGCCGTCGCGACCGGGCAGCAGCGAGATGAAGGCGCCGAACGCGGCCGTCTTCACCACGGTGCCGAGGAACTTGTCGCCGGCCTTCGGCATGGTCGGGTTGGCGATCGCGTTGATCCGCTCGACCGCGGCCTCGGCCGCCGGGCCGTTGGTCGCGCCGACGTAGATCGTGCCGTCGTCCTCGATCGAGATGTCGGCGCCGGTCTCGTCCTGGATCGCGTTGATCGTCTGACCCTTCGGGCCGATGACCATGCCGATCTTGTCGACCGGGATCTTCACCGAGGTGACCCGCGGGGCGTACTCCGACATCTCGGCCGGGGCGTTGATCGCCGCTTCCATGACCCCGAGGATCGTGGCGCGGGCCTCGTGGGCCTGCTGCAGAGCGCCGGCCAGCACGTCCGACGGGATGCCGTCGAGCTTGGTGTCGAGCTGCAGGGCGGTGACGAACTCGCTGGTGCCGGCGACCTTGAAGTCCATGTCGCCGAACGCGTCCTCGGCGCCCAGGATGTCGGTCAGCGCGACGTACTGCGTCTTGCCGTCGACCTCGTCCGAGATCAGGCCCATCGCGATGCCGGCGACCGGCGCCTTCAGCGGCACACCGGCGCCCAGCAGCGACAGCGTCGAGGCACAGACCGAGCCCATCGAGGTCGAGCCGTTCGAGCTCAGCGCCTCGGAGACCTGGCGGATCGCGTACGGGAATTCCTCACGCGTCGGCAGCACGGGCACCAGGGCCCGCTCGGCCAGCGCGCCGTGGCCGATCTCGCGGCGCTTCGGCGAACCCACCCGGCCGGTCTCACCGGTCGAGTAGGGCGGGAAGTTGTAGTTGTGCATGTAGCGCTTGGACTTCTCGGGAGCGAGTGTGTCCAGCGTCTGCTCGAGGCGCAGCATGTTGAGCGTCGTGACACCCAGGATCTGGGTCTCGCCCCGCTCGAACAGCGCCGAGCCGTGCACCCGCGGCAGCACGCCGACCATGGCGGACAGCGGGCGGATGTCGCGCGGGCCGCGGCCGTCGATGCGCACCTGCTCGCGCAGCACGCGCTGACGCACCTCGGACTTGGTGACCGAGCGGAAGGCCGCGCTGATCTCCTTCTCGCGCCCCTCGAACTGGGCGTCGAGCAGGTCGTGGGCCTTGGCCTTGACCAGGTCGAGGGCCTCTTCGCGCTCCTGCTTGGCCGCGATCTTGAGGGCCTCGGCGGTCTCGGCGCGGACGGCCTCGGTCACCGCGGAGAAGACGTCGTCCTGGTACTCCAGGAAGACCGGGTAGTCGGCGACCGGCTTGGCCGCGATCTCGGCCAGCTCGCTCTGCGCGCGGCAGAGCTCGCGGATGGCCGGCTTGGCGGCCTCGAGGCCGCTCGCGACAACCTCTTCGGTGGGGGCGGTGGCGCCGGCCTGGATCAGCTTGATCGCGTGCGGGGTGGCCTCGGCCTCGACCATCATGATCGCGACGTCGCCGTCGGCGAGGGTGCGGCCGGCCACGACCATGTCGAAGGTGGCCCGCTCGAGCTCCTCGAGGGTCGGGAAGGCGACCCACTGGCCGTCGATGTGGGCGACGCGGGTCGAGCCGACCGGGCCGCTGAACGGCAGGCCGGACAGCTTGGTCGACATCGAGGCGCCGTTCATGGCGACCACGTCGTACGGGTGCTGCGGGTCGAGCGCGAGGACGGTCTCGACGACCTGGACCTCGTTGCGCAGGCCCTTGGTGAACGACGGGCGCAGCGGGCGGTCGATCAGGCGGCAGGTGAGGATCGCGTCCTCGCTCGGGCGGCCCTCACGACGGAAGAACGAGCCGGGGATGCGACCCGCGGCGTACATGCGCTCCTCGACGTCGACCGTCAGCGGGAAGAAGTCGAAGTGCTCCTTCGGCTGCTTGCCGGCCGTGGTCGCAGAGAGAACGACGGTCTCGCCCAGCTGGACGATGACCGAGCCGGCGGCCTGCTTGGCCAGGCGGCCGGTGGAGAAAGTGATCTCGCGGGTGCCGAACGACCCGTTGTCGATGACGGCGGTGCGAGATTCGGTGCCGAGAGCATTTTGCTCTGTCATGTGGTGCGGTACTCCTTCGTCGAGGACCCGGCGGTCTACACAGCGCGGTTGTCTTTCGCAGCTGCCGGTCTTCGATCGAAGTGCCCAGGAAGGTCTGCCTGGGAACCACTACCGAGGACCGGTGGCTTACTGCGGACCGCGCGGGTCCGTGGGTTGCTTGGTGAAACTGTGCGGGGGAGCGGCCTCGTCGGCCACTCCCCCGTCAAGTCAGCGGCGCAGGCCGAGACGCTCGATCAGCGTCCGGTAGCGCGCGATGTCCTTCTTCTGAACGTAGTTGAGCAGTCGACGGCGACGGCCGACCAGCAGAAGCAGACCACGACGGCTGTGGTGGTCGTGCTTGTGCACCTTGAGGTGCTCGGTCAGGTCGGCGATCCGCTTGGTGAGCATCGCGACCTGCACCTCGGGCGAACCGGTGTCGCCCTCGAGGGTCGCGTACTCCGTCATGATCTTGGTCTTGGTCTCTTGATCGAGCGCCATGTTCTCCGTGCTTCTGTGTTGCCGTTTCATCGGTATCTCTCGCGCCCCGCGGCGTCGGGCAGGCAGGCGAGACCGGTCGTTGGATAAGCCAACGTCGTGTCAACCCTACCAGGGGGTCAACGAAGGAGCGCGCGGGTCTCTTCCACGTCCTCGCGGATCTGCGCGACCAACGGTTCGATGGCGTCATAGGTCCGCTGTTCGCGCAGGTGGGCCACGAAATCGAGGCTCACCTTCTCGCCGTACAGGTCACCGGCGAAATCCAGCACGTACGCCTCGACCCGGCGCTCGCGGCCCGAAAAAGTGGGGTTGGTGCCGATCGACACGCTGGCCGGCAGGCGGGCGGCGTGCTCGCCCCCGCGGATCAGCCAGGCGGCGTAGACGCCGTCGGCGGGGACGGCGGCATAGCGGTGCACCATCAGGTTGGCGGTCGGGAAGCCGATCTCGCGGCCCCGCTGGTCACCGCGGACGACGACGCCGGCCAGGCGGTGCGGCCGGCCGAGCGCGGCCGCCGCGGCCCGCACGTCCCCGGCGTCGACACAACTGCGGATGTACGTCGAGGAGAAGACCAGCCCGTCCTGGGAGACCAGCGGCGCATCCTCGACCGTGAAGCCGAACGACACCCCGAGACGCTCGAGCATCACCACGTCACCGGCGGCCCGATGCCCGAAGCGGAAGTTGTCACCCACCACCACGACGGCCGCGTGCAGCGCCTCGACCAGCACGTCGTGCCCGAAGGCCTCGGGGCTGAGCTGGGAGAACGCGGGCGTGAAGGGCACCACGCAGAGCGCGTCGACGCCGAGTTGCTCGATCAGCTCGGCCTTGCGGACCGGCTCGGTGAGCACGGCCGGGTGCGACCCCGGGCGAACGACCTCGGCCGGATGAGGATCGAAGGTCACCACCACCGACTGCAGGCCGAGATCGCGGGCGCGCTTCACGGCATGCCCGATGATCGCCTGGTGGCCGCGGTGCACCCCGTCGAAGACCCCGATCGTGACGACCGAACGCCCCCACCCGCCGGGCACCGCCTCGAAGCCCCGCCACCGCTGCATTCTCTTGCCCTCCCGGAGCTCGCTACCCGGCCCAGCGTATCGGCGTGCCCCTGTTCCTATGCGGGGGCCAGGACGATCTCGGCTCGCGCGCGGCCGTCGCGCTCGGAGACGACGGCCAGCAGCTCGCCGGTGGGGGCGAAGACCGCGTACGGGGCCGTCGATGCCGACGGGACTGAGGGGGCCGCCGTGGCTCAGGGTGCGCGCCTCGTCGGGGGTGGCTTCGCGCTGCGGGAAGGCCTGGCGGGCGGCGTCGGCCATCGGCAGGGTCACCACGTCGGGGGCGACCTCTTCGAGCTGTTCCAGCGTGCGGGCCTCGGCCAGAGTGAGGCCACCGACCGCCGTACGGCGAAGGGCCGTGAGGTGACCGCCGACGGTGAGCGTGGTGCCGAGGTCGCGGGCGATGGCCCGGATGTAGGTGCCCGACGAGCAGGTGACGTCGACGTCGACGTCGATCGCGTCGGCGGAGCGGCGGACGTCGAGCACGTCGAGACGCGAGACGGTCACCCGGCGGGCGGGGATGTCGACCTCTTCGCCGTCGCGGACCCGCTTGTAGGCCCGCTCGCCGTTGATCTTGATGGCACTCACCGCGCTCGGCACCTGGTCGATCTCGCCGCGCTGGGCGGCCAGACCGGCCCGGATCGCCTCGTCGGCGACGCCGTCGACGGGCGCGGTGGCGGTCACGTCACCCTCGGCGTCGTCGGTGATCGTCGACTGGCCCAGGCGGATAGTCGCGGCATAGCTCTTCCCGGAGCCGATGACGTACGTCAGCAGTCGGGTTGCCCGGTTGACGCCGATGATCAGCACGCCGGTCGCCATCGGGTCGAGCGTGCCGCCATGACCCACGCGCCGGGTCTTGGCCAGCCGCCGGATCCGCGCCACCACGTCGTGCGAGGTCATCCCCGCCGGCTTGTCCACCACGATCAGTCCGTCCGCAATCACCCGACCACCTTAGGCGTCGGCTCGGCACAGCTCTTTCGGGGCAGTCAGCGGGTCACGCCGACGACGGCCCAGCGGCCGGAGCGCCAGCGCCACACCGTCGTGCCGAAGCGGATCAGGATCAGCAGGGCCAGGCCGGCCCAGATGCCGCCCAGGCCCAGGTCGAGCGCGTACGCCAGCCAGATCGCCGGAAGAAAACCGAACAGGGCCGAAACCAGGGTGATGTTGCGCAGGAAACGCACGTCGCCGGCGCCGATCAGCACGCCGTCGAGCGCGTAGACCACCCCCGCGAACGGCATCAGGCCGACGAACCAGGGCCAGATGAGCGCCGCCTGCTCGTGCACCCCGGGGTCGGAGGTGAACCAGCCCGGCACGACACCGGCGCCGGCCGCCGCGAGCAGGGCCAGCGCCACCCCGGCCAGCCCGCCCGCGATCGTCACCCGCCGGGCCACCTCCCGGGCGACGGCCGCGCTCCCCCCGCCGAGGGCCGCGCCGACCAGCGACTGCGCCGCGATCGCGACCGCGTCGAGCACGAACGCACTGAAGAACCACAGCTGGAGCGCGATCTGATGGGCCCCGACCGACTCGACCCCGAACCGGCTCGCGACCGCGGTCGCCGACAGGAAGCAGGCCTGGAAGGCGCCACCGCGGATGAGCAGATCCCGGCCCAGCTTCAGCTGCTGGAGGATGACCTGCGGCATCGGGCGCAGCGCTCGTGTCTCGCGCACCAGGGCGTACACGAAGAGGCCGCCGGAGACGCTCTGCGCCACGACGTTGGCCACGGCCGAGCCGACCAGCCCCCAGCCGACCGGGTAGACGAGCACCGGGCAGAGGACCGCCGACAAGGCGTTGGCGCCGAGCACGAAAAATAGGGGTCGGCGAGTGTCTTGAACCCCGCGCATCCACCCGTTGCCGGCGGCCGCGAGCAAGAGACCGGGCGCGCCCAGCACCGCGACCCGCAACCAGCCCGCGGCGGCTTCCGCCGTCACGGAATCACCCGCGAGGGCTTGCGCCAGCGGCCCGGCGAGGGGCTGCACGACCAGAGCCAGCAGTACGCCCACCGCCAGCGCCAGCCACGAGGCCTGGACACCTTCGGCCACGGCGGAGGGCCTGTCCCCCCGCCCCGAAACGCCGGGCGGCGCGGCCGGTGGTGCCATAGGCCATGAGCGTGCCCAGCCAGGCCGCCACCGACATGACCGTGCCGCTGACCGCGACCGCAGCGAGCGGAACGGGGCCCAGGTGCCCGACCACGGCCGTGTCGACCAGCACGTAGAGAGGCTCGGCGGCCAGGACAACCAGGGCCGGTAGCGCCAGCTGGGCGATCCGCCGGGCGGACGCCGTCTGCGGCCTGCCGGCAGCGCTGTTTGCAGTGCCTTTTACGGGCGGCTCGTCTGCGGTCGACGGCTCCGCCGGTGGTGGCTCAGAAGAGCGCGTGGGCCCGCCGGGGTCGGCGGCTGCGTCCGGCTGGGCTGGCGGGCTCATGGTCAGTCATGATGCCCGCCCAGCCGTAACGACTGCAATCAAAGTAAGTGCTTACCCCTACTACTGACGGGTGTCCATCGAGGTCTGCAGGGCGCGGCGCGCCGCCTCGCGAGCTTCGTCAGTGGCCGGGGGCTTCGGCTTGGCAGCCATGATCGTGGTCCTTCCACGGTGGGTGCGAGCGCGGCGCCGAGGCACACGCCCCTGGGATCGGTCGAGCAGGCGTCACAGGTGGCCGGCCCGGGATCGCCAGGCGCTTGGCGCTGGGTGACGCACCCCGAGTCGGTGAACCCGGGTGGCTCGAGGTTCCGCGGCGGGCGGTGGTCACGGCCGCGCAAAACCAAATCACCGTTCAGGGACCAAACTATCGTTCAGTTCCGGTCGTTGGAGCGGTCTTCCCACTAACCGAGACACAGAGCCGATACCCGACAGCCGTGGTCGCTTCCAAACATTGTCCTCCACCTGCGAAGACGTGCACCTGGAGCCGGTCGCCCCTCATCACGCAGACACCCCGACCCGGGTCGCCGGAGTCCCCCGACCAACCATGCCGAGCCGCCCACCCGAGCCGACGGACTCCCAGCACCTAGTTGATCGTGACCTGCGCCACTAGCGCCATCCCTAACCCCCACCCGCCCTGGGGAACTGGAAGGCAACCTACTTGCATGTCAAGGCCACAGGCAGCCGTCATCCACAGGGCGGCAAGGGGCCGAGGCGAGTTATCCACAAGCAGCGCCCACCAAGGCCGGGGTGGAGAGCCGAGGCGGGAACTTGCGCAAGGGCTGGCGCGCGCGGCAGGGGCACGGAGGGCGGGCTGGGCGGCCGAGCCTCATGCGCCTAGGTAGGCGCCGGTCAGATGAGGTGGGTGTCGAGGAGGGGACGGATCTGGGCGATCACGTCGTCGGGGGGTGCCGTGGGCGGTGAAGCCGGCCGCAAAGCGGTGGCCGCCGCCGTTGAGTGCGACCGCCACAGCGCTGACGTCGACGCCGCCCTTCGAGCGGAGCGACACGGCCCACTCGCCGGGGGTCAGCTCTTTGAGGACGACCGCGACGTCGGCCTCGGCCACGCCTCGGACCGGGTCGATCAGCGCGTCCAGCACGTACGGGCGCTGGTGGTGGCGTTCCAGGTCGGCCGCGGTCGCGTAGGTCCAGACCAGGCCGCGACCGTCCGCGGCGGAAGGGTCGAGGAGCGCGCGGCCGAGCACCTCGCCGGTCATCTTCATCGCGCCGAAGGGGCGGGTGTCGAAGGTGCGGCGGGCGATCTCGCCGGGGTTGATGCCGGTGGCGACCAGCTTGGCCGCGAGGGCGTGCACCGCCGGCGTCCGGACGAACTTGAACGAGCCTGTGTCGGTCGACAGCGCCACGTAGAGGCACTCGGCGATCGCCGCGTCGAGCTTGACGCCGAGGCGTTCCAGCAGCTCGTCGGCCACCACCGAGGTCGCGGCGGCGATCGGGTCGACCAGGTTGACCTGGCCGAACTCGGTGTTCGAGGCGTGGTGGTCGAGCACGATCACGCTCGGGGCGGCGGGCAGCAGGGACACCAGGGCGCCCAGGCGGGATTCGGCGGCCACGTCGAAGATCAAGATCAAGGCCGCCGCCGGGTACGCCTCCTGCTCGGGCACCAGGAGCTCGCTGCCGGGGAGCGCGCGGTAGGGCTCGGGCACGTCGAAGTCGCCGGGGAAGGTCGCGCGCAGCCGGGTGAAGCCGAGCTGCCGCAGGCCGAGGGCGAAGCCCAGCATGCTGCCGAGCGCGTCGCCGTCCGGGTTGACGTGGCAGATCAGCTGAACCTCGTCGTCGAGCCGCACCGCCTGGATCGCCGCGACCGCGGCCGCCCAATCCTTGTCAGACACAGGGGAAGAGGAGCGGCCCGGCACGGAGCCGGGCCGCACTGCCGGGGACGAGGTCACCCCTGGTCCTCGCGGGCGCCCACCCGCTCGGCGGCGTCCTCGTCCTCTTCGTCCTCTTCGGCCTTGTACGGGTCCGGGTCGCCGGCGTACTTCTTGCCGGCGGCCAGGCGCTGCACCTCTTCGTCGCGCAGGCGGGCCTCGGCGAGGAGGTCCTCCATCTCCTTGGCGTGGTCCTGCACGTTGTCGAGCACGAACGCCAGGCTCGGCGAGTGCCGCAGGCCCAGCGCGTGCCCCACCCGGGTGCGCAGCATGCCCTTGGCGCTCTCGAGAGCGGCCTTGGTGGCCGCCTGCTCGGTCGGGTCGCCCAGGACGGTGTAGTAGACGGTGGCCTCGCGCAGGTCGCCGGTGATCCGCGCGTCCGTCACGGTCACCATGCCGAGCCGGGGATCCTTGATCTCTCGTACCAGCGATGCCACCAGTTCCCGTACGCGTTCCGCATGACGGCGCGTCTTGGCCGGGTCCGACATATCGCCCACCTCCGACTGTGATCCCGCGGGTCCGAAAAAAGCCCCCGCCCAACTTGCTGAAGCCTACCCAGGTGACCGCCGGGCCGAACGTGCCCGTCAGGCGTCATCCTCGCCGTAGAGGCGACGCTTGACCGAGAGCAACTCGATCTCGGGCCGGCCGGCCACCTGGTTCTCGCATGTGTCGATGACGGCACGGGCCTGTGCCGGCTCGGCGGCGACCACCGCCACCCCGATCTGGGCCCGCCCGTGCAGGTCGTGAAAGCCCACCTCGGCCGAGCTGACCTCATATTTCTTCAGCATCGCGAGGATCGGGCGGACGTAGGAACGCTTCTGCTTCAGCGACCGGGAGTCGCTGGGCAGGAGCAGGTCGAACACTGCTGTCTCCGTATACATCAGCGCGAAGATTACAGCCCGGGTACGACAACTCTCAGCTGGTTTTTCCCGGGGTGACGGCGACGATGACGTCGCGCTCGATCCCCTGGTCGACCCGGTGCGCGAGCGGGAGCTGCGGCACCAGTTCGAGCCCGTTGGCCAGCAGGATGTCCTCGGCCAGCTCGCGCCGGGCCACCTTGGTGTTCCAGGACAGCCCGATCGCCGCACCGGGACGCAACAGCGGCAGCCAGGTCGGCACCGCGCGTTCCAGCAGGTCGAGCGGCTTGCGGGTGATGCCGCCCTCGTCGTCGTACGAGCCGTGCGCCACCCCGTAGGGCAGGTCGGCCACCAGCACGTCGGCCACGCCGCCGCGCAGCAGTCCCTCGAGCTGGGTCGTGTCGGCCTGCAGCACGACCAGTTTCTGCACCGCACCGGCCTTGTGGTCGTCCTTGCTGGCCGCCATCGACACCTCGAGGCGTCGCGCCGCCCGCTTGCCCTGCCGGCGGACCGGAACGAGGTCGGCGGTGTGCTTGAGGCGCTTGCGCCTCAGCCAGGTCTGGAGGAAGAGCTTGTACGCCTCCACGTCCTTGCCGTCGATCTCGACCCCGATGCCGTCGTAGCCATACATCAGCGCCTGATTGAGCGTGGTGCCGCGCCCGCACAGCGGGTCGAGCACGGTGAGATGCCCGTCGAGCATCCGGCCGGCCGACGCCGACGCGAGCAGGGTGAGGTTGAGCACGAGCTTGGTGAACTGCTCGTTGGTCTTCCCGGCGTACTTGGGGATGGTGATCAGGTCGCTGTCGTACCGGGCCAGCGGGGTCATCTCGACCGGGCTGAGCAGGCTGTCGGGCCGGAGCTCGAACAGCGCGTAGGCCGCCGACAGGTTCGACAGGTAGGCGACGTCCCGCGGCGTCAGCGCGGCGGTGAAGGTCAGATACTCCACTCCGCCCAGCTTGGTCACCGCGATCTCGTCGAGGGCCGACGAGAGCACGGGGGCGAACGCGGCCAGTTCGGCGATCGAGAGCCGCGCGGCCTGGTCGGCGTAGACGCGGTTGGCCGAGGGGGCGAGCAGGAGGGCGTACTGGGACATGGGTTCCATTCTGTGAAAACGGCCCCCGGCGCCGAAGCACCGGGGGCCGTCTTGGTGATGCCTAGAGCATTACGCCCGCGGCTTCTCACGCATCTCGAAGGTCTCGATCACGTCGCCGACCTGCGGGGTGCCGAAGCCGCTCATGGTCACACCACACTCGAAGCCCTCGCGGACCTCGGTGGCGTCGTCCTTGAACCGCCGCAGCGAGCTGAGCGTGACGTTCTCGGCCACCACGACGCCGTCCCGCAGGATGCGGGCCTTGGCGTTGCGGCGGATGAGACCGGAGCGGACCATACAACCCGCGATGAGACCGATCTTGGACGAGCGGAAGACCTCGCGGATTTCCGCCGTGCCCTGCTCGACCTCTTCGTACTCGGGCTTGAGCAGACCCTTGAGCGCGGCCTCGATCTCCTCGATGGCCTGGTAGATCACGCTGTAGTAGCGGATCTCCACGTTGGCCCGGTCGGCCATCTCCTTGACCTTGTTCGAGGCCCGGACGTTGAACCCGATGATCGTGGCCGTGGCATCCGAGGACGCCGAGGCCAGGTTCACGTCGCTCTCGGTGATCGCACCGACGCCGCGGTGGATGACCTTGAGCTGGATCTCTTCCGGGATCTCGATCTTGAACAGCGCGTCCTCGAGGGCCTCGACCGAACCGGACGAGTCGCCCTTGATGACCAGGGTGAGCGAGGTCTTCTCGCCCTCCTTGAGGGCATCCATGAGCGTCTCGAGGGTGGCCTTGGTCTGCGAGTTGGCGAAGCTGGCGGCACGCCGCCGGGCCTGCCGCTGCTCGGCGATCTGCCGCACCGTCCGGTCGTCCTCGCCGGCGAGGAACGTGTCGCCCGCGCCGGGAACCGAGGTGAGACCGAGGACCAGAACCGGACGAGCCGGGAAGGCCTCGGCGACCTGGTTGCCGTTCTCGTCGAGCATGGCCCGGACGCGACCGTGCGCGCCACCCGCCACGATCGAGTCGCCGGCCCGCAGCGTGCCCTTCTGCACCAGCACCGTCGCGACCGCACCACGACCCTTGTCGAGGTGCGACTCGACCACGGCGCCCTGAGCCGCCCCGTCGATCGGAGCGGTCAGCTCCAGCGACGCGTCGGCCGTCAGCAGGACAGCCTCGAGCAGCTCCTTGATGCCCGTGCCGGGCTTGGCCGCCACGTTCACGAACATCGTGTCGCCGCCGTACTCCTCGGCGAGCAGGCCGTAGTCGGTCAGCTGCTGGCGCACCTTGTCCGGGTTGGCGTCGGGCTTGTCGACCTTGTTGACCGCGACCACGATCGGCACACCGGCCGCCTTGGCGTGGTTCAACGCCTCGACCGTCTGCGGCATGACGCCGTCGTCGGCCGCCACGACCAGGATGACGATGTCGGTCACCTGGGCACCACGAGCACGCATGGCGGTGAACGCCTCGTGACCCGGGGTGTCGAGGAAGGTGATCGCCCGTTCCTCGCCGTTGTGGTCGTAATAGACCTGGTAGGCGCCGATGTGCTGGGTGATGCCACCCGCCTCGCCGGCGACCACGTTGGTCTTGCGGATCGCGTCGAGCAGCTTGGTCTTACCGTGGTCGACGTGACCCATGACGGTCACGACCGGAGGACGGGTGACCAGACGGGTCTCGTCCACCGCGGCGTCGAGGTCGATGTTGAACTGCGCGAGCAGCTCGCGGTCCTCGTCCTCGGGGCTGACGATGCTCACCGTGAAGCCCAGGTGCTCGCCGAGCAGCAGCAACGTGTCGTCGGAACACGACTGCGTCGCCGTCACCATCTCGCCCAGGTTGAACATCTCCTGGACCAGCGAGCCGGGGTTCGCGTTGATCTTGTCGGCGAAGTCGGAGAGCGACGCGCCACGGGAGAGCCGGATCTCCTGACCCTGACCCCGCGGGGCGCCCGAACTCATCTGCGGAGCAGACAGGTTGTCGAACTCTTGACGCCGCTGCTTCTTCGACTTGCGACCGCGGGTCGGCCGGCCACCCGGGCGCCCGAAGGCACCCGCGGCACCGCCGCCACGACCGCGACCGCCACCACCGGGACGACCCGGAGCACCGGCACCAGCCGGAGCGCCGCCACCACCGGGGCCACCACGGTAGCCACCGCCACCGCCGCCACCACCGGGACGGAAGCCGCCACCGGCGCCGCCACCGCCGCCACCGGGGCCGCCGCGGTAACCACCGCCGCCACCACCGGCACCGCCGCCGGGACGGAAACCACCGCCGGCGCCGCCACCGGGACCGCCACGACCTGCGCCGGGACCACCGGGACGACCGGCGCCGCCGCCGGGACCGCCACGACCGGGACCGGCCGGGCGCTGCGCCGGCATGGACGCGGGGCTGGGCCGCGGCGGCATCGACGCCGGGCTCGGCCGCGGCGGCATGCCGGGCTGGTTGGGCCGGGGCATCGCGGCGGGCGAAGGGCGCTGGCCGCCGCCGGACACACCGAACGGGTTGTTGCCCGGGCCGCGCTGCGGCGGACGGGCAGTGCCACCGGCGGGGCCGGGACGCGGACCGCCCGGAGCACCGGGAGCCGGGGGACGCGCGGCCGGCGAACCCGGACGCGGGGGGAACGGAACCGGGACCCGGCGGACGCGGACGCGTGCCGGCCTCGGAAGGCGGCTGCTGAGCACGACGCTCGGCATCCCGGGTGCGGGCGGCCTGAGCGGCCTTGACTGCGGCCTCCTGCTCAGCCTTCAGCGCCGAAGCACGCGCTTCGGCCGCCGCCACCTCGATGTCGTGGGCGCTCGCCGGCTTGGCGACCGGGCCGGGCACGGGGCCCGGACGGACGGGGGCCGGCGGCTTGGGACGCGCGAAAGCACCGGGCGACGGCGCTGCGGGGGACGTGGGCGCGCTGGACGCACCCTCGGCCGGGGCAGCGGGACGACGCGGCGGCTGCGGTCGCACTGACGGCGGGCCCGGACGGACGGCGGACGGCGCTGCTGCGCTGGGAGCCGACGAAGCGGAGGCCGCCGGAGCGGAACCTGCCTCGAGGGCGCCACGCAGACGCCGGGCCACCGGGGCCTCAACCGTGCTGGATGCGGATTTGACGAACTCGCCCATCTCTTTGAGCTTGGCGAGAACGGTCTTGCTGTCGACCCCGAGCTCTTTGGCGAGCTCGTGTACGCGGGCCTTTCCTGGCACTGCACTCCTCACTTCGAGGTCGTGCGAGCGCACCCGCAACGACCTCACTCGTGCACTAGAAGCCTGTTCATTTCAGGGACTTCATCGTGTGCTCATCTGGGTCGTCCTACCTTGCTGGGTCGTGATGGGGCCACCATGGCCTCATCATCGGTCGTTCCGGACGGCAGAACCGTCCGGATGTGCTCGGCCAGCATTCCGGTGTCAGCAACACCGGTGAGTCGCAGCGCACGCCCGAAGGCGCGGCGCCGCTCCGCCAGCGCGAAGCAAGCCGGATCGGGATGCAGATGCGCTCCCCGGCCCGGCAGTCGGCGGCCCGGATCGGGCTGGAGCCGGAGATCAATCCCGGAACCGGCCGCGACGAACCGAATCAACTCGGCGGTCGG
>CBDCJN010000046.1:0-55345 GCA_965217855.1 Actinoplanes sp. | reverse complement strand
GGGCGCCGGCACAACCGCGGCATCGCCCTGACCACCGGGGCCGTCGCCGTGCTCGTCGTGGGCGCGATCGGCACCGGCTGGGCCCTCGCCGGGAACGGCCAGGACGACACCGCGCCGATCGCCGCGGCGTCCAGCGGCATCAGCCCGACCTCGTCGCCCGTTCCCACCACGACACCGCCGTCGAGCGCTCCGTCGTCGGCCCCGGCCACCACCGTGCCGCCCACGACACCGGCCACGACGCCGCCCACCAGCGCCGGCCCGGCGATCCCGAAGTCGATCCCGGCCCGGGCCCTGCTCTCCAAGGCCGACGTCCGCGGCGAGGCCACCCGCTCCGACGAGCCGCGCGGGGGTGCCGGCGTTCTGTGCCAAGGCGAAATTCCCGAGTGAGAAGCAGGTCGGGGTCAGTGCCTCGGAGTTGACGGTCTTCCGCGGGCCGGACACGCCGGCTGAGAACGTCCCGGACGACACCGTCTACCACACCGTCACCGTCTTTCGCTCCGACGGCGCCCAGAACTATCTCTCCGAGCTGCGCCAAGCCGTGCAGAGCTGCCCCACCGGCAAGATCGGTGACCTCGAGGCCCAGTTCGACTCGCTCGGGTCGCTCGGGCTGGGCGACGAGTCGATCCTCATCGACCGCTCCTACGCGTCGCGCGGCGGCGACGGCGAGCCGATGAACAACGGCTCGCGCACGAGCCTGTTTCTCGCCGTGGTGCGGGTGGGCGACTCGGTGACCGTGCTCGACTCGACCGGCTACGAGAATTTCGGGGCGAGCCGGTCGCAGATCGAGGCGCTGGCCCGGATGGCCACCGACCGCCTGAAGGACTGGCGAAGCTGAGCCCGTCAGGCGGTCGGGAAGGTCAGGCCAGCCGGGCCGGGAAACCGCCGGTGGCGATCGGGCCCCAGCGGTCGATCGTGATGCGGATCAAGGATTTACCCTGGTCGCGCATCGCCTGACGGTACTCGTCCCAGTCGGAGTGCTCGCCCGAGATGACCCGGAAGTAGTCGACCAGGGGCTCGAGCGCCTCGGGCAGGTCGAGCACCTCGGCGGTGCCGTCGACCTGCACCCAGGCGCCGCCGAAGTCGTCGGAGAGCACCAGGACCGAGACCTGCGGGTTGCGCCGCAGGTTGTAGACCTTGGCCCGCTCGGGATAGGTCGAGATGACGATGCGGCCCTCGGTGTCGACGCCGCACGTGTTGGGCGAGGACTGCGGGCGGCCGTCACGCCGGGTGGTCATCAGGATGGCGTGGTGCCGCGGCCGCAGGAACTCGAGCAACTGCTCGCGGTCGGCCTCGGTGTTGGTGGCGATGGTGCGGGGCATCTGTCGTCTACTCCGTTACCTTGGCGCCGGCCTCGTGGGGCGCGATGCCCGGCGAGCCGGCGGACCGGCCGTCGATCTCGGCGATCACCGCGGCGCCGATGATGCCGGCGTTGTTGAGCAGGGTGGCCGGCACCATCGGGGTGCGGATGTCGATCAGCGGCAGGAAGCGGTCGGCTTTCTTGCTCACGCCGCCGCCGATGATGAACAGCCGGGGCGAGAGCAGCATCTCGACGTGGCTCAGGTAGTCGCGGACCCGGCCCGCCCATTTCTCCCAGCTCATGTCGTCGGCCTCGCGGGCGCGGTCGGAGGCGCGCTGCTCGGCGTCGTGCCCGTCGAGCTCGAGGTGGCCGAACTCGGTGTTGGGGATGAGGGTGCCGTCGAGGAACAGCGCGCTGCCGATGCCCGTGCCGAAGGTCAGCATCATGATCAGGCCGGTCTGGTCGCGGCCGGCGCCGAAGGTCACCTCGGCCACGCCCGCCGCGTCGGCGTCGTTGAGCACGCTGACCGGCACGCCGAGCCGGTCGGTGAACAACTGGGCCGCGGGGGCGTCGAGCCACGACTTGTCGACGTTGGCCGCGGTGCGGGTGACGCCGTCGACCACCACGCCGGGGAAGGTGATGCCGACCCGGTCGTACTGCCCGTCGAACTGCGCCGCCACCTCGGCGATCGCCTCGACGACGCTGGTGACGTCGGACGGCTGCGGAGTGGGGACCCGGAACCGCTCGGCGAGAAGCTCGCCGCGGGCGGTGTCGACCGGGGCGCCCTTGACCCCGGAACCGCCGATGTCGATGCCGAGAATGGCCATTGCTGTTTCCCGTCTGGAGGTGCTTGCTGTGACCCGCTGTTTACCACGGAGCCCCGACATTAAATCCCCTCGGCCGGAAACAGCAGCCCTCGGCCGTACGGCCGGGGGCTGCTGTCGCGAGAAGTATTATTCGGCGCCGCTGGCCTGCCAGTTGAGCTGGACGAGCAGCGAGCGGGCCTGGTCGGCCGTCTCGGCGTCGGTGACCACCGCGTACTGGCCGGCCTGGATCGAGGAGCGGGAGGCGAAGTCACGGCGGCCGCCGGTGGCGGCGTGCGCGATGGCGCCGAAGATCGCGCCCCAGGCCGCGCCGATGAGCAGGCAGACCAGGATGACGCCGAACCAGTTGGAGTCGCTGAACAGGCCGAACAGCAGGCCGATGAAGAGGCCGAACCAGGCGCCGCTGGCCGCGCCCGCGAGCGCCGCGCGGCCCGTGGTGAGCCGGCCCAGCACGTTCTCGACCAGGCGCAGGTCGGTGCCGATGATCGCGGTGCGCTCGACCGGGAACTTGTTGTCCGACAGGGTGTCGACGGCCTTCTGCGCCTGCGCGTAGTCGGGGTAGGTGCCGACGATCGTGGTCGGCGACCCGCCCGCGGCGAGGGTCTGTGCGGGCAGGCTGGGCACGCCGGCCGGGCCGGGCGGGACGCTGCCGGCGGTCGTCGGGTTATCGGAGATGTTGTCGGGCGTGGTCATGTGGTGCCTCCCTTGACTCGGCGGCCGGCGACCGCCGGACCACCGCTCTTCCTTCCTGCGGGTGCAGCCTTTCGGGCGGGCGCGCGTTTCGCGGGGGCGCGCTTGACCGGCGTGGGCGCGTCGGACTCCACGAGCCGGTCACCCGCGGCCAGCCGCACCCAGATGAGAAAAGCGCCGGCCGCGACGGCGACGATCGCCGCCGAGCCGGCCAGGAACGCGAACCGGCCGGAGACGAGGTCGGGCATCGAGCGTTCGGACAGGGCCACCGCGACCATCCCGAACGTGCCCGCGATCGCCCCGCCCACGAAGACCGCCAGCAGCGGCAGGGTGACCAGCCGGCTGGGCGGCTGGGTGCCGCCGGGGGTGCGCAACCGGCGGACCCGGATGAAGAACACGGCGACGGCGGCCCAGATCAAGGTGATCATCAGGGCGGCCAGGGTGTCGCTCGGCCGGTGCCACTCCGCCCACACCGTGGCCACCGCGATCACCGCGACGTAGCCGAAGCCGACCAGCCCGACCGCGCCGCGCAACGCCTGCGGCAGCACCAGGATGACCGCGAAGGCCACCGAGGCGGCGGCCGCTGTGTGCCCGCTGGGGAACGAGTTGGACATCTCGGTGCCGTCGAGGTCGGGCCGGCTGAGGTGCATCTTCATCAGCTGGGTGGTGACGTTGGCCCCGACCACCAGCAGGGCCGCGCCGATGGCCAGGTCGAGCCGGCGCCGCAGCACCCCGACGACCGCCGCGAACAGGCAGACGAGCACGAGGCTGGCCAGCGACGTGCCGTTCAGCGTGCGGTCGAGCACCTCGACCACCCGGGGATGGTGGACGTCGGCGCCCCGCATCACCAGGGTGTCGACCTGCTGGCCGAGCGTGGTGCGGACGAACGCCTGGTAGAGCGCCGCGGCCGCGGCGGCGGCCAGCAGCACGACGGCTATCGGCGCGAGCAGGTGCCGGGCGCCGCGGGGGCGCGCGGTGATCGCCTGTTCGGGGGACGCCAGGACCGTCATGGGCGGGTGTCCTTCTGTAGGCGCGAGTCGGGGCAAAAGGCGTTTGCCCCGCCGGACGATTTTCTAAGCGCGCCGCATCATAAGTCTCACGTGTCCCCGGCGACACATCCGTCCCACGTGCGCATCGTCGCAACTGTTTCGCACCCTCGCGCGCTCTTGCCTCGCACCCCTGCCCGGAGACCTTCGTACGGACGCCGCCCGCTACGAAGGAGACGTTCTCTCATGAAGCAGCACGCCCGCCGGTTCGCCGGCCCCCTGCTCGTGCTCGCCGTTGGTGCCGGTCTGATGTCCGCGCCCGGTGCGGCGAACGCGGCCGGGGTTTCGGCCACGATCGACGTGCGCAGCACGCTCCAGGTGCGCTCGGCCCCGTCGCTGGCGGCCAAGGCCGTCGGCTCGCTGCGCGACAACCAGAAGGTCGTCGCGCTGTGCTCGGTGACCGGTCAGAGTGTGCGCGGCTCGGTGCGCACGACCGTCCAGTGGGACAAGCTCAGCACCGGCGGCTACGTGACCCACGCGTACGTCCGCACCACCAAGGCGATCGCCAAGTGCGTGACCTCGTCGCCGCAGGCCGACAAGGCCAAGGCGAAGCCGAAGAGCGCCAAGCCGGCCGCGAGCACCTACACCGTCGGCACCGTGAAGAGCGCCGACGGCAAGGTCAACATCCGGACCGGCCCGTCGACCACGGCCCCGGTCAAGCGCATCGCCGTCACCGGCGACAAGGTGCAGGGCGTCTGCGGCGTCGTCGGCACCATGGTCAACGGCACGATCCGCTCGACCACCCAGTGGAACCGGCTGGCCGACGGCAGCTACATCTCGCACGCGTACGTCGTCACGGCCGCCCTCAAGCTCTGCCCGGGCGCCTCGGCGCCGACCACCTCGCTGACGCCCGAGCAGTTCATCAAGAACGCCGTCCCGGGTGCGCAGCAGGGCTGGCGCGAGTACGGCGTGCCGGCCTCGGTGACCATCGCCCAGGCGATCCTCGAGTCGGGCTGGGGCCGCAGCGGCCTGGCCTCGGTCGACAGCAACTACTTCGGGATCAAGTGTCAGAGCGGCCGGTACGGCACGCTGGCCAACGGCTGCCACGACTACCGCACCCAGGAGTGCACCAAGGCCGGCACCTGCTTCTCGACGACGGCGACCTTCCGCACGTACGCGTCGATGGGCCACTCGTTCCGCGACCACGGCAACTTCCTCAAGGTCAACCCCCGGTACGCGGGCGCCTTCAACTACACCACCGAGGCCAACAGCTTCATCTGGAAGGTCTGGAAGGCCGGGTACGCGACTGACCCGAACTACTACACCAAGGTCACCACCCTGATGGCGCAGCAGGACCTCTACCAGTACGACGTCTGGAAGTAACCGAGCTTGTCTCACCCCCGTCGGCCGAACCGGTCCGGCGGGGGTGATTTGCGCTTTATGCTCGTTTTGGTGAAGCGACTGGCGTTCTCGTCCGCCGCGGCGGAGAGTCGTCGCGGCAGCTTCACGGGGCTCTGGTTCGCCGGGGTCGTCCTCCTCGTCGGGCTGACCGTGGTGATCTCGGTCTATGCCGGGCTCCGCGGGGTGCAGCGCGAGAACGCCGACCGGGTGATGGACCAGCGCACCGCCGTGGCCCGCGCCGCGGTGCAGACCGAGACCGAGCGCTACCGGTCGCTGGTCGAGACGGCCGCCGCCGGCATCGGCACCGACCCCGCCCTGACCTGGGAAGACTTCGACCAGGCGACGGCGCCGCTGGCCTCGGCCGGCCTGATCGGCGCCGCCTCGCTGGCCTACGTCGTCCCGGCCACCGCCGCGCAGATCCCCGCCGTGCAGAAACTCTGGCGCTCGCGTGGCGCCGAGGGCCTGCAGCTGCGCGCGGCCGTGGCCGCCGACGAGCACTTCTTCACGATCTTCACCCGCCCGCTGAACCGGGCCGGGCCGCAGATGAACGGCCTGGATGTCGCGGCCGCACCCGAAGCGGCCGCGGCGCTCGAGGATTCGCGCAGCATCAGCCAGCCCAGCGTCTCCGACACGTACGTGCTGCTGCGCGACCGCAACCTGCCGGTGGCCCAGCAGCAGCTGTCCTTCGTCTTCGCCGCGCCGATCTGGACCCGGGCCAGCTATCCCGAGTTCCGCGGCTGGATCCTGCTCGGCCTGCGCGGCGAGGACTTCCTCAGCGGCGTGCTGGCCACGGTCGGCCAGGGCCAGCTGGACGGGCAGCTGCTGGCCACCAACCGGGACGGCCAACGACCGGTGGTGGCCGACTACACCGTGCCGGGCCGGGCCGACCTGCACCGCAGCGTCGACTTCGTGGTCGCCGACCGGGAGTGGACGCTGGTCACCCGGGCCGACGCATCGCACCTGCCGGGCGCCTCGAGCACCCTGCCGCTGACCCTGCTGCTCACCGGCTCGGGCATGTCGGTGCTGCTCGCCGGTCTGGTCTACGTGCTGGCCACCGGGCGGGCCCGGGCCTGGGCGCGGGTCCAGGAGGCGACCGCCGAGCTGCGCGAAGCCGAGGCGGAGAGCCGCCGTCAGGCCGGTCTGCTCGGCGCGATCATGGCCAGCATCAGCGACGCGGTCACCGTCGTCGACGACAAGGGCGCCCTGATGCTCAATCCGGCCGCCCGCACCCTGCTCGGCGTGGCCGAGGAGGTGGACGATCCGAACGCCTGGCAGCAGTTCTACGGCCTGTACCGGCCGGACGGCCGGACGCCGTTCCTGGTCGACGAGTATCCGCTCGTCCGGGCCCTGGCCGGCGAGTCGACCGACCACGTCGAGATGATCGTGCGGAGCGTGCGGCGGCCCGAGGGCGTCCTGGTCAGCATGGACGGACGCCCGCTGGACACCAGTGACGGCCGGCACGGCGCGGTGGCCGTCCTGCACGACATCACCGAGTTGCGGCGCTACGAGAACGACCTGGCGGTCTTCGCCGGGGTGGTGGCGCACGACCTCAAGGCCCCGCTCAGCGTCATCCGGGGCCACTGCGAGGCCGCGACCGACGATCTGGCCGACGCGCCCGACGGACCCGAGGTGGGCGAGGCGCGGGAGAGCATGAGCCGGATCATCCGCGCGGTCGACCGGATGGCCGGCCTGATCGACACCCTGCTGGCCTACACGACGGCCCGGGACGCGCCGCTGCGTACCCGGCGGGTCGACCTCGGGGCGCTGGTCGCCGACGTGGTCCACGACCGGACCGCTCACCTGCGGCCCGACGATCGGCCGGACGTCCGGATCGGCCCGCTGCCGCAGGTCACGGCCGACCCGGCGATGCTGCGGCACGTCCTGGACAACCTGCTCGGCAACGCGCTCAAGTACGTCCAGCCGGGCACCTCGCCGCTGGTCGAGATCGGTGGCGAGGACACCGGCGAGGACTGGGCGCGGATCGAGATCGCGGACCGGGGGATCGGCATCCCCGACGACGACAAGCCCGACATCTTCGACAGTTTCCACCGGGCCCACGCCGAGGCCGGTTACGCCGGCACGGGTCTGGGCCTGGCCATCTGCAAACGCATCGTGGAGCGCCACGGCGGCGAGATCGGCGTGACCGACAACCCCGGCGGCGGCACCCGCTTCCACTTCACGATGCCCCGACCCGATCCGGAGGATCCCGAGATGAGCTCGACCGACGACGAAGCCACCGCCCGCGCGGCCCTGGAACGCGCCCTGGCCGAACGAGCCGCCATGGAGAACTCCCGGCTGCCCGGCCTGGGCGCGCTGCCGACGGCCGACCCGTCGGCCCACGACCCGGCCGCCGCGCGCCTGCGCGCCCCGGTGCCCGACCACCACCCGAGCTCGACCGGCGCCGAGTAGTCGCTCTCGCGGTTCGCGGGCAGGATGGGTGGCATGACGATTCCCGCCCTGCCCCTGCCCAAGGCGGCCGACGGCACCCCGGTCGACATGCCGCTGCTCGGCTTCGGCACCTGGCAGATCCGTGGCGACGCCGCCTACCAGGCCGTCCGGGACGCGCTCGAGGCCGGCTACCGCCACCTCGACACCGCCACGATGTACGGCAACGAGGCCGAGGTCGGTCGCGCCCTGAAAGATTCCGGCGTGCCCCGCGACCAGGTCTTCCTCACCACGAAGCTGCCGCCCGAGCGGGCCGGTCAGGAACGCGTCACGATCGGCGCGTCGCTGCGCGCCCTGGGGGTCGACGCGGTCGACCTGTGGCTGATCCACTGGCCGCCGAGCCGCAGCGGCTCGGTGAAAGTGTGGCGCGAGTTCATCGCCGCCCGCGAGCAGGGACTGGTCCGCGCGATCGGGGTCAGCAACTACGGCGCCGACGAGATCGACGTGCTGGCCGCCGAGACGGGCGAACGCCCCGCGGTCAACCAGATCCGCTTCGGCCCGTCGCTCTACGACCCCGCGATCGTGCGGGCTCACCAGGAGCGCGGCGTGGTGCTCGAGGGTTACTCGCCGTTCAAGACGACCAACCTCAACGACCCGGTCCTGACCCGCATCGCGGAGGTCCACGGCGTCGACCCGGCCCGCGTGGTCCTGCGCTGGCACGTCCAGCACGAGATCGTGGTGATCCCCAAGTCGGCCACCCCGGAACGCATCACCCGCAACGCCGACATCGACGGCTTCAGCCTGACCGGCGAGGAGATGGCGGCGATCGACGGATTGGGGCGGCGTTAATCACCAGGCGTTCGCGCTCCGATCCGCCTATTCTTGCTGCGCGATGTCGACAACACCTGCCCCGCCCGCCCTGCCCGAACTCCGCAGCCGGCTGACCCAGCTCCTTCGGCGCGACGAGCACCGTCTCGGCCGCCGTCTCGAGGGCACCCGGCGCATCCGTGACGAGGCGGCCCGGTCGGCCGCGCTGGCCGAGATCTCCGCCGAGATCGACGCCGCCGCGGGCCGGCTGGCCGCCCGTCAGGCCGGCGTGCCCCCGATCACCTTTCCCGAGTCGCTGCCGGTCAGCCGGCGTAAGGACGACATCGCCGCGGCGATCCGCGACCACCAGGTCGTCGTGGTCGCGGGCGAGACCGGCTCGGGCAAGACCACCCAGATCCCGAAGATCTGCATGGAGCTCGGCCGGGGCGTCCGCGGCCAGATCGGGCACACCCAGCCCCGGCGGATCGCGGCCCGCACGGTCGCCGAGCGCATCGCCGAGGAGGTCGGGCGGCCGCTCGGCACCACCATCGGCTACAAGGTGCGCTTCACCGACCAGTCCAGCGACGACACCATGGTCAAGGTGATGACGGACGGCATCCTGCTGGCCGAGATCCAGAACGACCGCACGCTGAGCCGGTACGACACCCTGATCATCGACGAGGCCCACGAGCGCAGCCTCAACATCGACTTCATCCTGGGCTACCTGCGCGAGTTGCTGCCGCGGCGCCGCGACCTCAAGCTGATCATCACCTCGGCCACGATCGAGACGCAGCGGTTCGCCGAGCACTTCGCCGACGCCGACGGCAAACCCGCGCCGGTCATCGAGGTGTCCGGCCGCACGTTCCCGGTCGAGGTGCGCTACCGCCCGCTCGTCACGACCACCGAGGACGACACGGAGGAGCCGCTCGACCAGGTCGACGGCATCGCCGACGCGGTCGACGAGCTGGGCCGCGAGGGCGACGGCGACATCCTGGTCTTCCTCTCCGGCGAGCGCGAGATCCGCGACACGGCCGACGCGCTGGCCAAACGCAACCTGCGGGCCACCGACATCGTGCCGCTCTACGGCCGGCTCTCCGCGGCCGAGCAGCACAAGGTCTTCGAGCGGCACTCACAGCGCCGGGTCGTGCTGGCCACCAACGTCGCCGAGACCTCGCTGACCGTCCCCGGCATCCGCTACGTGATCGACCCCGGCAGCGCCCGGATCAGCCGTTACTCCAGCCGGCTCAAGGTGCAGCGGCTGCCGATCGAGCCGGTCTCGCAGGCCAGCGCCAACCAGCGCAAGGGCCGCTGCGGCCGGGTCGCCGACGGCATCTGCATCCGGCTCTACTCGGAGGAGGATTTCGAGGGCCGCCCCGAGTTCACCGAGCCCGAGATCCTGCGGACCAACCTGGCCAGCGTCATCCTGCAGATGACCAACCTGGGGCTGGGCGACCTGGCCAAGTTCCCGTTCATCGACCCGCCCGACCGGCGCAACATCAACGACGGCGTCAAGCTGCTGGAAGAGCTGGGCGCGCTCGACGACCGCAAACTCACCCCGATGGGCCGCCAGCTCGCGCAGCTGCCGGTCGACCCGCGGCTGGCCCGCATGGTCATCGAGGCCGACCGGCAGGAGTGCGTGGCCGAGGTCATGGTGATCGCGGCCGCCCTGTCCATCCAGGACCCGCGCGAGCGCCCGACCGAGAAACAGCAGCAGGCCGACGAGAAACACGCCCGGTTCACCGACAAGGAATCGGACTTCTTCAGCTATCTCAACCTGTGGCGCTATCTGCGCGAGAAACAGCAGGAGCTGTCCGGCAACCAGTTCCGCCGGCTGTGCCGCAGCGAATTCCTCAACTACCTGCGGGTCCGCGAGTGGCAGGACATCTACGCCCAGCTGCGCCAGGTCGCCCGCACGCTCAATCTGTCCATGACCGAGGACCGCGAAGAGGTCGCCGGCGGCCAAAATGTGCACACCGCGCTGCTGTCGGGCCTGCTCTCGCACATCGGCCTGAAAGAGGGCGACAAACGCGAATACCTGGGCGCGCGCGGGGCCAAGTTCGCCATCTTCCCGGGGTCGGCGCTGTTCAAGAAGCAGCCGCGCTGGGTGATGTCGGCCGAGCTGGTCGAGACCAGCCGCCTGTGGGGCCGGGTGAACGCCCGGATCGAACCCGAGTGGGCCGAGAAACTGGCACCCCACCTGGTGAAATACAGCTACAGCGAGCCGCACTGGGAAAAGAAGCAGGGCGCCGTCATGGCGTACGAGAAGGTGACTCTCTACGGGTTGCCGATCGTGCCCCGGCGCAAGGTCGGCTACTCCAAGGTCGACCCGGTGGCCTCGCGCGAGCTGTTCATCCGGCACGCGCTGGTCGAGGGCGACTGGGAGACCCACCACAAGTTCTTCGACGACAACGCCCGTCTGCTGGCCCAGATCGAGGAGATCGAGAACAGGGCCCGCCGCCGCGACATCCTGGTCGACGACGAGACGGTGTACGCGCTCTACGACGCGCGCATCCCGGCCGACGTGGTCTCGTCCCGGCACTTCGACTCGTGGTGGAAAAAGGCCCGCCGCACCGACCCCGACCTGCTCACCTTCACCCGTGAGCTGCTGGTCAACGCCGACCGCGACGGGGTCGACCCCAACGCGTACCCGGACGCCTGGCTCGCCGACGGGGTGAAACTGCCGCTGACCTACTCGTTCGAGCCGAACTCGCAGGCCGACGGCGTGACCGTGCAGGTGCCGATCGCGCTGCTCAACAAGCTCGACGCGGACGATTTCGGCTGGTCGGTGCCGGGCTTCCGCAAAGACGTGGTGATCTCGCTGATCCGGGCGCTGCCCAAGGCGCTGCGCACCAACTTCGTGCCGGTGCCGGACTGGGCCGAGGCCGTCCTGGACCGGGTGCCGGCCCGTCGCGGCCCGCTGCCCGACGCGATCGGCAACGAGCTGCGCCGGCTCACCGGGACGACCGTGCCGCGCGACGCCTGGCGGCCCGACCAGGTGCCCGACCACCTGCGGGTGAACTTCCGGGTGATCGACGAGCAGGGAGCCGTGCAGGCCGAGGGCCGCGACCTCGAGGTGCTGCGGCGGGCGCTGGCGCCCAAGGTGCAGCAGACCATCTCGAAGGCGGCCGGCGACATCGAACGCCGGGGCATCACCACCAACAACTTCGGCGTCATGCCGCGGCGGGTGGCCCAGGTGCGCGGCGGCTACGAGGTCAACGTCTATCCGGCGCTGGTCGACGAGGGCGAGAGCGTCGCGGTCAAGGTCTTCGAGACCGAGTCCGAGCAGCGTACGGCCATGGTGGCGGGCACCCGGCGGCTGCTGATGCTGACCGTGCCGCCGGCCGCGCGCTTCCTGCAGGGCCGGCTCGACAACCGGGCCAAGCTCGAACTGTCGCGCGGGAACCCGTACCGGTCGATCGCCGATCTTCTCGACGACTGCGCGGGCGCGGCGATCGACAAGCTGGTGACCGACGCGGGCGGGCCGGTCTGGTCGACGCTCGAGTTCGCCTCGCTGCGCGAGACCGTCCGGGAGGACCTGGTCGACGCGGTCGCGAACGTGGTCACCCAGGTTCGGCAGGTGCTGGCCACGGCCTACGACATCGACCAGCGGCTCAAATCGGCCCGCGACCCGATGCTGGTGGCCGCCCTGGCCGACGTCCGGCAGCAGCTCAAGGGTCTGGTGCACGCCGGCTTCGTGACCGAGACGGGCTGGCGGCAGCTGCACCACCTGCCGCGCTACCTGCGGGGCATCGTCTACCGCCTCGACCGGGTGGGCGGCAACCTGGCCCGCGACCGTCAGCTGATGGCCCAGATCCACGAGATCGAGTCGGAGTACCGCGAGTTGCAGGCGCTCGGGGCGCCCGCGGAGGGGCTGCACGAAATCCGCTGGATGATCGAAGAACTGCGGATCAACCTGTTCGCTCAGTCGTTGGGTACCGCCTATCCGATATCGGACAAACGCATCTATAAGGCGATGGACCAGCTCCCGACGTAGCGTGCTCGTTGGCGCTCGGGTGCCGTTCGGTTACCCCCCTGTCGTGGGTGCCCGGCAGGCCCTAGCGTTCTGCCCATGACGAACGAATTCCTGGCCTTCGCCCCGATTTCCGCCCTCGTTCCGGCCTCCCCGGCGACCGGCCTGCTGGACGAAATGATGGCGCGGGTGGGAGTCGACGGCATCGTGGCCGCGCTCGCCGACCCGGGCCTGCTCGCCCTGGTCGACCAGCACGCCGCGGCTGTTCGCGACGCGCTCGAGTCGGCCGGCCGCGACGCCGACGCCGAGGGCCTCGCCTCGTACGCCCGGGCCATCGTGGCCGGCGCCCGCCGGACGAGCCGTGCGCTTCCCGAGCCGGGTGACGCGCCGGTCACCTGCGCCGAGTGGAAGCTGGCCGATTGGCATCTGCTCCGCCTCGTCGCGATCTGCATGATCGCCGAGGAGAACGGGGTGCTCTGACCGTCAGCCCAAATCGTGAACGGCCCGCTTCCGGCGGGCCGTTTTCGCGTTCTCCCCTCCGAAGATCCCTCGTCCAGGATCGGTCGTCCGGGCGGAGAATACCGCCGACACACCGAACGGGGTGATTTGCTAAGAAACCGGTCAATGCGACATCTTCTACGTATGAAACTTGCTCTTGCTCTCCTCGCGGCCACCGGCCTCGTCCTCCCGGCGACACCGGCCCTGGCCGCCCCGGCCACCGCTCCCACGCTGGTCGCCCGCTGGACGTTCGACGCCGGCGCCGTCGACGGCAAGGTCGCCGACACGTCCGGCCGCGGGCAGTCCCTGACCACCCGCACCGCCGACCAGGGCGCCGTCCGCTACGAGACGGCCACGCCGAGCGGCCGCTACGTGTCCTTCCCGGACGCGTGCGCCATCAACGCCACCACCTGCCCGCGGGCCCTCTACGAGACCCCGAGCGTGGCCGGCCTCAACCCCGGCACCCGCCTCTTCCGCTGGTCGGCCCGGATGCAGCTGACCAAGGCCCAGCTCACCGGCTCGGCCAACGTCATGCAGAAGGGCGTGGCCGGCACCTCGAGCCAGTGGAAGCTGCAGATCGGCAAGACGAACGGCCGCGCCCAGTGCGTCGTGCTCGGCACCGGCTCGAGCACGGTCTACATCGCCCGCTCGGCCGCCACCGTCGCCGACGGCCAGTGGCACAAGGTGCTCTGCCAGCGCAGCGGCACCACCCTGTCGGTGGTGATCGACGACAAGGCGGCCGGCCAGACCACGATCCCGTCCACCCTGTCGATCAGCAACACCCTGCCGCTGCGCATCGGAGGCCCCAACTTCAACACCAAGACCGACATGTACCACGGCCGCCTCGACGACGTGTACGCCGAACTCGGTTGATCCTTACCGCTGCGGTAGGCCTCGTCGGCCGGGACGACCGCACCAGCGC
Source organism: Actinoplanes sp. (assembly GCA_965217855.1). Lineage (GTDB taxonomy): Bacteria > Actinomycetota > Actinomycetes > Mycobacteriales > Micromonosporaceae > Actinoplanes. The sequence goes on along the minus strand of CBDCJN010000046.1, from coordinate 41,565 downwards.
GAACCCCGCCTTCGGCGGCTGCCACGCGCGGCCTGAGCGGTCGGCCAGGCCGTAGCGCGGGCCTCCGGCCCAGCTGCATGGGTTACCTGGAGGTGCCCTGAGCTCGGAAAAGTGCGTTCTTCCGGGCTCGGGGCATCGTCTCCTACGGTCGTTGGTTAACCGATTTCTCGTAGGAGGCAAGGCATGGCTGTCACCCTGGTCGACCCGAACGGGCTGCCGCAGATCGACATCTACCGGCAGGTGTCGGTGGCAACCGGCTCCCGGCTGATCCACCTCGCCGGCCAAGTCGCGTGGGACGGCGGCGACTTCGCGACCCAGGTCGAGCACAACTATCTGAACGTCGGCACGGCCCTGGCCGGCGTCGGCGCCACCTTCGCCGACGTGGTCAAACTGACCGTGCACGTCGTCGACTGGAAGCTGCCCCTGATGCCGGAACTGCTCGACGGCATCGCCCGCGCCTCCCAGAAACTGGGCGTCACCATCTCGGCCCCCGCCTCCCTGTTCGGCATCGTCGCCCTCGACGTCCCGAGCACCTCGTCGAGGCGGAAGCCACCGCCGTCCTCGACTAGCACGAGTTCGGCGGATCCCGGCGTTCTCCACAGCCGCAAGTTTGTCCACAGGCCCCACCCCGAAGATCCACCCGCTCCGTCACACTTCTGGGCAGGACGGAGGCCCCCTGGGGAGGGCGGGCTATGGGGTGGCCTGTTTCCGGGAGGCCTCGATGTGGCTCAGGTATTTCTGGGTCCAGCCGCACATGCCGTCGACGACGGCGCGCAGGGCCTGGTCGGCCTCGGGCGGCAGCTCGCTGATCTCCGGCCTGGTCCCCATGGCGATCAACCGTAGCGGGTGCCCGGGCGGGAACCCGGGCACCCGGACCGGTCAGCTGCGCCGGAACGCGTAGGAACGGCCCCCGGACGCCCCGGCCGCGCGACCCGCGTGGTCGCGCTCGGAGCGTTGACGGGACGCCTGCCGGCTGTCCCGGGCGCCGTGGTGCTTGGCGGCGGGGGCGGCCTGGTGGTCGTCGTCGTCACCCGCTGGGCGGGAGAGGGCGGCCGCGAGATCGCGTACGGCGAGATCGTCGGGGTTGAGCTGAACGGTGAAGCGCCGGCCAGGCATGCGGACCTCCTCGAGACCCTGCGCGGGCAGGGCCGGGGCACGGTGGAGCCGGGGGAGACGAGCGTGGTTGCTCCGGGTGTCGGCGCGATGGCGGCTCCATGGCGGACTTCACACGCCGGAGCACCCGGAAACCGAGCACGAAAGATCGCAGCATCAGGAGTACATGCGCAGTACTTTAAACACCCGCGCCGAGGGGCGCCACCGAATTAATTGCCGGGGACCAGGGCGGCCCCGGCCGCCACGATCGCCGACGCGGTCGGATAGTCGCGGAGCTGGGCCCGGATCGTCTCCAGTCCGACCCGCAGCGCCACCGGCGGCACCCCACGGGCCTGGAGCACGCCGGTCGTCCAGGCCACGAAGTCGGTGAAGATCTGCGTCTCGTCGACGTAGAGCGCGGCCGCCAGGAAGTCCACGATGTAGGCCATGTCTTCGGCGGTCGAGTCGAGCTGGCGCTGGTTGTACTCGCCGATCAGCGGGTAGGCGGCGCTGAGCTCGCGCATCGCGGTGCTGATCAGCTGGGGCCGGTTGCGCACCACGTACGTGTATTCCTCGTCGCCCAGGAAGGCCGACAGCTGCGGGTCCTGGCTGTTCGGCGGCCAGTTGCGGGCCAGTCTGAGCACCGCCTCCTCGGCCCCCGCGGCCCACGCGTCGGCCCCGAGGTGCTGGGCGTAGCGCCCGCCGGGGCCGAACCCGGGGCCGCCGGCGATGACCGGCACCCCGGCTGCCCGGCAGGCCGTGATCGCCGCGTGGGCGCGTGGCAGCCGGGTCGCGATCATGCAGCTCAGCGCGACCACGTCGGGTCCGGTCTGGTGCAGGTGGGTGATCAGGTGCGGGCCGGGCACGTTGGCGCCCAGGAAGTCGACCCGCCAGCCGTCCAGCTTGAGCATCTCGGCCAGGATGCGGGTGGGCAGCGCGTGCCACTCGCCGTCGACGCAGGCGATGGTGACCCGGCCCCGGCTGGGGCGCACGTTTGTCCGGGCCGCCACCGTGGCCACGGCCCGCTCGCTGATCGCCGTCGCCGCGTGTTCCCGGGCCACCGACCACTGGTTGGCCGCCCACAGCTCGCCGATGCGGGCCTGGGTGCCGCCGATCAGGTCGATCATGACGCGCTGGGCCGGCACGCCGTCGTCGAGCAGCGCGTTCACCACCTCGACCGCGCCGTACTCGTCGCCGTCGCCGACCAGTTGCAGGAAGTCGTCGACCGACGGGCGTGAGGCGACGTCGCTCATGACCGTTGCCGCACGCGCCGGTCGTTGCGCCGGGCGTCGATCGCGAACGGTGACGCGTTGCGGGAGCCGTTGCGCAGGCTCAACGGGGTGCGCGACGGGGCGCGGACGGCGAGCATGGCGATGTCGTCGCGGGTGCCGCCGTGCACCCAGTCACTGACCAACTGGCGTACGCGGTCGACGGCGGCCGCCCCGGGCATGCCGCCGCACTCGGCCAGCGCTTCCCGCAGCCGGGCCTCGCCGAAATGCTCGTTGCCGCCGGGCCCGCCGCGGGCCTCGGTCAGGCCGTCGCTGTAGAGCAGGCACAGCTCGCCCGGAGCCAGCTCGATCTCGGCCGGGCGCACCACCGTCCGGGCCACCGCGCCGATCAGGGTGCCGCTGGTCGGCACCTCCTCGACCGTGCCGTCGGCCCTCAGCACCAGCGGCGCCGGGTGGCCGCCGGTGGCCAGCGTGAGGTGGACCCGCCCGTGGTCGGACCGGCGGACCGAACCGACCACCATGGTGACGAAGCGGTGCTGCCGGCTCGACTGGAGCAGGGCCTGGTTGAGCACGCGGAGCATCTCGTCGGGGGCCGCGCCGACCAGCCGGAGCGCCCGCAACGTCTGGCGCACCTTGCCGGTGAGCACCGCCGCCTCGGGGCCCTTGCCGCACACGTCGCCGAGCGTGATCACTGTGTCGGCGCTGGTCTCGGTGGGGCCGAACACGTCGTAGAAGTCGCCGCCGATGCGCAGCGCCTCGCGGGCGGCCTGATAGGAGCCGGCCAGCTCGATGCCGTCGGGCTGCGGAAGCTCGGGCGGCAGCAGGTCGGCCTGCAGCACCGCGGTGGTGTCGACCTGGTCGCGGTAGAGCCCGGCGGCCGCGAGGGCGGCGCCGGCCCGGGCCGCGAAGATGCGGGCCAGGATCTCGTCCTCGGGGCCGAACTCGGCGCCGGGACCGCGGCGGGCCAGGATCAGCGCGCCGGCCGGCTCGGCGTTGCCGGGCAGGGGAGTGACCAGCAGCGCGCCGATCGGGCCGAACTCCTCGCCCAGCAGCCACGCGGGCACCTGGGCGGCGTCGAGCCACTTGCTCGAGATCGGCGGGAAGCCTCCCAGCGCCTCGACCAGGCCCGGCACCTCGGCCAGGGCGGTCTCGCGCAGCGTGCCCTCCTCGGGGGTGCCGCCGGCGATCAGCCGCACCCACTGGCTCTGCCGGCGGTCGACCGGCAGCACCACGACGGCGGCGTCGGCCAGGTGGGCCACCGCCAGCTCGGCCGTGATCCGCCGGCAGCGGCCCTGGTGCAGCGAGGACGAGAGGCGGCGGCCGGCCTCGGCCAGGAAGGCGGTGCGGGCCCGCTCGGCGCGCAGGGCGTCAGCCCGGATCACCTCGTCGGTCGTGTCCCGCAGATACCACCCGTAGTGGTCGTCGCCGAGCGCTCGGCGGTGGCCCTGCAGGTGACGCCCCGCGTAGACGTCGGTGAACGAGTCGTGGCCGGCTGCGAGCGCACCGGTCAGACCGGGCAGCGGGCCGTCGACGGCCGTGGCGCCCGGGGTCAGGCCCGGCACCAGCGTCTGAGCGGACGCGTTGACCATCAGGATGGTGTCGTCGGCGGAACGGCAGAGCAGCACCGCCTCGCCGGCGGCGTCGAGCGCCGCCCGCAGCAGGGCGGGCGCGGGCGCCTCGGTCGGCCGTGCGCCGGTGGTCACCGGCGATTGCGCTGTCATGGTCCCTCCCGTCTCTCCCCGCTCGACCGATCTCTCCTCCCCAGAGTACGTGCTCCGGCCCATGATCAACCGTTCCAGGGGGGCCGGTCGGCGGTGGTCAGGCGCCGAGATCGACCACGATCGGGGCGTGATCGCTGGGTCCCTTGCCCTTGCGTGCCTCGCGGTCGACCACCGCATCGGTGACTCGATCGGCCACCGCGGCGGTCGCGTAGACGAGATCGATCCGCATGCCCTTGTTCTGATGGAACATCCCGGCGCGGTAATCCCAATAGGTGAACGGATGGTCACCCTTCATGGGACGGGCGACGATGTCGCGCAGCCCGAGGCCGCGGATGGCGGCGAGCGCGTCCCGTTCGGGTGGGGTGACGTGGGTGGAGCCGACGAAGACGCTCGGATCCCAGACGTCGTCGTCGGTCGGGGCCACGTTGTAGTCGCCCGCCACCACCACCAGCGGCCCGGCCGCGGCCTCGGCCTCGAGGGCGGTGCGCAGCGCGGCCAGCCAGGCCAGCTTGTAGGTGTAGTGCGGGTCGTCCGGGGTGCGGCCGTTCGGCACGTAGACCGAATAGAAACGGATTCCGCCACAGACCGCGCTGATCGCGCGGGCCTCGGGGTCGGGATAGCCCGGTTCGCCGTCGAATCCGTGGCGGACGTCGTCGAGACCGACGCGGGAGAGCAGGGCGACACCGTTCCAGCGACCCTGGCCGTACGCGGCGGTGTCGTAGCCGAGGTCGCGGACCTCGGCCGTGGGGAAACCGTCGGCGGCGACCTTGGTCTCCTGCAGGCACAGCACGTCGGGTTTGGTGGTGTCGAGCCACTCCAGCAGGCGCGGCAGCCGGGCCTTGACCGAGTTGACGTTCCACGTGGCGAAGCGCATCTGCCCAGACTGCTACATCAACGGGCGGAACGCTGCCTCAGAGGCTGCCGCCGGGGCGGCGAGTCGTGCGGGTGGCGGCCAGCAGCGCGGTCGCGAGGCCTCCGGTCAGGACGAGCAGCACCGCGACCAGCCAGACCACTGCTCCGTCCGAGCCCACCAGCGTCGTCATGCCGTTTCCCTTCCCGGGACTGAAATCCTGTGACCGGCCGACATCCTGTGACCGGCCGGAAGCCGAATGTGATCCACGTTACCCGCGAACCCGGTCAGCGAATAATGCCCGAGTCGCGCACGCGATGCCAGTCGTGATGGCAGGTTTGTCAGCATGCGAGTGGACGTCATGCCGGCGCTGCCCGATCACCTGCTCGACGCGGCCTGGGAGTTCTACCGGGACACGTTCGACGAGCTGCGGGTGCTCGCCGTCAATCGGCACATGCTGTTCCGCCACGAGTTCGACGAGCTGATGGCGGACAAGCGCAACGAGAAGTACTTCGTGCTGGACAAGGACGGCGTGACCGGGCTGGCGGTGATGACCGACGATCTGCACGCCGCGCCGCTGGTCTCGCCCGACTACTTCCGCCACCACTGGCCCGACCTGTACGTCGAGAACCGGCTCTTCTACGTGCACTTCGTCGGCGTACGGCAGGGCAGTCGTGGCCGTGGGGTCTTCATCAAGCTGCTCCGGGAGATGTACAAGCCGATCGAGGCGGCCGACGGCCTGGTCTTCATCGACGTCTGCACCTACAACGAGGACGTCCACCAGCTGCCCGACATGATCGGCAAGGTGCTCGACCGGATCGCCGGGCACGCCGTCTCCACCCGCATCGACTCACAGTCGTTCTGGATGTACGAGTTTCCCAAGGCCGAGTTTCCCAAGGCTGTGGCGGATCAGTCGCGGCGGTGACGGCCGGACAGGGCCGAGGCGCCGGCGGTGTGCCAGTGCTGGGCGAACTCGGCCGGCGGCACGGCCGGGCCCCACAGCCAGCCCTGGCCGCGGGTCACGCCCACGGCGGCCAGCGCGTCCCGCTGCAGCCGGGTCTCCACGCCCTCGGCGATCACGGAGAGCCCCAGCGCGTGGCTCATCGTCACCACGGCCCGCACGATCTCGTCGTCGGGCGCGCTGAGCCCGAGCCCGGTCACGAACGACCGGTCGATCTTGATGCCGGTGATCGGGAACCGCCGCAGATAGCCCAGGGCCGAGAAGCCGGTGCCGAAGTCGTCGATCAGCACCTGGCAGCCCCGCTCGCGCAGCTCGAAGAGCACCCGTCCGGCCACCCCGGTCGAGTCGACCAGCACCGACTCGGTCATCTCGATCGCCACGCAGCGCGGTGGCACGTCGTACCGGAGCATCTCGGCCGAAATGATCAGCGGTAGCTCGGCCTCGGTGAGCTGGCGTCCCGAGACGTTGATCGAGAGATAGAAGTCGTCGTCCACGGTGCCGTCGGCCCGCCACGCGCCGAGCTGCCGCAACGCCTCCTGCCGGACCCAGTCGCCGATCGCCCCGATCAGCCCGGCGTCCTCGGCGATCGGGATGAAGGTGGCCGGCGAGACCGGGCCGCGCTCCGGCTGCGTCCAGCGCACCAGCGCCTCGGCCCCGGCCGGGATCCCGGTCATCAGCCGCACGATGGGCTGGTAGGCGACGCTGAGCTGCCCCTCGCCGAGCGCCTGGCGCAGCGCCACCTCGAGCTCGATCCGTTCGCGCACCTGGTCGTGCATGGCCGCGTCGAAGACTGTGGTGCTGCCCGCGCCCTGCGCCTTGGCCCGGTACATGGCGGTGTCGGCGTCGCGCATCAGCGCCTCGGCCGTTCCCTCCCGGGCGGAGGCGGCCGACGAGATGCCCATCGACGAGGTGATGGTCAGCTCGGTGCCGCGCACGCTGAACGGCCGGGCGAAGCAGCCCTGGATCGCCCCGGCCAGAGCCATCGCCTTCTCCTCGTCACCCAGCAGGACCAGCATGAACTCGTCACCGCCGAGCGCGGCCACCGGCGTCGCGGCGGGCGCGCAGTCGCGGAGCCGCCGGCCCACCTCGATGACGAGCTGATCGCCGGTGTCGTGCCCCCAGCCATCGTTGACGAACTTGAACCCGTCCAGGTCGAGCAGGAACACCCAGACCCGCCGCAGCCCGCCCGGTGGCAGCCGGCCGAGCATCCGGGTGACCTCCTCCGAGATCATGTAGCGGTTGGGCAGCCCGGTCAGCGAGTCGTGCATCGCCTGGTGCTCGGCCCGCACCTGGGCCGCGACTTGCGCCTGGACGGCGGTCACGGCGCGCACCAGCAGCAGCGCGGCGATCAGCACCCCGGCCACGGCGATGGACATCCGCTGACCCCAGGTCACGTCGTCCGGCACGACCAGCAGCACGGACGGCACGGCCAGGGCCGGGGCCAGCAGGGCGATGCGACGCCCGGACCAGGCCTGGACGGGTGGCCGGGCGGCCCGGCCCAGCTCGGTCACCGACGGATGCAGGGCGGTCACCCCGATCAGCGCGTACGCCACCAGGAACGGGACGTCGAGCAGGGGCGACGCGTACGTCTCGCCGGAGATGCCGATGATCGCGTACGCGGTGTCCCCGGCGAACAGCGAGATCATCGCGCTGAGCAGGGTCACCAGGCTCACCGGCCAGGTGGTCGAGGTGAAGGTCAGGTTGACCACCAGCAGCAGCACGACCACGTCGAACAGCGGGTAGAGCCCGGCCAGGCCCGACTCCAGCCCGGGCCGGTCGGTGATCGCGGCGGCCGGCGCGGCCAGCAGCAGGAACACCGCGAGCGCGCCGGCCACGCACACGATCAGGCCGTCGAGCACGGCGTGCCGTTCGACGCTGTGCCGCTGCCGCAGCATCACCACCAGGAACGAGCAGAGCATCACGTAGCCGGGGACGGTCGCGCAGTCGGCGAGCAGCGGCCACAGCCCGTCCATGCCCGCGACCACCGGTCGCAGCAGCACCCCGACCAGGAAGGCCAGGGCCGCCGTGGCGAGCAGCAGCCAGGCCGCGCTAGGCTCGGCGCCCTGCCTGCGCGGGCCGGCGAAGCACGCCCACACCGTGCCGGCGCCGATGGCCAGCGCGCAGACAGCGTTGAGCGCGGGCGAGAGGTTCGCCGAGTAGGTCACGGTCGCCACCAGCGCGGCCGACGCGAACAGGCGCCACTTTCCGGTCATCGAAGATCAGTTCGGTCTCTTCCGGGCCGGGCTGAGCGGTTACTGCCTGGTCAGCGTGCTTTCGGCCCGGAGCGCGGCGTACGGGATCCGCTGCTCGGGGATCGGCCGGCCGTGCGCGAAGAGCGTCGGGCTCGCGGCCCGCCGCAGCACCGTGCGGGCCACCGAGCCGAGCAGGCCGGCGCCGTGCGTGCCGCGCGGGCCGAGCACGGTGATCCGGGCCCGGCTCGACGCCCGCACCAGGGTCTCGGCGACCGCGCCGACCAGCAGCCGGACCCGGTGCTCGCCCAGCTCGGGCACGGTGTCGACGGCCCGGGCCAGCAACTCGCGACCGGCCGCCTCGGCCGCCGTCCCGGCCTCCTCGACCACGTGCACGACCTCGACCGGCACATTGCGGCGGGCACCCTCGGCGGCCGCCTGCCGCAGGCCCAGCAGCGAGCCCGGCGACCCGTCCACCGCGGCCAGGATCGGGCCCGCCTTGGGCCGCGGCCCGCGCGCCACCAGCACCGGGCACCAGGCCCGGGCCACGGTCTGCACCAGCACCGAGCCCGACGGCAGCCAGGGCAGGGTCGCCAGGTCGTCGTCGCCCAGCACCAGCAGCTCAGCCGTACGCCCCCGGCGCAGCAGCACCTGATCGGCCTGTCCGTCGACGAGTTGCCCTGTCACCCGGACGCCGGGTGTGGAACGCTGGGCAGTGGCGACCGCCGCGTCGACGATCTGCGAAGCGGCTCCCCGGGCCCGGTCGTCGTGCTGGTCGAAGCCGGGGCTCGACCAGGTGAAAGCGTGCACGACCCGGAGTTCACGGTCGCGCGAGACGGCTTCGCGGGCGGCCAGGCGCACGGCGGCGAGCCCGGCCGACGTGCCGGTAACACCCACCACCACTGGAGACGGACTCGGGATCGGCATCGGGTTGCACCTCCGCGTTCGACTACAACCATTATCTATACGAAGGCGCCACTCTTCGTGATCAATCCCTCAGCAGGGATCCGCCTGATGACCCATTCAGGTTGAGGGTTTACGGTGAACTACAAAATTTGTGGGACATCTGCCGGTGAAGTGAGGGAAATACATGACGGATGTCAAGCTCGACCACCCTGGTGGCCAGCTGTCGATGCCGGTACGCGAGGCGGTCGAGGGCCCGGGCGGCATCGACGTCAGTGCCCTCCTCAAGGAGACCGGCTTCGTCACTCTCGACCAGGGTTTCGTCAACACTGCCTCGACCACGTCGTCGATCACCTACATCGATGGTGACGCCGGCATCCTCCGCTACCGCGGATATCCGATCGAGCAGCTGGCCGAGAAGTCGACGTTCCTCGAGGTCTCGTACCTCTTGATGCACGACGCGCTGCCGACGCCGACGCAGCTGAAGGATTTCGCCGACAAGATCCGGGTGCACACGCTGCTGCAGGAGGAGATGCGCTCCTTCTTCTCCGGCTTCCCGCGTAACGCGCACCCGATGGCCGTGCTCTCCTCGGCCACCACGGCGCTGTCGACCTTCTATCAGGACGCGCTCGACCCGCTCGACGCCGAGCAGGTCGAGATCTCCGGCATCCGGCTGATGGCGAAGCTTCCGACCATCGCCGCGTACGCGTACAAGAAGAGCATCGGGCACCCGCTGCCGTACCCGGACAACAGCCTCGACTACGTCGAGAACTTCCTCCGGATGACGTTCGGCCTGCCCACCGTCCAGTACGACGTCGACCCCAAGGTCGCCAAGATCCTGGACATGCTGTTCATCCTGCACGCCGACCACGAGCAGAACTGCTCCACGTCGACCGTGCGCCTGGTCGGCTCGGCCCAGGCCAACCTGTTCGCCTCGGTCTCGGCCGGGATCAACGCGCTGTCCGGCCCGCTGCACGGCGGGGCCAACGCGGCGGTGCTCGAGATGCTCGAGCAGATCCGCAAGGACGGCGGCGACGTCAACGCGTTCGTCACCCGGGTGAAGAACAAGGAAAAAGGCGTCAAGCTCATGGGCTTCGGCCACCGGGTCTACAAGAATTACGACCCGCGGGCCGCCATCGTCAAGAAGGCCGCCCAGGAGATGCTGGCCACCCTCGACAAGCCCGACCCGCTGCTCGAGATCGCGTTCCAGCTCGAGGAGATCGCGCTCAACGACGACTACTTCGTCTCGCGCAAGCTCTACCCGAACGTCGACTTCTACACCGGGCTCATCTACAAGGCTATGAACTTCCCGGCCACCATGTTCACCGTGCTGTTCGCGATCGGGCGCCTGCCCGGCTGGATCGCCCAGTGGACCGAGATGATGAACGACCCGGCCAACAAGATCGGCCGTCCGCGGCAGCTCTACACCGGCGCCGCCGAGCGCGACTTCATCGCGATCGACAAGCGCTGATCCTCTTTACCAGAAACGCCCCACCCGCTTCTCGCGGTGGGGCGTTTTTCTGTCGGGGGCCCGGCATAGGATCCGAGTCGGACGACGACAGTCCGTGATCTCAATGGGAGTACATGCAATGGAGACGTTGGAGTTCCAGGCCGAGGCCCGGCAGTTGCTGCAGTTGATGGTCCACTCGATCTATTCGAACAAGGACATCTTCCTGCGCGAGCTGATCTCGAACGCCTCGGACGCGCTGGACAAGCTGCGTCTGGCGACCCTGCAGGACGGGCTCGAGGCCGACGCCACCGACCTGCACATCGAGCTCGCCGTCGACGCCGAGACCCGCACCCTGACCGTGCGCGACAACGGCATCGGGATGACCCGCGAGGAGGTCGTCGAGCTGATCGGCACGATCGCCAAATCGGGCACGGCCGAGCTGCTGACCAAGCTCAAGGAGGCGAAAGAGAGCCCCGAGCTGATCGGCCAGTTCGGCGTCGGCTTCTACTCGACCTTCATGGTCGCCGACAAGGTCGAGCTGGTCACCCGCAAAGCCGGCACCGAGGGCCACGGCACCCGGTGGGAGTCGGCCGGCGAGGGCACCTTCACCCTCGACGACGCGCCCGACGCGCCGGTCGGCACGACGGTCACCGTCCACCTTCGCCCCACCGACGAAGAGGATGCGCTCTACGACTACACCGACACCGGCAAGGTCCGAGCGATCGTCAAGAAATACTCGGACTTCATCTCGTTCCCCATCCGGATGGGCGACGACACGCTCAACTCGATGAAAGCGCTGTGGGCCAGGCCGCGCTCCGAGGTGTCCGACGAGGAATACCACGAGTTCTACCGGCACATCAGCCACGACTGGTCCGAGCCGCTCGAGATCATCAACATGAAGGCGGAGGGCACCTTCGAGTACGAAGCCCTGCTCTTCATCCCGTCCCGGGCGCCGCACGACCTGTTCCAGCGCGACTCCAGCCGCGGGCTGCAGCTCTATGTCAAGCGCGTCTTCATCATGGACGACAGCCGCGAGCTGATCCCGGACTACCTGCGCTTCGTCAAAGGCGTGGTCGACGCGGCCGACCTGTCGCTCAACATCTCCCGCGAGATCCTCCAGCAGGACAGGCACATCCAGATGATCCGGCGGCGGCTGGTCAAAAAGGTGCTGTCGACGATCAAGGATCTGCTGAGCAACAACGCGGAGAAATACGCGACGTTCTGGCGCGAGTTCGGGCGGGCGGTCAAGGAAGGGCTGCTCAACGACCCGGACAACCAGAAAGCCATCCTGGACGTGTCGACGTTCTCGTCGACGGCGGGGGCCGAACCGACGACGCTGGCGGCCTACGTCGAGCGGATGAAGGAAGGCCAGTCGGAGATCTACTACCTGACCGGGGAAAACCGCTCCCAGGTGGAAAATTCGCCGCACATGGAGGCGTTCCGCGAGCAGGGGTACGAGGTTTTGATCCTCACCGATCCGGTCGACGAGATCTGGGTCGAAGCGGTGCCGGACTACGACGGGAAGAAATTCCAGTCGATCGCGCGGGGGTCGGTGGATCTGCCGTCGGACAAGGAGGATCCTGAGCCGGAGGGGGATTTTGCTCCGTTGCTGGGGTTCCTCAAGGAAAAGCTGGACGAGCAGATCAAGGATGTTCGGCTGTCGCATCGTCTTACTACGTCGGCGGCCTGTCTGGTGAGCGATGCCGACGACATCACGCCTACGCTGGAGAAGATGTATCGGGCGATGGGGCAGGAAGGGCCGCGGGTCAAGCGGATCCTTGAGCTGAACCCCAACCATGCGCTGGTCAGCGGTCTTCGGTCCGCTTTTGAGTCCCGGGCCGACGATCCTGCATTGTCGGAGACGGCTGAGCTGCTCTACGGGACTGCGTTGCTGGCTGAGGGCGGGGATCTTGATGATCCTGCTCGGTTTGCCAAGCTCCTGGCCGACCGGCTCGCCCGCACCGTCTAGCTCTCCCGGCCTGTTTCCTGGGATCCCCGGCTTTGCCTGTGCCGGGGGTCCCTTGCTTTCTTGCTCTGGCTCTGCTTGCGGCGGGGCCTTGGCTTGCTTGCGCTGGGACGGTTGGGGGCCGGGGTGACCAAGCAGGGCGGTGGAGCATCTATGGCCATGCTTGGTCACCCCGGCCCCCAACCTCGGATGGGAGTCCGTGACGGCCAGGGGATGGGTCACCCGCTGCTGGGTGCATGACTGGGGCGGCGGTCCCCTTGCGGTGAGGGGTCTGGCTGCCGCGCTGTGGTCCTGCCAGGGGATTCTTCTCACCCGGGCGGACCTGGGTGGTGGGGCGCGGGAGCAGAACCGTGCCGCTCGCGCTTAATGCATGAAGGCCGATGGAGAGCTTCATCGTCGGGCTGAGCTGGGTTGCGGCTCGGGCAGGCCGGCGTGGAGCTGGTGGCCGCGGCTCACCTTTTCTGCGATGAGGTCCACCGGCGCGCTTGGGCGGTGCCTCTCGCCAACCCTCGGCCCCGCCCGCAGCTGGCAGCCCTCGGCCCGGGCCTGCGGTCCGGCTCTGTTCGCCTGCGGCTGGCGGCCTGCGGCTGGCGGCCTGCGGCCCGGCTCCGCCCGCCTGAGGCTGGTAGTCCTCGGTCCGGCTCTGTTCGCCTGTGGCTGGCAGGCCTCCGGTCCGGCTCCGCCCGCCTGCGGCCCGGTTTGGGCCTGCGTCGCTGCCTCGTTGCCGGCTGGGTGTGGGGCTGTGCTGGCGCCTGGGCTTTGGGGTTGCTCTGCGTGCGGGTCAGTTACAGGGGCCGTGCGTTCTGTGGGCTGGGTTCTGGATCAGGGTGGGACTTGGTGCCACTTTGGAGTTGGGTCTGGTTTGGAGTCTTGGGGTCGGATGGGGGTGGCTGTCGGCGCTGGTGGGTGCTGGTTTCGGCTTGCGGGGTGGAGCGAGGGGTGGGGTCATAAGGCTTTCAGCCAGGCTCGGGGGCCGGGGTGGGCTACTCGGATGCCGGCTACGCGGATGGCCTCGGTCAGGTCTGGGCGTAGGGGGAGGTTGGTGGCCAAGGCATGGGCCAGGGCGCCGTGGAAGGCGTCGCCTGCGCCTGCGCTGTCTACGGCGTTCTGGGGCGGGACGGGGATCGTGCCGGTGCCATCTCGGGCGCTGAAGTAGGTGACGGGGGACGGGCCGTGGGTGATGACGACCGTGGGGGAGCGGGCGGCCCGGGCGGTTGCGGCGTCGGGGCCGTCGGGGGCGTCGGGGTGGCGGAACGTGCCTGAGCAGGCGACGACCTCGGCGTGGGGGAAGATCTCGGCGAAGACGGGGCGCCAGGTGCCGGCGGGGTGGTGGCCGTCGACCAGGGTCAGGTCGGCTGCGGGTAGGCCGGAGCTCGGTACTTCGTAGGCATGGTCGGCGGCGTTGCGGCTGAGGATGGTGCGCTGTCCGGTGGCGTTGAGGACGGCGACGGTGGAGATGGGGGGGTATCTCCTCGGAATCCCCGGCCGCGTCCACTATGCGTACGCCATGGGTTTCCAGGTCTTGGCGGATCAGGGCGGCCAGCGGGTGGCGGCCGATCGCGGTGACCAGGGTGACGGGGGTGCCCAGGGCGGCGATGGTGACGGCGGCGTTGGTGGCGGGGCCGCCAGGGGCCACCTCGACCGAGGTGGCCTGGGCCTTCTCGTCGGGGGCGGGCATGTGGTCCACGCGGTAGACGATGTCGACGGTGGCCAGGCCTACGCAGAGGATCTCCACGCGGTCATTCTGCTACTGAGCGGACCGCTTCTCGTAGGGCTGTGGCGCCGGCTGCGGCCAAAGCGGCGGCGCCACGGACGGTGGCGGCCACGAACTGGTGCTCGGGTGGGATGCGGTCGGTGATGGCCTGCCACTGGGCGGGGGTCAGCGGGAACGGGTTGCCGCCGCCGGGCATGCGCAGGATCAGGGCGTCGCGGAAGCGGTCGTCGGCCTTGAGGGTGGCTCGGGGGATGGGTCTGCCCGTGAAGGTGCGGGTGAAGGTCACGCCGATCGTGATGCCGTCGGCGGTCTCGTGGGGAGCGTCGACGATGGTGCCGACGGCGGACACACCACCGGCCCGGCCGCTGAGCCAGAGGGCTATGTCGTCGCCGGGGGTGATCAGGTCGCGGTAACGGCGGATCAGCCACGGGCCGCTGCCGCAGTCGCCGCGGGCCGGGTTGTGCTGCACGAGCCAGAACGCCATGGGGCCAGTCTGCTCAGGAGGGCTGCGTGGGCGGGCAGTTTCGGAGGAAGAGTCAGCCGGTCAGTTGGAGAGTTCGCGCAGGAACACGCCGACGTTGCGGAAGACCTCGGCGATGCCGTCGCCGATGCCCTGGGCGATCTCCGACGCCGGGCCGGGATTCGTGCCGATGTAGAAGATGATCAGGATGAGCACGATCCAGCCGAGGGCTTTCTTCATCAGATCGGCTCCCCTTCCCGGGCGGGCGTATGCCTACATGATCGTGGCACGTCCGCGCTCGTCTTTGCGGGAACTTCACCCGCGCGGCGAGAACAGGGCCTGCGCATTCGTCCAGCACACGGCCTCCAGCCAGTCTCCGCCGAGCTCCAGCCGGGCCAAGCTGTCGATCTGGTGCTCGTACGGATACGGAATGTTGGGGAAGTCGCTGCCGAGCAGCACCTTGCCGCCCAGGCCGAGCTCGCGCAGCCGCGGGCGCAACCCGGGCGGGAACGGCGCCATCTCCTCGAAGAAATCGGTGAACGCCATCGTCGTATCGAGCCGGGTGTGCTCGTAACGCTCGGCGAGCTCGAGGAAGCCCTCGTACTCGGGGGCGCCCGCGTGCGCGATCACGACGCCGAGCCGGGGATGCCGCGCGAGCACCTCGCCGATCGGGCCCGGCCCGGTGAAACCGGCCGCCACCGGGCCCGAGCCCGCATGCACGACCACGGGGGCGCCGGCCTCGGCCAGCAGACCCCACACCGGATCGAGGTCGCGGTCGCGCGGGTCGAACCCGCCGACCTGCAGGTGCACCTTCCAGATCCGGGCCCCACGATCAAGGGCGCCCTTCACGTACGCCGCCACGTGCGGCTCGGGATAGAACGTGACGCTCGGCAGGCAGCCGGGGGTGCGCGCGGCGAAATCGAGGGCCCAGTCGTTGAGGTCGGCCGCCATGCCGGGGCGATGGGCATAGGCCAGCGCGCTGAACATCGTGACGCCCAGCTCCCGCAGGATGCCGACCCGTTCCTGCTCGGTGCCCTTGTAGTGGATCGGCCAGGGCCGCCCGATGAGCGGGCCCGCCTCGTCGAAGTGGGCCCAGACCCGGCGCTGCATGCGCGGCGGCAGGAAATGCGTGTGCACGTCGGCCAGGCCCGGCAACCCGAACCGCTCGATCACCGTCACCATCCACCCAGTCTGCCGCGGATCACGCCGGTGGGCCGGGGCCAGGCGGTATCGAAGGCGCGGTTGAAAGTTACTCGCATCGGGTATCCGCGCGAGCATGACCCTCCTTGCCGCTGAGGCCATCACCGATGCCGGGACCAGTCAACTAGTGCTTGCCGCGGTGCTGGGCATCGTGGCGGTGGTTCTGCTCATCGCCTGGGCCAAGTGGCATCCGTTCCTCGCCCTGATCCTCGGCTCGGCCGTGCTCGGCATCGTCGCGGGGGCGGCCCCGGGCGACACCATCGACTCGTTCACCGCCGGGCTGGGCAGCACGGTCGGCAACGTCGGGTTGCTGATCGCGCTCGGCTCGATGATCGGCGCGCTGCTGGCCGAGTCGGGCGGGGCCGACAGCATCGTCAACCGCATCGTCAACCGGGTCACCGGCTCCGCCCTGCCGTGGGCGATGGCCGGGGTGGCCGCCCTGATCGGCCTGCCGCTCTTCTTCGAGGTCGGTGTGGTGCTGCTGGTGCCGATCGTGCTGCTGGTGGCCCGGCGCACCGACATCGGCCTGCTGCGCATCGGCATCCCGGCGCTGGCCGGCCTGTCGGTGCTGCACGGCCTGGTGCCGCCGCACCCGGGCCCGCTGGTCGCGATCGCCAACCTGAACGCCGACCTCGGCCTCACCCTGCTCTTCGGCATCATCTGCGCCATCCCGACCGTCATCGTGGCCGGCCCGGTCTTCGGCAACTGGATCGCCAAGCGGGTGCCCCTGCCCGTGCCGCCGCTGCTGGCCACCGCGAACGCCGGCGCCGACCGCCCCGGCGCGGGCCCGGCCGGTGGCCAGGACTTCGTCGACCGCGACGACGTGGCCAACCCCGCGTCGACCGAGCCCGACCGGCTGGTGGACGAGCAACTGCCCGAGGGGCGGCGCAACCCCGGCTTCTGGCCGGCCGTGCTGACCGTCCTCGTGCCGATCGTGCTGATGCTGTCCCGGGCCGTCGCCGAGCTGGTGCTCGCGGAGGGCAACGGGGTGCGGGGCTTCTTCGAGTTGCTGGGCGAGCCGGTCGTCGCGCTGCTGTTCGGCGTGTTGCTGGCGATGTGGTCGCTCGGCAAGCGGGCCGGTTTCGACCGTAAGCAGACGTCGGCCGTGCTCGGCGGCTCGCTCCCGCCGATCGCCGGCATCCTGCTCATCGTGGCCGCCGGTGGTGGCTTCAAGCAGGTGCTGGTCGACGCCGGGGTGGGCAACGTGGTCGCCGACGCGGCCAAGGACGCCAACATCAACGCCTTGGTGCTCGGCTTCCTGGTCGCCGTGGGCATCCGGGTGGCGACCGGCTCGGCCACCGTCGCGACGATCACCGCGGCCGGCATCGTCGCCCCGCTCGCCGCCACCCTCGACAAGCCCACGGTCTCGCTGCTCGCCCTGGCCATCGGGGCCGGGTCGCTCTTCTTCTCGCACGTCAACGACGCCGGCTTCTGGCTGGTCAAGGAATACTTCGGGATGACGGTGGGCCAGACCATCAAGACCTGGTCGGTGATGGAGACGATCATCTCGGTGGTCGGTTTCGCCTGCGTGATGATCCTCAGCATCTTCGTCTAGGGCCTTTGGCCGAGAGCAGGCGCAGCAGCGGCGAGAAGCCGTGCGGGGCGGCGATCGTGTCGAGGATCAGGTCGAACCGGCCGAACGCCTGCTTCATCTGCTCGTCGTCCGTCGTGAGCACCAGCCCGTCGGCGCCGAGCTTGCGGGCGTCGCCGGCCTTGTCCGCCGTCCGGCTCAGCACGGTGACCTCGGCCCCCAGCGCGACAGCCAGCTCGACCCCGAGGTGCCCGAGCCCGCCCAGCCCGGCCACGGCGACCCGGCTGCCGGCCCCGATCCCGGCCGCGCGCATCGGCTCCCACATGGTGATGCCCGCGCACATCAGCGGCGCCGCGGCCGCCGGGTCGAGACCCTCGGGCAGCTTGTACGAGAACTTCTCGCGCAGCACGTACTCCCGGCTGTAACCGCCCAGGGTCGTCGTGCCGTCGATCCGGTCGGTGCCGCCGTACGTGGTGACCGCGCCCTGATAGCAGAAGTTCTCCTGCCCCAGCCGGCACATGGCGCAGACGGCGCACGAGTCGACGATCGTGCCCACCGCGACCAGGTGGACCCGGTGACCGACGACCCGACGGCGGTGACCGTGCCGGTGAACTCGTGGCCGGGGACGAGCCCGTCGATCGGCTTGCCGGTGAGGCCGTGCATGGAGTGCAGGTCGCTGTGGCAGACACCGCAGTAGTCGACGCGGACGGCGAGGTTCGGCAGCAAGGACGGCCTGTTCGACGCCGTGATCGCCGACCGGGCCGACCGGCTGATGGACTCCCTCGCGTACGACGCCGAGGATCTTGCGGGGTTCGCCGTCGCGATCTACGACGAGAACCTGCGCCGTCCTGAGCTGGTGCGGCTGATGGCCTGGCTCCGGCTCGAGCGCCGCCCGGCCGGCCGGCTGTCCGACGACCCCGCGGACGCGCCCAAGTTCGCCGCGATCAGGCGCGCCCAAGCCGCCGGTCATGTGCGCGCGGGCGACCCGGCCGACCTGTTCGGGCTGGTCCTCGGCATGGCCTGCGCCTGGTCGCCGGCGAGCGCCTTCTGCACCGCGACGGCCGGCGACTCGGCCGCCGAGCACGATCGCCGCCGGACCCTGCTGCACGAAAGCGTCCAGCGAGCGATAACGCCGTAGGCGATTTCTCCCTCGTCGTGGTTTGCATCGACATTCGGCAATGAAGATCGCTCGTGAGAGCCGTCACCGCAACCTCGGGCAAGAAGTCTAGTTAACGAGCAATGTGCCTTACATCGGAAAAACCGCCCGCAAAAGCGTCCGCCGTAGTCTGAGCGTCGCCGTGGCCGGACTGGTGATCGCGGCGGGTGGCGCGGCGATCGCCGGGGTGGTCACCACCCAGCCGGTGACCTCGCCGTCGTTCAACGGCTCGGTCTACGCGGTCGCCTACCGCGGCTCGACCGTCTTTGTCGGAGGCAGCTTCACCAGCGCCAACGTCAACGGCAAGAACATCGCCCGGACGCGTCTGGCCGCCTTCGACGCCCGCACCGGCGCCCTGCTCGACTGGCAGCCCGCGGCCGACGCCAACGTGCGCGCGCTCGCCGTCGCCGGGGACGTCGTCTACGCGGCCGGCGACTTCGACCACGTCAACAACACCGACCGGGACGCGGTGGCCGGGATCGGTGCCACCAACGGGGTGCTCGCCCCGCTCAAGCACACTGTCCTCGGCCAGCCCAGCGCGCTCGCCGCCGGCAACGGCCGCCTCTACGTCGGGGGCCGGATCACTGCCGTCGACGGCAAGCCGCGCGGCAACCTGGCCGCCTTCACCCTGAGCAGCGGCGCCCTCGACCCGTGGGCGCCGACCACCGACGACATCGTCAACGCCGTCGCGGCCACCCCCCGGCGGGTGTACGTCGGCGGGCGGTTCCACCGCACCAACAACGTGAGCTCGACGCTCCGGCTGTCGGCTGTGGACCCGGCCACCGGCGTGGTCGATCCGGCCTTCATTCCGAAGCCGGTCTCACAGGTCTTCGCGGTGACGGCGGATGCGACGGGCGTCTATGCGGCACTCGGCGGCCAGGGCGGGCGTGCGGTGTCGTACGCCCTCTCGGGCGCGACGCGGTGGACGCGGGTCTTCGACGGCGATGCCCAGGCGATCGCCGTGCTCGACGGCATCACCTACGTCGGCGGGCACTTCGACAAGGCCTGTACGACCACGAACAACGGGGTCAAGGGCGTCTGCACCGACGGCTCGGTCGGGCGCGGCAAGCTGGCTGCGGTCGACGCGCAGGGCAACCTGCTCGAGTGGGCGCCGCAGGCCAACGGCGTGGTCGGCACCCGCCAGCTCGCGACCAGCGCGACGCTCGGCTCGATCAGCGCGGTCGGCGACTTCACGACGGTCAGCGCGGTCTCCCGCAAGCGGTACGTGGCGTTCTCGGGCGCGACCCCGCACACGGAATCCGCACGGGTCCCGGACCCGGACCCGGACTGGGACTCGGACTGGGATTCGACCGATGCTCCGGCCGACGACTCGCCCGATGACGCGGGCGATGCTCCGGCCGACGATTCGGGCGATGCTCCGGCCGACGATGCGACCGACGCACCGGCTGACGATCCGGTTGACCCGCCGACCGACGCGCCGTCCGAGGTGCCGACGACTGCCGCGCCGGCGGCTGACGGTCCCGTGGCCTCGTACAACTTCGACAGCACGGTGGCCGACGGCACGTTCGACGACGGCTCGGGGCATCGGCACCTGCTGCGCGCGGTCACCCGTAACGGCGGCAAGGTCGCGATGGAGCCGCACGCCGCCGGGCAGGCGCTGACCTTCCCACCGCGCTGCACCGAGGCGCCCTGTCCCCGGCTGGTGCTGCAGGCCGCGAACACCCCCGACCTCAACCCGGGTTCGAAGCCGCTGCGTTACGGCGCGGGGGTCCGCCTGGCCACCGCCCCGGCCGGCTCGACCGGCAACGACGGGCAGAACATCCTGCAGAAGGGGTACGCCTCCGAGGGCGGCCAGTACAAGCTGCAGGTCGACGGGGTCACGGGCAAGCCGAGCTGCGTGCTCACCGATCGTGCGGGCGGGACGACGTACGTGGCCCGGAGCCGCGCCTCGATCGCGGACGACACCTGGCACACGCTCGAGTGCCGCCGCACCGGACCGACGCTGACGATCGCGGTCGATGACGAGGTCAAGGCCACGACCGCGGTGCCCGAGACGCTCTCGATCGACAGCGCGCAACCGTTCAGCCTCGGCGGCAAGGGCGTGGGCGAGAAGAACGACCAGTTCCACGGCGCTCTGGACGACGTCTGGGTCCGCATCGGCTGATCGTGCAGGTGGGAGGGCCGTCGGTGATCACCGGCGGCCCTTTGCCGTTGAAGGGGTCACTCAGTGTTCATGATCAAAGTGGAGAGTTGGGTTTCCCACAGAAGACAATCGGCCCCCGGGCGGAGTGATGACCTCGCGGTCCGGGTACTGGTAGCGTTGCCCGCCGTTGTCCACGCAGCGTGAGGAGCTGACGAATGGCCAGCTGGATCTTGGTTCCCTGCCTGGTGAAGCTGCGCTCCGAGTTCAACGCGATCGCGCCGGACCGGGACAGGTCCAGCGACGGCTCGGTCGGCGACTCGGCCCATCAGGCCGAGCAGTCGGATCACAATCCGGACGAGACCGGAAACGTGCCGATCCACGACGCCGACCGGACCAACGAGGTGCACGCGATCGACGTCGACGTGGACCTGCGCGTCCCCGGGCTGACGATGGAAAAGGTCGTGCAGTTCCTGCTCACCCGCTGCCGGTCGGGCGCCGAGAAACGCCTGCGCTACATCATCTACAACCGGCGGATCTGGTCGCAGAGCTCGGGGTGGCGTCAGCAGCGTTACACCGGCGCCAACCCGCACGACCATCACGCGCACTTCTCATCCTCGTACTCGACCAACCTTGAGGCCTCGCCGGCTTCCTGGCATCTGGAGGACGTCCCCGTGGCACTCACCGCAGCCGACAAGAAGTGGATTTCCGCGGAGATCGCCAAGCAGGTCAAGGCGCAGATCGACGACATCTGGGCCTTCAACGTGGGCCGGTCGACGGGCACGCCCTCGCAGCGGGCCGACGGCGCGCTGGTGACCGCCAACCTGCGGGCCGGCAGCCTCGCCAACGACCAGATTCCGAAGCTGGCCGACGCGGTCGAGCAGCTCGCCAACCAGGTGGCCGAGCTCAAGGCCGCGGTCACCACCACCCGCTCGGCCTGACGCGACCTCAGCCGCCGGAACCGGAGCCGGGCCCGGAATTCGACCCGGTCCCGGAGCCTGACTCGGTCTCGGCCTGAGTGTCGTCGCCCCCATCGCCGGTGTCCGTGCCCGTGTCCTCCGAGGCGGGCGGGTCGTCCGGCGGGGTCGAGGTGGCCGGCTGCGAATTGCTCGGCGGGTCGCTCGGTTCCTCCGATACCGACGGCGCCGACGAAGGTGCCGTGGGCCGGGTGGTGGTGCCGGTCGTGGCCGGCGGCCGGGTGCGCGTCGAGGTCCGGTTCGAGGCGGGGGCATTGCCCGACCCGGCCGACCCCTGCACCGACTGGGACGGCGACGTCACGCCGGGTTTGTCGTTGTCGTTGTCGGGCAGCCACATCGCCAGCGCGACCACGGCCCCCGCGAGCACGAGCACCCCGGCCGCGCCGAGCACGACCGGCAACCGTCGCCTGCCGCCGGGACCAGCAGGCTCGGTCAGAGTGGGCGGCGCTGCCGCGGCCCCCGGCGCTGCCGCATAACGCGGCGCGGCCAGGATCGCCGTGGTGTCGCCACCCGACACGGCCCGGTCGGCGGCCTCGGCCATCGCGGCCGCCGTCGCGAACCGGTCGGCCGGATTTTTCTCCATGGCCCGGGTGACCACCGCGCGCACCGCCGGCGGCACGTCGTCGGGCAGGTCGGGCGCGGTCTCGCTCAGGTGCTGCATCGCGATGCCGATCGGGTTGTCCCCCATGAACGGCGGATGCCCGGCCAGGCAGTGGTAGGCGACCACGCCCAGCGCGTAGAGGTCGGCCGGCGGCCCGGTGGGCTCCTTGGAGACCTGCTCGGGGGCGATGTACATCGCCGTGCCTACGACCTCCTTGGCGCCGGTCAGGGTGGACGAGCCGGCCGAGCGGGCGACGCCGAAGTCGACCAGCACCACGGTGCCGTCCGGCTTGATGATCAGGTTGCTCGGTTTCACGTCGCGGTGCACGATGCCGGCCTGGTGGGCGGCCTCGAGCGCGCGGGCCGACTGGGCCACCACCGACATCGTCTCGGCCGCGGTGAGACGGCCCTGCCCGGCGATCCGTTCGCTGAGCGGCTCGCCGTCGATCCGGGCCATCACGATGTACGCGTCCGTGCCGCCCTCGGTCTCGCCGAAGTCGTATACGTCGGCCACGCCGGGGTGGTGCAGCGCGGCCATCGACCGGGCCTCGTGCCGGAACCTCTCCTGGAAGCCGGGGTCACCGGCCCGGTCGGCGTGCAGCGTCTTGACCGCGACGTCGCGGCCGAGCACCGTATCGGTGGCCCGCCACACCTCGCCCATGCCGCCGGCCGCGATCCGTTCGTCCAGCCGGTATCGACCGCCGAGAATCTCACCTGGGGATGGCATGCCACCTCCTCTACCCGAACGTTGCTGACCCTATACGCGCCGGTCCAACGATGTGGGTCAACGTCCGGGAACGGGCGCGGAGCTGAGATCGCCCGTGCGGTGGATCGTCTGCCACTTCAGGCGGCGCCCGGTCACCGCGGCCAGCGCCGAGTGCAGCAGCACCAGATACATGACCTGGCGGTAGACGATCTGCTGGAGCGGCAGGGTCCAGAGCGGCCGCAGTGGTTCCCGGTCGAGCCGGAACGCCAGCACCGCGGTCAGCACCTGCACGACCAGCATGGTCAGCCAGCCGATGGCGGTGATCTCACGGTCGAGGAAGAGCACGCCGTACACCGCCATCAGGTCGACCAGCGGCGCCAGCAACGGCAGCAACACACTGAAGAGCGCGATGAACGGCAGCCCGCGCCGCCCGAACCGGCCGGAGGCGCCCCGCTCGACCACGGCGTGCCGGTGTTTCCACATCGACTGCATCGTGCCGTAGCTCCACCTGTACCGCTGCTTCCACAGTTGCCGCACGGTGGCCGGCGCCTCGGTGTAGGCCCGGGCCGTCTCCTGATAGACCACCCGCCACCCGGCCCGGTGGATCGCCATGGTCAGGTCGGTGTCCTCGGCCAGCGTGTCGGTGCTGAGCCCGCCCGCCTCGGTCAGCGCCGTCCGCCGAAACCCGCCCAGCGCGCCCGGGATGGTCGGGATGCAGCCGAACGTGTCGTACAGCCGGCGGTCGAGGTTGAAGCCGATCACGTACTCGATGTGCTGCCACTTGCCGATCAACCCGCGCCGGTTGCCGACCTTGACGTTGCCCGCGACCGCACCCACCCCCGGGTCGGCGAACGGCTGCACCAGCTGGTGGACGGCGTCGGCCTCGACCACGGTGTCGGCGTCGACCATCACTACCAGCTCGTGGCGCGACAGCCGGACCCCGGCGTTGAGCGCGTTGGCCTTGCCGCCGTTGGGAATCGTCACGATCCGCACATTTCTCAGCTTCAGCGCCCGTACGGCGTCGGCCGTGCCGTCGGTCGAGCCGTCGTCGACCACCAGCACGTCGACCCCGGGGTGGGCGCTCGAGGCGAGCGACCGGACGGCGGGCCCGATCGTCTTCTCCTCGTTGAAGGCGGGCACGATGATCGTCACCGGCGTGCTCACCGGCAGCCCCCACGACCAGTCCGCGCTGCGCCGGTGCCGGGAGTGCCGCCAGGCGAAGACGAACAGGATCAGTGTGCGGATGACGATCAGCCCGCCCGCCGTGATCAGCAGCACCCAGAGCAGACCCAGGACGACGTCGGCCACCCGTACGGTCCAGAACAGCCCCCGCCCCCGCCAGACCTCCCGGTCGCCGGCCGCCGGGTTGGCCTGGCCGCCGATCGCGGCGCTGACCGTGCTGAACTTGTAGCCGCGGCGCTGCAGCTCGGGGATCAGCCGGTCGAGCGCGGCCACGGTCTGCGACCGGTCGCCGCCCGCGTCGTGCAGCAGCACGATCTGCCCGGCATTGCCCTTCGGGGTGACGTTGCGGACGATCGCGTCGGCCCCCGGGCGTTTCCAGTCCTCGCTGTCCAGCGTGTCGAGCACGGTCAGGTAGCCCTGGGCGCCGACCGCCTGCACCGTCTCCCAGTCCTCGTCGGTCAGCGCATCGGCGAACGACGAGTAGGGCGGCCGCATGAGCCGGGTCGAGCCGCCGGTGGCGTTGGCGATCGCGAGCTGGGTCTGCGAGTTCTCCATCGCGCGCCGCCACTCGGGCAGTTCGGCCAGATCGGGGTGGGTGAACGTGTGGCCGCCCAGCTCGTGGCCCTCCCGGGTGATCCGCTCGGTGATCGTCGGATGGCGGGCCACCTGCGAGCCGACCACGAAGAAGGTGGCCGGGGTGCGGTGCTTGGCGAGCACATCGAGGATCTTGGGCGTCCACTGCGGATCGGGCCCGTCGTCGAAGGTCAGCGCGATCGTCTTGGCCGGCATCCCGTACGTGCGGACCTCGCCGCCGCCGGTCAGGTCGATCACCGGGCCGCCGTCGCGGACGGCCGCGGGCACCTCTTTACTGCCCGTCGAGGCCGGGTCGGTGCCGTCCGGGCTGAAGCCGGCATCGGTGTAGACCGACACCAGGATGACCGTGGCCAGCAGCAACAGGACGGTCAGGGCGAGCAGGCCCGCCGCCACCCGCCGCCGCCGGATCCGCCGCCGGCGCTGCGCCGGCGGCAGCAGAGCGGTCTGCTCGGCCGGGTCGCTCGGCGGTGGCGTCGCGCGGTAGACGGTCACGGCGCGCAGGCCGTCGCGCTGGGGCAGGGCGTGTGCGGCGGCGGCTTGGCCGGCCCGGTGAGCTGGCTGACCCAGATCACGATCAGAGCGACGATCAACAGCACACCCACCGCGTACGTCGCCCGGCGCAGCCACCGTCGCCGCCCGCCCGTGGGATCGACGAAGACCGGCGGCGGCCCTTGCGCCTCGACGGAGAACATCTCGGTCTTGGCGTTTTCCGGCAACGGCGCCTTGCCCACGGCCCGCCCGACCCGCGCACGCCCCTGCGACGGCCGCCCCACGGACGCCCGCCCGACGTTCGGTTCGTCCGGCACATCATCGACGCTAGAAGATATGTCGCGGAAGCGCACTCCACGGTAAGACATACGTCAGAGGTCGCCGTCCCGGGTTGGGCGTCGCCGCGTCGCTGCGTGCCCTGGTCCGCCCGGACCGGGCGCCCCATGCGTTCTTCCCCTGTGCCGGCCTGCTCGAGCACGGCCGGATCGTCCACGACACCGTGACCTCGGCCGACCGCGGCGGAGTGCACCTGGCCGGCGGCTGCACGAGAGCCTCTGCGAGCAATTGTCCGCCCTCGGCGTCGAGCTCCGCCTGAATACCGGTCTCGCTCGGATGCCTTCGCCGGCCCCGGGCCGCCGGCACGAGTTCACTGTCGTGACCACAACCGGCGACGAGATCAGCGCCGACATCTGGTTCCGCGGTTTCGGCGCGCGGACGCAGACCGGGTACCTGCGTGACGAGCGGCTGGTCGAGCTCACCGCCCAGGGCCTGGTCCCGGTGCTGGAAACGCTGGCCGTCGCCGGCGCCCCGAACGCCTATGCCGTGGGCGACATCGCCGACCTGCCCGATCTCAAGATGGCCACCCACGCCCAGACTCAGGCCGCGACCGTGGTCGAAATCTGCCGGTGCCGGGCCGCGGTGGGCGGCCCGGCATCTTGGCGACAGTGGTCAGGCAGT
The DNA here is from genome assembly GCA_965217855.1 of Actinoplanes sp. Classification (GTDB taxonomy): domain Bacteria; phylum Actinomycetota; class Actinomycetes; order Mycobacteriales; family Micromonosporaceae; genus Actinoplanes. Next base: position 15,537 of record CBDCJN010000046.1, on the reverse strand, counting down.
CTTGCGGCGGGGGAGTCCCAGGGCGATCACCGCGCCGGCGGCGACGATCACGGCTCCGACGATCACGGCCGGGCGGGCGCCGTCGACGAAGGACTGCAGGGTGGTGTAGCCGCCGTACGAGCTGAAGATGGAGGCCAGGGCGGCGACGCCGGCGGCCACGCCGACTTCGCGGATCGTGTTGTTGACGCCCGAGGCCACGCCCCGGTCCTCTTCGGACACGCTGGCCAGGGCGACCGTGCTGATCGGGGCGAAGGTCAGGCCCATGCCGATGCCGGCCAGCAGGAAGGCGACGACCAGGCTGCCGTAGCCGACCGTGGTGCTGGTGGCCAGGCCGATCCAGAGGATGCCGGCGGCCAGGAAGAGCTGGCCGGTGAAGATCAGGGTGCGCTGGCCGATCCGGTCGCCGAAGATGCCGGCCAGCGGGGCCACGATCATCGGGGCCGCCGTCCACGGGAGGGTGCGCAGGCCGGCGTCGAGCGGGCTCAGGCCCTGCACCACCTGGAAGAACTGGGCCAGCAGGAAGACCGAGCCGAACGCGCCGGCCGAGAACGTCAGGGTGACCGCGTTGACCAGGCTGAACCCGGGGGAGCGGAACAACCGCAGCGGCAGCATCGGTGACCTGCTGCGGGCCTGCCAGGTGACGAACGCGGCCAGCAGGACGCCGCCGCCGATCAGCATGCCGAGGACGCGGCCCGAGGTCCAGCCGTGCTCGGGGCCGTCGACGACACCCCAGATGACCAGCAGCATGCCGGCCGCCGAGAGCACCAGGCCGAGCGGGTCGAGCCGGCGGGCGCCGCCGCGGGACTCGCCGAGGACGGTGACGGCCAGGACGACCGCGATGACGCCGACCGGGACGTTCAGCCAGAAGATCCAGTGCCAGTCGAGGCCCTCGACGACCGCGCCGCCGACGACCGGGCCGACCGCGACGCCGAGGCCGCTGATGCCACCCCAGATGCCGACCGCGGCCGTACGGAAACTGTCCGGCACCGCGGCGGCGAGCAAGGTCAGTGACAAGGGTGCGACGGCCGCGCCGCCCAGGCCCTGGACCGCCCGGGCCGCGGTGAGCTCCCACGGCTCGCTGGCCAGCGCGGCGGCGGCCGACGCGAGCGTGAAGACGACCAGCCCGGCGATGAACATGCGCCGGCGGCCGATGCGGTCGCCGAGCGCGGCCGCGGTGAGCAGGAAGGCCGCGAACGGCAGGGTGTACGCGTTGACGAACCACTGCAGTTCGGCCAGCGACGCGCCCAGTTCGGTGCGGATCACCGGCAGCGCGGTGCTCACCACGAGGTTGTCGAGCGTGACCATGAAGATCGGAATGCCGACCGCGGCGAGCACCGCGGCGATCGGTCGGTGGGCGCGCCGGGGTGCCGCGGCGGGCTGCTCGAGTACGGCGGTCATCGTGTTCTCCCCAAGAAGTTGTTATCGACTGATAACCACGACGGCCACGTTAGTTATTGACTGATAACATGTCAACCGTGACCCGAACCCGCCTCACCGCCGAGGAACGCCAGGAACAGCTGATCGCCGCGGCCGTCACCGCGTTCAGCCAGGACGGCTACGCCGGCACCACCACCGATCAGGTGGCCCGCCTGGCCGGCGTCTCCCAGCCGTACGTGATCCGCCTGTTCCGCACCAAGCAGGAGCTCTTCCTGGCCGCCGTCCAGCACGCGGGCGACCAGATCGAGGTGAAGTGGCGCGCGGCCGCGGAGCGCGAGCCCACTTTGGCCAGCCTGGGTGAGGCGTACGGCGAGCTGCTGGAGCGGCCGGAGCTGATCACCATGCTGTTGCACGGCTTCGCGGCCGCGGCCGACCCGGCGATCGGCGACCCGGTGCGGGCCTGCTTCGGCCGGCTCTACGAGGTCGTCCGCGAGGTGACCGGCGCCACCGCCGAGGAGGCGCGCGACTTCTTCGCCGTCGGCATGCTGCTGACCTGCATGGGCGCCATGCGCGTGATCGGCCCCCACTCGGTGCCGCCGCAGCCCTGGGCGGTCGACCTGCTGAGCACCTTCGACGACCTGGGCCACCGCCCCTAGGGTCAGATGTTGTGGCGGGTCCAGGCGGGGTCGCGCCAGCCCAGCATCGCCTCGGTCATGCGGACCGCGTCGACGGTCGCCCGCACGTCGTGCACCCGCACGATCCGGGCGCCGCGCAGCACGCAGAAGACGACCGCGGCCAGCGTGCCGGCCAGCCGGTCGGGCTGTTCGCGGTCGAGCGTCTCACCGATGAAGTCCTTGTTGCTGACCGCGGCCAGCAGCGGGTAGCCGATCGCGCCGATCTCGTCGAGCCGGCGGGTGATCTCCAGCGTGTGGAACGTGTTCTTGTTCAGGTCGTGCCCCGGATCGATGATGATCTGGTCGGGCCGCACCCCGTGCGCGAGCGCCACCGCCACCCGGTCCCGCAGGAAGGCGCTCACCTCGCCGGTCACGTCGGCGTACTGCGGGCCCGGCCAGAGCGTGCGCGGCGGGGCCAGGCTGTGCGTGATCACGAGCTGGGCGTCGGTGCCGGCCACCACGTCGGCCATCGCCGGGTCGCGCAGGCCGGAGGTGTCGTTGACGACCCCGGCCCCCGCCTTGATCACCTCGGCCGCGACCTCGGGCCGGAACGTGTCGACCGAGACGACCGTGCGGGCCTTCGCGGCCTCGACGACCGGCAGCACCCGGTCGAGCTCCTCGGCCGCGCTCACCTCGGGCCCGGGCGCGAACGGCACCCCGCCGACATCGATCCAGTCGGCGCCGTCGTCGGCCGCCCGCCGCACCGCTTCGAGTGCCCTCTCGAGCGCGAAAGTGCGGCCGCGATCGTGAAAGGAATCGGGGGTGCGGTTGACGATCGCCATCACCGCGACACGCCGGGAAAAATCGAACGGGCGGCCGCCGATGATCCGCGCGGGGCTCTGCTCACTCACGGTTTGGCAGGGTAACAGGCCAGCTAGGCGTGCCTCCGCCCAGCGGGGGCAGGCATTTCGGGGAGCCCCGGCTACCCGCATTCCGGCGGATCATGCGATGCCCTGAAATTTATTTGCAGTGCGGAAAGTATGAATGAGAGAACAGGGCGAGGGTACAAATTCGGCGGAGCCAAAATAAGAAATCCCCCTGGAGGAAATATCATGAGCGACGCACCAGCGGGCGTTCGAAACCCGGACGATGCCTTTCCGGTCGACGTGCAGAATTACCCCGGCCAGACCTACACCACCGAGCCCTACGGCCGGACGGCCGGATCCGGGTCGGACAGTGCCGCCAAGGAGGTCGCGTCGCAGGCCGGCCAAGCGGCCGCCGACGTGAAGGACACCGCCAAGGACCAGGCCGCGCGGGTCGGTCAAGAGGCCAAGGCACAGGCGGCCAACCTCGCCTCGGACGTGCGCAACCGCGTCGGCGAGCAGGCCCGCAGCCAGAACGACAAGCTTGTGACCTCGATCCGCCAGACCGCCGACCAGCTCGACGAGATGCGCGGCGACCGCGGCGACTCCCCGGCCGCGGCGGTCGTCTCCCGGGTGGCCGACGGCGGCCGGCAGTTCGCGGACTACCTCGACCGCAACGGTCCCGAGGGCGTGCTCCAGGAGGTGCAGGACTTCGCCCGGCGGCGTCCTGGCGCGTTCCTGGCCACCGCGCTGGCCGCGGGCTTCGTGCTCGGCCGGCTGGGCAAGAGTGTGGCCAAGGCCGACCCGGAGGCGGGCGCCGGCAAACCGGCCACCGACTCCTTCGTGTCCAACCCGGACACCACGGGTCACCCCGCCGCCGCCGCCACCACGCCGGGCTACCCGGCCGGCACCGACGAGTTCGGCACGGCCCCGGGCTATGCCGGCGCGACCGAATACGCCTCCACCGGCACCGGTACGCCGATCGTCCGCGAGGAATACGTGGTCGACAGCCCGGAGCGCCCCCGATGACCGCACCGAATCGCCACGGATTCGATGCCGAGGAGGTCAGCGAGACGTCGATCGGTGACCTGATCGGCAATATCAGCGACGACCTCTCCACGCTTTTCCGGCAAGAGGTCGAATTGGCCAAGGCCGAGCTCAAGCAGGAGGCCGCCAAGGCGGGCAAGGCCGGCGGAATGCTCGGCGGCGCCGCCCTGGCGGGCTATTTCACCGTGCTTCTGCTCAGTTTCGCCCTCGTTTTCGCGCTGGACGCGGTCATGCCGGCCGGCTGGGCCGCCCTGATCGTCGCCGCCCTCTGGGGCGTCGTCGGCGCTGTGCTCTACGTGACCGGCAAGAAGAAGCTCAAGACCGTCGACCCCCTGCCTCACCGCACCGTCGACACGATCAAGGAGGACGCCCGATGGCTCAAGAACCCGACCGGCTGAAGCAGCAGATCGCCGACACCCGGGCGTCGCTGACGCGCGACGTCGACCTGCTGGCCGAGAAGACGAGCCCGGCCAAGGTCGCCCAGCGGCGCTGGACGGCGGCGAAGGAGAAGGTCATGGGCAGCAGCGAGCACGGGCGGCACGCCGCCAGCGAGAAGGCGTCGCAGGTCGGTGACAAGGCTTCGCAGTTGGGTGACGCGGCGGGCGAGAAGGCCCACCAGGCCGCGGACGCCGTTCGTAGCGCGCCCCAGGCGGTCGCCTCGCAGACCCAGGGCAACCCGCTCGCAGCCGGCATCATCGCGTTCGGCGTCGGCCTGCTGGCCGCCACGCTGATCCCGGTGACCGACGTCGAGAAGCGGGCCGGCCAGGAGCTCAAGGACCACAGCGGCGAGCTCACCGACAAGGTGAAGGATGTTGCCACCGAGATGAAGGACGACCTCTCCGGCACCGCGCAGGAGGCCGTGGCCCAGGTCAAGGACACGGCGCGCGACGCCGCCCGGACGACCAAGGACTCGGCGCAGTCGAACGCGCAGGACGTGAAGGAGCGGGCCCGGCAGGCCACTTCCTGATCACCTGATCACTCCTCCGAGCCGGCCCCGCACCGGGACCGGCTCGGACGTGTTTGCACCGGTCACCGAGGGGAAGCAGCAGAATTATGAAAATCGGTTACAAGCTGGCCGCCGAGGCCTTCGGACCCAAGGAGCTGATCCGCCAGGCGGTCGCCGCCGAGCAGGCCGGGTTCGACTTCGTCGAGATCAGCGACCACTTCCACCCGTGGCTCGACGTGCAGGGCCACTCGCCGTTCGCCTGGAACGTGCTGAGCGCGATCGCCATGCGCACCGACCAGCTCGGGCTGGCCACCGGCGTGACCTGCCCGACGGTCCGCTACCACCCGGCGATCATCGCGCAGGCCGCGGCGACGCTGGCGATCATCTCGGACGACCGGTTCACGCTCGGCATCGGCGCCGGGGAGAGGCTCAACGAACACGTCGTCGGGCTGGGCTTCCCCAGCGTCCGGGGCCGGCACGAGCGGCTGGTGGAGGCGCTCGACATCATCAATCTGCTGTGGCGGGGCGGCTATCAGTCGTACGAGGGAAAGCATTTGCAGCTCGAGGACGCGCAGGTGTTCGACCTGCCGGACAAGCTGCCGGTGATCGCCGTGGCCGCGGGTGGCCGGGACGCCGCCGAGCTCGCCGCGACGCACGGCACCGGGCTGTTCGCCACCGAGCCGAGGGCCGATCTGGTCGAGGCGTTCACCGGCGCCGGCGGCAGCGGCCCGAAATACGCCGAGACCTCGGTCGCCTGGGCGCCGACCGCCGACGAGGCCGTGCAGGCCGCGCACAAGACCATGCGGTGGGCGGTGACCGGCTGGAAGGTGATGGCCGAGCTGCCCAACCCGGTCAACTTCGAGGCCGCCTCGGCGACGGTGCGCCCCGAGGACATCGCGGAGCAGTTCGCCGTCGGCCCCGACCCGGAGCCGTACGTGAAGTCGGTGCGCGAGTACGCCGAGGCCGGCTACGACCACATCGTGCTGATGAACGCCGGCCCCGACCCGGACGGCTTCCTCGACTTCTTCGCCAAGGAACTCAAGAACCAGATCTAGGGAGTACGCGTTGCGGCTGCGGCGCACCGATCTCAGCACGCCCGGATACTCCCGCCAGGGCGCCGGCCGGGGCTTCAGCCTTCGCGACACCGACGACTCGCCGTTGACCGACGCCGCGGCGGTCGAGCGGATCAAGGCCCTGGTCCTCCCGCCGGCCGGGAGCGACCGGTCGGACCGCCGCTGGCACGAGATCCACGCCGACGACATCGACGACTATCTGCGCGAGATCAGCGGCGAGCAGATGACGGCCAAGGACTTCCGGACGTGGCACGGCACGGTCGCGGCGGCCCGCTCGCTGGCCGAGGCCGGGCCGCAGCCCACCGAGGCCAAGCGCAGACGGGTGGTGTCGCACGCCATGAAGGAGGTGGCCGACCTGCTGGGCAACACGCCGGCGGTGGCCCGCTCCTCGTACGTCGATCCGCGCGTCCTGGAGGCGTACGAGCAGGGTGAGGTCGTCAGTTCGGGCAGCGAACGGGCCGTCCGCAAGCTGCTCGAGAGCTGAGATCTGCGGCCGGGCCCGGCTGGTGGCAGCATCCTCTTCTATGACCGTCATTGCCACCCTCACCGTCGAACGGCCCTCGGGTCACTGGATCGACCGGTCCCGGGCGTACCAGATCATCATCGACGGCGCGGTGAAGGGGGTCGTGCGCTGCGGGCGGGAATTGTCGCTGGCCCTGCCGCCGGGGACACACACCGTCCGGGCCAAGCTCGACTGGACCGGCAGCGACCCCGTCCCGATCCACCTCGGCCCGGGCGCCACCGTCCGGCTGCGGGTCGAGCCGCGCGGCACCCGGTTCGCGGCCGGCCGGCGCTACTTGCGGCTGATCAAAATTGGCTGACGTGATCCGGCTGAGGACGGGGAGGGCCGAGGCGGTGCGGGAACTGACGGGACGCGTCCGGATCGAGCGGCGATGACGACACGGGTGCTGATCACCAACGACGACGGTGTCACGGCGCCTGGCATCCGAGCCCTGGCCCGGGCGGTGGCGCGCGACTACGAGGTGGTCGTGGCGGCGCCCCAGGACGAGGCCAGCGGGATGAGCGCGGCCCTGACCGCGGTCGTGTCGGACGGCCAGATCATGCTGTCGCACCACGACCTGGACGGCCTCCCGGCGTACGGGGTGACCGCGTCCCCGGCGTACATCGTGGTGCTCGCCTCGATCGGCGCCTTCGGGCCGCCGCCGGACATCGTGCTCTCCGGGATCAACCGCGGCGCGAACGCGGGCCGGGCGGTGCTGCACTCCGGCACGGTCGGGGCGGCGCTGACCGCGGTGACCAACGGGCTCAGCGCGCTGGCGGTCTCGCTGGACGTGCTCGACCCCGAGGCGACCGTCTCGTCCGCGACCGGTGGTAATGCGATCGTCGTGCCCTCCGACGACGTGCTGCATTGGGACACGGCCGCCGGGATCGCGATCTCGCTGCTGGGCACGCTGCTCGCGGCGCCCGCGGCGACGGTGCTCAATCTGAACGTGCCCGACCGGGCGACGCCGCCCGAGGTGCGTGAGGCCGCCCTGGCCACGTTCGGGCAGGTGCAGATGTCGGTCGCCGAGTCGGGGGAGGGCTTCGTCCGCACGGGGATCGAGCGCACGGGCGAACGGCTGGTGCCCGGCACCGACCTGGCGTTGCTGGCCGAGGGCTATGCCACGGTGACCGCCCTGCGGCCGCCGTCCGACACCGGCGGGGTGCGGATCCCGTCCCAGCGGCGATCGGGATCCTGAACCAGCGGGATCACGGCGGCGACCACGATCGCCAGCAGCAGGCGGGACTCGCTCAGCAGGGGCAGCGCGGTCACCGGCAGCAGCATGAGGGCCAGGACCGCGGCGCGCCAGAGCGCCGGGTGGCGGACCGGGAGCAGCGCGGCCAGGACCAGCCAGATCTGGTGATGGGTCCACGACACGGGGGAGAGCACGACGCTCGCCGCCCCGACGACGACCATGGCCGAGAGCCAGTCGCCGTGGCGGGCCCGACGGGCCGCCCGGCGGAGCGCGATCAGGGTGACGGCGCCGCCGATCGCGAGGACAAGCCCGGTGCCGAGGGCGGTGGGCAGGTCGAGCCGCATCAGGGCGCCGTTCAGCGACTGGTTGCCGACGCCGGTGATGTAGCCGAGACGGCTCACGTGGAAGACCTCGCCGGTCCAGAAACGCCACGAGTCGCCGGGCAGCGCGAGCGCGGCGACCAGGCCACAGCCCGCGAACGTCGAACCGGCGACCACGGCGTCCTTCCGGCGGCCGGCGAACCACAGCAGCGGGATGAAGATCAGCGGGGTCAGCTTGACCGCGGCGACCACCCCGATCAGAGCACCGAACCAGGGCGTACGGCGCAGAGCCAGCAGATCGACGGCGACGAGCGCGGCCAGGAAGAGGCTGACCTGGCCGTACTTGAGATCGGACGAGACCGGCGCCGAGAGCACCAGCGCCAGGGCCGCGAACGCCGTCGTCGTGCCGGTGGTCCTTTGCCTCGTCACCAGGACCGCGAGGCCGGCGACGGTGGCGAGGGTGGCGAGGGTCCACGCGAGCTGGACGACGATCACCGGTAGCCAGGTCAGCGGGGTGAAGAGCAGGGCGGCGAACGGCGGGTAGGTGAACGGGGCGGCGCCGCGGGTGAAGTCGTACAGGCTCGCGCCGTCGGTCAGGCCGTTGACCGCGCCCAGGTAGACCGAGAGATCGGTCATCCGCGCCTCGGCCGGCTTCCCGAGAGCCGAGCCCGCGGTGACGGCAGCGACCAGTCCGGCGGCGATCCAGATCTTCTTGGCACCCATGCTAGAAACTCTACATAGGGTTTGACCTGCACGGCAGTGTTCGTGTTCGGCTTGTTATGCGGCGGGTCGGGCCGCGGGGATCAGCCGCATCGCCAGGAGCGCCGCCAGCAAGGCGACCGCACCCAGCCCGGCCGGATGTTCGACAAACCCGAAGCCGAACGCGGTCGAGTTGTCGAGCATCTGGCGCAGCACGACGTTGGCGTCCCCGCCGGAGGCCGGCAGCAACGGCCCGGCCGTGAGCGCCCCGAGTGCGGCCATGAGCCCGGCACCGAGCTGGATCCGGCTCGTGGCCTGGCCCGAACGCGCCTCGGCGCGGCCCGGCCGGTGGGTGGCGCTCAGCTCGGAGCGGCGAAGGGTGCCGGCCAGGACGAAGGCGGCACACAGGAGCAGGGGGCCGGCCATCACCGCGGCGTTGGCCAGCAGGATGTCGGAGGCGTGGAAAGCGGGCCCGGCGGCCTGGAGACGGCCGAACACCGCGGAGCCGTCGGCGAACTCCGGGCCGAACGGGACCGTGCCGCCCGGCAGCAGGGCCAGCGGGAACCAGGCCGGCGCCGTCCAGGCCGGCACCGAGAGCACGGCCGCAGCGTGGGCCGACCCCGCGGCGACGGCCAGATCAAGCGCCACCAGCCCGCCGCCCACGCCGGCCAGGGCCGCTCGCCGCCGGTGCCCGTCAGCGGCGAGCCGCCTCGTCACCCGGGCGACGACGGCCAGCCCCGCGGCCCACACGACGACGGCCGGGGCGATGTCGGCCGCGCCCATGAACGGCATGATCGGCACCGGGTTGCCCGCCAGCAGGAACGCGAACAGGGCCGCGCCCATCAGGGCGATCGAGCTTCTGACGCGGACACCCACGACGCATAGGGCGACGGCGGCGAAAACGATCACGGCCGGGGCGAACAGGTCGGAACCTCGAGCCAGGTTGGTCGCGAACGCGGCCAGCAGAGTCACGCCGGCCGCCACCGCTGTTGCGCGCCCGACCGCCGAGGCCCGCTCGGGCCAGGACGGCTCGTCGACCGCGGGCGAGACGACCAGCGAGCCGGCGAAGGTCAGCTTGCGACAGCTCCCGTCGACGGCGGCCAGCTCGGCCAGCCACTCGTCGCGCATCAGCTCGGCGAGCTCGACCGGCCACCGTCGGGCCGCGGCGCGCACCCCCGCCCGGGCGAGGCGACCGGCGAGACTCATGACGCCTCCTGGGCGCGGCCCACGGGGCCCACGGCCCGGGACATCTGCTGCTGCATGAGAGCGACCTCGCGGCGGGCGGCGACCACGCCGTCGGCGGTGAGCAGGTAATACCGGCGGCTGGGACGGCCCTCGGCGACCGGGTCGATCTCCTCCCAGCGCGACTCGACCCACCCGGCCCGCTCGAGCCGGGCCAGGATCGGATAGAGCGTGCCGCTGGGCAGGCCCGTGTCCTGCATCAGCCGCAGGCCGTAACGCTGCGCCCCCGGGTCGGCGAGCATCGCGGCCAGCACCTTCAGCACCGACGCCGTGATCCGTGGCTCACCCATGTATGGCACCCTACATAGGGTCCGCCGCACCGGCCGTCCCTCGAACCGGCTTGATCGGAAGAGTAAGACTGTCGGGATGCTGGTCACGTTTCCCCGGTTGGTGGCACGCACGCAGCGGTTCACGCTCGGCCGGCCGCAGCGGTTCACGGTCGCGCCCGACGGGAAGAGGATCGTCTTCCTGCGCAGCCTCGGCGGGGAGGATCCGGTTCGCCGGCTGTGGAGTCTCGACGTGGCCACGGGCGAGGAACGGCTGCTGGCCGATCCGGGAGCGCGCGCGCCGGGTGCGGCGATGTCGGCCGCGGAACGGACCCGGCGCGAGCGGACGCGGGATCGGTCGGCGGGCATCTCCGGCTACAGCACCGATTCCGAGGTACGCGTCATCGCGTACACGGTCGGCGAAAAGCTCTCCCTGGTCGACACCGAGACCGGCCGGACGCGCGAGCTGCCGGCCCGGACGCCGCTGACCGACGCCACGGTGAGCCCGGACGGGAGCACGGTCGCCTACGTGCACGCGGGTGAGCTGCGGCTGATCGGCACCGACGGGTCGGGGGATCGGGCCGTGGCCTCGCCCGAGCACGACCAGATCACGTACGGGCTGGCCGAGCACGTGGCCTCCGAGTCGATGTCGCGGACGCGCGGGTTCTGGTGGTCGCCCGACTCGCAGCAGCTCGCCGTGGCGCGGGTCGACGACTCGGCGGTCGAGGTGTGGTACCTGAGCGATCCCGGCGAGCCCACCCGGCCGCCGACCGCCCAGCGCTACCCGCGGGCGGGCACGGCCAACGCGATCGTCGAGCTGCTCGTGCTCGGCCGCGACGGCGAGCGCCGGGTGGTCGATCTCGGCTGGGATGAGTACGAATACCTGGTCGACGTCCGGTGGGACGAGCACGGGCTGCTCGCCGTCGTGCAGAACAGGCCCCAGACGACGCTGCGGGTGCTCGACCTCTCCGGCGATCGCCCGGCGGTCCTCGCGGAGGCCGGCCACCCACAGTGGACAGCCATCGTGCCGGGAGTTCCCCGGCGTACGCGGGCCGGGTCGTTGATCTGGACGGCCGACCGTGGCGAGACCCGGCACCTGACTTTCGACGGGGACGAGGTGACACCGCCCGGGCTGCAGGTCGCCGAGGTGGTCGCGGTGGACGGCGACACCGTGCTCTTCACCGGCTCGGCCGAACCCACCGAGACCCACGTGTGGTCGTGGTCGGCGGCCGACGGGCTGCGGCAGCTCACCACCGAACCCGGACGGCACAGCGGGCTGCGCGCAGGCGGCACCACGGTGATCAGCTCCACGACTCTTTCCGCGGCGAGTGTTACGTGGGCGGCGGGGGAGTCGTATTCCCGTACGGTCAAAGATCTGGCCCTGAGCTCGCCGGTCGTTCCGAAGGTCTCGCTGCTGCGCGCCGGGAAGCGCGACCTGCGCACGGCGGTGCTGTTCCCGGCGGTGTGGCAGCGCGGCGAACGGCTGCCGGTGCTGCTCGACCCGTACGGCGGACCGGCCGCCCAGCGCGTGGCGGCCGACCGCGGGCTGTATTACGTGTCGCAGTGGTTCGCCGACCAGGGGTTCGCGGTGATCGTCGCGGACGGGCGCGGCACCCCCGGGCGCGGGCCGGTGTGGGAGCACGAGGCGTACGGCCGCTCGGCCGACAAACTGCTCGACGATCAGATCGAGGCTCTCGACACGGTGGCCGCGCTCTACCCCGAACTCGACCTCGGCCGGGTCGGGATCCGCGGCTGGTCGGCCGGCGGCTACCTGGCGGCGCTGGCCGTGCTGCGCCGCCCCGACCGGTTCCACGCCGGGGTGGCCGGGGCGCCGGTGACCGACCTGCGGCTGTACGACACGCACTGGCAGGAACGCTATCTGGGCCACCCGGCCGACCACCCCGGCGCGTACGACGCGGGGTCGCTGATCGCCGACGCGCCCCGCCTGGAGAGGCCGCTGATGCTGATCCACGGCCTGCTCGACGACAACGTCTACCCGGCCCACACGATGAGGCTGTCCGCGGCGCTGCTGGCGGCCGGAAAGCCGCACACCGTCCTGCCCCTGGCCGGCGCCAGCCACATCCCGCCGGACACCGACCTGCTCACCCCGCAGTTGCGCTTCCTCCAGGACGCACTGTCGGGGCTCGCGTGACGGGCCCGTTCCGGGCGAGCACGGTCACGCTGTCCGGGCCGGCGCCTTCGGAGTCAGCCGGCCATCGGTCAGCTCGTAGATGCGGTCGACCCGGTCGAGGCCCTCGGGACGGTGCGTCAGGAGCAGGACGGTGGGGCCGTCGGCCGCGTCGAGCAGATCGGCCATCAGCGCCTCGGCCCCGTCGGCGTCGAGCCCTTCGGTCGGCTCGTCGAGGATCAGGACCGCCGGGCCGGCCAGCAGGGCCCGCGCGGTGGCGAACCGGCGGGCCTGACCACCGGACATCGTCGTGCCACCGCTGCCCAGCCACGTGTCGAGGCCGTCCGGCAGAGCATCGAGCCACCCCTCCAGCCGTACGCGGGTGAGGGCCGCTCGCAGCTCGTCGTCGCTCGCATCGGGCTGGGCCGGCCGCAGGTTCTCCCGCGCCGTCGACGCGAAGATGTGCCCGGTCTCGTCGCCCACGAGCACAACCCTCCCGCTCCCGTACGCGATGCTGCCGCCGCGGGGTGCGAGCAGCCGGGCGACGACGGCGGCCAGGGTCGACTTGCCCGAGCCCGAACGCCCCATTACCGCGACCCGGGCCCCGGCCGGCAGCTCGAGATCGAGCCCCCGCAGAACCGGTTCCCGCGCACCGTCCCACCCCGCACTGACCCCGCAAAGGCGAACACCCCTAGTTGCCGTCACGGACGCTGCGGCGTCTGCGCGCGGGAGGGCGGCTGCGAGTGGTTCGGCGGTGAGGGTGGCCAGGCGGGCCTTGGCGCCGGCGGCTCGTTGGCGGACCACGGCGGCGTCGGTGAGAGGCAGGACGGTCTCGCCCAGCACGACGGTCGCCAGGAGCAGGACGGCGGACCATTCGGGGGTGAGGCCGCCGAGAGTGAACGCGGTGCCCACGACGGCGATGCCCCAGCCCAGGTGCGCGAGCGCGGCGGACCGGCCGGCCGTGTGGGCCGCCCGGGCCTCGAGGCGGGCGAGGTCGCGGCTGCGCCGATGCGGCACGTCGAGCAGCCCGTCCCCGGTGGCCAGATCCTCGAGCCCGTCGACCGTCTCGACCATGGCGTCGCGCAGCCGGGCCCGGGCGTCACCGGTGGCCGCTTCGTCCCGCGTGGCCTGACGGGCGGCCAGCATCGGCGCCAGCACCCCGGCGATCAGCAGCCCGGCCGCCAGCGGGACAGCCACGATCGGCTTCACCGCGAGGGCGACCGCTCCCGCGATCACCACCGTGACGAGCGCGACGAGCGCGGGCAGCCTCCCCCGGAGCAGTCCGTCGACCCGCGCGTCCACGTCGTCGACCACCTTGCTGAGCAGGTCTCCGCGCCGGCGCAGCCCCGGCCCCGGAACCCGCGGAATCAGATCGGCGAAGACCCGCGCCCGCCAGACGCCGAGCCGGGCGAACGCCACATCGTGCGCGACGAGCCGCTCGAGATACCGCAGCAGCGGCCGGGCGACCGCACTACCCCGCACGAGCACGACCGCCGTCGACAGCGTCAGCACCGGCGGCAGGAACGACGCCCGCACCAGCAGCCAGGCCGCCGCTCCGGTCAACACCACCCCAGCCAGCGCCGACCCACTACCGAGCGCCACCGCCACCCCGGAACGCCGCCAGGCGGGTGTCGAGCTGTTCGCGTCGTTGCCGGTCAGGGTGAGTGCCGAGTCCACCGTGGTCGCGCTGACGTGTGCCGGGGCGATCGTGGCGTCGCGCGCGGCGGCGGCCAACTCGGTTGTGGCCGGGGAGAGGGGGCCTCCCGGCGGCGTCAGGGCGACGACCCGGTCGGCGGCGGCCAGGAGCGCTGGGCGGTGGGCCACGACGAGGACGGCGCATCCGGCCCTCGCGGCGGCGCGCAGGCGGTCGATCACCAGCGCTTCGGTGGTGGAGTCGAGGTGGGCGGTCGGCTCGTCGAGCAGCAGCGTGATCGGGGCGCCGGCCCGGTTTGCGGCGGCAGAGGCTGTCGGCTCGGGGCCTGTGGAAAACTCGGAGCCGTTCGTTTCCCGAAGTGTAGGGTGAGCCCATCCCCGGGCGGGCGGGCTGGGTAGGGGGCGCTCTACGGCGGGCGCCGGGCTTGTTCGGGCCAGATGCAGCAGCGAGGCCAGGGCCAATCGGTGGCGTTGACCCGCCGAGACGCCGCCGCCGCGTTCGCTGAGGGGGGTGGCCGGGCTCAGTTCCGCGTCCAGGCCGACCGAGCGCAGGGCATCCCGCATGTCGGCGTCGCCGGTGCCGGCCGGAAAGAGGTCGCTGACTGTCCGCGCGTGCGGCAACGCGGGGCGCTGCGGCAGATAGAGCGGGCCGGCCGAGTGCGCGAGCCCCGCCGAGGCTTCCTGCAGCCCGGCCAGGACGCGCAGCGCGGTCGTCTTGCCCGCGCCCGACGGGCCGCTGAGCGCGACGATCTCGCCCGGCCGCACCACCAGGTCGTCGAGCACCACAGCATCGCGCGTGGCCTGCGGATAGCGAGCCCGCAGCCCCGACACGACCACACCCACGTCGCGGAGGGCCGGCTGCGCCGTTCGGCCGACCTGGGCGAGGGGCGGCTGCTCTGCGGCCGGCGCGACGTGGCCGGTCACGGCAACGGGTGAGGACGGACCGTCGCCCAGCCTCGCATGGCCGGCCGCGGTGGATGGTGAGGACGAGCCCGTGGACAGGGTCGGCGGCGTGGCCCGGTGAAGGGGTCAGGATTTCGTCGACGTCGGTGATGACGGCGGTGGCGTCGGTGGCCGCGTGGTAGCGGGCGGCCATCTCGCGCAGCGGCCGGTAGGCCCTGCTATGACAAACGGCCGTCACCGTGTCTCCAAGACAGCCGAAATGGCGTCCCGTCAGATGTGCCATTTTCGGCCATTCGTGACGCCCACCCATTCCTGGTAGCTGTCACAGGCCGAACACAATGTCCACAAAAAAGGACACTCGGGGTTCGGCCGGTGAGGCGTCCCTTTTGGTGTGCTTGTCAGACGCCAAAGGAGGCTTGACCGAAGACGGGTAACGAAGTCCCCAGTCTCTCCCGAATAGATTTGAATCTATATTCCGAGAAGCAAATCGGGATGTGCGTTTGTCTTCCTTATCTTCTTTACAGATTTAGAGTCAAGGCGTTTAACGGCCTCGGTCAAATCGTCAGTCCAATCGTCGTTAGCCTTTGGTGGAACAGGTTGCATCGTGAACAGCTTCTTCGCGTCTGCTAGTTTGGTTCGGGGGAGAAGCCACGATTGTGGTGCGATAAGGAAGTCTTCCCATTCGTTCGTGACGGCCACATGCAAACCA
>CBDCJN010000045.1:0-194171 GCA_965217855.1 Actinoplanes sp. | reverse complement strand
ACGGTCGCGTCCAGCACGAGCGCCACGATCATGCCCACGCCGACGAACCGCATGGTCGTCACCGATGACAGCGCGAACGCCCCGGTCACCACGATCAGCAGCAGCGCGGCCGCGCTGATCACCCGGCCGGTGCGGGCCAGCCCGACCGTGACCGCTTCCTTGGTCGACGCCCCGTTGGCGCGGGCCTCCACCATGCGGGAGAGCAGGAAGACCTCGTAGTCGGTGGACAGGCCGAACACCACGGCCGCCATCAGCACGACGATGCCCGCCTCGAGCGGCGCCGGGGTGATGTCGAGCAAGGACGCCCCGTGCCCGTCCTGGAAGATCCAGACCAGGACGCCGAAGGTGGCGCTGAGGCTGAGCGCGCTCATCACCACCGCCTTGATCGGCAGCAGGATCGAGCCGAAGGCCAGGAACATCAGCAGCAGCGTGGCCCCGACCAGCAGGCTCACCATCAGCGGCAGCCGGTCGGCCAGGTCGCCGTCAGGCTGTCGACCGTTGCGGGCGGTCGTGCCGCCGACCAGCAGCTCCGGTGTCCGACGGGCACGGGTCAGCGCCCGGATGTCGTCGACCGCCGCCGCGGGCCTCGGTGCTGAACGGGTCGGTCGACTTCAGGGTCGCGGTTGAAGACGGTGAGGTCGCCCCGCCGCCCGCTGGGGCTCACGGGCTGACCCCGGGCACCTGCCCACCGCGATCTGAACGCACCGACGGCCGCGAAGGCGGCGCGTGTCGGCCGCGCGTGCCGCGCAGCACGACCTGCAGGCCGGCGCTCGCTCAACTGCGGGGAAGTCGGTCTTCAGCGTCTCGACCGCCTGGCGGGCCGGGTCGCCCGCGGGCAGCGTCCGTTCGTCGGCCTCGCCGAACCGGACCCCGCCGATCGGCGCCGCGAGCAGCAGCAGCCCGGCCACGATCGGCAGCACGAAGACCACGACCGGCCGGCGCAGCACCCCCTCGGCCAGCCGGGTCCCAGAAGGAGGTGCCGCCGGTGCGGCCGGGGAGGCGGATCGGGCAGCTTGTCGACGTTGGGCCCGAGCAGGGCCAGCATCGCCGGCAGCAGCGTCAACGACAGGAGCGCGGCCAGCCCGACGGCGGACAGCCCGCCGTAGGCCAGCGACTTCAGGAAGCCCTGCGGG
This sequence comes from Actinoplanes sp., assembly GCA_965217855.1. Taxonomy (GTDB): domain Bacteria; phylum Actinomycetota; class Actinomycetes; order Mycobacteriales; family Micromonosporaceae; genus Actinoplanes. Next base: position 193,038 of record CBDCJN010000045.1, on the reverse strand, counting down.
AAGAGCAGCAGGCCGCCGAGCGCGATCATCAGCAGGGTGGCGGAGAAGACCACGGTGCGCCCGGCGGTGGCGACGGTCCGGGCTGACGGCTTCTTCCGGCGTACGCCCCAGGAGCCTGCTCCTCCCGGAACCGCCCGACCATGAACAGGCCGTAGTCGATCGCCATGCCGAGGCCGAGCAGGCTGGCCACGTTGACCGCGAACGAGTTGACGTCGTGCACGCCGGCGATGGCGTGCAGCACGCCGAACGAGCCGAGCACCGCGGCCCCGCCCACGAGCACCGGCAGCGAGGCGGTGACCAGCGACCCGAAGAGGAACAGCAGCAGGACGAGGACGACGGGCAGCGAGATGATCTCGGCCCGGGCCAGGTCGTCGGTGGAGCGGGTGGAGGTCGCGTCGGCCAGCGCGACGCCGCCGGAGAGCTGCACGGTGGTGCCCTCGACGGCGAGCCGGTCGTCGACCGCGCGGAACGAGTCGAGCTTGGCGCCGTCGTCCTCGCCGACCAGCGTGATCACCGCGACGGCACTGCTCTTGTCCTTCGCCGCGAACTGGGCCGACTTCGTCTGCCAGTAGGACGTCGTCCGGGTCACCGCCGACTTGGGCAGGTTGGCGAACTTCGTCCGCATGCGCTTGCCCAGCTCGACGTCGTCGATCTTGACCTTGGTCGGCGTGTAGATGACCACCAGGTCGCCGCCCTGAGCCCCGAACGCCTGCTGGACCGCCTCGGTGGCCTGCGACGACTCGCTGTCCGGGTCGTTGTAGCCGCCCTCGGTGAGCTGGCCGAAAACACCGAGCCCCCAGACACCGGCGCTGATGACCGCGACGAGCGCGAAGGCCAGCACCGGCCACCGGAAACGGGCGACCCACGATCCCCAGCCCGCGAACACGTCAACCCCTCTTGTCGTTCTTCTCTACCGCCGGATCCCGGCCGGTTCGTTATGAGAACACTTCATGAAAGCGTCGCCGCTTCCAGGGTTACCCCTCCGCAGCCTTTCCCGTACGCGGCGTCGGTAGTCCACGTGAGCCGCACCTGGCCCGATTTCGGCGCCTGGTAGGCCACGGAGATGACAGCGGTGCGCAGTGTGCCACCGGCCTGGTCGAGCACGGTAGAGCCGGCCGAGTCGCCGGTGCTCAGCTTCGCGGTCAGCTTTCCGCGACCGGAGACCACTCCGACGTAGAGCTTGAGGACGCGCTGGGTCGTCCCGGCGGGCGCGGTGAGGGTGAAGCCGTTGCCCTTGCCGCAGGTGCGGATGCCGGTCGGCGTGCCGTCGCTGCTCGCCACCGGGTCGCCGCCGGTCCACCGGAACTTCTGCGCGCTGAGCGTGTGCCGGAACCGGGGCGCGGTCGGGGCGCCCTCGAGGATGCGGAAGTCGCCGCCCTTGTCGCGCTCGAGGGAGAACGTGCCGTCGAGCCCCCAGTGCACCCAGTCGCTCTCGCCCTCGGCCGTCAGATCGACCACCGACGGTACGGGCCCCTGGGCGATCTTGAGCAGGTCGCGCTCGGGCGCCTTGCTCGTCGGCGTCACGCTCGGCACGGCCTCGGTCGAGCGCGACGGCGTGGGCGACGGACTGTCCAGCGGGATGAGGCCCTGGCTGCCCACGGCGGGCAGCCGGACGTCACCGAGCGCGGGCGCGGGCGGGTCGAGCGGCGGGGCGGCTTCCGGCGTCCTGGTCGCGCGGGCGGCGATGAAACCGAACCCGATCACCACCAGCACCCCGGCCAGGATCACCGCGGCCGAGGAGAGGACCTCGTTCCACTGCCGCGGCGCCCCGGACGGCTCCTGCGGCGGTGCGAAGAGCCGCCGGCGGAGACCGGCGCGCTCGGCCCGATGGCCGGTCCGGCCTCTGCGCGGGGGCAGGCGACCTTCTCCGGTCGACGGCAACCGACCCTCCTGAATTGACGAAACTGCTGCATCACAGCGCGAACAAAGGTGTGTGAGTGGTAAACAATCTCACTTCGATCAGTGACGGTGAAGAGCGGAATCAGTGACCAACCGGATGGGCGATCACCCCCATCGGCGGTTCGGCCGAGGTTTCCCGTGGCCTTCGTCACCGGTACAGGTACCGTGTCCGGAGTTTCCGGCCGCCGCCGATACAGGAGAGACGCAGACATATGAGCACCGAGACCGCCCGACCCATCACTGGCGACACGGCCAAGCGCCGCAGTCAGGCCGTCGCCGGCGCCGTTGCCGGGGTGGCGGTGGTCGCCGTCCTGGTGACCGTCTTCGTCGCCGTCCGCTCCGGCGGCTCGGACCAGCCGGCCGCGCAGCCCGCCGCCGCACCCGCGCCCGCCTCGGCCGAGGCCCAGGCGCCGGCCGAGACCCAGCCCGCCCCGGAGGAAGCACCGCCGTCGGCGGCTGCCCCCGAGCAGCCGTCCTCGGTCGAGACGCCGGCCGGGCTGACCAAGCAGCCCGTGGTCAAGGGCGGCACCGGCACGGTCAAGGACCTCAAGGTGACCGTCCTGGTGGCCGGTCGTGGCCCCGCGGTCAAGGCCGGCCAGACCATCACGGCCAACTACGTGCTGGTCAGCTACAAGACCGGCCAGACCGTCGACTCGTCGTGGCAGCGCGGCGAGCCGTTCAGCACGCCGATCGGCACCGGCCGGGTCATCCAGGGCTGGGACAAGAGCATCCCCGGCCAGAAGGTGGGCAGCCGCATCCAGATCGACGTGCCGGCCGCGATGGCCTACGGCGAGGAGCAGGGCGACCTGCGCTTCGTGGTCGACATCCTCGACGCCAAGTAGAAAGTCAGAGCTCGGCGACCACGACATCGAGCTGACGAGGGCGGCCCGCAGGGGCGGGCTGCTCCTCGACGGTGTATTCGAGGTCGCGCAGGGCCGTCACGATTTCGTCCACCGAGGCCGGCGCCGCGCCGGCCTCGGCCAGTGACCGGACGATCCGGCCCTTGGTCGCCTTGTTGAAGTGGCTCACCACCGCCCGCTTGGCCACCCCGTCGACGACGCGCTCGTGCAGCACCCGAACGGTAGCGGCGGCCGCACCGGCCGGTGTCCACATCGCGGCGTAGGCGCCGGAGCGCAGGTCGAGCACCGGCCCGCCCGCGGCCACCGGGTCCAGCGCCTTCGGCAAGACCTTCTTCCAGTACGCGGTGAGCCCGCCCAGCGCCGGCATCGTCACCCCGACCGACAGCCGGTAGGCCGGGATCCGGTCGTCGAGGCGGACCACCCCCCACAGCCCCGAGAAGACGACCGCGCGGGAGTCGAGCCAGGCCCGCGCCGCCGGCTCCAGGCTGTGCGCGTCGAGCGCCTCGTAGAGCACCCCGCTGTAGATCGAGGCCGCGGGCGCGGCGGGTGCCGACGGCAGCACCGCGTTGCGCGTGATCTCGGCGGCCTGCCCGGCGGTCAGCCCCAGCACGGACAGCGTCTCGGCGACCGACCGGGCGCTTGTCCGCTTGCTCATCGCGACCAGCCGGCTCAGCACCCGTTTGCGGGCCGTGGCCAGGCCGGGCAGCCAGAGCGAAGCCGGGTCGACGGGGTCACCGGCGGTGGCGGCGGTCTTTCCCTCGGAGGGCGGCAGCAGGATCAGCACGTCGCGAGATTAGTCGCCGTCCCGCCCGGCCAGCGCGTCACCCACCGAGGCATAGACCGCGAGCCGCGGGGTCAGCCCCGCGGTGTCGAGCAGCCGGCCCAGGAAGTCGCCCGGCGCCGCCAGCCGCAGCCAGCCGCCGACGGCGGCCGCGCGATTGTGCCCGGCGACGAGCGCGCTGAGCCCGGTCGAGTCGCAGAACTCGATGCCGGACAGGTCGACCACGATCCGCGGCGCCGGCCGTTGCAGCACCTGGTCCAGCGTCGTGGCCAGGGTGGTGCCGCTGTCGAGGTCGAGATCGCCGCGTACGGTCACCACCACCGAGAAGTCGGTGTTGTCGACCACGGACACATGCACGGCGACCTCCGGGGCAGGGGGTGAATGAATGCGGTGTTGTCTCTGCCCATTCGGCGCCCGGAAGTCACCTGGTTGTCGTGCCGGAACCGGCCGGGACCGTGATAGTGGTCTTCACCGTGGCCTGGTCGAGCTCGCCGATCCGGACGGTGAACTTGATCTCGTAGTCGCCCGCCAGCGGAAACGTGAGCGAGCCGAGCGCGTGGTGGCGCGGCACGAGACCGAGCATGGGCTGGTCGAACGGCTCGATGTCCTGGCCCAGGAACCGGGCCGAGACGCGCCATTCGTCGGCCGGCAGCGGCGCCCCGGCCGGGGTGTAGACGAAGGCGTGGACCGTGTTGTTGTCGCCGACCTCGACCGGATAGATGTTGAACTGCAGCGTGTAGAGCGGGCTGGTCAGCGTCTGCGAGATCCCGTTCTCGCGCACCGCCCCCTCGTCGACGACCGCGCTGCGCCCCGGGTTGACCTGCACCAGCACGGCGCTCAGACCCAGCACCACCGCGGTCGCCACCACCTCGAGCGCGACCATCCGGCGGAGCCGTCCGATGCCGGCCAGTTTGCGCACGACGAACCGGCGGGCGAAAAAGGCCGCGCCCAGCGTGGCCGCGAGCACCGCCACTTTGGCCAGCAGCAGTCGACCGTACGAGGTCTCCCACAGCGCCGGGATCGAGCCGACCTGCACCACGGCCTGCACCACGCCGCCCGCGACCAGCCAGACGACGGCCAGGGCGGCCCACCGCGACCAGACCGGCAGCACGACGCCGAGCACCCGCGGGTCGGTGCGGCGCAGCAGGAAGACGGAGAGGGTCACCAGACCGCCGAGCCAGGCCGCCATGGCCGCGATGTGCACGACGTCCGCGGCCACGATCACGCCGGACAGGGGTGCGGCGGCGGCGTGCCCGGTGAGCGGCCAGGTCGTCATGCCGGCCAGCGCGAGGCCGATCAGAGCGAGGGCCCGTCCGCGTCCGCCGGCGCCGCGCAGGATCGGCGGGAGCAGGCCGGCGATGACCGCGAGCAGGGCCAGCCGGGCCAGCAGGATCAGGCCGTACGAGCTGGACAGCACCTGCCCGAGCTCGGTCGGGGAGACGTCCCAGAGCGGGGCGCCGGTGCTGGCCGGGGCCTGCGTCCAGAGCGCGCCCAGCGTGGCCAGCCCGATCAACCCCAGGCCGGCGTACGCGAGTTTCGTCGCCCCGCCCCGGTCGCGGCGGCGCGGCCACAGCAGCGCCAGGAAGAGCACCGGCCCGGCGGTGAACGTCAGACCGGCGTACGCCAGGAAGCGCGTGACCGGCGTGGCCAGGGTGACCGACCGGTGGGTCCCCTCGGCGCCCGGCTCGGCCGGCGCCTGAGACGGCGCGCCGACCGAGAAGGTGAGCGCGCCCCCGACCGGGTGGCTGTCGGCCGAGATGACCCGGTAACTGACCAGGTAGGTGCCCAGCGGGCGGTCGGCCCGGCGGATCGGGATGCGCAGCGTGGAGCCGGTCGCGGTGGCGTTCTCGGAGATCCGTTTGCCGTCCGGGGCGATCACCTGCACCCGCCCCGAGACCGGGGTGATCGCCTCGCTGAAGGTCACCACGATCTCGGTCGGCGACGTGCCGACGACGCTGCCCGGGGCGGGGGTCGAGCCCAGCAGGGCCGCGTGGGCCGAGGCCGGACCGGCCGGAAGGGTGAGGGCGCCGAGCGCGACCAGGAGAAACAGCAGTACGCGCACAGCCCTCTTCACACGTGGTAGTTCGGATCCGGGACGGGAAAGGTTCAACCGGATGGGTTATCTATACGCTCCAGGGCAGGTCCACGCTTCACCGAGGAGGCAGTCATGTCTGTGAACCCACGCGCCGGGAAGCCCGCCGAGCCGGGCGATCTGATCGACGTGCCGAAAGTGGTGTCGCGCTACTACACCGAGCACCCGGATCCCGGGGTCGTCGGCGAGCGGGTCGCGTTCGGCACCTCCGGTCACCGCGGCTCCAGCCTCAAGACCGCGTTCAACGAGGACCACATCGCCGCGACCAGCCAGGCGATCGTCGAGTACCGCCGGGCGCAGGGCACTGACGGCCCGCTCTTCGTCGGCCGCGACACCCACGCGCTGAGCGAGCCGGCCATGATCACCGCGCTCGAGGTGTTCGCCGCGAACGACGTGACGACGCTGATCGACAGCCGGAACGGCTACACCCCGACCCCGGCGGTCTCGCACGCGATCCTCACCTACAACCGCGGCCGCTCGACCGGCCGGGCCGACGGCGTGGTCGTCACCCCGTCGCACAACCCGCCGGACGACGGCGGTTTCAAGTACAACCCGCCTAACGGTGGACCGGCCGACACCGACGCGACCAAGTGGATCCAGGACCGGGCCAACGAGCTGATCGCGGCCGGGCTCAAGGACGTACGCCGGGTGCCCGCGGCCCGCGCCCGCGAGTCGTCGCTGGTCTCCGGCTACGACTTCCTCGACGCGTACGTGGGTGATCTGGGCGCGGTGATCCAGGTCGACGCGATCCGGTCGGCCGGGCTGCGCATCGGCGCCGACCCGCTGGGCGGGGCCAGTGTCGCCTACTGGGGCGCGATCGCCGACCGGTACTCGGTCGACCTGACCGTGGTGAACCCGAACGTCGACCCGACCTTCGGCTTCATGACGCTGGACTGGGACGGCAAGATCCGGATGGACTGCTCGTCGCCGTACGCGATGGCCTCGCTGATCCAGCAGAAGGACCGCTTCCAGCTGGCCACCGGCAACGACGCCGACGCCGACCGGCACGGCATCGTCACCCCGGACGCCGGTCTGATGAACCCCAACCACTACCTGGCCGTGGCCATCAACTACCTGTTCGGAGCGCGCGGCGACTGGCCGGCCGACTCCGCGATCGGCAAGACCCTGGTCTCCTCCTCGATGATCGACCGGGTCGCGGCCGACCTGGGCCGCCGGCTCGACGAGGTGCCGGTGGGATTCAAGTGGTTCGTGCCCGGCCTGCTCGACGGTTCGGTCGGCTTCGGCGGCGAGGAGAGCGCGGGCGGTTCCTTCCTGCGCCTGGACGGCAGCCCATGGAGCACCGACAAGGACGGCATCCTGCTCGACCTGCTGGCGTCGGAGATCCTGGCCGTCACGGGCCGCACGCCCAGCGAGCACTACCGCGACCTGACGGCCAAGTTCGGCGAGCCCGCGTACGCCCGGATCGACGCCCCCGCCACCCGCGAGGAGAAGGCGATCCTGGGCCGTCTGTCGCCCGAGCAGGTCACCGCCAAGGAACTGGCCGGCGAGCCGATCACCGCCGTGCTGACCACCGCGCCCGGCAACGGCGCCCCGATCGGCGGTCTCAAGGTGGTCACCGAGTCGGGCTGGTTCGCGGCCCGCCCGTCCGGCACCGAGGACGTCTACAAGATCTACGCCGAGTCGTTCCACGGCCCCGAGCACCTGGCCCGCATCCAGGAGGAGGCCCGGGCCGTGGTGGGGGCGGCGCTGCAGGGCTGATCCTCTCAGTTATCGCGTCCGGCGGCCGACAGGAAGGCGGTAGGGAAAACCGACCTTTGACGCCCTAGGACGCGCATGACTGAACCCGTGGGGCCCGGCGCCCGGCGCGCGGGTGGCGGGCTCACGCCGCTGCTGGTCTCGGCGATCGCCACCCTGGCGGTCGCCGTCTGGCTCGCGGTCCGCGATCCGCAGGACGTCGTGCTCGGCTATGTCGGCAGCCCGATCGCCATGGTCGCCGCGGCCTGGTCGCTGCAGCGGATCGGCGCGATGGTGGTGCTGCCCCGGGTGGTGCGCGCGTTCTGGCGCCAGCTCGGGCACGCCGCCGTCATCCTGCTGGCCGGTTCCAGCGCCGCGCTGGCGCTGGCCAACAACAACGCCGGAATGTCCCTGTACGTGGCCGTTCCGCTGCTGACCGGCATGTTCTGGGCGTTGTCGGCCTTCCTGCGCCTGCCGATGGGCGACCGTACGCCGCTGGGCTGGCTCCGGGTGGTGCTGGACGGCGCCACCGTGGCCGTCGCCGGCGGCCTGGTCTTCTGGTACGTCGTGCTGAGCTTCGCGCCGGCCGGCACCGACCTGATGACCCGGGCCGCGGCCGGCTCGGTGGGCGTGGCCGGTCTGCTCTGCCTGGTCGTCATCGGCAAGGCGGCGGCCCACCCCGACGCCCCGATCGACTCGCTGTCGCTGCGCATCCTGACCATCGCGCCGGTGGTCGCGGTGGCCCTCGGCGTGCTGCTCATCGCCGGCAACGACTTCTTCCGCCTGTTGATCTCGACGATCGGCAGCCCGATCGTCGCGCTGTCCTTCTCCGCGGCCGCCTACCGTCAGCGGCTGCTGCTGCGCCGCCCGGCCGACATCGCCCCCGTGCGCCGCCGCCGCTCGATGTACGAACTGCTGCCGTTCTCGGCCGTGGCCGTGACCGCCGTCCTGGTCATCAGCGTCTCCGCGCAGCAGATGGCGGGCCGGGAGCGAGCCGTCATCGTCGGCGCGGTGCTGATCACCGCGCTGGTGGTGGCCCGCCAGCTGCTCGGCCTGCGCGAGAACCGGCGGATGCTGGCCGGCCTGCGCGAGCAGCAGGCCGAGCTGCAGCGGATGGCGCTGACCGACCCGCTGACCGGCCTGGCCAACCGCACCCGCTTCAGTGCGGTGCTGACCGAGCGCCTGGCCGCGCACCGGGCGGCCACCGTGCTGCTGATCGACATCGACGACTTCAAGATGGTCAACGACACGATGGGCCCGGCCGTCGGCGACCAGCTACTCTACCAGGTGGCGCAGCGGCTCCGGCAGAACGGCCTGACCGGCGAGCTGCCGGCCCGGCTCGGCGGCGACGAGTTCGCCGTGCTGCTCGACATCGAAGAGGTGGCGTCGGCCGAGGAGGCCGCGGGCCGTCTCCTGCAGGCCCTGGCCGAGCCGTTCCGGGTCGGCGAGCACCACCTGCTGGCCCACGCCAGCCTGGGCGTGGCCATCGCCGGGCCGGGCGACAGCGCCGACGAGTTGCTGCGCAACGCCGACATCGCCATGTATGCGGCCAAGGAGAGCGGCAAGGCGGCCTGGACCAGGTTCGAGCCGCGGATGCGCCAGGACGTGGTCAACCACGCCCGCCTGGGCAGCGAGCTGCACAACGCGATCATCCGGCACGAGCTGTTCCTGCTCTACCAGCCCGTCTTCGACATCGTCACCGGCCGGCTGCACGGCACCGAGGCGCTGGTGCGCTGGAAGCACCCGACCCGCGGCTTCGTCTCACCGGGCGACTTCATCCCGGTCGCCGAGCGCTCCGGGCTGATCGTGCCGCTCGGCTCGTGGGTGCTGCGCGAGGCCTGCGAGCAACTCGCCCGCTGGCGCCAGGAGCACGGCGACGGCGCGATCAAGGCGATCAACGTGAACGTGGCGGTCCGTCAGCTGCGCGAGTCCGGCTTCGTCGACGAGGTGGCGGCCGTGCTCAGCGAGACCGGGCTGCTGCCGCAGAACCTGGTGCTCGAGGTGACCGAGTCGTCGGTCGCGGACGGCCGGCAGGTGCGCGAGACGCTGCACGCGCTGCACGAGATGGGGGTGCGGCTGGCGCTGGACGACTTCGGCACCGGCCAGTCGTCGCTCAGCCTGCTGCGCGCGTTCCCGGTCGACGTCCTCAAGCTGGACAAGTCGTTCGTCGACGGCATCGCCGACGGCGAGGACCGAGGCCGCCTCGCGGTGGCCGCGGCGGTCGCTCAGCTGGCCGAGTATTTGCAGCTGAGTGCGGTTGCGGAGGGCATCGAGACCGAGGTCCAGCTGGACCGCCTGCGGGACATGGGGTATCGGCTGGGGCAGGGATTCTTGATGTCCAAGCCGCTGCCTGCCGACGAGGCGGGGGCGCTCATGGGGGCGACAACCCCGGTGGTACGGGTGGCGTGACCGGCCTTTTTAAGGGGGCTGGACAGGAGCAACTGTCTTTATGGCGTCGCTTCGCGCCGCGTGGCAATCGCCTTGTAACCGGTGAGGAGGCAGGCGATTTTCCGCCGCCCGCAAAAGAAAGAGCGCGGGCGTCGAAAAACCGACTGCCTCCCCACCGGCGGCGATTGCCGGTCGTTCCGTGGCTACGCGTCTACTTCATTGCGTTGTTCAGTGGCCCAGAGGGTGTGGAACGAGCCCTCTTTGTCTACGCGGTGGTAGGTGTGGGCGCCGAAGAAGTCGCGCTGGCCCTGGATCAGGGCGGCCGGCAGGCGGGCGGCGCGCAGACCGTCGTAGTAGGCCAGCGCGGACGCGAAGCCCGGCGACGGGATGCCCTGCTGGGCCGCGGTCGCCACGACCCGGCGCCAGGCGTCCTGGGCCCCGCTGACGGCGTCCAGGAAGTACTGGTCGACGAGCAGGGTGGGCAGCTCGGGCGACTTGTCGTACGCCTGCTTGATGAAGTCGAGGAACTTGGCCCGGATGATGCAGCCGTCCCGCCAGATCTTCGCCATCGCGCCGGGGTCGATCGCCCAGTCGTACTCCTTGGAGGCGGCCTGGATCTGCTGGAAGCCCTGCGCGTAGGCCACGATCTTGGAGGCGAACAGCGCCTGCTCCACGTCGGCCTGCAGGTCACCGGTGTGCGACCCGGCCTCGGACGTCGGGCCCGGCAGGCCCGCGTCCGCGGACGCCTGGCGCACGTCGGCCCCACCCGAGAGCGCCCGGGCGAACACCGACTCGGCGATGCCGCTGACCGGCACGCCCAGGTCGAGGGCGGCCTGCACCGTCCAGCGCCCGGTGCCCTTCTGCTCGGCCTGGTCGAGCACGATGTCGACGAACGGCTTGCCCGTCGAGGCGTCGGTCTGCTTGAGCACCTCGGCCGTGATCTCGATCAGGTAGGAGCCCAGCCGGCCCTCGTTCCAGCCCTTGAAGATCTCGGCGATCTCGGCCGGCGAGTGCCCGCCGACCTGACGCAGCAGGTCGTACGCCTCGGCGATGAGCTGCATGTCGGCGTACTCGATGCCGTTGTGCACCATCTTGACGAAGTGCCCGGCGCCGTCCGGCCCGACGTGCACGCAGCACGGCTCGCCGTCGACCTTGGCCGAGATGTCCTCGAGCAGCGGGCCGAGCGCCTGGTACGACTCGACCGAGCCACCCGGCATGATGCTCGGGCCGTGCAGCGCGCCCTCCTCGCCGCCCGAGACGCCGGTGCCGACGAAGTGCAGGCCGCGCTCCTTGAGCGCCGCCTCCCGCCGCCGCGTGTCCGCGAAGTGCGCGTTGCCCGCGTCGATGAGCATGTCGCCCTCCTCGAGGAGCGGCGCGAACTCGTCGATCACGGCGTCGGTCGGCTTACCGGCCTTCACCATGATCACGACGCGTCGCGGACGCTCGAGGCTGGCCACGAACTCCTCGGCGGTCTCCGCGGGCAGGAACGTGCCCTCGGTGCCGAACTCCTCGACGAGTTCCTTGGTGCGGTTGTAGGACCGGTTGTGCACGGCCACGGTGTGCCCGTGCCGGGCGAAGTTGCGGGCCAGGTTCCGTCCCATTACGGCGAGGCCGGTGACCCCGATCTGTGCCTTCTCCGACATCATTGACACCCTTCCCTAGCAGCAAGCCACGCCGCCTATTCTTACGGCTTCGTTGCGATCAAGGTTCACCGGCGTACCACGTGGTGGGCACGTCCTCACATTTTCCTCGTGTGCCACCGGTGCGCCTCGCCGTCGCCTAAGATCCGCGCGGCGGTAGGCTTCCCGCCATGCCGCTCGGAGCACGTTGATGAAGCGCGGCGAGATCTGGACCATCGGCGACCGCACCGATCTGCGCTATCGGGTGCTCGTGCTCTCCGCGGACTCGCACAACGAGCGCTCCAGCGCCTCGCCGTTCTGCGCCCCGATCGTCCGGCAGCGGGGGGTGACCGAGCTGCCACCCTTCGCGGTGCCGCTGACCGAGCAGGACCCGATCACCGGCGTGGTCGTGGTCAACCGGATGCGCCGCCTGCCGGCCTCGGTGGGCGCGGAACGCATCGGCATGGTCACCGGAGCCAGCATGGCCCGCCTGACCGAGGCCCTGCGGTCCCTCTTCGAGCTCTGACCGCCGTCCGTGGGCCCGGCCACTCCATCGGGGCACACCCGACCGGGTGACCGGTGCGACATGACGCCGCAGGTCGTGACGGGTCGGGATGTTCGGCCGATGACGACACCGGTCGCGCTGACGTATTCAGGAGACCAGCACTGGATCCTGGGGAGGACAAGGCGTGACACAGGCGTACGCGGCGGCGGTGGAGAGCCTGCGCACGGGCGCGCCGGCCGGCCCCGGCGAGGCGGGCCGGCTCACCGTCGAGCGGGCGGTCGGTCTGCTCGCGGGCCGGGCCCGGTGCCGGCTGGCCGAGGCGCACCGTCATCTGCTGCGCATGGCCGCCGAGGAAGATCGGGGGCTGATCGAGGTGGCCACCGGCGTCATCCGCCTGCTCGATGTCCCCGGCCCCGACACCGGCGTCATCTCGGGCCTGGACACCGGCCTGCTGCTCAACTGGACGCGGCACGACGAGCGGCCGGGCGGGGTCGCCGACCGGCTGGCCGGCACGGAACGCCTGGCCAACCTGGGCTGGGGCGAGTGGGATCTGGTCAGCGGCGACATCTACTGGTCCGACCAGCTCTACCGGATCTACGAGCGGGACCCGCGGCTGGGCCCGGTCGAGCCCGGCCGGGCCGACGACCACGCGCTGGCCGAGGACGAGCCGCTGCGGGCCGCGGCGCGCGCGCAGCTCGACCGGGGCGACCGGGTCGACATGATCACCCGGGTCCGGATCAACGGCCGGGTCAAGCACCTGCGTACGGTGGCCGACGCCACCCGGGACGCCGACGGCCGGCCGCTGCGGGTCTACGGCATCGTGCAGGACGTCACCGAGCAGGAGACCGGGGCCAAGCGGCTGGCCGAGGTCGAACGGCAGCTCGTCGAGCAGCGCCGCAGCCTGGCCGCCGAGCACGAGCTGGCCGGCCGCCTGCAGCGCATCATCCTGCCCATCCCCGAGGGCCCGATCGTGCTGCCCGGCCTCAAGGTCGCGCTGCGCTATCTGCCGGCCGGGCAGGAGAGCCTGGTCGGCGGCGACTGGTATCACGCGGCCGAGCTGCGCGACGGCTCGGTGCTGCTGGCCGTGGGCGACGTGGCCGGGCACGGCACCCAGGCGGCCACCACCATGGCCCAGCTGCGGCACGCGCTGCGTGCCCTGGCCGTCACCACCAGCGACCCCGGCGAGCTGCTGAGCCACCTCAACCGGCTCACCTGCGAGCTCGAGGAGGAGACGCCCGAGCTGTCGGCCACCGCCGTGGTCGCCCGGTTCGACCCGGCCACCCGCCAGGTCGTCTGGGCCCAGGCCGGCCACCCGCCGCCGCTGCTCAGCCGGGGCGGGCGCACCGCACCCCTCGAGCGTCCGGCGGGCGCCATGCTCGGCGTGATCGCTGACGCCGAGTACTCGACCGCCCGGCTCGACCTCCGCATCGGCGACGTGTTGCTGCTCTACACCGACGGGCTCGTCGAGCATCGGCGCCGTGGCCCGGACGACGGCCTGGCCTCGGTGATCTCCACGGTCGACGAGGCCGTCCGGGCCTCGCCCGAGCAGCCCCTGGCGCAACTGCTGTCCCGGCTGCGGCAGGCCAACCCGGACGACGACACGTGCATCCTGGCCGCTCGTCCGGTCACCGGCGAGACGCAGGATCTGCGCAGATATCTCTCCGGTGCGACCAAAATGTCGCATCTGCGCCGCTGAGCTCCGCGTTCGCGAGATCATTGCGGCCGTGGGTGGTCGTACGTTCGGGGTCCTGTCGCCCTTCGTCGGAGGCGACTACTACGGGACCATCATCGCGGGGGCGAACGAGGCCGCCGTGTCCAGGGGCGACCGGCTGCTCGCGCTGCAGACCCTCGACCCCGGCTCGTACAACGCCGACCGCAGCGGGCTGCCCGACTACCGGCGGCCGGTCGCCTGGAGCCGGTTGGCCGGGATGATCGTGCTGGCCGGGGCGGTCCACGAGTCGTACGTCCAGTCGGTCCGGGAGGCCGGCATCCCGGTGGCCACCGTCGGCCACGAGGTGGCGGGCTGCTCGGCCGTGTTCGCCGACAACCGGGCCGGCGTGCACGCCGCGGTCAGCCACCTCTTCGGGCACGGGCACGAGCGGATCGCCTTCGCCGGCCACCTCGCCCACCAGGACATCCGCGAGCGGCGCGAGGGCTACGAGGCCGCGTTCGCCGACCACGGCCTGGACCCGCCGGCCCACCTGGTCCTCGACAACGGCGACAACCACGAGAGCGGCGGCGAGCTGGCCGCCGACCGGCTGATCTCGGACGGCCTGCCGGCCACGGCGATCATCTGCGGCACCGACCGCAACGCGATGGGCCTGATCCGCCGGCTGACCGGGTCCGGCCGGTCGATCCCGGCCGACCTGGCGGTGATCGGCTTCGACGACCTGGCCGGGGCCATGTACATGCGGCCCAGCCTGTCCACGGTGCGCCAGCCGTCGGAGGCGATCGGGGCGGCCGCCGTCGAGCTGCTGTCCGAGCTGGCCGGGCGGCCGCGCGCGCCCCGGGTCGTCCGCCGGGTGCCCACCGCCTTCGTGCGGCGCGACTCGTGCGGCTGCCCGCCGAGCGGCCTGCCCGTCACCGAGGATCTGACCCGCTACCTGTTCGAGCAGGTCTGCAGCCTGCAGGAGACGCTCAACATCCAGCACGAGCTCGGCATCGACCTGCTCGGCGCGCACGAGCGCGACCCCCGCGAGCTCGGCTGGCTGAAACGCACCACCGCCTTCGCCGGCTGCCTCGGGCTGTGGCGCGACGGCGCGATGCCCGCGCTCGACACCGAGCTGCGGATCGAGGGGGAGTACCCGGCCGGGCACGAGCTGGCCGGCACGGCGATGCCGGTGAGTGAGTTCCCGCCGCCGCGGCTCTTCGAGCTGGCCGACGGGGCGGTCGGCGAGGCGGTGTTCGTCGTGCCGGTGCGCAGCGCGGGCCGCGACTGGGGGATGCTGGCCGCGGTCGGGCCCATCCAGCAGAGCACCCCGCCCGGCAGCGAGATGATGAACCAGTCGGGCGCCCTGCTGGCCGCCGCCCTGGACCGCGGCGCGATGGTGGCCGCGCTGCGCGAGCAGGAGGAACAGCTGCGCGACGCGGCCCTGCACGACCCGCTCACCGGCCTGCCCAACCGGGTGCTGCTGGCCGATCGGATGCGCCAGGCCGGGCTGCGCGCGGCCCGGCAGGCCGGCCACCGCTTCGCCGTGCTGCTGCTCGACCTCAACGGCTTCAAGGCGGTCAACGACTCGCTGGGCCACGCGGCCGGCGACGTGCTGCTGATCGAGGTGGCGCAGCGGCTGACCGGGCTGCTGCGCGAGTCCGACACGGTGGCCCGGCTCGGCGGCGACGAGTTCGTGGTGCTGCTCGACGGGCTGCCCGCCGCGGGTGCCGAACGGCTGGTGCAGGAGACCATCGCGGCCCGGCTGACCGAGCCCTACAAGATCGACGGGGACGGCGTCTCGGTCGGTGTCTCGATCGGCGTCGCGCTCAGCCGCGAGGGCGCGACCGACCCGGACACGTTGCTGCGTGAGGCCGACGCGGCGATGTACCGGGCCAAGCTGGCCACTAAGGCAGGGACCAGCTCTGGGCCGGCCCGCCCGAGCACTCGCTGACCGTGGTCGTGGCGCCGGCCCGGCCGGGGTCGGTCAGGCAACCTCCGCCGGACGAGTTGACCAGCGTGCCGTCCGGCCCGGCCCGCCACTGACCGGCCGCCTCGTCGCCGCAGCCGGCGATCCGCACCGTGCCGTCGTCGGTCGCCTGGGCGCAGCTGTCGCTCACCCGCAGCGTGCCGTCGGTGGCCAGGGTGAATCGCTGGGCCGAGACCGACAGGCACCCGGCCACCTGCACCGGGCTGCCGTCGCCGCCGAACAGGCCGCCCCGGGCCAGGCAGCGCCCGCTGGCGGCGGTGATCGCCCCGGTGCGGTCGGACGCGGGCGGGGCGAGGGTCGGATCGGCCGGCGGCGCGCTGACCGGCCCGGAGGCGCTGGGGGAGACCGGCACGAGCGCGCGCTCGGAGGTGCTGGGCGACACTGAAGCACTGGCCGAGGCGCTGGCGGAGGCCCTGGCCGACGCCGACGCCGGCGCGCTGGAGGCGGCGGCGCTCGGCACCGGATCGAGCGGGGCCTGGCCGGGGATCGCGGGCAGCGCGGTGCCGGGCTGCGGGAGCCGGGTGTCGTTGCCCGGGCCGAAGATCAGATAGCCGACCACGCCGAGGGCGAGCGCGACACCGCCGGCGAGGATGCCGGCCCGGGCCAGCGGGTGGAGCCCGATCCGCTTGATCTTCGCGGGCGCCGGGGGATCGTCCTGGACCGCGGGCTGGACGAGGGTGTCGCCCTCCTCGGGCAGCGCCGCGGTCTCGGGCCAGGTCTCCGGGCTCTCCCCGGCCTTGGCGGCGGCCTCGGACTCGGCGGCCGCCTTGACGTACGGCCGGACCAGCACCGGATCCTCGCGACTCTCGGCTGACATTGCTCCCCTTGGCGGTTCACGTCCACGATGGACCGGTAGGAGAACATACGCCATATTCCTTTGGGTCGATCGCCCGATTCCAGACTTTAACCGTACGTATTGGTCTCATGATCCGGCGGTGAACCGGTTGCCCTGGAGTTGTCCGGCGGCGGCGCATAGGGTGCCCGGATGGTCCCGGTCGCGTCACCCGCCCCGCGGCTGGCGTGGCTCGACGGACTGCGCGGGGTGGCCGTCCTGCTCGTGCTCTACGCGCATCTCAGTCGATACGTGCTGACCGGTGTACGCGAGTTCACGGCCGAGTGGCTGCACGCCGGCCCGGCCGGGGTCATGCTGTTCTTCCTGGTCAGCGGTTACATCATCCCGGCCTCGCTGGAGCGGCACGGCAGCCTGCGCCGGTTCTGGGTGAGCCGGGCCGGGCGGCTCGTCCCGCTCTACGCCGTGGTCGCGGTGGCGGTCGTGCTGCTCGGCTCGTACCGGCCGGACGGCCCGGTCACCGCCGCGGTCGCGCACGCGACGATGGTGCCGTTCCTGCTCGGGGTCACCCCGGCCACCCCCGTGTTCTGGACGCTCTCCTTCGAGATGGTCTTCTACCTGCTGGTCGCGGCCCTGTTCGCGCTGCGTCTCCGGCGGGCCGACGGCGTACTGGCGGTGCTGCTGGCCGGCGGCGCCGTGATCACCGCGCCGCTCGCCCCGCAGGCAGTGCGGACGCCGTACGCGGCCGTCGTCCTTGTTCTCGGTCTGGTCGCCGTGCTCAGCGGGCGCCGGCGGATGGTGGTCGCGGGCGGCGTGCTGCTGGGCGGGCTCGGCCTCGTCCTGATCACCGCGGGCGGGCAGCCGGCGCACGCCTGGGACGGGCTGCTCATCGTCGCGGTGATGTTCACCGGCACCACGATCCACCGGGCCGACACCGGGCAGACCGGGTGGTGGCCGGTCGCCGTGGTGGCGCCGGTCGTGGCCGCGGGGCTGCTGGCCAACTGGTGCGCCGAACTGGTCGCGCTGGACGCGCTGACCCCGCGTTACGTGGCCCGGTCGGTGATCACGCTGCTGGTCTTCGGGGGCGCCTTCGCTCTCGGGCTGCTGACCCGCCGGTGGCGCACGCCGGAGTGGCTCGCGGCGGTCGGGGTGATCAGCTACTCCGTCTACCTCACCCACTACGTGCTGTTGCAGGTGCTGTCGCCACTCTTCCCGCGCGTGGTGCCGGCCGCCGGGCAGATTCCGGTCGCCGTCGCTTACCTCGCCGTGGTCCTCGGGGTCTCGTGGGTGACGCACCGTTACGTCGAGCTGCCGGGGCAACGGTGGGCGCGCCGAATGTCGGACGGATGGGACAAGCCGGCGCGGGTAATCCCACCCCATGCATCGGTACGGGGATGAGGTCGCGGCGATCGCCCGGCCCCCCTGGTCGACGAGGGGGACCTGGAAATCCTGCTCGACCGGGTCGGTGACGCCCGGGTCGTGATGATCGGCGAGGCCAGCCACGGGACGCACGAGTACTACACGTGGCGAGCGGCCTGCACGCGACCGCCCCGCCGTCGGCCCTGTTCGTCTTCCCGGCCCTCCGCGAGCGGCCGGACCTGCTGGTCGACGAGGTGCCGCACCGGGCCATCGGCGTGGTCTGCCGCCCCGAGCAGGAGCAGCTCGGCAACTACGTGCCGACCCGGCTGGGGACCGGTACGACGCGTTCCTGTGGTTCGACGAGACCCGGGGGCGGCGGCCGTTGCACCCGCTGCACGTCGACACGCACGAGTGGGACGTACCCGTCGGCCTTCTCAACGTCTTTGCTATAAACCGATGAGTTGATAAACCAGATGGTTTAGAGTAGCGTCTGCCGCATGCCAGATCCCATCGACGGCGTCTTCGCCGCTCTCGCCGACCCGACGCGCCGGGCGATCCTCGCCCGGCTCGCCACCGGGGCCGCGACCGCGGGTGAGGTCGCCGCCGGCTTCCCGATCAGTCCGCAGGCCGTCTCGAAACACCTCAACGTGCTCGAGAGCGCCGGCCTGATCATCCGGACCCGAGAGGCGCAGTGGCGGCGATGCCGGATCGTCCCCACGCAGCTGCGCACGGTCGCGGACTGGGTCGAGCAGTACCGGAGGCTGTGGGACGAGCGCTACGACGCCCTGGACGACTACCTGGGCCACATTCAGGAGGAATCATGAGCACGAACGTGCAGACCCCCACCGACACCACGATCATCATGAGCCGCACCTTCGACGCCCCGCGCGAGCTCGTCTTCGCCTGCCACACCGAGAGCGAGCACCTGCGCCACTGGTGGGGCCGGGGCAACCCGCTCGACGTCGAGCAGGATTTCACGGTCGGCGGCAAGTGGCGCTTCGTCGAGCACGCCGACGGTCAGGAGCACGCCTTCCGCGGCGAGTACAAGGCGATCGACCCGCCCCACGGCTTCACCCAGACCTTCGAGTACGAGCCGATGGCCGGCCACATCCTCACCGAGGAGTACGTCTTCAGCGAGGAGGGCGGCCGGACCACGGTCACCTCGACCTCCACCTTCGCCGGCCAGGAGGACCGCGACGGCATGCTCCAGTCCGGCATGGAGGACGGCGCGGAGCAGTCCTACCAGGCGCTGGACGACTACCTGCGCAAGCTCGCCTGACCGCCGCGCATCGCGGGACCAGGGTTCGCTCCCCGGTCCCGCGATGCGGTCGTTCAGGGCGTGGTGACCCTGGTCAGCGCGACGACCGGGATCGTCCGGCCCGCCTTGGCCTGGTAATCGGCCCAGCCGGGGTCGTCGGCCACGGCGCGGGCGAAGGCCTCGTCCCGCTCCGGGCCGGCGAGCGGGCGGGCCACGGCCTGGTACGTCTCCCGGCCGTCCTCGACCGTCACGGCCGGGTTGGCCCGCAGGTTGTGGAACCATTCCGGGTTCTTGGGGGCGCCGCCGGCCGAGGCGATGACCAGGATCCGGCCCGGCCCGTCGGCCAGGAAGCCCAGCGGGTTGGTGCGGGGCACGCCGCTGCGGGCGCCCTCGGTGGTCAGCAGGATGAGGCGGCTGCCCTCGAAATAGCCGCCGACCCGGCCGCCGTGGGCGCGGAACTCGTCGATGATCTGCTGATTGAATGAATGCGGCATAAATCGCTTTCTGATCGTCCCGGAAAAGATGTCAAGACGGGAGAACGGAAAGCGACGGCGGGCCCCGGATCAAACGTCGTCCGGGTGCCCCACTCGGTAATGGCCCAAGGCCGACCCGGCAGTCACGCCCCCGACAATACCGGACGGCCGACTAGGGTGGGCACTGTGGAACGCGGCGAGGTGTGGCTGGCCGGTGATGTGTGGCTGGCCGACGTCAACGGCGTCGAGCCGGTCGTGCTGCTCGGCGGGGCGGCGGAAATTCGCGCCGTCGCGGTCGTCCCCGCCGCCACCGAGGAGCAGAAAAGCGGGTTCGTCTTCGTGGATCCGGACGATCCGGCCGCGGCCGGCCCGCACGCCGTCATGACCGGCATCGAGGTGCCGATCGGCGCCGACGAGGGCCTCGACCCGCCCGGCGTGGTGCGGCTGGCCCTGCCCTATCGCGACCACATCTTCTGCACCTGGGAGCTCACGCTCGCCCCGGAACACCTGGTCGAACGGCTGGGCACCCTCGCCGGGGCCAAGCTCGCCCGCCTGGACAGGGCGCTCCGGCTCAGTGCCGGCGACCCTCAGCCGGAGGGCACGGCAGCGTCGCGCACCTCGGGGTAGGGCGGCGCGACCCAGTCCGCCTCGGTCGTGACGGCCCGCAGGAACGACGCCGTGTAGTCGACGGTGATCGTCAGGGCGCGGTGGCCGTCGATACTGCCGAGCGGGAGCGCCCGGCGCAGCGGCGCCGCCACCCGGTAGGCCGCGTAGTCGGTGAAGGTCAGCCGGTCGGCCCCGGCCAGGCTGAACGCCCACGACGTCCCGGTCGCCCGGAAGCCGGCCGGGCCGAGCTGGAGCAGCGGGCGCCCGGCATCCCCGCCGGTCGAGGCCGGACCGGCGAGCGACACCGAGCCGGAGCAGTGCCCGTCCATCCGGCAGGCCTCGATCGCGGCCGCGCCGCCCAGTCCATGCCCGACGTACGCGATGTGGCCGCCGTCGGCGTGGCGGCCGAACTGCAGCGCGGCCCGCGACGCGGCGAACCGGACATCCGACGCCCACACCGAGACCTGCTGTTCCGCCCGATCGGTTGCCGAGCCGGCCGCGCTGGCCGACACCGGCCTGTCGTTGAGCACGGTCAGCCGCGAGCTGTAGGTCGGTGTCACCCCGACGACTAGGTTGCCGCGCGCCGCCAGCCCGGCCGCGAGCGCCGCGTACTGCGGGGCCGCGAGGCCGAGGTCGGGCAGCAGCACCACCACCGGGAACGGGCCGCGGGCCAGCGGCACTCCGTCGCGCGTCCCCGTCCGTACGTGATCGAAAGCGGTCATCGCCCAGCCGTAGCGGTGCAGGCCGGCCCACTCGCCCGGCGCGTAGGCCGACGCGGGGCCCGAGGTGCCGGCGGCGGCCGGATACCAGATCCAGGTCGACAGGACCCGGGGCGTGCCGCCGATCGGGGCGAACTGGTCGGTCCGCGAGCGGTCGGCCCACAGGTCGGTGACGCGGCCCACGGCGTACTCGCCGGACGGCGCGACGCTCACCGGCCGCCGGGACTGGCCTCGCGTGTACGCCAGGAAGCCCGCGATCGCGGCGAGCACCGCGACCGAAGCGAGGAGGATCCGCCCGATTCGCACCGGTGAATTGTGGCCGATCGGAGCCCGGAGCGCCCGTTCTGTCCCGCATGGCGGATGCCCGCAGATTACCGGGCGGCATTCGCCGAAGAGGAAAGGCCGATAAGCAACGTTCAAGTGGACGCCGGGTTAACGGCCGGAAATGGATCACCCGCGCCATTCGATAATTGCTCGCGTGCATTACTTTGAGGGCGTGCCAGCAGTTATGGAGGCCACCCGGAGCATGGCCCGGCGGGCCGTCCGCCCCGAAACTCCGGCCCGTCTGCGTCTGTGGGTTTCCGTCACGGTCCTGACCGCCGCCGCCCTTCTCGTCTCGGCCTGCCTCGTCATGGCCCGCGTGCAGCAGCAGGTGCGGGTCATCGGCGACGAGGCCGCGCCGCAGGCCGCCAACGCGGCCGACCTCTACTTCGCGCTGAGCGACATGGACGCCCAGGTCGCCCGGCTCGTGCTCACCGCCGGCCGCGACGAACTGGCCGGCACCCAGATCGACGCGCTCGGCGCCTATCAGCAGCGCGGCCGTCAGGTCGACACCGATCTGCAGCGCTCGCTGACCACGGCGACCGGCGAGTCGGAACGCGTCCTCGTGCTCGGGCTCCTGCACGACCTCGGCGTCTATCGCGAGCGGGTCGGGCAGGCGCTCACCGCGGGCCCGACGGCCGGCGGTTTTTATACGCAGGCCACCAACGTCCTGCACCTCGATCTGCTCCCGGCGGCCACCCGCCTGCGCGAGGCGAGCGAGGCCCGGCTCGACCGGGCGTATGCGGCCAAGCAGACCACCCAGGTGGCCGGGTTGACCCTGGCCGCGATCCTCGGCGGCGCGCTGGTGATCCTGCTGATCGCGCTGCAGGTGTGGCTGGCCCGGCGGTTCCGCCGGATGCTCAACCCGGCCCTGATCACGGCGACGATCCTGACCGTCCTCCTGGTCGTCCCGATGGCCGCCGTGCTGATCCGGCAGGGCCAGGTGCTGGGCCAGGCCCGCGACGAGAGCCTGATCCCGTTCCTCGACCTGTCGCAGGCCCGGGCGGTCAGCTACGACGCCTCCGCCGACACCGCGCGTTACCTGATCAGCGACCGGCTCGACTATTACCGCCAGGATTTCGACCGCAAGGCCGACGGCCTGGAGGCGAGCCTGCCCACGGTCGCGGGTGGGCCGGACGTCGGGCCGTATGACACCGGCCAGGTGGTGGTGCGGTGGAAGACGTACCGGGCCGGCCACGAACGCATCGTGCAACTCGCCGGCCGGGGCCAGGAGGCCGAGGCGATCAGCGCCCTGACCGGCATCCGGCGCGGCGACGCGGCGTTCGACTTCTCCTACTTCGACGCCGCCGTCGCCGAGATCACCGCGTCCCGCCAGGACGACTTCGATCGGGCCCGGCGCGACGCCGACCGGCTGCTCACCGGCTGGCCGATCATTCCGGCCGGGGCGCTGGGCCTCGTGATCCTGCTGATGTTGCTGGCCGTCCGCCGCCGCTTGGCCGAATACCGCTGAGGAGGGACGTCATGAAGATACGACTGCTCGGCCTCGTCGCCCTCCTGCTGACCGTGGCCGCGTGCGACTCGACCGGCGCCCCCGACCGCGAGGTCATCGACTGCGCCCAGGGCTCGATCACCGCACAGGGCTCGTCGGCGCAGGCCAACGCCGTCAGCGCCTGGATCAAGGACTACCAGGTGAGCTGCGCCGAGGCGACCGTCGAGTACGGCAGCGTGGGCTCCGGCGCGGGCCTGCGCAGCTTCTACGCCGGCACGGGCGACTTCGCCGGCTCCGACTCGCCGATCGCCGCCGCCGACCAGGCCCGGGCGACCGCTCGCTGCCGGGGCGCGGCGATCCACCTGCCGATGGTGGTGGGGCCGATCGCGCTCGCCTTCACCGTCGCCGGCGTCGACGACCTGCGCCTGTCCCCGGGCACGATCGCCCGCATCTTCACCGGCCGGGCAACGCGCTGGAACGACGCCCGGATCCGCGCCGACAACCCCGGCGTCGCGCTGCCCGCGACCCCGATCCGGCCGGTCCACCGCTCCGACAACTCCGGCACGACAGACAACTTCACCACGTTCCTGGCCGCCACGGCCGGCGCCGACTGGGGTCTCGAGGCGGGCCCGGCCTGGCCGGCGACGGGCGGCCTCGGCGCTGACGGCAGCAACCGCCTGGTGTCGGCGATCGAACGGACCGACGGCGCGATCGGTTACGTCGAGGCCTCGTACGCCCGGTTCCACAACCTGCCGACCGCCCGCGTGGGCAACGCGGCGGGCGAGTTCGCCGAGCTGACCGACGCCGCGGCGGCCCGCACGGTGGCCGGGGCGAAGGTCGCCGGGGCCGGGGGAGACCTTCGGCTCGACCTCGACTACCGCATCGCCGACCCGGCCGCGTACCCCCTGGTGCTCGTCACCTACGAGATCGTCTGCCGGGCCGGCACCCCCGACCTGGCCAAGAGCTTCCTCACCTACGCCGCCGGCCCGACCGGCCAGGCCACCGCGACCGCCGCCGGCTACGCCCCGCTCCCCGAGAACCTGCGCGCCCAGGTGGTCCGCTCGATCGCGGCCCTCTGACACGACGATGCCCGGCGGGACACGAGGTCCGGCCGGGCATCGGGTGGTGCTCAGTTGGTGGTGTCGACCAGCAGCTTGGCGCGCTCGGGCCAGGTCGGCAGGGTCGGCGCCAGGCGCAGGCCGGAGGCCGTGATGATCGCGCGCAGGGCGGGCACGTCCGAGTCGGCGAGCTGCCGGAACGTGGTGATGCCGCCGGCCGCGAGGGCCATCGCGATCTTCGGGCCGATGCCGGGGATCAGCGTCAGGTTGTCGGGCTCGGTGATCGTCACCGCGACCGGCGCGGGCACGGCGGCGACCTCGTCGGCCTCGGCGATGCCGGGGACGGCGGCCAGCGTGTTCTCAGTGGAGACCGCCGGCGCGGGCACGGCGACCGTCTCGGCGAAGGCGGCCGGGGCGGGCGTCAGGATCGGCTCGGGCGTGGCGGCGACGGGCTCGGGCGAGGCCGCGACCGCGATGGGCTCGGGCGTGGCCGCGACGGCGACCGGCTCGGGCTTCGGCTTGGCCGGCGTGCGGGTGCGGGCGGCGCGCGGCTTGGGGGCCGGCTTGGCCGCGGGCACGGGCTCCTCGATCACGGCCGGGGCGGTGGCGATCTCGGACTCGGCCGGCTCGGACTCGGCCGGCTCGGTCCCGGTCCCGGTCCGCTCGATCTCGGCCGTGACCGGCTCGGCGGGCTCGATGATCGGCTCGGCCACCGGCTCGGCGATGGTCGCCGGCTCGGTCGCCTCGACGTGCTCGGCCACGACCGGCTCGGGCGTGGTGTCGGCCGTCCCGGCCGGCGCGGGCTCGTCCATGGCCTCGGCCTGCTCGGCCTTCGGCTCAGCGTCCTCGGTGGTCGTGGTTTCGGTGGCCGCCGGGGCGGCGCTGGGGGCAGGAGTCTCGGTGGTGGCGGGCTTCGGCGTGCGCATGCCACGCACGAACCACCCAGCGACGAAACCGACGACGACCCCGGCAACAAGGGAGAGGAACGATGCCATATGAAGGGCTCCGAACAAAAGAGAGCTGCGGATGTAGCGCGCAGCTTCGCACATCACTGTGTTTGCGCACCATGAGGGTGCAACGACGGAGCGACAACGGACGTTCTGCCACTACCCGCCGTCAGCGCCCGATCATGCCACGGTCACCTCGCACTGATCCGCAAAGGACCGGAAACATCACCGGAACCGAGTTTGATCATCGGGAGCAGCCATCCCTAACCCCCACCCGCCCTGGGGAGAGGAAAGGAGACTATGCCTTGTCAAGCGTGGGAGCCGGGTTATCCACAGGAGCTGTCGGGCGGCCGCGTTTGGCGGCCTGGATCTGTTCGTAGACGTGGGTGCGCAGTTCGGTGAAGCGCGGATCGGCCCGGGTGTGCAGCTGGTCGCGGTCGGCCGGCAGGTCGATCGTGATCTCGTCCTGCACGACGGTGGGCTACGACGACAGCATCACCACCCGCCGGCCTAGATAGACCGCCTCGTCGATGTCATGGGTGATGAACAGGATCGTCACCTTCAGGCGCTCCCACAGGGCCCGCACCAGATCCTCCAGGTCGGCCCGGGTCTGGGCGTCGACCGCGGCGAACGGTTCGTCCATCAGCAGCGTCGACGGCTCGTAGGCCACCGCCCGCGCGATGGCCACGCGCTGCTGCATGCCGCCGGAGAGCTGCCACGGGTACGCCCATTCGTTGCCCGCCAGGCCGACCGCATCCAGCGCCTCCGCGACCAGCGAGGATCGGCGCGGCCGGGGGATCTTCTTCTGCTTCAGCGGCAGTTCCACGTTGTCGCGCACGGTCATCCAGGGGAACAGGCTCCGCCCGTACTCCTGGAACACCATGGCCAGACCCGGCGGCGGACCGCTCACCGGCTGCCCGTCCAGGCGCACCGTGCCGGCGGTCGGGTCGAGCAGGCCGGCGATGCACCGCAGCAGCGTCGTCTTGCCGCAACCGGACGGGCCGACCAGGCAGACCAGGTCGCCGTTGTCCACGGTGAACGTCAGATCGCGCAGCGCCTCGACCTGCCGGGCGCCCGAGCGGTAGACCTTCTGGAGTCCCTGTACCTCAAGCATCGCCCACCTCAAGACTTTCGCTGCGCGTCGCGCAGACCGTGGTACCAGCGGAGCGCCCGCCCCTCGGCGAGCCGGAACAGCAGCGACAGCGCGAAGCCGAGCAGGCCGAGCAGGATGATCCCGCTCCACATCTCGGGGATCGCGAAGCTGCGCTGGAACTGGACGATGGTGAAGCCGAGCCCGTTGCTGGCCGCGAACATCTCGCTGATCACCATCAGGATGATCGCGATGGACAGCGCCTGCCGCAGCCCGGCCGCGATCTGCGGCGACGCGGCGGGCAGGATCACCTTGGTGATGCGGGACGGGCCGTCGATCCCGTACGCGCGGGCTGTCTCGATCTGGATGCCGTCGACCGCGCGGACGCCCTCGACCGTGTTCAGCAGGACCGGCCAGACGCAGCCGAAGACGATGACGATGACCTTCATGCCGTCCCCGATGCCCGCGAACAGCAT
Organism: Actinoplanes sp.; assembly: GCA_965217855.1. Lineage (GTDB taxonomy): Bacteria > Actinomycetota > Actinomycetes > Mycobacteriales > Micromonosporaceae > Actinoplanes. The sequence goes on along the minus strand of CBDCJN010000045.1, from coordinate 167,014 downwards.
GATCACCGGCACCAGGACGGGCGGCGGGACGGCCCGGAAGAATTCCAGTACGGGTTCGACGACGGCGCGCAACCGGCGGTTGAGCCCGATGGCGACGCCGGCCGCCACCCCGAGGCTGGCCGCCAGCGCGAACCCGGCGGCCAGGCGCAGCAGGCTCGGCACGACGTCGGCGTTGATCCGCTCGAGGGTCCACGTGTCACCGAACGCCTGCAGGATCTGCCGCAGCGGGGGAGCGTAGAAGTTCTCGCTGCCGTCGCTCAGCAGGAACCAGGCCGCGAAGAGCACGATCGGCAGACCCAGGACGTACGCGACCTTCTTCACCGCGAGACCTCCCCGCGTACGGATTGGTGCCAGGCCAGCGAGCGGCGCTCGACCACCCGGGCGGCCAGGTTGATCGCGACGCCGAGCAGGCCGGTGACCGCGATCAGGGCGTACATGTCGGGCACCGCCCCCGAGGTCTGGGCCACGGCGATGAGCTTGCCCAGCCCGGGCGCCCCGATGACCAGTTCCGCCGTGACGGCCAGGACCAGGGCCACCGACGCCGCCAGCCGTAATCCCGTGAAGACGTACGTCAGCGCGGTCGGCCAGAGCACGTGGCGGACGCGGGCCCAGGTGCTGAACCGGAAGCTGCGCGCGGTCTCGTCGGCGATCGGGTCGACGTCGGTCACGCCGTAGAGCACCTGCACCAGCACCTGCCAGAACGCCGCGTAGACCACGAGCAGCAGGGTCGAGCCGAGGTCGGTGCCGTAGAGCAGCACGGCCAGCGGGATCAGCGCCACCGACGGGATCGGCCGCAGGAACTCGACGGTGGACGCGGTCGCGGCCCGCAGCACCGGCACGGCGCCGATCACGATGCCCACGACGACGCCGGCGACCACCGCGACGGCCAGGCCGATCGCCCACCCGGTGAGGGTGTCGGCGACGGCCTGCCAGAACTCGGGGGTCGCCATCTCGTCGCCCAGCGCGGCCGCTATCCGGCTGGCCGGCGGCAGATAGCTGTCGTTCACCAGGCCGAGCCGCGGCAGCGCCTCGATCAGCAGGAGCAGCCCGGCCAGCCCGGCGGAACCGAGCACGGCCGGGCTGTTCTTCGCCCGGCTGAGAATCACGGCAGGAGTTTCGCCAGGTCAGGAGTGGCGCCGTCGAAGATGCCGTCGTCGGCGCCGAGCTTGGCCAGGGTCTCCACCGACGCCTTGTTGATCTCGGTCGGCCACTTGGGCAGGATCAGCGCGGCCCGGGTCTTCTCGTCTATCTTCGTGTACGTCCCGAGGACCGTGCGCACCTCGTCGGGGTGCCCGTCGGCGTAGGTCAGCGACTCGTTCATCGCCTCGGTGAAACGCTTGACCAGGTCGGCGTTCTCGCCCTGCAGCTTGGTCGAGGTGAAGTAGGCGGCCACGCTGAGGTCGGGCGCCGCGTCGACGAAGTTGGACGCCACGAGCCGCCCGCCGGCCGCCTTGATCTCGGAGAGCTGCGGCTCGACCACCCAGGACGCGTCCACCTGCCCGCCGGCGAGTGCCGCCGGCGCGTTCGGGAAGGGCATCTCGACGAAGTTGATGTTCTTGGGGTCGCCGCCGGCCTTGCGCACCGACTCCCGCACGGTGGTGTCGCCGATGTTCTTCAACGTGTTGACCGAGATCTTCTTGCCGGCCAGGTCGGCCGCGGTCTTGATCGGGCTGTCCGCCTTGACCATGACGCCGCCGAAGTCCTTGCCCTCGGCGCCGACCGAGGCGACGCCGGCCGCGACCGCCTTGATCGGGACGTTCTTGGTCTGCGCGATCAGCAGCGAGGTGAAGTTGCTGAAGCCGAACTGGAACTGGCCGCTGATCGCTGGAGCGCGGTCTGGCGGTCATCCGGGCGTTCGACGCCCGGCGCCCCGAGCTGACGCTGAGCGAGGTGGCGAAGATCTGCGACCTGACCCGGGCCGCCGCCCGCCGCTTTCTGCTCACCCTGGCCGACCTGGGTTACGTGCGCACCGACGGCCGGCTGTTCAGCCTGACGCCGCGCGTGCTCGAGCTCGGTTACGCCTTCCTGTCGAGCCTGTCGCTGCCCGACGTGGCCGCGCCGCACCTGGAACGGCTGGTCGCCCAGCTGCACGAGTCGTCCTCGCTGTCCATTCTTGACGGTGACGACATCGTCTACGTGGCCCGGGTGCCGACCAGCCGCATCATGGCCGTCTCGATAAACCTGGGCACGAGATTTCCCGCGTACGCGACGTCGATGGGCCGGATCCTGCTGGCCGCGCTGCCCGACGCCGCCCTCGACGGCTACCTGGCCCGGGTGACGCTCGACCGCCTCACCGGCAAGACCGTCACGTCCGTGGCCGCGCTGCGCACCGAGCTCGTCCGGGTGCGGGCCCAGGGCTACTCGATCGTCGACCAGGAGCTCGAGGAAGGCCTGCGCGCGATCGCGGCCCCGATCCACGACCGGGCCGGCGTCGTCACCGGGGCGGTGAACGTCTCGGTGCACGCCGCCCGGGCCGCTGTGGACGCCATGCGCCGTCGCCTGCTGCCGCCGTTGCTGGCGGCCACCGCCGCGATCGACGCCGACCTGCGGATGAACGGCCACCACGCCGCCCGCGCCTGACCCCGGAGATCGCCTCGGGGCAGTCTGCCCCAACTGAAACGGTTCATCGACCCTGATCGAATTCGCGGCAATTGTTTCTCCGAAACTTCCGGAGACAATGCTGCCCGGATATCGACGCATCTATCCGGTCCAATTGGGTCTGAGTTGGCGGCTCGCTGGCAACTGGAAAGAACCTTGGGCATTGTGGTTTCCGGAACATGTCATTACTGTTTCGATCGATCCGGGTCACTATCTGCTGTAACGGTTAAGAGGGCGCTTCCCCGCGTACCTCCGCCGCGCCGTCCCCTCCGCTGCTTGAAAGGCATCGGCATGACTGACCCACACCGTTCCCCCCGGCGCCGCCGTGTTCTGGCGGCCGCCACCGCCCTGGCCGCCGGCCTGCTCGCGTCGGCCGGCACCGTCGTCCTGGCCGGAAGCGCCGACGCGGCCACCACGCTCGGCGCCTCGGCCGCGGCCACCGGCCGCTATTTCGGCACCGCCGTCGCGGCCTACAAACTGAGCGACTCCGTCTACTCCGGCATCCTCGACCGCGAGTTCGACATGGTCACGCCCGAGAACGAGATGAAGTGGGATGCCACCGAGCCGACCCAGGGCTCGTTCAGCTACTCCTCGGCCGACCAGATCGTCAACCACGCGATCGCCCAGGGCCAGCGCGTACGCGGTCACGCCCTGGCCTGGCACTCCCAGCAGCCGTCCTGGGCGCAGAACATGAGTGGCACCGCGCTGCGCAACGCGATGGTCAACCACGTCACCCAGGTCGCCACCCACTACAAAGGCAAGATCTACTCCTGGGACGTGGTGAACGAGGCGTTCGCGGACGGCAACGGGGGCGCCCGCCGCGACTCGAACCTGCAGCGCACCGGGAACGACTGGATCGAGGTCGCCTTCCGCACCGCGCGAGCCGCCGACCCGGCCGCCAAGCTCTGCTACAACGACTACAACACCGACAACTGGAGCTGGGACAAGACGCAGGCCGTGTACGCGATGGTCCGCGACTTCAAGTCCCGCGGCGTCCCGATCGACTGCGTCGGCTTCCAGTCGCACTTCAACAGTGGCTCGCCCTACCCGAGCAACTACCGGACCACGCTGTCCAGCTTCGCCGCGCTCGGCGTGGACGTGCAGATCACCGAGCTCGACATCGAGGGCTCCGGGACGACCCAGGCCACCACGTACGCCAATGTGGTCACCGACTGCCTCGCGGTGACGCGCTGCAACGGTATCACCGTGTGGGGCATCCGGGACAGCGACTCCTGGCGGGCCAGCGGGACACCGCTGTTGTTCGACGGCAACGGCAACAAGAAGGCGGCGTACACGTCGGCCTTGAACGCTTTGAACGCGGGCAGCCCGAGCACCCCGCCCACCTCCACGCCGCCGACCTCGACCCCGCCCACCTCGACCCCGCCGCCGTCTGGGGCGGGTTGTTCGGCGACCGTCACCCTCAACCAGTGGAACGGCGGGTTCGTCGCGACCGTCAAGGTCACGGCGGGTTCGGCCGCGATCAACGGGTGGACCGCCGCGGTCACCGTGCCGTCCGGCGCCGCGGTCAGCAACTCCTGGAATGCCACGGCGAGCGGCAACTCCGGCTCGGTCAGCTTCACCAACGTCGGCTACAACGGCACGCTCGCGGCCGGCGGCAGCACCGAGTTCGGGTTCCAGGGCACCGGCGTCGGACCGTCCGCCGCGCCTGCCTGCACCGCTCGCTGACCGGAGCGACCGCGGGGTTCTTCCACCGACCGGCCCCGCGGCCGCACCCACGACCCCTGGAGGACTCTGCGATGAGAAAGCTCTGGCGTTCCCTGCTCGCCGGCGTCGTGGCCCTGACCGCGATCGGCGCCGGCACCGTGCTCAACGCCGGCCCGGCCTCGGCCGCCGCCCTGGTCGAGGTCACCGGCTTCGGCACCAACCCCACCGGCCTCAAGATGCACCTGTATGTACCGGACCGGCTCGCCGCCAGCCCGGGCCTGCTGCTGGCCGTCCACTACTGCACCGGCTCCGGGCCGGCCTTCTACTCCGGCACCGAGTTCAAGAGCCTGGCCGACCAGTACGGCTTCATCGTCATCTACCCGTCCACCGTGCGCTCGGGCAACTGCTGGGACGTGTCCAGCCCGGGCGCCTTCCAGCACAACGGCAACAGCGACCCGGCCGGCCTGGTGTCGATGGTCCGGTACGTGCAGCAGCAGTACCGCACCGACACGGCCAGGACCTTCGTCACCGGCGCCTCGTCCGGCGGCATGATGACCAACGTCCTGCTCGGCGACTACCCGGACGTGTTCGCGGCCGGCTCCGCGTTCATGGGTGTGCCGTTCGGGTGCTTCGCCGCCAGTGCCGGGGATCCGGCCAACCCGGCCAACCAGGCCGGCTGGAACAGCACCTGCTCGAGCGGGCAGTTGACCAAGACCCCGGCCGCCTGGGGCGACCTGGTCCGGGCGGCCTACCCCGGCTACACCGGTAAGCGCCCGCGCATGCAGGTGATGCACGGCGTCACCGACACCACGCTGGCCTACCCGAACTTCGGGGAGGAGATCAAGCAGTGGACCAACGTGCTCGGCGTCAGCCAGACGCCGGTGCTGACCGACACCCCGCAGTCCGGCTGGACCCGCACCCGATACGGCTCGGCCTCCGTGCAGGCGCCGGTCGAGGGCATCAGCGTGGCCGGGGTGGGGCACTCGCTGCCGCTGTCCGGCCAGGCCCGCTTGGCGATATCGTTCTTCGGCCTCGACGGCACCACTGTGCCCACCACCCCGCCGACGACTCCTCCGACCACGCCGCCGACGACTCCTCCGACCACGCCGCCCACGACTCCTCCGACCACGCCGCCGTCCTCCGGCGCGTCGTGCCGGGTGACGGCCTCGGTCAACGCGTGGAACACGGGTCTGACCGCGCAGGTCACGATCGCCAACACGGGCAGTGCGGCGATCAACGGCTGGAGCCTAGGGTTCGCGCTGCCGGCCGGGCAGACGATCACCTCGGGCTGGAACGCCACCTACTCGCCGACGTCGGGCCAGGTCACGGCGCGCAACGCGAGCTACAACGGCGCGATCGCGCCCGGCTCGTCGGTCTCGATCGGCTTCCAGGCCAACCACACCGGGAACAACGCGGCGCCGAGCGTCTTCACGCTCAACGGCGCGGCATGTTCCACTACCTGATCAAAGGTCGGCCCACGGGCGGGCCGAACGTTTGATCAGGTGCTGGCGCCGCCGCGGGACCGTCCCCCGCGGCGGCGCCCCTCTATGCGCGGCGCCCCTCTGCGCGGTGCCCTCGGCGCGGCGGCTCTCTGCGCGGCGCCCCTCCTACTGGGTGGCCTACATGCTTCTTGGGTGGCCTACTTGCCGGGCGCAGCCTGTCGACGGGCGGCGGGCGCGCGAGGAGGCCGAGATCGCGCGGGCCCACGCCGCGGAGCGGCTGCACGCCCAGGCCTCGTTCGTGGGGCGCCGTTCCCTACGGGATGTAGTCCTCCAGCCGGGCCGGAGTGAGGCCGGCCTTGTGGATGGCGTTGAGGACGGCCAGAAAATCGTCCACGAAGCGCTTGCGGAAGTGCATGAGCACGATGTCGCCGGGCTGGACGACGTGTTTGCCCTGGTAGAAGACGACGCCGTGATCGGTGGTCTCGCGCCAGAAGAACGACGCCTTCATGCCGCAGTCGTGCGCGGCCCGCAGCGTGGTGGCGTCGTGCGCCCCGCCGGGCGGGCGGAACAGCACCGGTCGCTTGCCGTAGAGCTGCGCCAGCCGGTCGGCGCCGCCGCAGATCTCGCGCTTCTGGAACGCGTACGACCGGCCCTTGAGAATGGGGTGGCTGACCGTGTGGTTCTGGATGGTGGCCCCGGCCGCCTGCAGCCGGGTGAAGTAGCCCGGATCCGACTTGATCGCGTTGACCTCGAGGAACAGCGTGATCGGCACGTTCGCCGCCTGGAACAGCTGGAGCGCGTGCGGATCCTTGATCCAGCCGTCGTCGATCGTGACGAAGGCGATCTTCTGCTGCGTCGGGATGTGGCCGAACGACGGCGCCGTCCCGTGTCCGGGCAGCGTCACCTTCACCGGGGCGGGCGGCGGCGAGAATCGCGGCATCCGCGCGCGCAGATTTGCCGGCAGCGCGGCCAGCGCGGACTCCTGGGCGGATTCCGGCCCCTGGTCGCTGTCTTCACCTTCGCCCGGCCCGGGCGCGACGGTGCTCGTCACGGCTGGGCCCGCCGACGCTGAGCTCGCCGAAACCAGCGGCTGGGGAGTGCCCGTACTACCGCATCCGGCGATGACCGACAGTGACACCGATATGGCAATCGCGCGAAATGCCCTGCTCATGGCCATGCGTGCGTCCTAGCGGTAGACGAGTCTTCACCCCCAAGACGATCAGACCGGGTCAAGTAGTGCACCCAGACGCGCAGGTGTGGGCCTTCTCATGATCGCCATCTGCCGCTACTGCTGCCTGTGGCCGTGCGCGCCGGCGCCTCCGGAGCGGGCGCCAATCTGCAATTCCGGCGGGCCGCGTTCGACAGGTCGAGGTGGCGGTCGCCGCGCCCCGATCGCATGACTGTGGCCGCACGCCGGCAATGCTGAAACGGGCGACCGATCGCGTAGCTGTGGTTGCGCGTCGGCGGTGTTGGAACGGGCGACCGATCGCGTAGCTGTGGTTGCGCGTCGGCGGTGTTGGAACGGGCGACCGGTCGCGTGGCTGTGGCTGCGCGCCGGGGACATGGGAACGGGCATTCGCTAGATCGTTCGCAGGTCGATCGTGTGCCAGGTGATGTCCTCGTCGGCCGTTGCGGTCGACCACCAGAGCATGCCGCCACGCGCGAACGCGCCGTCCGCGTCGGGTGCGATGTCGATCGTGCGGCCGGTGGCGAGGTCGTAGACGACCAGGGCGGCCGAGCCGGTCACGTCCGTGTCCGGCCCGGGCTCAGCCAGGATCTCGAAGCGGTCCAACAGCGCCACATCCGTGACGGCGGCCTGCGCGGCGCCCCCGGCGATCTTGCGGCGGTCGGTGCCGTCCGGGCGTACCAGGTCGATGCGGGTGTTCTCCTGCTGGCCCATCACCATCGCCCGGCACCAGACCGGACCGCAGGTGAGCTGCTCGACGCCCGAGCTGACGATCGGGGTGTCGCGGGCCGTGGCCAGGTTGCGCAGCCGGGGCTCGCCCGAGGTGCTGCCGTCGTCGACCAGCCACGGCCAGGCCGACATCGACCACTGGCCGGGCTCGGTGCGGACGGTCACCGGGCCGCCGCCGACCGACATCGACCGGATGTCGGTCTCCTTCGTGGCGTCGCCCGGCGCCGACGTCCAGTGCACCTTGCCGTCCGCGACCACCAGGTCGTACTGGTTGCCGTAGAACACCGCGTTGCCGGTGTCGGCGGTCAGTTGCCGCGCCGCGCCGCCGGAGCGGTTCGCCGTCCAGAGCCGCACAGCGGGGGACGCGGCCGTCGACTCGGCCCAGAAGATCTGGTCGCCGCTGACCGTGAGCGCCTCGAACTGCGGGTTGTTCTCGAGCGACACCCGCCGCAACTCGCGCAGGGTCGAGCCCGAGCGAAGCAGCAGCCGTGCCTGCGAACCCTGCGGCGTCGGCGCGGTGCCGATCGCGGTGGTGGCGTCGAGGAACATCGACGGTGTGAACAGCGGCCCGTCGGCCAGCCCGGCCGGCAGGTCGGCGCGCTGCGCCTTCGGCCAGGCCGTGAGCGCGTCGGTGCGCATCGGCGGCTTCTTCGGCGCCGAGTCGTCCGAGCCCCCGAAGATCAGCACGGCGCCGGCGGCGAGCGCGACGGCCAGAGCGGCCGCGGTCAGCCCGACGCGGCGCTTCTGCTTCGGGCCGGGGGCCGGGGCGTGCTGCACGGTCGCCGTCATGCGTAGGGCTGCTTCGGCTGGGAGACCTCCTGCCAGGTCTTCACCTCGAGGTAGGCCACGTCGGCGTTGTTCACCGGGTCCTTGCTCGTCCGGCTGGAGTAGACGCCGGTGACCTCGACCCACGTGTCGGCCGGGACGTCGGCCGGGGCGTTCCCGCTCAGCCCGATCTTGATGGGCCGGCCGTCGGCGGCGCAGCAGGAGAGCACGATGCGCGCGAGCATCGGCGTGCCGTCGGAGGTGGGCGTGATGAAGCCGGTGAGCCGCACGTCGCGGCCCTCGAGGCTCTTGCCCGCGTCGAACAGCGCCCGCGACGCGTAGTCGATCATGCTGACCTCGACCGTGCCGCCCGCGGGCAACGGCGGATAGTCCGAGTCGCCGACCGGCTCGGCGACCACGCTGCCCGCCTGGTTGGCCGCGTACGACCCGAGGGCCGGCGGCGCCACCATCAGCAGACCGATCACCGGCAGGATGAGCAGCCAGCCGACCCGGGGGCCGTGCTCGGCATGACCGTGCCCGTCGTCCTCGTGCTCGTGCGCGGTGCTCGACCGGAACGAATACCAGATCGTCATCACGGCCGCCGCCACCAGCAGCACACCCGTGGCGATCAGGAACGGCCGCAGCCCCTCCTTGACGTACCGCAGATAGAGGTCGGTGAAGGAGGCGCGCAGGATCGCCCCGCCGAACAGCAGCAGGATCACACCTTGGGTCAAACGGCTCACAGCAGCATCACTCCGACGATCGTGCCGACGACGACCGCGACCACGAAGGTGGCCGGCGCGAACCGGGAGGCGAACCGGCGGCCGAAGATGCCGGTCTGCATGGAGATCAGCTTGAGGTCGACCATCGGGCCCACCACCAGGAACACCAGGCGGGAGGTGAGCGAGAACTGACTGAGCGAGGCGGCCACGAACGCGTCGGCCTCGCTGCAGATGGAGAGCAGGACGGCCAGGACGGCCAGCGCGATCACCGAGAGCACCGCGTTGCCGGCCAGGCTGGTCAGCCACTCGCCGGGCACCACCACGTTGATCGTCGCCGCGGCCGCCGCGCCGATCACCAGGAACCCCCCGGCGTGCAGCACGTCGTGTCGGCAGGCCGCCCAGAACGCCCGCGCGCGCGACACGTCGTCCAGCTCGGGCCGGTGCGGCAACTTGATCCACTCGGTCTTGCCCAGACGCAGCCACAGCCAGCCGATCAGCACGGCCACGATCAGGCTGGCCACCCCGCGGGCGACCGCCATCTCGGGCCGGCCGGGAAAGGCGACCACGGTGGCGGTCAGCACGATCGGGTTGATCGCGGGGGCGGCCAGCAGGAAGGCCAGGGCCGCGGCCGGTGTGACACCCTGCCGCATCAGCGACCCGGCGATCGGCACGCTGCCGCACTCGCAGCCGGGCAGCACGACCCCCGCGATGCCCGCGGCCGGCACGGCCAGCGCCGGGTGGCGGGGGAGGGCCTTGGCCCAGAACGACCGGGGCACGTAGACCGCGATCACCGCCGACAGCGCCACCCCGAAGGCCAGGAACGGAGCCGCCTGCACGAGCACCGAGACGAACACCGTCGTCCAGGTCTGCAGCCCGGCCCCGGACACGAGGTTGGACAACGGCCCCCGGAACACGACGAGCAGCACCAGCAGCCCGGCCAGCACCTCGAGCGACCCGAGCCGCCGCGCGGCGGGCCGAGGGCCCGGGCCGTCCCCGGCCTGAGTCGCACCGCCGTCGCCGCCCGGAGGAACGGCGCCGTCCCTGGCCGGAGGCGCACCGCCGTCGCCGGATGAAGGACTGTCGCCGGGCGGCGCCGGGCTCCAGTCGATCTCCTCGGCGCCGAGGTGAGTCGAGGGGCGGATCGAGGGCAAGAGACACTCCAATGCGGTCGGCCGCGCCCCAACATACCGGTCGCGGCGGGTAGTTCCAGCACCCGCACGAAGGAAATCACCCTCGCACTGACCTGCGCATATATCTACTTCTGCATGTGTGGATAACTCACGCCCTGTGGATAACTCGGGCGTCCGGCGCCCGCCGTCCTAGAGTTGAGCCCTAGGGTGGTGGCCCCCGGTCGGGTGGGCTGGATGGGGCACGGCACCTGGCACGAACTCAGACTCGGTAGCCGTCGAAGAGGGGGCCGCCGGAGTGGGTCAGCACCTCGGTGGCGAGGGCCGCCGGTTCGTCGCGGGCGGCCAGCCAGCGGTCGGCCCAGGCCGGGTCGAGCTCCCGCAGCTCGCGCAGCAGCCACTTCCCCCCGCTGATCCACCGGCCGGCGAAGGTCAGCGCGGCCCGGCCGGTCTCGGTCCACAGCGCCGCGGCGATGACGGTGCGCTCGCCCGGGTCGACGACGTGCGTGAAGTCGTCGAGCAGGTCGGTCAACCAGTACCGCATCTTGTCCCGTTCCTCGTCGCTCAGCGGCGGCGGCCCCTCGCCGAGCACCCGCGCGCACTCCGCCTGCAGTTCCCGCGGATCGCCCACCAGCGGCACGCCGAGCGCGAGCATCCGGTGCGTGCTGGGCTTGCGCGCGGCCCGTTCCCGGGCCAGGAATCCTTCGAGACGGGCCGGCGTGTGCACGAACAGCTCGACCGGCCATCCGCGGAAGTGCAGGCTCTCCCGATAGCCGGGCCCGCTTTCCCGCATCACAAGGATGTCGAGGTCTGATCCCGCCGTACGTTGCGGCCCGACGACGCTGCCGGTGAGGATCGCCCAGCTCGCGTCGGGGAAACGGTCGGCGACCAGGTCGCGCGCATCGGTCAGCGGGTCCACCGGGCCATGCTCTCAGTTCCTCTGCCGCGACCGGCCGCGACCGGCCGCGACCGGCCGCGACCGGCCGCGAGTCAGAAGCCGATCGGCAGCCCGGCGTAGTTCTCGGCCAGCCCGGTCGCCCCGGCCGTGCTCGTGGTCACCCAGCGCAACTGCGAGAGCTGCAACTGCGCGTCGAACGGGTCGCCGCTGGTGTGCAGCATCGTGGTCATCCACCAGGAGAAGTGGGTGCATCGCCAGACCCGGCGCAGCGCGTCGTCGGAGTAGCTGTCGGCGAGCCGCGTGTCGTTCGACCGCAGCAGCGCGACCAGCGCGTTGCTCAGCAGGGTCACGTCGGCGATCGCCAGGTTGAGCCCCTTGGCGCCGGTCGGCGGCACGATGTGGGCCGCGTCGCCGGCCAGGAAGAGCCGCCCGCGCCTCATCGGCGTCTGCACGTAGCTGCGCATCGGCAGCACGCTCTTGTCGGTGATCGGGCCCGGGGTCAGCTTCCAGCCGTCCTGCCCGTGCCCGAGCCGGGTGGCCAGTTCGGCCCAGATCCGGTCGTCCGGCCAGTCGCCCGGATCGGTGCCGTTGGGCACCTGCAGGTAGAGCCGGCTTACCGTCTCGGAGCGCATCGAATGCAACGCGAAGCCGTCCGGGTGCCACGCGTAGATCAGCTCGTCGGTCGACGGGGCGACGTCGGCCAGGATCCCGAGCCACGAGTACGGATACACGCGCTCGAACGTCTCGGCCGGCTCGGCGGCGGCCCGGCTCGGCCCGAACGACCCGTCGCACCCGGCGACCACATCGGCGTCGAGCCGTTGCGCCACCCCGGCCGAGTCCACGTACGTCACGTACGGCCGGTCGGTCTCGAGGTCGTGCAGCCCGACGTCGGTGACCTCGTAGCGCACGTCGGCCGCACCCGCCGCGACCAGGTCCTTCTGCACCTCGGTCTGCCCGTAGACCCAGACGCTGCGCCCGGCCAGGTCGACGAAATCCAGGTGGTGCCGCTCGCCGGGCATCTGCAGATAGATCCCGCGGTGCTCGTGCCCCTCGGCCCGCAGCCGTTGGCCCAGGCCGGCTGATTCGAGCAGTTCGACGCTCGAGCTCTCCAGGATGCCGGCCCGGATGCGGGCCGCGACGTACTCCTGCGAGCGGGTCTCGACCACGACCGCGTCGACGCCGCCGCGGTGCAGCAGATGGGCGAGGAGCAGGCCGGCCGGGCCCGCGCCGATGATGGCGACCTGGGTACGCATGGGCCTCAGCCAACGGCAGTGGGGGCCGGGCGGCAAGACCCGGTTTCCGGTCAGTGGAAGGCGGTCGAGGTCAGGGTGCGGCCCACGCCGCGCGCCGCGACCTGCAGGGCGGCCACCAGGCGGGCCTGTTCGCGGCGCAGGTCGGGCACGACGATCCCGAGCGCGGCCACCACCTCGTCGTCACGGCCGCGCACCGGGACGGCCACCGAGCAGGCGCCCAGGCTCATCTCCTCGCCCGTGGTGGCGTACCCCTCGGCCCGGACCCTTCGCAGCTGCTCGGCGAGCCGGGCCGGCTGCGTGACGGTGTACGGGGTGACCCGGGTCAGCCGGCCGAACGCCTGCCCGCGAACGTCCTCCGGCGCGTACGCCAGAAGGACCTTGCCGACCCCCGTGGCGTGCAGCGGAAGTCGTGAGCCGATCTTGCTGATCACCGGCACCGAGACGTGCCCGGCCAGCCGGTCGACGTAGAGCACCTCGCAGCCGTCGCGCACCGCGAGATGCACGGTGGCCAGCGTCGCGCCGTAGAGGTCGTGCAGGAACGGCGACGCGGCCTGGCGCAGGCCCGACTGCACCGGCGCGAGCAGCCCGAGGTCCCACAGCCGGCGCCCGATCACGTATTCGCCGTTCGGCCGGCGGGCCAGCGCGCCCCACTTGTGCAGCTCGGCGACCAGCCGGTGCGCGGTGGCCAGGGGCAGCCCGGCCCGGCGGGCGAGCGCGCTCAGGGTGAGGCTGCGATGCTCCGGGTCGAACGCGCCGACAAGGTCGAGGGCCCGGGACGTCACGCTGGGAGCCATCGGCACCTCTTCCGTTCAATGGAAGGCAAGTATCGTCTCGCGGCCGTCGCCTGGTCTAGCGTCGCGAAGGTGACGACGCAGGCGGACATCAACGGCCAGATCGGCGAGCTGCGCGGCGGTGGCGGCCCGCAACCGCGCCTGAACTACCCGCCCTACCGCAGCAGCCTGCTGCGCCATCCGACCCAGGACAGGCATCCGGCCGACCCCGAGGGCGTCGAGCTGTGGGCGCCGTGTTTCGGCCACGCCGACGTGGCGGCGAGCGAGGCCGACCTGACGATCCAGCACGCGGGCGAGCCGCTCGGCGAGCGGATCGTGGTCACCGGGCGGGTGACCGACGGCGAGGGCCGGCCGGTGCGCCGCCAGCTCGTGGAGATCTGGCAGGCCAACGCGGCCGGGCGCTACTGGCATCAGCGTGACCAGCATCCGGCGCCCAACGATCCGAACTTCACCGGCGCGGGCCGCTGTCTGACCGACGCCGACGGCGTCTACTCGTTCCAGACGATCAAGCCGGGCCCGTACCCGTGGCGCAACCACGTCAATGCATGGCGGCCCGCGCACATCCACTTCTCGCTCTTCGGCACCGACTTCACCCAGCGTCTGGTGACCCAGATGTACTTCCCCGGCGACCCGCTCTTCGACCTGGACCCGATCTACCAGTCGGTCACCGACGAGAAGGCCCGCGACCAGCTCGTCGCCTCTTATGACCACGAGCTGAGTACGCCGGAGTACCGCCTCGGCTACCGCTGGGACATCGTCCTGAGCGGCACCCACCGCACGCTCTTCGAGGAGGAGGCTGAGTGATCGACTGCACCGGAGTCAGCGAAGCGTTCGTAGGGCCAGGAGAGCACGACAGGAGGGCTCAGTGACCGCCGCGCCGGGGCAGACCGTCGGGCCGTTCTTCCACCTCGGGCTGCCGTTCCCGGGCGGCAACCTCCTCGTTCCCCCGGGCCACCCCGATGGCGTACGCCTGCACGGCCGGGTCCTCGACGGCGAGGGCAACCCGATCCCGGACGCCCTGATCGAGATCTGGCAGGCCGACGCGTCGGGCCGGATCCCGCGCGAGCCCGGCTCGATCCACCGCGACGGCTACACGTTCACCGGCTGGGGCCGCGCCGAGACCGACGGCGGCGGCCACTACTGGTTCTCGACCGTGCTCCCCGGCGCGACCGCCCCCGGCCGGCGCCCGTTCTTCGCCGTCACCGTCTTCGCGCGCGGCCTCACCGACCGGCTCTTCACCCGCGCCTACCTGCCCGGCGACGAACCGGACCGGCTGCTCGACGAGCTTCCGGCCGCCCGCCGGGCTACGCTGCTCACCACCCGCGAGGAGCGCGGCCTGCTGTTCGACATCCACCTGCAGGGCGAGGGTGAGACGGTGTTCCTGAGCTATTCCGGGCAGGCCCGATGAGCCGGCGCCGATGAGCGACCTGCTCTGGCCCGGCGACGCCCGCAGCGGCGATCTCTGCACCGACGCGAGCGTCGTGGCCGCCATGGTCCGGGTGGAATCAGCCTGGCTCGGCGACGACGATGCCGGTCTCGACGGCCTGGTCGGGCCGGGCGACGTGGAGCCCTTGGCCGTCGCGGCCGAGGAGGGCGGCAACCCGGTCATCCCGCTGCTCGCCCTGCTGCGCGAACGCCTCGGCGACGACCCGGCCGCGAAACACCTGCACCTCGGTCTGACCAGCCAGGACGTCCTCGACACGGCCCTCGTGCTCTGCCTGCGCGACGCGGCCGCGCGGCTCGAGAGTGACCTGACCGCCCAGATCGCCGCGCTGAGCGTCCTGGCCGACCGGCACCGCCACACTGCCATGGCCGGCCGCACCCTGACCCAGCACGCCGTGCCGATCACCTTCGGCCTCAAGGTCGCGGGCTGGCTCCAGGGCGTGCTCGACGCCCGGGACGCCCTGGCCGCTGCCACGCTGCCGATCCAGCTCGGCGGCGCGGCCGGCAGCCTGGCCGCGGTGGTGGCGATCACCGGCTCGCCCGGAGCGGCCCGGCATCGGGTGGCCGCCACCGCCGCGCGGCTCGGGCTGCCCGTCCGCGAGCCCTGGCACACCAGCCGGGCGCCGGTCACCCGGTTCGGCGACGCGCTCGTGACCTGCACCGACGCGTGGGGCCGGCTGGCCAACGACGTCCTGCTGGGCGCCCGCCCCGAGATCGGCGAGCTCGTCCTGGCCACCGGCGGCGGGTCGTCGGCCATGCCCGGCAAGCAGAACCCGACCCTGGCCGTCCTGGTCCGGCGGGCCGCGCTGGCCGGGCCGCCGCTCGCCGCGACCCTGCACACGGCGGCCGCCGCCGCGGTCGACGAACGGCCCGACGGCGCGTGGCACGTCGAATGGGCCACGCTGCGCACGCTGGCCCGCCGTACGGTGGCCGCCGGTTCGCAGACCGCCGAGCTGCTGGCCGGCCTGCGGGTCGACGAGGCCCGGATGGCCGCGACGCTCGCCGCCGCCCGGCCGGGCATCGACGCCGAACAGCGGAAATACGACGACGCGGCCGGCCCCTACCGCGGCGCGACCGACCAGATCATCGAGGCCGCGCTGGCCCGGGCGGGGGAGAAGCCATGCTGACCGCGACCACCTTCGCCGACGCCCCGGGACGGCCGTTGCTGCTGCTCGGCCCGTCGCTCGGCACCTCGGCCGAGACGCTGTGGCGGCGCTGCGCCGAGCGGCTGCAGGGCGACTATCACGTGGTCGGCTGGGATCTTCCGGGCCACGGCGACAGCAAGCCCGCGCACGGCGGTTTCGGCATCGCCGGCCTGGCCCGGGGCGTCCTCACCATCGCCGACCAGTTGCGGCCGGGCGAGCGGTTCCGCTACGCCGGTGTCTCGGTCGGTGGCGCGGTCGGCCTGCAGCTGCTGCTGGACGCGCCGGAGAGGGTCGAGGCGGCCGCGCTGATCTGCACCGGCGCCAAGATCGGCGAGAGCGCCGGGTGGCGGCAGCGGGCCGAGACCGTCCGCGCCGACGGCACCCACGCCGTGGTCGGCGCCTCCCAGCAGAGGTGGTTCGCCCCCGGGTTCGCCCAGCGCTCGCCCGGGGTGGCCGCGGCGCTGCTCAACGCGCTCCGCGGCACCGACTCGGAGAGCTACGCGCTGGTCTGCGAGTCGCTGGCCGCGTTCGACGTCCGCGACCGGCTCGGCGAGATCACCGCGCCGGTGCTGGCCGTGGCGGGCGCCGACGACCAGCCGACCCCGCCCGAAAATCTGGCCCGGATCTCGGCCGGCGTGCGCAACGGCCGGTTGGTCGTCCTCGACGAGGTGGCACATCTCGCGCCGGCCGAGCAGCCGGACGAGGTGGCGGCGCTGCTCGACGGGCACTTCAGCGGCCCTGCCACCCTCGACCGGATCCGCGAGTCCGGTATGACGGTGCGGCGGCAGGTGCTCGGCGACGAGCACGTCGATCGGGCGATCGCGGCCACCACCCCGTTCACCCGCGATTTTCAGGACCTGATCACCGCGTACGCCTGGGGCGAGATCTGGACCCGGCCGGGCCTGGACCGCCGCAGCCGCTCGATGATCACCCTGACCGCGCTGGTGGCCCTCGGCCATCACGAGGAACTGGCCCTGCACGTGCGCGCCGCCCGCACCAACGGGCTCAGCGACGACGAGATCAAGGAAGTCTTGTTGCAGACCGCGATCTACTGCGGCGTCCCCGCCGCGAACACTGCCTTCCGCATCGCCCAGAAGGTGCTGGGGGAGCTCTCGTGACGGCGTCGATCATGGCAGCGGGCGAGGCCGTCTCAGTGGTCAAGGACGGCGACACGGTGCTGGTCGGCGGGTTCGGGATGGCCGGCATGCCGGTCGAGCTCATCGACGCGCTGATCGAGCACGGCGCCGGCGACCTGACGATCGTCAGCAACAACGCCGGCAACGGGGACACCGGGCTGGCCGCGCTGCTCGCGGCGGGACGCGTACGCAAGGTGGTCTGCTCTTTTCCCCGGCAGACCGACTCGTGGGTGTTCGACGGCCTCTACCGCGCCGGGAAGATCGAGCTCGAGGTCGTGCCGCAGGGCAACCTGGCCGAACGGATGCGGGCCGCCGGCGCGGGCATCGGCGCCTTCTTCAGCCCGACCGGGGTGGGCACGCCGCTCGCCGAAGGCAAGGAGTCGCGGGTCATCGACGGCCGCGAGTACGTGCTCGAATTCCCCATTCACGGTGACGTGGCCCTGATCGGCGCGCACGTCGCCGACCGCAGGGGCAACCTGATCTACCGCAAGACCGCCCGCAACTTCGGCCCGGTGATGGCGACCGCGGCCGCGGTGACGGTCGCCCAGGTGTCCCGGATAGTCGAGGTCGGCGGGATCGATCCCGAGGTGGTCGTGACCCCCGCGATCTACGTCGACCGGCTGGTGGAGGTGGCCCGATGAGCCTGTCCCGCGACGAGATGGCCCGCGTGGTGGCGCGCGACATCCCCGACGGCGCGTACGTCAACCTGGGCATCGGCCAGCCGACCACGGTCGCCGACTACCTGCGGCCCGGCAGCGGCGTCATCCTGCACACCGAGAACGGGATGCTCGGCATGGGACCGCCGGCCACCGGTGACCAGACCGACCCGGACCTGACCAACGCGGGCAAGCAGCCGGTCACCGAGCTGCCCGGCGCCGCCTACTTCCACCACGCCGACTCGTTCGCCATGATGCGCGGCGGCCACCTCGACGTCTGCATCATGGGCGCGTTCCAGGTCTCCGCGCGGGGTGACCTGGCCAACTGGTCGACCGGCGCGCCCGACGCCATCCCGGCCGTGGGCGGGGCCATGGATCTGGCCATCGGCGCCAAGCAGGTCTTCGTGATGATGAGCCTGTTCGCCAAGGACGGCCGGCCGAAACTGGTGCCCGAGTGCACCTACCCGCTGACCGGTCGTGGCTGCGTGAGCAGGGTTTACACCGACGTGGCGACGTTCGCGACCGGTTCGGACGGCGTCCGGATCGTCGAGACGTTCGGGATCTCGGTCGAAGAGCTGAGCTCACGCCTTTGCGTGCCGCTGGTATCTTCGCCGTGATTTCGAATGATCTTTACTTTCGTGTCGTCCGACGTTCGCTGTGACCAGCTGTGAGAGTGATTCGTTTCTCACGGTGAAAGTCTGCACGGACTGCAATCTCTGGACGATCCTGGGAGGTCCCCGCCGCGTCAACGGCGGCTCCGGCCTCTCGACGAGGTCGTCTGGAGGTGCGCGTGAACGGCACAGCGGTACGTCGTGCGCTGCGCGAACTGGCCCTCGTCGCGGTCCTGTTTCTTGCCTACAAGGTGGGCCGGCTGCTCGTCGAGGGCCACGTCGGCGAGGCGATGAACAACGCCGCCACGGTCTGGGACTTCGAACGGACCCTGCACCTGCCCAGCGAGTCCGCCCTGCAGGGCGGACTCCTGCATCACGGCCTCTGGGTGCGGGCGGCCAACACCTTCTACGCGTACGTGCACTTCCCGGCCACCGTGCTGACCCTGATCTGGCTGTACGTCCGCCGGCCCGAGGCCTACCTCTGGATGCGCCGCACCCTGGCCACCCTGACGGCGTTCGCGCTGGTCGTGCACTCGCTCTACCCGCTCGCCCCGCCCCGCATGCTGAGCGCCGCGGGCATGGTCGACACCGGCCGGCTCTTCGGGCCCTCGGTCTACGGGCCACCCAGCACCGACACCCTCAGCAACCAGTACGCGGCCATGCCCTCCCTGCACGTCGGCTGGGCCGTGGTGGTGGCGCTGGCGCTGATGTCCACCACCGCGGGCTGGAAGCGGTGGCTCTGGCTGGCCCACCCGGCGATCACCCTCATGGTCGTGGTCGTCACCGGCAACCACTACTGGGTCGACGCGATCGCCGTCCTCGGCCTGCTCGCCGTGGTGGGCGCCCTGGTGCCGTCCCCGGCCGCGCCCGCCTCCTGGACGGTGCCGGCGCAACGTCACCCCGCCGACGTCTCGAAGACCCTCACCCCGCCGACATAGGTCTGCGCCACCTTCGCGTCGCCGATCTCCTCGGCCGGGGCGGCGAACAGATCCCGGTCCAGGACGACCAGATCGGCCCGGAAGCCGGGTTGCAGACGGCCGGTGTCGTCCAGCCGGTTCACGTACGCCGACCCGGCCGTGTAGGCGGTCAGCGCGGTCCGCAGATCGAGGGCCTGCTCGGGCAGGAAACGCTCGCGGTCCTCGCCCGGCAGCACCCGGTTGACCGCCACATGGATGCCCTGCAGCGGGTCGGGCGAACTGACCGGCCAGTCGCTGCCCCCGGCCAGCCGCGCGCCCGAGCGGTGCAGATCGCCGAACGGGTACTGCCGGTCGACCAGCGACGGGTCGAGGAACGGGATCGTCAGCTCGTCCATCTGCGGCTCGTGCGCGGCCCAGAGCGGCTGCATGTTCGCGGTCGCCCCGAGCCGGGCGAACCGGGGAACGTCGTCGGCGTGCACCACCTGCAGGTGAGCCAGGTGCGGCCGGGTGTCGCTGGGCCCGTTCTTCTCGCGAGCGGCCTCGACCGCGTTGAGCGCGTCCCGGACCGCCCGATCCCCGAGAGCGTGGAAATGCGCCTGAAAACCGAGCCGATCCAATTCGGTGACGTACGCCGGGAGAGCGCCGGGATCGATGAAGGACAACCCGCGATTGGTCGTCGAGCAGCCGCACGCATCCCGGTACGGCTCGGTCATCGCGGCAGTGAAGTTCTCGGCGATCCCGTCCAGCATGAATTTCACCGAGTCGCAGCGCAGCCGGCCCAGCGTCAGCCGCTCCCGGTTGGCGACCAGCCCCGCGATCTGCTCGGCGCCACGCTCCCGGTCCCACCAGAGCGCCCCCACGACGGTCGCGCTGAGCTCACCCGCCCGCGCCAGCGTGACGTACGCGTCGGAGACGTCGGCATACCCGTTGGTGGCCGCGATCATCGCGTCCTGCCAGGCCGTGATGCCCAGCGCGTGCAGCAGCGGCTGGGCCCGGCGCAGACCGGCCTCGAGCTCCTGCGCGGTCACCTCGGGCACCTCGACCAGCGACATCGCGCCCTCCTGGAGCGCACCGACCGGGTTGCCGTCCGCGTCCCGGTCGATCCGCCCGGAAGAGGGGTCGGGCGTCGTGGCGGTGATGCCGGCCAGCTCGAGCGTCCGGGTGTTGACCCAGGCGGCGTGGTGGTCGCGGTTGAGCAGATAGACGGGCCGGTCCGCGACCACCTGATCGAGCAGGTGCCGGTCCGGTACGCCGTTCTCGAAGCTCTCCATGGACCAGCCGCCCCCGACGATCCACTCGGCGTCGGGGTTGTTGCCGGCGTACTCCCGGATTCGGCGCAGATACTCGTTGCGGTCTGTGGTCCCGGTGAGATCGCACTGGCCGAGCTCGACCCCACCCATGACGGCGTGGATGTGCGCGTCCTGAAACCCCGGCAGCAGCAGCCGCCCGTCGAGCGGAACCACCTCGGTACGCGGCCCGACCAGATCGCGCAGGTCGTCCTCGCCACCCACGGCCAGGATCCGGCCGTCGGCCACGGCCAGCTCACTGTGCCGCTGCCCGTCCTCGCTGAAAACGTGGCCGCCGGTGAAGAGCAGGTCAGCGTGCGTCATGGGTTGCTCCGTTCGCAGTAATGCCGCCATCCCATCATCAGCCACGCCCCCCGTGTGCTCCCGCCTGCGCTCACCAGCCCCCGCCGGACAGCAGTTCCGGCCCGGCCTCCCCGCTCAGAGACGTCCCTCCGGGGGTTTGCGAAGTGGCTCCAGCCCACCCACTCAGGGTCAGCGCGGCCTATCCAGTCCGCTCGCCCGGGGTAGCGCTGCCTATCCGGCCCGCTCGCCCGGGGTAGCGCCGCCCATTTTGCCCACCCACCCAGGGGTAGCGAGGCCCATCCAGCCCACCCGCCCGGGGGCGTTGACCCTACGCAGGTTTGGCGGCGGGGCGTCGGTTGTCGACAGGGGGCGGGCGGTTGCCGACGGGGCGGACACGCCCTGTGAGGGGTCGATTTGGCGGTTCGGGGTTGACCGGGTAATGTTTTCCGAGCCGCCAGGGAGACGGGCGAGCGAGCGGGACTCTTCGGAGGACCGGCGCGGCCGTCCTGGGGGAACCCTCGAAATCAGTCGGGTGATCTGTTGCGCCTTCACGGAGTGCAGATTGTCTGGTGACTTTGTGGTGCTCTCACCTTTTCGGTGACGGCGAATTCGGGCTTCGACCCGGATTTGGCGCAGCGGGAAACAGAGGGTAGTGTTTAAGGAGTGCCCCGGAGCAGTCAGCCGGGTGCGGTTGTTCTTTGAGAACTCAACAGGGTGCTAGATAAGCCAGTGCCAATTAGTAATACCTCGGCCGGTTTGCCATTCCTTTGCGGGGGTGGAGTCGGTTGTGGATTCCTTTGGCAACAAATTTGTTTGTTGTCGGGACGCTTTTCCAAAGATTTTGTTGGAGAGTTTGATCCTGGCTCAGGACGAACGCTGGCGGCGTGCTTAACACATGCAAGTCGAGCGGAAAGGCCCTTCGGGGTACTCGAGCGGCGAACGGGTGAGTAACACGTGAGTAACCTGCCCCAAACTTTGGGATAACCCTCGGAAACGGGGGCTAATACCGGATATGACACAGCTTCGCATGGGGTCTGTGTGGAAAGTTTTTCGGTTTGGGATGGGCTCGCGGCCTATCAGCTTGTTGGTGGGGTAATGGCCTACCAAGGCGACGACGGGTAGCCGGCCTGAGAGGGCGACCGGCCACACTGGGACTGAGACACGGCCCAGACTCCTACGGGAGGCAGCAGTGGGGAATATTGCACAATGGGCGGAAGCCTGATGCAGCGACGCCGCGTGAGGGATGACGGCCTTCGGGTTGTAAACCTCTTTCAGCAGGGACGAAGCGAGAGTGACGGTACCTGCAGAAGAAGCGCCGGCCAACTACGTGCCAGCAGCCGCGGTAAGACGTAGGGCGCGAGCGTTGTCCGGATTTATTGGGCGTAAAGAGCTCGTAGGCGGCTTGTCGCGTCGACCGTGAAAACTTGGGGCTCAACCCCAAGCCTGCGGTCGATACGGGCAGGCTCGAGTTCGGTAGGGGAGACTGGAATTCCTGGTGTAGCGGTGAAATGCGCAGATATCAGGAGGAACACCGATGGCGAAGGCAGGTCTCTGGGCCGATACTGACGCTGAGGAGCGAAAGCGTGGGGAGCGAACAGGATTAGATACCCTGGTAGTCCACGCTGTAAACGTTGGGCGCTAGGTGTGGGGGACCTCTCCGGTTCTCTGTGCCGCAGCTAACGCATTAAGCGCCCCGCCTGGGGAGTACGGCCGCAAGGCTAAAACTCAAAGGAATTGACGGGGGCCCGCACAAGCGGCGGAGCATGCGGATTAATTCGATGCAACGCGAAGAACCTTACCTGGGTTTGACATCGCCGGAAATCTCGCAGAGATGCGGGGTCCTTCGGGGCCGGTGACAGGTGGTGCATGGCTGTCGTCAGCTCGTGTCGTGAGATGTTGGGTTAAGTCCCGCAACGAGCGCAACCCTCGTTCGATGTTGCCAGCGCGTTATGGCGGGGACTCATCGAAGACTGCCGGGGTCAACTCGGAGGAAGGTGGGGATGACGTCAAGTCATCATGCCCCTTATGTCCAGGGCTTCACGCATGCTACAATGGCCGGTACAAAGGGTTGCGATGCCGTGAGGTGGAGCGAATCCCAAAAAGCCGGTCTCAGTTCGGATCGGGGTCTGCAACTCGACCCCGTGAAGTCGGAGTCGCTAGTAATCGCAGATCAGCAACGCTGCGGTGAATACGTTCCCGGGCCTTGTACACACCGCCCGTCACGTCACGAAAGTCGGCAACACCCGAAGCCCATGGCCTAACCCCGTAAGGGGAGGGAGTGGTCGAAGGTGGGGCTGGCGATTGGGACGAAGTCGTAACAAGGTAGCCGTACCGGAAGGTGCGGCTGGATCACCTCCTTTCTAAGGAGCAACTTGACCAGGAAACTGGTCCAGTAGCCCGCGACCTGCGAATGTCAGGTCGGGGTGCTCAAAAGCGGAGACACTGGCCAGTTCGAACCGGCAACGGTCCTTTTCAGATGAGTACAGCCGCTTCGGTGGCAGGGAAAACTCTGGGGGATGCGGCTGGGGAGGGCGACAAAAATAGCACCCTGTTGGGTATCTGAAAGAACAACCGAGCCGGGTCTGAGAAGGGCCGGCGCCCGCGATGCGAATAGGCCGCGGGGCTCCAAGTAGTGGGGGTTTGGTTGTTTTTCAATGCCAGGCATGACCTGGTCTTCCATACCAGTCACTGTGGTGATGTTGGTGGGGACTGTGGGGGTTGTGGGTTGGTCGTTGGTTGAGAATTGCACAGTGGACGCGAGCATCTTGTTTTCTGTGTTTAAGTTGTCAAGGGCGAACGGTGGATGCCTTGGCACCAGGAGCCGATGAAGGACGTGGGAGGCCGCGATAGGCCTGGGGGAGCTGTCAACCTAGCTGTGATCCCAGGGTGTCCGAATGGGGAAACCTGGCACGAGTCATGTCGTGTCATCCGTGCCTGAATTCATAGGGCATGTGAGGGGAACGCCGGGAAGTGAAACATCTCAGTACCGGTAGGAAGAGAAAACAACAGTGATTCCGTGAGTAGTGGCGAGCGAAAGCGGATCGAGCCTAAACCAGAACCGTGTGATACCTGTCAGGGGTTGCGGTTTCGGGGTTGTGGGACTGTTTTTGAGTGTGCTGACACATGCTCGGGGAGTTACAAAGTTGCGTGTTAGTTGAACGGTGTGGGAAAGCCGGCCGTAGAGGGTGAGAGCCCCGTAGACGAAAATGTGTGACCTCCTTTAGACAGCACCCGAGTAGCAGCGGACTCCTAGAATCTGCTGTGAATCTGCCAGGACCACCTGGTAAGGCTGAATACTTCCTGGTGACCGATAGCGGACAAGTACCGTGAGGGAATGGTGAAAAGTACCCCGGGAGGGGAGTGAAATAGTACCTGAAACCGTTCGCCTACAATCCGTCAGAGCCTTGGCCCGTTAAACGGCGGGGTGATGGCGTGCCTTTTGAAGAATGAGCCTGCGAGTTAGTGGCACGTGGCGAGGTTAACCTGTGTGGGGTAGCCGTAGCGAAAGCGAGTCTGAATAGGGCGTTTTTAGTCGCGTGTTCTAGACCCGAAGCGGGGTGATCTAGCCATGGGCAGGTTGAAGCGTGGGTAAGACTGCGTGGAGGACCGAACCCACCAACGTTGAAAAGTTGGGGGATGACCTGTGGTTAGGGGTGAAAGGCCAATCAAACTCCGTGATAGCTGGTTCTCCCCGAAATGCATTTAGGTGCAGCGTCGCGTGTTTCTTGCCGGAGGTAGAGCACTGGATGGTCTAGGGGGCCTACAAGCTTACCGAAATCAGCTAAACTCCGAATGCCGGTAAGTGAGAGCGCGGCAGTGAGACTGCGGGGGATAAGCTTCGTAGTCGAGAGGGAAACAGCCCAGATCACCAGCTAAGGCCCCTAAGCGTGTGCTAAGTGGAAAAGGATGTGGGGTCGCTTAGACAACCAGGAGGTTGGCTTAGAAGCAGCCATCCTTTAAAGAGTGCGTAATAGCTCACTGGTCAAGTGGTTCCGCGCCGACAATGTAGCGGGGCTCAAGCACACCGCCGAAGCTGTGGCATTCACATATCGATCCGCGGCTGAACTTGTGTCAGTCGTGCAGTCGTGTGGATGGGTAGGGGAGCGTCGTGCTACCAGAGAAGCGGCAGAGTGATCTAGCCGTGGAGGTTGCACGAGTGAGAATGCAGGCATGAGTAGCGAATGAAGAGTGAGAACCTCTTCCGCCGGATGACCAAGGGTTCCAGGGCCAGGCTAATCCGCCCTGGGTGAGTCGGGGCCTAAGGCGAGGCCGAGAGGCGTAGTCGATGGATAACGGGTTGATATTCCCGTACCCGCAAAGGAACGCCCAAGACGAATTTTCAGGTGCTAACTACGCGAATGGCCGGCGACCTTCGGGTCAAGGGTCAGGAGTCTAGGACCCTCTGGATTAGTAGTTTAGTGATGGGGTGACGCAGGAAGGTAGATGATCCCAGGCGGTGGTTGTCCTGGGGTAAGCGTGTAGACCGTGTCATAGGCAAATCCGTGACACATATAGGTTGAGACGTGATGCCGAGCCGTTTCAGGTGAAGTCATTGATCCTATGCTGCCGAGAAAAGCCTCTAGCGATGTTCCGAGCGGCCCGTACCCCAAACCGACACAGGTGGTCAGGTAGAGAATACCGAGGCGACGGGTGAACTGTGGTTAAGGAACTCGGCAAATTGCCCCCGTAACTTAGGGAGAAGGGGGGCCGGACGCGTGAACCCACTTGCTGGGGGAGCGTGGTATGGCCGCAGAGAGCAGGGGGAAGCGACTGTTTACTAAAAACACAGGTCCATGCCAAGTCGTAAGACGATGTATATGGACTGACGCCTGCCCGGTGCTGGAACGTTAAGGGGACCTGTTAGCCCGTGAGGGCGAGGCGGAGAACTTAAGCGCCAGTAAACGGCGGTGGTAACTATAACCATCCTAAGGTAGCGAAATTCCTTGTCGGGTAAGTTCCGACCTGCACGAATGGCGTAACGACTTCCCCACTGTCTCAACCACAGGCCCGGCGAAATTGCAGTACGAGTAAAGATGCTCGTTACGCGCGGCAGGACGGAAAGACCCCGGGACCTTTACTATAGCTTGACATTGGTATCCGAATGTAATTGTGTAGGATAGGTGGGAGCCGGTGAAGCTCGGACGCCAGTTCGGGTGGAGGCAATCTTGAAATACCACTCTGTTGGATTTGGGTATCTAACTTGCGGCCCTGATCGGGTCGAGGGACAGTGTCTGGTGGGTAGTTTAACTGGGGCGGTTGCCTCCTAAAGGGTAACGGAGGCGCCCAAAGGTTCCCTCAGCCTGGTTGGCAATCAGGTGTTGAGTGTAAGTGCACAAGGGAGCTTGACTGTGAGACTGACGGGTCGAGCAGGGACGAAAGTCGGGACTAGTGATCCGGCACTTGCGTGTGGAAGCGGTGTCGCTCAACGGATAAAAGGTACCCCGGGGATAACAGGCTGATCTTCCCCAAGAGTCCATATCGACGGGATGGTTTGGCACCTCGATGTCGGCTCGTCGCATCCTGGGGCTGTAGCAGGTCCCAAGGGTTGGGCTGTTCGCCCATTAAAGCGGTACGCGAGCTGGGTTTAGAACGTCGTGAGACAGTTCGGTCCCTATCCGCCGTGCGCGTTGGATACTTGAGAAGGGCTGTCCCTAGTACGAGAGGACCGGGACGGACGAACCTCTGGTGTGCCAGTTGTCCCGCCAGGGGCACGGCTGGTTGGCTACGTTCGGAAGGGATAACCGCTGAAAGCATCTAAGCGGGAAGCCTGCTTCGAGATGAGGTATCCCACCACCTTGAGTGGGTAAGGCTCCCAGGAGACTACTGGGTTGATAGGCCGGAAATGTAAGCCAGGTAACTGGTTCAGTTGACCGGTACTAATAGGCCGAGGGCTTAACCACCCTAAACATTCTGCTTGCGTCCACTGTGTGATTCACAGCAAACGAACAACCACGCGCCGGCCCCGGCACCATGAGGGGCATGTGCTGCTGGTTTGTTCTACCGCTGATTGCTGTTTCGGTGGTCATAGCGGAGGGGAAACGCCCGGTCTCATTCCGAACCCGGAAGCTAAGCCCTCCAGCGCCGATGGTACTGCACTCGGGAGGGTGTGGGAGAGTAGGACGCCGCCGGACTCAACGTGACAGTAGGCCCACCCCTAACGGGGTGGGCCTACTGCTATTTACAGACCTTTTCTCACGCCGACTTGGGCAGAGTCAGACAGACCGTGGTGCCACCGCCCGGCGTTTCCTCCAGCGTGATCGTGCCGTTGTGCCGTTCCAGGATCCGCAGACACGTGGCCAGGCCGATCCCGTAGCCTTTCTGCTCTCGCGGATCCACCTGCGCGAACATGTCGAACACCCGCTCCCGCTGCTCGGGCGGAATGCCGATCCCGTTGTCGGCCACCCGGATCACCCAATGCGCCGGGTGCGCCTCGGCGCTCACCGTGATGTGGCACGGGCGTTCGGGATGGCGGTATTTCATCGCGTTGTCGATCAGATTCTGAAACAACTGTCGCAGCAGGACCGGATCGCTCTTGATGGTGGGCAGGTCGTCGCTGGCCGAGATCTGGGCGCCGCTCGACTCGGTGGCCGTGCGCAGGTCGGCCAGCACGTCCAGCACGACGTTGGTCAGCTGCACCGGCTCCGACTGGTACGGAGTCTGGCCGGCCCGGGCGTACCGGAGCAGGGCGTCCACCAGTTTCTGCATGCGTTCGACCGCGCGGATCGCCCCGGTCAGCCACTTGGCCCCCCGCTCGTCCAGCTCGGGTGCGTACTCGCCCACGAGCAGGTCGAGGAAGCCGTGCGCGGCGGCCATCGGGCGTACGAGGTCGTGGCTCACCGTGCCGGCGAATTGTTCGAGTTCCTCGTTCGACCGGCGCAGCTCGACCAGGGCCGACGACAGCTTCTCGCCCCGGGCCGCGATCTCCGAGCTGGCCCGTTCGATCTCCCGGCGATAGACGCGGTCGGCGGTGACGTCGTTCATCACCACCACCGCGCCCAGGATGGCGCCGTTCTCGTCCACCAGCTGGTGCCCGGCGCAGCTGAGCTGCACAGCCGGCCGCAGCGGAACCTTGACCGAGATCTCCACCTCCTCGATCCGCCCTTCCCGCAGGGCGCGTAGCAGCGGCACCTCGTCGGGCTGGAGCCGGTTGTGCCCCTCGGCGTCGAACAGTCCGTACCGCCCGGGCAGCGCCGACGGGTCCAGAGACGAGTCGGCGTCCATCCCGTGCCATTCGCGGGCCATGCGGTTGAGGGCAGTGACGTGCCCCTCCGGATCGCATACCACCACGCCCACGTCGATCGTCTCCAGGACGGCCGCGGTGAACGTCTTCCGGTGCTCCGCCTCGACGGCCAGTTTCTCGGTCAGCCGGGCCTGCCGCCGCCGCTCGAACAGGGCTACCAGCACGTCGGCCAGGTCCTTGAGCCGGCCGCATTGGTCGTCGGTGAGCTCCTTGACCTGGTCGTCGAAGGCGCACAGCGTGCCCAGCGCGTAGCCCCCGGGCGTGATCAGCGGCGCCGAGGCGTAGAAGCGTACGTGCGCGATCTGGCCGTTGACCCAGGGGTTGTCTCGATAGAGCGGGTGCTCCCGGGCGTCGGCGACGTGCACGAACTGGCCGGCGAGGAACTGGATCGCGCACATCGAGTCGGAGCGGGACGAGTTGCCGCCCTCGAAGCCGTACGTGGTCAGCTGGCACTGGCGGCTGTCGTCGATCAGGTTGAGTGTGGCCGTCGGCACTCCGGCGACCAGCGCGGCGACTCGTACCACCGTGGTCAGTTCGTCGTCGGCGGGAGCGTCCAGCACGCAGTACTCGTGCAGGACGGCGAGACGTCGTTGCTCATCCAGCCCGCGGTCGATCACGACAGATGTCACGTTCCCCTATCGGCCGAAAGTGTCCGTTCCTGAGTAAAGGGGCGCAGCTCAGAGGCTGCCGACGATCCGGATCATCGCGGGGCCGAGGACGATGATGAAGATGACCGGGAACAGGCAGAAGAGAACCGGGAAGAGCAGCTTCACCGTGACCTTCTGCGCTTTCTCCTCGGCCCGCTGACGGCGTCGGATGCGCTGGTCGGCGGCGTGCTCGCGAAGGATGCCGGCCATCGAGATGCCCATCTCGCCGGCCTGGACCAGCGCGGTGACCAGGCTTTTCAGGTCGCGGACGGTGGTGCGCGAGGCCAGTGCCCGCAGCGACTGGGTGCGGGAGACGCCGAGCCGCATCTCCTGCAGCACGCGGTTGATCTCGTCGGGCATGGGGCCGCGCAGCAGTCCGGCCACCTGGGCCATGGCCGCGTCCAGGCCGAGCCCGGACTCGACGCCGATTACCATGGCGTCGAGCACGTCGGGCAGGCTGTTGGTCAGGTCTTCCTGCCGCTTGGCGCCGGCGTTGTAGACGAGCAGGTCGGGGATGTGCAGGCCGGCCAGGACGCCGACGGCGGCGCCCGGCAGACCCCATTTGAGGGCGATGCCCTGGGCGATGACCCAGCCGAAGAGACCGAGCACCAGCCCGCCGATGATCCGCCCGCGGACGACCCGGTCGACCGGCCACGCCTTCGGGTTGCCGGCGTAGTCGAGGTGCCGGCCGATCCGGGCGCGGGCGCGCGGCGGGGTGAGGACGTTGCCGACCTGCTGGATGAACCAGACGACCGGCGGCCGCAGCCGGCCACCGAACGGGGCCGCGGCGGCGGCCCGGGCGTTGCGGCTGCGGTCGAACGTGGCGAGGATCCGCAGCATCCGCTGGCGCTTGCTCGGCGGGATGGTGACGGCCGCCGCGACCAGGCCGACGGCCAGCACCAGACCGGCCGCAGCCACCAGGACCAGCAAGTTGGCGGTCATGGCGCTAGACCTCGATCTTTGTGATCGCGCGCAGCCACACGGCGCCGACGAGGAGCATCACCACCGCCAGCGCGAGCAGCCCCATCCCGATGATCGATTGGAACAGCAGCATGATGTAGTCGCGGCGCACCATGAACAGCATCCCCGAGGTGAAGACCGGCAGGCAGATCAGCACGTACGCCGACATGCGCCCCTCGGCCGAGAGGGTGCGCACGTGCCGGCGCAGGTACGCGCGTTCGCGCATGGTCTCGGCCGTGGTCTGCATGACCTCGGCCAGGCTACCGCCGGTCTCGCGTTGCAGCCGGAGCGCCATCACCAGCCAGGTCAGCTCGGCGCTGTCGACCCGTTCGCCGGCCCGGGCCAGCGCGTCCTCGAACTCGCCGCTGATCCGGGTCTCGGACAGCGCCCGGCTGAACTCCTCGGCGACCGGGCCCTCGTCGTCGCGGACGGCCGCCTCCACCGCCTGCTGCAGGGTGAAGCCGGAGCGCAGCGCGCTGAGGATGAGCTGGAGCATGGCCGGCAGTTCGTCGGCGAACCGCTTGCGGCGGCGCTGGATCCGCATGCCGAGCATCATGGACGGCAGCAGCAGCCCGAGCAGGAGGGCGGCCAGCAGGCCGAGAAACGGGTGCAGCACGAGGAATCCGGTGAGGACGGTCAGGACGAAGATCACGAAGCGGATCGCCAGCCACTCGCTCGGCACCAGCCCGGTCGCGGCCTGGTCTAGCTTGAGCTCGGACCGGGCGGCCAGGGCGGTCAGAGCGGGCGAACCTTCGACGAAATCACCCGCGGCGTGCTGCAGGCGGCGCAGCAAGGGCACGGCCGCCTGCCGCTCGCCGGCCGTGTACTGCCGCAGGGTGGTGAGCCGGCGCTGCAGCGGCGTGCGCCCGAAGAGCCGTTCGATGACGAGTGAGAACAGCAGGAACGCCGCCCCGGCGGCGGGCAGCGCGATGGCGAAGCGGGCGATGCTCACGGTTTCGGGCCGGCGAACATGCCGGCGGGCAGCGCCACCCCGTACATGGCGAGCGCGTCGACGAACCGCGGCCGGATGCCGGTGGGCCGCAGCTGGGCGAGGTGGGCCGGGACGTCGGCGCCCAGGTCGTACAGGAACAGGTCCTGCAGGGTGACCGTGTCGCCCTCCATGCCCACCACCTCGGTGATGTGGGTGAGCTTGCGGGCGCCGTCCTTGAACCGGGTGATCTGGATGACCAGGTCGACGGCGGAGGCGACCTGGTCGCGGATGGCCCGGCTGGGCAGGTCCATGCCGGCCATCAGCACCATGGTCTCGAGCCGCGACAGGGCGTCGCGTGGGGTGTTGGCGTGCAGGGTGGTCAGCGAGCCGTCGTGGCCGGTGTTCATGGCCTGCAGCATGTCGAGCGCGGCGCCGTCGCGGACCTCGCCGACCACGATCCGGTCGGGGCGCATTCGCAGCGCGTTACGCACCAGGTCACGGGTGTTGACGTTGCCGCGGCCCTCGGCGTTCGAGGGGCGCGACTCCAACCGTACGACATGGTCCTGCCCGAGCCGGAGCTCGGCCGCGTCCTCGATGGTGACGATGCGCTCGTCGGTCGGCACGAAGTCGCTGAGCACGTTCAGGATCGTCGTCTTGCCGGAGCCGGTGCCCCCGCTGACCAGAATGTTGCGTCGGCCGCGGACGCAGGCCTCGAGGAATTCGGCGGCGGCGCGGGTGAGGCTGCCGTACGAGATCAGGTCGCCGACGGTCAGCGGCGTGGCCGAGAACTTCCGGATCGTCAGCGACGCGCCGTCCAGGGCGATCGGCGGCACGATGGCGTTGACCCGGCTGCCGTCGGGCAACCGGGCGTCGACCATCGGGCTGGCCTCGTCGACCCGGCGGCCCACCCGGGCGCAGATGCGGTCGATGATGCGGCGCAGGTGGGCGTCGTCGTCGAACTCGACCTCGGTGCGCTCGATCCGGCCGAACCGCTCGGCGTAGATGCTCTTGGGCCCGTTGACCATCACCTCGGTGACCGACGGGTCGCGCAACAGCGTCTCGATCGGACCGTGCCCCAGGACCTCGTCCGTGACCTCCTTGATGATCCGCGAGCGGTCCCCGCCGGAGAGCGGGGTCTCCTCGCGCGCCAGCAGCTCGTGCAGCACCTCGCGGACCCGGCCGTCGAGGGTCTCGTCCTCACCGCGGCTCGCGTAGAGGGTGGGGCCGAGTTCGTCGGCCAGCTTGCGCTGGATCCGCAGCCGCACGTCGTAGACCGGGTCGGCCGCCTGCCGCCCGGCCGCCTGATAGCGCTGGGTGCTCGCGGACGCCCTCTTCTCGGGCTCCTCGGTCTGGTCGTTCTCGTCGCCGCCCCCGGCGCGGTTGCCGTAGAGGCCCAGACGGGCGGAGAGGCTCATCGCGGCGCCTTCTTCTTGAGGCTGCGGCCGAACAGCCCGCGCTTGCGGACCGGCTCGGTGTCGGTGCCCGCGCAGCGGTCGGCGAGCTGCCGGATGGCCCGGCTGACCGGGTGCAGCGGCTCGGTGAGCAGCAGGGGTTCGCCCTGGTTGACCGAGATGGTGACATCCCGGCTGGAGGGCACGAGGGCCGCGAAGGGCATACCGATCGCCTCCTCGACGTCGGCCGTGGTGAGACCCACCTGGGTGTTGGCGCGGTTGAAGACCAGCAGGCTGCGGTCGCGCGGGTACTCGAGCATGTCGAACATCTCCACCGTGAGCCGCACCGTCTTGAGCGTCGGCAGGTCGGGCGTCACGATCGGGATGAACCAGTCGGAGACGTCGAGCGCCGCGAGCACCTGGTCGGTGACGATGGCCGGGGTGTCGATGATGATGAAGTCGTAGTGCGGCCGGGCGATGTCCAGGATCTCCAGGATCAGCTCCCGGCGCACATGTTCGCCCTGCGCCGGGTTGCCCGGCGCGAGCAGCGCGTCCACCCCGGGCCGGTACGGCGTGACGATCGAGCGCAGTCCGGGCTCGTCGAGGCGGCCGGCCATCGCGATGCCGCCGGCGATGCTGCGGTCGGGCGGCAGCTTGAGCATGATCGCGACATCACCGAACTGCAGGTCGAGGTCGACGATCAGCACCCGGCGGACGCCGCCGGCCCAGAGCGCGACGGCCAGGTTGACCGCCACGAAGCTCCGCCCGCAACCGCCCTTGCCGGCGAACACGGTGATGATGCGGCCGTGCGGGGCGACGTCGGCGCCGGAGCGCATCGTCGTGCTGAGCGCCTTGGAGATGTCGACCGAGCGGCCGGTGGCCTGGCGGATGCCGTCCCAGTCGGACTCGGCGACGACGTCGCGGACGCCGGCCTGCAGGCATCGGATCATGTCGTGCGGCTCGATGGTCTTGCGCACCAGCACCACGCCGATCAGCGGCCGTTGCAGGCGCTGGTAGGCGGTGAACATCAGCACCTCGTCGAGGTCGACCGTCGCGCCCATGAGCACCAGCAGCGTCTCGGGATAGCGCGGCAGATGCGCCTCGAGGTCGGCCATGGTGTGCACGATGGACCCGCCGACCGATTGGAACTCCGGCCCGCGTTCGGTCATCACGTCGCGGTCGGGTTCCAAGTAGACGTAGAGGCTCATCCGGCGGGCCCACTCTCGACGACGGTCGGCGCCGCAGTCACGGACGCGCTGGCTCCGAGCAGGCCCAGGTGCAGCAGACCTCGGTTGTAGCCGTTCACCAGTTCCTCGGCCTGGTTGGGGGTGACCGCCAGGGTGACCACGTACCGCTCCAGCTGGGTGGCGTCGGTCGAGGTGGGGCTGGGCACCACGGTCGGCGCCAGGGCGGCCGCGCCGCTGGGCTGGATCACGATCGGGGTCCCCTTGGGAATCGCGCTCTCGCCGACGCTGAGGACGGTCGCCTGGGCCAGCACGATCCAGGTCTTCTGCGGGTTGGCGTCGCTCTCGACGCGGGGCACGGTGACGAAGACGGTCACCTTGTCGCCGCGCTTGACGTTGCCGGCCACCTGCGGGGCGATGCCGAGCTCGACGCTGACCGCGAGCCGGTCGGCCGGCACCTTGAAGGTGGGCGTCGGCTTCGCCGTGGGCTTGATCCCCGTCTCGAACTGGCGGCTGAGCAGCATCTGGTCAGGCTGCAGCTCGGCGTTGAGCGCCTTTCCGTCCAGAGTGGAGTCGAGCTTGCTGAGGGCGCCCGAGGGCACCGCCTGGGCCGGCATCAGCACTTGGCGGACCAGGCGCTTGGAGCGGATCTGGGCGCCGGTGGTGCCGGTCGGGATCTTGGCCGTGGCGAGCAGCACCCAGGTGCCCTTCTTGCCCTCGACGGCGCGGCGGTCAGCCGTCCGCGCGTAAGCGACCACAGCCACGGCGCTGAGGATCGCCAGCACGAAGGCGACCGCCAGCATCAGGATTCTGCGGCGCATGGGCCCGCCTCCTCTCGACCGGTCATCCCGTACGTCCGATGACCGTGGCGCCGTAGTTCGGGCCGGTGCCGAAGACCGGGGCGTTGACGGGCACCAGGGTTTTGGTGAAGTAACCTAGGATGCAGCTCGACGTTCCGCAGAGGATCGACTGCAGCAGGCCGGGCAGGTTGCCGTTCAGCAGACTGCCGACCCCGGTGAGTACACCCGGGAGAAGAGTCGTGTAGCCGGTGACGACGAACGGGGCGAAGCCGGCGATCCGATAGGTCGGTGCGAGCGAGAGCAGGGTCTGCTGGATCTGGTCGAAGATCGGGACGAGCACCGGCAGCTTGCTGGTGCGGATCGCGGCGAGCCGGTTGGCGCAGGTGATGCCCTGGGTGATGCCGCCGAGCACGAAGCCGCGCGGCAGGTCGCCGACCTTCAGGGTGATCTCGCAGTTGCTGTCGGGCGGGGTGAAGTCGTTGTTGAAGAGCCAGGTCCAGCCGCGCGGCTCGGTCAGGTTGACCGGCGTGGTGCACGAGGGCAGCGGCAGGCCGAGGATGGCGGCCGGCAGGACGGCCGGGATGGCGCTCTCGGAGGCGGCGGTCGGCGCCGGCAGGCCGAGGGTCTGGTAGAGGCCGAGCTGGCTGAGCAGCGATCCGAGGGGACCGACGAAGATCGTGCCGTTACCGGTCATCCGCTTCCAGTCGCACTTCGAGATGCCCAGCGCGAGAACCTTGCCGGCCACCGGCGGGCCCCACGCCACCCGCCCACAGGCGCCGACCGTCCGGCCGGTGTAGGTGGTGCCGGCGAGCGCGCCCGCGAAGGACGGGGGCAGCAGGGTGCTCGAGCTGGTGCCCGTGCCGGTGCGGGTGCTCGTGCGCACCTCGACCGACTGACCGCCGGTGACCGACGTGGCCCGGCAGGTCGCGGCGGTGTTCCAGGTCGGGGTCGGGCTGCAGGTGGTCGTGTAGAAGCAGATCTGCGCGTCGGCCGTGCCGTCCTTGGTGTTCTGTTTGGCGTAGGTCTGCGCGATGGGCGTCTGGGTGGCACTGGTACAGGTGGTGGTGTCGGTGGTGGCCGCGGTGGCGCAGTTGAGCGCGATCGCCCACGAGGCGGCGTCGGCCCCGGTCTGCAGCTCGGTGCGTTCCCACGAGATCTGGGTGACGTCGATGACGAGGGCGCCCACGCCGAAGAACACGCCGGTGCTGAGCAGCACGGCGAGCAGGGTGGCGACGGCGCCGTGCTCGGAGTCGTGACGACGAAGGGCCCGGCGCCAGAGGCGACGGGCTCGGTGGGTCAGCCGGTGCACGACATCACTCCGGTGGCCGAGAGGGAGCCGAGGCTGCCGCCGGCGCCGTACATCGTCATGAACGAGAAGACGGGCGTCAGCGGGGTGAACGTCTGCTTGGCGGTCACCGTCGCGTCGGCATTGCTGGCCGACGACGTGGTGCACAGGGTGAGGGTGGGGTAGGTGAGAGTGCCGCCGGTATTGGCGACCGAGGCGACCGTGGCTTGCACCTGGGCCGAGGTGCCGTTGAGAGCCGCCGTCCGGGCCCCTTCCCGGACGGCGGCGGACAACTGGGTCTGCTGCTGCAGCGCCCGGCCGAAGTCGATGACGCCGAACACCAGCAGGAGAATGACCGGTAGCACGATCGCGGTCTCCACCGCGGCCGCGCCCTCCTCACCCCGGGCAGGCCGGCGTGCGGCTCGCCCGGGGCGGGGCAGGGAACGACTGGCGGTACGCACTTTCGTGACTACCGGCCTTTCGGATCAGGGCGCGACGAGCTTGTTGCCGACGGAGGTGAAGAGGGCGCCGATCTTGTTACCGAAGATCGTCGCGCCGGCGATCAGGGCAATTGCGATGAGCGTGACCAGCAGGCCGTACTCCACGGCGGTCGCGCCCTCGTCGTCGTTCTTGGTCATGCGGGCCTGGATGTAAGCGGCGACGTAGTGAAGAGGCAGCATGGTTTGGGTCCCCCCGGAATCCGTGGCCGCGAAGTTGTTTTCGCGGCCCGTGCCCTATGAATCGGGCCAGGGAACGCGGACTTGAGCCGGATCGGCGGTAACTCAGGGTGCAGGAGCGTTGCTGTTGTGCTGAGCCAGAACCGAGCGCAACATGCCGGCCAGCTGATCAGCCGTGAAGGGCTTGGCGATGAAGGGCGATCCGCGCTTGATGATGCCCCGGCGGATGGCGATCTCCTGCGGCATGCCGGAGACGTACACGGTCTCCATGCCGGGGCGGACGGCGGCCGCGGACCGGGCCAGCTCGCCCCCCGAGACCCCGGGCAGGCCCAGGTCGGTCAGCAGGACGTCGATTTTTCCCTCGTGCACGCGGCACCGGGTGATGGCGGTGACCGCGTCGGTCGCCACCAGCACCTGAAATCCGCGCAGCTCGAGCATCTGCGTCGTCATGTCGCGCAGGTCCTCGTCGTCCTCGACCAGGAGAACGACGGGGCCCTGCTGCGGCGCCGAGGTGTTCCACATAGCCATCTCCTTGGGCTCGGTGGCGTCGTGCGGGGCACGGCTGTCCGGCGGCAGCACGACGGGCGTGGCCTCAAGGAAAACGCTAGGCGAAAGAGCGACCCCTCCGGGGGAATTCGGCGGAAACGGGGATTAGTTGCCCTCGGCGCGGCCCAGTCGCCAGTAACCCATAAAGGCCACCAGGCGACGGTCGACGCCGCATTCGGCGACCAGATGACGACGTACGGCCTTGATGGCCCCGGCCTCCCCGGCCAGCCAGGCGTAGAAGCGGCTCACGTCGGTGACCGACTCCTCGGGCACCTCCCAGAGGATGTCGTGGTCGACATCCACGTCCTCCAGCTCGACACCCGCCGCGCCGACCTGCTCGTCACCCAGCAGGCGGCGGGTCGCGGCGCGGACGGCGGGAACCAGGAGCGCGCCCGGCTCGGCGCCGTACCGGGGGAGCCAGGTGACCCGGACACCCGCCGGCGCCACGAGCTGCTGGGCGTCGTCGGCCGAGGGCACCTCGAGCAGGGCCTCGCCGCGCGCGTCGGCGGGCAGCCGCTCCAGGATCGAGGCGATCGCCGGCACCGCGGTCTCGTCGCCGCCCAGCAGCAGGCACTCGGTGTGGGCGGGCGGGTGGAAGTCGATGCCGCCGTGGGTGCCGTCGAATTCAGCGTTCGGGCCCATCAGGCAGGCCTCGGTGCCGGGGCCGGCCTCGGCCGCGAAACGCGACGCGGGGCCGTCGACGCCGTGCAGCACCATGTCGATGTCGACCTCGCGCAGCTCGGGGCGGACGGCGCGCACCGTGTAGGTGCGGATCGGGTTGCGCTGCTCCTCGCGGAGCTCGCGCCACTGCGCGTACCACTCGGGGCCGGTGGGCAGGTAGGTCAGGCCCGAGCCGGGCAGCGGGGGAATCAGCTTGATCCGCTGGTCGAAGCCGTTGTCGGCGAAATGGTGCAGGTCGTCGCCGGTGAAGGTCACTCGCACGAAGTGCGGGCTCAGCCGGCGCACCTCACGAACCTCGGTAGCGAAGAACCGCCAGGGCAGCGTGGTCGCGGCCGGGTCAGCGGTCTGGGTCACGGGGGCCTCCTGCGGAACTTTCGGAACTTAAGTATGCCTAACCTAACTGGTCGGCTCCGGAGGTGGCCACCCGGGTTATTTCTCGGCCGGCGCCTCCGCGGCTTCGGCGGCCGCCTTCGCCTGCACGCGGGCCTCGGCCTCGGCCTTGGCGGCCGAGGTGTAGACGCGCGGCTTGGGGATCGCCGCTTTCGCGCTGACCGGGCGGGCGCTCTTGGGCTTGGGTTTCTGGACGGCCGGCGCCTTGGGCGGGTCGGGCTCGGGCGTCGGTTCCACGGGAGGTACGGGTGCGGGCGGGGCCGGGTGCTCCGCCGGGCCGTCGAGCACGGCGAACCGGTCGACCGGCTGCCCGGCCACCGCCGTCGCGCGGCCGGCCCGGGTGCGCGGGATCAGGCCGCCGTCGCGCTCGGGCACGCCGATCAGCACCGCGGTGACCCGGCCCGGCGCGACCTGGGTCAGCTCGGTGGCAGCCCGCACGGCGTCGGCCCGGGTGGTGCGGCGGTGGTCGGTGACCAGCAGGATCTGGTCGGCCTGGGCGGCCAGGGCTATGCCGTCGGCCACCCCGAGGAGCGGGGGCGAATCGAGCACGACCACGTCGCACTGGTCCTTCAGCTCGCGCAGCAGGCCGGTGAGGCCGCCCGCGGCGAGCAGGTCGCCGCCGCCGTCGCGCGCGATGCCCGCGGCCAGCACCCGCAGGTTGACGATCGCGCCCGCGGCCAGCGTCTCGACCAGCTGGAACTCGCCGGCCAGCACATTTGTCAGACCGCGGTCGCGGGACAGGTCGAACATCAGGTGCAGGGCCGGCCGGCGGACGTCCGAGTCGACCAGCACGACCCGGCGGCCGGACTGGGCCAGCGCCACGGCCAGGTTGGCCGCGGTGGTGCTGCGGCCCTCGCCGTCACCACCGCCGGCGACCAGCACGGTGGCCGGGCGTTCGAGCCGGGGGTCGAGCCGGGCACGCAGGAAGCGGTAGGCCTCGGCGTCGGCCGAGTCGGGGGAGCGCAGCAGCACCGGCAGCGGGGCGCCCGGGCCGCGCGACCGGCGGGCCCGCGGGATGGTGGCCAGCACCGGGACCCCGGTCGCCTGCTCGAAGTGGGCCCGGCCGCGCAGGCGGTCCCGGCGGCGGGCCCGCCCGGCCGCGCTGAGCAGGCCGAGCAGCAGGCCCAGCAGGGCGCCGGCGGTCAGATAGAGCCAGAGCGGGAGACGCTGCTCCTGCGCCGGGCCGGCCGGCGAGACCAGCGAGGCGGCTATCCCGTACTGGCTGGTGCTGGTGTTGCGGTAGCGCACGTACTCGGCCGCGACGGCCTGGGCGCGCTGCTGAGCGGTGCCGGCATCGCGGTCGGTGTAGGCGATCGTCACGGCCGCGCCGCCGCCGGCGACCGGCTCGACGACCAGGCCGCCGGCCAGCGTCTCGGGGCTGATGCCGAGGCCGGTGGCGACCGTGCGCAGCACCATGACCGACCGGGCGATCTCGCGTTCGGTGCCGGCGTCGGCCGGGACCGCGCCCAGGTTGGCGCGCAGGCGAGGGCTGGCCACGGCGGTGGCGGTGGCGCGGTAGTCGACAGGTTCGAGACGGCTCACCCCGTACGCCCCGGCGGTGAACAGAACGGTCACCAGGATGATCCACCAACCGTACCCACGCAGAAGCCGCGCCGGTCTGCCGTTCGTCGTCATGCCGGGCCCGCCTCCCGTGATGCCGCCTCGATCAGCAGCCTACGGCGGTATCGACACAGGCCGCCAGCGTCTGCCCTGTCGGCTCTCGGCGGCCGGCTGTCGCAGGATAGGGGGATGCCGATCTTCTACGGCGGGGACTACAACCCCGAGCAGTGGCCCGAGGACGTCTGGGCCGAGGACGTACGCCTGATGCGCGAGGCCGGGGTCACCCTGGCCACCCCCAGCCTGCACCTGACGCGGGACGCCGAGGCGCTGACGTCCTATGTCGACGGCGGCGGGACCCTGTTCACCACGGCGTTCACCGACATCGTGGACGAGCACGACCGGTTCCTGCCGGGCGGCTTCACCCGGCGGCTGGGCCCGGTGCTCGGCGTGGCGGTCATGGACTTCGCGGGGGTGCTGCCGGGGGAGGCCCGGGTGCGGTGGGCGCCTGAGCGACTGCACCGGAGTGAGCGGAGCGGTCGGAGGGCCAGGAGGGCAGGCAATGAGGCTCAGTCCCATTTCGAGGGCACGGTGCTGGCCGAGGTGCTGCACGTCGACGGGGCCGCGGTGCTGGGGACGTTCGGGGACGGCTCGGCGGCGTTCACGATGCACGAGTTCG
Organism: Actinoplanes sp.; assembly: GCA_965217855.1. Taxonomy (GTDB): domain Bacteria; phylum Actinomycetota; class Actinomycetes; order Mycobacteriales; family Micromonosporaceae; genus Actinoplanes. The sequence goes on along the minus strand of CBDCJN010000045.1, from coordinate 127,373 downwards.
GGGCCGGCCGGGCCTATCACCTGGCGACCGTCGCCGAGGACGCCGGGCTCCCGGGGCTGGTGGACCATCTGGCCAGGGAGCTGGGGCTGGAGCCGGTCGTCGCGGGCCTGCCGGCCGGCGTCGAGGCCTGCGCCCGCGGCCCGATGATCACCCTGATCAACTACAACCCGACCCCGGTGCCGGTCGGCGACGAGATCCTCGAGGCGTACGGCGTCCGGATCAGCTTCTCAGCCGGAGACCAGCCGTAGCGGCGGGTGGGCGGCCGGGCCGTCCAGGGCGGCGGCGGTGGCCGGGTCGGCGGGCAGATAGACGAGCAGACGCAGGCTGTCGTCGGCGGGCAGATCGAGCGTCTCGAAGGCCAGCCGCAGCGCGCCCAGCGACGGGTGGGCCAGCTGCAGCAGGCCGGTCGGCGCCGGGACGCCGGGAACGGTGGCGAGACGGCCGGTGAACTCGTCGCCGGCCGTCACCGACAGCTCGTCGGCCAGGTGGGCCACATAGGGGTCGGCCCGGAACGGGCCCTCCTTGAGCACGGCCACCCAGTGGTCGGCGACGGCCGGCCAGGACGGGAGGAGCGTGCGGGCGCGGGCGTCGGTGAAGACCCACCGGAGCAGGTTGGGCGGATCGCCGTCGAGCAGGCCGGTGGAGGCGAGCACGTGGTCGAAGGCGGTGGTGCGGGCGACCAGGTCACCGAGCTGGTTGACCAGGACGGCCAGCGACGGCTCGAGACGGTCGAGCAGGGCTCGCACGGTCGGGCGGACGACCCGGCCCGGGGTCATGTCGGCCCGGCACGGGAAACGCGGCCCGGCGCCCTTGGTGAGGCGGTAGAGGTGGGCCCGCTCGTGGCCGGTCAGCCGCAGCACGTCGGCCAGGGCGCCCAGCACGGGCGGCGACGGGTGGCGGTCGCGGCCCTGCTCGAGACGGGTCACGTACTCGACGCTGACGCCGGCCAGCGCGGCGACCTCGGACCGGCGCAGGCCCGGGGTGCGCCGGCGGGGGCCCACGGGCAGGCCCGCGCCGGCCGGGTCGATCGACTCACGGCGGGTGCGCAGGAAGAGACCGAGCTCGTTGTCGCTCACCGGTCGACCGTAACAACGGCGGGCCGGGAGAGCGTGGCCCTGCCGCTACCAGCCTGAGCCCGGTCTGGTTCCGGGTCGCGGGCTCGGCGACGGTCAGGGCATGACTGAAGTGATGGTGGTGGGCGGCGGTTACGGCGGCGTCGCGGTGGCCAAGGCGCTCGACGACGTGGCGCACGTGACGCTGGTGGAGCCGCGGGCCACGTTCGTGCACAACGTGGCCGCGTTGCGGGCCGTGGTCGAACCCGAGTGGGCCGAGAAGATCTTCATCCCGTACGACGGATTGCTGGCCCACGGTACGGTGCGGCGGGACCGGGCCGTGCGGGTGGCCGAGGGTGAGGTCGAGCTGGCCTCGGGCGCCGTGCTGGCGGCCGACTACGTCGTGCTCGCGACCGGCTCGTCCTACCCGTTCCCGGCGAAGATCGACGACGGCGGGCCGGAGCGGCTGCACGAGCTGCGGGCGGCGCTGGCCGGGGCGGGGAGCGTGCTGCTGGCCGGGGCCGGGCCGGTCGGGGTGGAGCTGGCGGGCGAGATCAAGGCGACCTGGCCCGCGAAGCGCGTGATCCTGGCCGACCGATCGGCGGAACTGCTTCCCGGGACCTTCCCGGGCGAGTTCCGGGAGCAGCTGCGGGACCAACTCGACGAGATGGGAGTCGACCTGCGGCTCGGGGCGCCGGTGGACGGACCGGGCGACGCGGACCTCTGGATCCGCTGTTACGGCGCCGGGCCGGACACCGGCTATCTGACCGCCGGGACGCGGGCCGGCGACGGCCGGATCGAGGTGACGCCGACGTTGCGGGTGCGGGGCACCGAGACGCTGTTCGCGGTCGGTGACGTCACCGCCGTGCCGGAACGGAAGATGGCGTACGTGGCGGGGCTGCACGCCGAGGTCGTGGCGGCCAACATCCGGTCGCTGATCGCCGGGGAGCCGGCCGAGCGGGTGCACGAGCCGCAACCCGACGCGATGATCCTGACGCTGGGACCGAAGGGCGGGGTCACCTTCTTCCCGGGGGCCGAGGTGATGGGCGCCTCGGCGACGGCCGGGCTCAAGGCCGGCTTCCGCTACGACGAGTACCGCGAGCTGCTGGGCGCCGGACCGGAGGCGCATCAGTAGGATCTGCGGTCAGGGACGCAACAGGGCGGTCGGGGGTGGGCGGATGGCGACGATCAACGACGTCGCGCGCGCTGCCGGGGTGTCGCCCAGCACGGTGTCGTACGTGCTCAGCGGGCGCCGGCCGATCTCCGCCCAGACCCGGGAACGGGTGCAGGCGGCGATCGCGGAGCTGGGGTTCCACCCGCACGCCGGGGCGCGGGCGCTGGCCAGCAGCCGGACGAACGTGCTGGCGCTCGTCGTGCCGCTGCGGGTCGACGTCAACGTGCCGGTCATCATGCAGTTCGCGACGGCCGTGGTCACCGCGTCGCGGCCGCACAACCACGACGTGCTCCTGTTGACCAAGGACGAGGGCACCGCCGGGCTCGAACGGGTCGCGAACAGCACCATGGTCGACGCGCTCATCGTGATGGACATCGAGCGTGACGACGTGCGCATCCCGGCCCTGCGCAAGCTCAAGCAGCCGTCCGTGCTGATCGGCCTGCCCAGCGACCCCGGCGGCATCGCCTGCGTCGACCTCGACTTCGAGGCCGCGGCGGCCGAGGCGCTGCGGCACCTGGCCGGGCACGGGCACCGCCGGATAGCGCTGGTCGGGCCGTCACCCGCCGTCTACAAGCGCGGGACGACGTACGCCGAGAGGTTCTTGACCGGTTTCACCGGGGCCTCGGCCGCGCTGGGCCTCGAGACGCTCGCGCACCCGTGCGAGCCCGACCGGCAGGGCGTGCGGGACTGCCTGGCCGATCTCGACGCCCAGCTGCCCGGGGCGACCGCACTGGTCGTGCACAACGAGGAGGCGCTGCGGCTCGTGCTCGAGGAGCTGCGCGACACCGGGCGGCGGGTCCCCGACGACATCTCGGTGGTGGCGGTCTGCCCGCGCGACGTGGCTCTCAACATGCCGCTGCCGCTGACGTCGGTCGACATCCCGGCCCACGACGTCGGCGGCCTGGCCGTCGAGACGGCGATGAAGCTGCTCGACGGCAAGCGCATCGAGCCGATCCGGCTGCTGGCCCCGACCCTCGTCGAGCGGCAGAGCTGCACCGGGCCTAAATCGCCTGGTTGATCCGCACCATGTTGCCGGCCGGGTCGCGCACGGCGCAGTCGCGCAGGCCGTACGGCTGGTCCATCGGCTCCTGCACCACGTCGGCGCCGTTCTTCTGCACCCGCTCGAACGCCTCGTCGACGTTCGGGCTGCTCAGCACGATGCTCGCGTAGCTGCCCTTGGCCATCAGCTCGGCGATGGTCCGCCGCTCGGTGTCGGTCAGCCCCGGGTCGGCGGCCGGCGGGTGCAGCACGATCGACGTCTGCGGCTGCCCGGGCGGCCCCACGGTGATCCAGCGCAGGTCGCCGTAGCCGACGTCGCCCCGCACCTCGAAGCCCATCGTGTCGCGCCAGAACGCGAGCGATTTGTCGGGGTCGTCGGCCGGCAGGAACGTGTTGCTGATCGTCAGATCCATGCCGTTCAGGCTAGGGCCCCGGCCCCGGGGGTCGCTTCTCGATTCCTGATCGGCCGGGTGACCTGTTTGACGACGCAGCCCGGAAGCCCGCGCACGTCGCCCGCGGCCAGCCGGCGGTAGGCGCTGGGCGACATGCCGACCAGCTCGGAGAAGCGGGTGCTGAACGTGCCCAGCGAGGAACAGCCCACTGCGAAACACACGTCGGTCACCGACAGGTCGCCCCGGCGCAGCAGGGTCATGGCCCGCTCGATACGGCGGGTCATCAGATAGCTGTGCGGAGACTCGCCGAACGCGGCGCGGAACTCGCGGCTCAGGTGGCCGGCCGACACGTTGACCCCGCGGGCCAGCGCCTCGACGTCGAGCGGCTGGGCGTAATCACGGTCGATGCGGTCGCGCACCCGGCGCAGAAGGCGGAGATCCTTCAAGCGTTGATCTTGTTTGGCGGTCAATTCCACCATCCCTCCGCCTACTCCAACTTATAACACAGCAGGGGGCTTGCGGCAAGACCCGGGTGGTGCCGGAGAATCGCTCAGCGAAGGCGGATACCGGGGGAAATGGGGCTTTTCGTGGAACACCTGACCACCAGTGCGTTCGATCTGCCGGGCGCGCTCACCGCCAAGGACGACCCCGCGCTGATCGCCGCCGACAAGAAACATTTCGCGGCCGTCGCGGCCAGCCTCGAGCAGACCATCGCCGACCTTTCCGCCCGCCTCGAGACCGCCCGCCAGGCTCCCGCCGGCAAGGGACGCCAGGCGGTCGAGCGCGACGAGGAGGTCCAGCGCCTCACCGCCCGCCTGCGCGCCCTGGGCCGCTACCGCCTCGACATCTGCCTGGGCCGGATGGTGTCGGCGGTCGAAACCGTTTACGTGGGCCGGTTCGGCCTCACCGACAGCGAGGGCCGTCGACTGCTCGTCGACTGGCGTTCCCCCGCGGCCGAACCGTTCTTCGGCGCCACCCACGCCCACCCGATGGGCCTGGCCAGCCGTCGAAGGTATCGCTGGACCCGCGGCCGGATCACCGACTACTGGGACGAGGTGTTCGCCCCCGACGCGCTCGAGGGGCACGCCGCGCTCGACGACCAGTCCGCCTTCATCGCCAGCCTGGGCAGCAACCGCTCGCCCCGGATGCGCGACGTCCTCGGCACCATCCAGGCCGACCAGGACGCCATCATCCGCGCGGGCTCCACCGGGGCGCTGGTCGTGGACGGCGGCCCCGGCACGGGCAAGACCGTCGTCGCCCTGCACCGCACGGCCTATCTGCTCTATTCGGATCCGCGCCTCGGCCACCGCAGCGGTGGCGTGCTCTTCATCGGCCCGTCCGGCCCCTATCTGGCCTACGTCGGTGACGTCCTGCCCAGCCTGGGCGAGGAGGACGTGCAGACCTGCACGCTGCGCGACCTGGTCGCCGAGGGCCCGGCCGCGGCCGCCGAGACCGACGCCGAGGTGGCCCGGCTCAAGTCGTCCGCCGCCCTGGTGCAGGGGATCGAGACCGCGGTCCGGTTCTACGAGGAGCCCCCGGCCCGGGGCCTGACCGTCGCCACCGACGACGCGGACCTGCGGCTGACCGCCGACGACTGGGCCGAGGCGTTCCGGGCGCCCGGCCCCGGGACCCCGCACAACGAGGGCCGCGACCAGGTGTGGGAGGAGCTGCTCACGATCCTGGTCGACAAGTACGACGGCGAGGAGCCCGAGGATTTGCTGCGCCGGTCGCTGCTGCGGAACCGGGAGCTCGCCACCGCGTTCGGCCGGGCCTGGCCGTTGATCGAGGCCACCGACCTGGTCGCCGATCTCTGGTCGGTGCCCGCCTACCTGCGCAAATGCGCCCCCTGGCTGAGCGCCGACGAGATCCACCGGCTGCAGCGGGCCGACCCACGGGCCTGGACCGTGGCCGACCTGCCACTGCTGGACGCGGCCCGGCAGCGGCTGGGCGATCCGGGCGACTCGCGGCGCCACCGGGAACGGGCCGCCACCGTGGCCACCGAGCGTCAGCGGATGGCCCGGGTGCTCGACGACCTGATCGCTTCGAACGAGTACGACGACGGCGAGGGCCTGATGACGATGCTGCGCCAGCAAGACCTGCGCGACGTCCTGGTCGACGAGGACGCGCTGCCCGCCACGGGCGCCGACCGGCTGGCCGGCCCGTTCGCGCACGTGGTGGTCGACGAGGCCCAGGAGCTGACCGACGCCGAGTGGCAGATGCTGCTGCTGCGCTGCCCGTCGCGCAGTTTCACGATCGTCGGGGACCGGGCTCAGGCCCGCCACGGGTTCACCGAGTCGTGGGCCGAGCGGCTGGCCCGGGTCGGCCTGGCCCGGGTCACGATGGCCTCGCTGACCATCAACTACCGCACGCCGGAGGAGGTCATGGCCGAGGCCGAGCCGGTGATCCGGGCCGTGCTGCCGGACGCCAACGTGCCGGTCTCGATCCGCCGCGGCGGCGTACCGGTCCGATATGGATCCACTTCGGAGCGTGAGGCGATCCTCGGCGACTGGCTGGCCGCGCACGCCGAGGGAATCGCTTGTGTCATCGGCGATCCGCAGTTCCAGGCCACTTCCCGAGTACGGTCTCTCACGCCGGAGATGTCCAAGGGCCTCGAGTTCGACCTGGTGATCCTGGTCGATCCCGAGCGGTTCGGCGGCGGCATCGAGGGGGCGGTCGACTGTTACGTGGCGATGACCCGCGCGACCCAGCGGCTCGTCGTCCTCACGAGCTGACCGGCCGCGGCTCGGTGCACCGGGTGAAGTCGAGACCGTCCGCGGTGATCACCGGGCCCTGACAGGTCGCGGTCGTGACGTTCCGGGCGCCGAAGCCGTCCTGCCGCGAGTCGGTGACGACGGTGACGCGGCCGTCGTCGCCGGCGGTGTAGGTGACCGGGATCGGGTCGCCCTCCATGGTCGGCCGGGTCACCGACAGGGTCACCGGCCGGCCGGCTGTCGCGGCGTCGACGAAGCAGCGGGCCGCGTCCTGCGGGAAGTCCTCGCCCTGGCCGAGCGTGAAGGTCCCGCAGACGATCTCGCCCTGGCCGGGGCTGAGCGTGGTGCTCGGGCCCGAGCGTGACCCGGGGAGCGGCCGCGGGCTGAGGGTGGGGTCGAGCGGGACGACGGCCGCGGACGGCACCGACGCGGTGGCCGGGCCGATCGGCTGGTCGTTCGGCGGGCCGCAGGCGACCAGCAGGAACGGGAGCGGAGCCAGAGCGAGCAGTCGCTTCACGGGCGCACCTTTCTCGGCGTGAAACTGTTCGCGGAGTTGGACGCCGGGGAGTGGCCCGCGGTTGCGTCCGGCCCGGTGATCGTCTCGCGGGCCCGGCCGGATCTCGTTCCAGGAAATCTCTTCGTCACACCGTTGACATCTGTGTGCGGCGGACCCTAACGTCCTCCCAAAGTCCCGCGTCGAAGCGCTTCGACACCCCTGGCCGGTGCCGCACCAGGCTGTCCGTCGAAGCGCTTCGACGGACCCCTCCCGGAGGACGACTGACATGATTCGTTTCCGACCCGGCCTCTCCGCCGGAGCACTCTTGCTGGCCGCCTCGCTCGCTCTCGCTGCCTGCGGCGGCGGCAGCGGCGGTGACGAGAACGAGGGCGCCGACGCCAAGACGCTGACCCTCTGGCACTACGAGGGCCCGACCAGCGCCATGGGCATCGCCTGGAACAAGGCCATCGAGGAATTCAAGACGAGCCACCCCGGCGTCGAAGTCAAGTTCGAGGAGAAGGGCTTCGAGCAGATCCAGCAGAACGCCCAGATGATCCTCAACTCGGACAGCGCCCCGGACATCATGGAATACAACAAGGGCAACGCCACCGCCGGCCTGCTCTCCAAGCAGGGCCTGCTGACCGACCTCACCGAGGAGTCGAGCAAGCGCGGCTGGGACAAGGCGCTCAACTCGAGCCTGCAGACCACCACCAAGTACGACGACGACGGCATCATGGGCTCGGGCAAGACGTACGGCGTCCCCAACTACGCCGAATACGTCGAGGTCTACTACAACAAGGACCTGTTCAAGAAGTACAACCTGCAGGTGCCGACCACGCTCGACGAGTTCACCAAGGTGATGGACACGTTCGTGCAGAACAAGGTGACCCCGCTGTCGGTCGGCGGCGCGGAATACCCGGCCCAGCAGATCCTCTACACGCTGGCCCTCTCCCAGGCCGACCGCGCGTGGGTCGACGACTACCAGCTCTACAAGAACAAGGTCGACTTCAAGGGCCCGCAGCTCAAGTACGGCGCGGACACCTTCAAGCAGTGGGTCGACAAGGGCTACATCGCCAAGAACTCGGCCGGCATCAAGGCCGAGGACATGGGCGTCGCGTTCTCCCAGGGCAAGTTCCCGATCATGATCTCGGGCAGCTGGTGGTACGGCCGGTTCGTCAACGAGATCAAGAACTTCGAGTGGGGCACGTTCCTGTTCCCGGGCAACAAGCTGCACCCGGGCTCGAGCGGCAACCTGTGGGTCGTGCCGGAGAAGAGCAAGGCCAAGTCGCTCGCGTACGACTTCATCGACATCACCATGAAGCCGGAGATCCAGGCGCTGCTGGGCAACAACGGCGGCGTCCCGGTGGCCGCGGACACCTCGGCGATCACCGACCCGAAGAACAAGGAACTGATCGAGAACTTCAACAAGGTGTCCTCGGAGGACGGTCTCGCGTTCTACCCGGACTGGCCGGCCCCCGGCTACTACGACGTGCTGGTCGGCGGCGTGCAGGGCCTGATCAACGGCTCCAAGACGCCCGACCAGGTGCTCGACGAGATCGCCAAGCCGTACGACGAGAACCTCGCCGACCTCGGCAAGTGACCCGGACGCGGGCGGGCTCCACGGGGGCCCGCCCGCGTACAGGAAGAAGGGAAACGATGAGGCGCAAGGGGTACTGGGTCTTTCTCGTCCCGGGCGTGCTGGCCAGCGTCCTGGTCATCGTGGTGCCGCTGGTGATGACCGTCTACACCAGCTTCACCAAGTGGAACGGCGTCGGCGAGCAACGCTGGATCGGCTTCGACAACTACACCCGGCTGTTCGACGACACCCTGTTCTGGTCGTCGTTCAGCAACATCCTCCTGCTCATCCTGGCCATGGCGGTGGTGCCGACGCTGCTCGGGCTCTTCCTGGCCGCGGTGCTGTTCGACTACATCGGCAAGAAGTTCAGCAACCGGTGGGCGTCGCTGTTCCGCTCCGGGTTCTATCTGCCGCAGATCATCCCGGTCGCGGTGACCGGCATCGTCTGGGCCTGGATCCTGCACCCCGAGTACGGGGCGCTCAACCTGATCCTCGACAAGATCGGGCTGTCCGGGCTGGCCCGTAACTGGCTGGGCGAGCCGAACTCGGCGCTCTACAGCGTCATGGGCATCATGATCTGGGTCCAGCTCGGCTATCCGATCGTCATGTTCATGGCCGGCCTGCAGCGGGTCGACCCCGAGCTCTACGAGGCGGCCGACCTGGACGGCGCGACCTGGTGGCAGCGCTTCCGCAAGATCACCGTGTATCTGATCCGGCCCGAGTTCTACGTGGTCCTGGTGACCACCACGATTTCCGCGCTCAAGATCTTCGGGCCGATCTTCGTGCTCACCGGCGGCGGCCCGAGCAACGCCACCCTCGTCCCGTCGTACTTCGCGTACAAGAACTTCTTCGAGAAGGCCCAGGTCGGCTACGGGTCGGCGATCTCCACCGTGCTCACGGTGCTCATCGTCGTGCTGGCCTTCCTCTTCCTGCGCCTGCAGAACCGGAGCGTCAACCGATGACCGTCACCACCGAACGGGCGCCGACCCAGCCGGTCGACGAGGTCAAGGCCGCGAAACGGGCCAACCCGCTGCGCTTCGTCATCCTGGCCGCGCTGCTCGCCCTGCTGCTGATCGTCATCGCGCCACTGCTGATCATCGCGATCAACGCGGTCAAGAGCCCGGCCGAGTATGCGGGCAGCGGCCCCCTGTCGCTGCCGACCCACCTCTACTGGGACGGCATCGTCTCGTTCTGGAACCGGGTCGACTTCGGGCAGAAGCTCTGGAACAGCTTCATCACCAGCTTCACGGTGGCCGTGCTCGGCGTCGTGCTGTCGGTGCTCAACGCGTACGCGCTGGGGATCGGCAAGGTCAAGGGCCGGATCTGGTTCCTGGTCTTCTTCCTGGTGGCCAACCTGCTGCCGCAGGAGGTGCTGGTCTACCCGCTGTACTTCCTGTCCAAGGAGGTGCATCTGTACGACAGCCTGATCTCGATCGTCATCATCTTCACGGTCATCCAGGCTGCGTTCGGCACCTACCTGCTGACCTCGGTCTACCAGGAGTTCCCGACCGAGCTGCTGGACGCGGCCGACGTCGACGGCGCGGGCAAGGTGCGCGCCCTGTGGAGCGTCGTCGTCCCGGTCAGCCGGCCGACCCTGGGCGTGCTGTTCACCTTCTTCTTCATCTGGACCTGGAACGAGTTCTTCCTGCCGCTGGTCTTCCTGGTCTCCAACGACAACCAGACCGTGCCGGTGGCCCTCGGCGTGCTGCAGGGCGACCGGCTGATGGACGCGACCATGACCAGCGCCTCCGGCCTGATCGGCATCCTGCCGGCCCTGATCTTCTTCCTGATCTTCCAGCGCACGCTGACCCGCGGCATCACTGCCGGCGCAATTAAGTAGCCCGCCGAAGGCTCCTGAAACAAGTAAAGGACCTCTATGAAGTTCACCGACGGGTACTGGCGTAAGCGTGACGGCTTCGCCGTGCTGCATCCGGCCCAGCTCCGGGACTCGGATGCGGACGACAACACCCTCACCGCGTACGCCACCACCAAGCCGGTACGCGGCCGCGCGGACACCCTGGACGCCCCGCTGATCACCATCCGGGTCGAGGCGCCGATGCCCGACGTCGTGCGGGTCACGATCGGCCACTTCCTCGGCGGCGTGCCCCAGGGACCGAACTTCGCCATCGCAGGCGAGGAGCACCCGGTCACGGTGACGGCCAACTCGCTGACTTCGGGCCGGCTCACCGCCCAGTTCAGAGTCTCCGAAGCGGCTTCGCCGCAAAACCCGGGCAAAGGGGGTGGCGAGGAGTGGGGCCTGGACTTTCTGGCCGAGGGTAAGCGGCTGACCGGCAGCGGGTGGAAGGGCATCGGGGTCGCGGACACGGCTGATGGCGAGCACTTCGTACACGAGCAGTTGGATCTCGGGGTGGGCGAAGCCGTCTACGGGCTGGGGGAGCGGTTCGGGCCGTTCGTCAAGAACGGGCAGAGCATCGACATCTGGAACGAGGACGGCGGCACCAGCAGCGAGCAGGCCTACAAGAACGTCCCGTTCTATCTGACCAACCGCGGGTACGGCGTGCTGGTCGACCACCCGGGCAAGGTCTCGTTCGAGGTGGCCAGCGAGATGGTGTCGCGCACCCAGTTCAGCGTGGCCGGGCAGACCCTGTCCTACCTGGTCATCTACGGTCCCACCCCGGCCGACGTGCTGCGCCGGTACACGGCGCTGACCGGCCGGCCCGCGCTGCCGCCGGCCTGGTCGTTCGGGCTGTGGCTGACCACGTCGTTCACCACGCCGTACGACGAGGAGACGGTGACCTCGTTCGTCGACCAGATGGCCGAGCGGGACCTGCCGCTGAGCGTCTTCCACTTCGACACGTTCTGGATGCGCGAGTTCCACTGGTGCGACTTCGAGTGGGACCCGGCGATCTTCCCGGACCCGCCGGGCATGCTGAAGCGGCTGCACGACCGCGGCCTGCGCACGTGCCTCTGGATCAACCCGTACATCGCCCAGCGCTCCGCGATGTTCGCCGAGGGCGCCGCGAAGGGCTACCTGGTCAAGAAGGCGAACGGCGACGTCTGGCAGTGGGACCGCTGGCAGGCCGGGATGGGCCTGGTCGACTTCACCAACCCCGACGCCCGCGAATGGTACGGCGGGAAGCTCGCGGCGCTGGTCGAGATGGGCGTCGACGCCTTCAAGTCGGACTTCGGCGAGCGCGTGCCGACCGACGTGGTCTGGCACGACGGGTCGGACCCGGAGCGGATGCACAACTTCTACACCCAGCTCTACAACCAGGTCGTGTACGACGTGCTCGTCGCGGCCCGGGGCGAGGGCGAGGCGGTGCTGTTCGCGCGGTCGGCCACGGTCGGCGGCCAGCAGTTCCCGGTGCACTGGGGCGGCGACAACTCGGCCACGTACGAGTCGATGGCCGAGAGCCTGCGCGGCGGCCTGTCGCTGATGAGCTCGGGCTTCGGCTTCTGGAGCCACGACATCGGCGGCTTCGAGGGGCGGCCCGACCCGGCCGTGTTCAAGCGGTGGATCGCGTTCGGGCTGCTGTCGTCGCACAGCCGGCTGCACGGCAACCACTCGTACCGGGTGCCGTGGCTGTTCGACGAGGAGTCGGTCGACGTGCTGCGCTCGTTCACCCACCTCAAGTACAGCCTGATGCCGTACCTGTTCGAGGCCGCCCGCCAGGCCCACGAGCAGGGGCTGCCGGTGATGCGCCCGATGGTGCTCGGCTTCCCCGACGATCCGGCGGTGACCTATCTCGACCGGCAGTACCTGCTCGGCGGGGACCTGATCGTCGCGCCGGTGCTCAGCGAGGCCGGCGCCGTCAGCTATTACGTGCCCGCCGGGCGGTGGACGTCGTACCTGACCGGTGACGTGGTCGAGGGTCCGGGCTGGGTGCACGAGACGCACGGCTTCGGCAGCGTGCCGCTGCTCGTGCGGCCGGGCGCGGTGATCCCGGTCGGCGCGGTCGTCGACCAGCCCGACTACGACTACGCCGACGGCGTGACGCTGCGGGTGTTCGAGCCGGCCGAGGGCACGACCTCGGTGCGGGTGGGCGACACGACCTTCACGGTGACCGTTTCCGGCGGCGCCCTGCGGGTCACCCGCGACGGCGCGGCTCTGCCCTGGCGGGTGGAGGTCGCCGGTGGCGCCTCGGCCGACCTCGGGAGCGCCGAATCGGAGTGGGTGGCCTGAGCTCGCGGTGGGGCCGTCGTCACTGATCGGCCCCACCGGCCCTGGCCTCGCATAAGATCTCCAGATGACACTGGACCTGTTCGTCCCAGGTGTCGTCTACCTCGACATCATCTTCACCGGCCTCGAGGGCCTGCCCGAACCCGGCACCGAGGTCTGGGCGTCGGGCATGGGCTCCTGCCCCGGCGGCATCGCCAACCTGGCCGTGGCCGCCTCCCGGCTCGGCCTGGGCACCGCGCTCGGCACGGCCCTGAGCACGGACGCGTACGGCGACTTCTGCGCCGAGATCCTGTGCAGCCAGGAAAACATCGACCTCTCGGCGTCGCGCCGCATAGACGGGCACTCGCCGGTCACCGTCTCGCTCGCCTCCGACCGCGATCGCAGCATGATCACCCACGGGCATCCGCTGCCGGTCAACGCCGACGGCCTGGTCGGAGAGCTGCCCACCTGCCGGGCCGCCTCGGTCAGCCTGACCAGGGACAGACTGCCCTGGGTGGGCCGGGCCAAGACAGCCGGCACCCTGGTCTTCGCCGACGTGGGGTGGGACGCGAGCGCCGAGTGGCCGGCCGAGGTCCTCGACATGCTCGAGGACTGCCACGCCTTCCTGCCCAACTCGGTCGAGGCCATGCAGTACACCCGCACCGGCACCCCGGCCGAGGCGCTCGGCAAGCTGGCCGGGCTGGCCCCGGTCGTCGTCGTGACCTGCGGCGCCGACGGGGTGCTGGCCCACGACGCGCGCACCGGCGAGACCGTGCACGTGCCCGCCGTGCCGGTGCCGGTTCCGGCGCTCGACCCGACCGGGGCCGGCGACGTCTTCACGGCCGGGTTCATCCTGGGCAGCCTGCGGGAGTGGCCGCTCGCCCAGAGCCTGGCCCTTGCCAACCTGATCGCCGGCCTCTCCGTCCAGCACTTCGGGGGGTCGCTCTCGGCGCCCGGGTGGGGCGACATCGCCGACTGGTGGCGCGCGGCCCGCTCGTCGGCGCCGCTGGCCGAGCGCTACGCCTTCCTCGACGACGTGATCCCCCGGGGCGAGCAGCGCACGGTGCGCCGCGCCGGGGCGACGATCGCCCGGCTTTCGGACGCTCATGTCTCCTAAGAAGCTGGTCATCCTCGGCGGCGGTGGCTTCCGGGTGCCGCTCGTCTACGGCGCGCTGCTCGGCGGCGACTCGCCGATCGACGAGGTCGTGCTGCACGACGTCGACCCGGCCCGGCTGACGGCGATCGGGCGGGTGCTGCGGGCCCAGGCGGCTCGAGCCAATGGGCCCGCCCCCAGGATCGAGGCGACGACCGACCTGACCGAGGCGCTCACCGGGGCGAGCTTCGTGTTCAGCGCGATCCGGGTGCACGGGCTCGAGGGGCGCGTGATCGACGAGCGGGTCGCCCTCGGCGAGGGCCTGCTCGGCCAGGAGACGGTCGGGGCCGGCGGCATCGCGTACGGCCTGCGCACGGTGCCCGTGGCCCGGGCCATCGCGCGGCGGATCAGCCTGGTCGCGCCGGACGCCTGGGTCATCAACTTCACCAACCCGGCCGGGCTGGTCACCGAGGCGATGGCGGCGTTCCTGGGCGACCGGGTGATCGGCATCTGCGACTCGCCGTCGGCGCTGGCCCGGCGGGTGACCCGGGCGCTGGGCGTGGCCGGGCCGGTCGAGGTCGCGTACGCCGGGCTCAACCACCTGGGCTGGCTGACCGGCGTCCGGCAGGGGGAGCGGGAGCTGCTCCCCGAGCTGCTGGCCGCGCCCGCCCGGCTGGAGTCCTTCGAGGAGGGACGGCTCTTCGGGGCCGCGCGGCTGCAGGAGCTGGGCGCGGTGCCCAACGAATACCTGCACTACTACTACGACCACGAGGCCCTGGTGCGCGCCGAGCTGACGGCGGAGGAGACGCGGGGCGAGTTCCTCCTGCGGCAGCAGCGGGAGTGCTACTCGGTGCTGACCGCGTCGGGCGGCGACGCGCTGGCGGCCTGGGACGCGGCCCGGCGGCACCGGGACGCGACCTACATGGCCGCCGAGGGCCTGGGCGAACGCGACGACGCCGAGGGCGGCGGCTACGAGGACGTGGCGCTGGCCCTGATGACGGCGATCGCCCGCGACGAGCCGTCGACGCTGATCCTGAACGTCCGCAACCGGGGCACGCTGGCCGACCTGGACGACGAGGCGGTGGTCGAGGTGCCGTGCGCGGTCTCGGCCGCCGGGGCCCGCCCGCTGCCGTCCCCGGGCCTGCCGGCCCACGGCGTCGACCTGGTGCGGCGCATCAAGACCACCGAACGAGCGATCCTCACCGCCGCGGCCACCGGCTCCCGAGCCGTGGCCGTCCGCGCGATGGCCTCGCACCCACTGATCGACTCGGTCCCGGCCGCCCGCCGCCTGATCACCGAATACCAGTCCCAGCTGCCGGAATTGTCATATCTGAGCTGATTTACGTTGCCCGAACACGGCTCTGACGGGTTTCTGCCGTGCGCTTCCTAGCGTTCGGCCGATGACAGCCACTCAGTTCCGCACCGGATGGCGACTTCTCGCCACAGCGAGCCTGCTCGTCACGACCGCGGGCGCGTGCACCTCGGCCGAGCCCTCGTCCGACGGCCCGGCCGGCCGCACGAACGTCGTCTTCGTGCTCACCGACGACCTGTCGATGAACCTGCTGCCCTTCATGCCGCACGTGCAGGCGCTGGCCGGGGACGGCACGACCTTCACCAACTACTCGGTGACCGACTCGCTCTGCTGCCCGTCGCGGTCGTCCATCTTCACCGGCCGCTTCCCGCACAACACGGGTGTCTTCACCAACAGCGGGGACGACGGCGGGTTCGGCGTCTTCCAGAAGGAGCAGGAACGCGACACCTTTGCCACCACGCTGCAGAAGGACGGCTACCGAACGGCGATGATGGGCAAGTATCTCAACGGCTATCAGCCGGACAAGCACGGCGTCCGTCCGGGATGGACGGAGTGGGACGTGGCCGGCGGCGGCTACGCCGAGTTCAACTACAACCTCAACGAGAACGGCACGGTCCAGCATTACGGCAAGGAACCGACCGACTACCTCACCGACGTGATCTCGGGCCAGGCAGCCACCTTCATCGACGCTTCCGCCCACGCCGGGACGCCGTTCCTGCTCGAGGTGGCGACATTCGCCCCGCACGGCCCCTACACGCCGGCACCGCAGGACAAAGACCTGTTCCCGGGGTTGAAGGCGCCCCGCGGGCCCTCCTTCGACAAGGTGCCCGCGAACGCGCCGGCCTGGCTGGCCGACCGGAAACCGCTGACCGCTCAGGAGAAGGCGACGATCGACGTGGCGTTCCGCAAGCGGGCCCAGGCAGTGCAGTCGGTCGACCGGATGGTGGGCCACCTGCGGGAGACGCTCGAGAAGGCCGGGGTCGCCGACCGCACCGTCGTCGTGTTCAGCTCCGACAACGGCTTTCACATGGGCGAGCACCGGCTGACCCCGGGCAAGCAGACCGCCTTCGACACCGACGTGCACGTGCCGCTGGTCGTGGCCGGCCCGGGCCTCCGCGAGGGTGTCAGTGTGGACGCCACTGTCGAGAACATCGACCTGCGTCCCACCTTCGAGGATTTCGCCGGGATCGCCACGTCGGCGCAGGTGGACGGGCAGAGCATGGTGCCGCTGCTGCGGACCGGGCAGCAGGAGGGCCGCAAGCAGGCCGGGCTGGTCGAGCACCACGGCCCCAACAACGCCGCCGACGACCCCGATCGGGCCGCACCGGGTAGCGGAAACCCGCCGACCTACGCCGCGCTGCGCACCCGCGACCACACCTATGTCGAGTACGCCGACGGCACGAAGGAGTACTACGACCGCCGGACCGACCCGGACGAGCTGGCCAACACCGCTGCTCAGCTGCCGCCTGCGACCGCCGCGAAGCTGCACAGCACTCTGGAGAAGCTGCGCGCCTGCCAGGGAGCCGAGGCTTGTGGTGCGGCGGCCGGGTGACCGGCCCGGCGGCCGGGTATGGCCTTGACCACGACGGACAGTAGCCGCGAACCCGGGGACCGGGCCTAACCCCGTATCTCTGGGTCGTGATCTTTGGGGGTTTGCGCCTGGCGGCGGCGGAAGGCGGCCGCGCGGGCACGGTTCTGGCAGGTCAGGCAGCAGAAGCGGCGGCGGCCGGCCGGGGAGGCGTCCACATAGACGTCGGCGCACTGGTCGTCGGCGCAGACGCCGATGCGGCCGGGGTGGGCGGCCAGGTGGTGACGCAGGGCGAGGGCGGCGGCGGCCCGGTGGGCCTGGGTGGGGTCGTGGACCGTCCAGGTCTCGGTGAGGTCGTCGGCCAGCTCGGGGCGTACGCCTGTGACGTGCAACAACTCTCTGACCAAGGATGCCCTGGTGGCGGGCGTGGTGGCCGCGAAAATCGGGTGCAGCTCGTCGGCCAGCGTGGTCTGTTGGGCTCCGTCGCGGGGCGCGCGGCCGTCGACCCGGCACGGCAGGGTGCCCCACTCGTTGACCAGGGTGACCACCTCGGCCAGCGAGGTCTCCGCGATCCGCATGACTCCTAGCGTAACGCCATGGCGTGGTTCTTCGCGTTGCGCCTGGGCCGGATGATGCGTAACGTGATGAACGACTTAATCGCGTGACGGTGGGAAGTGAAATCATGCGTGCGACCGCAACCGCACGTGAATGGGCCGGCCTGGCCGTGCTCGCCCTGCCCTGCCTGCTGGTGTCGCTCGACGCCGAGGTGCTCAACATGGCCGCCCCGATGCTGACGGCTGACCTGCGGCCGACCCCGGTGCAGCTTCTCTGGATCATGGACAGTTACGTCTTCGTGGTGGCCGGCGCCCTGATCGCGATGGGCGTGCTCGGCGACCGCATCGGACGGCGGCGTCTGCTGCTCTTCGGCGCGGTCGGATTCGCCGGGGCGTCGCTGCTCGCGGCGTTCGCCACCAGCCCGGAACTGCTGATCGCGGCGCGCGTGCTGATGGGCCTGGCCGGCGCCTCGCTGATGCCGTCGACGCTGGCGCTGATCCGGGCGATGTTCGCCGACGCCCGCCAGCGGGGGATCGCGCTCGGCGTCTGGAGCGCTTCCTTCTCGCTCGGCGGGCTGGCCGCGCCGCTCGTCGGTGGCGTCATGCTCGAGCATTTCTGGTGGGGCTCGGTGCTGCTGCTGGCCGTGCCCGCGACCCTGCTGCTCGTGGTGATCGGCCCGTGGCTGCTGCCCGAGGCGCGCGACGGCGACGCCGAGGGCTTCGATTTCGGTGGCGCTTTGCTCAGCCTGGCCGCGGTCCTCGTCTTCGTGTACGGGTTGAAGCGTCTCGCCGCCGAGGGCTGGCAGGCCGTGCCGTTGCTGGCTGTCCTGGTCGCCGCGGTGCTGGGCGCCTTGTTCCTGCGCCGTCAGCGCCGGGTAGCCCAGCCGCTGCTCGACCTGACCATGTTCCGCGACGCCCGGGTGCGGGTCGCCCTGGCCACCAACGCGCTGTCGTTCTTCGTGCTCTACGGCACCCAGCTCGCGATCGTGCAGTATCTGCAGATCGTGCTCGGGTTGTCGCCGCTGGGGGCCGGGTTGTGGGCGCTGCCGTCGGTGGTCGCCTTCCTGGCCGCGTCGCTGCTCGGGCCGGTGCTCGTGCGCTGGTTCCCGGCCGGGCGGGTGGTCGCGGTGAGCGCGGTCGTGATGGCCTCGGGGCACGCGATCATGGCCCTGGCCGCGTACGGCGGTGGTCTGCCGGCCCTGGTGACCGGGATGGTGATCGGCGGCCTCGGGCTGGCGCCGGTCTACACGCTGACCACCGACCTGGTCGTGTCGTCGGTGCGCTCGGCCCGGGCCGGGATGGCCGCGGCGGTGACCGAGACCGGGGCCGAGCTGGGCGGGGCGATCGGCATTGCGGTGCTCGGCTCGGTGATGGTCGCGGCCTACCGCGCGGGCGTCCCGGCCGGCGGGACGTTGATGGACGCGGTCGCGGCGGCGGGTGAGCTGCCGCAACAGGCGGCTTCGGCCTACGGGTACGCGTTCGCGCTCGTCTCGCTGGTCGCGGCGGCCCTCGTGGCGCTGGCGGCCGGGCTGGCCTGGCGAGTGCTGCGGCCCACACCGGCCGACGTCGATGTTTCAACGCCTGAACCGTCCGATATGGTCGTGCCCCGGGAGCCTGTCGCCGCCTCGAAGTGATGTGCGGTGGCCGGTCGCCTCGAGCGAGAGTAGGCTATTACCCCTATCTGTAAAGTAGTGTTTGGATGGGTGGAAGCGATGACCAGAGCCGTGTCCGGCGCCTCGTCGGAACGCGCGCCTCGCCTCGCGGTGGGCGACGCCCGCTCCCGCAGCGTCTTCGACCGTGACGACATCTGGGACCGCCTCGTCCGCCCCGGCGACCGCCTGCCCTCCGTCGTGCTGCTGGAGGCCGACCTCGGCCCCCTGCACCTCGACCGCTTGCGCCTGACCGGCCCGATCGTGCTGGTCTTCTTCCAGCACGCGGCGTCCGACGTGGGCAACGCGGCCCTGGCCGACTACGAGCGCCGGCTGGCCCCCGGGCTGGCCTCGACCGACGCCCACCTGGTCGCGGTCAGCCCGCAGCACCCCGACCGCCTGACCGAGATCAAGCGGCGCCACGAGCTGAGCTACCTGGTCGCCGCCGACCCCCGCCACCAGCTGATCGACGCCTTCAACCTCGGCTTCCACGCCCCGGGGGCCGACGTCAGGCTCGGCACCCGCCGCTCGATCCTGCCGTTCCCGGCGGTGGTCGTGGCCGACCGCGGTGGCGTGGTGCGTTTCGCCGACGTCCGCCCCGACGGCGCCGCCCACCCCGACCCGTCCCGCATCCTGGCCGCGGTCGACGCCCTGCGCTGATCCACCCGGCCGCTCGGCCTGATCGGCTCGTGTGCGCGGCGTGATCGTTGGCGAGCAATGTGGGTCGTTACGCTGTCGACGTCCGCCCGCGGCCGGCTCGACGAGGTGGGCATCGCCGGCCTGCGGACGCCGACTCGTTCGGGGCGGGTGCTCGTGGAGCGGCATCCCGCGACCCGATGCCCTCTGAGTGGTGGAGAACCATGACTGACGAGAACCGCCGCGTGTTCATCTCCTACGCCCACGAGTCGGCGGCGCATGTCGAGGCGGTCCGGCAACTGTGGACGTTGCTCCGGGAGAGCGGGGTGGACGCGCAGCTTGATCTGCCGGCGACCACCCAGCGCCAGGACTGGGTGCTCTGGATGCTCGGGCAGCTTCGCGAGGCCGGGTATGTGCTGGTGGTGGCGTCAGCTGCCTACCAGCGACGAGGGGACGGCGAGGCCGGGCCGGCCGAGGGCCGGGGTGTGCAGTTCGAGGCGGCCATGCTGCGTGACCTCTACTACCAGGATCGGCCGGCCTGGCAGAAAAGGGTGCTGCCGGTGATTCTGCCCGGCGAGTCCGAGGCCGGGTTGCCGCGATGGCTCGGCCCCTTCACCGGCACGACCTACCGCGTCGAGGCGCTCACCGCCGCGGGCATTGTCGATCTGGTCAGGACCATCACCGAACAGGGGGAGTATGTCGAGCCGCCGCTCGGGACGGTTCCGGCGCTGCCGCCGCGGGGCAGGCCGGTGACGCCGCGCGGCGAGCCCGGGCCCGATCGGCTGAAGGAGCTGGGGGCGCTGGCCGATGCGTTCGGGCGGATCGACGAGTTGATGAGCTACCCGGGGCGCTACGAGATCATCTCGTTGCTGCCGCCGGAGATCCGCGGGTCGATCAACGATGCGCCCAACGCGCGGCTGCACATCATCGCCATTCTGCGGGGGTGTTCGCGGTTTCGGGAGGACGGTCGGCAGGCGCTTCTCGCCATTCTGCAGCTGGCTCTGCCGTCTGGTTCGCCCGACGTGCAGGAGGCCATCCGCCTCGTGGGATCGGCCCGCCTCTTCGACGAGTGATGCCGGGCCTCAGGTGAATCTGCGGTGAACAGGGGATTGCCGGACGGGGATGGGTATAGGTTCCGGCATGCGACGAGAGCAGGAGCATGCCCTGGAGGTGCGGCTCGCGGTGGTGGCTGCGGGGGCTGTCGTGCTGCTGTTGCCGTTCACCGTGATCGCCGCGATGGTGGTCGGGAACGTGGACTGGCTGCACCGCCTCGATCAGGACGTCAGCAATTCGGCCCACGACTTCTCGTCGGCCCACCCGTCGCTGGTCGACTTCATGCAGGTCTGGTGCCTGGTGTTCGACCCGTGGACGTGGCGGGCGGCGGCCCTCGGGCTGCTGATCTGGCTGGCCCGGCGTGGCTCCCGGCGGCTGGCCTGGTGGGTCGGCATCACGATCGGCGCCGGCGGCCTGCTCGGCGTCCTGCTCAAGCTTCTCTTCGAGCGCGACCGCCCGTCGTTCCTCGACCCGGTGGCGACCGCCGTCGGCTATTCGTTCCCCTCGGGGCACGCGCTGAACAACGCGCTCGGCGCCGCCGTCGTGCTCATGGTGCTGCTGCCGATGCTGCGGAACCGGCCCGGCCGGCGGGCCGGGTTGCTGGCCGCCGGCATCGCCGTCCCCGTGCTGACCGGCGTCTTCCGGATCGGTCTCGGCGTGCACTATCTGAGCGACGTCCTGGCCGGGTGGCTGCTCGGGCTCAGCGTGGTCGCCGCGACGGCCACCGTCTTCCTCGCCCGCTACCGCGGCGACCGCGATCTGGTGGAAGCGCTCCCGGCCGAATCCGGCCACGCCCGGACATAGCCTTCGGCAAATCCGCCGGAGGCGTAATCCGGGGCGCGATCGGGTAGGGAAGCCGGTCATGCCCCCCCGTGATCGCGCAAGTGGCCAAGCGCCTGCTGCTCCCGATAGTCGTGCTGTTCGGAGTGATGGTCGGGCTCGGTCTGCTGCTCACGAAAGTCGCTGACGACAATTGGCCGTTCACCGAGGAGGACGCGGTCAACCGCGGTCTCGAGGCACACCGGGACGGCCCGCTCAACGTGATCAGCGAGATCTTCAGCCTGGTCGGCAGCACACCGGTGATCATCGCCGTCACCGCGATCGTGGCCATCGTCCTGCGGGTCAAGCTGAAGCGCTGGCGCGAGCCGCTCTATCTCTGCGCCGCGGTCAGCGCTCAGGCCCTGGTCTTCCTTTTCACCACGCTGGTCATCGACCGCGAGCGGCCCGCCGTGCACCGCATGGACGACTCGCCGCCCACGTCGAGCTTCCCGTCCGGGCACACCTCGGCCGCGGTGGCGCTCTACGTCGGCCTGGCGTTCCTGCTCTTCACGATGCTGCAGCACGACTGGGCCAAGCGCCTGGCCTGGCTGCTCGTCCTGGTGCCGGTGCTGGTGGCGCTCTCCCGCCTCTACCGTGGCATGCACCACCCGACCGACGTGACCGCCTCGTTCCTCAACGGCATCACCTGTGTGGTCATCATGGCCCGCGAGATCCTCAACCGGGCGGTGCAGTGGGCTGTCCCGCAGCGTTTCGCCGCCCGCCGGGTCGCCCACTGACCCGGGCTCACAGGCTTCCGGACACCAGGTCCTCGAGCGTCGCTTTCGCTCCGCGGGTGTGCAGCGAGCTGAGGACCGAGCGGTACGCCGACACGAAGCGCTCGTTGTCGACCAGGTCGCCGAAGACGTCGCGGTCCTCGATGAACGCCAGCGGCTCGTCGTGCTGCCGGCGGGCGGCCGCCGTGAGCTTGTCGCGCAGCCGGTCGACCACCTCGATCGGCTCGCCCTGCTCGTCGACGGCCTCGGCGTACCGGGCCCACGACGCCACCACGGCGGTGGCCAGCAGGATCTCGCCGCCCGACTCCAGGTTGTGCCGGATCACCGGGAGCAGCCACTTCGGGATGCGGTCGGAGCTCTCGGCGCACAGCCGGGCCACCGTGTCGCGCACCTGGGCGTTGGAGAAGCGCTCGATCAGCTGGTGCTGATACTCCCGCAGGTCGATGCCGGGCACCGGTTCGAGCGTCGGGGTGGCCTCGCGCTCCATGTAACCGAGCAGGAACCGGGCGAAGACCGGGTCGCGGGCCACGTCGTGCACCAGGCGGTAACCGGCCAGGTAGCCGAAGTAGCAGAGCGCCTGGTGGGACGCGTTGAGCAGGCGCAACTTCATCAGCTCGTACGGCTCGACGTCGGGCACCACCTGCACGCCTGCGTCCTCCCAGGGCGGGCGGCCGTCGCCGAAGCTGTCCTCGAGCGCCCACTGGGTGAACGGCTCGCACACGACCGGCCAGCCGTCGTCGACGCCGAAGTGCTTGCGGACCTCGTCGCGGTCGTCGTCGGTCGTCACCGGCGTGATCCGGTCGACCATGCTGTTCGGGAAACGCACATTCTCCTCGACGTACGCGGCCAGGCCGGCATCGCGCAGGGCGGCGTACGCCACGAAGCTCTTGCGCGCAGCGTCGCCGTTGCCCTGGATGTTGTCGCAGCTCATGATCGTGAAGGCCGGCAGCCCACGCGCGCGGCGGGCCTCGATGGCCGCGGTGATCAGGCCGAAGGTCGTCTTGGGGGCGTTCGGCATGGCCAGGTCGTGCTGGATGTCCTTGTTGTCGGCCATGAAGTCGCCGGTGACCGCGTTGAAGTTGTAGCCGCCCTCGGTGACCGTCAACGAGACGATCCGGATCGCGGGGTCGGCCATCTTCTCGATCACCGTGGACGGGTCGTCCGGCGCGAACAGGTACTCCTTGATCGAGCCGATCACCCGGGCCTCGAGCGAGCCGTCCGGCGCCTTGACCACCAGTGTGTACAGGCCGTCCTGGGCGTCGAGCACCTGCTGCATGCGCCGGTCGGCCGGCATCACCCCGACCCCGCAGATCGCCCAGTCGAGGGCCTTGCCCTCGTTCATCAGCCGGTCGAGGTACATCGCCTGATGAGCGCGGTGGAATCCGCCCACCCCGAAATGGACGATCCCGGTGCTCAGGGCACCGCGGTCGTAGCTCGGGACGGCGAGGTCGGCGGGCAGTTGGGACAGGGTCTCGGCGTTGAGGGGCAGCATGGTGGGTCTTCCTCCCGGCAGCGGATCGGGGATCACCCACAGCATCGCACCGGATGGCCTAGGTCACCGGGTGACGACTTCGACGATCTTTGTGTCGATGCGGGCACGGCTGCGGCCCGACCGGCAGAGACGTCCGTTCGCCACGCCGGGTTCGATGACCGATTCCGGCCCGTGGTTGCCCGATCCCTGTGGGAAGCGGTCAAACGGTGGCGACCTGGTTGCCGAATCGGCCACACGCTCCGTACCGGCGCACTCCTGCCGATGATGATCCTGGCGACCCGAGAGCGAGGAGGCGTGGATGGCACAGCCCGTGCTGACCCCACCGGCACTGGATCAACCGGTGGACGTGGCGATCCTCCGTGCCGCCGAGCCGGAACCGGACCTCGGCGACGCCCGCTACCTCCGGTCGTCCCGGCTGTGGCGGCTGTGGCTGGTCGCGGCCGTCCTGTACTGCGTCGGCCAGTCCTTCACCAGCCCGACCGGCCCGATCGGCGGCCTCATGTCGGCCGCCATGCCGCTGCTGTTCACGGCCGGGATCGTGGCCGGTGTCGTGCTCAACCGGCCGGCGCAGCGCTGGCCGTGGCTCCTGCTGGCCGGCGCCGGCCTGGTCACTGTCATCGGCTTCGGCATCTGGATGTCCGGCGCGACCACGCTCGCGTTCGCCGTCTTCATGACCGTCTACCCGGTCGAGGCGGCCGCCCTGCTCCTGCTCGTGCGGGGCGCCTCGTGGCGGCGCGACCGGGCCGGGCTGCTCGACACCGCGATGATCTGCGTCGGGCTCGCGCTGGCCTGCTGGTTGCTGGTGATCACGCCCCTCCTGCGGATGCACACCGCGCTGCCGGGCGACGTCTTCGCCGTGCTGTTCCCGTTCGGCGACGTGCTGCTGCTGGGCGTGCTGATCCGCTTCTTCACCTTCCAGGGCCTGCGGAACGCGGCGTTCTGGCAGATCAGTGCCTCGCTGCTGCTGCAGACCGTGTCCCACATGGCGACCATGCTTCCGCTGGTCCTCCAGGTCACCGCGCCCGACGTGCGCGCGGTGACCACCCTGTCCGGCTTCCTCATGGTCGGCGCCGCCCTGCACCCCTCGATGCGGACCCTCACCGGTCAGCCGGTGCGCCCGGCGGCCGAGATGTCGCCGCTGCGCGTGCTGCTGGTCAACGTGGCCTGCATGGGCGCGCCCGCCCTGCTGATCCTGCAGGGCGTCCTGCAGGACGGGCGGGTCGACTGGGTCGCGGCCGGGATCGGCTGCATCGTGCTGTTCGCGCTGGTCGCTCTGCGCATGGTCGACCTGGTCGGCCAGGTGCAGGACAAGGCCCGCCAGCTCGACGCCGTGGCCCACATCGACGCGCTGACCGCCCTGCCCAACCGCCGCGCCTGGGATCTGGAGCTGCACCGCCGGATCGCCTCGGCCCGCCGTCACGGCGCCCCCGTGGTCGTCGCCATCATCGACCTCGACCTGTTCAAACGGTTCAACGACGAGCACGGCCACCAGGGCGGCGACGAGCTGCTCAGCCGGGCCGCGGCCGCCTGGCGCAACGAGCTGCGCCCGGAGGACCTGCTGGCCCGCTACGGCGGCGAGGAGTTCGGTGCGATCTTCGACCACGCCCGGCTGGCCGACGCCGACCAGATCATCGAACGCCTGCAGGAAGCGACCCCGCTCGGCCAGACCTTCTCGGCCGGCGCCGCGCTGTGGAACGGCACCGAGTCGGCCGAGGAGCTGCTGGCCCGGGCCGACGCCGCCCTCTACGCGGCCAAGCGCGCCGGCCGCGACCGCGTCTACGTCTCCAGCACCGTCTGAGTCAGCACTTGGTGGTGGCGACCGTCTTCCAGGTGCACGTGTCCATGGTCGCGCCGGACGGGCTGCGCAGGGTCGCGGTGTCGCCGGTGTTGTTCCAGATGTAGTTGCCCGACCCCCAGTAGAAGTGCCCGCCGGGCGAACCCTGGGTGCCCTTGCCGGTGTGCACGACGAAGGTGCCCCTGGCCGGCAGCGTGATATTGCCGAACTTGATCAACTTGCCGCCCCCATCCTTGACCGACCAGTCCTTGAGGCCGGCCCGATCGCCTTGACCGAGACGGTTCAGAACACTGCCGGGGAAGTGGTGATCGTTCCGGTCGTCCAGCCGGCCCAGAAGTCGCCGACGTCGTTGGCCAGCCAGGACGGGGCGGTGATGAGCGGGTGCCAGACGAAGACGCCCGAGCCGCCGTTGCGGGGGACGCAGAAGGTCACGCCGGTGCCGTCGTCGCCGAAGCCGAGCAGGTCGCGCCGGCCGGGGCCGCCCCGGGCCCACTCGAACTCGTTGCGCCGCCGGAGCTGGGTCAGGGGCCAGATCACGAACCACCGGCCCCGTACGTCGAACACGCCGTCGCTGACCAGGTAGAGCTTGGCGAGCTGGCCCGGGAAGCTCGCGTTCAGCTTCTCCTCGTGACGGGCCAGGTTCTCCTCGGTGGCGGCCTCCTGCGCCTGATAGCCGTCCGTCATGCCGAGCAGCCGGGACCAATCGGTAAGAACCATGACCAAATTGTCCCATTTAATCCGATCTTGGGACGTGCGGCGCGCGCGATCGGCTGCGACCGCACCGGCACCGACCTCGGCGGCGCGGCGATTCGCGCCCTCGACCAGAGCCAGGACAAGCCGGTGTACGTCGTGCGCAGCACCTTCACCGGCGGGTGTGCGCCAACGGCGCCGCCCTGAGCAGCATCGGGGTCTCGTGGTCGGTGCTCGACAGCGTCTTCACCGGCAACGCGGCGGTCGGGCGGGGCGCCAACCCGGCCCGCGGCGGCACCCCGGGCGGGGGCAGCGGCGGCGCGATCTACCTCGACGGCAACACCTTCACGCTGACCCTCGACGGCACGGTCATCCGGGACAACAAGGCGGCCGAGGGCGGCGGCGCGGTCTTCTTCGTCAGCAACGACCGGACCGGCACGATGCGCATCCGCAACTCGACCGTGAGCGACAACCCGAGCGCCGGCTTCGAGACCGCCGGGCTGCCCGGCATCTTCTTCCTCGGCCGCGGCAAGCCGTCGATCAGCGGCTCGACCCTGCATAAGTGAGCGGAGGGCGCGGCACCCGGTGCCCCAGGATGCCGCGCCCTCCGCTCGGGACCGATCAGACGGCGACAGTCGCCTGAGCGGTGGCCGGGGTGCCCGCGCCGCCCGAGAGGTGCCGCAGGTAGGCCGGCAGAGTCAGGAACTCGGCGCAGGTGCGCTCGGTCAGCAGCACGGTCAGCAGCGTCCGGGCCTGCCCGAACCGCTGCGCCGCGTCCTCGTCGAGCGCGCCGGTCTCGCTCAGCACGTCGAGCTCCTCGCGCAGCATCCGGGTGACCAGGGCCGCGCTCACCGGCACGCCGTAGTCGGTCGGCGTGCCCGAGTGGATCCACTGCCAGAGCTGGGCCCGGCAGATCTCGGCCGTGGCCGCGTCCTCCATCAGCCCGCCCAGCGCCACCGCGCCCCGCCCGTCCAACCAGGCGGCGACGTAGCGCAGGGCCACGCTGACGTTGGTGCGCAGCGCCACCTCGGTCACCTGCACGCCCGGCGTCCGCACGTCGAGCAGCTCGGTCGCGGTGACGTGCACGTCCTCACGCTTGCGCACGATCTGGTGCGGCTCCTCGCCCAGCCACTGGTCGAACACCTCGCGGCAGGTCGGCACCAGGCCCGGGTGGGCGACCCAGGAGCCGTCGAAGCCGTCGCCGACCTCGCGCCGCTTGTCCTGGCGCACCTGGTTGAGCGCCCGCTTGGCGGCGACCGGGTCCTTGCTGGGGACGACGGCGGCCATGCCGCCGATGGCGTGCGCGTTGCGGCGGTGACAGGTGCGGACCAGCAGTTCGGTGTACGCCCGCATGAACGGCGTCGTCATCGTGACCTGCGACCGCTCGGGCAGCACGACGTCGGGCCGGTTCTTGATCATGCTGAACAGGTAGTCCCAGCGGCCCGCGTTCAGGCCGGCCGAGTGCTCGCGCAGCTCGTACAGGATCTCGTCCATCTCGAACGCGGCGCTGATCGTCTCGATCAGGACGGTGGCCCGGATCGTGCCGCGCGGAATGCCGAGCGCCTCCTGGGCGAAGACGAAGACGTCGTTCCAGAGCCGCGCCTCCAGGTGCGACTCGAGCTTGGGCAGGTAGAAGTAGGGGCCGCTGCCCTTGTCGAGCTGACGCTGCGCGCAGTGGAACATGTAGAGCCCGAAGTCGAACAGCGAGGCCGAGACGGCCCGCCCGCCGATCCGAACGTGGCACTCCGGCAGGTGCCAGCCCCGCGGCCGCACCATGATCGTCGGCGTCCACCCGTTGACCTTGTACTCGCGGCCGTCGGGTGCGGTGAAGTCGAGCGTCCCGTCCAGCGCGTCCCGCAGGCTGAGCTGGCCCAGCACGACGTTCTCCCAGGTGGGGGAGGTGGCGTCCTCGAAGTCGGCCATCCACACCTGGGCGCCCGAGTTGAGCGCGTTGATGGTCATCTTGCGGTCGGGCGGCCCGGTGATCTCGACCCGCCGGTCGAGCAGGTCGGGGGCGGGCGACGCGACCGTCCAGTTCCCTTCCCGGACGGCGACGGTCGAAGGCAGGAAGTCGAGCTCGTCGGTGCGGGTGGTGCGCCGGCGGCGGCGCCGGTCCAGCAGCTGGACGCGGCGGGCGCCGAACTCGCGGTCGAGCGCCACGACGAACGCGATGGCCTCGGGAGTGAGGATCTCGCCGTACCGGCCCTCGGTCGTACCGGTGATGGTGATGTCCTCGCTCATCAGAACTGCTCCGTCTCGGTCGAGCCCTTGAGGGCAGTGGTCGAGCTGTCGGGGTTGAGCGCGGTCGAGACGGCGTCGAAGTAGCCGGTGCCGACCTCGGCCTGGTGCTTGGTCGCCGTGTAGCCGTCGGCCTCGGCCGCGAACTCGGCCTCCTGGAGCTTCACGTACGACGTCATGCCGTCGGCCGCGTACCCCTTGGCCAGCTCGAACATCGAGTGATTGAGCGCGTGGAAGCCGGCCAGCGTGACGAACTGGAACTTGTAGCCCATCGCGCCGAGCTCCTTCTGGAAGCGAGCGATGTCGGCGTCGTCCAGGTTCTTCTTCCAGTTGAACGAGGGCGAGCAGTTGTACGCCAGCATCTTGCCCGGGTGCTCCTTGTGCAACGCCTCGGCGAAGGTCTTGGCGAACTCGAGGTCGGGCTGGCCGGTCTCGACCCAGAGCAGGTCGGCATAATCGGCGTACGCCACCCCGCGCGCGACGGCCGCCTCGGGCCCGCTGCGCACCCGGTAGAAGCCCTCGGCCGTACGCTCCCCGGTGATGAACGGCTGGTCGCGCTCGTCCACGTCGGTGGTGAGCAGATCGGCCGCCAGGGCATCGGTCCGCGCGATGACCAGCGACGGCACGCCGAGCACGTCGGCCGCCAGGCGGGCCGCGTTCAGGGTGCGGATGTGCTGCGCGGTCGGGATGAGCACCTTGCCGCCCAGGTGGCCGCACTTCTTCTCGCTGGCCAGCTGGTCCTCCCAGTGCACGCCCGCGGCACCGGCCGCGATCATGCCCTTCATCAGCTCGAACGCGTTGAGCGGACCGCCGAAACCGGCCTCGGCGTCGGCGACGATCGGGGCGAACCAGTCGCGCTCGAGCCGGCCGGCCGAACAATCGATCTGGTCGGCCCGCATGAGCGCGTTGTTGATCCGGCGGACGACGGCGGGCACCGAGTTCGCGGGGTACAGGGACTGGTCGGGGTAGGTGGCGCCGGCCAGGTTGGCGTCGGCCGCGACCTGCCAGCCGCTCAGGTAGATGGCCTTGAGCCCGGCCCGGACCATCTGCACGGCCTGGCCACCGGTCATCGCGCCCAGCGCGTTGATGTAGTCCTCGTTCTGCAGCAGCTCCCACAGCCGCTGCGCGCCGCGCTCGGCCAGCGTGTGCCGCTCCTGGACGGTGCCACGGAGCTTGACGACGTCCTGCGCGGTGTAGCTGCGCTTGATGCCGAGCCACCGGGGATCGCCGGCCCAAGCCCGAGTGAGGTCCGATGCGGTACCGCCACGGACGTCGGTCAGCTGATCAGTCATGAGCTTATGTCCCTTTCCTGCACTGTCGCGTTGCTTCTCGGTGAATAATTCGACTATCGCTGGACCCGCAAGCCCCTCTGAAGGCGTTTGTGAGCAGAAGAAACGGGGAATTTCTGCTAGCGTCAAAACTCGTGACCGCTTCGCTTTCTTCACAGCCTGATTCCGGGCCCGTCGACCTGGTGACGCTCGGCCAGCGCCTTCGCCACCTGCGTAAATCGAAGGGCATGACGCTCGAGCAGCTGTCCGAGGCGGTCGGCCGGGCGCCGTCCCAGCTGTCGCTGATCGAGAACGGGAAACGGGAACCGCGGCTGTCGATGCTCCAGTCGATCGCCGGCGCCCTGGGCGTGCCCCTGCAGGATCTGCTCCGGCCCGAGGCGCCCAGCCGGCGCGCCGGGCTCGAGATCGAGCTGGCCCACTTCCAGCAGAACGTGGCGTACGCGGGGCTGGGGTTGCCCTCGGTCAAGGGCGGGCGCCGGCTGCCGGCCGACGCGCTCGAGTCGCTGGTCGGCCTGCACCGCGAGCTCAGCCGGCTGGTGACCGAGCAGAGCGCCACCCCCGAGGTGGCCCGCCGGGCGAACGCGCAGCTGCGGGTCGACATGCGCGAGCGGGACAACTACTTCGCCGAGATCGAGGAGGCGGCGGCCAACGTGCTGCGCTCGGTCAAGCACACGACCGGGCCGCTGTCACAGCGCGGAATCCTCGACATCGCCGCGCAACTGGGCTTCACGTTGCACTACGTGAGTGACCTGCCGGGCTCGACGCGCTCGGTGACCGACCTCAATCACCGGCGCATCTATCTGCCCCAGGTGGCCAGCGGCAAGGGCCACGACCCGCGCGCGGTGGTGCTGCAGACGCTGGGCCACTTCGTGCTCGGTCACCCCGAGCCGGCCGACTACGCCGATTTCCTGCGGCAGCGGGTCGAGGCCAACTACTTCGCGGCGGCGCTGCTGATGCCCGAGAAGTTCGCGGTGCAGTTCCTGGCCGAGGCCAAGGCCGACCGGGCGCTGGCCATCGACGACTTCCGGGACGCGTTCGGGGTGTCCTACGAGACCGCGGCGCACCGGTTCACCAACCTGGCCACCCACCACTTCGGGATCCCGGTGCATTTCACCCGGGTGCACGAGAGCGGCATCGTCTACAAGGCGTACGAGAACGACGGGGTGCGTTTTCCGGCCGACGTCACCGGGGCCATCGAGGGGCAGCCGATCTGCCGCAAGTGGGCGTCCCGCACGATCTTCGGCTCGGACGACCCGTACTCGTCGTTCTACCAGTTCACCGACACGTCGGCCGGCACCTACTGGTGCACCGTCCACATCGAATCGACCCGGTCCGGGGAGTTCTCGGTGACGGTCGGGACGCCGTACGAGCACGCGCGCTGGTTCCGCGGGGGAGACACCACCCGCCGTACGGTGTCCCGCTGCCCCGACCCCGACTGCTGCCGCCGCCCGCCGGCCTCACTGGTCGACCGCTGGGCGGGAAACGCCTGGCCCAGCGCCCGGGTGCACTCCCACCTGCTGGCCGCGCTGCCTCCGGGAACCTTCCCGGGCGTCGACAATCAGGACGTCTACGAGTTCCTCGACCGGCGCGCGTGACCTAGGCTGCCGCACATGCTCAGAGGGGTGCGGCTCGGGATCGGTCTCTTTGTCGGCTGGGCGGGTGCGGCCCTCTGGGCGTACGGGATAGCGGTTCTGCAGCCTTTGACCGAGCCCGGCTCGCCGTTCTGGGAGTACGCCGAGAACAACAGCTACTGGGCCCGCGACGTCCGGTGGGCGGCGATCCTCGCGGTGTCGGCCGTGCTGGCCGCGGTGTCGCGCCGGGCGTGGGTGGCCGCCGTGGCCGTGCCCTGGCTCGCCGCCGACCTCGTGCTCGACCGGATCGACCCGGGCCGCCCGGTGCTGGTGCCGGCCGGCCTGACCGCCGCCGCGGTGATCACGGCGGTCGCGATCGTGGCCGTGCGCCGCTCGGGCACCCGTCCGCTTCCGCTGTGGATCCCGCTGGCCTGCCTGTTCACGACCGGGTTGATCGTCTGGCTCGAATCGCCGACCGATTCCGAGCCGCAGCTGCTGCCGGCCCGGCTGGCCGCCTACGCCGTGGGGGCGACGGCGACGCTCGTGTGCGTGCTCGCCTCACTGACCGTGAGCACGCTGCTGCGACGGTGGCCCCTGGTGGCCGCGCTCGCCGTCACGATGGCCCTGTTCGGCGCCTTTCCCGCGCTGGTGACGCCCGTGCTGCTGGTGCTGTGCGCGGCCGCCATCGTGCTGCTGCGGCGACCCTGGCCGGGCCCGGGCCGCGCCGCCGGCATCGTGGCGGCGCATGCGGCCGGCCTGTCCCTCGTCGGCTTCCTGATGGTCCTGGTGATGCTCGAGGCCGCGCGCCCGTTCACCGCGCTGGCCGGAAACGAGGCCGTCAACTCGGCCGATTCCGACCCGTCCTTCGTCCTGCTGGCGGTGGCCGTGGCAGTCGTCTGGGCCGGCCTGGTGCACCTGGTCGTCAAGCTGGGGGCCACCCTCGCCGAGAAGCCGGCCACGCCCGTTCGCGCGAGACCTTGATACAAGGGCCGTATCGAAAATCTAGGTTAATCATCTTTACTGTTAACACTCCTTAACTTATGGTCGTCTATACCGGCTGGTCACCGAGCCCCCACTCGGTGTTACCTGGCCGTCCCCCATGAAGCGAAGGAGTCCTTCATGAGACGCAGATTCACTCTTCCCGCACTGACCGTCGGCACCCTCATCGCCTCGGCGTTCGTCGCGGTCTCCCCGGCCTCGGCGCACGGCTACATCTCGTCCCCGGCCAGCCGGCAGGCCAACTGTGCCCGCGGCGCCGTCGCCAACTGCGGCGACATCGTCTACGAACCGCAGAGCGTCGAGGCGCCCAAGGGCTCGATGCAGTGCAACGGCGGCGGCAGCCGGTTCGCCGTGCTCAACGACAACAGCAAGGCGTGGCCGGTGACCTCGGTCGGGTCGACGGTCACCTTCAACTGGGTGCTCACGGCCCGGCACTCGACCAGCACCTGGGAATACTTCATCGGCAACACGCGGCTCGCCTCCTTCAACGACGGCGGCGCGCAGCCCGGGGCGACCAAGTCGCACACGGTCAGCATGGGCGGCTTCACCGGCCGGCAGACTGTCCTGGCCCGGTGGAACGTCGCCGACACCATCAACGCGTTCTACTCCTGTGTGGACGTGAACATCGGTGGCGACGGCACGACCAACCCGCCGACGACGCCTCCGACCACGCCGCCGACGACCCCGCCCACCACGCCTCCCACCAACCCCCCGACAACCCCGCCCACCACGACCCCGCCGGCCGGCGGCACGTGGCGGGCCGGAGTGGCGTACGCCGCCGGCAACGTCGTCACCTACAACGGCCGCTCGTACACCTGCCGCCAGGCGCACACCTCGCTGGCCGGCTGGGAGCCGCCGAACGTCCCGGCCCTGTGGGCCGCCAACTAGCCGCGGCCGCTCTGGCCCTGGTCCTGCTGGTCTCCGGCTGCGGTGCGCAGCCGGAGACCAGTGCTCCGCCCCCGGCCTTCAACAGCACGGACGTCATGTTCCTGCAGATGGCGCTGGGCCAGGTGGAGGAGGGTGACCAGGTCGCCGAGCTGGCCGCCACCCGCGGTGCCGACCCCCGCCTGCGCGACCTGGCCACCGAGCTGCGCACCCAGTGGCGCGAGGAGTCCGGCACCATGGAGCGCTGGCTGCTGGGCTGGCAGCAGCCGCTCACCGCCGACCCGTCGTCGGGGGTCCACGCGGGCCACGGCGATCTTCACATGGTGCGGCCGTCCGACATCGGCGAGCTCCGCTCGGCCCAGGGCAAGACCTTCGACCGTACGGCGGTCAGCCTGCTCCTCGGTCATCTCGGCAACTGCGTCGAGACCGCCCGGATGGAGACGGCCGGGGGTGCCTACCCGCCCGCCCGCACCCTGGGCGAGACCGTGACGACCCGCCGCCAGTCCCAGATCCAGAAGTTGCTGACCCTCTCGGCCGAGACCTGACCCCCTCGCCCTATCGTCGGCTCATGCCCCATTTGATCAAGCCTGACGTCCGCCTGCACACCTGCCCGAAGACATCCGGACGCACGAGGGCCGCTCCCACCAGCGCTACTGGATCGCCCGGCGGTAACGTCCTGCCCATGGCCACACTTCCCCCGGAACTCCGCGCCCTGATCGACACCGGGCCGCTGGCCCACCTGACCACCGTGAACGCCGACGGCAGCCCCCAGGTGTCAGTGATCTGGATCGGCCTCGACGGCGACGACCTGGTCAGCGGCCACCTCCCGCGCAACCTGAAGATCCGCAACATCGAACGCGACCCGCGGGTGGTGCTCTCCTTCGACGCCCCGCGCAAGCCGGGCGAGTTCCTCGCCGAACACGCCGTCCTGCGCGCCCACGCCACAGTGGAGCCCACCGACCAGGCGTGGGAGCTGCTCGACCGCCTGACCAAGCTCTACGTCGCCCCCGGCGCCACCTTCCCGGCCCCTCGCAGCCCGGGCTTCATCGTCCGCTACCGCGTGGAAAAGGTCGGCGGCGTCGGCCCATGGGCCCCCTGACCGGCACCGAACTCGGGGAGTGACAGTGGGCGAGGAGACGAAGCGGTCGCCGAAGGTGCTTTCGGTGGCCTGGGGACGGATGGACGTGGAAGGGCTGGGAACGGGCAAGGACTTCAAGCTCTACCCCGGCGGCGGCCGCGAGTGGGACTGGGCCGAGACGGGGATGCGGCACCGGCCGGGCATTCAGCCCGAGGACGTCGAGGAGCTGCTGGAACGCGGGGCGACCGTCGTCGTTCTCTCGCGGGGCATGGACCTTCAGCTCGCGATCGACCCCCGCACAGTCGAACATCTCGACGAGCGTGGCATCACGCTGCACATCGCGGAGACGAGCGAGGCGGTCGGCCTCTACAACGAGCTGGCCACGACCTCTGCCGTCGGTGGGTTGTTCCACTCGACGTGCTGACGGCACGCGAATGCCCCCGAGATCCAGGAGCGGCAACGCGACTACGACCGGTGCGCGCTCGCTGTCAGCCCTCCCGGGCGCCGCGGGTGATGGCCGCCGACCAGTGCTGGTTGTTGTCCTCGGGGGGATGGTGAAGCTCACCATCTTGATCATCCGTGCCGGCCGAGAATAGTGGCGCGCGTCAATGGGCGCTGCCCGGTGTCAGCCGAGGAGGCGGCGTTCCCAGGCCCAGGCGGCGATCTCGACGCGGTTGCGGGCGTTCAGCTTGGTCATGATGCTGCCGACGTGGGTCTTGACCGTGCCGATCGAGATGAACAGCTGGGCCGCGATCTCGGCATTGGTCAGGCCCTTGGCGGCCAGGCGCACCACGTCCAGCTCGCGCGGGGACAGACCGCCGTCGTCGCCGGTGGGCGCGGGGGGTGAGAGGTGCTCGAGCAGCCGTACGGTGATCGACGGGCTGATCAGCGCGTCGCCCGAGACCGCGGCTCGCACCGCCTCGACCAGCAGCGCCGGGCCCGAGTCCTTGAGCAGGAAGCCGGCCGCTCCGTTGCGCAGCGCCTGGTGGACGTACTCGTCGAGGTCGAAGGTGGTCACCACGACCACCTTGACCGGCTCGGTCACGCCGGGGCCGGAGAGCAGGCGCAGCGCCTCGAGGCCGTCCATCTTGGGCATCCGGATGTCGAGCAGGGCCACGTCGGGCCGGAGTTTGCGGGCCAGCGCCACGGCCTCGACACCGTCGTTGGCCTCGCCGACGACCTCCATGTCGGGCTGCGCGCCGATGATCATGCCGAAGCCGGTGCGGACCATGGCCTGGTCGTCGGCGATCAGTACGCGGATCATGAGGTCGTCCTCGGATCGATCGGGAACGCGGCGTCGACCACCCAGCCGCCCTCGATGCCGGGCATGGCGGAGATGCGGCCGCCGACCGCGCGGACCCGTTCGGTCAGGCCCACGAGACCGTACCCCGGACGATCTCTCGGTGTGGACGGGATGACCCCATCGTTGGCCACCCGGACCAGGAGCCACTCCGGCGTACGCCTGATCCAGATGTCGGCCGCGGTCGCGGCCGGCGCGTGCTGGCGCACGTTGGTCAGCGCCTCCATCACCACCCGGTAGGCCGAGGAGGAGACCTCGACCGGCAGGCCGTCGACGCTGCCGTCCAGGTGCATCCGGGCCTTCGCGCCGCCGGCCGAGTTGAACTGGTCGAGCAGCGTGCCCAGGTCGTGCACCCCGGCCACCGGGGCGAGCGGGGCGTCGGGCTTGGAGTCGGGGTCGCGCAGCACCCCGACCATGCGCCGCATCGACGCCATCGTCTCGGCGCCGGCCTGTTCGATCTGCTCGAGCGCGAGCAGCACCCGTTTCGGGTCCTGCTCGGCGATGAATCTCGCCCCCTGCGCCTGCACGACGATGCCGGTGACGTGGTGGGCGATGAAGTCGTGCAGGTCGCGGGCGAACTCGGCCCGCTGCTCGGCCCGGACGGCGTCGACCGCCCGCATCCGGGAGCTCTCCAGGATGCGCACGTAGATGCCGAGGCCGATGGCGGCCGCCGCGGCGAGCGCTTGAATCAGACCGAAGATGACGTACACGTACGACTGCTCGGTGCGCAGCGGGGCGAAGCTGACCGCCGCGCCCACCACGAGCAGCGCGATCGCGCCCAGACCGGCGGTCGCGTGGCGGGCCACCACGTAGCAGACGCCCAGCAGCGCCGCTGACTCGGCGAGACCCCAGGTGGCCCCGTACGAGCCTTCGGACGAGACCCCGCCGGCCACGGTGACGATCAGCGAGGCCAGGCCCAGCCCGATCGCCGCCTTGGGCAGAACCGTGGAGCGCGGCCGGTGCACGGGCAGCCACACCGCGGCCGCGGCCATCGCCAGCAGCACCTGGACCAGGCCCAGCGGCGTGGACTGGGACAACAGGCCCTGGGCGACGTCGAAGATGCCGAGCACCGCCATGCCGCCCAGCGCGAGGAGCTGGGCCGCGCGGCGCAGGATCATCCGGTTCGGGTTCGTCTGCATCGTCATCCAGCGTATGCGCTGGTCGGGGCCGTCCCATCGGCCGAAAGACAGAGCCCGCGCCCGCTCCGAGCCCGGCCCGCGGCCGATGTGCCGGCCGACCGGCTACGCCAATGATCGGCGGGACAGAAACGCCATCGAGTGGAGATGACATGCAGACGCAGAGCGTGGACACGTTGGCCGCGGTCGCCGCCGTCGACCTGGTCAAGGTCTACGGCAGTGGGGACACCGCGGTGCGGGCGCTGGACGGCGTGACCGTCGGTTTCGCCCGGGCCCAGTTCACCGCCATCATGGGGCCGTCCGGTTCCGGCAAGTCCACGCTGATGCACTGCCTGGCCGGCCTGGACACCGCCACCTCGGGGCAGGCGCTGCTCGGCGGCACCGACCTGACCAAGCAGCCGGACAAGGTGCTCACCAAGGTGCGCCGCGAACGGATCGGGTTCGTGTTCCAAGCCTTCAACCTACTGCCGCAGCTCACCGCCGCGCAGAACATCATGCTGCCGCTCGAGCTCTCCGGCCGCCGCCCCGACCCGCACCTGTACGGGCACCTGACCGAGGCGCTGGGCATCGTGGGGCGCCTGGACCACCGGCCGGGCGAGCTCTCCGGCGGCCAGCAGCAGCGCGTGGCCCTGGCCCGCGCGCTGATGTCGCGGCCCGAGGTGGTGTTCGCCGACGAGCCCACCGGCAACCTGGACTCCCGCTCCGGGGCCGAGGTGCTGCTGTTCCTGCGCAACTCCGTCCGCGAGCTGGGTCAGACGATCGTCATGGTCACCCACGACCCGGGCGCGGCCGCGTACGCGGACCGGGTCGTGCTCCTGGCCGACGGACGGGTGGCCGGTGACCTCGAGCGCCCCGACATGGCCTCGGTCACCGACGCCCTGCAGAGCCTGGCCGTCGCCCGATGAGCGTGCTGCGCACCCAGCTCCGCGGCGTGGCCCGCCGTCCGTCGCGGCTGCTGCTGACCGGTCTCGCCGTGCTGGTCGTCTCGTTCGTCGTCTACGCCACGGTGCTGGCCCAGCAGATCACCGAGCGCAGCGTGCTCAACGGCCTCAGTGGCACCCCCGAGGCGGTCGATCTGGTCGTCCGCGACGGGGTGGTCACCTCGGCCCAGCTGGCCGCGATGCAGAAGGTGCCGGGGGTGGCCGAGGCGGTCGGGCGGGTCGACAACGGCGGTGACGTCGGCGGCGAGTACTTGCAGTTCCTCGGCGACCCCGGCACCGGCCCGCTCGCGCTGACCACGGTCACCGAGGGCCGCTACCCGAGCCAGCCGGGCGAGATCGCGGTCACCCCGCGCACGGTCGAGCGGATGGGTCTCAAGCTCGGCTCGACGGTCAACGCGAACATCCGCTACGACGACGACGGCAAACCCCTGGCGCCGTCGCCGATCACGGTGGTCGGGGTGGTGCAGGCCCGCGACGACTTCGGTTTCCAGGCGTACGCCCCGACGGCCGCGTTGATGACGCTGACCGGCAACAAATTCGTCAACCAGGTCGACCTGCGCCTCGCACCGGGCGCCGACCCCGCAGCCGTCCAGGGCAGCGTCGGCGCGCTGTTCGCCGCGCTCAAGACCGACGAGCGCCCGCAGGTCGACGACGGCGCGACCGTACGGCACGAGGAAGCCCAGGCCAAGGTGTCCGACGTGGACGCCATCTTCGCGGTCATCGCCATGTTCGTGGCGATCGCCGTGGTCGCCGCGGGGCTGGTCGCCACGTCGACGTTCCGCATCGTCTTCGCCCAGCGGATGCGCCAGCTGGCCCTGCTGCGCGCGGTCGGCGCCGGCCGCGGCTCGATCACCCGGGCCCTGGCGGTCGAGGGCGCCCTGATCGGCCTGGCCACCGGCACGACGGGCGTGCTGATCGCGCTAGGCGTGGGCCATCTGATCCCGGCCGCGCTCGGCTGGTCCGGCCGCGAGGTGGCCTCGCCCGGCTTCCCGCTGGTCGCCGCGCTCGGCACCGTGCTGCTGGCTGTCCTCATCACGGTGCTGGCCGTCCTCGCCCCGGCCGCGTCGGCCTCGAAGGTCTCGCCGCTGGAGGCGCTGCGCGGCTCGGGCACCACCGGCGCCCGGCGCGACATCGGCAAGCTGCGCTGGGCCACCGGCATCCTGCTGACCGCGGGCGCGGTGCTGCTGGCCGGGTACGTCATCGCGAACCTTCCCGGCCGCGACCCGAAGAACTACGACGCGCAGCCGATGCTGTTCGCCGTCGTCGCGTCCGGCGCGTTCGCCTTCTTCGCGCTCGTGGCGCTCGGGCCGGTGCTGG
Organism: Actinoplanes sp.; assembly: GCA_965217855.1. GTDB lineage: Bacteria > Actinomycetota > Actinomycetes > Mycobacteriales > Micromonosporaceae > Actinoplanes. The sequence goes on along the minus strand of CBDCJN010000045.1, from coordinate 88,744 downwards.
TGCGGCCGGTGCTCGCGCTGCTGGGCTGGCCCATCCGGCGCTCGGGGCCGGTCGGCCGGCTGGCCGCCGGGGGAGTGGGCGCCGCACCGCGCCGGGCCGCCGCGGTGTCGGTCGTGGTCGCGCTCGGCGTCACGCTGATCGCCGGTGCGCTGGTCGGCGGCGCGTCGTTCCGGGTGCTCGTCGACCGGGAACTGGCCGCGTCGTCACCCGCCGACTTCGAACTGACCGGGGTCGACGAGGACCCGGTGTCGGCCGCGCTGGTCGAGCAGTTCCAGCAGCGCAAGGAACTCGCCCACGTCACCCCGTACCGGCGGCTGAGCGCCCAGATCGGGGCGCAGGAGGCCGAGCTGGCCGTCACCGACCTCTCGTTCTCGGCGCTGCCCCGGCTCGAGAAGCTGGACGTGGTGACGGGCTCGCTCCAGGACCTCGGGCCGGGAAAGGTGGTGCTCTCGGGCTTCGGCGCCGAGTACGCCGCGGCCGACGTCGGCGACCGGGTCACTTTGAAGGCGGGTAAGCGCAGCGTGCAGCTGACCGTGGCGGCCAAGTTGCCGGACGACGCCCCGCTGCACGCCTCGGCGGTGCTCGACCCGGCCGACCTGACCAAGCTCGGCGCCACCACCACCTACGCCGGGGTGCTGGCCGACGCGGCCACGAGCGGGGAGCAGGGCCGCACCGACGGCAACCGGGCGCTGAACGAGGTGCAGGCCGCGGCCGGCGGCAAGTGGCGGATCGACGTGCTGGCCGACCAGCGCGACCAGATCAACGACAACGTCACGCTGCTGCTGGTGATCGCGATCGGCCTGATCGGTCTCACGGTGATCATCGCGGTGGTCGGCGTGGGCACCACGACCGCGCTGTCGGTGGTCGAGCGGGTCCGCGAGTCCGGGGTGCTGCGCGCGGTCGGGCTCTCCCAGGGTGGCCTGCGGGCGATGATGACGACCGAGTCGGCCCTGTACGGGGTGATCGGCGCGGCGATCGGGCTCGCGCTCGGGATCCCGTACGCCTGGATGGCCGTCAAGGCACTCGGGGTGAACGCCCCGCTCTCCGTGCCGGTCGCCCAGCTCGCCGCGGTCTTTGTGATCCTGGTCGTGCTGACCGCGCTGGCCGGGGTGCTGCCCGCCCGCCGCGCGGCCAAGGTGAGCCCGGTGGCCGCACTCGGAACGGAGTAAACCCCGCGCGCGAAGGCCGGCCGGTGCGCTGTACCGCAGGGCGTGAACGAGTTCTGGCCCCTGTTCGGTCTCCGGCTGGCCTGGCGCGACGTGGTGCTGCGCCCGATGCGCGAGGAGGACCTGCCGCACCTCGCGGCGATCCTGCCGGACGACGCCGGGCGCCGATCGATCGCCGGGCGCCGCGGCCGAGGCGGACGGGTTCCACCCATGTCGATCCTGGTTCGGGATAGCCGATTGATCAGGGGTTCGATACCCTCACGCCCGGCTCGTTGAAAGATCAACCCGGGGGAGATCGTGGGACGTCGACTGGCGACAGGTGTGGGGGCCGCGGTCGCGGTGCTCGCCGCGGGCGGTGGCGTGGCCGTTCTGACCTGGCCTTCCGGGGCCGCTCCGGCCTCCCTTCCGGCGTCGGTGGCGTCGGTGTCACCGGCCCCGCCGGCGGCGCCTCCGCCGGACGACGTGCGCACCACCATCGACGAGGTCGACCTGGCCCCGCTGGCCAAGTCGTTCACGCTGCCGCAGCGCGACACCAAGGCGTTCAGCATGCTCAGCGTGAGCTGGAAGAGCCCACGGGAGAAGCCGACCGGCACCGTGCAGGTGCGCACCCGCAGCGCCCGCACCGGCATCTGGACGGGCTGGCAGTCGCTCAGCATCGCCGAGCCGGCGGCCGACGGGGCCGAGCAGGCCAAGGTGCGCGGGCGCACCGAGCCGCTCTGGGCCGGGCCGTCGAACGGCGTGGCCGCCCGTCTGGTCGGGGCCGGCGCGAAGCCGCTCCCGTCCGGCCTGCGGCTCAACCTGATCAACCCGGACGCGGTCAAGGGCACCGGCGGGGCCGGCGGCGGGGTGCTGCCGGGCAAGGTTCCCCCGACGAGCACGGCGCCGACCGGTGCGCCGCCCGCCGGCGACCCCGATGGCACCGACCCGGAGGACGACGACACGACGACGCTGGCGCCCCCGCCCGCGCCCACCACCACGTCGACGACTCCGGCGCCCACGACTACTACCACCACCGCTACGACGCCACCACCGAGCAAACCGAGCGGGCCGGCGGCGCCGATGCCCGCCTACACTTCGCGGGCCGGCTGGGGAGCCAACGAGAAACTGGTCAAGGCGCCCGCCACCATCGCCGCCGAGGGCGTGAAGATGGTCTGGGTGCACCACACCGCGACCAAGGACGCCGCCTGCGCCCAGTCGGCCTCGGTCGTGCGCGCCATCATGGGCAACGACGTCAACGAGGGCTTCGACGACATGGGCTACAACTTCCTCGTCGACAAGTGCGGCGCCGTGTTCGAGGGGCGCAAGGGCAGTGTGACGGCGGCCGTCGTCGGCGCGCACGTGGCCGGCTTCAACACCGGGACGGCGGGCATCGCGCTGCTCGGCGACTACACCACGGTCAAGCCGACCCAGATCGCGCTGACGAAGATCGCGGCGATCGCGGCGTCGCGGCTGCGGGCGTACGGCTTCGACCCGTCCACCACCACCGAGATGACCGAAGGCGTCTCCGGCGGTAAGTTCCCGATCGGGACGAAGGTGACCTTCCCCCGGATCTCCGGTCACCGCGACGGCGCCCAGACCGAGTGCCCCGGCGCGCAGCTGTACCCGCTGCTCAGCGTGATCCGCGCCCGCGCCCTGCTGTCCGGCCTGAAGATCACCACCCTGACCGGCGGCCCGCTGGTCAGCGCGACCGGCAGCTACTACGTCCGTACCACCGCGCGGCTCTTCTGGGACGTCACGGGCGACCTGCCCGGCGTCGAGCGCTACGACGTCCTGCTCGACAACAAGGTGGCCACGACCGTCTACGGCAACGTCGAGCGGGCCGCGAACGTGACCGTTCCGGCCGGCGCGCACACGCTGGCGGTCCGGGTCGTGCACAAGTCGGGCGCGGCCGACGTCACCTCGTCGATCAAGGTGTTCGGCGACGTGACCAAGCCGGCCTTCCCCGCCGCACCGTCGATCACACTGCGCACCGGCACCTACTCGGACACCGCGGTGCCGGTCACGTCGACCTTCCGCTCGGCCGACAACGTCAAGGTCTTCAGCCAGCGGGTCACCTCGCCGGCCGCGGTCGCGCTCGGCGGAACCTCGACGGTCTGGTATCCCACGGTCAAGCCCGGGGCCGCGCTGAAATACACGGTGGCCGCGCGTGACTGGGCCGGCAACGAGGGCACGGTCACGACGACCCGTACGGTGATCAACATGCCCGAGACGTCGGCCAAGCGCACCGGCACCTGGAGCAACCGGGCCGCCTCGACCTACCTGGGCGGCAAGGCGCTGGCCGCCACGGCCAAGAACGCCAAGCTGGCCTACACGTTCACCGGCCGGGCGGCCGCCCTGACCTTCACCCGCACCGCGGCGACCGGTGTGGCCTACGTCTACGTCGACGGCGTGAAGGTGGCCACGGTGGACACCCGGGCCACCAAGACCACCTCCAAGCAGACCCTGTGGGTACGCACCCTGACCGCGAAGGCGCACACCGTCTCGGTCCTCGTCGCCGGCACCGCGGGCCGCCCCACCGTCATCTCGGACGGCCTGACCTACATCCCGTAGCCCCCGTCAACCGTGCCGGCGGGGCTGCACGCGGCGGTCCGGAGCGCTTGCCGCCCCGGGCGCCGGGGGCAGGGTGAACCAGAAGGTCGCGCCGCGGCCGTCCTCGCCGTCGGCCCAGATCTCGCCGCCGTGCCGTTCCACCGCGCGGTGCACGGTGGTCAGGCCGATGCCGGTGCCGGGGAAGTCCTCCTGGCTGTGCAGGCGGGCGAAGGGACGGAACAGCTCGCCCGCCTTGCCCGCCGGGAAGCCGGCGCCGTTGTCCCGGACGTAGAAGCCCTCGGCGGCGAGGCCGACCTCGATCGCCGGGCGCTCGACCTTGCGGGTGAACTTCACGGCGTTGTTGATCAGGTTCTCCAGGATGACCCGGACCAGGCCCTCGTCGGCGTCGGCGCGCATGCCCTCGTGCACGGTGAAGGCGACCTTGTGCTCGGGGTCGCGGGCCTCCACCTCGCCGATCACCGACCACGTGGTGGTGGTCATGTCGAACTCGGCCCGGCGCAGGTCGCCCCGGCTGGCCCGGGCCAGGATGAGCAGCGACTCGACCAGGTCGGCCATCCGGTGCGCGGCGGCCTGGATGCGGCTCAGCCGGCGCCGGGCCTCCTCGCTGAGCGGGTCGTCCTCGTCGTCGAGCATGTGCTCGGCGAAGCTACTGATCACCTGGAGCGGGCCGCGCAGGTCGTGCGACACCGAGCCGGAGAACGCCTCCAGCTCGCGGTTGCGCCACTCCAGCTCCTCGACCAGCGCCGCCCGGGTCTCGGCGAGCTGCCGGGCCGAGCGTTCCTCGGCCGCGTCCAACTCGCGGCGCATCAGCTCCTCGCGGATCCGGCGGCTCTCGTCGTGCGACTGCTTGCGGCGGATCTGGGTCCGCACGTGGGCCCGCAACGCCTCCGCGCCCGAATCCGCGCGGACGTAGTCGTCGGCCCCCGCGGCCAGGCAGGCCAGCATGTCGTCGTCGGTCGCCCCGGTCATCACGACCGGGGTCTCGCCGATCACCGGCACCTCCTTGAGCCGGCGGCAGGCTTCGCGCCCCAGGTCGCCGGAGAGGCCCAGCCCGAGCACGATGCAGTCGGCCGGCTGCTCGGCCAGCAGGTCGAGCGCGTCACCGGTGTCGGTCACCGGGATCACGTCGTACCCCTCGTCGCGCAGCGAAGCCACCAGGTCGGCCAGCCGCTGCCGGTCGGGCGTCATGGCCAGCACCTTGCTCGGCCCGTGCAGGCTGCCGGTCACCTCGATGGGCAGCTGTTCGGAGCTCTGCCGCAGCACCGCGTTCAGCTTGGCCGGCACGATCGCCAGGTTCTGCTGCTTGCGGACGAACGCGTCGGCCCCGGCGTCGAGCATCTGCAGCTCGGTGGCGTAGTCGTCGGCCGCGGTCATCAGGATGCACGGGGTGTCGCGCAGCGCCGGGTCGAGCCGGATGCGGCGGATCACCGTGGCGCCGTCGATGCCGGGCATCACGCCGTCCACGATGAGCGCCTGCGGCCGGCGGTCGGCCGCCATCCGCAGACCCTCCTCGCCGCTGGGGGCGGTCAGCACCGCGTACCCCTCGCTCTCGAGGAGTTCCCGCAGCTGCTCGCGGAAGGTCATGCTGTCGTCGACGATCAGGATCGTCGTGCGATCGTCGGCGCGGTCCGGCCCGTCCCGCAGCAGCTGCCGCACCCGGGCCACCACATACCCCGCGTCGTACGGCTTCCCGACGTACTCGTCGGCCCCGATGCGCAGCCCCGCCAGCCGGTCGGCGACCTCGTCCTCGCTGCTCAGCAGCACGGTCACCACCTCGGCCCGGCTGGCCATGCCGCGCAGCTCGGTCAGCAGCTCGAGCCCGTCCGCGTCGGGCAGCAGCACGTCGAGCACGGCCACGTCGAACGCGTCGGTGGTGAACGCCGCCCGGGCCTCGGCGCCGGTGGAACACAGGATCGTGCCGAAGCCGTCCGCCTCGAACGCCTCGTGCAGGTCCATGCGTACGGTCAGGCTGTCGTCGACGATCAGCACGCGGTGGGTCATCGCCGGCTCCCCGCGGGCTGGAGCTCGACGAGCCGGGCCGCTATCCGGGCCGGCGGCAGCACGTAGGCGGCCGCGCCGATCAGGGCCGCCTCGCGCGGCATCCCGTAGACGACGCAGCTCGCCTCGTCCTGGGCGAAGGTGACCGCGCCCCGGCCCCGCATGGCCAGCAGGCCCTCGGCGCCGTCGCGGCCCATGCCGGTCAGCAGGCAGCCGGCCGCGGACGGGCCGTACTCGGCGGCCATCGATTCGAAGAGCACGTCCACCGACGGCCGGCAGGAGTGCCGCGGCGGGGCGTCGCTGAGCCGCAGCAGGCCGTCGCGGACCAGCATGTGCCGGTCGGGCGGGGCGAGCACGACCCGGCCGGCGACGGCGGCCACCGGCGTACGCTCCCGGGCGTAGCTCACGTCGCGGCCGGTCTGCCCGGCCAGCCAGTCCGAGAACGCCACCGCGAACGGCTCGCTGGCCGCGATGTGCTGGACGACCAGGATCGGCGGCCGGAACCCGGACGGCAGCGCCCGCAGCAGGTCGGTCAGCGCGCCGGGCCCGCCGGTCGAGGAGCCGAGCGCGATGGCCTGCAACGAGTCGTGGGTCAGCGGCGACGGCGGCGCGGCGGCCGGAGCCGGCGGCTCGGGCGTGGCGCCCGGTTTGCCGCGGCCGTCCAGCCGGGCCCGCGGATGCGTGATCACCCGGATCCGGGAGACCAGCCGTACGGCCGCGCACAGCCGCCGCCCCCAGTCGGTGTCGGTGCCGTCGCCGCGCGGCTTCTCCAGCACGTCGACCGCGCCCGCGGCGAGCGCGTTGTAGGTGCTGAACAGCTCGCGCCGGTCGGCCGACGAGACCACCAGGATCGGCGTCGGATGTTCGGCCATGATGTGCTCGGTGGCGACCAGGCCGCTCATCGTGGGCAGCATCATGTCCATCGTGATCACGTCGGGACGCAGCCGGGCCACCATCTCGACCGCGTCGCCGCCGTCGGTCGCCTCGCCCACCACCTGCAGCTCCGGATCGGCGGCGAGCGACTCGCGCAGGTGGTGGCGCATGGTCGCGGAATCCTCCACGAGCAGGACACGGATCATCAGAGGATCAGCCTCCGGATGTGCGCGAGCAGTTCCTCCTGGTTGAACTCGCCCTTGACCACGTAGGCCGAGGCGCCGACGTCGGTGCCCTTGCGCCGGTCCTCGGCGCTGGCCCGCGAGCTGACCAGGATCGCCGGCACCTTGGCCAGGGCCGGGTCGGCCCGGGTCTGCGCGACGAAGGTGAACCCGTCGATGCCGGGCATGTCGATGTCGGTCAGGTAGAGGCCGTACTCGCGGCTGCGGGCCCGTTCCAGGCCCTCCTCGCCGGAGGCGGCCAGGTCGACCTCGTAGCCGGCCGACTCGAGGATGCTGCGCTCCAGCATCCGGGTGGTCAGCGAGTCGTCCACGACCAGGATCGGCATCCGGGGCCGGGCCGCGGTCGGGGTGTCGCCGCGGGCCGCCGCGCTCTCCTGCCGCGCCTCGGCGACGAGCCCGTGCGCGTCCAGCACGAGCCGCGGGTTGCCGTCCAGGTCGATCGAGACGCTGCCGATCGCCGGGGCGGCCGGGGCCAGGTCGGGCAGCGGCCGGGCGACCAGGGTGGTGATGCCGGCCAGCCGGTCGACGCCGATCGCCACCGTGTCGCGGTCGGCCACGAGCACCACCGCGACCCCGGAGCGGGCCTCCTCCTCGGCCGGCGCGGCGTGCAGGGTGACGGCCAGCGGCAGGAACGGCAGCACCTCGCCCTCGTGCGCCAGCCGGGCGGTGGCGATCGCGGCGACCATCTCGTCGGGGGCGAGGCGCACACAGCGGCGGACGGCGTCCAGCGGCATCGTGGCGGTCGTGCCACCGGCCTCGACGATGAGCCCGTTCATGCTGAGCAGGGTGAGGGGGACCACCAGGCGTACGGTGGCGCCGCGGCCGGGCCGGTTGTCGATCGAGACCTCGCCGCCCAGCTGCAGGGCCACGTCCCGGGCCACGTCCATGCCGATGCCGCGGCCGGCCACCTCGGTGACCGCGGGCGAGGTGCTGATCCCGCCGTGCAGCACCAGGTCGATCAGCGCTTGGGGGCCCACGTCGGCGCCGGGCCGCAGCAGACCCCGTTCCTCGGCGGTGCGGCGCAGCGCGGCCAGGTCGAAGCCGCGGCCGTCGTCGGTGCAGCGGATGTCGGCGTACCGGCCGCGCCGCTCGACGTGCACCGTCACCGTGCCCTCGGCGGGTTTGCCGGCCGCCAGGCGCTGCGCCTCGGGCTCGATGCCGTGCACGACGGCGTTCCGCACCACGTGCAGGAACGCGCCGTTGATCTGGTTGAGCAGGCCCGGACCCATCCGGACGTCGGCCCCGGTGGCCTGGAACAGGACCCGCTTGCCCTCGGCGTCGGCGGCGTCGCGCACGGCCCGGCGCAGCGCCGTGAAGATCGACCCGGCCGGCACCAGGCGCAGCCCCTCGGCCCGCCCGCGCACCTCGTCGAGCTCCCGTTCCACCTGGTCGACGGCGTCGCCCAGGCGGCGGCCGAGCGCGCCCAGCTCGCCGGCCAGCCGCCGCACGGTGGTGCGGGCGGCGGCGTCGGTGACGGTGGTGCGGCCGACCCGCATCCGCTCGCCCAGCGTCTCGACGTTGCGGTGCAGGCGGGCCAGCATGCGGCCGCCCTCGCGCAGCGGGGCTATCCGCGAGCTGGCCTCGCCGATGGCGTCGAGCAGCTCGTCGAGGTCGGCGGTGGGCGTCCGCTCGGGTTGCGGGCTCGACGCTGCCGCCTCGGCGCCGAGCGCCGCCGCCTGCTCGACCGGCATGGTGGCGACCGGCATGGTCACGACGTCCGGTTCGGTCGGCTCGGCGACGGCGACGGCGACGGCGACGGCCACGGGCGGGGGAGTGGCCTCGGCCCGCGGGCCCGACAGCGCGTCCACGTACCCGGCGATCTCGTCGTTGAGCCGCAGCAGCTCGCGCATCTGGTCGGCCGCGAGCACCGGGGTGCTCTCGTCCCGGTGCGGGACCAGCACCTCCTCGAACTCGTGAGCCCGGTCCGCGATCTCCTGCTGCTTGACCACCCTGGCCGCGCCCTTGAGCGTGTGCGCGAACCGCAGCAACCGGGCGACCTGGTCGGGCCCCGGCTGCTGGTCCAGGTCGAGCACGCTCGCGCTGATCTGGTCGACCAGCTCGCGCGCCTCGATCCGGAAGTAGCGCAGCGGGTCCTGTGTCATGACCGACTGCACCGAGTGGCAGCAAGCGGAAGCTCCGGACGGCCTGGTCGGCGAGGGCCAGGAGGGCATGACATTGCCGGCTCAGCTGCCATCAGTGCCGTCCGCTGCCGACCAGGTCCAGCAGCTCGCCGGAGAGGGTGCTCAGGTGGGCCGCGGTCTGCCTGGTCTGCACGGCGCTGGCCTCGGTCTCGCGGGTGACCCGGGCGGTGTCCGAGGCGGCCACGTTGACCTGTTCGACGGCGGTGGTCTGCTGCTTGGTCGACAGCTCGATCTCGCGGGTCGCGTCGCTGGTGGTGGCGACCAGGTTGGCGATCTTGCGGAACGAGCTGGTGGCGTCGTCGAACTGCCGCGAACCCGAGTCGACCGCCTTGGCCCCGATCTCGGTCGCCATGACGGTCGTGTTGACCGCCCCGCGGACGTCCTCGATCAGCGCCCGGATCTCCTTGGCCGACCCGGCCGTACGGTCGGCCAGCTTGCGGATCTCCTCGGCCACCACGGCGAACCGGCGACCCCACTCGCCGGCCCCGCTCGCCTCGATGGTCGCGTTGATGGCCAGGATGTTGGTCTGCTCGGCCAGTTCCGCCACCAGGTCGACGACGCCGCCGATCTGCTGCGACTTCTCGCCCAGGGCCAGCATGTGCTGCACGATCTGGTCGACCTGGGTGCGGATCGCGGTGATCGAGGCCCGGGTCTGGTCGATCGTGGTGTCGCCGGTGCGGGCCGCGTCCGCGGTGTCCTCGGCGATCTTGGAGACCCGCTGCGCGCTGTCCGAGATCTGCCGCGAGGTGATCAGCAGCTCGCTGATCGTCGTGGTGATCTCGTTCATCGCGCTGGCCTGGTCGCGCCCGCCCGAGGCCTGCTGCGCGGCGGCCGCCTCGAGCTGGGACGACGAGCTCTGGATGTGGCCGACCGCGGCGCCCACCTCGCGGCGCAGGTCGCGGCTCAGCCTCCAGGCGACACCGGCCGAGCCCAGCATCAGCAGCACCCCGATGGCGATGATGAAGATGATGGCCTGGACGGCGCGGGTCGACGCCGCGTCGCTGCGGGTGCTCACCACGGCGGTCTGCCGCGCGATCAGGTCGGCGATGCCCTTCTGCACGACGACGCGGGCGTTCCTCACCGCGTCGTTGGAGCCCAACGCCCGCACATCGGTGAGATCGCTGATCCCCGCGCGTTTCTGCATCACCGGCGTCACGAGCTCGGCGTGCTTGGCCTCCGAGCTGGAGACGACGTCGAGCAGCCCTCTGGCCTTTTCGTCCTGCAGCGTCGTTCGCAGCTGGGTGACCTCGTCCAGGAAGTTCTGCCGGTCCTGGTTGGCCGCGGTCAGGTATTCATCGGTGCCCCAGAGCAGGTAGCCGCGGTAGTCGGCGATCCGCGACTCCATCAGGGCGCTGAGCTTCTCCGAGCCGACCAGGTTCTCCCGGGCCGAGGTGATCACACCGTCCTTGGTGTGCAGCACGTACTTCAGGGCGAACACCGATATGACGGTCATCAGCAGCGTCAGAGTCAGCGTCAGCGCGGCGCCGGCGGCGAGCTTGGTGCCGAAGGTGCGTCCGGCCATCATGAAGCGGTCTCCTCGTCGGTGGCTTGGGCGTGCCCGGCCAGGGCGTGCACCATGGCCCGCGTGGCCGGGATGTCGATGATCGGGCGGCTGCCGCCGGGCAGGTCGACCAGGCCGCGCAGGCTGCCGCGCCGCCGGTCGCCGGAGTGGTCACCCGACTCCCGGATGAGGTCGGAGGTGGCCGCCTGCACGTGCCCGTCCAGCTCGTGGAAGGCGAGCCCGAGCGGCGGCGTCCCGGCGGCCAGCACGAGCCAGCGGGGTTCCTCGGCGACCGGGTGGCCGAGCAGCGCGGCCAGGTCGTAGACGGGCATCACGGCCCCGGCGAACCCGGCCAGGCCGAGCAGGGCGGGCAGCGGCCCGGGCAGCGGGGTGACCGGCCGGTCCGGGTGCACGCCCGAGGTCTGCGAGAGCCGGATGGCGTACGGGCGTCCGCCGGCCCGGAGGGTGAGCAGTTCGAGATGCTCCTCGTCGTGGCTGCGGGCGGGCTCGGCGAACGACTTGTCGAAGTCCTGCCGCAGGTTGCGCATCCGCGAGGCGACCGTGCCGACGGCGCCGATCATGCTGATCGCGCTCACGGGCGGACCCCGCAGGCGTCGAGCTCGGACCGGCACACCACGGTCAGCGCGATCCGGCCGAACCCGCCGCCGAACAGGGTGATCCGCTCGTCGTCCTCCTGGGCCAGCAGGTCCAGCGCTCGCTCCAGCTCCCCGGCCGCGGTGCGCTCGTCACCCTGACGCCGGGCGAGCTGACCCAGCCTCATCCGGGGCAGAGCGAAACCCGGGTCCAGGTACGCGGCCAGGCGGTACTGCCCGATGGCCTCCGCGACCGCCGAGCCGTCCTCGAGGCAGAGCCCGAGCAGCTGGTGCGCGTCCGGGTTGAGGCCGTGGTCGTCGATCAGCCCGCGGGCCAGCGCCACCGCGTCGTCGAGCTTGCCGGTCTGCGCGAGCAGCACCCCGTGCAGCAGCCGGTCCCGCGGCGGCAGCTGACCCGCCCGGGGTGCGGTGATCAGCTCGAGCGCCGCCGAGAATCGTTCGTGCCGCAGCAGGTCGAGCGCCCGGTTGTAGGTGTTGTCCTCGTTCACCGGCGGCGGGGCGTCCCGGGCGGGGGCGGCGACCGCGGCCGGCGGCTCGGCGTAGGTCTGCGGCGCGATCCGCTGGACCGGGGTCGGCCCGCCCGTGCGGCGGTAGTAGAACGTGTGGTGCCGGTGCAGCAGCTCCAGGCCGGGCGGCCGGCTGCCGAGCGAGTCGGTGTGCCCGAGGAAAAGGTAGCCGCCCGGCACCAGCGCGGACGTCATCCTCTCCACCAGCGACGACACGACGTCCGGGGTCAGATACATCAGCAGGTTGCGGCAGAAGATCACGTCGTACTGCTCGGGCTGCCACACCGGGTCGCCGGTCTCGGCCACGTTGGTGCGCTGGAACCGCACCAGCTTCCGGATCTCGTCGACCACCCGGTAGCCGCCCTCGCTCGCCCGGAACCAGCGCCGGCGCAGCTCGTCCGGCGTCTCCCGCAACGACCATGTGGAGTAGACGGCCTTCTCCGCCTTGCGCAGCACCGCCGGGTTCGCGTCCACGCCGACCACGTTGATCAGCCAATCCGGGTCCGGGCAGGTCTGGCGCCCGATCATCGCCAGCGAGTACGGCTCCTCGCCGGACGAGCAGGCCACCGAGAGCATCCGCAGGGTTCTCTGGGACGCGCGGGCCGCGGCCCGGTCCGGCATGGCGTCCTCGCGCAGCGCCGCGAACTGCTCGCCGTGCCGGAAGAAATACGTCTCGGTGATGCTGAGCCGCTCGACCAGCTCGGTGACCTCGGAGTCCCAGGGCCGCGCGCCGAGCCGGGTCAGATATTCGTCGGGCTTCATCCCGTGCTGGCCGGCCCGGTCCCGCAGCAGGTCGGCCAGCGGCCGGGCGTCGTTGTCAGCGAAGGTCCAGCCGAGCCGCAGGGCGAGCAACTCGCGGAAGCGGGCGGTCTGTGCCGGGGCGGTCACGACGGCACGCCCGCGGCCGCGGCCGCTTCCCAGACCTCGTCGGGCACCGCGCGCATGCTCTGCAACAGCAGCAACGGCTCGGTCGCGAGCGTGCCGACCCCGGCCACCAGACGCGTGTTCCCGCTGCTGAGCAGGGCCGGATGACCGCCCGCGGGCTCCGCCTCGACGTTGCGGATGCCCAGGACCTCGCCGGTGGCCAGCGCGACGGCGCCCCGGTCGGTGCGCACCGCCAGATAGCGTTCCGGCTCGGCGGTGCCGCCGCCCAGCAGCCTCGACACGTCGATCACCGGGGTGGGCACGCCGCGCAGGACGGTGATGCCCCGGACGAAGGTGGGCGTGCCGGCCAGGGCCCGCGTCTCGAGCGGCCGCATGGTCTCGATGACCTCGTCGAGCTGCAGCGCACAGAGCAGCGGGCCGGCCCGGAAGACGAGCGAAACCACCCCGGCGCCCTGGTCGGGGTGGGCGAGCGCTTGTCCGTACTGCCGCATTCGCTCAGGTTAGCGAGACTTCATCCCGGATAGCCGAGATTCCTTCACACTGCTCCGGCAGTTACTCACCTTCATCCGGATCCCGCTCCGGCCGCACCCAGCCTTCTCCGATCGGCGCCGCCCGCCGCCCGGCGACCGGCAGACCCGGATCACGCGTCTCGCTTTCTGCGGGCTCGGCAACCTCCGCCGAGGGCGTGTGCGGGATCGGTGGCCAGTTGGCGGGCGCGCGGGTCATGGCGGCCGCCGCGCTCGACCGGTGGTTCTTCGGCTCGGGGATCGGCAGCGGCTCCGGCGCTGTGACATTGCCGGCACCTGGTCCTACGGACGGCGCGGAGAACGCGGGCCACAGCCGGGGCCGCCGCCGGGCCCCCAGGTCCTCGGCCCAGCCGAAGGCGAGCACCGCCACCAGGGTCAGCGCGAACGCCGCGAGCAGGTCGGTCGCCGCGCCCAGCTGGTCGCCCAGGTCGTCCAGCGCGACCACGGTCAGCATCGGCCACACCGCGGCGATCGCGATGTTGTGCCACAGGTAGATCGTCACCGCCCGCGCGTTGACCAGCGTGACCGCCTTGTCGAGCGGGCCGGCCTTGGCCAGCCAGCCCATCGGCGGCTGCCAGCGCAGCACGATCAGCACGAAGGCGAGCGACCAGAGGGCCTGCGACTCGGAGATGTCGTTGAGATCCCAGCTGCCCTCGTTGCGGGCCCACCAGAGGGCGGCGGCGCCCATGATCGCGGCGATGGGGTAGGCCAGCCAGGGCTTGAGGCGGGCGAGCCGGCCGTCGTGGTGCGCGAACCCGGCGATCCAGCACGCGCCGTACGTCACGAAGTCCCACAGCACGACATCGGCCGTGTCGGGCAGTTCGAAACCGGTCACGTCGAGCGCCACCATGATCAGCAGGGGCAGCGCCGCGGTGGCCCACCCGATCCGCTTCCACAGCAGGAAGAGCAGGGGCGAGAGCAGCACGAACCAGACGTACGCCCGGATGTACCAGAGCGGCTCCCAGGCGTCCACGGCCAGGTCGCTGCCGGGCGGGTCGCCGATCGGCAGCAGCCAGAACCCGAGCGAGGGCAGGCTGAAGGGGTGCTCGCCGTCTCTCTCGGTGGCCCAGCCGGCGACCAGCATCACCGGCACGACGATGAGGCCGAGCAGCCAGAGCGGGGGCAGCAGGCGCCGCAGTCGCGAGGTCACCACCCGGCCGGCGTCCCGCTTGGACAGCGAGGCGGCGGTCAGCGAGCCGGCCAGGGCGAACATGACACCCATCGCGGGCAGCACGATGGACAGCCAGGGCCAGCCGAAGACGTGGTAGACGATCACCCGGACGATGGCGGCGGCACGGAGCAGATCCAGGTAGCGATTGCGCACCGCGACGACCCTGCCAGTCCCCACCCGGGTGGCGGACCCTCCGCCCGGACGGGAAGACGACACCGCCGGCCGACCCCGTACGCATGAACTGTCCGAATTGTCTGTGCGCTTGTGCGGCATCCGTGCTTCCTTCCCCAACCGCGTAACCCCAGGTGGTGGCGTCACTTGCGGCGACCGGAGCCGACGTGCCGCGGTGACCGACGGACACCGGGCCAGTGACCGGGCCTGGTCTGTGACGTTGACCCCAGGCGAAGGCACCCGGATCGGCCGGGCGGCCCAGGTTCGAAACGGGGATCACGGGGTTATGCGGAAACCACTCGTGGTGGTTTGTACGGCGGCGCTTCTGCTCGCGGGGGGCGTCGTTGCCACCTCGGCGGGGGCCGACGAGACGCCGGACGTGCCGGGCCTGGGCGGCTTCTGGTGGCCCAGCGCCTGGTCCTTCGGCGGCGATTCGGTCGATGACGGGATCGGGCCGGACGACGACGACCAGGACTCGATCGACGACTCGTCGGACGACGACCGGGTGCTGGCCGACCCGTTCTCGGACCGCGGGCCGGCCGAGCGCCCGGCCCTGGACGACTCGACCGTAACGGACGCCGACGCCGACGCCGACGCGGCTGTCCGGCCGCATGCGGGCCGCCCGATGGCCGGTCACGCGCGGGCCCGGGGTGGCGCCGCGACGGCCGACCAGGCCCAGCCGCAGCGCCCCGTGGCCGCCGCCGAGCGGCCGGCTCCGACCCGGGCCCAGCGTCCGGCCGCGGCCCAGCAGCGGTCCGGCTCTTCCGCACAGCGGCCCGGTTCCTCCGCGCAGCGGCCCGCCACCAATGTCATGGCGGCCGCCCGCCGGGCCGTGACCTCGCGGGACGTCTCGGCCAGCCCGGCCGCGCCCGTCCAGCAGCGCATCCTCGTGCTGATCAACCAGAACCGGCGCCGGGGCGGCTGTGCGCCGATCTCGCTGGACGGCCGGCTGATCCGCGCGGCCAACCGGCACGCCGCCGACATGGCCCGCCGCGGCTACTTCGAGCACGAGTCGCCCAACGGCGAGAGCGCGGGGGACAGGGTGAGCGAGGCCGGCTACGACTGGAAGCGGTACGGCGAGAACATCGCCCGCGGCGCCGACAGCGCCTGGGAGGTGGTGGACGGCTGGATGAACAGCCCCGCGCACCGGCGCAACATCATGGACTGCCGCCTGCATCAGATGGGTATCGGTCTGGCCCTCTCGCGCCACCGCGGCCCGTACTGGGTGCAGGACTTCGCCACCCCGGCCCGCAGATAGTTGATCTCCCCGCAAATCGGGACCAATTTGTCTTCACTTCCCGGGGCGCGCGCCGATTCCCCTCCTGGATTCGCGCCACACTCCTTCCCGTGGAGCCGTGTGCGGCGTTGCTGTGTTTCGATGTGCGCACACGTTTCCTGGGGAGGAATCACATTGGGAGTGAGACGGGTAGTTGCCCGCCTCACCGGGGTCGCTCTGGCGACCCTGGTCGGCGGCGGACTCGGTGCCGCGGTTCTGTCACCGGCCGGTGCCAGCGCGGCGGTGACCACGACAGTCGTGACGAAGGCGGCCGCGGCCGGCTGCGCGACCGGTAAATATCAGAAGCAGGTCGAGTGGTGGCTCTACAAGCTCGGCGGCTTCGGCAAGACCACGGTCGACGGTAAGCAGTCCGCCGCCGACTGCGCGGCCATCAAGAAGTTCCAGAAGAGGTACGGCATCCAGCCCGCTCAGGGACTGGCCGGTCCGACCACGTACGACGTGGCCAGCCGGCTCGGCCGCACCAAGGTCGAGGCCTGCAAGGCCAAGAAGTCGGGCACGACGTTCTGCATCAACCTGACCGAGCAGACGGCCTGGATCATGAAGAACGGCAAGCGCCTCACCAACCCGACCATCGTTCGGACGGGGATGAAGGGCTACCGCACGCCGGCCGGCACCTTCACGATCAACAAGCGGACGGTCAAGGAATGGTCCGACCCGTACGAGGTGTGGCTGCCCTACTGGCAGCGCTTCATCGGCGGCCGGGGCTTCCACCAGACCACCACCTACATCCACGACAAGTGGCGGGGCTCGCACGGCTGCGTCAACCTGCTCCCGCAGGACGCGAAGACGTACTGGAGCGTCGGCAAGATCGGGATGACGGTCAAGGTCATCGGCCGCCGTCCCGGCACCTGATCCACGTTTCACTTCCGAGGCGGGCTGCTCACGCGGCCCGCCTCTGTCGTGTCCGGCATAGAGTGGCGTGCGTGTCCCATGAACCACCGCGCCGCCGGCCCCGCTCGCTCGTGCTCGCCGCGGCCGGTCTGTTCCTGGTCTCGTCCACCGCCGCCTCCTGCAACGAGGAGCAGTCCGGCGTCCGCCTCGGGGAAGCGTCCCGCGGCACAGTCGCCGAGATCGTCGAGGCCCCCGGCTCGGTGACCGCCCGCGCCGCGGCCACGGTCAGCGCCCCGTCCGCCGGCACCCTGGCCGACCTCCGCGTCGAGCCCGGCCGCCGGGTCAGCAAAGGCCAGGTCCTGGCCGTGATCGACGCGCCCGACCTCGAGGCCCGGCGCGAGTCGGCCCAGCGCGCCCTCGACCAGGCCTCGCGCGGCGGCAGCGGCTCGATCGGCGGCACGTCCGGCTTCACCTCGGTCCGCCGCAAGACCGACAAGCAGGCGGCCCAGGCCTTCACCGAGGCCCGCGCGGCCGCCCTCAAGATCACCGACCCGGCGCTGCGGGCCGTGCTGCTCAAGCAGGTCGACGCGGCCCGCTCGCAATACGACGCGGCCTCCTCCGCGGCGGCGGAGGCGCTGCGCTCGGTGCAGCGCGGGGTGGCGTCGCTCGGCGAGGCGGTCAGCTCATTGTCGGCGGCCCAGCGGCTCCAGGCCCAGCAGGCGTACGAACTGGCCGACGCCGCCGTCGACGCCCTCACCCTGCGCGCCCCGGTCGCCGGGGTCGTCCAGTTCGGCGGCACCTCGAGCGGCTCCTCGTCGTCGCTGACCGACCTGCTGTCCTCGGGCACCCTCCCGGCCGGCGGCGCGACCTCCGCGGGCGGCGGCTCCGGGCTGCCCGGCGTCGACACGGCGCTGCCCGAGGGGGCCTACGTCGCGGCCGGCACCCCGATCATGACCGTGGTCGACGTGAGCCGGCTGGGCCTCACAGCCGAGGTCGACGAGACCGATGTGCTGCTGGTCAAGACCGGGGTCAAGGCGACCGTCGAGCTCGACGCGGCCACCGGGGCCAGTTACAGCGCGACCGTGCGGGCCATCGACCTGCTGCCGACCACGTCGAGCCGCGGCGGGGTGTCGTACCAGGTGCGCCTCGATCTTTCCGGCGGTAAGGACGCCGATGGCGGCACGGCGCCCACGCCCCGCCCCGGCATGAGCGCCGTGGTCCGCCTGCAGGTGCGGGAGGCCGACGACGCCGTCACCGTGCCCGCGTCGGCCATCATCAACGTCGACGGCAAGGACACGGTGTGGGCCGTCCGCGGCGAGACCTACGAGCGGGTGCCGGTCACGCTCGGCGTCCAGGGCGAGGACGTGGTCCAGGTGACCGGTGGGATCGACGCCGGGCAGCGGATCGCCGTCTCCGGGGCCGACGAGATCCAGCCCGGCGACAAGGCCTCATGACCCGGCCCGACATGACCCCGCCCGATATGACCCCGCCCGGTTCGGCGGCCGTCGTGGCCGAGGACGTCAGCCGCACGTACGAGCTGGACGGGGTTTCCGTCGCCGCGCTGCGCGGGGTGTCGCTGACCATCGAGCCGACCGACTACGTGGCGATCGTCGGCACCTCGGGCTCCGGCAAGTCGACGCTGATGCACCTGCTCGGCGGGCTCGACCGGCCCACCGGCGGCACCCTGCTGATCGGCGGGCGCGACGTCTCCACCCTCAACCCGTCCGAGATGGCCCACCTGCGCAACGAGACGATCGGCTTCGTCTTCCAGTCGTTCCACCTGCTGGCCCGCACCACGGCCCGCGACAACGTGGCGCTGCCCCTGGTCTACCGGGGCATCGGCCGCCGGGAACGCCGGGCCCGGGCCACCGAGATGCTCGAACGGGTCGGCCTGGCCCACCGGCTCGACCACCGCCCCAACCAGATGTCCGGCGGCGAGCAGCAACGCGTGGCCATCGCCCGGGCCCTGGTCACCGACCCTTCGGTGCTGCTGGCCGACGAACCCACCGGCAACCTCGACTCGACCACCGGCCAGTCGGTGCTGGCCCTGCTCGAATCGCTCAACAACGACGGCGTGGCGGTCGTCCTGGTCACCCACGACCGTGAGGTGGCGGCCCGGGCCCACCGCCAGATCGTCATGCGCGACGGCCTGATCGTCCCCGACCCGGAACCGGCCGCCGGGGGTGAGCGGTGAGGCTGGCCGAGGCCTGGCGGGTCGCGCTCGACGCGCTGCGGGCCAACCGGCTGCGCAGCGTGCTCACCATGCTCGGGGTGGTGATCGGGGTCGCGGCGGTGGTGGCGCTGGTCGGGATCGGGACGGGGACCAAGGGGCAGATCGAGCAGCAGGTCGAGGGGCTCGGCTCCAACCTGCTGCTGGTCGTGCCGGGGCGGCTCGAGGCGGGTTCCGCGCCGGCCGCCTCGACGATGACCATGGACGACGTGGACGCGGTGGCCCGGGTGGTCGGCGACCGCGACCGGGTGGCGGCCACCATCGCGTCCGGCGAGACGGTCCGGGCCGGGTCCCGCACGGCGTTCGTCAGCATGCAGGGGGTGCTCGAGACGACGCCGAGCGTCTTCGTGCGCAAACTCGACCGGGGCACCTACCTGACCCGGACGGACGTGACCACCGGCCGCCGGGTCGCCGTGCTCGGGGCGGGCACGGCGGGCACGCTGTTCGGCGACCGCGACCCGATCGGGCGGCAGATCACCATCGGCGGCGTCCGGTTCCGGGTCATCGGCACGTTCGAGCGGCTCGGCCAGAGCCTGGGCGTCGACCGCGACAGCGAGGTGCACGTCCCGGTCACCGCCGCGCAACGCCTGCTCGGCACCGACCGCATCGACGGCCTGGCCATCCGCGCCCCCGACCGGGAAAGGATCGACGCCCTGGCCACCTCGGTCGTCGCCACCCTGACCGACCGGCACCCCGACACCGACTTCAGCGCGGTCACCCAGGAACAGATCCTCGGCGTCCTGGGCGACATCCTCGGCGTGCTCACCGGCGTGCTGGCCGCCATCGCCGGCATCAGCCTGCTCGTCGGCGGCGTCGGCGTCTCCAACATCATGCTGGTCTCGGTCCGCGAGCGCACCAAGGAGATCGGCCTGCGCAAGGCCGTCGGCGCGCGCCCGCGCGACATCGGCGTCCAGTTCCTGCTCGAGGCCGTCCTGCTGACCACGATCGGCGGCGTACTCGGCATGGCCCTCGGGGTGTCGGCCGCCCTGCTGGTCGACCGATTCTCCCCGGTCCCGGCCGCCATCACCTGGTGGTCGCTGGCCCTGGCCTTCGGCGTCTCCGCCTTCGTCGGCATCATCTTCGGCGTCGTCCCCGCCCAGCGCGCCGGCCGCCTCGACCCCGTGGTCGCCCTCCGCACCGAATAGCCCCAGCGCCCTCCGCACTGAGTAGCCCTGACGTCCTCGCACCGGGTAACCCCACCGCCCTCCGCGCTGGGTGACCCCACCGCCCGAGTGCCGGCGGCCGCGGCTGCGCACCGGGCCGAGTGACGGAGGGCACCAGCCGGCAGGGCCGCGTGGTGCCGGGGCCGCCCAGGAGGGAGGCTCGGGCCATGCGAAGGATCGAGCCGCCCGCACCCCTGCTGGTCCTCGCGGCCATCGCATCGGTGCAGGTGGGCAGCTCGATCGCGCGCGGCATGTTCGACGAGCTCGGCGCCGCCGGGGTGACCGTGCTGCGGCTCGGGTTCGCCGCGGTGATCCTGGCCGCGGTCACCCGCCCCCGCATCCGCCAATGGCCGGCCGCCGCGTGGCGGGCCGCGGGCCTGCTCGGCGTGGCCATGGCCGGCATGAACCTGATCTTCTATCTGGCCCTGCAGGACGTCCCCCTCGGCACGGCCGTGACGGTCGAATTCCTCGGCCCGCTGCTGCTCGCCGTCGTGCAGACCCGCCGGCTGCTCGACCTGCTCTGGGCCGGGCTGGCCGCCGCCGGCGTGCTGCTGCTCGGCCTGGACACCGGTGGTTCGGCCCCGCTGAGCGGGCTGCTGCTCGCCTTCCTGGCCGGCCTGTTCTGGGCCGCTTACATCGTCCTGAGCGCCCGCCTCGGCGGTCTCGTCCCCGGCACCGGCGGCCTGGCCGTCTCGCTCGCCGTAGCGACGGCACTGGTCCTGCCGTTCGGGGCCGGTAGGGCCGCCGGGGTGCTCGACCACCCGGCCCTGCTGATCGGCGCGACCGCGGTCGCCCTGCTCTCGTCGGTCTTCTCCTACGGCCTCGAGATGCACGCCCTGCGCCGCATCCCGACCCGCGTCTTCGGCATCCTGATGAGCCTCGAACCCGCGGCCGCCGCTCTCGCCGGCCTGCTCATCCTGCACCAGCGCCTGGGCCCGGCCGAGATCGTCGCCCTGGCCCTGGTCACCCTGGCCAGCGCCGGCGTCACCCTGGCCCGCCGCGACCGCGCCCGCAAGGACGCCGCCGCCGTCACCGAGCCGGCCTGACCGCGAACCGATCGCGAAGACCAGGAAACGAAAGATCAAGTTCCGGAGGTCCCGGCCGGGTGGTGGGTGACAGACCGTCGCTCCCGCGGGGGCGCGGGCGGGGCGAGCTGGCCGCTGACGCGTCCAAAACACTCACCCCACCCACGCGACGCGCGTGAGCGGTGGCGCTTCAACCACAAAGACCGACCCGGCTTCGGGGCTGCGGCCGCCCTTCAGGGTGACTGCAGTCCCGGCGCCAGACCGTGCCTGGTCACGAGAGACGGCCGCGTGAACGCGCAGGGGGCCCGACCTCGCAGCGGCGACCCCAACGTGGCGTCGGGTGCTGCCAGCGGACCAGCGCCTCGAACTCCGCTCCGGCACCGACGACCATGAGACGCCTGCGCCCGGTCGCGGCGCCGGTTCGGAGTCCGCGCGCGGGGTCGGCCCGGGTGTGTTGCTGGCTGTGGAGTGAACTTCCACCCGGCATGTGGACACCGGGTTATGCCGTGGTCGGCAGGATCGCGGTAGCCGGGTGGAGGGCTTGTTCGTAGGCGGTGACCCGGGGAGAGGCGTAGGCGCCGCCGCACTGGTCGCAGGCATGCGGGATCTGGCCGGTGAGGTGGTTGTCCGCGGCCGTGCGGGCTGCCGGGCGGGTTCGCTGTCCAGCCGGCGGCAGTAACCCGACGGGGACACGGCCGGCAGGCGGCACGACCGCCCGCCGCCCGCCCGACCGCTCGAGATCCACGGCTTGCGTTTGGACCCCGGGGTGAACTTCGACAGGTGACGTCCCCACGGGACACCCCCTTCTCTGGACAACACGCCCAGCCTCAAGGCGTCCGCACCCTCGGGGAGGCTCGGGATGAGGTGGTTGGGGTGGGTAGGCGGGCCGGTCTAGGCGTGGGCGTTGTTGGCCGTGGAGCGGGTCCGGGTCTGGTCTAGGGCGGTTGGTGTTCGGCGGAGGCCCGGTCTGGGGGCGTGGGCGCTGTGGTGGCCATGAGCTCGTCTGCGCCCGGTTGCGGGGGCGGATCGCGGCCGCCTCGGTTCCAGCCTGGTCGCGTAAGCCGACCCGCGCTGGGTCGTGAAATCGATCCGGGTCGCCCGGTGAGCGGGTTGCAGCACGGCTGCCGACGGTTCGGCGTGACTCCTGTGTCGATTCGGGCTCGATCGCCGTGCTGGTTTGCGGTGACCACTCGTTCCCGGCCGGCGGCCGGGGCCGGCCCGGTGTTGCAGGTGGCTGTCCGCAAGCGACGGGGCGGTGTTGCTGCTGGTGGGGGCGGGGAGGTCGCGTACTGCTGCGGTGTGGTTTTGATCTTGAGGTTGGAGAGACGCCGGCGCCGCAGTCGGCCGTGGGGAGGGCTTGGCCGGGGGAAATTGCTCAGGTCCGGCGGGCCGCCGCCGAACGTTCAGGGGACGAAGGAGGGCGGCAGACGGTGCGATATCAGCTCCGCGACGAGCAGGGTGCCACCCGTAGCGTCGCGTACCTGATGCTGGCCGCGGCGCCCGTCAACTTTGTCACCGGCATCGTGCTGCCCGACGAACACCCGCTGCCGTGGGTCATCGCCATCTCGCTGACCTGCATCTTCATGGCCGTCGGGGGGCTGATGGCGCTCAAGCGGCCCGAGCGGGTGCCGCGGATCTGGTGGCTGCTCGCGCCGTTCGTGGCTACCGCGATGATCGCCGGGCTCAACCTGGCCTCCCGCGATACGAGCGCCGGCTCCCAGCTCTTCTATCTGTGGCCGGTCCTGTACGCGGCCAACTTCCTCAGCCACCGCATCATCTCCCTGACCATGGTGATGATCTCGGCCGGTCATGCCGCGGTGGCGTTCCCCGTGCTGGGTCCCACGCACGCGCTGGCCGACTGGGTGTCGGTGACCGTCGCGCTCACCCTCACCGCGATCGTCGTGGCGTCGCTGCGCAACCGCAACGAGCGGCTCCGGAACACCCTCGAGACGCAGGCGTTCGCCGACTCGCTGACCGGCGTGGCCAACCGGCGATCGTTCGACGGGGAGCTGGCCCGCTCGGTCGCCTGGGCCCGCGAGACCGGCGAGACGCTCGCCCTGGCCACCGTCGACATCGACCACTTCAAGAAGATCAACGACACCTGGGGTCACGGCGTCGGCGACCAGGCACTCCAGGCGGTGGCGAACGCCCTGCGGGTGATCGCCCGGCGCGAGGACGACGTCGTGGCGCGGCTCGGCGGCGACGAGTTCGCGGTGCTGCTGCGCACCGACCGGCTCAGCGCCCGCCGCGCGGCCGACGAGGTCCGCACGGCGCTCGAAGCGGTCGACAGCCTGCCGTGCGGCACCCCCGGGCTGAGCATCGGCATCGCCCTGATGCCCGACCACGCCGGCACCGCGGACGAGCTCCGGGCGGCGTCGGACGCGGCCCTCTACGAGGCGAAAGAGGGCGGACGAGGCCGTACGGCGATCGCCCACCCGCCGGCGCCGCGGCAGAACACCGGCCGGCACACCGAGGTCAGCGCGGGGGGATGATCGGCTGCTCGGCGGTCGACTCGTCGAAAGCGTCGCCGGCCCTCGGGGGCTCGGGCTGGGCCGGGGCGCCCACGCCGAGGATGTCCTCGCGGGTGCGCGGGTACGGGCCCCAGCCATCGCGCAGCACGTGGATGTAGACGGCCTCCATACAGACGCCGACACGCGCTGCCAGATCCGTGTCCTCGGGCCGGCCCAGCCGCACGGCCCGGGCGAAGTGGTCGAGCGACTCCATGTGCCGGCCCTGGTCGAAGCAGGAACGACCCGCGTTCTCGTGAACCACGCTGCGCAACGACTCGGGAACCTCGGAGCCGGTGGCCTTCGCGAACAGCCGGTCGGCTTCCTTGAAGTCACCCCGCAGCCGCAGGATGTGCGCCAGCTCGGCCTGGGCGATCACCATCGACTGCAGGTCCCGGGCCGACTCGGCGTGCGCGAGAGCCAGCCGGGCCGCGGCGGCCGCCATACCCAGCTCGCCGAGCAGCCGCCAGACCTCGGCCCGCACGCTCAGCAGGCCCGCCTTGGCCACGTTGTCGACCTCGTCGGCGAGCGGGCCGTCGAGGCGTTCGCCCAGCTCGCGGAGGGCGTCGCGGTCGTCGACGACCTCCCGCAGGGTGCCACCGTCGAGCCGCCACCGGATCGCCTCGAGGTCGGCCGCGGAGAGCGCGGGGCGCTCACTCGCGGGCTCGGGCTCAGCGCCGGCCCGGCTCTGGTGCGCCGCCATGCGCTCATCGATCTTGGCTCGCACCGAAGCGGCGTCGAGCGACTGCGGGGCTGAGGTCTCTGCTAGGCGGGGGGCCGTCTCAGCCGCCGGGCGCGGCGCGGATTCCGCAGGACGCTGGGCCGTCTCGGCCGGGCGGGTCGGTGCTTCTGGGTGTGCGGCCGTCTCGGCTGGGCGGGTCGGTGCTTCTCCCGGCTGCGGCGCTGCCTCCGTCGTGCGTGGTGCTGTGTCTTCTGCGGGGCGGAAACCGCTCCGCGGCGCGGTCTGGTCGTCGCGGACCACCGGCTGCTCGCCGGTGATCGTCATGCCCTGGAACAAGCCGGTGACGTCGAGGTCGATGACGACCCGCTCGGCGTCCGGGGCGCCTGGCTGACCCGGGGCGTGTTCGGCCCCGGGCGGTGCTTGCTCTTCCGGGGTGGTCGGTGCGGCGGCGGACGGCCCGGGAATCGGCTGCGTCGGGATGTCAAGCGTCGCACTCGGCTGCGTGGTGTCGCGCTGTGCCTGGCTGGTCGTCGCGGCCGCCGCCGGGGCGTTGTCATCCTCGTCCGGCTTCGCGGGGGCGAACCACATGCCGCCGAACCCGGTGTCCGCCGCCCGCTGAACCGGGTCGGGCCCGGACACGGCCAGCCGCCCGATCGGCCGGATGTTGTGCAGGGTGCCGTCCGGATCCATGTACGGAGCCGCGTGCGCCCCGAGCCGGGACGGATCCTCGTGCGCGGCGTCAGCCTGATCGGTGCTGTCGTCCCGGCCGGCGTGCCTGGACGGATGGGCCGGGCCGTCGTTCATCTGCGGGCCGGTGCCGGGAGCGGACGGTGATACCGGAGAGTCTGTGGGGCGTGCGACCGGAGAGACACTCGGCCGGTCTTCGGGGGACTGACCGGTGACCGGACCCTCCACCGGGTGTCGCTGCACCGGGACACCAGCGAGTCGCTGCGCCGCTTCGGCCGTGCGTGCTTCGGCCGGGCCCACGTCGGAGTAACGCGCGTCTTTCTGGCCGGCGCTGCCATTGCCTGCGCCCTCGTTGCCTACGCCCGGCCTGCCGGCGTCCGCATCACCTGCGCCCTGATTGCGCGCGCCGGCATCGGCGGCGTTGGCGTCGCTGTCGGTCGCCGGGGGAGCCGAACGGGGCTGCAGCGGGAAGCTGATCTGCGAGGAGCCGCCGGGTGACGAAGCTTCGCCCGCGCTACGGGGTGCATCCGGGCGCTGCTCGCCGTGCGGCGCCCGTGCGTCGGGGAGCCCGTCGTTCTGCGGATGACCGCTCGTTCCGGACGCGGGAGCAGACCATGCCGGGGCCACCGACGGAGACGACAACGGTTGAGTAGGCGCACCAGCGTGCTGAGCAGCGTCGACCGGCTGAGTGCCGGCCTGCCGCGGAATGCCCGGACTCGGCGGCGCGTCGGGCACCCGCCCACCGCTGACCGGCGCCGAGGCGGGCGCGCTAGGAGTCCACCCATTGCCAGGAGTCCGCCCACCGCTCGGCGCGCTGACCGGCGCCGAGGCAAGCGACGTCGGCCGCCCACCTCCCGCCGTGGCTGACTGCGGCGGAGCCCAAGGCGATTCGGCACCCGTCCCCGATCCGGCCTGCCCCGGCACCCGCAGCCCGTCCTCGGGGTGCCCCGGCGCGTGCTGCGCGGCGGAACGCTGGTCGGCACCCGGCTGCGCCGGTGCGTGCTGTCCGGGAGCCTGCGGGGCGGCACTGGTGTGTGCCGGTGTGTGCTGCCCGGGGATCTGAGGGTTCGAGTCGGGATGCGCCGAAGCGTGCTGCCCGGGAGCCTGCGGAGTGGAGTGCGTCGACGTGCGCTGCTCCGGGGCCTGCGGCGCGGCGTCGGGGTGTGCCCACGCGTGCTGCCCAGGACCCTGCTGGTCTGACGTGCGCTGCCCAGGAACAGGCTGACCGACCGCAGGCTGCGAAGGAACGGCTTGGCCAGGCGCAGGCTGGCCCGTGTCGTACTGGGCCGGCGAGTGCTGGCTCGGAGCGTGCTCGCCAGGGAAGTGGTGACCGGGAGTGTGGTGGTCAGGCGCATGTTGGCCCGGCGCGTGGTGGCCTGGGGCGTGCTGACCGGGTGCCTTCTGGGCCTGGGGGTGTTGGTCCGGGGCGTGCTGGCCGGGGACCGGCTGGTCCGCAGGCGGGTAGCCGGGTGCGCCATGACCGGCGGCCTGATTTTCCGGGCTCGGCCGGCCGTCGAACTGCTGGGAGCGGCCGGGTCGGCCCGGGAACGATTCTTCCTGGCCGTGCTGGCTTGCGGACGGGCGCTCCTGCCCGTCCCAGCCCGCGAACTGCTGATCGGGGCCGTACTGGCTCGCCCGCTGCTGGTCGGAGTCCTGCCGGTTCGTGAACCGCTGGTCCGGCGCGTCCTGGCCCCTGACCTCCGGGCCGGGAGTCCGCTTGCCCGAAGCATGCGGCTGCTCCTCCGGTGCCTGCTGGCCGGAGTGTCCGAAGAGCTTGTCGACAGCGCGGTGGAAGAAGTTCCCGCCGGTCTTGTGCGAACCCGACGTGCTCTGGGCCTGTTCCCGCTGTCCGGGAGCCGGAACAGCCTCGCCCGGCGCCGGCCGACCAGATGCCTGATCGCCGCGGGCCTGCTGACCCCGCGTCGTGGGCTCGGTCGGTGCGTAGTTGCCCTGTCCGCGCAGGTCGGCCCAACCGGATTCGGAGTCGTCCGCCGCGGGCCAATCAGACGTGCCGTCGCCGGACACAGGCCGGCCGGGTGAGGGCCACCCAGATCGGTTGTCGTCGGCCGCGGGCCATCCGGGGTCGTTGAGGCCGGCCGCAGCCTGGTCGGATCCAGGCTGTCCAGGTGCGTGGTGGCCGGCTGCGGGCCGCTGGGACGCGGGGTAGCCGGGCGCGGCTTGATCGGATCCGGGCTGTCCGGGTGCGTGGTGGCCGGCTGCGGGCTGCTCGGATGCGGGGTAGCCGTCGGGCCCGGGCTGTCCGGGGGCGTGGTGGCCCGCCGCGGGCCGTTCGGGCGTCGGGTAGCCGGGCCCGGCGTGGTCGGGTCCGGGCTGTCCGGGCTGTCCGGGCGCATGGTTGCCCGCCGCGGGGCGGTCAGGCGTCGGATAGCCGGGCGCGTCCTGACCGTATGCGGTCTGTCCCGGAACGTGGCGGTCGGCCGCAGACTGCTCAGAGGCGGGGTAGGCGGGCCCGGCTGTCGCGCGACGGTCGGCCGTCGGCTGGACCGGGCGGACGTTGCCGAGGGCGTCCTCGTCGAGCGCTCCCGAACGGGACGCCTCGTCCCAGGTCGTCGGTGGCGCTGCTCGGTCGCTGGGGGTCTGTCCTGCGGCACGCGGGGCCGCCGGCATTCCGCCGGGCGGGATCGGGCTACCCGGCGCCTGGCCGTGAGCCGGTGCGGGCGGCACGGACGTCGGCCGGAGGCCGGCCGGTGGCGGCACAGGTTGGGGAGCCCGCGGCGGCTCGGCCGGGGACTGCCGCACCAGCGGCGGAACCGAGGAAGCCTGCGGGACCGGCGGCGTTGCGGGCTGTGGCGAACCCGGCTCGGGTCGAACGGGGCCGAAGGCTGCCGGGCCACGTTCTGCGGCCGGCGATACAGAGACGGGAGGCTGTGGACCGGTGCCGTCGGGCCGCGCTGCGACGCCTGGCCGCGGCCCAGCCGGTGAAACTGGATTGCCGACGACAGGTGCCGGACCGTGCGTAACCGCGGGCGGCACAGAAGCGGGCGGCATCGCGCCAGGAGGCATCTGACCAGGCGTGAACTGCCCCGGCGGAACCTGGCCAGGCTGCAACGGGTAGCCGGGCCCTGCCGTCCGCGGGTCGCCCTGCGGGATCGGGCGGCCGAGCCCGCTGCTGGGCAGCGCGGCCGGCGGGGCCTCGTCGGCCACCATCGACCACGGATCGTCGCCCTCGGCCAGGAAGACATGCGCCGTGCGAGGGCTGCGTCGCGGGCGCTGCCCGGGCGGCATCTCGAGTCGGGGGTCGGTGTCCGCGAGCGACCGGTCGCCGGGCCCTTGAGACGGAACGGGCCCACGCGAAGCAGGGTGTCCCTGACCGTCGGGCATTTGCGGGACGGCCTGGCCGGGCACGTGATCCGGTGCAACCGGACCACCGGGCATCGGCGGCGACGTCGTGCCCGCCGGCCCCGGCCCGGGAACGCCAGGACCGACCGGCCCGCGCGCAGCGTGCCCAGGCACATGCTCGGGCTGCCCGGGCGTCTGCGACGGCACCGAGCCGCGTCCGACGTAGTCGGGTTGACCAGCCTGCGAGGAGACCGAACCCCATGCGGCCTGCTCGGGATATCCCGGCGCCTGTGGAGGAACTGGACCGCGTGCCGCTTGGTCGGAATAGCCAGGTGCCTGTGACGGGACGGGACCGCGTGCGGCTTGGTCGGGGTGGCCGGGCGCCTGGGATGGGACGGGACCGCGTGCGGGTTGGTCGGGGTGGCCGGGCGCCTGGGATGGGACGGGACCGCGTGCGGCTTGGTCGGGGTGGCCGGGCGCCTGTGACGGGACGGCACCCCATGCGGTCTGGTCGGAGTGGCCAGGTGCTTGTGACGGGGCCGGGCCGCGGCCGGCGGGGTCGGGGGTCTGTGAGGGGGCCGGGCCTTGAGCGGATTGGCCGGGGGCTGCCGGGCGCTGGCCCTGGGCGCCAGGGGCCTGTTGCGGCAGGGGGCCGCGCGCGGCCTGATCGTGACTGCCAGGGGTCTGCGGCGGGACCGGACCCTGGCCGCCCTCGCCCGGAGCTTGCTGCGGAACCGGACCGCGGGCGGCCTGGCCCGGAGCGCCCTGAGCGGCGGGCGCCTGCGGCGGGACTGAAGCCCGGCCGGGCGTCTGCGGCGGCACCGAGGCGCGGCCCGGTGTCTTTGGCGCGACGGGAGGCCGTCCGGCCGGA
The DNA here is from genome assembly GCA_965217855.1 of Actinoplanes sp. Taxonomy (GTDB): domain Bacteria; phylum Actinomycetota; class Actinomycetes; order Mycobacteriales; family Micromonosporaceae; genus Actinoplanes. The sequence goes on along the minus strand of CBDCJN010000045.1, from coordinate 59,806 downwards.
GTGCCGGTCAGCTGGGCCGAGGCTGCCGGCGGGGTCGCGGGTGTGACCGGCGTCGGGGGCGGGCTGACCACCCGGGCGGCGGGGGTCGGCGCGTGCGTTCCGACGACCCGGGGCGTGGACGGCGGCTCGGCCTTCTTGACCACTCGCGGGACCGGCGGCCGCTCTTCCTTGCCGATGACCTTGGGCGGGGCGGGTGGCGCGGGCTTGCTGATCGCCCGCGGGGCGTCAGGCGAGCCGGGGTCTTCGTCGCCGGACGGCGGGGCCTGCCGCAATTCGGCCGCCGGGCGCCTGTCGTCCTCGACCCAGCCCTGGCCGCCGGCGGGGGTGCCGTCGTCCCACTGCTGGGCCTCGGACCACGCCTGCCGCTCCTCGTTCCACGTCAGGGGGGCCGCGGGGGCCTGGTGACGGTCGTCTTCCCACGTCTGCGGGACGGCGGGATGCGGGACGGCGGGATGCGGGACGGCGAATTCCCGTCCCTGCGGGACAGAGACATCCCGGCCCGGCGGGACGGCGGGATCCCAGCTCTCGCGGGCGGCGGGTGCCGGACGGCGGCGGTCGTCGACGATCTCGCCATCGATGGTGCGCGGGGGACGTTCGTCGAGGATCTCGCCCTCGATCGTGAGGGGGACCTCGTCGCGCTGCGGGGCCCGGCCGCGGCGGTCGCCGGCCTCGTCGGGCCACGGGCGGCGCTCGTCGAACTCGGCGTGGCGGCGCAGGTCGTCCGTGTTCCGGTCGCCGAAGTCGTCGCGGCGGCGCGGTGCGGCACCGCGGCGGGCGTCGTCGTACTCCTCGCGGCGGCGCGGGTCGCTGTCGGGCCGGGGGCGGCGGTCGCGGTCGTCGAGGAGTTCGGGCTGGGCGCCCAGCCCGTCCCAGATCATCGCGGTGCGTTCGCCCGAGCGTCGAACCGCTTCGTCGGGGTACGGCCGGCGTCGGCGATCGTCGTACTCGTAGGCGTCGGGTTCCGGCCGGCGGGCGGGCCGCGAGCGCTCGGGCTGCCGGTCGCGCGGCGGACGGGAACGCTCGTCGTCGGGACGGCGGTAGAGGTCGAGCGGATCGTCGGCGGGCCGGCCCTCGGGCACCCGGGCCCGGCCACTGGCGGCCGGCTGCGCGGGCCGCTCGTCCTCCCGCCGCCGACGCTCCGGCGCTGCGGGACGCTCGGGGGCGACAGGCCGTCCCGAGGCGGCGGGCCGCTCGGGGGCGACAGGCCGTCCCGAGGCGGCGGGCCGCTCGGGGGCGACAGGCCGTCCCGAGGCGGCGGGCCGCTCGGGGGCGACAGGCCGTCCCGAGGCGGCGGGCCGCTCGGGGGCGACAGGCCGTCCCGAGGCAGCGGGACGTTCCGGAGCGACGGGACGATCGGGGAACGCCGGACGGTCGGGAGAAGGAGAAGCCGAGCGGCCCGGAGTCGCCTGAGGGTCCGAAGAGGAGCCCCGCTGACGGTCGGCGTCCTTCTTGCCCCGGCGGCGCCACCGGCTGGCGGGACGTTCCTCGTCCTCGGTGCGGCTGACCGTCTTCGCACCGGGGTTCGGCCCATGGCCGTACGCCACCAGGTCTCGATGGTCGAAGGGCTCGTCGATGTCGCTGTTCGGGTCGTACCGCTCGGGGCGCCGCCGTGGGGCGCTGTCGGTGATCGGGTAGTCCGGCGCGTCGAAGTCGGCGCCGAGCTCGGGCCGGTTGAGGTCGATGTCGTCGAGGTCGTCGCCGGCCAGGTTGGGCTGGGACGTGTCGATCGGCACGAAGTCGGGGTCGTCGAGCCAGCTCGGCCGTTGCGAGTCGAACGCGACCTGTGGCTTGCGCGGCTGCCCGCCGGTGTTGCCGGTGGCGCGGCGCTGACGTCGGGCGGCCAGCTCGTCGACGGGGTCGTCGTAGTCGTCGTGGTCGGCGTCGCCACGCCGGGTCGGGATGATCGGCTCCGGGGTGTCACGCCGCTGGTACTGGCGTTCCTGCACGACCGCGGCGTTGGGGACGATCGAGTACTCGGAGTACTCCTCGTCCCAGTATTCGTCGTCCTCGAAGCTCATGCCGCAGCCCCGCGGGCAGCGGAACGGCAGACGTGCGCACGGCGTCGGGGGGATAGCCCTTCACCCCATAGCCGCATGCCCCGCCCCCGTTCGTCACGCGTGCCCGGATCGTCCCCTCCCACGCGGTGGATGTGGAAGGTTAACCACGGATTTGCGAGCAGCGCCACCACCCCCGGGAGCGCTCCCCGCGGCACAGCCGCGCGGTCGGGGCCCGATGGGACCCCGGCTCGCCGCTCCGCCGGGCTTGCTTCGTCGGCGGAGAGTACGCGGACCGGCAGCGAACAGTTCAAACGGTGTCGGCTGATGTACAGATCGTTGGCTCCGTGGAACGCGATGTCACGCTCCGCCGCCGCGAGAACTTAAGCAAGTCTTTAACCCGTTCTGAGGATACGGACGGGTAACTAACCGCCCCGAACGAGCGAAGCCAGTGGCGAAGCACACGCTCCCGAGAAACGGATCAAGGTGCTGGGCGGTGTCACGGTGGAAGAGCGCCCGGGACGACGGCGTCCCGGGTGGAGCACACGACACCGATCGAAAGGAGCGGATCATGCCGCGCCTCGACCTCGGCGCCGTCGGCGCCACCTGGCGGGCGGCCCTGCGCCGCCTCGACGTCTGGACGCTCGAGACCTTCAACTCCCCGGCCGGCGGCCGACGCCCCCGTCTCTAGAGGCCGCCACCGCGCACCGTTCAACGAACGCTCACATCGTCCTGCCCCCCATGCCGGTGTGAGGTCGTGCCTGCGCGGCAGTGCCGGGACCGGAACGGCGGCGGGGTCACCACCCCGCCGCCGTTCCGCCGCACTTTTCTGTCACACCCAGGGGGTAACGTCCCGATGGTGAGCAGCTTCGAAGCAGATCCCGAGGTCGGCCTGCCGGCGCCCGCCGCCATGGAACTGCTCGAGGGCGCTCCGGTCGCGCTCGGCGGCCCCCGGGGCTTCGCCGTCACCCGCACCCTGCCCAACCGCCAGCGGCGCATGGTGGGTGCGTGGTGCTTCCTCGACGCGTACGGGCCGCATGATCTTTCCGATCCGGCCGGGCCGGACGGCATGCGTGTCGGCCCCCACCCGCACACCGGTCTGCAGACGGTCACGTGGTTGCTCGCCGGCGAGGTCCTGCATCGCGACAGCCTCGGCAATCGCCAGCTCATCAGGCCGGGCCGGCTCAACCTGATGACCGCCGGCCGCGGCATCTCCCACTCCGAGGAGACGCCCGCCGAGCATTCCCCGACCCTTCACGGCGTGCAGCTCTGGGTCGCGTTGCCGCACGAGTCGCGTGACCGGCCGCCCGCCTTCGCCCACCACGACGATCTGCCGGTCGTCACGGGGGCCGGTCTCGCCACGACGGTGCTGATGGGCGCGTTCGCCGGCGCCACGTCCCCCGCGCAGACCTACACCCCGCTCGTCGGCGCCGAGATCGCGCTGGCTCGGTCGGCCGAGTCCACGCTGACCTTGAGACCCGATTTCGAGTACGCGTTGCTCGCGCTCGACGGTGCCCCCACGGTCGACGAGGCCACGCTGAAACCCGGCCCGCTGCTCTACCTGGGTTCGGGCCGCGAGTCCGTCCGTGTCGCCACCGAGTCACCGTCCCGTCTGCTCCTGCTCGGCGGAGCCCCGTTCGAGGAACGGCTCGTGATGTGGTGGAACTTCGTCGCCCGCGATCATGACGAGATCGTCCAGATGAGAGCCGACTGGGCCGACGGCACGCCCCGCTTCGGCGAGGTCCACGGCTACGACGGCCCAGCCCTGCCGGCCCCGCCCATGCCGATCGCGCGGCTCGTCCCCCGGGGCCGCGTCCGCTGAGTTTTCGCAATCACCGCACATGGAGTGTGTCCTGTGGGCTGTGCGGGTTGACGCTGTCGCGGCCCGCGGCGGATGGTCGAGTGGTACGGCCGTCTGCCGTTCACAAGGAGCAGTCAGTGAACTTCTGGGACGTGGCGAAACTCGCCCTGATCGTGGCCACCCCGACGCTGTTCGGCGCGCTGGTCGTCTTCGCGCCGAAGTGGTGCGGCGTGATCCACGACCGTTGGGAAGCGCGGCGCCCGCAGCCACCGCAGCCGCTCGGCCCACCGATCGAGCAGCTCGCCACCGACCTGCGCCGCCTGTTGCGGCTGCACAACGAGCTCACCGCGTCGGCCCACCTGGCCATGCGGGCGCACCGCCTCTGGGCCGTCGAGGCCGCCATCGGCACCCGTGGTGTCGAAGCCGCCCGGGCCCTCGGCGTGCCGCACCCCGAGCTGGGCCCGCACGACACCCTTTCCCGCCGCCAGCTGCACGACCTGCTGATGTCGCTGGCCGCCGCCGGCCTCGTGCTGCCGGCCCGGGTCGGCCCCTTCACTTCGGACGGCCGCATCTAGCACGCACCCCGCCCAGCAACGTGGTTGTCCACACTTCAGAGTTGTCCACAGAGCGCCGTCCCAAGATCACCAGATTTCGCCACAATGAGGCTGTGGCCGGGGGCCCCCTCGGGGAGGGCGGGCCCTGCGTCCGGGACGCTGCGTGATCGGCGGGGTCAGGCTAAGAAGCGGCTGGAGCCCAGGATCCTGGTGACGATCACCTCGAGAGCCACCCGCGCCGGATTGGGCCGTGGCGTGCGATAGCGAGCCGCATACCGGCTCACCGCCTCGGCCACCGCCGCCGGTTCGTCGCGGACGACCGCCAGCCCTTCGACCGTCGTCCAGCGCGCCCCCTCCACCTGGCAGATCGCCACCCGCGTCTGCCCCTGACCCACATGCCGCACGTGGGCCGACGTCGACGACGAGATCACCCGGGCCAGCCCGGCCACCGGGTCCAGCGTCGCCCCGACCGCCACCACGTGCGGCGACCCGTCCGCGCGCAGCGTGGTCAGTGTGCACAGGTGCCGCTCGGTCCAGAACTCGAGCAGTTCGGGGTTGTCGATGCTCACGCGGCCGCTCATGGAGATCATCATGCGCGATCCGCGTCGGCGGGGGTCAGGCGGGTCAGGCGTTCTCGGCCGGGAGGATGCCGTTGCGGACCGCCCGGGCCAGCTCGGCGTGGTCACTCTCGACCTGGTCGGCGTAGGTGCGGGCGAACCGGCACAGCGCGACCGCCATCTTGTCGCTGCTGCCCGCGTAGCCGGCGATCATCGACGCTCCGCTCGTGCGGGCGTGCGACTTGGCCAGCAGGTAGCCGCAGATGCCGGCGTAGTCGCCCAGGGCCGGCGCGTCGATGCCCTCGACGACGATCGCGCCCTTCATGTCGCGGAACTGCCGCACGTAGTACTGCCGGTCGCCGACCGTGGCCCAGCCGAGCAGCGGGTCCGACACCGTCTGCAGCGCTTGCTGGTATTCGACGACCCGCTGGCCCTGGTGCCGGTGCCAGGCCGAGTCGCCGTGCTGGTGCTTGGCCACGACCGAGCGCCGGGCCTCCTTGAGCTGCAGGAAGACGACGTCCGAGGGGCTGCTTCCTTCACACAGCGCCACGTACGCCCGCAGGCCCACCGACCCGACGCCGACCACCTTGTGCGCGATGTCGACGATCCGGTAGCCGGCCAGGATGCGCGTCCAGTGTGGCGGCAACGTGTTCAGATAGCCGTCCAGCGCCTCGGCCAGCTGCTCGTACTCGGCGTCGCTGGGCCGGGTGATCAGCGGCGGCTCCTCGACCAGGCGGGCCGTGCCGTCGCGGCGCTCGGTGAAGCGGGGCAGTGCCCGGTCGCTGGTGCGGCGGCGGGCCCGGCGGGCGGCCCGGTCGATCTCGTCGCGGAAGCTGGCCCGCGAGGCCGCCGAGCGCAGCCGGTCGACGTCCATCTGGTCGAACGAGCGGGCCAGCAGCGGCTGCTCGGCCAGGTGCTGGATCTGGTCGCGGTATTCCTCGACGCAGTGGTGCACGGCGTCGCCGCAGGCGCTCTCCTTGAAACCGTTCTGCCGGCCGGCCACGTAGACGCTGGTGACGAGCCGGCGCAGGTCCCACTCCCAGGCGCCGGGGTGGGCCTCGTCGAAGTCGTTGAGGTCGAACACCAGCTTGCGCTCGGGCGAGGCGTAGAAGCCGAAGTTGCCCAGGTGGGCGTCGCCGCAGATGACCGGGGTGATGCCGGTCGCGGGCAGGCCGGCGAAGTCGTCGGCCATCACGTTGGCCGAGCCGCGCAGGAACGCGTACGGCGAGGAGATCATGCGGCCGACGCGGACCGGTACGAGCCACGGCTGCCGGCCCAGGTTGGCCTCGGCGATCTGGCTGACCGGGTCGGGCCGCCCGGCGGGCACGCGCCAGTGCGCCATCTCCGACCGGTGGGCCCGCTCGCGTAGCGACCGGCCCAGTTCGTACCGCTCGGCGCGGGGCCGGGCGGGCAGACTCAGCGAGGCGAAGCCCTCGTCGGTCGCGACATGCACGGTTGTCGGTTCCATCACGGCCACCATAAATGCTGAGCTGGGAAACCTCTGAGTTCCAGTACCCCGCCGGTGGATGAACGGCCCCGGAACGCCAGGTGTCAGCGTGCCGTCGCGAGGCCGAACGTCGAGGGCGTGACCTGCGGGAACACGTCGGCCAGGGAGCCGATTCGGCACCGCTTCTGCAAGATCTCGCCGATCACCGCTCGATAGTCGGTGGTCACCGCCAGGTCGCCCGCCACGAGCGCGCCCGGGGCCAGGCCGGGCCACTTGGCGTAGACCTGGCCGCCGCGCACCCCGCCGCCGAGCAGCAGCATGGCGTTGCCGTGCCCGTGGTCGGCGCCGCGCGAGCCGTTCTCCTGCACGCGGCGGCCGAACTCGCTGATCGTCAGCAGGGTCACCGAGTTCATGCCGTCCGGCCCGAGGTCGGCCGCGAACGCCGCCAGGGCCAGGGCCAGGTCGGTCGTGTTGTCGTACATCCGCTGGCCCTTGACCGCGGTGCCCAGGCCCTCGTGCATGTCCCAGTCGCCGCAGTCGACCGAGACCGCGGCCAGGCCCACCTTGGCCTTGATCAGCCGGGCCACGTCGCGCAGCGCGTTGCCCAGCTCGGTCGCCGGGTAGGTGGCGCCGGGGGTGTAGGCGGTCCCGCGCACCGCGGCGGTCGCGGTCAGAGCACTGTCGGCGGCCAGGGCCGGCCGGGCCTGCAGGATCGGGGCGTCGGCGTACATGGCGCGCAGGGCCGCGGCCCGGGGGCGCTTGGCCGAGTCGCCGGCCAGCGTGAACTTGTCGACCGCGGCCATCGAGACCGACGGCGTGGGCCCGGCGAACAGGCGGTCGGGCATGGCGTGGCCGACCGACACCCCGGCCAGCGCCCCGCTCGCGCCGCTGACCCCGAGCATCCGCTCGAGCCAGCCGCTGCGGATCGAGGTGCCCGGCGCCGCGTTCTCCATCGCCTCCATGGCGGCGAAGTGCGAGCGGGTCGGGTTGGCCTGGCCGACCGCGTGCACGCCGGCCAGCCGGCCGCTCTTCCACAGCGGCAGGAGCGGGGCCAGCGCCGGGTGCAGACCGAAGGTGCCGTCGCCGGCGATGACCTGCGCCTTGGGGACGCCGATGGTGGGTCGTGCCTTGTAGTAGTCGGGGTCGCCGATCGGGGCCAGCGCCGAGAGCCCGTCGAAACCGCCGTGCAGCGACAGCACGACCAGCGTGTCGCCGGTGTAACCCGGGGCCGCGTACGCCAGCTCGGTCGAGACACCTGCCCCTACCAACCCGGTGAGGGCCGCGGCGCCGAGCAGGCCGCGCCGCGTGAGCGCTTTCTCGCCACAATCGAAAGACATGATCATCACCTCAGCTGGAAGGAGGGCGAATCGAGGACCAGAGCGATCAGGTACGGGGCGTGCCCGGCCAGAGACTTGTCGGAGGCGGTCAGAGGACTGGTCGGCAGCTTGCCCGCGACGCTGAGCACGGCGGCGGTGTGCTGCGCCGGCAGCTTGGCCCCGATCAGTCGTGCGGCCAGCGCGTCGACCAGCGCGCCGTAGGTGCCCGGCAGCGTCGGGACCAGGGACTTCAGCAGGTCGGCGGGGCGGGTGAACCAGCTCGGGTACCAGCCCGCGGCCAGGTTGAGGTGGTTGTTGCAGCGCAGCAGGAAACCGGACGGCGACGCCCAGGCCGCGGCCACGTCGGGGTAACCGTTGGGCGGGGCCCACCGGAACGGCGCGTTCCCGGCGTAGACCAGGCCGTTGTAGAGGGCGTCGAGCAGCTGCAGGCCCGACTTCTCCGGTCCCAGCCCGAGCGTCCGGATCGTCGCGGTCAGATCCTCCAGCGGCGTGCGCGCCTTCTGCCCGATCGCGGCGGCGAACTCGGGCGACAGGAACAGAGCCTTGAGTACGGGCTTGATCGCGGTGTCGTTGTCCAGGTAGACCTGGGCCAGCTTGCTGACCAGCGAGGCCGGCGCGACGTCGGCGACGAACCGCTGGCACAGCTTGGTGGCCAGGCGCTGGGCGGTGGCCGGGTGCCGGGCCAGGTGGTCGGCGAAGGCCAGGGCGGCCGTCTCGCCCACGGTGGCGGTGGCGTTGGCGTGCTTGAAACCGAGGATCTCGACCGCGCCGGTGATGTGGCGGGCGCCGTCGTAGACGTACGCGCCGGTGGTCTTGCTGACGGTGAGCCCGGTGAGCAGCCGCGCGCCGGCGTAGACGTCCCGCTCGCTGTAGACGAGGCCGACCGTGTGCAGCTCCATCAGCTCGCGCGCGTAGTTCTCGTTGGGGTGGGCCTTGGTCGACGAGCGGTTGTCGAGGTAGGTGAGCATGGCGGGGTGCTTCATCGAGGCCTTGAGCATGTCGGCGAAGCGCCCGAACGCGTGCTTGCGGATCACCTGGACGTCGTAGTCGGCCCGGCTGTCCCAGGTCTGGCTGGACGGCGCGGCGACGTGCAGGTGGTTGGCCCAGAACGAGACGGTCATCTCGAACAGCTGCCGGTTGCTCCACGCGGCGCGGGCCACGGCGGCCCGGCCGAGCTGCTTGAAACCGTCGTACGAGTTCTTGGCGACCTTGGCCCGGGTGGCCGCGATGCTGGCGCCGGCCAGCGGCAGGCGGCTCATCAGCTCGTCGCCGACCGGGTCGCTGATCGACGCCGGGTCGAGCTGGCGGTTCACCCAGCCGTCGACGCCCAGCTTGCGGGCCTCGGCCAGAGACTCCGGCGTGGGCCCGAAGGTGGCCCGGCGCAGCAGGTGCGCGAACGGGTCGGCGGACACCAGGGCGGCCGGGGCGAGAGCGGAGGTGGCCGAAGCGGTTTGGGGCGCGGCAGAAGCCGGGGCGGCGATGGCCACCCCGATCGCGGTGGCGGCACCGGCGGCGAGAAGCGTGCGTCGGGTCGTCATGCCCGACCCTTCGGCCCGCGGGGGCGGGCCAGTCACGGCTGCAACCATGACTAACGGACCCGCAATCCGCCCGCACCCGTACCGCCGGGGTGAAGTCGGACGTACGCTCAGGTCTGTGGATCAGGTTGAATCGGTACGCACCCCCGCCTCCTGGGTCGTCGTCGGTCTCGACAACGGCGGCACCTGCAACAACGCCACCGTGCTCGATGCGACGGGCCAATATCTGGTCGATCATCTGGTGGAGAATCCGAGCCTGGTGACCGACGGCCCCGAGTCGGCGATCGAGCAGCTGGCCGAGGCCTTCCACAACATTCTCGAGCTGACCAGCACCCCGCTGACCCTGGTCCGGGCGGTCGGGCTCGACACTCCCGGCCCGGCCAGCGCCACCGGCGTGATCTCGTCCAAGGGCGCGACGAACTTCAGCCAGGTCTCGTGGCACGGGTTCGACATCCGCAGCGCGCTCGAGGCCCGCATCGGCCTGCCGGTCTTCTATCTCAACGACGCCAACGCGGCGGCGCTCTACGCCCACCACCGGCTCTTCGGCCCCGACGCGATGACGAAATCGTCGGTCGCCGCGATCGTCGGCACCGGCCTGGGCGGCGGCGTGGTCGACAACGGCCGGGTGGTCAGCGGCGCGGCCGGCATGGCGGGCGAGCTGGGCCACGTGCAGATCCCGCTGCACGGGGTGCTCGAGGTCGGCCAGCCCGTGCCCGAGTGCAACTGCGGCTTCAGCGGCGACGTCGAGAGCATCGCGTCGCTCACCGGCATCAAGAAAAACCTGCTGCCGTACTGGCTGACCCGCTTCCCCGACCACCCGCTCGCGGCCGAGCCCCTGCCCCGGGCGGCCAAACTGCTGCGGGGGTACGGGGAGAAGGAGGACCCGCTGGCGCTGGCGGTCTTCGGTCAGCAGGCCAAGGCGATCGGCAAGCTGTTCACCATCGCCGCCAACTTCACCGACCCGGACGCCTATCTGCTGGGCGGCGGCGTGGTCGAGGCCGACCCGAAATTCCGGCAGTGGTTCCTCAACACCGTGCGCGAGCACACCCAGCTGCGCGAGGAGCAGCAGCGGGCGGCCACCTTCGCGCTGGCGGCCGACCTCGACATGGCCGGCGCCCGGGGGGCCGCGGTCGCCGCGCTGGAGGCCGTGCAGAACGCCTGACCCCGATTACCGGCCGGTAAAGATTCGCTCCGGCCTCTGGTGATGACGGCCCCGGCGGCCCATCCTTACCCAGCTTGATCAGGGTGGGGGAGGCGGCGCTACGTGCGATCGGTGACCGGCGGCCGGCGGGCCGCCTGGATTGCGGGCGGGTACGCGGCCCAGGGCCTTGGCTATGCCGCGGTGGTGACGGCCCTGCCCGAGTTCAAGTCCCGGCAGGGCATCGACGACACCTTCGTCTCGGTGATCCTGCTGCTGGTCTGCGTGGCCGCGGCCGGCGGGTCGGTGCTGGCCGATCTGGTGGCGGCCCGCTGGGGGAGCCGGTACGCGCTGGCCGGCGGTCTGCTCACGGTCGCGGCGGGTCTCGGCCTGACCACCGTACGCACCCCGATCGTCGTCTTCACCGCGGTGCTGATCGTCTACGGGGTCGGCCTGGGCGCGGTCGACGCGAGCCTGAACATGCAGGGCGTGCTGGTGCAGGCGCGTCTCGGCCGCAGCGTGATGAGCCGCCTGTTCGCCGCCTACACGGCCGCCGCGATCGTCGCGGCCCTGCTCATGTCCGCCTTCGCCGCCGGGGGAGCGGGCGCCTCGGTCGCCGTGGGCGTCGCCGCCCTCTTCGCGTTTGTGTACGTCCTGACCGCCTGGCCGGTCCTGGAGGCGGGCCGCACGGTCGCCTCTTCGCTGGAGAAGGGCGTCGGCAATACGCAGAAGAAGATCATCCTGGTCTGCGGCGCGTTCATTTTCACCGGCTTCCTGGCCGACTCGGCGGTCAGCACGTGGAGTTCGGTGTACCTCGACGACTCGCTCGCGGCGGCGCCCGCCGTCGTCCCGCTCGGCTATGCCGCGTACCAGGGCGCCGTCCTTCTCTCCCGGCTGACCGGTGACCACCTGGTGCCGCGGGTGGGCCGCCCCGCCGCGGTGACCGGCGCGCTGCTGGTCTGCGCGCTCGGCTGCGCCCTCGTCGTGGCGCTGCCGTCGATCGGCGCCGCGATCGCCGGTTTCGCCCTGGCCGGGCTCGGTGTCGGCCTGCTGATCCCGCTGGCCTTCAGCGCGGCCGGGGAGGCCGCCGCGGGCCGCAGCGACGAGGTGATCGCCCGGGTCAACCTGTTCAACTACGGCGGCGCGCTGGTCGGCGCGGTGCTCATCGGCGCCCTGTCCGAGCCGATCGGGCTGCGCCTGGCATTCCTGATCCCGGTGGCCGGCCTGCTGCTGACCCTGCCGGTCGTGCGGGCCCTGCGGGGGCTGTCCGCTCCCGTCGCAGTTGTTACGACTGATCGAACTGTATAGATATTGACGATCTTCTTCAGTAACGTCGCCGGTGCCGTCCGCGGCCGGGGGGCCGCCGACGCGCTGAAGGGGGAAACCTTGATGCGACGAAGCATCGCGACCGTCTCCGTGGCGGTTCTCGGCCTGGCGTTGATCACGCCAGGGGCAGCGCACGCCGATCCGCTCTCTCTCGTCCCGTCCGGTGACGGGTTGAGCCCGGCCGACAAGGCCTCGCTGGCCGCCGGGGTGGGCATCGCGCCCAAGGCGCCGTACGGGTCGAAGCCGAAGGGCCCGAACCCGTACCTGGCCGAGGTGGCCGATCCCGCCAAGGTGGACTACGCGGGCTGGTCCAACTACATGAAGACCCAGGCCAAGGCCAAGAACGCGACGCGGCAGAAGTCGCTGGCGGGCAGCGCCGTCAAGGCCGCCGCGGCCACTCCCGCGGTCGTGGTCGACGAGGACGAGCTGCCGGGCAGCAACGGCGGCAACGACGTGCCGGTCAACGCGCAGCGCATCACCGGTTACGGCACCGGCTCGGGCCAGTACCCGAACATCCGCATCCTCGGCAGCCTGGACAACGAGACGGTCACCACCCCGACCGTCGCCCCGGCCCCCGAGGACGACGGCTCCATCCCGCTCGCCGGCGCCACCGGCGTGGGCGTGGGCAGCCAGAACGGTGCGGTCATCACCTCGCAGATCGGCGACGGCCCGCACGGGCGGCAGACCGGCGACGGCAGCAACGACTTCGACTTCTTCAAGTTCACCGCCTCGGCCGGTGACGTGCTGACGGTGGCCACGGCCACCCCGACGGGCCCGCTGGACACGGTGATCCAGCTGTTCGCGCCGGACGGCACCCTGCTCGCGGTCAACGACGACTTCTCGGGGCTGGACAGCCGGATCGCCTACCCGGTCACCGCGAGCGGCGACTTCTACCTGGCGGTCGCGGCCTACGGCGGCCTGCCCGCCGACCCGTTCGACTCGGGCAGCGGCGGCGGCATCGGCGACACCACGCCGCCGACCGAGGGCCCGTACACCCTCACCGCGACTGCGGCCGGGGTGGACGCCGACTTCTTCGCGGTCAAGCTCAAGGCGGGGGACGTGATCGGCGCCTCGGTCACCGGCTCGGCGACCTACCTGACCGTCTACGACACCGTGCCGCGTGAGGCGCACGGCTCGACCCAGGACGCGTCGTTCATCTACCCGATGGACTCGCCCCTGCCGGGCGGCGGCAACGCGGTCACCGACTACGTCGCGACCAAGGCCGGGTGGCACTACATCGGGGTCGGCAACGGCTCCGGGGCGTACGACATCAAGGTCGAGGCTTACCGGCCGGTGCTCCAGGGGGCCAAGCCGCAGCAGACGCTCTACCTGGACTTCGACGGCGCCCGGGTCAACACCGGGGTGTTCGGCGGCTCGGGCAACCGGGACCTCTCGCCGTTCGCCGCCTTCCTCACCAGCTGGGGTCTCACCCGGGCCGACGAGGACGCGGTGATCGACGCCGTGGTCGCGGGGGTCACCGAGAACATCAAGCAGGATCTGATCGCGAGCGGGCTGAACAGCAAGTTCAAGATCAAGGTTGCTGACAGCAAGAACAACGCCGACCAGTGGGGCAAGGCGAACGTCAGCCGGGTCGTGGTGGGCGGCACCATCGAAGAGTCCGGCGTCGACACCATCGGCATCGCGCAGAGCATCGACCCCGGCAACTTCGAGACCGAGGAGACCGCCCTGGTGCTGCTGGACGTGCTGAGCTCGCCCGCCGGTTCGACGGCGGCCTCGCTCAACACGTACCTCACGCCGGCCAGCGACCGGATCAAGTTCGTGGCCCAGGGCCTGTCGAACGTGATCTCGCACGAGGCGGGTCACTTCTTCGGTGACTTCCACACCGACAACCAGGACGCCCTGCCCAACCTGATGGACGCGGGCGGCACCGGCTTCGGCACGCTGTTCGGCGTCGGGCCGGACGGCATCGGGGGCACCGCCGACGACGTCGACGTCGACTTCGGCGACAGCACCTTCCTGCCGGCCGAAGGCTTCATCGGCACCGAGGACACCCTCGGCCGCATCGTCTTCGGCGTCACCAGCTAGTCAGCGAGGAGCGCGTTGCCGCGCGGTTGAGTTCGGTCAACGGGCGACGTCGGCGAAGCCGCCGTCGTTCGCTGGCCGAACTCGACCGCTTTCAGCGGCGCACGCGCGATCGAGCGCATCAGCTCAGCCCTGAGGGAGTTAATCCTTCAGGGCGGTTTCCGTGTCCGGGTAGAGCGCCAGGTAGCCGGTCAGCCCTAGGGTGTCGAAGAGGCGGCGCAGGAAGCCCGAGGGGGCCGCCAGGCGCACCCAGCCGTCGCGCTCGGTGGCCCGGGCGTGAGCGGTGACCAGGACGCCGACCCCCATCGAGTCGCAGAAGTCGAGGCCGGACACGTCGATGACGACCCGGGGTGAGGGCCGTTCGACGAGCCGGGTGAGGTTCGCCTTGAGGACGGGCGCGGTGTCGATGTCGAGGGATCCGCGCAGCACCAGCACGGCCGTGTTCGGCGGGTGGTGCGCGACCGAGACCTGCATGGTGTGTCGCTTTCGGTTCAAACTGCGGGGGCGGGTGGCACGGGGTCGAGGGGTGGAAAATCGGTGTCCCTCAGCCTAGGCGAGGCGAGCCCTGATGGCCGAATCGGCTACTCGGTAGTAAGTTTTCCCCGTGAGCATCAATGCAGGTGACGTGGTCGACGACTTCGAACTTCTCGATCAGGATGGGGTGACGCGCCGGCTGAGCGCGCTGCTCGCCGACGGCCCGGTGGTCCTGTTCTTCTATCCCGCGGCCATGAGCTCGGGCTGCACGGCCGAGGCCTGCACCTTCCGCGATCTGGGGGCCGAGTTCAAGGCGGCGGGCGCGCAGCGGGTCGGCATCAGCCGTGACAAGCCCGAGAAGCAGAAGCAGTTCTCGGACAAGCACGAGTTCGACTACCCGCTGCTCAGCGACCCCGACAGCGCCGTCGCGGCGTCCCTGGGCGTCAAGCGCCGGCTGCCGCTGGGCCCGCTCAGCACCAAGCGGATGACCTTCGTGATCGACACCGACCGCAAGGTCCTCGAGGTCATCCACTCCGAGACGAACATGGACGACCACGCGGGGAGGGCCCTGCAGACCCTCGCCGCCCGGAAGTCCGCCTAAATATTGTTCTTCCAGGCCCGGCCGCTGCGCCCGATCAGGCGGTCGGCGTCGGCCGGTCCCCACGAGGCGGCTTCGTAGGTGGGGATCGGCGACATGTCCTGGGCCCAGTGCTCGATGATCGGGTCGACGATCCGCCACGAGTGCTCGACCTCGTCGCTGCGGATGAAGAGCGTCGGGTCGCCCAGCAGCGCGTCGAGCAGCAGACGCTCGTACGCCTCGGGGGACTCCTCGGCGAACGTGTTCTCGTACGAGAAGTCCATGCTCGCCGTGCGCACCCGGAACGAGTGGCCCGGCACCTTGGCCCCGAAGCGCAGCGAGATGCCCTCGTTGGGCTGGATGCGCAGGATCAGGGCGTCGGCCTCGAGCCCGGTCAGCTGGTCCTGCGGGATAGGCAGGTGCGGCGGCCGCTGGAACTGCAGGGCCACCTCGGTGACCCGGGCCGGCAGCCGTTTTCCGGTCCGCACGTAGAACGGCACCCCGGCCCAGCGCCAGTTGTCGACGTTGAGCCGCATGGCCGCGTACGTCTCGGTGCGCGACAGCGGGTCGACGCCCACCTCTTCGCGGTAGCCGGCCATCAGGTCGTCCCGGGTGCCGCCGCGGGTGTACTGACCGCGGACCGCGAGGTCGGCGATGTCGCGGTTGGTGGGCAGCCGGATCGCCTGGAGCAGTTTGACCTTCTCGTTGCGCAGCCCCTCGGCCTCGAACGACGCCGGCGGCTCCATCAGGGCGAGCGCGAGCACCTGCAGCACGTGGTTCTGCACGATGTCGCGCATCGCGCCGGCGTGCTCGTAGAAGCCGCCCCGGGTGCCGACGCCCAGCGTCTCGGCCACCGTGATCTGCACGTGGTCGACCCAGGAGCGGTCCCAGATCGGCTGGAAGATCGAGTTGGCGAAGCGCAGCGCCAGCACGTTCTGGACAGTGTCCTTGCCCAGGTAGTGGTCGATGCGGAAGACCTGCGACTCGTCGAAGGAGCCGTGCACGACGGCGTCGAGCTCGCGGGCCGACGGCAGATCACGTCCGTACGGCTTCTCGATGACCAGGCGGGCGAACGAGCCCTCGCGAGCCCGGTTGAGACCGGCGCCGGCCAGCCCGTTGATCACCGGCTCGAACGCCTCGGCCGGGGTGGAGAGGTAGAACAAGCGGTTGCCGGAGGTGCCACGCTCGGCGTCGAGCTCGTCGAGGGTCTCGGCGAGCCGCTTGTACGTCTCGGGGTCGTCGTAGCCGCCCGAAACGTACCTGATTCCGCCTTGGAGTTGCGGTTTGTCGGTGAGGCTGCGGTCGCCGAGCGCGCTGGCCGCGAACTGGTCGTCGGCCATCGGGGTGCGGGCGACCCCGACCAGGGCGAACTGGCTGGGCAGCCGGTTGTGCCGGGCCAGGCTCTCCACGGCCGGCAGCAGCTTGCGCCGGGTGAGGTCGCCCGAGGCGCCGAAGATCACCAGTGTGGCGGGTGGGGCGCTGCGCTCCTGGATGAGCTGAGGGGCGTTGTCCATGGTTGTGGCTGTCCTCCGGACCGTCGGGACCTTCCAGCAGAACTTTACGCAGCGTTGAGCCGGAAAGGTTCACATCCATCCCCCGATGCGACCTGGGATACACCGACAAAAGTGGCAAACTGGGTTGTACAGGTGCGCAACCTAGGGGGACTCGTGAAGTACCGGCTCGTGACCCGCAGCGACTTCGACGGCTTGGTCTGCGCGGTGCTGCTGCGGCACCTCGACATGATCGGCGACATCAAGTTCGTGCACCCCAAGGACGTGCAGGACGGGGAGGTCGAGGTCACCGAGAACGACATCCTGACCAACCTCCCGTACGCCCCGGGGGCCTACATGGTCTTCGATCACCACCACTCGGAGACGTTGCGCAACGAGGGCAACATCAGCAACCACGTGATCGACCCCGACGCGCCCTCGGCGGCCCGGGTGATCTACGACTACTACGGCGGCCACGAGCGCTTCCCGGAGGTCTCCAACGGCCTCATGTACGCGGTCGACCAGGCCGACTCGGCCGACTACGCGCTCGAGGACATCCTCGACCCGCAGGGCTGGACGCTGCTCAACTTCCTGATGGACAGCCGGACCGGGCTGGGTCGTTTCCGCGAGTTCCGGATCTCCAACTACCAGCTGATGATGCAGCTCATCGACGCCTGCATCCACCACGACGACGTCCGCGAGATCCTCGCCCAGGCCGACGTGGCCGAGCGCGCGGAGCTGTACCGGACGCAGCACGACCTCTTCGTCGAGCAGCTCAAGCGGGTCAGCCACCTCGAGGGCGACGTCGTCGTGGTCGACCTGCGCGAGGAGGAGGTGATCCACGCCGGGAACCGTTTCATGGTGTACGCGCTGTTCCCCGAGGCGCGGGTCTCGGTGCACGTCATCTGGGGGCGGGCGAAGCTCAACACCGTCTTCGCCTGCGGCAAGTCGATCCTCGACCGCACCTCGCCGGTGGACGTCGGCGAGGTCATGCTCCGTTACGGCGGGGGCGGGCACATCGCCGCCGGCACCTGCCAGGTGCCGCACGACGAGTCGGAACGGGTGCAGCGCGAGATCGTCGACGCGTTGCGGTCACCGCGCACCGTCTCGGTCTGATCTTTCGGAGGAAATACTCGAGGGGCGGGAGATTGCTCTCCCGCCCCTCGTCCACGGGTCGCGGGCCATGCCCGATGGACCCCACCCGCAGGTCGTGCGCCGCGCCCCACGCGCGTCATCACGACATTTTCCCGCGTCCACCAGCGCGGGAGCTTTGTCAGCCCTTGTAGGCCCACTTGCTGCTGCCCGCGGCCACGGGCTCCTTGTCCTCGGCGGCGAGATCGGCGACGGGCTCGGCCGGTGTCTCGTCGGCCTCTTCCTCGTCGGGCTCCTCCTCCTCGGCGCGGTGCCGGCCGCGGAGCATCATCACCGCGCCGCCGATCAGCGCGAGGCCGGCGACCACCCAGCCGCCGATCGACCAGACCGACGGGCCGCGGTCGGCCTCGGCGATGGCGTCGGCGAACAGGTCCGCCTCCTCCGCCGTCGTGCCGTCGGCCGTCGTGGCCCCGGTCGCCGCGCCGCCGTGCCCGTGCCCGCTGGCCTGGCCGCCGGTGGTGTCCGGGGTCAGCGTCATCGAGGCCGGGGGCATCGCCGGGCCGGGCTTGCCGTCGGCGTACGTCGTGCTGACGTTGAACTGCACCGAGCTGAGGCTGGGCAGCGGCCCGATCGCCGCGGTCAGATCGGCGCGCTGCCCGGGAGCCAGATCCTTGCCCGGCATCGCGAGCCAGGTGATCGCCGAGGCGGTCTCCGTGGTCGGGACGTTGCCGTGCAGGGTGGCCAGCGGCGTCGACAGCGTGCGCGTCTCGATCTTCGGCGCCCAGTTGTCCACCGACAGCGGGTAGGCCTCGGCGAACGGGGTGTCGTCCGGGAACCCCAGCGTGATGCTGTGGATCGGTTTGGCGCCGTCGTTGGTGACGTGCAGAGTCACGTTCTCCCCGCTGCCCTGGACAGCGGTCGTGGGGGACACCGTCACGTCGGCCAGGGCCGGAGTGGCGGCGAGTACGCCGAAGACGGCTGCGCCGAGGACGGGAACGCCCGCGCGGCGGGCCAGCTGAGAGTGCCTCACGAGGGGTAGTTCGGATCACACACGCCAAAGGTTCAACGCCCCGCGAATTTCTTTCCGGCGCGTTGACGGATGATGTCGGGATGCGCGATGTGCCGATCGACGGAGACATGATCAGACTCGGACAGTTCCTCAAGCTGGCCGACCTCATCGACACCGGCGGTGAGGCCAAGGTGATGATCGCCTCGGGCGACGTCTCGGTGAACGGTGAGGTGGACACCCGCCGGGGCCGCCAGCTGCAGCCGGGCGACGTGGTGGACGTTCTCGGGCGTACGGCCCGGGTGGTCTCCTGATAGGACTTTTGGCGTGGTCGTCCTGCCCGTATAGCCAACGCAGCGTGACGAACGGTTGACATGATGTCGATCTCAGGCATGTACTGGTGGCCGATGTGTTACCGGCGTCACAAATGAGGCGCCGGGACCGATTCAGCCTCGCCGGGGAGGCCACCAGATGCCACGCAGGCATACACGCGCCGTGCTCGCCGCGACCGCCGCCATTGTGCTCACCCTTTCCGGGTGCGCGGGGTGGGGCGGCGGGCCGGGTGGCGGAGGATCCGACAGCATCAACGTCCTGATGGTGAACAACCCGCAGATGATCGATCTGCAGAGGCTCACCGCCGACAACTTCACCCAGCAGACCGGGATCAACGTCAACTTCACCGTGCTGCCCGAGAACGACGTCCGCGACAAGATCAGTCAGGAGTTCTCCAGCCAGGCCGGTCAGTACGACGTCGCCTCGCTCAGCAACTTCGAGATCCCGATCTACGCCAAGTCCCAGTGGATCGCGCCGCTCACCGACTACGTCAGCGCCGACTCCGCGTTCAACCAGGACGACATCCTCAAGCCGATGACGCAGTCGCTGACCGCGGACGACGGCAAGCTCTACGGCGAGCCGTTCTACGGGGAGTCGTCCTTCCTGATGTATCGCAAGGACGTCCTCGAGTCGGCCGGCGTCGAGATGCCGGCCAAGCCGACCTGGCAGCAGGTCGCCGACATCGCCGCCCAGGTCGACAACAAGCAACCCGGCATGCGCGGCATCTGCCTGCGCGGCCAGCCGGGCTGGGGTCAGATCTTCGCGCCGCTGACCACGGTCGTGAACACGTTCGGCGGCACCTGGTTCGAGAAGGACTGGACGCCCAAGGTCGACGCCCCCGAGTTCACCGAGGCCACCAAGTTCTATGTCGACCTCGTCCGCGCGCACGGCGAGAACGGCGCCCCGCAGGCCGGCTTCACCGAGTGCCTGAACAACCTCATCCAGGGCAACGTCGCGATGTGGTACGACGCGACCAGCGCCGCCGGCTCGCTCGAGGCCGACGACTCGCCGGTCAAGGGCAAGATCGGGTACGCCGCGGCGCCGGTCGTCAAGACCGACAGCTCGGGCTGGCTGTATGCGTGGTCCTGGAGCATCCAGCAGGCCAGCGAGAAGAAGGACAACGCCTGGAAGTTCATCTCCTGGGCGTCCAGCAAGGAGTACGAGGAACTGGTCGGTCAGCAGGTCGGCTGGTCCAGCGTCCCGGCCGGCAAGCGCGCCTCGACCTACGAGAACCAGGACTACCTGAAGGTCGCGTCGTCGTTCGCCGAGCCGACCAAGGCCGCGATCGAGGCCGCCGACCCGCGCAACCCGGGTGTCCAGCCCCGGCCCGCGATCGGCATCCAGTTCATCGACATCCCCGAGTTCACCGACCTCGGCACCCAGGCGTCGCAGTACGTCAGTTCCGCCATCGCCGGCCAGATGAGCGTCGACGAGGCGCTGAAACGCGGCCAGCGACTGGCCGAGGACGTCGCCGAGCGTTACCAGTCCCGCGAGGAGGGCCGGGCATGACTGACTGCACCGGAGTCAGCGAAGCGCCCGTAGGGCCAGGAAGGCATGCCGCAGGAGGCTCAGCATGACTGACTGCACCGGAGTCAGCGAAGCGCCCGTAGGGCCAGGAAGGCATGCCGCAGGAGGCTCAGCATGACTGACTGCACCGGAGTCAGCGAAGCGCCCGTAGGGCCAGGAAGGCATGCCGCAGGAGGCTCAGCATGACATCGGTCGCCGAACAAGCCGGCCCCCGGACCGACTCGCCGCCACCGGCGCCGGGCGCCGCCCGCCGGGCCACGGCCTGGGCCCGCCGCGCGCCGCTGCTGCCCGCGCTCATCTTCATGATCATCGTGACCCAGCTGCCGTTCCTGGCGACCCTGGTCATCTCGTTCATGGACTGGAACGCCTACTACCCCGACGAGCGCGGCTTCGCCGGGTTCGACAACTTCGCCCGGGTCTTCACCGACGTCAACATGCGCGACGCGGTCTGGACCACGATCCTGCTCACGGTGGGCGTCGTGCTGATCAGCCTGCTCCTCGGGCTCGGCATCGCGCTGCTGCTCGACCGCAAGTTCCGCGGCCGGGGCGCCGTCCGCACCATGATGATCGCGCCGTTCCTGGTCGTCCCGGTGGCCGCGGCGCTGATCTGGAAGCACGCCCTCTACAACCCCGAGTACGGCCTGTTCAACGGCGCCCTGACCTGGATCTGGGGTCTCTTCGGCTCGGACAATCCGCCGCAGCCCGACTGGATCAGCACCATGCCGCTGTGGGCGGTCATCTTCTCGCTGGTCTGGCAGTGGACCCCGTTCATGATGCTGATCCTGCTGGCCGGCCTGCAGGGCCGTCCGCTCGACGTGATCGAGGCGGCCCGCATCGACGGCGCCAACAGCTGGCAGATCTTCCGCAGCATGACGCTGCCCCACCTGCGGCAGTACCTCGAACTGGGCGCGCTGCTCGGCTCGATCTACATCGTGCAGAACTTCGACGCGGTCTTCACGATCACCTCGGGCGGCCTGGGCACGGCGAACCTGCCGTACACGATCTACCAGATCTTCTACCAGGCCCACGACTACGGACGGGCCTCCGCGGCCGCCGTCGTCGTTGTCATCGGCACCATCATCATCGCGACGTTCGCCCTGCGTACGGTCTCGTCGCTCTTCAAAGAGGAGGCGGGCCGATGACCGCTCTGGAAACCGCGCCCGCGCCGGTGCCGAGGAAGGAGGGGCGCGGCGGGGCCTGGCTGTCGCTGCTGGCCTGGGTGATCGGCATCCTGTTCGTGCTGCCGGTGGTCTGGATGGTGCTGACCTCGCTGCACTCCGAGACCGACGCCGCCCAGAACCCGCCCGCCGTCTTCGCGCCGCTGACCCTCGAGGGCTACCGCGAGTTCTTCTCCGGAGGCGCCTCGCCGTGGCCCCCGCTGCTCAACTCGCTGACCGCCAGCCTGGTGTCGACGGCCCTGGTGCTGCTGCTGTCGCTGCCCGCCGCGTACGCCCTGAGCATCAAGCCGGTCAAGAAGTGGACCGACGTCCTGTTCTTCTTCCTGTCGACCAAGATGCTGCCGGTCGTGGCGGGTCTGCTGCCGCTCTACCTGTTCGCCCAGAACACCGGGCTGCTCGACAACATCTGGCTGCTGATCCTCTTCTACACCTCGATGAACCTGCCGATCGCGGTGTGGATGATGCGCTCGTTCCTCTCCGAGGTGCCGGTGGAGATGCTCGAGGCGGCCTCGATGGACGGCGCCAGCCTCGTCAAGACGCTGCGCTCGGTGATCGCCCCCGTGGTCACCCCTGGCATCGCTGCGACGGCGCTGATCTGCTTCATCTTCAGCTGGAACGAGCTGCTGTTCGCCCGGGTCCTGACGGCCACCGTGGCCGAGACCGCCCCGGTGTTCCTGACCTCGTTCGTCACCAGCCAGGGCCTGTTCCTGGCCCAGCTCTGCGCGGCCGCCTTCGTGGTCTCGCTGCCGGTGCTGGTGGCCGGTTTCGCGGCCCAGGACAAGCTGGTGCAGGGCCTGTCGCTGGGCTCGGTGAAGTAAAGCCTCAACTCCGCCCCCGATGAACGGTGGCCGGCCCGCATGCCGCGGACCGGCCACCCATCTGTCTCAGGTTATGGCGGCGGCGAAACCGGCGGTCGGGACGGCGAAGAAGAGCGAGAGGACGGCCAGGCGCGTGATCGTCGGGCGGCGGGTCAGGACGGCGTGCGCGGCCACCAGCACCGGCACGGTGACCAGCTGCCCGGTCAGCGTCTCGCGGGGGACCACGAAGTCGGCCGCGGCACAGAGCAGGCAGATCAGCAGCGCGCCGGCCCAGAGACCGAGGCCCATGGCGTACGCGAACCGGGCGCCGAAACGAACCGCGAAGGTGGTGTCGCCGGCCGCCGTGTCCGAGGGCAGATCGGTGACCGTGGTCGGCATGTAGAGGGCGGCCGCGAAGAGCACCCCGATCAGCGAGATCGGCCACGGGAAGTCCCATGGATCCCGGGTGATCGACCAGCCCGCCGCGGGGGAGACCGCGCCCACGACCAGCGCGTTGACCGCCACGTCCCACCCCGGCCGGGTCTTGAGGCGCAGCGGGGGAGCGCTGTAGGCCCAGCCCAGCGCCAGCACACCGGCCACGCCGAGCACGAAGAGCGGCCCGACGACCAGCGCGGCCGCGACGGCGGACAGGGCGATCCAGCGGTACCAGCGGCGCAGCCTCTCCCGGCTGACCGCCCCGGTGACCAGCGGTGCGCCGGCCTTGCGCGGGTTGACCCGGTCGGTCGGCAGGTCGTACAGGTCGTTCTGGGCCAGCACCGCACCCCAGACGAGCGGGCCCAGGACGAGCAGCGCGACCAGGGCGCGCGGCAGATCGGTGGGCTGCCACTGCCGGTCGGCCAGGACCGTGCCCAGGTAGGCCGGCACCCACGAGACGGGCCAGAACCACGGCCGCGACACGGCGATCACCAACGTGGCTGCTGTCATGCCCGGATCATCGACCGGGTCGCCTGTCAGGGCGCTGAGAGAGCCGGGGTGGAACCGGTCACCGCCGTGGACGAGACTGGGTAACGTGCGAGTAGTGCTGATCCGGCAGTTCACCGAGTCCGACTGGCCGCAGGTGTGGGAGATCGTCCGTTCGGTGGTCCGCGCCGCCGACACGTTCCCCTTCGACCCCGCGATGACCGAGCAGGAAGCCCGCGCGACGTGGCTGGAGGCTCCGCCGGGCGAGACCGTCGTGGCCCTCGACGGCGACGAGGTGCTCGGCACGGCCAAGGTCGGCACCAACCGTCCCGGCCCCGGCTCGCACGTCGCCACGGCCAGCTTCATGGTCGCCCCGGTGAGCCGCGGCCGCGGGGTGGGCACGGCCCTGTGCCGTTTCGCCCTCGAATGGGCCAAGCAGCGGGGGTACGCGGGCATGCAGTTCAACGCCGTGGCCGCCTCCAACACCACCGCCGTCGAGCTCTACCGCAAAGCCGGCTTCGAAATCGTCGGCACTGTCCCCGGCGCTTTCGCCCACCCCGCCCAGGGCCGGGTCGGCCTGCACATCATGTACGCCGACCTCACCCACTGACGTGCTGAGCGCGGCCGCGAGGTGACGCCGCCCGGGGACGGCGCCACCCCGGTCGGTCACTGCACGCCGAGCAGGTCCACCACGAAGATGAGGGTCTCGTTCGGCTTGATGGCGCCGCCGGCGCCCCGGGCGCCGTAGCCCAGGCTGGGCGGGATGGTCAGCTTGCGCCGGCCGCCGACCTTCATGCCGGACACGCCCTTGTCCCAGCCGGCGATGACCTGGCCGCCGCCGAGCGGGAAGGCGAAGGGCTCGCCACGGTTGTAGGAGGCGTCGAACTCCCGGCCGGTCGAGTGCGCCACGCCCACGTAGTGGACGCTGACGTACTGGCCGGGCTGAGCCTCGGGCCCCTCGCCGACGGTGATGTCCTCGATCACGAGGTCGGCCGGGGGCGCGCCCTCGATCGGGCCGACGTCGGGCTTGTCCATGGGAACTCCATTTCGTTGACTGTCGAGCCTCGCCATGGAATCACAACGCCGGTCGCTCCATGTGGCGGACGTGCTGAACGACTCAAGCCTTTTCTCCGTATTGCTGTGACGTGAGAATCCAACGTCTGGCCGCCGGCGCACTGGCGGTCGCCGCAGCCACGCTCCTGGCGCCCGCCCCGGCCCTGGCGCACGGGTCGCCGACCACCCCGATCAGCCGCACCGCCGCGTGCGCTTCGGGTGGCGAGGACACGGGCAACGCGGCCTGCAAGGCGGCCCGGGCGGCCAACGGCGGCGGGTTCGGCAAGTTCGACAACCTGCGCATCGCCGGCGTGAACGGCAAGGACCGCCAGGTCGTGCCGGACGGGAAGCTGTGCAGCGGCGGTCTGGCCGACTTCAAGGGCCTCGACCTGCCGCGCGACGACTACCCGGCCACCAAGGCGACGGCGGGCAAGACCCTGACGATCACCTACCGGGCCACGATTCCGCACGCGGGCGAGTTCCGGGTCTATCTGACCCAGGCCTCGTACGACCCGAGCAAGCGCCTGACCTGGGACGACCTCGGCAGCAAGCCGCTGGTGAGCGTGACCGACCCCGATCTGGACGACGGGGCGTACGTGCTCAAGGCGAAGCTCCCGGCGGGCCGCACCGGCCGGCACATCCTCTACATCGTGTGGGAGACGTCGCAGACCCCGGACACGTACTACTCCTGTTCGGATCTGGTCTTCCCGGCCGCCGCCGTGGCCACCGAGGCCCCCGCGACGCCCGCCGCCAAGGTGACAAAAGCCGCAAAAACTAAGGCACCCGCAGTGGTGAAAGTGACCACGGCCCCACCGAAAGCTGCGCCCGTGAGCTCCAGTGAGGCGCCCGCTGTGCAGGCCCTCGACCCGGTGAGCGCGCAGAGGGACGACAGCCGGGTCACTCTGGGTCACTGGATTGTCGCCGGTGCGCTGCTGGTCGGTTTCGCCGCTGTTTCCTGGGCCGGCGCCGGCGCATTGCTCCGCAGAAGGCGCGAAAACCGTTGAACCGCAACGCTTCACGCCTCGTACTGATGGTCGTCGACATCGCAACAAGGTCCCCTTCCTTCGTGGGAAAAACGAAAGGCCGAGCATGAGTCGAGTTCGTTACGGTCACCAGACGGTCAACCGGCGTCGCATTCTGGCGATTGCCGCCACCGCCGGTGTGGGCGTCTCGGTGGCCGGTGTGGCCGGGCTGAGCCTGGCCGGCGAGAACGAGGAGCCGGGCGAGAGCGGTGCCCTGGTCCTGTCGTTGCGCGACGCCAAGAAGGGCACGTTCGACGTCTTCGCCGGCGGCTCCAGGGTGACGCTGACCGACAAGAAGCTCGCCGCCCGCCTGATCAAAGCCGCCAAGGGCTGAGGGAGACTCCATGTCATCGCATCGCGAAGCTCCCGAGATCAGCAAAGATCCGGTCGCCGACAGCTCCGACCTGTACGCGTTCGTCAGCCCGGACGACCCGGACACGGTGACGATCATCGCGAACTACGTCCCGCTGCAGCTCCCGGCGAGCGGCCCGAACTTCTTCGAGTTCGGCGACGACGTGCTCTACGAGATCCACATCGACTCCAACGGGGACGCGCGTCCCGACCTGACCTACCAGTTCCGGTTCCGCACCGAGCTGCGCAACGACAAGACGTTCCTCTACAACACCGGGCCGATCGAGTCGCTGGACAGTGAGAACTGGAACCGCCGGCAGTTCTTCTCGGTCACCAAGGTGGACGCGCACGGCAAGAGCACCGTCCTGGCCAAGAAGCTGCCCTGCCCGCCGTGCAACGTCGGCAAGCTCTCGATCGCCGACTACGAGGGTCTGGCCGCCGACGCGGTGGCCAAGCTGAAGACCGGTGAGAAAGTCTTCGCCGGGCAGCGGGCCGACGCGTTCTTCGTCGACCTGGGTGCGATCTTCGACCTGGGCACGCTGCGCCCGTTCCAGGACAAGCACCTGGTCGGCCAGAAACTGTTCAACTACGCCGGCCAGGCGGTCAACGCGACCGACAAGCTCAACGTGCACAGCATCGCCATCCAGGTGCCACTCACCGCCGTCCGCCGCGACGGCAAGAAGAAGGTGCGCGGCCGCGACCCCGAGGCCGTGATCGGCGTGTGGACCTCGGCCAGCCGCCGCCAGGTGCAGGTGCGCAACGGCGACAAGACCAACGACGACGTCGTGGTCGGCCCGCAGGTGCAGGTGTCGCGTCTGGGCAACCCGCTGTTCAACGAGGTCATCGTCCCGATGGCGCAGAAGGACAAGTGGAACAGCCTGCCGCCGACCGAGGACAAGCGGTTCGCCGAGTTCGTCGAGACGCCCGAGCTGGGCGGGCTGCTGCCGGTGCTCTACCCCGGACTGTTCGACAACCTGGCCGCGCTCAACAAGGCCGGCAAGCCCCGCGCCGACCTGGTCGCGATCCTGCTCACCGGCATCCCGGACGGGCTGATCGAGAACTTCCAGAACAACACCGGCGAGGTGCAGGCCGACATGCTGCGGCTCAACACCGCGGTCCCGCCGGCCAAGGCGCCGAATGCGTTCGGCCTGCTCGGCGGCGACCTGGCCGGCTTCCCGAACGGGCGACGGATCGCCGACGACGTGGTCTCGATCTCGCTGCGGGCGATCGCCGGCGTGACCGTGCCGCTGGTCGACGCCAAGTTCGAGCCGGACGCCGCGGCGGCGCTGGTCGAGCAGGGTCTGAGCATCAAGGACGCGAGCGCCGGCCTGCTCAAGAAGTTCCCCTACCTGGGCACCCCCTTCGACGGATTCGGGAACCCCTCGTGAGCGACGTTCTGAAGGACCACCAGCACCAGCACCAGCACCAGCACCAGCACCAGGACCACTCCTGGCACAGCATGACCCCGTCCGGCCAGGGCACGGTCATGCTCAACATCGGCGCCGGGATCGGTGCGCTGATCATCAACACACCGGGCCGCTTGCACGGCCGCGAGATCGAGGTCAGCCCGGTCGACGACCCGGCCCGGCGTACGCATGCCGCCGTCCGCGCCCGCTACGTGTGGGGCGGGGTCTGCTTCAGCGTGGTGCTCGACAGCCTGCCGGAGGGCCGCTACGTCGTCTGGGACAACCCGGTCACGCCGCTGGGCGAGGTCGAGGTGCCCAGCGGTGGGGTCGCCGAGTTCACCTGGCCGGTGGCCGTACCCGCGGCGTAACACCGTTCCGGTCTAGGGTGGACGCCATGGTGGGCGTCCGGCAGCAGACCCACCCGGGTCCTCCGGGCACGGACGCCCCCGTGCATTTCTCCCTGGCCACCACCGATGTGGACGAGGCGCGCGCCTTCTGCCGCCGCATGTTCTACGGCCCGTTGCAGGTGGACCCGGTCGGTGACCGGTCCGGGTTCGCCTTCCACGGTGACGTGGTGGCGCTCGGGCCGCTCACCGTGGGCGAGATCAGCTACGGCAGCGACATCCGGGTCGCGATCTCCGACCTCGAGACGTCCTACCACGTGCTCGTCCCGCTGACCGGCATGCTGCGATCGCGGCACCGGGGCACGGCCGTGCTGGCCGACCCGGGCCGGGCCGCGGTGTTCCGCCCGATCGGCGACATCGACCTCGACTGGCCGGGCAGCTGCCGGCTGCTCAGCGTCAAGATCGAGCGGAGCGCGCTCGAACGCGAGCTCGACGCGGCCCTCGACCAGCGCATAGTGACCCCGCTGCTGCTGGGCGACAGCTTCGACGTGATCGACGCGCCCGGGCGCACCTGGGTGTCGCTGGTGCGGCTGCTCTTCGGCGAGCTGCGCCGGGGGAGCGGCCTGTCGGCCCAGCCCCGGATGGCCGCCCGCTGGCGCGACATGGTGGTCAGCGGCCTGGCCCTGACGGTCGAGCACCCGTACGGCGAGGAACCGGCCGGCATGCAGGGGCCCAACCGGCCGCGCACGGTCAAGCGGACCCTCGACGCGATGCACGCCGAGCCGTCGCGCCCGTTCACGGCGACCGACCTGGCGGCGATCGCCGGGGTGGGCGTCCGCGTCCTGCAGGAGTCGTTCCGCCAGCACGTCGGCATGTCGCCGCTGACCTACCTGCGCCGATTACGCCTCGACGGGGTGCACGCCGAACTGTCGCGATCGGACCCGTGGCAGGTGAACGTGTCCGAGGTGGCCTACCGCTGGGGGTTCACCCACCTCGGACGGTTCGCCGGGGCCTATCGCACCCGGTACGGCGTCTCCCCGTCGCAAACCTTGAGGGAGCGCCGTTAGAGCTCCACCCTCTGACCCTTGCCGATCACCACGACCCCGTTGTCCGAGACCGTGTAGAGCTTCCGGTCGCGGTCGAGGTCGACGCCGATCTGAGCGCCCTCGGGGATGTTGACGTTCTTGTCGATTATCGCGTTGCGGATGATCGCGCGCCGGCCGACCGACACACCCTCCATCAGCACCGCGCCCTCGACGTGGGCCCACGAGTTGACCCGCACGTTCGGCGAGATCACCGACCGTTCCACGAGCGCGCCCGACACCACGACCCCGGGCGAGATCATCGACTCGATCGAGCGTCCCTGCCGGTCGTCGTACCCGTGCACGAATTTCGCCGGCGGCCAAGAGCCGTAATTGGTGAAGATGGGCCACTCGTGGTTGTAGAGGTTGAAGATCGGCGAAGTGGCGATCAGATCCATGTGGGCCTCGTAGAACGAGTCGAGCGTGCCCACGTCCCGCCAGTAACCGCGGTCGCGGTCGCTGCTGCCTGGCACCTCGTTGTCGCGGAAGTCGTAGACGTTGGCCTCGCCCCGCTCGACGAGCATGGGAATGATGTTTCCGCCCATGTCGTGCTTGCTGTCCGGATCCTGCGCGTCCTTGGTGACCGCCTCGCAGAGCGCCCGGGTGGTGAAGATGTAGTTGCCCATCGACGCGTAGATCTCGTCCGGCGCGTCGGGCAGCCCGTCCACGTCCTTGGGCTTCTCGCGGAAGGCCTTGATCCGCTTGCCGTCCTCGGCCACGTCGATCACGCCGAACTGGTCGGACATCGACTTGGGCTGCCGGATGCCGGCCACCGTGACCGCGGCGCCCGACGCGATGTGGTCGTTGACCATCTGCTTCGGGTCCATGCGGTAGATGTGGTCGGCGCCGAACACGATCACGTAGTCGGGCGACTCGTCGTTGATCAGGTTGAGGCTCTGGTAGATGGCGTCGGCCGAGCCGGCGAACCACCGCGGGCCCAGCCGCTGCTGGGCGGGCACCGGCGTGACGTAGTTGCCGAGCAGCGTCGACATGCGCCACGTCTTGGAGATGTGCCGGTCGAGCGAATGGGATTTGTACTGGGTCAGCACGACCATCTTGAGATAACCGCCGTTGGCAAGATTCGACAGCACGAAGTCGATCATGCGATAGATGCCACCGAACGGGACACCGGGCTTAGCCCGGTCAGCCGTCAGGGGCATCAGGCGCTTACCTTCACCACCGGCCAGAACGATTGCAAGCACCTTGACAGCCATGGAGGAACGCTAACTTTCCGCCAGCGTGAGCGCCAGCCGAAGAGGGCAACTCGCCGTGGTCATCCCGGCGACGGCCAGGATAACTGATCTTGGGTAATCCCGGGCAAGGTCTGCGGCGCTTCCCTCGGTGAGGGATTAGGCTGCTGCTCGTGGCCGAAACAGGTTCGAAATCGTTGCGCGTGGATCTGATCACCCGGGAGTACCCGCCGGAGGTGTACGGCGGGGCCGGGGTCCACCTCGAATATCTGACCCGCGACCTGCGGGATCTCGCCGATGTGCGGGTGCACTGCTTCGGCGCGCCCCGCCACGAGCCGGGCGTGACCGCCTACCCCGAGCCCGCCGAGCTGGCCGGAGCCAACGCCGCGCTGCGCACGATGGGCGTCGACCTCGAGATCGCGGCCGGGGCCGAGGGCACCGACATCGTGCACAGTCACACGTGGTACGCGAACTTCGCCGGGCACACGGCCAAGCTCCTGCACGGGGTCCCGCACGTGGTCACCACGCACAGTCTCGAACCGCTGCGGCCGTGGAAGGCCGAACAGCTCGGCGGCGGGTACGCGCTGTCCTCGTTCTGCGAGCGGGTCGCGATCGAGAACGCCGACGCGGTCATCGCCGTCTCGGGCGGCATGCGGCGCGACGTCCTGGCCGCGTACCCGTCGGTCGACCCGGACAAGGTGCAGGTCGTCTACAACGGCATCGACACCGGGCTCTACCAGCCCGACCACGGCACCGACGTGATCGAGCGGCTCGGCATCGACCTCAACCGCCCCAGCGTCGTCTTCGTCGGCCGCATCACCCGGCAGAAGGGCCTGCCCTACCTGCTCCGCGCCTGCCGCGACCTGCCGCCCGAGACCCAGATCGTGCTGCTGGCCGGCGCCCCCGACACCAAGGAGATCGCGGCCGAGGTCGCCGGGCTGGCCGACCAGCTGCGCGGCGCCCGCGACGAGCACGGCGTCATCTGGGTGCAGGAGATGCTGCCCAAGAACGAGGTCATCCAGGTCCTCACGCATGCCACCGTGTTCGTCTGCCCCTCGATCTACGAGCCCATGGGCATCGTCAACCTCGAGGCCATGGCCTGCGAGACGGCCGTGGTGGCCACCGCGACCGGCGGCATCCCCGAGGTGGTGGCGGACGGCGAGACCGGGCTGCTGGTGCCCATCGATCAGATGCAGGACGGCACCGGCACGCCGGTCGACCCCGAGAAGTTCGTGGCCGACCTCGCCGCCACGATGACCGAGCTGGTCCGCGACCCGGCCCGCGCCCGCGAGATGGGCCTGGCCGGCCGCCGCCGCGCGGTCGAGAAATTCAGCTGGTCGAGGATCGCCGAGGAGACGATGGCCGTCTACCGGTCCGTTCTCTGATCGGGCGGTCACACTGGTGCCCATGCTCCGCCTCTCCCGTCCACCCGTCCGGCTGACCCTCGCCCTGGCCTCGGTCATCTTCGCGACGGCGGTCCTGGGGGTCGGGCTGCTGCGGGCGGCGACCTACCAGCCCACGCCGGCGGCCGGTGCGCCTCTGCCGTCCACGCCGGCGATCGGCACCGTCGGCACGTGCGGAGCGGTGCCGGTCCGGGCGGCGCGCGAGCTGCGGGGCATGTGGCTGACCACGGTCACCAACATCGACTTCCCGAGCAAGCGGGGCCTGTCGCAGGCACAGGTCAAGGCCGAGTATCAGCGCTGGCTCGACCTCGCCGTGGCTCAGCGCCACAACGCGATCTTCGTGCACGTGCGGCCCAGCGGGGACGCGTTCTGGCCCTCGGCGTACGCGCCCTGGTCGGAATGGCTGACCGGCAAGCGCGACGGCGTCTCACCGGGCTGGGACCCGATGGAGTACATGGTGCGGGAGGCGCACGCCCGCAACCTCGAGTTCCACGCCTGGTTCAACCCCTACCGCGGCACCCAGCCCGGCCCGGTCGGCCCCGGCGCCGACTTCGCCAAGCTCGCGCCCAACCATCCGTTGATCAAGCACCGGGAGTGGGCGATCGCCTTCCCCAAGGGCTCGACCGGCCGCCTCTACTTCGACCCGGGCATCCCGGCCGCCCGCAAGTTCGTCGAGGACTCGATGCTCGAGGCGGTCCAGAAGTACGACGTCGACGGCGTGCACTTCGATGACTTCTTCTACCCGTACCCGAAGACCGGCGAGGACTTCCCGGACGACGCCAGCTACGCCGCGTACGGCGCCGGCAAGCCCCGCGGGCAGTGGCGCCGCGACAACGTGGACACGCTGGTCCGCGAGATGCACGAACGCCTCCAGGCGCTCAAGCCGTGGGTCAAGTTCGGAATCAGCCCGTTCGGCATCTGGCGTAATTTCGCCACCGACCCCGACGGCTCGCAGAGCAAGGGGCTGGAGGCGTACGACGCCATCTACGCCGACACCCGCAAGTGGGTGCAGGAGGGCTGGCTCGACTACATCGTGCCCCAGCTCTACTGGACCATCGGTTTCGACAAGGCCGACTACGGCAAGCTGCTGCCCTGGTGGACGGCGCTCACCAAGGGCACCAACGTGCAGCTTTACATCGGGATGGCCGACTACCGGGTGGGGGAGAAGGGCGCCTGGAGCGATCCGGCCCAGCTCGACCGGCAGATGGAGCTGAACGACCGGTACGGCGTCCAGGGTCAGGTGCACTTCAGCGCGAAGCAGATCCGGGCCGACCGGCTCGGGGCGGTCACCCGCTACCGGGACAAGCACTACGCGTCGCCCGCCCTGCTGCCCCGGATGGCCCGGCTGCCCGCGGCTGCCCCCGGCGCGGCCCAGCTGCTCTCGGCCAGCCGGTTCGACAAGGGTCTCCGGTTCCGGGCCGCGGCCCCGGGCGCGACCAGCTGGGCGCTCTACCGGGTGTCCGGCGACTCGGCCGCGCTGGTGGCCACGGGCCGGGCCGGCGCCGAGGTGATCGACCCGGCCGCGCCGGCGGGCCCGGTGACGTACTGCCTGAGCGGTCTCGACCGGTCCGGCAACGAGGGGCCGGTCAGCCTGCCGCTCACTGCTTCCTGACGGCGGCCTCGGCCAGCTCCCACAGACGATCGGCGGCGGCCGGGTCGACCGACCACGCGGCCACCCCGCCCGTCGGCTCGGGGCCGCCCGTGACGACCTCGGCCTCCTGGTTGTCCTCGTCGAAGTAGCGGCCCGTCACCCCGGCCAGCAGCGGGGAGGCGACCAGCATGACCTCGGCCGCGGCACCCTGCTCGGGGGTCTTGTAGTGGTCGGGGTGGATCAGGCGGCCGTCCTCGTCCATCGCGCCCAGCGCCCGCATGGTCGCGCTGTCGATGTGGCGCTGCAGGTTGGTGTGGATGCTGCCCGGGGCCAGGGCGTTCGCGCTGATCCCGGGCCAGCGCCGGCCGATCGCGACGGCGAGCAGCACGCCGGCCGACTTGGACTGGCTGTACGCGGTGAACGGGTCGTACGGCCGCTTTTCGAACTGCGGGTCGTCGAAGTCGACGCCGGCCCGCAGTTGGGCGCCGGAGCTCACGACGGCGATCCGGGCCGCCGCGGTCAGGTGCTCACGCAGGCCGGTGATCAGCGCGAAGTGACCCAGGAAATTCGTGGCCAACTGCAGTTCCCAGCCGTACGCGGTGACGCGGCGCTCGGGCACGGCCATGATCCCGGCGTTGGCGATGATCGCGTCGACCGGCCAGTCCCCCCGCGCCTACCGAGCCACCAGGGCGGCCGCTCCCTGACTCGCCCCACTCCCACATGCGCTCCCGGGCCGGCGCGATCGCGTTCTCGGGCACGCCGATCGCTCCCCGTTGCCGATTGCGCTACGCCCGGGTCGTTCAGGCCGGCCGTGTCACCCGCCCGGTCGTCGTGCTTATCGCCGTGGGGTTGGCCTTGGCCGGCCCCGATGTCGTAGAACGTGAAGGTCGGCCACTCCTGCCGGACGTCGGTCACCGTGAGGCCGGCCGCGCTGAGCTCGTCCGCCGCGACCCCGGCATTCCAGACCTTGCGGTACGCCCAGTGCCTCATTGAGTTCCGCGCAGTCGTCGCTGCCGACCTGCTGCGTGAGCAGCCGCCCGCCCGCCGCGAGCACCCGCGCGATCTCGCCGGCGTCGAGCCGGCCGTGCCGGTCGAGGACCAGATCGACCGAGTCGTCGTCGAGCGGCAGCGCGGCATCGGGCGCGAAGAGCACCTCGACCCCCAGCGGCCCGAGCCGTTCCCGGGCGACCGGCAGGTTGGGCGCCCAGCCCTCGACCGCGGTGACCCGCCCGGGCCGAGGCCCCAGGGAGGCCAGCATCTCGCCGCCGCCAGTGTCCACATCGAGCAGGCTCTCGCTGTCGCGGACCAGCTCGCGGGCGGCCGCCGGATAGGACCAGGACGGATTGGGCCCCGCGGCGCGCCCCTCCAGCCAGCCGAAATCCCACCCGGTGAGGATGACGCCGGCCGCCTCGGCCACCAACTGTTCGAACATCCGCCCACGCTAACGATCGTCAAAGCCCCGCAGCGACCGATCAATAGCCCGCCCGGCCCGGCGCCCGCCAAGTGGCACGACGTCGGGACGGGCTGCGTCACCCGCGACCGCCCTCGGAGCGCCGCGCCGCCGATTGCCTTGGCATGGTGCAGCGACCGTTCCAACGATTGCCCGGCCCGCGGCTCCCGCGTAAGGGCGCACGACCGTTTACGGGCCGCGTGACCGGCGGCTGCTCTCGGGGTGGTGCAGCGACCGCTTGTCTGCGGCCGCCCCGCTTAGAGGCATGCCGCTTCCCCAGTTTGCGCGGACCGCGAATTCCCCGCAGCGACCGACTAAGCCGACAGCGCCGCCCGGGAGCGGCCCCGGATCAGGGTGAGCAACTCGCGGGGTGAGCGGCCGCCGGCGAAGCACCACAGGGCGATCACCGGGTCGCACAGGGCGCAGCCGAACGACGAGTCGTGCACGGACGGGATCAGCGGTGTGCCGCGCCGGTGGTGCAGGACGTCCCAAGCCGTGTGCAGCAGCCAGCCGAGGCCGATGAACGACCACGAGCGCAGACCCACGTAGGCGACCGCGGTCATCACCGTGGTGAAGGCCAGCTCCCACAACCCGAAACCGCCGCCACTGATGTAGGCCGCGCCGGCCCCCGCGACGATGACGGCGTTGAGCCGCCGCCGATGCGGCTCGGGCACGAAACTGACGACCCCGACGAAGACCAGCCCGATGACGACCGGCATCACGTAACGCAGCATTCACCACTCTTTTCCCCGCGAGACGACCCCGTGCGCCGAAAGCGTAAGAGCCACACCACCGGGGGAAACAGTGCTTCGATTGCCACCTTTCGCCGGATTCTCGCCGTCAGCCTCGGGACGCTGCTCCATCGCCTGCAGCGACCAGCTGTTGCCGTCGGGATCACGGAAGTAGACGAAGCTGCCCCACGGCTGCTGGTCGACCTCGCCCACCTCGGACGCCGGCCTCGAGCAGCTGGGTGCGCGCGCCCTCGGCGTCGGCGACCACGCACTGGATCTCTTGCGTGCCGGGCGTCTTCTCCGTGATGCCCTCGCCGATCACGATCGAGCAGGCCGACCCGGGCGGGGTCAGCTGGACGAACCGCAGCCCCTCCTGCACCCGATGGTGATCGGCGTGGAAGCCCACTTTTTCGTAGAACGCCTTGGCGCGGTCGACGTCGGTCACCGGAACGGGGATGAGCTCGATCCTCCAATCCATGGCCTCACCGTAGGCCGGAGGTACGACACTTGTCCGCCTCCGAAGTCGCCGTGTTCGACGAGGGGCGCCGCCGGGATCCGCACAACTTCGATCTGCATCTGACGGCGCTCAGCCTGCGCTGCCAGAAATGGTTCGGCTCGGACGAGCTCATGTACGCGACCGCCCAAGACGTGGCCGCCGCCGCGCCGCCCGGCTCGAGTGCCGTGCTGCTGCCGTTGTTCGCGCATGTCGAGTACGCGATGCGCGAGTTCAGCTGGGGCGAGCGAACCGACAAGACGCTGAAACGATGCCGGCAGTACTTCGCCCGCCCCGAGGTGCAGCAGGAGCTGGACGGCTGGGTCGCCAAGTGGCGGGCCGGCCCGGCCAACCCGGCCCGCCTCGGGACCTGCCGGCAGTGGGTCGCGCTCTACTCCACGCTGGCCGGCCGTCGTCAGGACGCGAAGGCCGTCTTCGACGATCTCGGCGTGCACGTGACCCCGACGACGGCCTGGGCCTACTTCTGGGGCGGCGAGGAATACGGCTATCTCAAGAGCTGGTGGTGGGCCACGGGGTCTGAGTGCCCCTTACTGCGTACGCCGGTGATCGCGGGGTGCGGCTATCCACGGGCGGCAGCCCTGGCGGGCCGGAACGGACATGGCCCGTTCCGGCCCGCGATCGATTCCGTCGTCCTCCACGACATCGTCGTGGCCGAAATCGAACGGCTCTCCGAGAGGAGTCATCGGTTCCCCTTGAACTGCGCGCATCCCGCCTCGTCGGGCAGCAGCGGCCGGAAGTTGATCAGATACTTCGTCCCGCCGGCGGTCCACGGGGTGAGCTGGTTGGCCTTCTGCGCCGCGGTCATCACCTTGTCGACGTCGGCCCCGGTCACGACCACGCAACCGATCTTGATGGCCGGGTTCAGGTAGTCACCGGGCAGCGCCGGGCCGGGCCACGCGATCTCGGCCTGCGGCAGGTCGTTGCCGGCCGGCTTGGTCCACGGGCGGGCGAGCACGGCGAGAGAGGCCGGGTCGTACGCCACCGAGGTGCTGGCCGCGTCGCCGCCGGAGAGATCGGTGAGCTTCTTGACGAAACCGGCCAGCTTGGTGCGCGCGCTCTGCTGGGCGGCGGTCAGCATCGGGTCCTTGGCCTGGGCCTCGTTCAGCGCCACGACCGCGACCGACTGGTCGCCGACGGTCACCCGGGTGGTCGGCGCATCGGCCACATTGGGCTGACCGAAATCGGTCCCCGGGCGGACACCGGCGTCGGTGGCTTCCTTGGTCAGCTGGGCGATCTGGTCCGGGCTGAGCATGAGGACCTGCAGGTTGGGCAGCGCGGGCCCGGGATAGATGGCCGGGACCGGCCCCTCGGTGATCACGCGCCCGTCGGCGTAGATGCTGAGCGCCGGAAGCGAGCCGACCGTGCGGTCCGGCGGCACGAAGCCACCGTACGACTCCACGCGCGCCACGAGGTCGTCACCGCTCCGAGGGGAGGCGGAGGCGCTTTCCGGCGTGCCGGAGCCGGGCGCAGCGGCGCTTGTGGCACCGGGCTGCGCGCAAGCGGCGAGCAGGAACAGGGGGACGGCGGCGGCCATCAGAGTGCCGCGGAGACGAGTCATGTCCGTTCAGACGATCCGGATCCACCCATGGTTCCGGCTCTGTCACGAATGACGCCAGAGATTTTTGACCCTGCCGCCGACCGTCGTCGCCGGCTCGTCCGACTCGATCTTGGCCCGCCGTTCACCCATCCCTAGCCCCCTCCCGCCCGGGGAGTAGGAAGGGACGTTACGCCCTGTCAAGCCCGGGGTGCGGGTTATCCACAGGCAGAAGGCTCGGTTTCGCATTGCAGTCGTATTGGGGAGCGGCTACCGTTGGCAATGCAGTCGTATTGCTAACAGGGAGGGTCGATGCGGATCGTGGAGCTCGGCGAGGTCACCGCGGGCCCGCGCGGCGTCGCCGGGGGCAAGGCGGCCGGGCTCGGGGAGCTCATCCGGGCCGGCGAGCGGGTGCCGGCCGGCTTCTGTCTCACCGCCGAGGCCGGCGCGCTGCCGCCGGACGAGATTCTGGCGGCCTACGAGCGGCTCGGCGGGGGAGCGGTGGCCGTGCGGTCGAGCGCGACCGTCGAGGACGCGCCGGATGCGAGTTTCGCCGGCATGTTCGACACCGTGCTCGACGTCGAGGGGCCCGAGGCTCTGCTCGCCGCCATCGGCACCTGCCTCGCCTCAGCCGGAAACGCCCGCGCCGCAGCCTACGAGGGACCGGCGCACGAAGAATCCGCGCCCGAAGCAACGGCGCACGAAGAATCCGCGCCCGAAGCAGCGGCGCACGAAGAATCCGCGCCCGAGCCAACGGCGCACGAGAGAGCCGCGCCTGAGACGACGGCGCTCGAGAGGGCGGTCGCCGAAGACGGCCGGATGGCGGTTGTCGTGCAGCGGATGGTGGCGGCGGAGACGGCGGGTGTGCTCTTCACGGCTGATCCGGTCAGTGGCTGCCGCACGACGATGCTGGTCGAGTCGGCGGCGGGCGGCGGCTCAGCCGTGGTCGACGGCAAGAGAGCAGTGGACCGCCGCGTGCTCGACCGGGCCGACCCCCTATGGGTGGTGGGGGAGCGGCTGCAGGCGTTGTTCGGCTCGCCGCAGGATGTCGAGTGGGCGGTCGACCACGACGGCGTGCTGTGGATTCTTCAGTCGCGGCCGATCACCACGCTCTTCCCGGCGCCGCCGGACAGTGACGGGCCGCTGCGGGTCTATCTCGAGTTCGGGCATGTGCAGGGGATGCTCCGGCCCGTCACGCCGATGGGCTTGTCCACGCTGAAAGACCTGGTCAAGGCGATGCTCGCGCCGCTCGGGCTGCGGGTGGAGATCACCGACATCGGCGGCCGGCTGTACGGCGACGTCACCATCGAGATGGACCTCGCCCTGTGGCAGGTCGCCCGGCGCGCCGCCGCCCTGGGCCTGCCCGCGTCCGGTCTCGCCGCCCACGCCGAGGAGATCGGACTGGACGACTTCCTCCGCGCGTACGGGCACCGTGGGGTGGCCGAGGTTGATCTCGGTGTTCCGCGCTGGTCCGAGGACCCGGCCCCGGTGCTGGCCGCGCTGGCCACGATGCTGCAGGTCACCGACCCCGAGCAGGCGCCCGACCGGCGCTTCGCCCGGGCCGCCGAGTCGGCCGAGGCCTCGTTGCGCGAACTCGGCGTACGGGTCCGGCGGCGTCGGCCCGTACGCGGAAGCCTGGCCCTGTTTCTGTTGCGCCGGGCCCGTGAGCTGGCCGGTCTGCGGGAGGCGGGCAAGTTCGCGGGGCTCCACCGCCTGGCCGAGATGCGCCGCCACCTCCTGGCGGCCGGGGCGGATCTCGCGGCGGCCGGCGTGCTCGAGCGCCCCGGCGACATCATGTTCCTGACGCTCGACGAGGCGTCGACGTCCCCGTCCAAGAACCTGGTCGCCGCCCGTCGCGCCGTGCACGAACGCGAATGCCGCCGCCGATCCGTACCCGTCGCCCTGCTCTCCGACGGCACCGACGTCGAGGCCGTCCTCCCGTCGCGCCCCGACCCCGCCGCCCTGATCGGCGTGGGCGCTTCGGCGGGCCGGGCGACCGGCCGCGTACGCGTCGTGCTCGACCCCGCCACCGCCCACCTCGAGCCGGGCGAAGTGCTGGTCACCCCCACGACCGACCCGGGCTGGACGCCGCTGTTCCTCACCGCCGCCGCGCTCGTCACCGAGACCGGCGCCGTGATGGCCCACGGCCCGACGGTCGCCCGCGAGTACGGCATTCCCGCCGTGATCTGCGTGCTCGGCGCGACCCGCCACCTCCGTACCGGCCAGGTCGTCACCGTCGACGCCGCGGCCGGCACCGTCACCGTCCTGGAGGGACCATGAGCGTTCTCCGTCGTGCTGCCGCCGCCGAGGCCGCCACCTGGCGCAACCTGGCCCTCTGGCTGAGCCGCCGTCCCGTCCCGCTGCACGGCGGCCAGCCGTACGGCTATCTGGGTGTCGTCAAGCCCATCCTGGGCGTCTTCCTGGGGTTGTCGATCGTGGAGATCCCGGTGCTCGACCTGATCGTCAAGCACGTGATCCCGTGGGGCCCGGCCCGCCTGATCACGCTGGCGATCAGCGTGTGGGGGCTGCTCTGGATGCTCGGCTTCCTGGCCGGCCTGATCCGGCACCCGCACCTGGTCGTCGGCGAGGGGCTGCGGATCCGGATGGGCTCGGGGATCGACCTCACCGTGCCGTGGGCCGACGTCGTGTCGGTGAGCAAGCACTACCGGGCGATGCCGTCGAGCCGCGCCGTTCAGTACGAAGAGGGCGCCCTGCACGTCGTCGTCGGCAGCCAGACCAGCGTCGATGTGAAGCTGTGGCGGCCGTCGTCCTTTACGCTGCCGCGGGGCCCGGGGGAGCCGGTCGGGGAGGTGCGCCTGTACGCCGACGACCCCGACGGCCTGGTGCGCGCCGCCCGGGTGCACCTCGACGCGTACGCGGAGTGACGGCATGCCCAAGAAGGTCGACCACGACGAACGCCGCAAGCTGATCGCCGACGCGCTGATGAGGGTGGCCGCCGACCAGGGCCTCGAGGCGGTCAGCCTGCGTCACGTGGCAGCGGCCGCGGGGGTGTCGGTGGGGATGGTGCAGCACTACTTCCGCACCAAGGACGAGATGATGGTGTTCGCGCTGGCCGGGGTGCGGGAGCGCAGCGAGGCCCGGATCGGCGCGGCGGTGGGTGCGCTCGGCGCCGCGCCGCCGCCCCGGTTGCTGCTGCGCACGATGATCGTCGCGCTGCTGCCGCTGGACGACGCCTCCCGGGAGGACGGACGGGTGGCGTTGGCGTTTCTCGCTTACACCGCTGTGCGGCCGGCGGCCTCGGCCGAGTTGCGGCCGGGCACGGATCAGTTCGTGGAGTTCATCGCCGGTCTGCTGCCGCCCGCTCGTGCCGGTGCGGCGGCCGGGCTGCTGGCGCTGATGGAGGGGCTCGGGGTCTATCTGCTGGGCGGCCAGTACACGCCGGAGCAGGCCCTCGAAGCGCTCGACGCCCAGCTCGATCTGCTCTTCTCGCCCATTTCAGACAATAATTAAATTTCCCTCGTACGCCACCGCCTCCCCCGCCCACCCAGGGACGTGGGGTGAAGCTACGGCATCTCGGGCCGGCCGGGGGAAAGTTGTCCACAGGTCTGGGGCCGGCGAGGGCCGGTCGTCCACAGGGCCAGGGATCGGGTTGCGATCGCGGCGTCGAGGGGGCCGGCGGCGCCTGGAAGCCGAACTCGGCGACGAAGCGCAGGCGAGCCCGCCCACGGCGCAGTCAGCTCTTGTCGGCACGGGCGAAGCGGGTGCGATAGTCGGAGGCGCTCAGCCCGTAATGGGACTTGAAGCGCCGCGCGAAATAGTTCTGATCGGGCCAGCCGACCGACTCGCCGATCCGGTTGATCGGCTGGTCGGTGTGCAGCAGCCGCCCGGCCGCCAGCTCGACGCGATGCCGCGACAGATAGGCCATCGGTGGCAGCCCCGTCGCCCCCTTGAACAGCCGCACCAGATAGCCCGGGGCCAGATGCAGCTCGGCCGCCAGTTCGGTCAGCGTCCACTGGTAGGCCGGCCTGTCCTCCATCATCCGCATCGCGTCGAGCACCGCCGAGTGCATGCCCGCCGTGCTGCCGGACGTCTCGGCCACCGCCCGGGCCAGACCGCTGAGAAACAGCATGAGCCGCCCGACCAGGTCGCCGCGGTAGTCGCCGACCGGCACCGTGCGCAGTTTCTGCAGGCCGTCGAGGTGTTCGAGGCAGCCGCTGAGCGCGTCGTCGTGCAGGTGGGTGTAGAGGATGCCGCGCCGCTGGCCCGAGTACGGGCCCGTCCACAGCAGGTGGCCGAGCTGCGGGTCCTGCCGGGTCCAGGCCAGTTCGCGCTGGAGCAACTCGGTCGAGAAGCAGCAGTTGTAAAGATCCAGGCGCCGGCAGTTCTCGTAGCCGTGCCAGACGCCGGGCCGCAGCAGCACCACGTCGCCGACATGCAGCTCCTGGCGGCCGGCGAGGCTGTGATGGACCCCCTGGCCCGACATGACCACGGCGATCTCGACGAAGCTGTGCGTGTGCACCGGGTGGGTGTCTTCGTGCAGGTAGTGACCCGCGTAGGCCACCGACCCGTCGATGAAGTGCAGCAGCGTCCGGGTGTTCTCGACCGGAGGGTCTTCGGTCATGCCCCACCGTAGGCCGCAGGTGAATTTCGTGCTACCTCCGGTTCACCTCGGGCTAT
The DNA here is from genome assembly GCA_965217855.1 of Actinoplanes sp. Taxonomy (GTDB): domain Bacteria; phylum Actinomycetota; class Actinomycetes; order Mycobacteriales; family Micromonosporaceae; genus Actinoplanes. Next base: position 18,370 of record CBDCJN010000045.1, on the reverse strand, counting down.
GTCGTGGGCCACACCGAACCAGAGACTCTGGGGACAGGCGAAACGTTCTCGCCACGAAGCCGAAACATTGAGATCACCCTTTTCCGCGTTCAATCTTGAATCGTTTCACCAGCACCCCGGGAGAAACATTGCGCGCCCAATCCCTCCGGTTCGAACACCACCCCGGCACGACACGAGGCCTCGGAGCCAAGGCCCCGCGGCTCTCCTGGCAGGTCACGGATGCACCCGACGGCTATGCGCAGACCCGCTACGAGGTCGAGATCACCCGCGACGGCCCGACCGAGGTCTTCGGAGCCGAGTCGGTCGAGCAGGTGCTCGTGCCCTGGCCGGGCAGCCCGTTGACAAGCAGAGAGGCGGCCTCCGTACGCGTCCGGGCCGGCGCCGCCGACACCTGGAGCGAGTGGAGCGACCCCGCCGTCGCCGAGGCCGGCCTGCTCGAGCCGGCCGACTGGAGCGCCCGGTTCATCAGCTCGCGCGACATCGGCGCCTGGGGCGACCCGGCCCCCGTCCTGACCGGCACGATCGAGCTCCCGGCCGGCGTCGTCCGGGCCCGGCTGTACGCCACCGCACACGGCCTCTACGTCGCCGAGCTCAACGGCACCCGGGTCGGTGACGAGCAGCTGGCCCCGGGCTGGACGGCCTACGAGCACCGGCTGGTTCCGGGGCCGCCTCGGCTTCCAGGGCCGCGACTCGCTTTACGGCGACCGGCTCGCGCTGCTGGCCCAGCTCGAGGTCGAGACGGCCGACGGCGTCGTGCGCACCCTGGCCACCGACGGCTCGTGGACGGCCCGCGAGGGCGCGGTCGTGGCCGACGACCTCTACGACGGGCAGCGCACCGACCTGCGCCGCGAGCCCGGCCCGGAAGGCCCGGTCGACGTGCTCGACGCCGACCTCGGCCGGCTGGTCGCCCCGGACGGGCCGCCGGTGCGGGCCACCGAGGTGCTGCCCGCGGTCGCCGTCACCACCTCGCCCGCGGGCGAGACCCTGGTCGACTTCGGGCAGAACCTGGTGGGCTGGGTCCGTCTGAAGGCGCGTGGAAAAGCCGGTGACGAAATCATCGTGAGGCACGCCGAGGTCCTCGAGAACGGCGAGCTGGGTGTACGGCCTCTGCGCACCGCCCGGGCCACCGACGAGTGGATCCTGGCCGGCACGGACGAGACCGTGCTCGAACCGAGCCTGACGTTCCACGGCTTCCGGTACGCCGAGGTGACCGGCCTGTCCTCGCTGGACAAAGACGACATCGAGGCCGTGGTCGTCGGGTCCGACCTGCGGCGTACGGGCTGGTTCGAGTCGTCGCACGAGCTGCTCAACCGGTTCCACGAGAACGTCGTCTGGGGCATGCGCGGCAACTTCGTCGACGTGCCCACCGACTGCCCGCAGCGCGACGAGCGGCTCGGCTGGACGGGCGACATCCAGGTCTTCTCGCCCACCGCGTCGTTCCTGTTCGACTCGGCCGGTTTCCTCGGCAACTGGCTGGCCGACCTGGCCGCCGAGCAGCAGAAGGACGGCTCGGTCCCGTACGTCGTCCCGGACGTGATCCGGCAGAACGGCCCGGCCACCGCGGCCTGGGGCGACGCCGCCTCGATCGTGCCCTGGGTGGTCTATCAGCGCACCGGCGACAAGGGTCTGCTCGAACGGCAGCTGCCCAGCATGCGCGCGTGGGTCGATCGGATGGCCGCGCTGGCCGGCGACGGGCTGCTCTGGGCGGGTGGCTTCCAGTTCGGCGACTGGCTCGACCCGACGGCCCCGCCCGAGGACCCGTTCCGGGCCAAGGCCGACCCGGACGTCATCGCGACCGCCCACCTGGCCCGCTCGGCCGAGGTGGTGGCCCAGGCCGCGCTCGCCGTCGGGGACGGGGACGTCGCGAGGGAGTACGGCGAACTGGCGAGCCGGGTGCGGGCGGCGTTCGCCCGGGAGTACGTCACCGACGGCGGCCGGGTGCTCAGCGACGCCGCGACCACGTACGCCCTCGCCCTGCAGTGGGCCCTGCTGCCGACCGAGGATCAGCGCCGGCACGCGGGAGAGCGGCTGGCCGACCTGGTCCGCGCCTCCGGGTTCCGGATCAGCACCGGGTTCGTCGGCACCCCGCTGATGACCGACGCGCTGGCCGACTCGGGGCAGCCCGAGCTGGCGTACCGCCTGCTCCTGCAGACCGGGGTGCCGTCCTGGCTCTACTCGGTGACCATGGGCGCCACCACGGTGTGGGAGCGGTGGGACAGCATGCTCCCGGACGGCAGCATCAACCCGGGCGAGATGACCTCGTTCAACCACTACGCGCTCGGGGCGGTGGCCGACTGGCTGCACCGGCGGGTCGCGGGACTCGCCCCGGCGTCACCGGGCTATCGCGCGATCGAGGTGCGGCCGCTGCCCGACCATCGGCTCACCCACGCGTCGGCGCGCCACCTCACCCCGTACGGGGAAGCCTCGGTCGCCTGGAAGCGGGACGGCGGTGAGTTCACGCTCGAGGTGGTGGTGCCGGTGGGGGCGACCGCCACGGTGCACCTGCCCGGGCGTCCCAACCCGGAGGACGTCGGTCACGGCCGGTACGAATGGGTGCTCCCCGACCCGTACGCCCAGGAAGGCCCGTTGCCCGCGGCGGCGAGCATCCGGCAGCTGATGGACCACGAGCCGAGCTGGTCGAAGGTGGTCGTCGCGGCCCGGGAAGCGGGCCCCTGAAGTGAAACGAACCCCGATAGCCCTGGCGATCTTCTCGGCGGCCACCCTGGCCCTCGGCGCGTGCAGCGCCGGCAGCCTCGGCAGCAGCGACGAGAGCAGCAGCGGCGGCGGCAAGGTCGCGCTCTCGTTCCTGACCGACAACCAGCAGGAGACGGTCAAGATCGCGGAGGGTCTGGCCAAGGACTTCACCGCCAAGAACCCCGACATCACGATCAACGTCGAGACCCGGCCGCAGGGCACCGAGGGCGACAACATCGTCAAGACCCGGCTCTCCACCGGCGACATGACCGACATGTTCATGTATAACTCGGGCTCGCTGATGCAGGCCCTGGCGCCGCAGAAGAACCTCACCGCGGTCGACGAGTTCGCCGGTCAGCTCGACGACAATTTCAAGAAGTCGGTGACCACGGACAACAAGCTCTACGGGGTGCCGTTCGGCAACTACATGGCGGGCGCGATCCTCTACAACAAGGAGGTGTACGACAAGAACGGGCTCGAGGTGCCGACCACCTGGGACGAGTTCATGGCCAACAACGCCAAGCTCAAGGCGGCCGGCGTCGACCCGGTCATCCAGTCGTACGGCGACACCTGGACGTCGCAGCTGTTCATCCTGGGCGACTACTACAACGTCGAGGCCACCACCCCGGGCTGGGCCGGGCAGTACACCACCAACAAGGCCAAGTACGCGACCACGCCCGCCGCCAAGGCCGGCTTCGACCACCTGCAGCAGGTGCACGACGCGGGCTACGTCAACAAGGACTTCGCTTCGGCCAAGCTCGGTGACGCGCTGAACAAGCTGGCCAAGGGCCAGGGTGCGCAGTATCCGATCCTCTCCGCGATGGTCAGCCAGCTGATCGCCGACAACCCCGGCACGGAGAACAAGATCGGCCTGTTCGCCATCCCCGGCACCGACGCCGCCAAGAACGGCCTGACCGTGTGGGCGCCCAACGGCCTCTACATCCCGTCCAGCACGACCGGCGACAAGCTCGACGCGGCCAAGAAGTTCCTCGCCTTCGTGGCCAGCACGGACGGTTGCGCCTCGCTCTCCCAGGCCGCCCAGCCCACCGGGCCGTACGCGGTGAAGGGCTGCACGCTGCCCGACTCGGTGCCGCAGGCGGTCAAGGACATGCAGTCCTACATCGACGAGCCCGGCGCCTCCGGCCTGGCCCTGGAGTTCCTCTCCCCGGTGAAGGGCCCGGCCCTCGAGCAGATCTGCGTCGAGGTCGGCTCCGGCATCCGCAAGGCCGACGCCGCGGCCAAGCTCTACGACGAGGACGTCAAGAAGCAGGCCCAGCAGCTCGGGCTGTCGGGCTGGTAGGCGACGTGTCCACCAGCCTCGCCCAGCGGGCGGCCCGGTCGCGTTCCGACGCGGCCGGGTCGGCCCCCGGCGGCCGCGCGCGCAGCCCGTACCCGACCTGGTTCTATCTGCCGGCCGCGGTCGTCTACGCCGTGCTGTTCGTCGTCCCGACCGTGACGTCGTTCTACTTCAGCCTGACCCGGTGGAGCATCTTCGACTCCCAGTTCATCGGGTTCGACAACTACGTCACCTTCTTCCGCGAGCCCGCCCTGGTCTCCGGTCTGACCCACACGATCATCTACGCGGTGGTCACCTCCGGGCTCAAGGTCGTGCTCGGGCTCGGCCTGGCCGTGTTGCTGACCTCGCAGATCATCGGCCGCGGCTACCTGCGTTCGGTGGTCTTCTTCCCGGTCCTGGTGAGCACGATCGGCGTCGGCCTGACCTTCACCATCCTGATGGACCCGGAGCAGGGCCTGATCAACCAGTCGCTGGCCACCATCGGCATCCAGGGGCCGGGCTGGCTCACCGACCCGAGCTACGCGCTGCTGTCGGTGGCCCTGGTCGACGTGTGGAAGGGTGTCGGGCTGGCCACGCTCATCTACATCGCCGGCATCGTGTCGATCCCGCAGGAGTATTTCGAGGCGGCCCGGGTCGACGGCGCCTCGGCCTGGCAGAGTTTCCGCAGCATCGTCCTGCCGCTGGCCCGGCCGGCGACGTTCACGGTCATCCTGCTGTCGCTGATCGGCGGACTGCGCTCGTTCGACCTGATCTGGGCGATGACCCGCGGCGGCCCCGGTTTCACCTCGGACGTGATCGCGTCGGTGATCTACAAGCAGTACCAGGCGGGCTTATACGGGTTGTCCACCGCCGGCAACGTGGTGCTGTTCCTGCTGGTGACGGCGATCATTCTCCCGCTGTCGCGGTTCCTGAACAAGAGGGAGGTGGACCTGTGACCGTCGTCGAGAATCGCCGCCCCCGCAAGAACGTGCTGCTCAGCATCGTCGCGATCCTGCTGTCGGTCGCGGTCTTCCTGGTGCTGTCCGGCCTGATCATCCCGCCCGCCGTGGTGCCGACGATCTGGGTGCTGCAGAAACTGGGCCTCTTCCGCACGATGCCTGGCCTGATCCTGGTCGAGGTGGCATTCGGGCTGTCGTTCTGCGTGCTGCTGTTCCGCGCGTTCATCGCGACCATCCCGCGCGAGCTCGACGAGGCCGCGATCATCGACGGGGCCGGCCCGCTGCGGCTGTTCTTCCGGGTGATCCTGCCGCTGCTGCGCTCGGTCATCATCACCGTCGTGGTCGTTCAGTCGGTGACCATCTTCAACGACTTCACCAACCCGCTGTACTTCCTGCCGGGCGACCAGAACGCCACCGTCCAGCTGACCCTCTACAACTTCTCGAGTGCCTACTCCACCCAGTACAACCTGCTCTTCATGGACATCCTCCTGATCACCATCCCGCCCCTGCTGATGTTCCTGTTCTTCAACAAACGCATCGTGGCCGGCATGACCGCGGGAGCCATCAAGGGCTGACGCTTTCCCCACCCCCACCCCCACCCCCGCTTTTTCCGAAGCAAGGCGCGGAAAGTTTCAAAGATAAGTCCAACTATTGCAAGCATGTGACGCGGACTGTAAAGATGACTGTCGATCCGATCCCCGTCCTCCTCCGGATCGACAGGAGCATCCCCATGCCCGTCACACGTCGTACCGTCCTCACCGCGGCCGCCCTCGGGCCGGCCGCGGCCCTGCTCACCGATCTCTCCCCGGCCTCCGCGTCGTCGCCGCCGGGCGACGTCGTCGGCAAGATCAGCGTCGGCTACCAGGGCTGGTTCGCCTGCCCCGGTGACAGTGCCCCGATCGGTGGCTGGTGGCACTGGAGCCGCGACCGTTTCCAGCCGCCGTCGCCGAGCAACACCACGATCGTGTCCTGGCCGGACACCCGCGACTACACGCACGCCTACCCCACGGCGTACCCGAATCTGGGTGACGGCCGCCCGGCCGCGCTCTTCTCGTCCTACGACCAGCAGACCGTCGACACGCACTTCCAGTGGATGCGCACCTACGGCATCGACACCGCGGCCCTGCAACGGTTCAACCCGGTGGGCGACGAGGGCCCGACCCGCGACGCGATGGCCGTCAAGGTGCGTGGCGCCGCCGAGGCCACCGGCCGCAAGTTCTACATCATGTACGACGTCACCGGCTGGACGTCGATGCAGAACGAGATCAAGGCGGACTGGACGGCCAAGATGTCGGCCCATGCGGCCTCCCCGGCCTACGCGCGGCAGAACGGCAAACCGGTCGTCTGCATCTGGGGCTTCGGCTTCAACGACGACGGCCGCCCGTTCACCCCGGCCGCCTGCCTCGACGTCGTCAACTGGTTCAAGGCGCAGGGCTGCTACGTCATCGGCGGCGTGCCCACCTACTGGCGCGAAGGCAAGAACGACAGCCGGACCGGATTCCTCGAGGTCTACCACGCCTTCCACATGATCTCGCCGTGGATGGTCGGCCGCACCGGCACGCTCGAGGGCCCCGTCGTTCTACGCCACCGTCAACACGCCCGACCAGGCCGACTGCAACGCCACGGCATCGACTACCAGCCCTGTGTGCTGCCCGGCGACCTCTCCTCGGGCCACCGCCGGCACGGCGACTTCTACTGGCGCAGCCTCTACAACATGATCCGGCTCGGCGCCCAGGGCCTCTACGTCTCCATGTTCGACGAGTAAAAAGAGGGCAACCAGATCGCCAAAACCGCCGAGACCAGCGCCTCCGTACCGGCGGGGTCAGGCATCCGGGCGCTCGACGAGGACGGCACGTTCTGCTCGGCCGACTACTACCTGCGGATCACCGGCGACGGCGGCCGGATGCTGAAGGGCCAGCTCGCCCTCACCGCCGTACGGCCGACCGCGCCCGTCACCGGCACCACCACGCCACCGACCGGCGGTGATCTCGCCGCCGGCCGGCCGGTGAACGCCTCGAGCACCAACGGCGCCTACGTCGCGGCCAACGCGGTCGACGCCAGCACCTCCAGCTACTGGGAGAGCAGTGGTGCGCTGCCGCAGTGGCTCCAGGTCGACCTGGGCGCCGCTACCACGGTGGGCCGCTTCGTGCTGCGCCTGCTGCCGGCCTGGGGAAGCCGCACCCAGACCCTCGCGATCACCGCCAGCACGAACGGCTCCACCTTCACCACCCTGGCCGCCTCCGCCACCCGCACCTTCGACCCCGCCACCGGCAACACCGTGACCGTCCCCTGCACCCCCACCCAGGCCCGCTACGTCCGCCTCACCGTAACCGCCAACACCGCCTGGCCCGCCGCCCAGCTGTCCACCTTGGAGGCCTACCCGAGCTGACCCCGCCCGGAGGTCGAAGACCTCAGGGCCGCTGCCCCGAACCCCCGGCCATCGCTGCGGAGATCAGCCTGCCGATGAGCAGTACCTGCCGTCGCAAGGAGATCACCCAAGCCAACACTCCCTCTGGTTGAACACCCCGCCTTCGGCTTCAAACCGACCAAAACCCGCGAACGCTCCGCGTGGCCGAACCCACGCCACCGTCCCCACCCACTGAACCCACGGCCCATCCGGCCAGCCCGCGAGCACCCATTCCCCTGCCCGTCAGAGATTCCCCTGCAAGATTGGGGGCCGGGGTGACCAGGCGCGGCATAAATGCTCCACAGCCGAGCCTGGTCACCCCGGCCCCCAATCGTCCCAGCGCAAGAGCCCCGACCACCCCATGAAGATGATCGCGCCCAACCAAAGCAACCGTCCGAACCCACAGATCCCCGAAATACTCACTCGGACGGGAGTGAGTTATTCCGTTGTCGCCCGCGGGCGCGGACCCTACCGTAGAGATCACCAACCGGCCGGAAAACAGGAGAAACGAATGCTCGGGTCCGTCGTCCACGCGTCGCAGCGGTTGACGCTGCGCTGCGCGGTTGCCGTGCTCCGTGCTCGACAACCAGGGTGGCGACGCTGACGTTTCTTGCCGTCACCCTTCCGGTCGCTGATGACTACGCAGGAGGTGACTCGGTGAGTGATGTGCTGGTGCTCAACGCCGATCTGGGACCGCTGCACCGGGTGAGTCTGCGGCACGCCGTCCGCATGCTGGTGCGGCAGGTCGCCGAGGTGCACGAGGCCCGGCCGGACAGCGTGATCGGCATCTGGCCCGTGCCGACGGTGGTGCGCCTGGTGACGTACGTGGTCACCCGCTGGCGGCACAGCCGTGGCCCGGCCTGGTCGCGTCCCGCCGTGCTGGCCCGTGACGGGCGGCGCTGCGCCTACTGCGGCAAGGCCGCCTCCACCATCGACCACGTGCTGCCGCGTTCGCGGGGCGGCGCCAACAGCTGGCTCAACACTGTCGCCGCCTGCTACGCGTGCAACCAGCGTAAGGGCAACCGGACGCCGGCCGAGGCGCGCATGCCGCTGCGTGTCACGCCGGTGATGCCCACCTGGGCGGCGCTGGCCAGTCACCGCTAGACCGGCGGGCCTCGAGCCCGCCGGTCACGCCACGCCCTGCCATGGGAGCTGATGTAACAGGCAGCATGACCGGCTCTGGACCGGTCCGTGGGGGTTCGAATCCTCCGCTCCCAGCCTGACGAGCTAGACGGCCACCAGCCGCTGCGTCGCCGGGGCCGCCTTGTCGCCGACGACAGTGTTGACGATCGCCGGCCCGTGCTGGTCGTACGTGTCGTGATAGGAGCGATCGACGGCGGCCTGGGTGGAGCCGTCGGCCTCCTCGAAGGTCACGTCGCGCTCCACGCCGCCGGCTCGCACCCGGCCCGCGCCCGAGGCCAGCGCCCGCCGGAACCAGCCGTTCTCCCGGCCGTAGGCCGACCGGATGAACAACTCGTCGCCGGCCCGCACGACCCAGATCGTCACGTACGTCCGCAGCGTGCCGTCACCGCGGCGCGACGCCACCTGCAGTTCCCCGGCGCCGCCGACCGCGTCCAGTTCCTCCGATCTCCACGACATGGGTGCCCCTTCTACCCGTTGTCGCTCGCCGGGACCGTCGCGGCCCAGCTGGCGAGCAGGTTCAGGCCGTCCTGCGACGGCGTTCCCGGTTCGGCGCTGTACGCGTTGAGCCGCAGCCCCGGGTCGGCGGTCAGCTCCATCGACTCGAAGGTCAGGTTGAGCTCGCCGACCTCGGGGTGGCGCAGGAGTTTGACCCCGGTCCGGTGCAGCCGCACGTTGTGCGCCGCCCACCAGCCCCGGAACTGCTCGCTGCGGGTCGACAGCTCGCCGATCAGATCCGAGAGCTTGCGATCGTACGGATCCCGCCCCGCCTCGCCCCGCAGCAGCGCGACGGTGTCGCCGGCCACCACCTCCCAGTCGCGGTAGAACTCGCGCGACGCCGGGTCGAGGAAGAGGAACCGGGCGATGTTGGGCCGGGGCGCGGCGAACACCGGCGCGAACACGGCCCGCCCGAGCGCGTTGCCGGACAGCACGTCGAGGCGCCCGTTCCGCACGTACGCCGGTGCGCCCGTCATCGCGTCGAGGATGCGCTGCACTCCCGGCCGCACGTGGTGGGCCGCGCGGGGCCGGGGCCGGGCGGTGCCCGGTGTCGCGTTGGACTGCCGGGCCAGGTCGAACAGGTGGTGCCGCTCGGCCTCGTCGAGCTGCAGCGCCCGGGCCAGCGCCCCCAGCACGCTTTCCGAGGCGCCGGCCAGGTTGCCGCGCTCGAGCCGCGTGTAGTAGTCGACGCTCACCCCCGCGAGCATGGCGACCTCTTCACGCCGCAACCCTTTGACGCGCCGGTTGGCCCCGTACACCGGCAGGCCGGCCTTTTCCGGGGTGATCCGTTCCCGTCGCGTCGTCAGGAAGTCGCGCACCTCGCTGCGATGGTCCATACCCCCGACGCTACGTCGCCCGGCCCCACCCTGGGAGGGCCTGTCATTACCCGCCTGACCGGCGGCAGAGCAGGGCATCGGGGGTACGGGCGGAGCCCCGCCGGCCGGTCCCGGCGACGCCCGCCGCGTCCTCGCCGGTGGCGCACCGGCCCTTGTAGTTGCCGGTGGCGAAGTCGCCGCCGGGGGTGCCGGCCGGGCGGTTGTCGCCGCGGTCGAACCAGAGGGCACAGCTGCTGCCGGCGACCGAGGCCCCGTGGCGCCGCACAGCGCGCTCGACATCGCGGCGCCCCGGACGGCATAGCCGATACACAAGGCATCAAGGGCTTTTCGGTACGGATTCAGGCCCGGTCCCGCCGTTGCGCACGGCCTGGGCGTCCCCGCCCGGCCGTCGGCGGCCGGCGGGCGACGGGAGCCGGAAAGATCGACGCGCGCCGTGTCACCCGTCCGGCGTACCCTCTGCGCCCATGACCGTGCGCGTGACCCCGCTGATCGACCCGCAGCACCGCCCGCCGGGCGAACGCCTGGCGTGGCTCGCCGCGGCCGGCGACGGTCGCCCGCTCGGCACGGCGTTCCTCTGGCTGCCGCTCAGCGGCGGCACGGCCGACGTCCAGCTCCACGTGCACCCGGCCGAACGCCGCGCGGGAATCGCCAGCCGCCTGTTGCGGCAGCTCACCGAGGCCGCCACCGCCCGCGGCGTACGGGCCCTGCTGACCGAGCCCGTCGAGCTCGGCTCCGGCGGCGACCTCTTCTGCACCGCGCGCGGCTTCCGGCCGGTGCTGACCCTGACGTACACCCGCCTGGCTTTGAAGGACGACCCCCGCCCGGTCCCGGTCGCCGTGCCCGGCTACCGCCTGGTCCACTGGGAGGGCACCGTCCCCGACTCCCTGGCCGAGACGTTCACCCGCGCCCGCCCCGCGATGGACGACATGCCGATGGGCGACGCCACCTACACCCCGCAGCCCTGGACGATCGGTCGGCTGCACCAGGTCGCCGCGGCCGTGGCCGAACGAGGCGAAACCCTGTGCACCACGGCCGCCCTGACCTCCGGCGGCGAGATGGCCGCCTTCACCGAACTCGTCGTCCCCGCCACCGCGACCGGCGACGCCCAGCACTACGGCACCGGCGTCCTGCGACCGCACCGCGGCCGGGGCCTGGCCCGGTGGATGAAGGCCGAACAGATCGCGTTGGTGCGCCGGAGTTTCCCGCACCTGGACGGGCTGCTGGCCGACACCGCCGACACCAACCTCGCCATGCGCCGCACCAACGAATCGCTCGGCTACCGCGTCACCCACCGGAGCCTGCTCCATCAGCGCGAACTCGCCGCCTGACCCGCCCCCAGCAGCCCCAGATCGCGCAGGCTTTCGGCGGTCTCGACCACCGTCGTCTCCACGTCACGCGGGCGCCAGCCGAGTTCCGTGCGGGCCCGGTCGTTGTGAATGATCGGGCGGGCCTGCTCGGCCCCCGGCGCCTCCTCGGTCGGCACCCGCTCGGCCAGCGCCCCCAGCCGCCGCCGCAGAATCCCGGCCACCTCGACAAAGCTGAGCGCCGGCCCGTCCGCCACGGCCAGGAAACGCTTGCCCGCCGCACCGGGCGCCGCCATCGCCCGCAGGTGCAGATCAGCCACATCCCGGACGTCGACCACCCCGAACCGCTGTCTGGGCGCGACCGCCATGGCGCCGTCCAGCATCGCCTTGATCAGATGGGTCGAGGACCGAAGGTCGGTGGTCAGGGTCGGCCCCAGAATGAAGGTCGGGTTGACCACGACCAGCTCGGTGCCCCCGCCGTCGCGCCCCATCAGATCCCAGGCGGCCCGCTCGGCGATGGCCTTCGACCGCGGATAAGGCGCCAGCCCCGGAGTGTCCGGGTCGGTCCAGTCGTCCTCGGTGAACTCGGCCCCCGGCTTCGGCGTGTAACCGACCGCGGCGAACGACGAGGTCAGCACCACCCGCCGCGCCCCGGCATCCCGCGCGGCCCGCAGCACCCGCAAAGTGCCCTCCCGAGCCGGCACGATCAGCTCGTCCGGATCGTCCGGCTGCGTGACCGGGAACGGCGAGGCGACGTGATGCACCTCGTCGCACCCCGCCAGCGCCTCGGCCCAGCCCGCGTCGGCGGTCAGATCGGCGGTGACGACCTCGACATCACCGGTGCCGACGGCCGCCCGCAAACTGGCCGCGCGCGCCGCCGACCGCACCACGGCCCGAACCGGTCGGCCGTCCCGCAAAAGGGCGGCGATCACGTGCGTACCCAGATATCCGGCCCCGCCGGTGACCAGCACCCGGCTCATCGCAGCGCCCCCAACCGGCGAACAGCATCCACGACCCGCTGAGTGGCCTCGGCCTCCGCGACCGTGTCACCCCGATCCCGGGCGTCCCACATATCAGCCTTGTCCCGCAGATAGGCAAGCCGCACCCGCTGAGCGACGATCTCGGCCTCGATCCGCTCGGCGTGCCGCAGCAACAGATCCCGCTGCTCGGCGGCGGCCGACCGGCCCCGCGTCCGGTTCGCGAGATAGGTGCGCATGTCCTCGATGCCCACGCCGACCGCCCGCAGGCAGGCGAGCGCCTCGAGCGTGTCGAGGTCCGCCCCGCCGTAACGCCGGTGCCCACTGCTCTCGTCGCGGTCGATCGGCCCGATCAGGCCGACCTCTTCGTAGTAGCGCAACGTGGGCTCGGTCAGCCCGCTCCGCCGCGCCACCTCTTGAATGGTGAAAACAGCCATGCGGCGAGGCTGACATACCTCAAGCGCTTGAAGGCAAGGGCCGGGGGGGTGAACCATGGTCCGATGGCATCCAAGGCCGGACCACTCGACATCACCTTCACGGCGACGCTCGGCAAAGCCCAGCCGGGCGACACCTGGACCTGCGTCAAGATGCCCGACTCGGCGGCCGTCTTCGGCACCCGGGGGTTGGTCAAGGTGGCCGGGACGGTTGATGGCGTGCCGTTTCGGGGTGCCTTCATGGCGCTGGGGGACGGCACCCACAAGCTGCCTGTCAATGCTGCTGTCCGTCGTTCTCTGGACAAAACCGACGGGGACTCTGTGGTGGTTCACCTCACCGAGCGGCTGAGCTGATCGGTTGTTGCCTGTGGGTTCTTCAGACCTGGTCGGGTCTGGTTTGAGGATGCCGGTCTCTCTTGCGCTGGGACGATTGGCGGCCGGGGTGACCAGGCTCGGCCGTGGGGCATTTATGCCGTGCCTGGTCACCCCGGCCCCCATCTTGCAGGGGGATCTCTGACGGGCAGGGGAATGGTTGCTCGCGGGCTGGCCGGATGGGCCGGAAGGGGGCCCCTTGCGGTGGGGATCTGCGCTGTCGCGATGAGGGCTGAGGTGGGGGAGACAGTCACCCAGGCCGGCCTCGGGGAGGGGTTGCGCGTTCGCACCGTGCCGGTTGCGGCCGGGCTTCGCCCTACAGGCCCACCAGCTTTCGGCTGACGGGCTTTCGGCCCGAGGCTCTTGGTCGAAAGGGCCTCGTGGCTGAGGTGGGTTGTGGTTGAAGTGGAAAGGCGCGGTGATGGTTCTTTAAAAAGGGGAAGTGAGGGGCGACATGGAGCTGTACGACACGGTTCAACTGCTCGCCGATCTCCCTGCGGATGGGCTCGCCGCGGGCGCGGTCGGTGCGGTGGTTCACGTGTTCACGGAACCCATCCTGGCGTACGAGGTGGAGTTCACCGACGATGATGGACGGACGATCGCGCAGGTTCCGTTGACACCCGATCAGGTTCGCCCTGCTTGATGACGTTGTTCGGCCTGAGCGGTTCCCGCGGGCCGGCCACGATGCGGCTGCTCACCTCAGGGCCGGGCGAATTCGGTCAGGCCGAGCCCGGTGACACCAATTCCGGCGCCGTGAGGTCTACCGGCTGAGGGTCTTCGCCGGCCGACTTGTCCTCGCGCCGGCGGTCTGTGCGTGTGGTGCGCGGTCGGGAGGTGTCGTACGGGCGTGCCATGCTCTCGCTGTGGTGGTGGATTTTGAGGGTGAGCTGTGGATCTGGGATGCGCGTAAGACGGAGACCTGGACATTTGTCAGTCTGCCGGTTGATGCTTCCGACGTGATCCGGGATCTGACCGAAGGGGTGCGGCGGGGGTTCGGGTCGGTGCGAGTGCGGGTTTCGCTGGGGACCAGCCGGTGGGAGACGTCGATCTTTCCCGGTGGGGACGGCGCATTCGTGCTGCCGATCAAACGCGCGGTGCGGAAGGCCGAAAGCCTCGATGTCGGGTTCAAGGCGACCATTTCGGTGGAAGTGCTCGGACTGTAAGAGGCAGTGGGCTCGCGTCGCGCGGGTTGGTCGACCGAGTGCAGCTGACCAAAGGCGCGGTGACCGAGCGCATGGCGACCGAAGGCGTGGCGACCGAAGGCGTGGCGACCGAAAGCTGGGCGACCGAGGTCGGCCGATCGACGAAGGGGAGAACTGGTGTCGGGTGTGATGTCGTGGCTCAACGAGCCGCCTGAGTGGACCGATCAGGACGGGGTTGTTCGGGTTCGGACGGGGTTGAAGACGGACTTCTGGCGGCTGACGTTTTACGGTTATGTCACTGACAATGGGCATTTCTACCATCGGGCGGTCAGGGGGGACTTTACGGCCGAGGTGGTCGTGTCGGCGGGGCACTCGGCGCTTTTTGATCAGGGTGGGCTGATGCTGCGGGCCGATGAGCGGACCTGGGTGAAGACGGGGCTCGAGGTCACGTCGGGGGCCGTGCAGCTCAGCACGGTGCTCACCCGGGGCGAGTCCGATCTGTCGGTGGCGCCGGTGCCGGGGGAGGGCGGCGCGGTGCGGCTGCGGCTGACCCGCTTCGGGTCTGCGGTGTGCGTGCACCGGGGAGACGGCGACGGGGTGTGGCAGCTGGTGCGGCTCGGCTATCTCGAGTTGCCCGAGACCGTCGAGGTGGGGGTCATGTGCTGTTCGCCGGAGCGGGCGGGGCTCGAGGTCACTTTCCGCGACTTCCACATCGGCGACCCGATCTCGCGGGACGGCCTGGAGTAGGCGTCCCGCGGCGGGGTGGGGAGTTTGGCCCGGCGCGCGCTGGCGCAGCGCGCCGGGGGTTTGAGAGGGCTCGCCCGTCCGACGCCGGGGGACACCGGACGGACGGCCCCAGTCTGGGGAGCGGGCTGCTGTTCCGCTCCTCGGCCTGTGCTCACCACGTTAGGTGGCGCAGTCCAGTACGGGCTGTGAGCAGGCTGTCTGTTTGCTGAAACGGGCGCCCGAACGGGTGACGGTAGGCGGCGGTCAGCGCGCAGCGGTGAAACCACGGCTGCGGGTGTGCGGCGTCGTTGGTCGTGGTCCGAGCCGATCACGTCGGTCGGCGCGGTGGGCAGGACACGTGGACGGCAGCCGCAGCGCTCGCGCCGACCGGCCACAGTCGTCGCTAGTGGGTTTTCCAGCAGAGCATGGCGGCGGTGGCGTCGTCGCGGAGTTCGCCGCGTTCGTAGCTGACTATGGTGTGGATCAGGCGGCGCATCACTTCGGGGGCGGGCAGGCCGCGAGCCAGTTCCTCGGTCATGAAGGCGGTCAGGCGGTCGAGGCCGAACAGGTTGCCGGCCTCGTCGCGGGCCTCGGTGATGCCGTCGGTGTAGAGCACGAGGGTGTCGCCGGGCTCCAGCTGCTCGGTGGTCACCGTGGGTGTGCGGTTGAACATGGTGCCCAGGCCCAGCGGCAGCGCGGTCGGGGTGGGCAGCGGGGGTCGGGCGACGCCGTCGCGGAGGAACAGTTCGGCGGGGTGGCCGGCGGCGATGCGCTGGTAGACGCCGGTCTCGGTGTTCAGCTCGGCGATGATCGCGGTGACGAAGCTGCCGGGAAACTGCGAGCGGATCCACTTGTCGATCGACTGGTACGTGTCGGCCAGGCCCAGGCCGGAGCGGCGGGCGTTGCGGTACGTGTTCAGGGTCAGCGTGGTGACGGCGCTGGCGGCGATGCCGTGGCCGACCGTGTCGAACAGGCCGACGTGCAGGATGTCGCCGTTCGCGGCGTAGTCGAAGGCGTCGCCGCCGACGTCGTAGGCGGGCTCGAGGACGGCGGTGATCATCGTGCCGTCGACGGCGAAGGTCAGGGGCGGCAGCTGGTTCCAGATGATCTCGGCGGCGAGCTGCATGGGTTCGCGGCGGCGGGTGTGCTCGACGGCGTCGCCGTAGCCGCGGCGGCTCACGATCAGCTCGGCGACCAGGGCCGCGATGACTTCGAGCTCGGGCAGCGGCGGCGAGGACGTGTGCACCTCGAGGACGCCGAGGCGTTCGGCGCCGTGCAGCAGGGGCAGCCAGATGCAGCCGGGCGAGCCGGTGACCTGGCCGGTCATGAAGGCCTGACCGGCCAATGTGTCCTGAACCGGGATCGGCGCCCCGCCCACGGTCTCGCGGCTGCGCAGTGGGAACAACCGCAGCTGACCGTAATCGATCAGCAGGACCGAGGCTGTCCGGGCATCCAGCATCGGCGCGGTCTCGCGCAGCAGGGCGGGCAGGTCCTCGGCCCGGCCGCGATGTCGCAGGTCGAGCAACCGGCGGACAGCTTCCATCGGCTCGGGCATTAGCTCATCATGCCCACCGGTTCGATGATCACACGACCCGGTACTGCTCCACGAGGCCGGCCAGGATGTCGCGCGTCCGGTGGAGGTCCTCGATCTGCTTGGTGACCCGCTCCAGCTCGGACTCGAGCCGCCCGGCCAGCCACGGCGTACGGATCGCCTCGTTGCTGATGCACGGCAGCACGTCCTGGATGGCCGCGCTGTTCAGGCCGGCCGACAGCAGCGACTGGATCAGCGAGACCCGTTCCACCGCGTGGTCGGGATAGTGCCGCTGCCCGCCGCCGCTGCGCGCGCTGGCCAGCAGGCCCTGCTCCTCGTAGTAGCGCAGGGACCGGGCACTCGCGCCGGTCGCCGCGGACAGGTCGCCGATGCGCATCGAAATTTCCTCCCGGAACCTCTTGACCCTCACATGGATGTCAAGTTTTAGCGTAGTGGCATGTCAACGACAACCGCCCTCGTCGAGCCGGTCACCCTGGCCGGCCTGAAGCTCAGCAGCCAGTTCGTGATGGCCCCGATGACCCGGGAGCGGTCACCGCTCGGCGTGCCGACTCCCGGGAACGCCGTCTACTACCGGCGCCGGGCCGAGAACGGCGTCGGCCTGATCATCACCGAGGGCGTGCTCGTCGACCACCCCAGCGCGGGCCACCAGCGGGACGAGCCGCGGCTGACGGCGGGCCCGGCCGAGGCGGGCTGGCGGCACGTGACCGGCGAGGTGCACGCGGCCGGCGGGCGGATCGCCGCGCAGCTGTGGCACCTGGGCAGTCAGCGCGAGCCGGCCGGGACGGCGTGGACGCCGGCCACCATGGGCCGCGACGACGAAGAGACGATCATTGCCGCGTACGCCGAGTCGGCGCGGGTCGCCGTCCGGGCCGGGTTCGACGCCGTCGAGGTGCACGCCGCGCACGGCTACCTGCTGGACGAGTTCCTGTGGCCGGTGACCAACCCGCGCGCCGGCCGCACCGCGTTCCCGGCCGAGGTCATCCGGGCCGTCCGCTCCGAGATCCCGTCGACGATGCCGCTGATCGTGCGGTTCTCGCAGTTCAAGGAGCGCGACTACGACGCCCGGATCGCCGAGACCCCGGCCGAGCTGGCCACGATCCTCGAGGCGTTCCAGGCGGCGGGGGCCGACGTCCTGCACGCCTCCCAGCGCCGCTTCTGGGAGCCGGTCTTCGCCGGCAGCGACCTCAACCTGGCCGGCTGGGCCAAGCACCTCACCGGCCTCCCGTCGATCACCGTCGGCTCGATCGGCCTGACCCGGGACTTCGCCGGCTCGGACCGGATGCGCGAGCTGGTCGAGCGGCGCGACCGGGGCGAGTACGACCTGATCGCGCTGGGCCGGGCGCTGCTCGGCAACCCGGCCTGGGTGGCGCTGGCCGGCGCCGGCCGTTTCGACGAGATCCGCGACTACGACAAAAAGGACGAGGAGCAGTACTCCTGATTTTGCCGCGCGAGAGGGGCCCGTCTTGGTGGAATCGTCACCATGGGGTCCGAAACGCCGAGAACAGCCGTCCGCGCCTGGCGTGACGGCCTGGTCAACCTCGACGCCGGCAACCGCCTGATCGCCTTCCGCCGGTCGGAGAGCGGCACGCTCGACATCGTCGGCCCGTCCGCGGCCGACCTGGTCACGGCGCTGCGCGGCGGTCACGAGTACGGCTTCCTGCCGGCCGGCGCCCGGCCCGAGCCCGGCGCCCTGTTCCGCACCGGGCTGACCGCGCCCGCGCTCGGCGCCCAGCTGCGCCGGCTGCTGCGCAAGTCCCGGCAGGACTACCTCGACCGCGGCGTGGCCGCCCTGCACGTCGCGATCGGGATGCTGCACTGGCGCGACGAGGAGGACGCGGCCTTCACCAGCCCGATCCTGCTGCTCCCGGCCGAGCTGACCGCGAGCGGGCCGGGCGACGTGCCGCGGCTGCGCGTCCACGACCACGACCCGGTGGTCAACCCGGCCCTGGTGCTGCGGCTGCGCCGGATGGGGATCACCGTGCCGCCGGTCGAGGGGCTGGCCGAGCTCGACGTGCTGGCCTACCTGGAGCGGCTGCGCGAGACGGTCAGCAAC